>NZ_JAUXMX010000017.1 GCF_030683065.1 Pseudomonas sp.
CTGAAAGATGCTGTAAATTAAACAGAGAGCGTTTCATTTTCTGTGGATAAGTTCTGCAAAGCCCCGTAAATCGGGGCTTTTGCTATCTGGGGGAAAGTGAAAATATCGAGATAGTGTTTCATTAAGTAATCAAAAGAAAAAGTGACCGCATTGAAGCAGTAGCGTTTCATTATTGACGCCCATTTAGCCTGTCTATAGGCTTCCGTGCTCGTGAAAAAAGCGCGGTGTTTCATTTGAAGAATTCAGTCTTTTCGCTCACTACCGTCGTCTTCGATAAATTGGGCGGTATAAAACTAAAGTTAGTAACTGAAAGTAGCCAGGTTGATATATTTGCCGGCGCGTATGCTTTGCAACGATTCGACAATGGCTCGAAGCCAAATACCATACGAGTTGATCAGAGCTCAATTCTGATCCTATATCGGTTCTGTGAAATTCAAAAAGTAGATTTGATTGAGCGCATCGCAAATCTTAATCCACTTACTATAGGTGAAATTGAGTCTTTCTCATCGTATTGCGGCTTTGCTCAACAGAGCGGCGAGCAGGTTAATCCGAATTGGTATGGTGCCCGCATGCGAGGCGCTAAAAAATTTATAGATTACCTATGGCTGTTCTATGAGGGGCGGTGCGCTCGAAACTTGGAGCAACTTAAAATTGCTAAGCGTTCGTATGAGAGGATGACTGCCGGCTTCAAGTTGTATATGAAAGCTCCTTACAGGGGCGATAAAAAAGACAGGATCGGCCTTACTCCTGCACTTCAGGCTAAGTTCATTGCTATTATTGACCCTGATGAGAGCAATAATTTAAATCCTTGGAAGATTTATAAGGTGCGATGGAGAAATTATATTCTCCTGCTTCTATTGATGTTGGGCGGAAATCGTAAAGGTGAGACGTTACTGTTGAAGCTGAATAATTTCCAGCTTACAGGAATGCGAAAGTATTACGACATCGTCAAGAACAAAGATGTGATTGATTATCCTCGCGCTGAGTCCCCCTCAGTTAAAACACTCGGTCGGCAGGTGGTGTTGCATGATCAACTGGCCGCATTAGTTGAACACTACATTGTGAATGTCAGAAAAGAATTCATCGGCTGGCAGTCAACAAGCTATGTCTTCCTGTCTTACCGGGATGGGCGTCCTCTTTCAGTGCAGACTCCTAATTCAATCCTGAATGAACTTATAAAACAATATCCAGAGTTTGTGGGTCTTCTCAGCCCCCATCGCCTTCGCAATACGTTTCATGATCTTTTGAATCAGGCACTGGATAGAAAGTTTAAGGGTGAAAGTGGTTTAAGTCGTAAGATTTTGAAAGCACCTATTCAGGAAGCGGCAGGCGGTTGGGCTAAGAATAGTAATATGCCTGAGCATTATGCTAAAGGATCGATACAAGCCAAAGTAGCCGAGTTACAAGCCCTACTCCAGCAAGAAGCCCTTAAGCCACAACTGGTTGATTAAATGAAAGAACTCCAGAGTCAGAGGGTGTTGTCCGGCAACGATGAACTTTCAGATTTTTTGCCGGGAGGCACTTTTGTAAAAAGTCGATTGGGCTATGACATCGAATTATTTGATGAGTATGGTGGCTTTCGATCTGCAATAAAATTGCCGGATGATACGGGTGAGTTTGTTTATCTTACATCACATTATCTTAATCTGTTGGATTTTGAGTTAAGAGAGATTGCGAGGAGTTATCTAAGATATATCTTGGAGAGATATCACGCTTCAACTGTTAGAATTAAATATAAATTTCTTGATTTGTTTGCCCGTGAGATGTCCAAAGGAGTTCATATCAATGACTTCTTGGAAAGTCTTTCTGTGCTTGAAAATAAAGAAAAGGCAGCATATATCTCTGCTTGTAAGGAATTTTTGAAGTTTCTATTGCTTTGCGGCTATGAAGATCTTTCACTTGAAGTGTATGAGGATTTCCATAAACTTCGAAATTATTCAGGTAAAGAAAATGCCTATTTAGCTCTATTTGTAATGGATGATGCCAGAGGGCCATTTACTAGAGAGGAAGTTTCCGTACTGTCAGGTCAGGTTAATAACCAGGCACTTCCGTTGGAATTTCGCTTGGTGTTAGATCTGTGTTTGTGTTTTGGGTTGAGACCAATACAAATTTCTTTATTGAAAAGAAAAGATTTTATTAAAGATAGTAGGAGCGGATTGTATTATCTTAACGTGCCGCGCGTGAAGCAAGATTCGCGCAATCGGCGAGTTCAATTCAGCTCTCGAATACTCACGGAAAGAACTGCAAGTCTTATTCAGTCTTACATAGATTCTGCAAAAAATCCCGATGGTATTGATCCTGCAGAGCTACCACTTTTTATTAACTCAAAATCGATAAATTTAGAACGAGACGGAAATACCTTAGGAAGTCACTACTGGGAAGATGCAGAGCGGTTGTCAAGTGACTATTTCTCAGATGAGTCAAAGCGGGCCATACTCTACCAAAAGTCGAGTGGCAAAATTAATTATATCCTTTGGGGAAATGAACATAGGCTGCCATTTTCCCCTCGTACCGGAAAGAAATTCAGTTTGTGTGCATATAGATTTCGTTACACGGTTGGCACGCAAGCAGTAATGTCCGGTTGTTCGCCAGAAGAGCTTGCCGATTTACTCGATCACAATGATACGAATAGCATTAAACACTACTTCAGATTCACTCATGAAATGTGGGAGATTCTAGAAAATGCTACGTTGAGTCGCATTGAACAGAAGCAATTCACAGCTGCTTGGATGAGAGAAGGTGACCTTGTAAATAATATATATAGTCACGTATGTGAACCAAGAAATTTCAATGTCATAGGAAAGTGTGCGTCTCAATCTATATGCTTCGAGGAGCCGGCGGTATCTTGCTATTCGTGTGACAGATTTTGTCCTAATAAAGATGTTGTAGCACATGAAAGTGCTTTGGAGGGTTTGGTAGAGCGAAAAGATCGCTTGCTAACCGTCAGCACCGCTAATGTAGTTTCAGTTATAGACCAGGCCATAGCTGGTTGCCGTGCTGCAATCGCCTACTCTGAAGGGCAGGACGTGGTTCTAATTAATGTGAAGGAAGTCTGAGTGCAAAATATAATGGCACAGGATATTTTGCATGAGGAGCTTCGGATTAAGCTAAACCGCCTTGCCAGCAAAGCCGAGGAGAGATTCTCAAAACTCAGTTGTTTCAATGGGTCAAAGTGGGAGGATCTCTCCTGGTTATATAACGGAAGGCATAATGTTTATTTGCTGGCTCGCGGAGAAACTAATGCAGAGTTAATGCTACTTAATAAGGTCTTCTTGGTAAGTTATCTCTGGGACAGAAGGGCGGACCACAAGGTGGTATCAGCTGGTCGCGTTATGGACTTATCGGCTGCGGTAAAGTATATGGCTGCTCAGGGTGTTGTTAACCTTAGAGGGCTTGATCAATCTTCCTACATGACAACGTTTAAATATATTCAAACACGCTATAAATCACCTGCTAGTGCATGTAGATCGCTAAATTATTTTATCAGATTCATCTTTAATTCTTCCTTGACCGTTAGCAATTTTGACCTCATCGGTACGCAGGATCTTCAAGAGAAAGATAAGTATGGCCGTGTTGCCCTTGGAGATAAACTGCCGCTTCCAGAATTGGTCAAAGCAATCATAGCGTTGAAGTGGGCAGTGCAAGACCAGTGGGATGGCAGCTTTCGTGCTCAGATGGATATGTTGTCGGTTCTG
The DNA here is from genome assembly GCF_030683065.1 of Pseudomonas sp. Classification (GTDB taxonomy): domain Bacteria; phylum Pseudomonadota; class Gammaproteobacteria; order Pseudomonadales; family Pseudomonadaceae; genus Aquipseudomonas. The sequence continues at coordinate 3,696 of NZ_JAUXMX010000017.1, forward strand.
ACTCAGGCATTTCAATATGGATTAGGCCTAAGAATCGGGGAGGTTCTGCGGTTACCTAAGAACTGCTTAGTTACAATAAACAGTGAGTTATATTGTCGAGTATGGACAGAAAAAGGTGCGGAGCCAATCGCCAGGTATGTCCCTACTATCTGGAGAGCCGCCCTCTGTGAAGCGGTTCTCCGAATTGATGCCATCTGCGAACCCTACAGAAAAAGGGCTTTGAGCATTGAAGATGGTTCCTATGCCGAGACTCTCGATTATCGCTTTCAGGGAAGAACAGAAGCAATTGATCGGCATATTGAGTCTACCCTAAACTGTCTATCTAAGAAAATAGAGTCTAATGTTTCAGCGTCTGAAAGACAGTTGCGCCTCCTGAAGTATCTGCCGGATGAAGAACTTGTTGAGCTCAAGAATTTGCGTGAGTACTTACCATTTGCCTCGAATTCGCACGACTCTACTTCACTCCTTAAATTCTACAAAAAAAACGGATTTAAGATAACTTCAAAATCACTCGGAAAGGTAAAGTGCGTTTATTATGTACGAGGATCTGATGTTAAGCAGCGACTTGCTCAATTGATAGAGTTTCGCCGCAATATTGTTTTATATTCTGAGTTTTTTGAGGTGCTCCATAAACGACCACCTGCAGGAAGTCGGTCTAAGGATGTACACGCTCTAAAAGATAGGTTGCAGTCGCAAAGCCTGGCTTCTTTGGAAGCCTTTGTCTTGACGGGGGAGTCGTGTCTTTATGGTGCGAGGATAGTATATCTTAGTCGTGACGATGCAGTTGCCGCAATAAGAAATATTGTCAGTGGTGGGTATGATTATCGCGCTTACATTCCGATATTAGATGCTGAGGAACTTTATCCAGAGCTGTTCAACCAGAAGACCATGACCTACATTGCTAATGCAAATGCGGCTGGGTTCTACTCGTTTCTTAGAGTCTCGGAAGAACGAATCAATTTTTATAGGCCAGTCGCGAAAAGCAATAGAGTTAAGCATTCTGCCGTATCTGGGTTCTTGGTTGAACAGGCCAGCATTAAAAGTGCCGTTGTAGATGCTTTTGTATCAGTTAATACAAAAGTTAAGTCAGAACTAATCCAGGGAATTAAAGAGGAACTTCTAGCGGATGGAGTAGAGATTGGTTCGGCTACATTTGGGATAAATCAAAAAGTCTCTGATTATTTATTTGTTGTCCCAAGCAATCTTGGCGGTGTGTATAACGAACACATTCCATCTATCCTTGGCTATTTTTCTGTTCTATATGCGATAAAACCAGCTAAGCAGGGGCAGTCAGCGTTTGTCCGTTACGGTGTTGTAGCCAATGAAGAGATTGTAAGTACGTTTCAGACCCACAAGGGACGACATTGGCAAACTAATTCACTTTTTCGGGCGGGCTTGGCTGCAAGTATTGTGAATAAGTGGATGGGAAGATCTGATAGTCAAGGTGATCATTACGATCATCAGACTGCTAAAGAACGTGCTGAGAAAGTCGGTGAGCTTATGCTCTCTGAGCAGTCCCGCTTTATTGGTGATCTGGCGAATAAGGTCAAGGCTTGGACTGACAATGATATTCCGACCCAGAATGTGCAGACCTTTTTGACTGATATGCTGCAAACCGTACATTACGGTCCGCTTGGGCATTGTTTTCGTGATATTAATTTGAAGCCCTGCGAATTTCATCTGAAGTGTCTGACCGGCAATTCAGGAAAAGGCTGTAGAGAGTTCGTTGTAGATCTTTTAGATCCAGTTCAAATAAAGCAAGTCGAGTCAGAGCGTAATAGATCAGAAATTGAGTTGGCGCGGCTTTTTGAAGCCTTGAATAGACCCGGTATCCCGGTAGAGTCTGTTGAAATGCATATCGAACATCAAATGGCGATTTTTAGAAATGCTTCTTATATTTTAGATAATTCTGAGGTGGTGCTTAACGAAATTCAAGTTGAAAAGAGTAAGGACTATCAGCCATTTAGGACCAATGGCTCTGTTCCAAGCGACTGTGTATTCCAATGTGGAGTAGCTTGATTGTGACTACGTCTACTGAGCAATGGGGTAAAGCTTTTTCGGTATTGCAACAATTTGAAAGACAGCTGATAGATCCTTCAAACTTTGGGTGGAAGTATATTACCGATAAGTCTGGTGTATCTAAGCCGACCCTTTGGCGAAACAAGGAATTTGAAAAAGAGTTTCAACGTATTAAGGAAGTTGTCAAAAGTTATGCTCGTGGTGAGAAACAGTTCGATCAAGAGGTTTCACTGAAAGCGGCCAGAGATCGTGATCGAGATCACCAGATCGAGGTGCTCAAGGCACAGGTCCAGGAGTTGACGAAGCAATTAAATAGGGAGCGCGAAAGACTCATATACGCCTCTATGATTGCTCGCCGTAAGAATATCGATCCTGCGGAATTCTTAGATGAGAGCCCAGTGTTTCGTAAGCCTGCCAAAGGCGGCTCGGTGGTCAAGCTGCCATCAAAGGGGCACTAGCCAAGTCGGGTGCCATCATCTGGCTTTGTACTGGCATTTAAGGCCAAATAGCTCTTGCTGTACTTTTGCTCCGCGGCCAGCCCCTCAATGCCACCCTGTCCTCGAAACCGATGGGGTTGAGCTTCTCATCTCGGTCGATGCGGCGCATAACTAACTACTTGGCGTTGGCGGAGAGATAGAGTTCCGGCACCGCAATTCCCGCCGCCCTTGCCGCGGACATACAACGGTACTCGTTTACCGCCAACCTCGATAACTCCTCCTGGCCGCCCTTGATGATCAGGCCAGAGGTTTTCGAGGCGAGACCTGGCACATAGCAGGCTGCCAACCACATAAGTAACCCGAAAATACTGGCCACAATCGGCGGAGGTATCCTGTTTTCCAGTGTTCGCATAAAAGTGCTCGATAACGCAGCCACAGCGTTTGCGCCAGTCGCTATGTTTAGCGTACTTTTTGCAGTTCGCTCTGCACTAGTTCTAGCAGCGGCTCCGGGCCGAACTTCGTCAGCAGCGTGCCGTTGACGAAGAAAGTTGGCGTGCCTTGAATCCCCACTTTCTTAACGTCCGCTGCGTCTTTAGCCAGGATGTCGTCGATAGCCGGCGAGTTCATCGTGGCGCGGGCCTTCTCGACATCCAGGCCAACTGCTGCTGCGGCTTCCCAGGCCTTCTGCGCTTTCGCGTCGTCATGCCACAGCGGCTGGGCCTCCAGCACGGCTGCTAGCACAGGCTCGTAAAGCCCCTGCATTCGCGCCGTCTCCAGCAGGCGCACGGCCTCTTCTGAACCTTTGTGGAACAACACATAGCGCACGACCAGACGCACGTCCTGTGGGTACTGCGCCATGATTTGCTTTACGTAGGGGAAGAACGCCCGGCAGCTTTCGCACGATGGGTCGAAGAACTCGACGATGGTGACCGGCGCCTTGATTGGCCCAAGGGTTGGCGAGTGGAAACGTACCAACGAACTGCTCGCCTGGGTGACTGCTTGAGTCTCCTGAGGTGCTGAAAAACGCTGATAGAGCACTGCCGCAGCGATAAAGCCGGCAATGGTTACAGCGCTGATGGTCAGTACGATGGCACGTCTATTCATACAAGGGTTCTCCGGCGAATCAGGGCAAGAAGCAAGACGATGGCGGTGAAAGCCGCCAGGGAAAGCAGCGGCAGCGGCACGCTACCAAAGATCAGCATATCGGCCCCGGAACAGGAGGTTCCGGCGCTACACGGCTTGAGGTTTTCTGGAAGTATGCCCATGAACAGCAGGGAGTGATACAGGGCGATTGCCCAACCGATAACGGCCAGGGGCAAGGCGTAAAGCCAAACGGCGAAGTCCGCGCGATAACAGGCGACCGTCAGCATTACCCCCAAAGGAAACATGAAGATGCGCTGGAACCAGCACAGCACGCATGGGGTTTTGCCCATGACTTCACCGATAAACAAGGCGGCTAGGGTTGCGGCCACAGCCAGCAACCACACAGAGAGCAGCAAACCCCAGGGGTTAGCGGAGGGGTGACTCTGGCTTCTCATCGTTATTTACTCGCCATTTTCCTTAAATAGGGATGGCACGTTAGCGGGCCCGCAGCAGCTGTCGATTGGCTTTGTGTTACAGCATGCGTCCTGCACAGGAACCGGTCGATTCGCTTGGCGTTGCAACCAGCAGGCACAGCAACTATCGAGCTGGGCGGTTCATCTTGATGACGAAGCTCCCATTAAGGCTGGGGCTGGCAACTACAACGTGAATCGCGCCGGGGGTTTGTAAATACTTTCCGCGCTCTTCTAAGGCGATGGTCAATGACGGTGGCTTTTCCCAACATGGGTGTGCCCGTCATCCGGAAGCGCATTGACTCCGCCAGTGGTGTTCAGGCGCTGGAGGATTCCGCACTCGTCTACGCCCCGCTCAGAAGCGCAGCGGTGGCGCAACTCAACCAGCTGTTTTTGCAGCGCCAACAGGCTGGTCACGCGTGCTTGCACATGCTCAATGTGCTCATCCACTAAGCTATTTACACCCTCACAGTTTTCCTCTGGCCGATCCATCAGCGCCAGCAAACTTCTGATCTCGTCCAGGGTCATGTCCAGCGTTCGGCAGTTGCGAATGAACGTAAGCCGCTCAAGGTGCTCACTGCTGTACAGGCGGTAGTTACCCTCGCTGCGAGCCGGAGCCGGCAACAGCCCCTCGCGCTCGTAATAGCGAACCGTTTCAACCTGGCAATCGGCAAGCTTGGCCAGCTCTCCAATTTTCATGAAATACCTCTTCGACAAACGCTTGACCCTGTAGTGGCTTCAGGGTGTTCACTCTGCATAACTGATCAATGAGGATACCCCCATGGCTGGCTGCTGCAGTGATGAACACAAACCTGAAGCGGTTTCAAATGATGTCTGCTGTGACCCCAATGAGGCAATTAAGTGCTCCTCCGCTACAGCCTCAACGGTAAATGCCGTAGCTGGCTCCAGGCTCAGCAGCTTTCGCATTGCGCAAATGGACTGCCCTACCGAACAGTCGCTGATTCAGGACAAGCTGAGCAAGCTCGCAGGCGTAGATAAGCTCGACTTCAACCTGATCAAACGGATTCTTGGGGTATGGCACAACTTGCCGTCGACCGCCCCCATCGAGGAGGCGATCTTGTCCCTGGGAATGCAGGCAGAACCGCTCTCTGCTGAAGGGCAAGCCCGCATCAAAATTGAACAGATGGACTGCCCAACGGAAGAAAAGCTGATCCGCGACAAGCTCTCCTCAGTGCCCGGCATCAGCGCGCTGGAGTTCAACCTGCTGCAACGCGTACTGACGTTTAGCCACACAGCAGAAGCATTGCCAGCAGCACTGGCCGCGATTCGCGACCTTGGTTTCACGCCAGTGGTTGAGGATTCAGCAACAGCAAATGAAGAAGCGCAAGGAACCCCGCGCAAGAAAGCCTGGTGGCCCTTGGCGCTCTCGGGCGTGGCCGCCGTATCGGCGGAAGTGATCCACTTTGCCGAGCTTGCGCCAGATTGGGCTGTGGCTGGCGTGGCGCTGCTCGCCATTCTGCTGTGCGGCCTAACGACCTATAAAAAGGGCTGGATCGCGCTGAAGAACCGCAACCTGAACATCAATGCGCTGATGAGTATCGCGGTGACCGGTGCGGTGCTGATTGGGCAATGGCCAGAAGCGGCCATGGTCATGTTCCTCTTTTCTGTAGCAGAACTGATCGAAGCGAAGTCATTGGATCGGGCTCGCAATGCCATCCGCGGCCTGATGGATCTGACGCCGGAGCGCGCCACGGTGCAGCAGATCGATGGCACATGGCTTGAAGTTGACGTTAAAACTATCGCCGTAGGCGCATTGGTCAGGGTAAGACCGGGCGAACGAATCGGTCTCGACGGCGAGGTTACGTCCGGCAACTCCACCATCAACCAAGCGCCCATCACGGGGGAAAGCCTGCCCGTAGAGAAAACCATTGGCGACCCGGTTTTTGCAGGAACCATCAACGAAGCCGGCTCCCTGGAATACCGCGTCCTAGCCGCCGCTGCCAACACCACGCTGGCACGTATCATTCACGCGGTCGAAGAGGCGCAGGGTTCACGTGCGCCGACCCAGCGCTTTGTCGATCAATTCGCCAAGGTATACACCCCTGTCGTATTCCTATTCGCCCTAGCTATCGCCATTGTGCCGCCACTCTTCATGGCCGAGCCCTGGTACGACTGGATCTACCGTGCTTTGGTGCTGCTGGTGGTCGCCTGCCCTTGCGCCTTGGTCATATCGACGCCCGTCACCATTGTCAGTGGCCTGGCAGCGGCGGCGCGTAAAGGCATTCTGGTCAAAGGCGGCGTCTATCTGGAAATCGGTGGCAAGCTTGGCTTCCTGGCACTCGACAAAACCGGAACCATTACTCATGGCAAGCCGGTACAGACCGATTACATGCCGTTGGTTGAACAGGATTCAGAACTCTACCGTACTCATGCTGCCAGCCTCGCCAGTCGCTCTGACCACCCGGTTTCGCAGGCAATAGCCAAGCATGCCACTGAGAATGGCCTGACGTTTGCTGCCGTTGAGGGATTCGAAGCCCTGCCGGGTCGAGGTGTTCGAGGCACCATCGAAGGCATAGATTTCCACCTGGGTAACCACCGCCTGGTGGAAGAGCTTGGCCTCTGCTCACCCGAGCTGGAAGCGACGCTGGAGCGTCTCGAACGCCAAGGTAAAACAGTGGTGGTGCTGTGCAATCCGCAGCGTGCCATTGCCCTGTTCGCCGTTGCCGATACCGTCAAGGACTCCAGCCGCCAGGCAATTGAGGAGCTTCACGCGCTTGGCGTGAAGACCACAATGCTGACCGGCGATAACCCGCACACCGCAGATGCGATTGCACAGCAGGTAGGCATCGACGAGGCACGCGGCAACCTTCTGCCAGTCGACAAATTGCAGGCCATTGAAGCATTGCAGGCGCGCGGCTACGTTGTAGGGATGGTCGGCGATGGCATCAACGATGCGCCGGCGCTGGCGAAGTCTGAAATCGGTTTCGCCATGGCCGCCGCCGGCACGGACACGGCCATCGAAACTGCGGATGTGGCCTTGATGGATGACGACCTGCGCAAGATCCCGGCCTTCATCCGCCTGTCTCAACAGACCGCCGTCATCCTCAAGCAGAACATCGTGCTGGCGTTAGGGATCAAGGCCCTGTTTCTCGCCATTACCTTAACGGGGCAGGCGACGATGTGGATGGCCGTCTTTGCCGACATGGGTGTCAGTCTGCTGGTGGTGTTCAACGGCCTGCGCCTGCTTAAAAAGTAGGGTTGGAGGATTGAAGATGAAAGCAGCATTGCAACTCGCAATTGAACAAGCCTTTCAGCAGGCCCGGCAGGCCATGCAGGAACAGCGCAGTACAGATGCCTTTCAATGGCTGGAGCGCGCGCACATCCTGACTCAGCGCCAACCTTTGCTGCATGCCAGGTCACACTGGCTGATGCTCACGCTCGGCTGGCAAATTGGCGATTATCGCGAGGTGGCGGGGCAAATACCGCGCATTGTCGCGGCCCTGCTGTTTTCCAGAATTTGGGTGCCCATCGGCAATACCGGCCGCTCGAGGATCAGTGCTTTCGCGCCCATGCCCATCTCTCAGGAGTTGCAGCGACTTCTCCAAGGAGGAGAACAATGAAGTCACTTCCTGGAGTGACACACTTTATCGCTCCCTGGCGTTGGTGGACGCTAGCGCTGGCCATTGCCTCGGCCGACCAAGCGCTCAAGAGCGCAATTGCGGGGGCGCTACCGGTCGGCAGCGTCATTCCGCTGGCCCCGTTCTTCAATCTGGTTCATTTCTGGAATACCGGTGCAGCGTTCAGCTTCCTGGCTGACGCGGGTGGTTGGCAGCGTTACTTTTTCAGCGTCATCGCCTTGGTCGTTTCGGTGGTGCTGGCTCTGATATTGCGTAAACCCAGAGCCAACAGCGAAGCCCTAGGCTATAGCCTCATCTTAGGCGGTGCCGTTGGCAATCTGATTGATCGAGCCTCGCAAGGCCATGTGATCGACTACCTGGATTTTTACTGGCAGTCCTGGCATTGGCCTGCGTTTAACCTGGCGGATATCGGTATCGTCGGTGGTGCGACCATGTTGATCCTGAGCAGCTTACTGAACCCGAATGAGGAAACCGGCCGAGCCAGAGAATGAAAGACTTGCCCTCAACAGGCGCGGTGCGCTGGGCAGGCCATGCCTGGGTGGGGCCCGGCATCGGCATCTTTCATGGCCGTGCCGGCCACCAGGATTGGCACCACCATCAGGCACATCAGATCTCAGCGGGTCTCGATTCACCTGTATTGGTTGAAACGCCGCTGGGCATTCAAACAGGATCGGCCGTCTTCATCCCGGCCGGCTTGCCGCATCGGCTCAGCGCCAACCGAGTGCTATCGATCTATCTGGATGCAGTGTCCGATGAGGCGCGTGCTTTGTGTGGCAGCGAAACAGCGCGGGTGATTGAGATCGCGCCGGGGGATATCACGCCGATTATCGAGGCGCTACGTGAGCCAGGGCACACTGCACTTCAGGTAAGAGCGGGGGTGCGCCAATCACTGCAACTTTCCGATCCGCCGCCTTCAGATCCTCGTTTGACCACTGTGGTTGAGGCGCTGCGTAGTGGCCAAATGGGACGCGACGAAATGGCCGCGTTGGTGCATTTATCCCCCTCACGGTTTTCCCACTGGTTTGTAGAGCAAACCGGCCTGCCGCTGCGCAGCTATGCGAAATGGTTGCGTCTCACGCAGGCCCTGCAATATGTGGCCAAAGGTGTACGACTAACCGAAGCAGCTCATGCAGCGGGCTTTTCTGACTCGGCGCATTTCTCCCGGACATTCCGGACGCTGCTGGGCATCGATCCTTCTTCCGCACTGGCTGAGGTCGATCTTCAGGAGTCATAGCTCTTTCGTTCAAGCCGAAAGCGGGTCTCCCCACATACAGTCATGGCTCCCTACCCAGGAGCTGAGCGATGCCTATTTTCCTGCGATTCCCCCTACGCTGGCTGAGCTATCCACTTGTGTTTGGTGGCTGTGCCGCCTTCATGCTCTGGGCGCTGTACGCGGGAGTGCCGTATTGGCCCACCACACCGGTAGTCGCCGCGGTGGGTCTGTTAAGCGTCGCGGGGTTAGAGCGCATCCAGCCTTTTCGCGAAGCCTGGCTTGAGGATCATCAAGACACCGCGACCGACCTACTGCACATGCTGGTGAATCTCTCCGTCATCCAGTTCACCGCTGAAATCCTGGCCAGGCTGGGCGATGCAGTGCCAGCTACGGTTCGTCTCTTCCCAGTCGAGAGCCCACTTTGGCTGCAACTGCTGCTGGTCGCCGCCGTGCTCGATCTGAGCCTGTATGCCATGCATCGTATCAGCCACCATGTACCCTGGCTGTGGCGTTTTCACATGATTCATCACAGCGCCGAGCGGCTGTACTGGATCAACGGGGAGCGCCGACACCCCTTGCACGCCGCACTCATGGCCGGTCCGGGGCTGGTGATTCTGCTCGCATCAGGTGCTCCATCCGCAGTGGTTGCTACCTGGTTTGGCATTTTGACCGTGCACTTGGCGTTCCAGCATGCAAACCTGGACTACCGACTGGGATGGCTGCGCCACATCATCGGGGTTGCTGAAATTCATCGCTGGCATCACAAGCGCGACTTTGCGGATGCCCAGGTTAACTTCGGAGAGTTTCTGATGGTGTGGGATCGACTGTTTGGCACGTTCTACGACAGCGCAGGGAAGCTGGGAGAGGCAGAGGTTGGATTGCATGAAAAGGACTATCCCAAAGACTACCTTGGACAGTTGACCGAACCCTTTGGGCGAGACCTTACAAGCCAAGGCTAACGGATTCTCTTGCGAAGGGCTGCCGCTAGGTGCAACACGATGCCCCTAGTGAGTGGCTCTGGCTAGCTGATGAAAGCGCGCGCCCGTTGAGCCGATGCCACCCAACGTAAGCTCGCTCGCCCGCAACCAATGTGAGCCCAAGGCTATGCCAGTCGCAGTTAATCTGAGCTGGAGATCGCATCGATTGCGAGCTCGGCCGAACTCAAACGCGAGCTGATTCAACTACTGGTTCATGGCTCGAAACCATCAGCAGAGTGGTGCACAACCACTGGAATGGGCGACTCATATCCTCTGGAGCAAGTGGCCCATTTCACTGCAATACATAGCGTTGCAGTGAGCTGATCGCCTCTCTAGCGAATGACCTGGGCCAACCCAAGCTGGGCGCTCTCACGGCCTATACGCCGTTTTTGTTGAAAACCTGCACTTAAATGTCGCTTTAAGACAACTTTTATTGCCGCCTTGTGAAGATTACAGAATTGTAATTTTCCAATCATCTTCAAGTTATCTTCAGCTTGCAAGGATAGGGCTCAGCTCCCCAAAGGCGCAGAGCGCTTGAGGGTGCAATACCTATAAGAACGCCATGGCGAAAACTAGACTAATAACTGCCAATATAAAGGAGCAATAAATGCTTAATAAAACCAAACTATCCCTTGCAGTATTTTCGGCGATTGTCAGTGCAGCTCCGCTCATGGCGGCCGCAGAAGAGCAAGCCGAAGGTTTTGTAGAAGGTAGCAGTTTCAATATTCTCAACCGTAACTTCTACATGAACCGTGACTTTCGTAAAGGTCAGTCGAGCAACACTGACAATGGTTATACTGAAGCTTGGGCACACGGCATCATTGGCCAGTTCGAGTCGGGCTTTACCCAAGGCACCGTAGGCTTTGGTATTGATGCCTTCGCCATGCTCGGCCTTAAACTGGATACCGGGGATGGTCGATATGGCCCAGGTGGTACTGTTAATCTGCTGCCGGTAAATAGTGATGGTGAAGCTGAAGATAACTACTCCAAAGTGGGTGGTGCAGTAAAAGCCCGGCTATTCGACACCGTTGTCAAAGTGGGTGATGTGTTCCCCATGACTCCGGTGGTTCACTACGGTGACTCCCGCCTGCTACCGGAAAGCTTTCGCGGCGTTACGGTTGAGAACACCAGCTTTGATGGTTTGACCCTTCAGGGTGGCCGCCTGCATGCCATGAGCCAGCCGCAGGTCAGCACCATGCGTGATGAATTCGCAACCTTCTATGCGGGCTCTGTCGCGTCGCCATGGGTTGCCTATTTCGGCGGTGACTATTCGCTAAATGACAACCTGAGCTTTAGTCTCTATAGCAGCCAACTCAAGGATGCTTGGAAGCAGCACTATGCCGGTACGTCCTTCACCTACCCGCTGACCGACAGTGTTTCCTTGTTCGGTGGTTTGAACTACTACAAAGCTGTCGATGACGGCCAGCAGCTGCTGGGTGAGTTCGATAACGACATTTACAGCGGCAAAGTGGGTGTGCAGTTCGGTGCACACAGCGTTGCCCTGTCGCACCAGCGCAACAACGGCGACGATGATTTCGACTACCTGCGCCAGTCTGATTCCATCTTCCTCGACAACTCTATTCAGTACAGCGACTTCAACTCGCCGAAAGAGAAGTCCTGGATGCTGCGCTACGACCTAGATATGGCCAGCTATGGCGTTCCTGGACTGACCTTCATGACGCGCTATGCGCTGGGTACAGATGCGGACTATTCCGACGCCAACAGTGTGTATATGCGTCGTGATGCCGATGGCAACCCGCTGACTGACCAGAAGCGCTGGGAACGCAACATCGAAGCCAAGTACGTCGTCCAAACGGGCTCACTGAAAGAGATGTCCTTCCGTGTTCGCCAGATGACTACCCGCGCAACGGATTACGAGTCGGATCTGGACGAGGTTCGTCTGATCGTCGAGTACCCACTGAGCGTGCTCTAAAAATGGATGGGCGGGCGGGCTCTAAAAGCACTGCCCGCTCATGCATAACAAGATAGGCAGTTATTAGATTTCAAGAATGTAATGTTGGGCTCACGCTGCTGTTAGCTTCACCTCCGTAAAATTCACTCGAACTTGCAGAACTTGTCCATGAACCTCGACAAGCTAATAATTGAATTTTACGAGGCCTGCCTTATGAAGATGTTGAAAGCCCTAGTTATTGGATCAGTACTTCTTGTCGGCTCCACACAGTCTTATGCAGAAGATGGCTATGATCGCTCAATGAAAGCTCAGGCAAAATTTCGAGCAGATCAAAAACGAATTCACGGAACTGAGCCTGCTGCCAAACCGGCGGACGAACTAAAGGTTAAGACCAGCAACCAAGATCGGACCAATACCGATCTTAAAAAAGAAACCAACGCTGACTAACCGCTCACTTCCGAACGATGTTCACCTCTAGAAGCTCCCGAGCTCCTTTGGAAAGAGGTGTACCCTAAGCGCCCTTCGGGGCGCTTTTTTTATTTAATCTTTAATAATAAGAAAGATTCACTGGGAGTTTAAACCTCCAAGCTAGACAACTAACTCTTCTCTTCCGCAAGTCATTCATATCTGCAACAAGCCATCGCTGTCAGCGTGTAGCAAGAAGGGCAAAATGATACCGGTGAAGGCCTTTAGATTGATCTGCCTGATATCTGCAAAGGCACTCGGCTATCACCCCGATGCTAGAACACGGTGTCATTTGAATACCGCGCCCTTGCACCGTCAGCAGATACCCACTCAATAGCCAGACGCCGTGCCCATCTCAATCTTTCATGATTCAAGCCATCCAAGAGGATCGCCACGCTTTTCGCTTCCTCATGTAAGCTGACGTTTTTCATCCTTGAGGATGCTATGAGTAGGGATGCACTTGAACAAAACCAGATACCGATCTATTTCGTCGCGGTCATTGCAGCGGCAATCGGTGGGTTAATAGCTACTGCAGCGGCGCAGAGCCTGAACGCATTAGTGACCCCGACTATCGCCGTGCTGATGTACGCGATGTTTCTGCAAATTCCCTTTCTTGATCTCCGCAAAAGTCTTAGCAACAAACGCTTCATGTCAGCCTTGCTTATCGCCAATTTCGTACTGATTCCACTGCTGGTATGGGCACTCACCAGAGGGCTCGCAGAACACCCGGCAATCCTAATAGGCGCTCTTCTAGTTTTGCTCACCCCGTGTATCGACTACGTGGTGGTCTTTACTCACATTGGCAAAGGCGACTCGCGTGCGATTCTTGCAGCAACCCCCATCCTCTTGCTGTTGCAGCTTGTGCTGTTGCCTGTGTACTTGGCTTTCATGCTAGGGGAGCAATCCCGAGTCGTTATCTCGATAGCGCCTTTCGCTGAAGCCTTTCTCGCACTGATTGTCGTGCCTTTATTGCTCGCGGTTGCTACAGCAGCCTTGGCTAAGCGCTCACGGTTCGTAGGTCGCTGGAACACCGTATGGGCATGGATGCCAGTCCCTGCGATGGCGGCAGTTCTCATTGCGGTGGTTGGGTCGCAAATCTCGCCGGTGGTTCGTGATATCGACCAGCTTTTACCGGTGATCCCGGTGTACATCGGTTTCATGCTTTTGGCCCCCGTAGTGGGCGCACTGGCTTCAAGAGCTTATAAACTGCCCGCCTCGACGGCGAGAGCGGTTACTTTCAGTACCTCCACACGTAACTCGTTGGTGGTTCTTCCGCTGGCCCTGGCATTGCCTGAAGAAATACGGGGGCTTGCAGCCGCAGCGGTCATCACCCAGACGCTGGTTGAGTTGGTGGGTGAGCTTGTCTACATCCGGGCAGTTCCGATTCTTATTTGGCGTAAAAAAAGCCGCTGAGGACGTCACAGGCACAGTCACCGCCCACATTGAGCGGTATTTACGGTAAGCAAAAAGCCCCGCTCAAGAGCGGGGCTTTTCAGTTGCACACGAATAGCGCTGTGAACTTAGCGCAGACGATGGGCCAAGCGGTAGAGCAATGGCAAAACCAGCAGCGTCAGCACGGTTGAAGACAGGATTCCGCCAATTACCACCGTGGCCAGAGGCCGCTGAACCTCCGCCCCCGTACCAATTGCAGTGGCCATTGGGATAAAGCCCAGAGACGCCACCAAGGCAGTCATCAGCACTGGCCGTAGGCGAGTCAATGCGCCTTCGCGAATGGCCTCGTCCAATCCCATGCCGTTCTCACGCAAACTGCGAATAAAGGAAATCATCACCAGGCCGTTGAGTACCGCGACACCCGACAACGCAATGAAACCCACCCCCGCAGAGATCGAGAGCGGAATATCACGCAGCCACAAGGCCATGATCCCGCCGGTCAGCGCGAAGGGCACGCCGGTGAATACCAGCAGGCCATCTTTGACATTGCCGAACATCATGAAGAGCAGCGTGAACACCAGCAGCAACGAGACCGGTACGACAATCTGCAGGCGCTTGGCTGCCGACTGAAGCTGCTCGAAGGTGCCGCCCCAGGTCGTCCAGTAGCCTGTAGGAACTCTCACCGCCAGGGCGATCTTGCTCTCGGCCTCGGCGACAAAAGAGCCAATATCGCGGCCGCGAACGTTGGCGGTGACCACCACGCGACGCTTGCCACTTTCACGGCTGATCTGGTTCGGCCCCGGTGCGGACACCACGCTCGCCACATCAGCCAGGCGCACAAACCCTGGGCCATCCAGCCCATCGCCATTGGCCAGACGAATAGGTAGCTGCTGGATCTTGTCGACATCATTGCGCCACTCGTCCGCCAGGCGAACTTGGATATCGAAACGCCGGTCACCTTCAAACAGTGCACCCGCCTCGCGCCCGCCGATGGCGGTGGAAATGGCGTCCTGAATCTCCGAGACATTCAAACCGAATCGTGCGGCTTTCTCACGGTCGATTTGTACGCTGAGCATCGGCAGACCGGTGGTCTGTTCGACCTTCACATCAGCTGCTCCTGGAATACCCTCCAGCACCTCAGCGATTTGCTCGGCGGTCTCGTTCATCACATCCATGTCATCGCCAAACACTTTCACTGCGACGTCACTGCGTACGCCGGAGATCAGCTCGTTGAAGCGCATCTGAATGGGCTGAGTGAACTCATAGTTGTTGCCGGAAACCTGTTCAACCGCCTCCTGCATCGCCGCAACCAAATCGGCTTTGCTGCGATCAGGATCGGGCCACTGGTCGCGCGGCTTTAGCATGACAAAGTTGTCCGCCACGTTCGGCGGCATTGGATCGGTTGCGACTTCAGCAGTTCCAAGCTTGGCGAACACCGTATCAACCTCGGCAAAGGATTTGATTCGTTGTTCGAGTTGCACCTGCATTTCAATTGCTTGCGAAAGGCTAGTGCCAGGAATACGCAGGGCATGCAAAGCGATATCGCCCTCATCCAGGCTCGGCACGAACTCACTGCCCATCCGCGAAGCAGCTAAACCAGAAAGCACCATGATGACTGTCGCAATGGTCAGCACTAACGGCTTGCTGACCATGACCCAATCTAGCAACGGCGCGTAGCCTTGCTTGACCCAGGCCATTAGCCGATTTTCTTTTTCACTGACGTTGCCATTGAGGAACAGTGCAACAGCTGCCGGGACGAATGTCACCGAGAGGATCATGGCTCCGAACAGGGCTGTCACCACGGTGAACGCCATTGGGTGGAACATCTTGCCTTCCACGCCGGTGAGCGCAAATATCGGCAGGTACACCACCATAATGATCAGTTGGCCGAACAGCAGTGGACGACGCGCCTCCTTCGACGCCGCGAACACCTCATGGAAGCGCTCATTACGGGTCAACGTTCGGCCTGCTGCGGCCTGGGCGTGACCCAAACGACGCACGCAGTTCTCTACGATCACCACGGCACCATCGATGATGATGCCGAAATCGAGTGCGCCAAGGCTCATCAGGTTCGCGCTGACCTTGTTGCTGACCATGCCCGTAAAGGTGAACAGCATCGACAGCGGAATCACCATTGCGGTGATGAGGGCCGCCCGAATGTTACCCAGGAACAGGAACAGGATAGCGATAACCAGCAGAGCGCCTTCGATCAGATTCTTCTTCACCGTATTGATGGCCTTATCGACCAATACAGTGCGGTCATAGACCGTCTTCGCTATGACTCCTTTCGGCAGGTTGCGATTGATCTCCTTTATGCGCTGGTCGACAGCCTGCGATACATAGCGGCTGTTCTCACCAATCAACATAAAGGCAGTGCCGAGCACCACCTCCTGGCCGTTCTCAGTAGCGGCACCGGTGCGCAGCTCCTTACCCAGGCCAACCTCGGCCACATCACCGATGCGCACAGGAACACCATCGGTGTTCTTGATGATGATGTTGGCGATGTCAGCGATATTGCCGACTTGTCCCGGAGCGCGGATCAGGTACTGCTCGCCGCTGCGTTCGATGTAGCCCGCACCAACGTTGGCATTATTGCTCTCCAACGCAACCACAATGTCCTGCAGGCTGAGGCCATGTGCGACCAGGCGCTCCGGCTTGGGTGAAACCTGGAACTCCTTGGCATAACCGCCAATGGTGTTGATCTCGGTAACACCTTTGACGGTTCGCAGTTGCGGCTTGACGATCCAGTCCTGAATCTCACGCAGATCCATCAGTGTATAGGTGCTGCCATCCGGCTTCTTCGCACCGTCTTGCGCCTCGATGGTCCACATGTAGATCTCGCCCAGACCAGAAGCGATTGGCCCCATGCTCGGCGACAGATCACTGGGTAGATTTCCACGCGCTTCCTGTATCCGCTCATTCACCAACTGACGAGCGAAGTAGATGTCTGTGCCGTCTTCGAAAATGACGGTGACCTGCGACAACCCGTAACGTGAGATTGAACGCGTTTCCTGTAAGTTGGGCAGCCCAGCCATTACCGATTCAATCGGAAAGGTCACGCGTTGCTCGGTTTCCAGTGGCGAGTAGCCCTTTGCCTCGGTATTGATCTGCACCTGCACGTTGGTGATGTCGGGAACCGCATCAATCGGCAACTTCTGGTAGCTGTAAACACCCAACGCTGCCATGCCGAGCACAGCCAGCAAGACTAGCCAGCGCTGGTCGATGGCGAAGCGAATTAATCGTTCGTACATGTCAATTTCCCCTAAAGCGCAGCATCACCGCGCTCTCCAGTACGGATGCGCAATGCGTCGGTCAAAGGGGCCACGGCGACGATTCCATCACCGGGTACACCTGTGTGGGCGGCCTTCTCGATGGCATGGACGATCTCATCGGCAACTTCTTCTGAACAGAACGCCAGCAGCACGAGATGCTGATGGGCGTCGGGGTTCCACTCGTCGGCGATGTAGCTGTGATCCTTGCCGTGGCCACGTGGATGACCATGGGCGGGCAGGATGGTAAATCCAGGCAGGTGTGGCAGTGCATGCAAAGCTTGCTCGACGGCCTCAAGCCGGATCGGGCGAAAAATAGCTGTAACTTGTTTCATAGCTCGACTCCGAATTAGTGGTCATGGCTCGCGCCGGCTTTGCCAAGCTCAGCTTTGATCAGGAAGCTGTTCTTCAGCGCGTATCGATCGCCCGCCTTCAGACCCGAGATAACCTCGACGAAGCGGCCGTCGGATTTGCCCAGCTCAAGAGGCCGAGCTTCTAGCTGGTTATCGAAGCGGCCGAACACTACCTGCCAATCGCGAACGGTCTGGATCGCTTCGACCGCTACTGCAACGGGAACGTTGTTCTCCTCGGCAATCACCTCGACCGTCACTGGCAAACCAGGCCGCCATAGCCGATCTGGGTTAGCTAGCACGATGCGAGCAGTCGCTGAGCGGGTTTGCGCCCCAACCAGAGCGCTGACATAGGAAATGGAGCCCTTAGCCGTGGCGGCGAATGCGCTGGAGCTCACGACAACGTTTTGCCCTTCGGCGATTACGCCCAAGTCTTTCGCCGCGACGGTTGAGTCCACCCATACGGTCGACAAATCCGAGACGGTAAAGACTGCGGAATCCTCTTTGAGTACTTCACCAACAGAGATGCTTTTGCTGGTTATCACGCCATCGATAGGGGCACGAATCTCGAATTCGGTGAGATTCTGGCCTTTGGCCGGTGCACCGCCCAGCGAAGCGATTTGTTGCTGGACGCGCTGCACTGCGATAGCAGCTTCCTGCATGGCAACTTGCGCCTGCAGGAAGTCCTGCTCGGCGGAAATCTTCTCTTCCCACAATTGCTTTTCACGTGCATAGGTCGTGCGGGCAAGCGCAGAGCGTTGCTGGGCGGCCAGTAGCTCGCCACGCAGTTCGGCCAGCGCCTGGCTGGAGATTTTGGCCAATACCTGACCCTTGCTGACCGTATCGCCAGCACTAACCGCCACCGAGTCGACGCGCCCGGCAAGTTGCGGGGTCACCTGAACCGTGCGGTCACCGTTGTAACGAACCTCGCCGAGCACTTGCAGCGTGGAGGCGATTTTCGCGGGACCAGCAGTGGCGAGCGTGACGCCACCCTGCTCAAGCTGCGCATCCGTCATGGTCACGCGGCCCTCAACCTGCTCGTAACCGAACGAATAGCTCTTGCCACTGTGCGTGGCGCTGATGGAAACCTGGAATGAATGCGGCTCTACAACCGCGGCATCGCCACGTAGGTAGTTATTCTCTTTGCTGAAATTGATGATTTGCGCAGGTTGGCCAAGACGCAACAAGGTCACTTGCACCGTGCTTTCAGCAGGATTTAGAAGCTTGCCGTCCAGGTAGGTATAGAGCCTGAACTGAGGCTCTACGCCCTCCTCAAAAATCGTCACTTCAAGCGCATAATCACCCTCGGTGAAAAGCTTGCCGCCATGCTCGCCCTTGGTGGGTTCTACAGTTTCATGGTGCTCTTTATCTGCATGCTCATCGGCCTCTTCATGCTCGTCGGCCGAAGCCTCCCCGTGGTGCTCGGGATCTGCGTGAGCCGATACATCCTCATGACTCTCATCATGGCCATGGCCTTCCTCCCCGGACTTACCAGGGCTACCACTTAGAATCAGGCCCGCCACGGCTAAACCGATGACGACAACAGCCACAATCATCAGCCACTGCTTTCTGGGAGTTGTTGATGCCATTGGTAACTCCAAATTATCAAAAGTATTGAATTTGATTCATGCCCAGGCGGCGACTAAACGCGCTCAATAAACATGCAGCCGCCAGGAAAGCAGGCGAGGCTTCATGTCGCATGACGCGACCGTCTAAGGCGTTATGTAGGTGCGCAGAGATGCTTATTTTTTGAATTCGATGTTGAGTTGGGAGCCGTAAATCTTCTCCAAGCTCACCCAGGCCGAGATAGCTTCATCCAGGGTATTCAGGTACTGGGAGCGCATGCTTACGAGGGTGCGCTGAGCATCGAGTACATCGATAAAGGCAAACTTGCCCATCTCGAATCCACGTACTGCGCCCTCTACTGCTTGCTGCGCGGTCGGCAGCAGTGTGCCGCTGATCGAGTCGACTTCACTTCTAGCGCTTTCCCACTGCTCAAATGCCTGCTGGGCTTCCGCGCGCAGGCGGAGTTCTGCGGCATTGCGCAAATCCCGCGCTTGGTCAGCTCCTTGAGCAGCGGCCAGCACATTGCCTTGGTTACGGTTGAACAACGGAATAGGCATCGACAAGCCGAGCAAATTGACGCGCTCGCCAAGCCCTTCGTCGTATTGGCTGCCAACACTGACGGTGAGGTCTGGAATGCGCTGCGACTTTTCGAGTTCCAAGGAAGACTCGGCACGCTGGATTTGCATGCTGGCCAGCCGCAGGTCCGCTGTATCTGTTATGCGTGCAAGCATCTCAGCCTGCGATGGCAGATACGGCAGGCGCTCAAGATCACCCTCGACATGTTCGAAGTTCGGCGTCTTGGCACCCGTTATGAGCGCCAGTTGCTTGTAGGCATTGCTTCGATTGAGGCGTGCGCGATTCAGCTCCAGTTGAATTTCCGAAAGCTGCACCTGAGCACGCGAAATTTCGATTGGCGAAGCCTTGCCGGCCTTTACGCGCGCTTCGACCACCTGAAGTCCGCGAAGGGCAAGGTCTAACGACTGAGTGGAAAGCTGCAGTCCTTCCTGGGCACGCAGTGCCGAGTAAAAGGCCTGGATAACCTCAGCGCGCAAGGTGTTTTTCTTACGCTCTAGGTCAATCGCCACAGCGTCCTGATCACGTTCAGAAACATCGATGCGCGCGCCACGCTTGCCGCCCAACTCAATTGGCTGAGATACCTGAATGCTGGTAACGCGCGACTCACTGCGCGTGTCCTCAACGCTCCAGGACAGCTCAGGATTTGGGATCAGCCCAGCCTGGGTACGAGCGCCTTTGGCAATGCCAGTATTCCATTGTGCTGCAGCGAACTCCTGGTTCTCGGTGAGCGCTTGCGCCAGCGCCTCCTCAATCGTTATTGATTGCCCGACTGATTCAGTAGCAATTGTTGTCACTGGAGCAATCAACAATGCGGCCAGTAGGCCTGAAAATACACAGAGCTTACCTATGCCTACACCATAACCGGCGACTGTTTCTACATACACTTAAAAGCCCTCCGCAGAACTAACTCTGCTGGAATAAATGAAGGCCTTGCTATTTATTTAGCCTGAGAAATCTAGCAGGTTATTACTTAGGAAAATAAGTAGAAAGCCAATTCCCGGCAGAATGTAGTGCTCTATGCCTATCAGCAAGGTGACTGGAAAATTACAAATACGTTATCCAGCACTTTTTCAGGTGTGGCTGTATTAATATTGGCAGCGTTCAAGAGAGCAGGCGATTTAGCGTCCAGCAACAAATAGAAACAAACACAGATAAATAAGGGTTGCCCCGTTCCTAGCGCCACGGGGCAGCCCTGCCAGTCCAAAGTTGGGTGTTTTGGATGAGTTCGAGACGTGCGACACGTTGTCGCTAACCCCATGAGCCTTGTCAAAACGGGCATTACGGCTTGACCCTAAAGCCGCTACAGGCTTTAGCCTTGGTGAAAGCTGAAACGCCTCAGGTCATGTCAGTGATCACCGATTAAAGAATTAAAACCACTCTGCAGCCACAACAAAAGAAAATCTAAGGAAACTCTGAAAAAGACTTCCTGATTTTGGCAAAATAGCCGGACACCACCCGCCGAGTTTTCCGATGAAGCAGATCTCCTTCGCCGATGCTGAGTACGCTGGTAAGCGTAAGCAAACCCGTCGTGAACGCTTTTTGATCGAGATGGATCAGGTGGTGCCGTGGAAAGGCTTGATTGCGTTAATTGAACCGCATTACCCGAAGGGTGAAGGTGGACGGCCGTCATACCCGTTGATGGCGATCTTGCGAGTGCACCTGATGCAGAACTGGTTCGGCTACAGCGATCCGGCGATGGAAGAGTCGCTCTACGAGACCACGATTTTGCGCCACTTTGCCGGGCTGAGCCTGGAGCGCATCCCGGATGAAACCACCATCCTCAACTTCCGCCGCCTATTGGAGAAACACGACCTGGCCGCCGGGATTCTGGGCGTCATTAATGATTACCTCGGCGACCGCGGCTTATTGCTGCGCCACGGCACCATCGTCGATGCCACGATCATTCATGCGCCCAGTTCGACCAAGAATAAGGAAGGCAAGCGCGACCCTGAGATGCACCAGACCAAGAAAGGCAACCAATTTTATTTCGGCATGAAAGCGCACATTGGTGTGGATGCCGACTCGGGCCTGGTGCACAGCGTGGTGGGTACCGCCGCCAATGTGGCCGACGTGACGCAAGTCGACCAATTACTGCATGGTAAGGAAACTCACACGGCCGGCGATGCCGGCTACACCGGTGTCCACAAGCGGCCCGAGCATAAAGGCCGGAAAATGATTTGGTCGATTTCCGCCCGACCCAGCTCATACAAAAAACACGGTAAGAAATGCCCGATCGGCCAAGCGATACGCAAGATTGAATACGCCAAGTCGCAGGTGCGTGCGAAGGTCGAGCATCCGTTCCGTGTGATCAAGCGCCAGTTCGGCTACACCAAGGTGCGCTTTCGCGGCTTGGTGAAAAACACAGCCCAGCAGGTCACGTTGTTTGCGCTGTCGAACCTGTGGATGGTGCGAAAACAGTTGATGACCGCAGGAGAGGTGCGCCCGTAATGCAGGGAATGAACCCTGCGAAACGCGCCACAAGGGCAAAACCATGCATTTGAAGGTGGCAAATGGCTTAGTTTTCGATTGAGACGCTGTTTTTTCGAGTTATTGAGGAAATCAGTCCGGGAAATGGCACTACTTCAGACCTTCCCTAAAAAATACTGGCCGCACATTTTAAGGTGAATATTTATGCGAATCCTTATTGTCGAGGACGAGCCCAAGACTGCTGAGTACTTACACCAAGGCTTAAGCGAAAGTGGCTATGTAGTTGATAAGGCTGCCACGGGAGTTGACGGCCTCCATCTTGTTAGGCAACACGCTTACGATTTGGTAGTGCTTGATGTAAACCTTCCAGAAATTGATGGCTGGGGTGTGCTTGAGCATATACGCAGCAACAGCAGTACTCGCGTAATAATGCTGACCGCGCGCGGCCGCTTAGTGGATAAAATTAAAGGCCTGGATTTGGGCGCGGATGATTATTTAGTCAAACCGTTTGAGTTCCCTGAATTACTTGCGCGAATTCGTACGTTGCTACGGCGAAGCGAACAAATTCCGGTACCGGAAGTGCTGCGGGTAGCCGACCTTGAACTTGATCCGGCTAGGCACCGCGCGTTCCGTGGCGAGCAGCGTATCGATCTGACCACCAAAGAGTTTGCGTTGCTGCACCTACTGATGCGCCGCTCTGGGGAAGTGCTATCGCGCACCCAGATCATTTCGCTGGTCTGGGATATGAATTTTGACTGCGATACCAACGTCGTCGAAGTCTCCATCCGCAGGCTGCGCGCCAAAATTGATGACCCGTTCGATAACAAACTGATCCACACCCTTAGGGGTGTTGGGTACGTGCTTGAGGAGCGAGCATGAGGCCGGCCAGTCTATCCATGCGCCTTGGCCTGTCGGTCAGCGTGATGGGGGCGGCACTGGTTGTTCTGCTAGCGGCACTCGCCTACTTCGCACTGACTCATGAGTTGGACTCTTTGGCCAAGAAGAGTCTTGACGGCAAACTGGAGCAGATTCAGCACAGTCTCGCTGAAGACATGAGCGCCCATGCAATTTCCCAGCAGCCTCACGCACTGTTGGATCTGGTCATGGGACATGACAACCTGCACCTGACGATCTACGGGAAAAAGTCAGGCACAAAATTACTCCTGAATCTGGGTGAGAAATCCAGGGAGCCCATTCTTGCCAACATACCGGCAGGCGATACCCCTAGTTACCAAAGCTGGTCGGATACTGAGGGAAACAACTTCCTGACCGCATCCAAAGTGATGCTGCTCAACGATGGCGACCACGTCAGAGTCCTGCTCTCAATTGATCGATCTGCCGACGAAGCGCTGCTCAGCGCCTACCTCAAATCAACACTGATCGCACTCCCTCTTCTGCTCGCGCTGATTGGCATGGGCGCATGGTGGATCGTGCAGCGAGGCCTCTCTCCTCTCCGGCAATTTCGTCAAGTTGCCTCGCTGATCTCCACGCAGGACCTGACCCATCGGATTTCCGTCGACAAACTTCCACAAGAGCTCAGCGCGCTGGCCCACGGCATCAACTTCATGCTGCATCGACTTGATGGCGGCGTTCAGCAGCTATCGCAATTCTCTGATGACCTAGCCCATGAGTTGCGTTCGCCCATCACCAACCTGATGGGCAAAGCCCAGGTAACCCTCTCCAGAGAGCGTCCGCCAGAGGAATACAAAGCCGTACTGGAGTGCTGTACAGAAGAGCTTGAGCGCGTTACCCGGATTGTTTCCGACATGCTGTTTCTCGCTCAAGTCAGCCACCCAGCGTCCCTGGTGCCCTTCGAGAAGATTGCCCTGGAAGACGAGGCAAGACGCGTTGTGGATCTGTTCAGCATCTCCGCGGAAGAGAAGCAGATCAGTCTGAGCATTGCCGGAGCAGGCCGAACCTTCGGTGATCGGCTGATGGTGCAGCGCGCCATTTCAAACCTTTTGTCCAATGCGATTCGGCATAGCCCTATCGGCGCAAACATCTCGCTGCTGATCGAGAAGCACAGCGAAACCGTATCGTTCTCGGTCGGAAACCCTGGTATTGGCATCCCCGCACAGCACATCCCCCATTTGTTTGAGCGCTTCTACCGCGTCGATACCAGCCGTTCTCGTGCCGAAGGGGGTACAGGGCTGGGCCTGGCAATTGTTCGCTCGATCATGAGCCTGCACCAGGGCACGGTCGAGGTCAGCAGCCTGCCAGGCAGCTTTACCGTATTCCGCTTGATCTTCCCCAAAGTCCGTAATGGTTCCTCGACCTAGTTATTGCGCGCGAACTGGCCTAGCCCCCAGCTGAGCATTGGCGCAGAGGAACCTGCCCCCCTATTCGGAGAGCACGGCATGCAGCGACGACTCCCCGATATGCCAACCCCCTGATCATGGAGAAACAACAATGAAGAAGACCCTCTTGGCAGTCGCGGTGAGTACTGGGGTACTCAGTCTCAGCCAGCCTGCGGCCGCTGACTTCTTGGCGGACAGCAAAGCTGGTCTGGAAGCGCGTAACTTCTAATTTAATCGTGACTTCCGCCAAGATTCAGCCAGCCAATCAAAGCAGGAGGAATGGGCCCAAGGCTTCCTGATGCGCTACGAATCCGGTTTCACCGAAGGAACCATAGGCGTCGGCATTGACGCTATCGGCATGCTGGGTCTCAAGCTGGACTCCAGTGCCGAACGCTCAGGCACGGGCCTGCTCAAGCGCGATAAAGAAGCACCTCGTGCCGCGCAGGATGAATATGGTGAGATGGGCTTAACCGCGAAGCTGCGCGCCTCAAACAGCGTGCTGAAACTGGGCACGCTGCAACCTAGACTGCCAACCGTCCAAGCAAACGATTCGCGCCTGCTGCCACAGACCTTTCAAGGCGGGCACCTGAATTCGCTGGAGATTGACGGGCTTACCTTCGATGCAGGCCAGCTCAAGCAAGTAAGTCAGCGCGACTCATCCGATAGCGAAGACCTCAGCATTGCCAGCGGCGCAGCCCGCGCTATCAGCGGCGGCGGAACCCAGACGAGCGATGAATTCAACTTCGCCGGGGCGACCTACAAATGGAACAGCAACCTGGCTACCGGCTACAACTACGGCAATCTGGATGACTTCTATAAGCAGCATATTTTCACGGTCCTGCACACCTTGCCGTTGGGTGATAAACAGTCGCTGAAAACTGATCTGCGCTACGCCCGCTCTACCGACGAAGGTAACAGCAACGTCGACAACAAGGCATTCGGAGCAATGTTTACCTACGCCTTTGGTGGCCACGCCCTCGGCGTTGGCTACCAGAGCATGAGCGGAGACACCGGTTACGCCTACATCAACGGCACCGATCCGTTCCTGGTCAACTATGTACAGATCGGCGACTTCGCTAACAAAGACGAAACCTCATGGCAGGCCCGCTATGACTTCAACTTTGCCAGCGTTGGCATCCCTGGCTTGACGTTCATGACCCGTTACCTGACTGGTGACAATATTGATCTAGGCGCAGGCAAAGCCGATGGTAAGGAGTGGGAGCGCAACACTGACATCGCCTATGTCTTCCAGGACGGCGTACTGAAAAACCTGGGCGTGAAATGGCGCAACGCCACACTACGTTCAACCAACTTCGGCAACGACGTTGATGAGAACCGCCTGATCGTCAGCTACACACTTCCACTGTTGTAATCACGTTCATTGAGGAGACGCAGGACGCGCTTGGATCAAGGAAGATCCAACATCGCGAGCCTCACCCACACTGTGCTGCACTGCAGAGCTTGATATGCAAGTGTTAGTTAACTGAAAGAAAAACGCTTGACCTTGCCGCCGTGGAAAGGTTGAAGATATGTCCAAGCCCAAGCAGAACCCGCCCGCCCGATGCTGGCTGGCACTACCAGTGCTCTAAATCGCCACAGTGACCAGACAATCCAGTTTATTGATCAAGTGTTCCATGGCACGTTTTATCGCTGTGTTGAGCAAAAGAGCTCTGCTAATGTTTATTCAGACACGCTAACGGCAACCGCTATGTATCGGTTTTTCTCGGTCCTGGTTTTGGTACTCAGCCTGATGCTGCCAGCTTTTGGCAGCATGCCGGCAGCTGAACCTTGCCCGATGCAAAGTGCCATGGCCGATATGGATCATGCCGGCAGTGAGGCTCCTTGCTGTGAGGACATGAGCGACACATCCAGCTCAGGCAGCAAATCGCCCTGCAAAGCCGGCCAGGAATGCAAAACCAGTGGTCTGCTGCAAACTGTGGTGATCAAACTCTTCGCTCCATTGCATGCTTCCCCGCAAACAGCGCTGATACAGCCGCTACTTCAACGAGAGCCCGCCGGTCTTTGGCGTCCACCCCGCGTCTCCTGATGCTCTGATCTGAAATGCGCTCCGCTAAGAGAGCGTTCTGTTGTCGCCTGCATTTAGGCGGCATCGATCAACGTCATTGGAGACGAAAGCATGCCTGCTTTCCTTTTCGCACGCCGTGGCTGTTCGGGCGTGCTGGCTGCTGTGCTGTGGGTGAGTTCATTTCTCACCGCGCAGGCGGAGCCACTTACGTTCGCCCGTGCTCAAGCCCTTGTCGAACGTACGGCCCCAGAGAATCTTGCCAGGCAGGCCCAAGTCGAGTCGGCACAACAGGCTGTGCTTCCGTCGGATGCTCTACCTGATCCCAAGTTGATCCTGGGCGTGGATAACCTGCCGATTGAAGGCCCGGATCGCTACTCGCTTAATCGCGACTTTATGACCATGCGCCGCATTGGCCTGATGCAGGAAGTGCCCAACAGCGATAAGCGCCAGGCTCGCCGGCAACTGGCTGAGGCCACTGTTACCCGTGCCGAAGCAGAGCAACGCGCGATGGTCTTGGAGACCAAGCGGCAGACGGCGCTGAGCTGGCTCGATGTCTATTACGCAGAGCGTCGCGTTGAGCTTTTCTCTGAGTTGGATGAACAGATCACCCTGCTGCGCTCAGCTATACAGGCATTGATCGCTGGCAACTCCGCGCGATCCAGCGAGCTTCTTCAGGCCGATCAGGAAGCACTAACGCTTGAGGACCGGCGTGATGAGCTGGATCGTGATGTTGCGATTGCACGCGCCACGTTACGCCGCTGGGTAGGCGATGATGCGAGTCAGCCACTGGCCGGGACTCCACCTGCGCTTAGCTTGGAAGTACCGCACCTGCAGCATCGCCTGGGGGAACATCCAGATCTGCGGGCTGCGGCCGCCCGTGTGGGCGAAGCTAATGCTGAGCTGGCCGAGGCAGTTTCCGAGAAGAAACCCGACTGGGGTGTGGAGTTCGCCTACAACAACCGTGATAACCAGTTCGGCGACATGGTGATGTTGCAGTTCACCTTTGACCTGCCCATGTTCGTCGGCACCCGTCAGGGACCCAAGATCAACGCCAAGCAACACAGCGTGGCCCAGGTGGAGGCCGAACAGGAGGTGCTGCTGCGCGCTCACCAAGCCGAACTGGAAAGCGGCCTCGCCGAGTTGGCGCAGCTGCGCAAGATGTTGATCCGTACCGAACAACACCTTATCCCCTTGTCGAGCAAGCGCGTGGATCTGGAGCTTGCTGCCTACAAAGCGGGCAACAGTCAATTGGCGGCTGTGATCAATGCCCGTCGTGACCTGATCGAGGCGCAATTGCGGAAAATCGAACAACAGCGCCAGCTCAGCCAGCTCTCCGCAAGTCTGTATTACGCCTATGTGGAGGGCCTGAAATGAAAGCGCTCACTCTGAAGTATTGCCTATTGGGCCTAGCCATCGCGGCGGGTGGAACCGCTGGCGGTTTCTGGCTGGGCCAGCAAAGCTCATCCCATGAGCAGATGCCAGCAGCAAAATCAGAAGATCGCCAGGTGCTCTACTGGTACGACCCGATGGTGCCGACTCAGCGTTTCGAGCAGCCAGGCAAGTCTCCCTTTATGGACATGGAGCTGGTGCCGAAGTATGCCGGCACTGAGCAGGATACGAGCGCTATCAGCGTGCCTGCACAAGCAATCCAGAACCTAGGCATGCGCACGTCGACGGTCGTACGGGCAGTACTACCATCCGGTATCGATGCGGTAGGTTCACTGGCCTACAACCAGCGCGAAGTCGCTACTTTGCAGGCGCGCTCTGCCGGCTTTGTCGAGCGGGTCTATGGCCGTGCCCCCGGAGATGTACTGCCTGCAGGAACGCCGTTGGCTGACCTGCTGATCCCCGAGTGGTCGGCTGCCCAGCTTGAGTTCATCGCGGTATTGCAGAGCGGTGATGCTCGGCTGGTCGACGCCGCGCGTGAACGCATGCGGCTGCTGGGTATGCCAAAAGGGTTGATCGATCATGTGCAACGTACCCTTAAACCGAAGGCATTGCAGACATTGGTCACCCCAATTGGCGGTGAGTTGCTGTCCCTAGAGTTACGCGCTGGCATGGCGGTTTCGGCAGGCCAAGACCTGGCACGCCTCAACGGGCTGTCGAGCATCTGGCTCGACGCGGCCATCCCTGAGTCCCAGGCCGCAGCGGTTCAGCTTGGCGCGCAGATCAGGGCAAGCCTGACGGCTTTTCCAGGCCAAACCCTGAAAGGCCGGGTGATTGCACTATTGCCCAGTGCCGACGTGCAGACACGAACGCTGACGGTGCGCAGTGAACTGCCCAATCCAGAAGGCAAGTTACGCCCCGGTATGTTTGCATCGGTGCGGCTGAATAGCGCAGGCGAGCAGCCGGTGCTGCTTATTCCCAGCGAGGCAGTGATTCGCACCGGTAAACGCGCCCTGGTCATGCTGGCTGAAGGCGAAGGACGCTACCGTCCTCATGAGATCCAGGTCGGGCGGGAGGCCGATGGCCGCTTCGAAGTGCTTGCGGGCCTCTCTGAGGGACAGGCGGTGGTGACCTCGGGGCAGTTCCTGATCGACTCCGAAGCCAGCCTGCAGGGCGTGATGGCGCAGGTCGATGACGCGCTGCCTGAGCCACCCCCGCTGCATGAGGCGCAGGGGGTGATCCGCGAACTTGACGGGCAAACGGTCACGCTTGCGCACGGCCCCTTCAACAGCCTGGGCATGCCCGGCATGACCATGGCCTTTGAACTGGCCAAGCCCGAGGTCGCGACCG
This sequence comes from Pseudomonas sp., assembly GCF_030683065.1. GTDB lineage: Bacteria > Pseudomonadota > Gammaproteobacteria > Pseudomonadales > Pseudomonadaceae > Aquipseudomonas. Next base: position 32,510 of record NZ_JAUXMX010000017.1, read on the forward strand.
GACTGAAGATCGGCGACTCCGTACGCATTGCTGTGCGACAGAGCGATACCGGATTGGTCGTTGAGCAGCTCATTAAACAAGGAGCCAGCCAATGATCGCGCGCCTGATTCATTGGTCGATTGGCAACCGCATGCTGGTCTTGTTGGCGACCCTGTTTATCACTGCCTGGGGCATCTGGTCTTTACGTAGCACACCGCTGGATGCCTTACCGGATCTTTCTGACACTCAGGTGATCATCCGCACCAGCTTCCCAGGTCAGGCCCCCCAGATCATCGAGAACCAGGTCACCTACCCGTTGGCTAGCACCATGCTTTCTGTGCCTGGCGCGAAGACCGTGCGTGGTTACTCGTTCTTCGGCGACTCGTTTGTCTACGTGTTATTCGAGGACGGTACAGATCTCTACTGGGCACGTTCCCGCGTACTGGAGTACCTCAACCAGGCGCAGGATCGACTGCCTGATGGGGTCACCACCACCCTTGGTCCAGACGCCACTGGCGTGGGCTGGATCTACCAATATGCCCTCCTGGATCGCAGCGGCAAACATGATCTCGCGCAGTTGCGCTCAATCCAGGACTGGTTTCTTAAGTACGAGCTGAAAAGCCTACCTAACGTGGCGGAGGTCGCCACGTTAGGCGGCATGGTCAAGCAGTATCAGGTCGTGCTCGATCCGCAGAAGATGGTTGCCTACGGTGTGACGCAGCGGGAGATTGAGGAGGCGTTACAGGGGGCGAACCAGGAAGCCGGGGGTGCCGTCCTTGAGTTAGCCGAGCGTGAATACATGGTGCGTGCCTCAGGCTATCTGGAAAGCCTGGAGGACTTCCGCAATGTGCCGTTGCGCACCTCACAGACCGGCATACCAATTTTGCTTGGCCAGGTAGCCAGCATTCAACTCGGCCCGGAGATGCGCCGTGGCATAGCCGAGCTAGATGGTGAAGGCGAAGTGGTCGGTGGTGTGGTGATCATGCGCTCGGACAAAAACGCTCGCGAAGTGATCAGCGCAGTCAAAGAGAAGCTGGACAGCTTGCGCGCAAGCCTACCTGCGGGCGTCGAGTTGGTGACGACCTATGACCGCTCCCAGTTAATTGACCGGGCCATAGATAACCTCAGCTTCAAGCTGCTGGAAGAGTTTGTCGTCGTCGCCCTGGTCTGTCTGATCTTTCTCTGGCACCTGCGCTCCTCGCTGGTGGCGATCATTACCCTGCCGCTCGGCATCCTTATGGCGTTTATCGTCATGCGTCATCAAGGCATCAATGCCAACATCATGTCCCTAGGCGGTATCGCCATCGCCATTGGTGCCATGGTCGATGCGGCCGTGGTGATGATTGAGAACGCCCACAAGCACATCGAAACGTGGCAAGAGCAGCATCCGAACGAGCGCCTACAAGGCGATACGCATTGGCAGGTGATCGGCAAGGCGGCTGCTGAGGTTGGCCCTGCGCTGTTCTTCAGTTTGCTGATCATTACCCTGTCGTTTCTCCCGGTGTTTACCCTCGAAGCCCAGGAGGGCCGGCTGTTTGGTCCGCTGGCATTTACCAAAACCTATGCCATGGCTGCTGCTGCCGGGCTGTCAGTCACTCTGGTACCGGTGCTAATGGGCTACTGGATACGCGGACATATACCCAATGAGCAGAAAAACCCCCTGAACCGTTGGCTGATCGCGGCCTATCGGCCTGTACTTGAAGCGGTGCTGGCATGGCCGAAGACCACTTTGGCATTGGCATTACTGGTCTTCGTCTCCAGTCTCTGGCCGCTAAGTCGGCTTGGCGGTGAGTTTCTGCCAGCGATGGACGAAGGCGACCTGCTCTACATGCCCTCGGCATTGCCCGGCCTTCCAGCAAGTAAAGCAACTGAGCTGCTGCAACAGACTAACCGCATGATTCTCAGTGTGCCGGAAGTGGCGCAGGTGTTCGGCAAAGCAGGCCGAGCAGAGACCGCCACTGACCCCGCGCCACTGGAGATGTTCGAGACTACGGTGCAGTTCAAACCACGCGATCAGTGGCGCGATGGCATGACAGCGGAGAAGCTGATCGATGAGCTTGATCAAGCGGTAAAAGTCCCCGGGCTTTCGAACATCTGGGTACCACCGATCCGCAACCGCATCGACATGCTCGCCACCGGTATAAAGAGTCCTATCGGGGTGAAGGTTGCCGGCACTTCGTTGGTCGATATTGAGCGCATCACCCGTGAGATCGAAGGGGTGGCCAAACAGGTGCCGGGGGTGAGTTCGGCGCTGGCTGAACGACTGACTGGCGGGCGTTACGTGGATATAAAAATCAATCGCCTGGCCGCAGCGCGTTATGGCCTCAACGTCGATGAAATCCAGGCGGTGGTGTCAGGTGCTATTGGTGGCAGCAACATCGGTGAAACCGTAGAAGGGTTGGCGCGCTATCCGATCAATCTGCGTTATCCCCGCGAGTGGAGAGACAGCCCCGAGGCGTTGCAACGGCTGCCCATCCTTACGGCGGCAGGCCAGCAGATCACGCTCGGTTCTGTGGCCGACATAAGCCTGAGCGAAGGACCACCGATGCTGCGCAGCGAAAACGGACGTCTTTCCGGCTGGGTCTATGTCGATGTCCGTGACCGTGACCTAGCGTCGACCGTACGTGAGCTCCAGCAGCGGGTGTCGGAGTCTGTGCAGCCAGATGCGGGCATGACCATTTCCTACTCGGGGCAGTTCGAGTTTTTGGAACGCGCCAATGCACGCCTAACCTGGGTGGTTCCGGCGACACTGCTGATTATCTTCGTGCTGCTCTATCTGACCTTCAATCGTTTGGCCGAGGCCTTGCTGATCATGGCCACCTTACCGTTCGCCCTGACAGGCGGTGTCTGGCTGCTCTACTGGCTGGGTTTCAACCTATCGGTGGCCACTGGTGTTGGCTTTATTGCGCTGGCTGGGGTGTCGGCAGAGTTCGGGGTGATCATGCTGATCTATCTGCAGAACGCCTGGCATTCCCGAGTTGAAGCGGGGCGCACAGATAATCCTGCTTTGCTTGAGTCAATTCGAGAGGGGGCGGTACTGCGCGTGCGGCCGAAGGTGATGACGGTCGCGGTGATCATTGCCGGTCTATTGCCGATCCTCTGGGGCGAGGGAGCAGGGTCCGAAGTCATGAAGCGAATCGCCGCTCCGATGGTAGGTGGGATGATTACCGCACCATTGTTGTCGATGCTGGTGTTGCCGGCAGCGTATTGGTTGATGCGGCGTAAAGGGGGAGAAGCATGATGTAGCAGGTCTGGGGATGACACAGGGTAACTGGAGAGGAAGTCTGAGTTGCCCCTGTCATTTAATATTTTTGAGCTACTAAAAAGCCCCCTAATACTGCAATTACGAAGATGTAATTTTCGCTTCACTTTGATGACAGGTGCATACGTTTATATTTTCACTACAACCTAAGTAGAGGAATTAAACGTGAACATTCTTAAATCTGTCTTGGCGGTATCTATTCTTTCTGCATCGTCCTTGGTTATGGCCGAAGGCGGCGGTGACCGTGTCTATGGTCGAATGATTCAGGATAATGAAAGAGCGATGCAGGAATACGCTGCTGCTCGTGGCAAGACTCCGCCAGAGGTGACTCACTATCGCTACGGCATGAAGCTGGACATCGCGAAGGTTGTACATACGAGCCCTACAGGCTCTGGTTGCGAGGTAATGCCGGCTCAGATGACCTATGAGGACTCCAGCGGCGATTTGCAGACTGTTGAATATCGGGCAATGGGTACAGCCTGCCGGAATCAAAACTGAGCTACATAGGAGCTTACAGGTCACTGACTTAAAAGTAATTTTCAAGTCACCCTGACGTTATTTGGCGTGTGGAAGTATGGCGTGAGCGCGCACGGGCGATACCTGGCGCGCTACGGCAACTACTACAAGAAATCTCACCGAGATAAAACTGCCAAATAATTCAGGAGCGTCACATGAATAACCCCTTTTTTTGCTTATCGCTGATAGCTCTGAGTATCGGCACCGGACAGGCTGCAATTGCCGCCGAAGAAAAGGCCGAAGGCTTCGTCGAGGGCAGCAGCCTCACTATTCTGAATCGCAACCTCTACTTCAATCGTGACTTTCGTAAGGGGCAGTCGAGCGGCACAGGTAATGGTTACTCGGAAGAGTGGGCCCATGGAATCATCGGGCAGTTTGAGTCTGGATTCACCGAGGGTACCGTTGGCTTTGGTATCGACGCGTTTGCGATGCTGGGCCTGAAACTCGACTCTGGTGATGGGCGATCCGGCGCAGGTGGCTCCGTTGATGTGATGCCTTACAACAGTGCAGGGCAACCCGAGGATGACTACTCCAAGGTGGGAGGTGCGGTTAAAGCCAGGTTCATGGATACAGTCATCAAAGCTGGCGATGTTTTTCCTGTTAGCCCCGTCGTTCAATACGGCGACTCGCGACTCCTGCCCGAAAGCTTCCGCGGTATCACCGTGGCCAACAACAGTATTGACGGCCTGGCCCTGCAAGGTGGCCGCCTGCATTCAATGAGCGAGCCCAACTCAAGCAGCATGCGCGATGGCTTCGCAACGTTCTATGCCGGCTCCGTCGACGCTCCCTGGATTGCCTATTTTGGCGGCGATTACTCGGTCAACGACAACGTCGGCATCAGCCTCTATACCAGCCGTCTCAAAGATGCGTGGAACCAGTACTACGCTGGTACCACGTTGAGCTATCCGCTCTCCGACGATGTTGCCTTGATCGGTGGACTTAATTACTACAAAGCTGTCGATGAGGGAAAACAACATCTGGGCAGCTTCGATAACAACATCTGGAGCGGTAAGGCTGGAGTGCAATTTGGTGCCCATACCGTCATGGTTGGCATTCAGCGCAATAACGGCGATGACGATTTCGATTACCTGCGTCAGTCCGACTCGATCTACCTGGATAACTCCATCCAGTACAGCGACTTCAACTCGCCCAAGGAAAAGTCCTGGCAGGTGCGCTATGACTTGGACATGGAGCCTTTTGGTGTACCCGGCCTGAGCTTCATGACCCGCTACGCGCAGGGCTGGGATGCTGACTACACCAACGCCAACGAGGTTTACATGCGGCGCGACGATGATGGTAATCCGCTGACCGATCAGAAGCGATGGGAGCGCGACATCGAAGCCAAGTACGTCGTGCAAGCCGGCTCAATGAAAGACATGTCCTTCCGTATTCGCCAAGCGACTACCCGTGCAACCGATTTCGAATCGGATCTGGATGAGGTTCGTCTCATCGTCGAATATCCGCTCGAAGTGCTTTAAAGCGTCATCGGCAAGTGCCCTGCGGCCCTCGCCTCGCTTCACTGCTGTCCCCTGTATTGCTCCTTTGGTTTGGAGACAGCCTTCGGCACCCTCGGGTGCCTTTTTTCATACGGATCTATGCGGCTAGTTGTGTTGCTAGTCGTAAAGGGCTGTATTGAGGGGAACAGAGGGCGCAGGAGTGAGAAATCGTTATTCCGAGCACTCACCTTTAAATGAAAAGTCTGAGTGCTCGGTTCTAGCTGGGAATATTACTGCGCGGGGTAGTCGGCAATAACTTGGTCAGTACCCGCCTTGGTCAACCCGATAACCTGATAGGAATGCTGCGTACCACCAACTTCCATACCAGGTGAGCCTGCCGGCATGCCGGGAACGGCGATACCAGCCAGATCATCACGTTTGGATAGTTCGATGATTTGCGCTGCTGGTACGTGACCTTCGACGAATTTGCCGTCGATCACGGCGGTGTGGCAGGACGCCAGTCGTGGTGCAACACCGAGTCGTTGCTTCACCGAGGTCATATCGCGCTCGACATGGTCGATGACGTTGAAGCCGTTCGCTTCCAAGTGCGAGATCCACTTCTTGCAGCATCCGCAATTTGCATCACGGTGTACGTCGATTGTCAGGGCATCAGCTGAATGAACTGCCGAGGTCATAAACAAGACGGCCAGCACCGTCACTCGCGCTCCGTTACGTTTAGCTGTCATGAAGGTGCTCTTTGCCATCGGCATGGGTGTGAGTGTTGGGAGTAGCGGCCGGGATCTGCTCCTTTTGAGCTGGCTCTGTTTCGTGATGACCAGCGCCACCTTCGGCTGTTGGGCCATCCGTCGCATGATGGTCTGCGCCGCTGCCTGATGGCGTCATATCTGCTGCGTGATGATCTGCACTGCTCGACGAATCACCGTGATGATCGGCACCTGCGTTCGCCTTTGAACTATCCGAAGCATGATGATCTGTCGCAGCCTCAGGCTCGGCGTGATGATCCGCCTTGGCGCTTCCATGTTGACCTTCGTGGTTATGCATCTGGGTCTCACCGCCGCCATGATCGTGACCGCCGCTCGATGCAACTAGGGCTTGATACTGCCCGGCATCCATTTTCGGCAGTTGATCGAGGAACGCGACCATGCCCCAGATGTACTGATCACCCATGCTCTTACCCCAGGCCGGCATGCCTGTGGCCTTGATACCGTGCTTGATCACCCAAAATGCAGCGGCTGGATTGCCATCGATGCCAACCTTGGTCAGGTTCGGCGGAGCGGGATACAGCGATTGGCTAAGTTCTGTTTCAGCAACACCCGGTGCCAAATGACAGCCGATGCACATAGAGTTGTAGTTGCCAGCCCCGGCTTTGATAAGCGCGTCATCATTGAGGTTGGGCACTTCTATATCTTTGGACCGCACTTCGATAGAGCGGTCTCTGGCCATTGTCAGGAAAGCATGTACTGCCGGGAAGTGAGGGTCATCGGCACCCACGTTGACCAAGCCCAAGTAGGCACCACCAACTAATGCAGCGCTTCCGACGACACCTGCTGCCACTAAGGTTTTAATTGTTCTTTTCATGTCAGGCTCTCAAAACCACATCCGAATACCGGCAACGAAGCGTGCCTCCTCAACATCATCACCCTCATCTCGCACCAAATCGGCCGTGTTGCCGAAGGAGCGACTCCAGGAAACGCCGATGTAGGGTGCGAACTGGCGAATGATCTCGTAACGCAGTCGCAGACCGACCTCGGCATTGGCCAGGCCGGAGCCGATGCCTCGCTCGGGATCGTTCTTGCCGTAGAAATTCACTTCAGCGGTCGGCTGAAGGATTAGGCGATTGGTCAGCAGGATGTCGTACTCGCCCTCTACGCGCGCAGCCGTCTGGCCGTTCTCGCCGACAAAGGCAGTGGCCTCCGCCTCGAAGGCATACAGCGCCATACCCTGGATGCCGAATGCGGCCCAAGTCTGTGGCGACTCTGGCTTGAAGTCTTGGCGAACGCCCGCGACTACATCCCACCAGGGACCAATCGAGCGGCCGTACAAGGCCTGCAATTCAGCATCCTCAGTGACGCCATTGGTGCGTTCACCTTCGGAGCGAAGCCAGAGACGATTGATGTCTCCGCCAATCCAGCCGGACGCATCCCAAGCCAAGGTGCTGCCTTCATCGGCATCTTGGTATTCGAGCTGGTCGAGCAGGAAAAAGCTGTTGATGGCGCTGTCGTGAACCTTGTGGCCTGGCAAAGGCGGGAACGCTGCTTCACGATCCGCATCTGTCAGCACTGGGATAGGCGTGCGACTGGTCGTTCTTGGGGCTTCAGCGGAGCCATGGTTCATCTTTGAATGATCCATACCTCCCATCTGCCCCTGCATAGCGCCGTGACCCATCTTGCTGTGGTCCATTGCCGGAGCCTTTTCTTGGCTCTGGCTATGGCCCATCTGGCTATGATCCATGCCCTCCATCGGCTCTTTGGCAGAACCGTGGTTCATCTTGCTATGGTCCATCGGCATGGAACCGTGGCCCATTGCCGAATGATCCATTTCTTCCGCAGCGAGGGTGAGCCCGCTGCCAAGCATGCTCAGCGACACTGCCAGTGCTGTTAGGGACGGACGTAAAAACCTAGTGGTCATGGTTCGAACCTGCTTCGGCTTCGGTGCCGCCATGCTTATCCATCATGCTTTCATGGTCCATGCCGCCATGGTTCATGTCCCCGTGATCCATCTGCTGACTAGCAGCCGTTTCCTTCGCTTGTGCGGCCTTCTTGTCAGGTACCGATTTGGGAGCCTGTGTCTCAGTAGCATGTTGTTCGTGCTCACTGTGATCTTTACCGGCCAACAACACCGGAGCATGCAGGGCAGCCAAAAGGCTCAACACGGTAGCGCTGCCAACCAGGGCCTTCCGCTTCATAAAAGTGCTCATCAAATATCTCCTTTACTCATCCACACGAACTTCACGGAACATGCCCATTTCCATGTGGAGTAGTAGGTGGCAGTGGTAAGCCCAGCGCCCCAATGCATCGGCAGTTACTCGATAACTGCGTTTGGAACCTGGCGGCATGTCGATGGTGTGTTTACGAACCATGAAGTTGCCGTTCGCATCCTCCAGATCACTCCACATGCCGTGAAGGTGGATGGGGTGAGTCATCATGGTGTCGTTGACCAGCGTGATGCGGACACGCTCGCCGTACTTAAGGCGCAAAGGCTCGGCATCCGAGAACTTGATGCCGTCGAAGGACCAGGAGAACTTCTCCATGTGCCCGGTGAGGTGCAGCTCAATAGTTCGGCTGGGTTCGCGGCCATCTGGGTCGGGGAAGATGCTTTTCAAGTCTGAATAGGTCAGCACGCGACGACCATTGTCGCGTAGGCCGATACCTGGATCGTCCAGCTTGTGGGTCGGAGTCATGGTTTGCATGTCGACCAGCGGGTTATTGGTTTCAGAGGCCGGATGCGATTGCATTGCTGCGCCCATACCCGCCATACCTGAATGGTCCATGCCGGCCATTTTGCTGTGGTCCATACCGGCCATATCACCTTGCATTCCGCCAGCGTCCATCCCGGCCATCTTGCTGTGATCCATGCCGCTCATGCCGCCTTGCATGCTGCTGTGGTCCATGCCCGCCATGCTGCCGTGATCCATACCCATGTCGCCCATGGCGATCAGGGGACGAGGATCGGTTTCGGGTACTGGCGCGCTCAAACCTTCACGTGTAGCCAAAGTGCCGCGGGCATAGCCGGTGCGATCCATGGACTGGGCGAAAATCGTGTAAGCCTCTTGGTCCGCGAGCTCGACAATCACGTCGTAGGTCTCGGCCACGGCGATGCGCAGCTCATCGACGCTGACTGGCTTGACGTGCAGGCCATCGGCCGCAACCACCGTCATCTTCAGGCCTGGAATTCGCACGTCGAAGTAGGTCATGGCCGAGCCGTTAATGAAGCGCAAACGGAGTTTTTCACCCGGTTTGAAGATACCTGTCCAGTTCCCATTAGGTGCCTGGCCATTCATCAGGTAGGTGTAGGTATAGGCACTGACGTCGGCAAGATCGGTGGGGCTCATCTTCATCTCGGCCCACATCTTGCGATCAGCAACTGCTGCCGACCAACCTTGCTCGCTCACGTCATTGATAAAGTCGCCTACGGTGCGCTTGTGCTGGTTGTAGTAGTCCGACTGCTTCTTGAGCTTGGCCAATAACCGGGTTGGGTCTTCATCCGTCCAATCAGTCAGCATCACCACGTAATCACGGTCATAGCTGAACGGCTCAGGCTCTTTGGCATCGATGACCAGGGCACCGTAAACGCCGATTTGCTCCTGCAATCCGGAGTGGCTGTGGTACCAGTAGGTACCATTTTGATTGACCTTGAATTTGTATTCGTACATGCCATCGGGCGCGATGCCGTGGAAGCTCAAGCCAGGCACACCGTCCATGTTCGCGGGCAAAATGATGCCGTGCCAGTGGATCGAGGTGTCTTCGGCTAAACGGTTTTTCACGCGCAGCGTGACGGTATCGCCTTCCCGCCAGCGCAAAATTGGCCCTGGAATGGACCCATTAATAGCCATCGCGGTCCGGGCTGCTCCGGTAATGTTCACTGGCGTTTCACCAATGAATAAGTCGAAGTCGGTGCCAGTCAATACGTTGGGCTGACCTGGGCTGGTCACCGCCCAAACGGGAGTGCGCCACAAGCCAAGGCCTCCGAGAATGCCGGTGGCGGCCAGGCCTTTAACGAAGGTTCGTCTTGAGGTTTTGCAGTGCATACCGTTATGTCCAATCAGTTGGAGGAACCAGGGTAAACAACCGTGAATTCAGGTTGATTGTCAGCTTCATCCTGGGAGGGTTTCCCTATTAGCCTTGCCCACTGCCGTGACTTTTCAAATCGGTTCGACAGCGAGCTTGAGAAATTGCCATATCTCAACCGGCTAAGTGATTACATTTCTGTCAGGTTGGCCGTGTACTAGCAGTCGGCGTGGTCGGCTGTTTGGGTTTTATTACTTGCAACCGGCGACTCTTTTTTCTGTTGCTGGGCCAATTGATAGGCTTCCATCGATACCTTTCTGGCCTGTTCCATGCGAGCAAAAGTACGGTCGGCACCGCCTTCGGCCATCGCCAAAGAAGAAGCGGTAAGCGCGATAACCACGAACAGGGTTTTGATTGATTTCATCTGGAAAGTCCTCGATTTAGTTCAGTTAGCCTAGTGACCCTGAGTGGGTCGCCATCAGGCATTGAGCTTCAGGCTCGAAGTAACCTTAACCAGAGTGCCCTGTCATAAACCTGAGCTGAACATTACAGTTCTGTCAGGTTGCTACTTCTTTCTTGTGGAGACTCTGCAGGGCTCTGTAGTGTCTGTTCATGCCCGCTAATGAAGCCTGTGCGGATTCGTTTTATGGCATGCCTGGCAGCGATGCCTACGCTTCTTCGGGTCAGAGGCACTAAATAGTCCTGACCTCCACATAACGCTCAAGAGAGATTGCCACTATGTCGACCAAAAATACCGTTGCTACCGGTGCTGCATTGGCACTCGTTGCCGCCAGCCTATTTGCCACCCTGCCTGCACAAGCGGCTCAGGATGCAAAAACTGCCGAAGTAAAATGCTTTGGTGTGAATGGCTGCAAAGGTCAAAACGATTGCATGACTGCCAAGAACGCCTGCAAAGGCCAGGGAGAATGTAAAGGTCAGGGCTTCAACTTGATGACCCAAGAAAAATGCGATGAGGCCGGCGGTAAAACCAGCGAGTAAGCCCATCCAAGGGAGTGCAAGTCACTCCCTTGACTCGGAGTCCTAATGAGTAAAAGCAACATGCTGGGCTTTGGCCTGGGCTTGCGTAGCGACTACTACCAGCAGATTCTGGAGCAACGCCCCGCAGTCGACTGGTTCGAGATCATTTCCGAGAACTACATGGTCGGCGGGGGAAAAGCCCTCTACTTCCTCGATGCGATCAAAGAGCAATATCCGCTGGTCATGCACGGGGTTTCCCTGTCGATTGGCGGTCCTCATGAGATCGACGCTGAGTACTTACGCCAATTGAAAAATCTAGCCGACCGAGTTCAGCCCCGCTGGGTAGCTGACCATCTGTGTTGGAGCCGGGGTAGTGCTCACCAGCTGCATGATCTACTTCCAATGCCATTCACCCAGGACAGCCTGCTGCATGTGGCATCAAGGGTTCGGCTGGTTCAGGATGTGTTGCAGCGGCCCTTGGTGCTTGAGAACGTGTCGGCCTACGTGCAGTGGAAAACGTCCTGCATGAGCGAGTCTCAGTTTCTAGCCGAACTGAGCAGCCTGACCGGCTGCGAGCTGCTGCTCGATGTGAACAACGTCTACGTCAGTTCAAAAAACCAAGGGTTCGACCCTTGGCAATTCATCATGGAGTTACCCCGTGAGCGGATTCGCCAGATCCACCTGGCCGGCCATAGCGACTACGGCCACTACCTCATTGATACCCACGATCAGCCGATTGCTGACCCGGTCTGGACCCTGTATGGCAAAGCACTGAGCTACCTAGGTGCTACTGCCACCTTGATTGAGCGAGATGATCATTTCCCGCCCTTTGACGAGCTATTAGCGGAGCTGTCCAAGGCGCGCTCTATCTCCGCCAATGCTCTAAGGGCTGCCGCACCATGCGCCTGAGTGCTCAGCAGGAAGCGCTGGAGCGTTACCTGACCACAGGCGATACCGTTATCCCTCCTGAGCTGTTGGAGCAGATTCAAGGTAGCAATACGCTGCCTGCCGCAGATGGCCTGATGATTTACCAAAACGCTTATCGCGCCAGGCTTCTTTCCGTCATGAGGGAAGACTTCCCAGCGTTGCATCGCTGGATGGGTGATGAGTCATTTGCACAGTTGGCCATGGCTTATATCAGCGCGTGGCCATCGAGACATTTCAGTTTGCGCTGGTTAGGCGAGAAGCTGCCGGAGTTCATCCGCGGCTATATTGCCGAGCCGCAACGTTCCCCGATGATAGAACTCGCCACACTTGAATGGGCCTTTACCCTGGCCTTCGACGCACCTGATACAGAGCCACTGTCGCTGGAAGTGATGAGTCGTTTTTCAGCTGATGACTGGGTCAATCTGCGGGTATACCTCACACCCTCGGTTCGTTGGTTGCAGCTACAGTACAACACCGTGGGCATGTGGGTGGCTGCCAAGGCCGAGGCCGATATTCCTGCTGTCGTTACGTTATCCGCGCCCCTGGATTGCTTGGTTTGGCGACATGAGTTGGTCTGTCAGTACCGTACTCTGGAGCCGGATGAAGCTTCGGCTTTGCGGTTACTTAGCGATGGAGGCTCGTTTGCTTCAATGTGCGAGAACCTCGTGGGTCAACACGGTGAACAGGCACCTCTGCGAGCGGCTACCTGGCTGAAGCAGTGGGTCGGTGAGGGACTGCTTCAGCGTCGATAAATAGTGCCGTGGATGTGCAGGGCGTGGTGCCATTGGCTGAGAGTTGCCTCTTCCGCCAGCTGACGGAAGAGGCAAAAACCTTAAATCACGCGTTTGACGCTCAGGTACTCGCCCTTGGTCTTCAGCGTGATGGTCACGTCGCTGTTGCTGCGGTTGCGCCAGAACCAGCCGTGGGTGCCGTCAAAGATGGCGGTGAATTCACCCTTGTCGCCCTTGATCTGCTTACCCTTGCTGTAGCTGTGGTAATAGCCCTTGGGGCCGTTGTAGGGCTCGCCGTGGGTGTCGTGGTTGACCGAAATACCATTGGTCGTCCACTCGTAACTGACAGTGGCCTTGTCCAGCATCTCCAGCTTGATTTCACTGGCCTCGCCCGGCTTCAACGTGACAGTCACTTCATCCGACTTCAGGGCTGGCTGAGGCTCAACTACGGGTTCGGCCACAGGTGCTGCTGCAACAGGTTCTTGAACTACCGGCTGAACCGGCACGGGAGCTTGAGCGACTGGAGCCGCAGCTGGCTGAACCGCTGCATCCGCTACCGCTTCTTCGGCGAGGGTTATCTTCATTTCGCCCATCTGGGTCAGGCCGAGTACGCGACCAACGCCCGTCGGGTCGATGGCGTACTCCGAAGGCATCACCACGGTGACCAGTAAGGCTGCGGCAACACCCACGGCAATCACAGTGGAGCGCAGCAGTTGGCGGCTGGTCGGCAATTCATTGATGGTCGGAAGCTTGGTATTGAACATAGTGAGAATTCCTTACTGAGAGACGATCAGGCCGGTGAGCTGGTAACCCATCAAGAGGAAACCGGCGCTCATCATGGCGACGTTGGCGGTGTAGGCATGACGCCAGAAGCTGGCGGTGCGTCGCCAGTAGCCCATGACAATCAGGATGGCGCTCAGGGCCAGGAGCTGGCCGATTTCGACGCCGACGTTGAAGGCGATCAGGTTGGTGATCAGGCCGTCTGCCGAGATCTCGTACTCCTGGATCTTGGTCGCCAGACCAAAGCCATGCAGCAGGCCGAAAATCAGCGTGGCCGCTTTGGTGTTCGGCTGGTGGCCGAACCAGCGCTGGAATGCGCCCAGGTTATCCAGCGCCTTGTACACCACCGAGAAACCGATGATGGCGTCGATCACATAGGAGCTGATGTTGATTTCCGCCAGTACGCCCAACAGCAGCGTCACGGTGTGGCCCACGGCGAACAGGGTCACGTAGAGGCCCACGTCTTTCAGGCGGTAGAGAAAGAAGATCACCCCGAACAGGAACAGCAGGTGGTCGTACCCGGTGATCATGTGCTTTGCGCCCATGTAGATGAACGGCAGCACCATCACCCCGGAGCTTTCCTGGATAAAGCCCTTGTCGCCCTCGGCGACAGCGTGGGCCAGTGCTTCAGGCATGCCGAGAAACAGCAATGCCGTGAACAGCAGCAACAGTAGTAACGAGCGATTCGGGCGCACGACAGATGCGTCCATTGCGCCCATAGATAGCGAATGCATGGTTGAGTCCTAAATTAAAGGGGTCTTAGGCCGCACAGCGGCCTGTGTCAGATCACGAACGTGGCGCGCGGTGGCCGCTCGATCAGGAAGATCGGGCTTGGAGGAATGGAGTAGCGAGGGGCGGGTATCGGCTGCGCACGTTCTGGCAGCGTGCTGATGCTCAGCAGCGCAGTCAGGTGTGGTGTTTCATGCAGATGGTCGGCGGTCAGCGGCGAGTGGCAGTGATCCCCGTACGCAGCACAGGCCAGCGTCTCGTCACCATGCGCATGCGAATGAGCACCGTCATTGCCACTCAAGGAAGGCTGGCTCGATCCCATAAACAGCGCAGAGGTATGTCCAGCCCAAGCCATCAATATGGCGAGAGCAAGGGTAAAAATCACCTTGGTGCTGATGGGATTGCTGAGCATGTTGTGGTTCTTTCGATGCCTAAGCGGGTGGCTTTTCTGGAGGGGTGGTCGGTTTGACCATATCCCCCCCTGGGGGATAGCATGCGAGCGTAATTCATCGACGCACGAGACTCAAGACATGAGCGATCACGAACACGGCCACCAGCACCAAAGTCATGGCGACATCATCAAAAGGTTGAAGCGTGCGGAGGGCCACCTGCGCAGCATCGTCACCATGATTGAAGACAGCCGGGCCTGCGTCGACATTGCTCAGCAGCTGCATGCTGTGGAAAAAGCCGTCTGCCAGGCCAAGCGTGTGCTTATCCAAGACCATATCGACCACTGCCTGGAACATACGGTCGAAGCACTTGCGATAGGTGAGCGCGCATCACTCGAAGACTTCAAGCAAATCACCAAGTACCTCTAGGCCCCTCCCATGTCGAGTTTCGCCGAACTGCTGCAACAGGGAGCCTCGCAGGCCTGGCTGTACTTCCCCAGCGCCATTCTGCTGGGTGCTTTGCACGGCTTGGAGCCTGGGCACTCGAAGACCATGATGGCGGCGTTTATCGTGGCCATTCGTGGCACGGTGAAGCAGGCCATTCTGCTGGGACTGGCCGCAACGCTTTCGCACACCGCCGTAGTCTGGCTGGTGGCCATGGGCGGCATGTACCTAGGGCAGAATTTAGATGCCGAAACTACCGAGCCTTATTTCCAGCTAGCGTCCGCCGCAATCATTATCACCATCGCCCTGTGGATGCTCTGGCGCACCTGGCGTGGCGAGCAGATGTGGCGCTTCGAGGAAGGTGATGAGCATCAACACGACCATCACCACCACGATGAAACGCAGCGTATCGACACCGGGCACGGGCGTATCGAGCTGTCGATCTTCGAAGAAGGTGTCCCTCCGCGCTGGCGGCTGAAGACCTTGAGTGGTCATGCCTGGCCGGCTGCTGAAGTAAGCTTGCTGACGACTCGCCCCGATGGCCTGGCCCAGCAGTTTCGCTTCGTCGACCGGGGTGACTACCTGGAGTCAGTGGACGAGATCCCTGAACCCCACGAATTCACCGCGCGGCTGAGTCTCGGCCACGCTGGTCACTCCCACGACTATGACCAGGAGTTCCGCGAGCACAGCCACGGTCATGACCATGATCATTCCGAGTTGGAGGGACTGGAACTGTCGCTGGAGGGCTACCAGGATGCCCATGAGCGAGCGCATGCCAACGACATCCGTAAACGCTTTAGCAATCGCAATGTCACCACCGGCCAGATCATCCTGTTCGGTTTGACGGGCGGACTGATTCCCTGCCCGGCAGCGATCACCGTGTTGCTGCTCTGTCTGCAAGTGAAAGAAGTCGCGCTGGGTGCCGTCCTGGTGCTGTGTTTCAGCATCGGTCTGGCCATAACTCTGGTTACCGTTGGTGCTGCCGCTGCTATCGGCGCACGCCAGGCAACCAATCGTTGGCCCTGGCTGGGTGCTGTGGCGCGTCGCGCCCCTTACTTCTCCAGTCTGCTGATAATCGGTGTGGGGATTTACGTCGGCCTCCATGGCTGGATCGGCCTGAACGCCTAGCCTGATGTGAGAGCTTTTCGGTTATTTCGGTCTGTTCCTTGCCGCCTTCGTTACTGGCGTAGGACTGCTGGTACTTGGTTTTACTGGTAGTGCCCGCCTCGCTGGAGAACTTTGATTTTGTAGCCGTCGGGGTCCTGAATAAAAAAGGAGCGGGCCAGCAGCTCGTCTCCTCTTTTAAATTCCTTGATGGGTGCAGGCTTTAAACCGAGGTTGCAAAGCTGTTTGAAATGCAGGCCCAGATCGTCGACGACGAACGCGACCTGACCGTAACAACTGCCGTGGCTGTATTCGGCTTGTCCGCTGTTCCAAGTGAGTTCGATTTCAGCCTCGCTCTCGAAATTGCGCAGATAGACGAGGGAGAAATCGTCAAACTCAATGCGATGGGTTTCCTTGAGTCCAAAGGCTTGCTGGTAGAACCGCAGTGAAATGTTGATATCCGTCACCCGGATCTCCGTGTGAATAAGTTTCGGCATGCAGTTTCTTCCTTAACCTGTATTGGTGTTCAGTCCATAGGCTCTTTGGGCCAATATCAGTGCTCGGTCACCAGGTGTGACTTGGTCGATACCGCCAGGTTTACTGGGTTCGCGGTGCTGGTTTCGACCGTCATAGGTGCCCGGAAACGTTTGAGTCGGAGCGCGTTACCGAGCACGAAGACACTGGAGAAGGCCATCGCGGCAGCAGCGAAGATCGGCGAAAGCAGCGTGCCGTTCACCGGGTAGAGCGCGCCCGCCGCGACCGGAATCAGCACAGCGTTGTAGGCGAAGGCCCAGAACAGGTTTTGCTTGATGTTGCGGATCGTTGCCTGGCTGATCGCGATGGCGTTCGGCACGCCACGCAGGTCACCCGACATCAGTACTACGTCAGCTGCCTCTATCGCCACATCGGTTCCCGTCCCGATGGCCAGCCCAACGTCCGCTTCTGCGAGTGCCGGCGCGTCGTTGATACCGTCACCCACGAAGGCGACCCGCGCGCCATTGATCCGGAGCTTCTTCAGTGCTGCGACCTTGCCGTCGGGCAAGACCTCGGCAGCGACTTCATCGATGCCGAGCTGCTTGGCGATCGCCGCGGCTGTAGCTGTGTTGTCACCGGTGATCATCGCGACTTTGAGGCCGAGCGCGTGCAGCGCCTTAATCGCCGCGGGCGTCGTTTCCTTGATCGGATCGGCGACCGCGATAACCGCCGCCAAGCGGCCGTCGATCGCGGCATAGAGCGGACTCTTGCCTTGCTCGCCAAGACGCCGGGCGGTTGGCAGGAAACTCGACACATCAAGGCCGAGCTGCGTCATGAACCGGTCCGCGCCGACAGCTACTGTCCGACCGGCGACCTTTGCCGACACGCCGAAGCCTGGTGTCGCGTCGAAGCTCTCGATGGGTGCGAGCGTGAAACCCGCCTGCTTTGCGGCTGCGACGATCGCTTCGGCGATTGGATGCTCGGAGCGGGTCTCGACCGCCGCAACGAGAGCCAGCACTTCGTTGTATTCGAAACCCTCGGCGGGAACGAGGTCGGTGAGCTCGGGGCGTCCTTTAGTCAGTGTGCCGGTCTTATCGAGAGCGATCACGCTCACATCGCGCAGCGCCTGCAAGGCTTCGCCCTTGCGGAAGAGAATGCCGAATTCGGCCGCGCGGCCAGTACCGACCATGATCGAGGTCGGCGTGGCCAGCCCCATGGCGCAAGGACAGGCGATGATGAGAACCGCGACCGCATTCACGAGCGCGAAGGTCAGCGCCGGGTCCGGACCGAAGATCAGCCAGATCAGGAAAGTCAGCGCGGCCGCCGCCATCACGGCCGGGACGAACCACATGGTCACCTTGTCGACCAGCGCCTGTATCGGCAGCTTGGAACCCTGCGCTTCTTCGACGAGGCGGATGATCTGCGCGAGCATCGTGTTCGCGCCGACCTTGGTTACGCGGAAACTGAAAGCGCCCGTCTTGTTGATCGTGCCGCCGACGACCTCTGCCCCCGCTCCCTTCGACACGGGCACCGGCTCGCCGGTGATCATGCTCTCGTCAACATAAGAGGTGCCCTCGACGACCTCGCCGTCGACTGGAATCTTCTCGCCCGGACGAACGAGCACGACGTCACCTGTCGCCACTTGATCGAGCGCTATTTCGATCGTCTCGCCGTTGCGCTCGACGCGCGCGGTCTTGGCCTGAAGTCCGATTAGCCGCTTGATCGCCTGCGACGTTCGCCCCTTGGCGCGCGCCTCCAGCGTTCGTCCGAGCAGGATCAAGGTCACGATGACCACGGCAGCTTCGAAATAGACGTTGGCGGTACCTTGCGGGAGTACTTTGGGGATAAAGGTCGCGACCACCGAATAGCCGTAAGCAGCCGCAGTGCCGAGCGAGACCAGCGAGTTCATGTCGGGTGCAATGCGCAGCAACGCCGGTACGCCCTTGCGGAAGAAGCGCAGGCCTGGACCGAACAGGACCAGGGTGGCAAGAGCGAACTGGATATACCAGCTCGCCTGCTGACCCAGGACCCCCATCACCCAATGGTGCAGGGCGGGAATGAGGTGAGAGCCCATCTCAAGGATGAAGACTGGCAGGGTGAGGATGGATGCAACAAGCAGATCGCGCCGCAGCGCCCGAGCCTCACTCTCGCGACGCTCGGCGTCCTGATCGCCCGCAGTCGGCGTTTCGGCGGACAAGCGTCGGGACTTGTAACCCGCCTGTTCGACCGCTGCTTCAAGGTCGGCCGTGGAGGCGACACCGGCAAGGTGGCGCACCCGCGCGCGCTCTGTCGCCAGGTTGACAGTGGCCTCAAGCACGCCAGGGACTTTTGCGAGCGCCTTCTCAACCCGGCCCACACATGATGCGCAGGTCATGTCCTCGATCGCGAGCTCGGTGGTCTCTTCGCGAACGGTGTAGCCGGCGCTCTCGATGGCGTGTACAGCCGCCTGCGGGTCGGCCAACCCCGTGAAAGTGATGTCGGCGCGCTCGGTGGCCAGATTGACCGAGGCCATCTGCACGCCGGTGACCTCTTTCAGCGCGCGTTCGACGCGGCCGACACACGAAGCACACGTCATGCCTTCGACGGGCAGGCTCAGGCGAGTGACTGAGGACATGGATGGATTGACGTCTTGTTGGGCAACGGAAGCCATTGAAATATCCCTTGAATGTTTCTGTTGAAGAGAAGTTTCAAGCTTCCCTGTGTGGGAAGGTCAAGGCCTGTGGGCGATTTATTTCACGACGCTCCAGTTCGAACTGCCGCCGGCACTGTCGCAACCCGTATCAGCCTCTGGGCTGAGCCCGCACGCTAAGAACTTTTGGGTGACAGCTGCTCGCGCCTGTTCCACATGCGCGAGCAGCTGTGCCGCTTTAGCCGTCGCACCGTTGTGACGTTCAGCGCGGCCTGGAACACCAGTAGCTCAATGAGAAAGAGCCGGTTAGCCCAACCCTGGGGATAGAAGATGAACGGCTGTTGCTCAAATGTCAGAAATATAATTAAATATCTGACATTGATATGAGCCGAGCTTTCATATGCGATCGATCCCGCAAGCGATCTTGGAGCGCAGCCAATCCCTAAGCGAGGGTGGAGTTCTTGCGCCCAAGGAATTTCTTCACCTTGGTAGTCGTGCGGCGGTTGATCAGGCGTTTTGTCGCTTGGCTAAAGCCGGGCAACTGATGCGAATAGCGCGCGGTATTTACGTTGCGCCGGTGCGTGAAAAAGACCAGGCCAGAGCCCCGTCGGCAGAGTCATTGGTGAAATCAATCGCCGCTCAGGGCAAGCAGTGCATCTCGCTCGATGGCGCACAGGCCGCGAAATCAATGGGGTTGACGCGAGTTGCTTCGAGTAAAGAGGTGTACCTCACCACAGGACGCAGTAAGCGGTTGGTAGTCGGCTCACGGACAATTTACTTCCAGCACGCACCCTACTGGCTGTTCTCCTTGGGGGCGACGCCAGCTGGGGATGCGCTCAGGGCGATGGCCTGGGTGGGTGAAGATCAGGCTGAAAATTCGGCCCAGAAACTTCGGCGGCACTTAGCGAAGGTGGAGTGGGAAAGCCTAGGTTCGGTCCGTGCGAGCCTTCCCAGCTGGATGGCCACCGCCCTTGGCAGGGCCGCGGTGTTAAATGAATTGCGTTGAACTCAGGCCAGACACTGATTGCTTGTGTGAATAAAAGTTGACGTATTCAAGGTCAGAAGCGGGTCTTAACGATTAAACTAACCCCTACGGGAAGGTAGAAACCATGGCTAGCGGCGAACAACTGAAAGCGCTTCTGCGCTCGCATATCAAGGGAGATGACACGCATTTCCTTGCCGTTGCTATGCAGATGGCGGCCCATGAGGCTAAGCAGGGTCACGGGAAGCTTGCAGAGGATTTGCGGGCCATAATTGATTCGGCCAAGAAAAATCGTCTGCCTTCCGGGCAGCCGGTGCCCATCGGCCAGCCTCGCGGCGAGCTGAGTAACCTACTGTCAGTAGCTCTTCCAAAGACCCGCTTCTCGGAAATGATTCTGGACGAGGCCACTCATGCCCGTCTTGGAAGAATCATCAATGAGCAGCGCAACTTCGAGAAGATTCGTGCACACGGCCTCTCCCCTCGCCGCAAGCTGCTTTTGGTTGGGCCACCTGGTACCGGCAAGACCATGACCGCCTCGGCGCTTGCCGGCGAGCTCGGTATTCCGCTGTACATCGTCCGCCTTGATAGCCTCATCACCAAGTACATGGGTGAAACCGCAGCCAAGCTGCGTCAGATTTTTGATGCCATTCGCGATACTCGCGGCATTTATTTCTTCGACGAGTTCGATGCCATCGGTTCCCAGCGTGGTCTTGCCAACGACGTGGGCGAAATCCGTCGCGTCCTGAACAGCTTTCTGCAGATGATCGAGCAGGACCAATCCAACAGCCTGATCATCGCTGCCACCAATCACCCTGAAATTCTTGACTACGCCTTGTTCCGACGCTTCGATGATGTTATCGAATACGGACTGCCCAATCAGGAACAGACCAAGGCTGTGCTCAAGAATCGACTAGCGAACTTTTCCAAGTCGATTCGCAGCTGGGACAAACTCTGCAAGGTCGCAGAGGGGCTCAGCCATGCAGAACTTGCGAGGGCGGCAGACGACGCGATCAAGGACACGATCATTCATGACCGTACCGAGATGGCGGTCAAGGACGTGGAAAGGCACCTTGAAGAACGGAAGACTTTCCACGGGAGACGGCACTCCTAACGTAGTTGAGCATTTAGATGACGGAATCGATCAACGGACAACGGCCTCACTTTCATCTCCAGGGACAGGGACTACCCGAACGGTTCCGATCCACAGCATCAGCAACACGAGACCCTCGCTACCCCACGCCAAATCGAGGGGCTCATGGCGGAAAGCTACTCGCTCAACTCCAACATGTAAGCGGTCAGATGGCCTCTGCAGTTCAGCTGCAGCGCGAAGCATCTGAAAGGCAAATGCGACAAGGAGACAGGCCCGAAGGTGGGTACGGCCTGCAAATCGAATTTCGGAGTGAGCCGGGTTACGCGCTTGCATTCGAAGGCCTTGCCCGAGGCGCTCAGCGCATTGAGCTCATGAACCTGCGTCATGACCCCGCCACGAATACTGACTTCGCCACGGTATTCGTTCCAGATGGTCAGCTCAAAGCCTTTGAGAACCTCGTCAGGCAATACCTGGAGGTGGAGACCTCCAAGGGGAGTCCGCGCAACGCTCCGCTCCTGAATCCAATCCAAGAAATCCGAGTCGCAGCTTTCAACGCCCTGTGGACTGATGATCCCGCAGTGTTGCCGCCAGATGAAAACGAAACCATTTGGTGGGAATTCTGGTTGCCTATCAGGGAAGGCCGTGAAGCAGTGCTGAACCGCTTTAAGTCGGTTGCCGAAGCATGTGGCTTTCATACATCCGAAAAAGTGCTGAAGTTTCCTGAGCGGACAGTCCTCAACGTCTACGCCTCGCGAGCAGCCATCACTCGGTCACTCTTGCTGCTCAACGAAGTCGCCGAGATTCGTAGAGCCAAGGACACCGCCGAGTTTTTTGATGCCCTTGCGCCGCTAGAACAAAGAGAATGGGTCGAGAACCTGCTTGAGCGAACCACCCCCGCAGGGGACGACAGTATCCGCGTCTGCCTTCTAGATACCGGCGTCAATCGGGGCCACCCACTCTTAGCTCAGCACATTGACGCGAATGACCTTTACACCGTCAACCACAACTGGGGTGTTGCGGATACTACGGGTCATGGCACACAGCTCGCAGGAATCGCCCTTTATGGTGATCTGTTTGACCCTCTCAATGGGCAGAACCCGATTTCGATCGAGCACCGCCTTGAGTCGGTGAAATTGCTCCCCGCTGCCCAGGGAAATCAAAAGGAGCCCTACGGCGCGTTGATGATCGACGCCGTAACCCAGCCGGATACCGCCAAGCCGGAAGTGCGCAGGGTCTACAGCATGGCGATCACCAGCCTCGACGACCGAGACCGCGGCCGCCCTTCCGCATGGTCAGCAGCAGTTGATGAACTCGCATCCGACGTATTGGGAGAGAGAGCTAACCCTCGACTGATCGTCGTGTCCGCCGGCAATGCGGACAAGAACCAGGCCACGCACTACCCGCATAACACCACCACCGACGGAATCCATGATCCGGCCCAGGCCTGGAACGCATTGTGCGTAGGCGCTTACACCCAGAAGGTCACTATCGACCCTCCCAACCCTGGGTTGCGCCCGATCGCTGCCGCAGGCAGCCTCAGCCCATATAGCACGACTTCTGGGACCTGGACCAACTCGGCCTGGCCCTTGAAACCCGATGTAGTGTTCGAGGGAGGCAACCTGGCCACAGATGGGCATACAGCCTACACCGAGCCATGCCTATCCCTCGTAACCACTGCCCACGAACCAGAGCGACGGCTGTTGACGACGACCAGCGCCACCAGCGCAGCATCCGCGCTGGCAGCTCGTATGGCGGCACAAGTCTCCACCAACTACCCACAGTTCTGGCCCGAAACTGTGCGAGCCCTAATCGTGCACTCGGCTGAGTGGCCTGATCGTATGCGACAGGATTTCCTTGCTGCTGGCACTAAGGCCGGCTACGAAAATCTGGTTAAGCACTGCGGCTTTGGCGTACCAGACCTGAGTCGTGCCCTGTGGAGCGCCGGCGACTCCTTGACCATGATTGTCGAGGATCATCTGAGGCCGTTCATGAGGCAGGGCACCAAGCCGCCCACCGCGCGGGACATGCATCTTCACTTGCTTCCCTGGCCACAGGAGGAACTGCTCAACCTAGGCAACATCGAGGTGGAAATGCGAGTGACCCTTTCCTACTTCGTAGAGCCAAACCCTGGCATAGCCGAACGCGGTATCAAGGGGCGCTATCGCTACGAGTCGCACGGCTTGCGCTTTGATGTCAGTCGCCCAAACGAAGACCGTGACCAGTTCCGCCAGCGCATCAACAAGCGTGCACGGGATGAGGAAGAAGGTGGTTACCAGGGCGGCGGCTCAGATCCGAACTGGCTGCTCGGTACTCAGACACGGCATCGCGGTTCTCTCCACTCGGACATCTGGCGAGGCACTGCAGCCGAACTGGCGGGTCGGGGAATGCTTGGTATCTATCCCGCACTGGGGTGGTGGAAAACTCTCGTTAAGCAGCAGCGATATGACGACACCGTGAGGTACAGTCTGGTGGTGTCGATCAAAACTCAGCAAACGGATATTGACCTCTACGCGGCCGTGGAAACTCTGATCGAGGCCCAGGTAGCGGTGCTGGTCTGATATTAAGAGTTCAAATGAGGTCATGGCCCCGAAGCCATGACCTCAGCGCTCGCAAAAGCTCGGATTGAGGGTGTCTCGATCACCACTCAGTTGGCGCTTACGCGCTGACCTGCGCGGCATAACCCAGGTCTTGAATCACCTTGCGGATAGATTCCGCGGGTTCTTGGCTGTCTACCGATACCTTGCCGGCAGCACGGTCAATCTCCACTTTTGCGGTGTCATCTACCGCCTGAATTGCCTTTGTGATCTTGCTGACGCAACTGCCACAACCCATTCCTGATACCTGTAGAACGAACATAAATCACCTCGTTGGTTAGGCGGCATAGATGCCGTAACCTGAGCATCGACCTTGACACGATGGTAAGGTCAAGCTTGTTTTTTAGCGTTGGTAGATGTTCTTTCGGAATTGATGGAATTACTGATACCTGCCGACTGGCTTTAGATTCACGTTCATTTCAGTCGATGCGGGTTTTCCGCAGCCTCAATGCGTTGAATACAACCGATGCTGAACTGACGCTCATGGCCAGTGCCGCAATCATGGGCGACAGCAGGTGGCCAGTCAGGGGATAAAGAACCCCTGCTGCGAGTGGAATTCCCATGGCGTTATAGATGAAGGCAAAGGCTAGGTTCTGCCGCATGTTTTTCACCGTGGCTACGGACAAGGTTCTTGCCCGTAAGATGCCCATCAGATCACCTTTGACCAAGGTCACCTGAGCACTGTTCATGGCCACGTCAGTACCGGTTCCCATCGCGATACCGACATCGGCACGGGCCAGTGCGGGGGCATCGTTGATGCCGTCGCCAGCCATGGCCACTCGGCGACCGTAGCTCTGCAGGTCGGCCACCAGCTTTTCCTTATCCTGGGGTTTAACCTCGCCATGGACTTCTTCGATACCCAGTTCCTTGGCCACAGCTCTTGCGGTCGTGAGTCCATCACCGGTGGCCATGATGACTTTCACATCGACCTCTTGAAGTCGGATGACTGCTTGCTTGGCGCTCGGTTTGATCGGGTCAGAGACAGCCAGCAGCCCTGCCAGTACGCCATCTACCGCCAAGTAAATAATGCTGATGCCCTCCAGTCGAAGTTGCTCTGCACGGTTGCGCAGAGGGGTGACATCTACTCCGGCCTCTTCCATCAGCGCAGTATTACCCAGTTGCAGTTGTCGACCGTCCACGTGGCCACGCACACCAATGCCTGAGCCCGATTCGAAAGAATCCGGCTTGGCCAACTCAACGCCTTGGGCGCGGGCGTGGTCAACGATTGCATGAGCCAGCGGATGCTCGCTGCCTTGATCGAGGCTTGCAGCAAAGCGCAGCACCTCGTTAGGCGCGAACTGACCGCTACCCTCTGCGCTATGAAATACAGGCCGTCCCTCGGTCAGCGTGCCGGTCTTGTCGACGATCAGCGTATCGATCTTGCACAGGTTCTCTATGGCACTGGCATCGCGGAACAAGACGCCACTGGTGGCAGCTTTGCCTGTCGAGACCATCACCGACATGGGGGTCGCCAAGCCAAGTGCGCAAGGGCAGGCAATGATTAGTACGGCAACCGCGTTGATCAGGCCGAATACCCAGCCCGACTCCGGTCCGAAAAAGCCCCAGCCGAAGAACGTGAGGATCGCGATGGCGATCACGCCGAGTACGAAATAGCCCGCGACTGCATCGGCCATGCGCTGCATGGGGGCCTTGGAGCGCTGTGCTCTGGCGACCATCTGCACGATTTGGGACAACATGGTGTCGGCCCCCACCTTCTGCGCCTGCATTACCAGGCTACCGTGGGTATTCATGGTTGCGCCGATCAGCGTATCGCCAACGCGCTTGGTAACCGGTAGCGGTTCGCCGGTCAGCATGGCCTCGTCGACGGCGCTTTCGCCTTCGAGAACGGTGCCGTCAACTGGGACTTTCTCGCCGGGACGTACTCGCAGATGGTCGCCCAGGTGCACATGGGTCAACGGAATATCTTCTTCCTGGCCGTCAGGGTTAATGCGCCGCGCGGTTTTGGGTGCCAGGCCCAATAGCGATTTGATTGCGGCTGAGGTTTGTGAACGAGCCTTGAGTTCGAGCATCTGGCCCAACAACGTCAGGGAGATGATTACCGCCGCAGCCTCGAAGTAGACACCAATGCGCCCGTCCTGGAAGAAAGCTTGGGGGAACAGCTGTGGGGCCAGGGTCGCAGCAACGCTGTAGAGGTAGGCTGCGGCTGTACCCAGGCCAATCAGTGTCCACATATTTGGGCTGCGATGACGGACTGAGTCGATGCCTCGGGCAAAGAATACCCAGCCGCCCCAGAGTGTCACAGGCGTCGCCAAGGCAAGCTCTACCCAGTTCTGCGTTGCGCCATGAAATAGCGTTAATGAGTGGCCGGCCATAGCCAAGACCGTCACGATAATCGTGAGTGGGAGTGTCCACCAGAATCGCCGGGAGAAATCTTTAAGTTCTGAATTCTCCTCTTCCTCCAGCTCCGGAATCACTGCCTCCAAGGTCATGCCACAGATGGGGCAATTGCCAGGTTTTGGCTGGCGTATTTCTGGATGCATAGGACAGGTGTACTCCGCCGTCCCTGCGGCCCCTGATGAGGGAGGCGCAGCTTCATGATGCTGGTGTTCCGTACTCTTGGGCGGGTTCGAATAGCTGGTAGGTGCTGCCCGGAACTTCTCCTGGCATTTCGCGCTGCAGAAACGGTATGTCTGACCTTCGTGGCTCTCACTGAATGGGCTGTCTGGCTTGACGGCCATGCCGCACACCGGATCGTGCTGACTCCCATGCTGGTCTTCCTGATGCTTGGAATGCTCATGGTCAAGTTGGCGCGATGTGGTGTGCATAGGGCTTACTTCCGGTTGTCGTCCTTGGGAGTATCAGCACCATCCTGATGGGAATGCCCACCATGGTTGTGGCCGAACATGTGCATCAGCGGGCACAACAGCAGAATCAAGTAAGGCAGTGCCTGGGAGATGTGGCCAAAATGCTCGCGGGCCACATAAAAAACGGCGATGACAGCCAACATGATCAGTGCAATGCCAGTTTTGCTTTTCCAGAATGGCAATTCAGAGCCTGGGTGGTGGGAGTGGTCCATAGCTCGATCCTCGTTTGAGTTGAGGCAGTATTGGTGGGACAGCAAATGACAATAGTCTCTACTGCGTCCCAGCAATTGACGTATATCAATCCGAACTCAATGATTAGCGTACGTTCACTTTACCAACCATCCCCGATTGGTAATGGCCTGGGATGTTGCAGGCGAACTCAAGCCCCGTTGCCTTAGTAAAGGTCCATACCAGTTCTTCAGTGGCTCCCGGCTCGATCAAGACGCTGTTTGGATCGTCGTGTTTCATGCCGACCATCTTCATCCCGCCCATAGCATGATCCATGTTGCTCATGTCCTGTGCGCCCGTTGGAGACAGCGTGCCGTTCTGAAACATTGCGGCCATTTCTTTTTGATGTGCTGCATGTGCGGCTGCCATGCCCAGGTTGAATTCATGCAGTAGCGAGCCCTCATTCTTGAGTACGAAGCGGACGGTTTCTCCTGCTTTGATATCAATGCTCTTCGGCTCGAAATAGATATCGCCCATCTTGATTTCGATGATGCGATCAGCTTGCTTGGCGTCTCCTGGTTGGCCTATATCGCTTTTACTATGGCTCGGGTTAGCCATGGCAGCAGAGGCGGAGAAAACCAGGGTTGTGGCGAGAAAAAATGAAGTTAGTTTGGCTTTCATAATGCATCTCGGAAAATGGAGTTGTTAGGAACAACATCAATGCTAATCAGGCGGTGCTGTCAGCTGGCTTACGCGAAAACTACATATCTGAAAGATGCACTGAAATCAGGTGCGGCCCGGCATTGGCCGGGGGCACCTGATTGTTGTCTCAGCGCATTACGAATTCACCGACCATCCCGGCCTGATAATGTCCAGGGAGGGTGCAGGCGAAGTTGAGGTTGGCCGAGTCGCTGAAGGTCCAGACAAACTCCTTGGTAGTTCCGGGCTCAACAAGGATGGCGTTTGGGTCATCATGTATTGCTTCAACGACTTCAGGAATGCCAGGTGGATTGGAGTCTCCAAGGCCCGACCGTTCATGCCAGACGATTGACTTCGCTTTGCCTGTTGGCGTCAGTGTGCCGTCCTTGACCAAAGCAGCCATTTTGCGTTGATGATCCAGTTGCGATACGGCTTTACCGATATTGAATTCGTGCATCAGTGCCCCTTCGTTCTTCAACACGAAGCGGACGGTTTCGCCAGGCTTCACATCGATAGACTTCTGGCCGTAGCTGATGTCATCCATTTTCACGAAAACTGTACGTGTAGCGGGGGTTGCTTTGGCCGGCTGACCAATGTTGCTTTCAAGGCCAAGCGTTTGTGCCGAGGCCTGAGTTGCAGCTGCGAACAGCAGCGCCGTGATCAACAACTGGGGGCGTGAACGTTTCATGATGAGACCTCACTGAGGTGGTTGGAAATCTCATGCTATTCCCCGTTTCCTGCCGGGGGGCTGACCCCAAAACTACAAATTAGTCAGCTTGAAAAAAACGCGGCACCGTCGAGGTGCCGCTAGGCCAAAGGAGCAATCATGAAGGCCTTGAAGATGGGAATTCTTATGGGTGACACTCTTTATCGGCCATCATCAGCTTGTGCTCACGCATCATCTGCGCAAGTACGTCGTCGACCAATTTGTCGTGTCGCTCCATCCACGCAAGATGTTCTTCCGTAGATATGCCGGGAGCAGGATGCTCGCTGTGAAGCTGGTTCATCATCTCGTCGAGCATTTTCATGTGCTCTTTCATATGCACATGGCGCTCGCTGGCGGGAGCCTTTTCCGCCTGAATTAGTACCGCTTCGGCTTTGTCTCGCATGCTCTCGATGCGCTCGAAGACGCGGTCACTCCCGCCCTCTGCCCAAACGGCTGAAGCAAGCAGGAGCGAACCAACCAGAAATAAAGGTTTAAGCAGTTTCATAGGGCAGTCTCCTCAATTGAAGCAGTGACCGGCACCTCTGTTGTTATTCATTAGAGGGCCAAGAGCACAACCTAGTGCTCATGCTTGCACCCTAGACAGGGCCGCCTGACAGAGGCCTGAAGCTAGGATTACATTTTCGTAAGCTTCTGGTTGGGAGGGGGATTTGACTGCACACTCAGGCCACTCAAAATTTGGGAACCGCCCGCATGAAACTTCTGGTCGCTGAAGACGAGCCAAAAACAGGCACTTACCTGCAACAAGGTCTCACTGAGGCTGGCTTCAACGTCGACCGCGTTATGACGGGAACGGATGCACTCCAGCATGCGCTGAGCGAGGCCTATGATCTGTTGATTCTGGACGTGATGATGCCGGGCCTGGATGGCTGGGAAGTGCTGCGGATGATTCGGGCTGCAGGTAAGGATGTCCCGGTGTTATTTCTGACGGCGCGGGACGGTGTCGAGGATCGTGTGAAAGGTCTAGAGCTGGGGGCGGACGACTACCTGGTCAAGCCCTTCGCTTTTTCTGAGTTGTTAGCCCGCGTCAGGACATTGCTCCGCCGCGGCAATAGTTCGCCGACGCAGACCACAATGAAAATAGCCGATCTTGAAGTTGATCTGCTTAAGCGTCGTGCCGTGCGCAGTGGTAAGCGGATTGATCTGACTGCAAAGGAGTTCTCGCTGCTCGAATTACTGCTGCGTCGGCGTGGCGAAGTTCTTCCCAAGTCGTTGATCGCGTCCCAGGTCTGGGACATGAATTTCGACAGCGACACCAATGTGATTGAAGTGGCTATCCGACGCTTGCGGGCGAAAATTGACGATGATTTCGAGCTAAAACTGATTCATACCGCTCGTGGTATGGGCTACATGCTTGATGCGCCGGAGTCTGAATGAAGCACCTGTCACTGACCGCGCGTATGAGTTTGATGTTCATGTTTGCGGTGATTGCAGTCCTAACGGTGGCCGGCCTGAGTTTCAACGAGCTCAGCCGGCATCACTTCATGATGCTTGACCAGCAGACGCTGGACGAGAAGCTAGAATCGACTCAGCAAATCCTGAGTAATACGCGTAGCCATGCAGACCTTGAAGAGGTGCTGCCTCAGCTGAAAGCGCTGTTAGGGGCTCACCACGATTTAGCGGCGATCATCCTTGCAAACGACGGTACCGTGCTTTTTGCCGAGCCACTGCCTTTCAATATTCCCGAGAAATACCGCCTCAATCCTGACCACGGCATGTGGGCGTGGGAGGAAAATGGACACATGTATCGAGGGATGACCGCGCAGGTATCAACCCCTGACCAACCTGCGTTTCTAACGGCTTTGCTGATCCTTGATGTGACCAACCATGTGCATTTCTTTGAAACGTTGCAGCGGTGGTTCTGGATTGGCTTGGTGATTAGCGCACTGGTCAGCGCTGCGTTGGGCTGGGTGGTCGCGCGTAGTGGGTTGAGACCCCTGCGACAGGTGACCCATGTCGCGACGTCGATGTCTGCGCGGTCACTGAAGGAGCGCATTCCACTGGAGCCCGTCCCTCTTGAGCTTCAGCAGTTGGTGACTTCGTTCAATGCGATGCTTGCCAGGCTCGACGATGCATTTGTTCGGCTCTCAAATTTTTCTGCCGATATCGCCCATGAGTTACGCACACCACTCAGTAATCTGATGACGCACACCGAGGTGGTACTCACCCAAAAACGTAACCTCGAAGCCTATGAAGAGAATCTTTACTCGAACCTAGACGATCTGAAACGCATGTCGCGAATGATCGATGACATGCTGTTCCTGGCTAAGTCGGACAACGGCCTGATCATTCCCGAGCAATCGCGCATTGAGCTCAGCGAGGTAGCCACCAAGCTGATTGAGTACTACCACCTATTAGCGGACGAGCAAGGCATCCAGTTGGTTGTGACCGGCTCTGGCAGCGTGCTGGGTGACAAGCTGATGCTGGATCGGGCGATCTCGAACCTGTTGGCCAATGCGTTGCGCTATACAACTGCCGGGAAGACGATATTGGTAACGATCAAGTCGACCGCAAGTGCCGTTACTCTAATTGTCGAGAACCCAGGCGAAACCATCAAGCCGGAGCACCTGGATAAGCTCTTCGACCGTTTCTATCGAGTAGACCCGGCTCGCCGTGAAGGCAGCCCGAGCAATGCCGGGCTTGGCTTGGCCATTACTCGATCCATTGTGGCGGCCCACAATGGCAAGATCTGGTGCACTTCCAGCAATGGCATCACCGCCTTTCACATGGAATTTCCCCCAGCAACCATCCTAGGAGCGCTATGACCAAAGACGAGTTGAGGGCCGAACTTGAGCGACAAGCACAAAGCTTTGTCGCTACCACGGGAGCTGAAGTTGTGTTGTACGCCGCCCAGCGCAAGCCTGACCGCCAGCCTTGGCGCAAGAAGCCGAGCTTGTTAGATGAGGCTTTTCAGGCCGAAATTCGCAAAATCGAACAGCAGCACGACACAAAGGCCTGAGGCGCTTAAATGGCCATTTCCGAGGGCGTCTGCTGGCGTGGAAAAGCCTGGGTATCGCCAGGGCTGGGGATCTTCTTGGGGCATGCTGGCAGCCATGATCTGCACAGCCATATGGCGCACCAAGTGACCATTGGCCTTTGCGGTCAAGTGACGGTGCGAGGTCTGAATCAGGTGCTTACTGCTCCGGCCATCTGCATAAAGGCTGGCACACTGCACCAGATTGAAGGCACTGAAGTGCTTTCGATCTACCTTGATGCGCTGTCGGAAGAGGCCCGTGCCATGAGCTGTATATCGGCCGCCCAGTTGGTCTCGATCCCGGCAGACAATACGGCTGCCATCGAGCAGCTACTTGAAACGCCGGAGGTATCTGCTCAGCTGGTTCGTGAGGAGGTCAGGCGACTACTAGGCCTGAAAACACCGCAGGCGGCTGATCCGCGTATGCGGGCTGTGCTTCAGGCGCTGGAAGAGCGACAAGATGATCGGGTGCGACTGGCCGCGCTTGTGCATCTGTCGCCCACCCGGTTCTCTCATTGGTTTGTCGAGCAAACCGGACTTCAGCTGCGTAGCTATCGCAAATGGAGTCGGCTGGTTGTGGCGCTGCAGTTCGTATCTATCGGACATAATCTAACAGCGGCCGCTCATGCCGCTGGATTTGCCGACGCAGCCCATTTTTCACGTTCTTTTCGTGCGCTGTTCGGACTCGACCCCTCTTCAGCGCTCGGTCATGTGAGGCTACAAAGCTGACATTTACTTCAACCGGGATACTTCTACCGATGCTGTTTGCGTATCCACAGCCCGAGTTATTAGCTCCTTCGTTCAAGCGTATAGCGGGCGAACAGTTCAAAGTGAAACCAACTGCATGGAGGGTTCACAATGGGCAGCGCGTCGAGGTTTTTGCTTCGCTGGTTTAGTTATCCGGCGATTTTCGGTGGTATATCGGCAGCGATGATCTGGCTGCTTTATCAAGGCATCCCTTACTGGCCAAGCACAGCAATCCTGGCGGCCGTGGGAGTCGGCTGTGTAGCTGGTATGGAGCGACTCCAGCCTTTCCGGCAGGACTGGCTCAACGATCACGATGACACTCTAACGGACCTTATTCACCTAGTCGTGAATTTGTCGGTCATCCAGTTCACTGCCGCTGTTCTATCTCGTGTGGGGGACCTTGTGCCTGCTGAGCTGAGTGGGTTTCCTACCGAGCTGCCTCTCTGGCTACAACTGCTCATCGTGGCAGCTATCTTAGACCTGAGTTTGTATTCCATGCACCGCCTCAGCCATCACATCCCCTGGTTGTGGCACCTACACGAGCCCCATCACAGCGCTGAGCGGCTCTACTGGATGAACGGAGAGCGGCGTCATCCCCTGCATGCGGCCATCATGGCAGGACCTGGATTGTTGTTGCTGTTCGCGCTGGGAACACCGTCTTCGCTGGTGGCCACCTGGTTTGGAATACTCACGGTGCATCTGGCTTTTCAGCACTCCAACTTAGATTATTCGATTGGATGGTTGCGGCGCATTATCGGCGTAGCTGAAACACATCGTTGGCATCACAAACGTGATTTTGAGGATGCCCAAGTTAATTTCGGCGAGTTTCTGTTGGTGTGGGATCTGCTATTCAAAACCTTCTACGACAGTGCCAAGCAACCTGGTAGTAATGATGTCGGCCTGCGTGATCGGCGCTACCCCACCGGATATATAGATCAGTTGGCCGAACCATTTAGAGGTAAAGCTTAGAATTGTTCGTGAAAAGAACGGAAGCAATTATTCAAGCGTGCAATCGCGAGCCGCTGCCATAGTTTTGCTAATGATAAATCCCATAGTGCATACGATCTAATAGAGCTTTCACGTCCTCCGCACTATTTGGGCCGAAAATAAGGTCGATCGGACGAGAGCCATTTAGGCCTAAAGCAGGTCCATTCATCCATGCAACAGCCATTTCGCTACTGCCAAGAACTTCTGTGGCTAGTGCAAATAGTTCTTTGTACTGCGGATCACTGTAGTCAAACATAGATACCCTTAGTTCAATTGCAGTTTTTGGGCAGGCAGTAGTCTGCCTAGCGCTATTACTTGAGGGCGTATCAGCGCAGAAGGCGCTGGGTAGGATCTCCGTCACTGAGACTGTCAGCCCAATCTTGGACTGCTTTGTGGTTAATCACACGGCCTGCATCCACCTCGGCCAACGCGTCAAGGGTCAGGGAATGGCGGTCTTGTTCTTGATCAATCCGGGCGGAAAGAGCTTGCTCCATGAACCAGTCCTCGCAGTATGGACCTTGATGCGTCGGGATTTGGTGGGACGAGCAATGGCGGGTTGCTCGTATGAAGCAAGGAACCACAGACTTTGGGTTAGAAAGCCTCGCTCTGATTTCATTATGGAGGGCGTCTCCACTTCCGCCAAGCTTGCGGCACGTTCCCTCAACCCGAATAACCCAGAAAGCATGCGGGTGTAAAAGTTCATGCGCGAGCTGGTGCAGGACGGCACCTTGGAGCCGAAAAACAAATCCGAGCAGTCAGTAGATAACGCCAGGCTTCGCCAGTATCAATCAGGCGGTTGTAGCTCTGACATTTGAGGCAGAAGGCGGGATGGATCGCAGGCCAGCTCGCCTGCGATGCGATAAAGCTTCTCGACGGTGATGTTTACTTCGCCACGCTCGATCCGGCCCATATAGCTACGGTCGATACTGCAGGCCAACGCCAGTACATCCTGAGACATGTGGCAAATCTTCCTTTGTGTTCGGATGCGTTCCCCTAACACTTTCGCCAATTTATCCATGACCGTCTCAATTCCTCTGAGACGGCACTATCGTGCGTTTGCGGACGCAGGAGCCACGGACTATAATCCGCATTTTTCCGCGTTAACTCTTCTGGTGCCTCAATGAAATCGGCCTCGTTTATCTTCGACAGGCGTCTGTATGAGCTGCTTCAGGAAGAAGGGAACACAAGATTCACGACCCGTGAACTGCGTGATGCCTATGCCAAGCGCCTAGATGGCATGACTTTTCGTGTCGCCGATGTGCGCCGCTATGTGTATGAGCAGATTCGGCGATTACTGCGCACGGGCTGGCTTGTGCTTGATGAAGAGCGTCGTTCGCGGGGACAGGTCTATCACCTGAAACCGATTCCGGTACATCTGCAATTGCAGCTGATCGATAACGGGTTTGAGAACAGCCTCAAGACTGCTTGTGAGCACGAGCGGGAATCAGCAGCGCATGAAATTGAGGCTGTCCCGCTCGAATCGTCAGCCAGTGCGGATCAGCATCTGGAAGCGCTCCACAAAGAAATCCGCTTGGACTTCCTCTCTTCAATGGGAGAGGCGGAGCGATTCAAGCTGCTCCTAGAAGAAATGCCGCATTTGCGGGATAAGGTCGAAGACGAGTACCTGGAAGCCAGGGATCGCAGTTCACGTCTACTCGGCCATCTTCGGGCCATCGAAAAGACCATCAAGACGCTTGCTGCACGATGACCAGATCGCTACGAGACTGGCAACTCAGCTGCATCGACACGGCATTGGAGCACTTTGCTACCACACCGCACTTCTTCTGCCAGGCGACGCCGGGAGCCGGGAAGACACGCATGGCGGCAGAGCTAGCCAGCAGGTTGCTTAAGCAGGAGAAAATCGATCTGGTGATGTGCTTCGCGCCATCCTGCCAGGTTGTCGATGGCTTCCGCTCAACCTTTGCAGAAGTACTTGGCCGGCGACTGGATGGCCAGATAGGCGCTGTGGGAACGGCGTTTACCTACCAGGCCATGGAGTACAGAGATGAGGGGTTCTGGCAGCTTCTTGATGATTACCGTGTGCTCGTGGTCTTCGATGAGATTCACCATTGCGCTGGCCATGATCCGCTTCTCAGCAACGCCTGGGGGCAACAAATATTGCATCGGATACAAGACCGCGCAGCCTTCACCTTGGCGCTCTCCGGTACGCCATGGCGCTCAGATGACCGGGCTATTGTCTTGGCCCGGTACTCGACGCCAGAAGGGCACTTGATCTGTGACTACCGATACGGACTGAAAGAGGCCATTGCCGATGCGGTATGCCGTTCTCCTCGTATTGTCTTGCTCGACAATCAGAAGGTAAAACTGACCGAGGAAATGGGTCCTGAGAGTACAGTCAGGATGTTTCCCAGCATTGCCAAACTCTTGGGGGAATCGCCTGTCACCTACGAAGAATTGCTGCGCCATGACGACGTGATCAATCAGCTACTCGATCTTGGCTGTAACAAGCTCAATGAGCTTCGCCAAATCAAGCCGAATGCTGCCGGTTTGGTTGTTGCCACTGACATTGAGCACGCTCAGCAAATTGCCCAGGCTCTGGAGTCCAGGGGTGGGGTTTGCTGCATTGTGACCAACAAAATCCCGGATGCGCAGCAGGTGATCAATGCCTTTAGGCAGAGCGCCTCTCCCTGGATTGTCGCTGTCGGAATGATCAGCGAAGGAACGGACATCCCCCGGCTTCAGGTGTGCTGCTATCTCAGCCGCATTCGCACCGAGTTGCATTACCGGCAAGTGCTTGGGCGAGTGCTTAGGCGTACAGGTGAGTCCGATGATCAAGCTTGGCTGTTCATGTTGGCGGAGCCGACGCTGCAGTGTTTGGCTGAGAGAATTGCGGATGACTTGCCGGAGGACTTGGCGGTACTAAACGAGGTACAGATGCCAGCTTCCACTTCAGGCTCAACGCCGAGCTCGATCGAGGCTGCGGACAATATCAATAATCTAGATAACAGTATTGGATGTGGCAAAGAGCAGGCTATTGTGGCTGGAGCTACGAGCACCATTTCACTAGAGGGCTTTTCAGTCGAGCCAAGTCATCAGGTGAGTTTTTCCCAGCATTACAGGCAGCAGTTGTTGGCTTGTTTTTGAAGTGTTGACGCCTAATGGGTCAGGTGAAGTGGGAGTTGCGAGTGTGTGGTTGACCATGTCATCGACTAAGAAATTAGGGGGCGTGGGCATTGATGTTAGGACTCAGACGTTGAGGCATGACTGATAAACGGATCTGCGACGGTTGCAGCGCTGTTGCGCGTGTTGCTTCGATCGGGTGCATGTACCGATTGCGAGGCTTGGTAGATGTTTACGCGCGCACATATGCCGAGGATTAACCTGATGCAAAAGAGAAAGACCCACAAGTATGCCTTGATAGCTAAGCTCTCAGACGAAGCGGTACGCTTGATGACGCCCACGCCAGAGTGGCAGCACAATATGTTCCGCGTTGCGGCGACTAAAGGACGGGAAAATGAGCCTGTTGGCTTCTTGGCCGAGGGCGCTCACCCAGACAATATGGACACGCCCGGTCGTTAGGGTCGTCATCGTTCATAACGATCATGGGCAGTTTGACAGCCTTCACCTCATTGAGAAGGGCATCCCGGTCAGAAGAACCGTCTAAGCACTTCCTGCCCTTAGCGTATTAAGTAACGAACAAGTCATCGTTAAATTCGAAGAAATACCTTCATCACCAAGTCCGGCACCCATAGTCGGTGATAGGTGTACTAGGATGTTTTAAACGTTTAATTTGATAAAGTAAATCCGGTAAAGACGCGGCTTTCAATCCCGATATTTCGTAGAGGCTGGATTTTTAGAGCTTCAGAAAATTAACATTTTTTATCGAATTCTGTATTTGGTTAATGGAAGCTCTATACCCAACGCCTCGAACAGATTTTATACTCACATTTGATTCTTCGGCGCGTAGTCTTTTACGTAAATGAAAAACTAAGGACTCTACCGCATTATAAGGATTTATTGGCGGGCTCTTGTGTGAATATAGAACGTCTACGAAACATGCTTTGCTCACAACGCGAGGTGAGTTGCTGACAAGAGCATGAAGCACAATCATCTGTTTAAAAGGAAGGTTGAATTTTGTGAGGTTAATTCCTGTTGTCCCTGCCAATGCGTAGGCTGCGGGGCATACAAGCCTTAAATGCTCGATCTCAACAGAGGTCTTTATTAATTGATGTACATGCTTGGCTAGAGCGCTAGGTTTGAAAGGCTTATACAAGTAATCATCTAAGGCTGTGTTGAAATCTTTATCCGGCTTTCGAATAACCCGAGTTGTTGCAAGTACTATGCACGGGATATTAGAGTTTCCAGTAGCGCTCCGAGCGGAAAGTGGAGATGCAGCCTCATAATCAGCCATATCGTTATCGACAATTATTCCTGCGAAGGTGCAGGTATGCATGATTGCGATAGCCTCTCTACAGCTACCTGCTTCAACCACCGTGTATCCGGATGACTCCAGATGCTTGCGAGCCTGGGCGCGGAGGACGGGATGTTCGTGTATTACAAGCAGCTTTGGAGGCACCGATTTATCAAAACGTATCATTTTCTGGCAGCTCATAGATCGTGTTGGGGGAGTCACCGAGCGGTCGCTGTTTCAAAATCACGGCGATCCTGATCCCTCCGCAACGAATCTAGGGGGCTGAGGGGTTGAATTGAAACGATTAGCGCAGTAGCATGGATTTATACATTGTAAGTGCATGATTATGAATAAATAAATTGCAAAACGTGAATTTTGAAACGGTTTTCTGCGGGTTATTGAAAGACGCG
>NZ_JAUXMX010000018.1 GCF_030683065.1 Pseudomonas sp.
CGCGGCGCAATGCCATTCTCGACAAAGGTCGGGCAGGTCGACAGGCACAGGGTCGGCTGGGCGATATAGGCTTGCGGCCTGGCCAGCAGGCGGGCGCGAAAGTCTTCGATCTCGGCCTTGCTCGCGGCCGGGCCAACCAGCATGCCGTAGCCGCCGGAGCCCTGGGTTTCCTTGACCACCAGCTCGCCGAGGTTGGCCAGCACGTGGGACAGATCAGCCGGCCGGCTGCACTGCCAGGTCGGCACGTTCTTGAGGATCGGCTCCTCGTCCAGGTAAAAACGGATCATCTCGGTGACGTAGGGGTAGGTCGACTTGTCGTCCGCTACCCCGGTGCCGATGGCGTTGGCCAGCACCACATTGCCCGAGCGGTAGGCTGACAGCAGCCCGGGTACGCCGAGCATGGAATCGGGATTGAAGGCCAGGGGGTCGAGGAAGTCGTCATCCAGGCGCCGGTAGATCACATCCACCTGCTTGGCCCCGGCGGTGGTGCGCATGTAGACCTTGTCGTCACGCACGAACAGGTCCGCGCCCTCGACCAGCTCAACGCCCATCTCGCGCGACAGGAAGGCGTGCTCGAAATAGGCGCTATTGAAACGTCCCGGCGTCAGCACCACCACGTTGGGGTTATCCAACGGGCTGGAGGTCTTCAGGGTCTCAAGCAGCAGGTTCGGGTAATGGTTGATGGGGGCGATGCGCTGCGCGGCGAACAGCTCGGGGAACAGGCGCATCATCATCTTGCGGTCTTCGAGCATGTAGCTGACGCCGCTCGGGGTGCGCAGGTTGTCTTCCAGCACGTAATAGCTGCCATCGCCATCGCGCACCAGATCGACCCCGGCGATATGCGCATACAGATCACGGTGCAGATTCAAACCCTGCATGGCGATCTGATAGCCCTCATTGGCCAGCACCTGTTCGGCAGGAATGATCCCCGCTTTGATGATGCGCTGATCGTGGTAGATGTCAGCGAGAAACATGTTCAGCGCCTGCACCCGCTGGATGCAGCCGCGCTCGACCATCCGCCATTCACTGGCGGGAATGCTGCGCGGGATGGTGTCGAAGGGGATCAGCCGCTCGGTTCCCTGCTCATCGCCATACAGGGTGAAGGTGATGCCAGCGCGGTGAAACAACAGATCTGCCTCACGGCGGCGCTGGGCCAGCAACTCCTTGGGCGTATCCGCCAACCAACGGGCAAACGCCTGGTAATGCGCACGGCATTCGCCATTCGCCTGGTACATCTCGTCATAAAAGGTGCTAGCCATGCCGTGCTCCTTGTCACCCGGACATACTGGAGCACTGCAAAGCCCGAGCCATCGGGCTTAATCCACTAATAATCATGGGGTTGAAAAATAAACCAACTCCCCACGCACCAATCCGGGGCGTTGCAAAGTCCTCAATCATGCGTCACGCCCTGCTATGCGGCAGCGCAAAGCAGGTGAGAAATCGAGCGTCATTACGAGCGCGCGCTGGCCTAACGCAATGTCGGGCAGCGGTCGCTGCAGGGCAATTTCCGCTCAGCGCCTCAGCTGATCAGATCAGCTTCAGCCAATGCCGGTAGAAGCCTTCAGCCACCTGATTGAGAGCAGCTATTTTGCCTGGCAAGTCATCAAGCATCTGCGCCTGACTCTGCTGGCTGGCCTGACGTTCATCGAGCAGATGCAACCAATCGCCGAGCCATTGCCGCACCAGCGCCTCAGTCATTTCCGGGTGACCTTGCAGGGCGAGGATCTTTTCTCCCCAACTGAAGGCCTGATTGTCGCACCAGGGGCTACTCAGCAATGGCTGCGCGCCATGGGGCAGCGCGAAGGTGTCGCCGTGCCACTGAAACACAGGAAACTGCTGTGGTAGGTGGGCTAACCAGGGGCTCGACGTCGCCCCGCTCGTCTGCTCGAGCATCTGCCAACCGCTCTCGGTGTAGGGCATGCGGCTGATTTCAGCGCCCAACGCCTTGGCCAGTAACTGACCGCCCAGGCAGTGGCCAATCAACGGGATATCGCGCCGAATGAAATGTTGCAGCGCCGCTACTTCAGTCGCCAGCCAGGGCAAGGGATCGTTGATGCTCATGGGGCCGCCCATGATTGCCACGGCCTTGGGACGGTCCAGGTCAACACCATCCAGCTCGCCAAGATCGACCCGCAGCGTATGAAAATCCAGGCACGCCTCATCCAGCACCTTGGCCAAATGACCCGGCGGGCAATAATCAATGTGGGTCAAAATCAG
This sequence comes from Pseudomonas sp., assembly GCF_030683065.1. Lineage (GTDB taxonomy): Bacteria > Pseudomonadota > Gammaproteobacteria > Pseudomonadales > Pseudomonadaceae > Aquipseudomonas. Next base: position 2,218 of record NZ_JAUXMX010000018.1, read on the forward strand.
GATATCGCTCATCAACAGCCTCCGCGGCCAAGTCTGCAGCAATGCGGATGCTCGAGTCGAGCGAGAGATACGATGGCGCATCGACCAGCCGGGGACCGATCGATGCTCATTACCAAACGTGCATGACTATCAAGGCTGCAGGCCTTTGACCTCCTGCGTCACGCCCCAACCGTCCAGTTTGCCGCCAAGCGGACCCACTACAGACTCGAGGTCATGCTCGAAGTCGCCAATGCCGTTATAGGTCGCATACATCACTTTGCTCACTTGCAGGTGCCAGGCGCCGTCATCACGCTCAGTGACCAAGGCATGCAAGGACTCACCCCGAAAGTTTCTGGTCGCCATGCGTGCCCGCTCCTCATCCGGGAAAATGGCGTAAAACTCGATGGGATGAAAGCTGGTGAAATCGAACCCACCTTCCTTCATCCGCCGCAAAACTCCGTTACTGACATCATCGTGCAAGGCTGTGCTCATGAAGTGATCTCCTCAGCGATGGAAGGACTAACTACGTTCCCATTGCAACCGCCATAACAGCGACGGTGTTGCGGCACCTGTAGCCATGCCGCCCGAGATTCAAGCAAGGAGCTGCTTGACGTGTCATAAGCCAGACCTGAAGACAGGGCTGGGACGATGCGCCATTCAGAACTTACAGCGCGAGACCGTCATCTGCAGAGTAGCGCGAAGCAGCAAGATTTGCAGCACCACAAGACAACTTGTGAATAAACCGGCGACCGCTAGCACCTACTGCATACACCTGCGGCAACGCAGGGCGCTCAACCGCCGGCTATTCGCGACTCAGCCAGCGCATCATGCGCCGGCTGAGCCAGGCTGGGGCGAGCTGCCCGGCCCAGTACATCAGCTTGAACTGCAGGCTCACCGGCCGATGCACTGCTGCGCAATGGGCTTGCTGCCAGGCCGCCTCGGCGATGTCTTCGGCTTTGAGCTTGACGCCCAGACGCTTGAGTACCGGCGCGGCAAAACGCTGGCTGGTCAACATGGGCGTGTTGACGAAGGGCGGCATCAGGTCGCCGACGCGGATGCCGTGCCTGGCCCACTCCAGGTCGAGGGCCTCGGTCAACCCGCGCACGGCGAACTTGGAAGCTGAGTAGCTGGCCAGATGCGGCACACCATATACACCGGAAGCCGAGCCCATGTTGATCACCTGGGCATGCTCGGTGACCTGCAGATAGGCAAAGGCTGCATGGGTCATGTTCAGCAGGCCAAGCACATTGATCTGCAGAATCCGCACATGTTCGGCCAACTCAATCGCCTCGAAATGCCCGCAACGCAAGACTCCAGCACAGTTGAACAACAAGCGCAGCTGACCATCATGCAGCGCACAGAAATCTGCCAGCGCTACCTGCACCGCTGCGCAATCGGTCACGTCCAACTCGGCATGCCAGACCCCGCCCAGCTCCGCTGCCAGCTCTGCCAGGGCGCGGTGCTCAATATCGAGCAAACCGACCTGCCAGCCGCGCGAGTGAAACAACCGGGCACTGGCCGCACCGATGCCAGAAGCGGCGCCGGTAATCAGGATGTTGTTCATTCAGCAACCTCGCCCACGCAGGAAGAGCACCACCCGATCGAGCGCATAATCCGCCGCGTTGAGCAGGCCAGTGTGGGCCTGAAAGACATGCCACAGGCCCGGGTAACGCTCCAAGTGCACGCTCACCCCCGCTGCCTTGGCCCGCTCGGCAAAGCGCAGGCTGTCATTGAGCAACAATTCGTCCTCACCGACCTGGATCAGCAGCGGAGCCAAGCCGGTCAGGTCAGCAAACAGCGGTGACAAACCCGGATCGCTGCGCGGGATATGCGCGGGGCAATACAGGCCGATAGCCTGCTCGATCCACTTGGGATTGAGCAACGGATCCCCCGCTGCAGGGCTGTGCAACTGCTGGCCGGTATAGTCGGTGACCGGTGAAAAACACACCAATGCTGCCGGCTGCGCCTGCCCCAGATCGCGCAGCCGCAGGCTGGTAATCAGACTCAGGTTACCCCCAGCAGAATCGCCGCCGATGACGATCTGTGCGGCGCTATATCCCGCCGCAAGCAGTGCCTGATAGGCCGCCAGCGCATCATCGCGCGCCGCCGGATACGGAAATTCCGGGGCCAGGCGGTAATCCAGGGCGCATACCTCGATCTGCCCGCGCTTGGCCAGGCTGGCGCAAATCGCTCTGTGGGTATGCGGCCCACCGATCAGGTAGGCGCCGCCATGCAGGTACAACAACACGCAGCCATTGGCCTGCTCCGGGCGATGCCACTCGCAAGGCCGACCGCCCAGGGTTGCAACGCTGCGTTTGACCCCAGGCTGCGCCGGGCTTATAGCCGTCAGCAGGTTGAACAGTGCTCGCTGTCCGGCAATCGGCATTGGTGGGCGCACCAGGCCACGGAACACAACCCGCAGCGCGCCACGCAGCAGGCGGCGCAAAACTGCCTGGTCAGCGGCTGGCGCGATGTACTCAGCGGCTGCATGCATAATCGGTCAACTCCGGGGTGCGGGTTAGATAACGGTAGCTGAAGGTATAACCAGGCCAATTATTGGTGTGTTTACCGCTGGCGCTCATGTACCAGCTGTTGCACCCCTGCGCCCAGATCGTGCGGTGAATACTGGCCTGGATGTTCTGATTATAACGCTGCTGTACTGCGGGTTTGACGTCCATGTAGCGCAGGCCTTGCTCACGCAGGGCGCGGACGCAGCCAAGTACATAGCTGTACTGACTTTCGAGCATATAGATGATCGAGTTATGCCCCAGATTGGTGTTCGGCCCGTAAAGGATGAACAGATTGGGAAAACCACTGACGCTGATGCCTTTATAGGCCTCGGCCCCCTGCTGCCACGCCTGATTTAGTTCCAGGCCACCCAGGCCGTGAATCTGCATCGGCGCGAGAAAATCGCTGGCGGCAAAGCCGGTGCCATAGATCAGCACATCGCATGGGTGCTCACGGCCATCGGCGGTGACGATGGCATGTGGGCCAATCTCGCGAATAGCCTCGCTCACCACATGCACATTGGCTTGCGTCAGCGCAGGGTAATAGTCGTTGCTGATGAGGATGCGCTTGCAGCCCATCGGGTAGTCCGGCTGCAAACTGGCACGCAAAACCGGATCGGCCACGCTGCGGTTCAAATAGCGGGTGAAGCTGAATTTGAACGCCTTCATCAAACCGGGAAAGCTGATAAAGGCCAATGCCCGCGCTTCATGCTGGATGTATTTCAGGCCGCGATCGACCCGTTGCAGCCAAGGCAATCGGCGCATCAGCGCCAGCTCCCAAGTACGGTAGGCGCGATCCGGCTTGGCCAGCACATAGGCCGCCGAACGCTGGAACAACTGCAACTGCGCGACCCTGGGCTGAATCTGCGGCACGAACTGAATCGCCGAGGCGCCAGTACCGATAACGGCCACTCGTTTGCCGGTCAAGTCCAGGTCATGACGCCAGCGCGCCGAGTGGAAGGCTTCGCCGGCAAAGCGCTCGATTCCGGGGATCTGCGGGTAGGCGGGCTGGTTGAGCTGGCCGCAGGCGCTGACCAGCACCTGGGCACTGAACACCTCACCGGTGACCAGCGTAACGCGCCAGAGACCGGCGGGCTCATCGAAAACGGCAGTGCGAACTTCACTGTTCAGGCGAATGCGTGGGCGTAGTTGGTACTTGTCCACGCAATGCAGCAGGTAGCTGTGGATTTCCGCCTGGGGTGCGAACTTGCGCGTCCAGTCAGTTTTCAGCTCGAAGGAAAACGAATAGAGGTGCGAGGGTACATCGCAGGCAGCACCGGGGTAGCTGTTGTCGCGCCAGGTGCCGCCGATATCAGCGGCTTTCTCAAGCAACAGAACGTCGTCGACACCGGCTTTTTGCAACTGGATGGCCAGGCCCAGACCGGCAAATCCGGTGCCGATGATCAGCACGCGTAAAGGCACCTGCTGCGAAGAACTCGTGGTCATTGTCGTATCCGTGTGAGTAACCAGCCCAAGCGTGTGCTTCGGGTGTGACGCAATGGACTGCGCAGAACAAATCCTACTGCGCCACGGGTTCCGGTGTTATGGCATAGTCGGCCATAAATTGTGAGATTCGGACAAGATGAACCATAACCTTAGCCCAGGTTGGCCAGCCAGGCGCAGCGCCATAAGCGCGCAATTGCTGACCCAGTTCGGCCTCGACCAGGGTTTGTCCCTGACGCGCTGCCTGCAAGGTACCGATCTTGATTTGTCGTTGCTCGGTGACCCGGGCGCAGAGATCGCTGCCGAGCAGGAACTCCGGCTGATACGTAACCTGGTGCAGAACCTCGGCCACCTGCCGGGCATCGGCCTCAAGGCGGGCATGCGTTACCACCTCAATACCTATGGCATCTGGGGCTTCGCCCTGCTCAGCAGTCCGACCTTTCGCAGTGCGGCCCAACTCGGGCTGCGCTACCTAGACCTGACCTATGCCTTTCACGCGGTACGTCTCGAGGAAATCGGCGACGAAGCCCACTTGATACTCGACGAGCGCGACATAGCGGAGGACTTGCGTACGTTTATCGTCGAGCGCGACAGTGCCGGCATTCTTAGCCTTCAGCGCGACCTGAGCAGTCTCCGCGTGCCGCCGCTGCGCGCCAGTTTTCGCACAGCAGCGCCCAGCGACCTCACCACCTACCAGCAAGTATTGGGCCTGACGCCTACCTTCAACGCCGCAGAAAACCGTATCGTATTCCCCCTAAGCCTGCTCGACCAAGCACTGCCTAGTGCCAATCCGCATGTCGCCCTCAGCTGTGAACAACAGTGCCAGGCTCTGCTGGCTAAACGCCAGGTGCGCGGTGGCCTGTCGGGTCGTATCCGCGATCGCCTGCTCAGCAGTCCAGGGCAACTGCCAGGCATGGAGCAGCTGGCCGACGAACTGCACATGACCTCGCGCACCCTGCGTCGGCGTCTGGATGCCGAGGGCACGCGCTTTCGCCTGCTGCAGGAGGAAGTCCGCCTGGCTCTGGCCGAGGAACTGCTGGCAATTGGCGGCCTGACCCTGGAAGAAATCGCCGAACGCCTGGGCTATGGTGAAACCTCCAACTTCATCCATGCCTTCAGGCGCTGGAAAGGCGTGACGCCGGGGCAGTACCGTATCCGACAACCGGCTGGCGCAGCTGCAGAAGAGCAAGGTCGCTGGGTGTGACGGCAGCAGTGACGCGCCCTCCTCGCGAGTCAATCGCCAAGCTTGCCGTGCAAGAAACGCGATGTGCTATACCCTTGCAAACAGGAAAAAACAGCACGGAACGCGCTACGCCGATATTCGACCCGAATATCCATGGCGCCCACATGGCCCTTTGACCGATTCGACTTTAGCCGTGCAGATCTGCCAGAGGCCTCCACAGATAGAGGTTGCTCTCATGACCACGATGCAATGCACCCACCGCGACCACATCATCACCGCCGATGTCGTGGAACATCCCGGTATTCCTACACCCTGGGCAGGCGGCTGCCATATCACCACCCCGGACGGCCGAACCACTCGACGGCTACCGCTGCCCATCCAGCAAGCCTTTCTCGTCGAACTGGAAAGCGCTCAGCGAGCCTCTATCGCACACGGCAAATGGTTGGTTGATCAATGCCTGGATCAGGGCGTGGCACTCTTCGACAAGCCTGCAGCCAAGGCCTGACGACCTTGATCGACGTTTTCCTCAGATACGGGCATGCCTGCACCGCAGCCGCCCTCGATGCTCACGGGGCATCGACAGCGGCGGCTGTCGGCAAACATCGCTGAATCAGAGGACATAGAGCAGGATCGCGACAAAGTGCAGCAGGCTGCCGACCATGACAAACAGGTGCCAGATGCCGTGCCAATGACGGAAGCGGCGGTCGTAGACAAAAAAAATGATCCCGACCGTGTAGAAAATGCCGCCCGCCGCCAACCAGGCGAAGCCCGCGACGCCCAAGGCGGCGAGTAGCGGCTTGACCGCCACCAGGACAATCCAGCCCATCAGCGCATAGATCACCAGCGACAAAATCCGCGCTTCGGAGCGTGGTTTGATCTCCTGCAGCATGCCAATCAACGCCAACACCCAGACCACCGCGAACAGCGACCAGCCCCAGGGGCCACGCAGGGTCACCAGGCAAAACGGCGTGTAGCTGCCGGCAATCAGCAGGTAAATCGACAGGTGATCGATCTTGCGCATGATCACCTTCGCCCGCCCCTGCACACTGTGATAGATCGTCGAGACGCTGTAGAGCAGCAGCAAGGTGACGCCGTAGATAGCGACACTGACGATCTTCATCAACTCGCCCTGCAGACTCGCCAGCACCAGCAACCAGAGTGCCCCGGCAAACGCCAGCACTGCGCCGACCAGATGGGTCCACGCGTTGAATTTCTCCCCGTAATACATGGTTCAACAACCTCGATCTGCCGCTGCTTCTCAGCGGCTTACTAGCGACTGCGAGGATAACGTAGATGGGTTACAACGCCTCGTCGAGCTCATGCGTGCTTTCTGTATCCGCCGCCTTACTGCCGCTGCGGTATGCCATCCACCACACCGGCGCTGTTCTCCAGCAAGCTGTTGGTGGCTGCCTGCAGGAAAGCCGCAAGGTTTTTCTGCAGTTGAGGATCGATTTCACCCTCCACGCGCTCGGCCTGCGGCTTGGCGCCCAAACGATAGTCATACAGGCGCGGGGCAAAATCCTTGGGCTGAATCAGAATGCGCTCCGGGGTAACGATGGCCACGGTCTGGTCGCCGCCCGAAGGCTTGATCACCCCGATACCCCGGTCGCCTGGCGGCAAATTGAGCAGGTCGCGGCCCCAGCACTGGTGACGCACCTCGCCCCCCAGACGACCCATGATGGTCGGCACGATATCGACCTGGGTGCCGACCGTGTGGCTGACGGCACCGAACTTGCCTTGGATACCTGGGGCGATCAATAACAGCGGCACGTTGAAACGGAACAGATCCATCTCGGTCAGCTGCTCGGTACTGCCAAAGCCGTGATCGCCAACTACCACGAACAACGTGTCCTTGAAATACGGTGCCTTGCGCGCCTGGTCGAAGAACTGACCGAGCGCCCAGTCGGAATAACGCATGGCAGTCAGGTGTTGATCAGCCGAACCGTGACCGGTCACCGGTGCAACCGGCAGTTCCTTCGGCAAGGCATAAGGGGTGTGATTGGACAAGGTTTGCAGCAGGGCATAGAACGGTTTTGCACCGAAGTTGTTGGCCAACTCGAGGGCACCACGGTCGAACATATCCTGGTCGGACACCCCCCAGGTCGGGTCCATGAACACCGGATCGACGAAGTCCTCACGGCCAATAAAATTGCTCATGCCCTGGTTGCTGAAAAACCCTGACTGGTTGTCCCACTGGAAGTTGCCGTTATACACGTACAGGTTGTCGTAACCACGGGCGCCGAGCAGTTGCGGCAAGCCGGAAAACTGGTGCGCACCTTCGGGGGTGCGCATCAGGTACTCGAAACTCGGCAGGTTGGGGAAACAGGCCATGCTGGCAAACATGCCCTGGTGGGTATGGGTGCCGTTGGAGAAGAAGCGGTCGAACAGCAGGCCCTCTTGCGCCAGTTTGTCGAAGTGCGGCGTGATATTGCCCGGATAGCCCAGGGCGCCAACATAGTGGCCAGCAAAGCTTTCCAGCAGAATCACCACCACGTTACGAATCGGTAACGTACCGGCGGCTGGCGGGGTGTAGTCACGCCGGATAGCCGCCGTATCGGCATCGACCAGCTGATCGTGCGGCGTCAGCAGCAGCTTGCGCACGGTCTCCAGGGCCTGTTGGTCGGTCATGGTCGATTGCCATGCGTTGTCGCGGTGCGAAGAAAAACTGGCTTGGGCCGCCGACACCAGGGTCAGGGTGCCATTCAAGCCCAACTGATTGGCGAACATCGACTCGGTGGTATACGCATCGCCCCAGCGCAGCGGCGGGCCCTGACTAATGTGGCCACGGGCAGCAGTCACGGCCACCAGCAGGCAGGCGCAGAACGTAGCGATGCGCCAATACCAGGCCGGCGCGTCAGCTGCTGGTGACGAGGCCGCAGGTGCTGGTCGACTGAGCCGATCCAGGCCCTTGAACAGCGTGTGCAGCAACCAGGTCGCAACCGCCCAGGCCAGCAAGTAGCGCCCGACCGGGAAGCCGTTCCACAACATGCTCAAAACAGTCTGTGGATCTTCCTGAAAGTACTGGAACACCAGGCTATTAAGTCGCTGATGAAATTCGCGGTAGAAATCCAGCTCAGACAGGCCGAGAAACAGCGTGATGCTGGCAAATCCGCTCAACCAGAAGCGCTGCAAGCCACGGGCGGCCATGGCGCGCACGCTGAGCAAGGACAGCAGCAACGGAATGCAGGCATACACCACCACCCGCAAATCGAAACGCAGGCCGTTGAAGAAGGCCTCGGCGAAGCTAGCCACCGGTGTGACGCCAATCAGTTCGCGGTTATAGACCAGCAAGGCGACGCGCAGCAATGTATAGATCAACAGCAGCGCCAGCGCGCTCAAGAGAGTGAAGGCCAAGTGACTCTTCAGGCTCGGGACCACCAGCGGCAATGGGCATGACGGGGTTCTCGGGGCAGGCTTGGAGGCCATAGGGTCAGATTCCGAAGGGGTGCTGCTTAAGCGGGATAATGCGCTGCGGCCTTGTTTGGCCAGTAAATAGCGACTGGATGCCAGAGCGATGGGGATGGTGTCGCGCAAATAACGCAACATCGCCTCCAGGATCAAGCAGCCGCCGAGGTGAATGGGCACTGCCTGTGCTGCGCCACAGGCCGGCTGGTTTGGGCCTGCCGTGCAAGACCATACCCTGGCTGACAGCGCTGTTCTGCGGGGACATAGCACCCTCGCCGCCAGCACGTTCCTGGCGGGCAGAATGGCTGCCTGGGACAGCGAGAGCCAGGCAGTACGGCAACCAACGCCTGTCGCACACACACCTGCCGCACAAAGGTAATCGCATCGGCACCACTCCACCGCCAGTCCAGAGACAACGGCCGGGAGTTTGCCAAAGACAGTGTGAAAATTTTGTCGCGAAGGCTGCAATGCATCCGTTCTAGCTGTTGCAGCTATGCCTTGGCGCGTCCTGAACACCCCTCAGAACAGCCATTTAAGCGGCGGTGTCCCTGCCCGCTTGGGCCGGGGCCACCACCGAAGCAGGTGTTTGGAAGCGGTCGCCGTCGCTGGTCAGGCGAAGAACTTCTTCATCGAGCGCGAAAACCAGCCACCTGCCTGCTTATTGCTGACCAGGCTATTCATATTGTCCTTGACCGCCTGCACGTAGCCGGCGTCGTCGCTGCGGATATGGTTGAACAACCAGCGCGAGAGCAGACCAAGCAGTTCATCGGTGATGTCCTCACCAGCCTGAAAGCGCAGATTGAAGTCCTTGACCCGGGCAATGAAGATTTCATGCACACGCTTGTGTGGCCGCGTGAACTCGTAGCCAGCCTCCTCCAGCAGCGACTCCTCGAAAGCGAAGTGCGACAGGGTGTAATCCACCAAGCCGTTGAGCACATCCCCTACCTCACCGCCACTGCCTCCGCTCACCTTAGCCTGGTGCAGCGAATTGATCATGTCGACGATGCGCTTGTGCTGGTCGTCGATGACTTGAATGCCGGTATTCAGATCGTCCTGCCAAACCAGATAACTCATTTTCCTCAGTCCCTAGCGTGCCGCTCGACTGCAATGCGAGCGCTGCGCCAAGGCTACTCAACAGCTCTGGAATAGGGGCTGACGCAGATCAGTGAATAGTTGCTTAGGAGCCTATCGACAGAACGTGGGCGGCAGTTGGTTGAAAGAGGCTCAGGCAGTCAGGCGATCAGCAGACGGCGCGCCGCCACAGTTGCCAACGCTTGTCGCTGTCTACACTGAAGCAGGAGCGGCTTACAAGGACGCAGCCGTGCTGCTCGACGCACGTGCGAGCCTGCGCAAGCGGCTTCGCTCTTCTGTTTATTGCTACCGTCGGAGCATAACTATGAACATCGTACAGAAGCGTTTCTCAGCAATTACCTTGGCAATCTTCGCGCTGGTCTTGGCGAGCTTGCTGAATTACGCCAGCGCCGCCACCGCCGAGAAGTTGAACACCGACGCCCGGCAGGCGCTGCAGAGCCTCTATAAAACCCAGCCACTGGCCGAGGAACTCTCGCGTTCGGCCAAAGCAGTGCTGGTATTCCCGAACATCGTCAAGGCCGGCCTGGTATTTGGCGGCAGCTACGGCGAGGGTGTGTTGATGAGGGGGACAGTAGTTGAAGACTATTACAACTCGGTAGCCGGCTCCTGGGGGCTGCAGATTGGCGCTCAATCCTACGGCTATGCAGTGTTTTTGATGAGCGATAAAGCCATCGCACAGTTGAACGACACCAGTGGCTGGGAAATCGGTGCTGGGCCCACCGTCGTCGTGGTCGACGAAGGCGTGGCGAAGAACTTGTCCTCAACCACGCTACGGGACGACGCCTATGCATTTATCTTCGGTCAGCAAGGGTTGATGGCGGGGGTCAGTATCGAAGGAACAAAAATCTCCAAAATCCGCCGTTGAAGTCGACTGCAATGGCCGACGCTGCTGGCCATTGCAGTTGTTGCTTCGACGCAAAGCAGCCAGGGTGATGCAGGGAGTCGTGCGCTCCGGCCGCCCCGCTAGCGCGGTTTCTGGCGCAAGGGATCCAGCAGCGACGACAGGCCGTTATGATCGATTTCCTGCATCAACTGCAGCAGGTTACCGATTTCTCCTTTGGGGAAGCCTTCGCGGGCAAACCAGTTGAGGTAGCGACCCGGCAGGTCGGCGATCAAGCGGCCCTTGTATTTGCCGAACGGCATTTCTCGGGTCACCAGTAACTGTAGATCTTCGGGTTTCATAAGGTGCTCGGATTCATGGGTGAACATGGCCAGCGTGTCTCGGCCATGTTGGTCATGTGCGCAATTATGCCTAAGGTCGGCGCTGCTTGGCCCAAGAGCTGTCGCCATGCGACCAACGCATAGGCCAGCGACGGCAAACTCGGGTAAGCTTTGCGCCCGCCATTTTCTACCCAGGGTTTTCACGCAATGCTTATCAAGGCACTCAGAATCGGTCTCGGCCAGTTGATCGTGTTTCTCGACTTTATCACTCGCCCGCGCAAGCTCAAGCGCGAGCCTGCCGCCCAGGCGGCAGTCGAGCAGGCAGCAGCAGGCCTGGCCCTGTACCAGTTTCATGCCTGCCCATTTTGCGTAAAAACCCGTCGCACCCTGCACAAACTCAACGTGCCAGTTGCCCTGCGCGACGCCAAGAACGACGATCAGCATCGCCAAGCCCTGCTGGAGCAAGGCGGCAAGATCAAGGTGCCGTGCCTGCGCATCGAGAATAACGGCCAGAGCACCTGGCTGTACGAGTCCAAAGCGATCATCGCCTACCTGAACGAGCGTTTCGCAGCGGCCTGAAGCGCCCGCCAGGGAGCACCCCTCAGTTGCACAACCGCCGGATTTTATGCGTTGGCCACAGATCGCTGTGATGGGTATCGCTTCGCTCAACGCCATCCTACGGGGCTGCGGTGCTGTTGCAGGATGTGGCGGACCGCGCAGGTTTGAGCGCAGCGATACCCATCGACCGGTTGCCCAGCCGCCGGGGGTTATTGGTTTGCCGCAGATCGCTGTGATGGGTATCGCTTCGCTCAACGCCATCCTACGGACTGCAGGACTCTTTTAGGGTGTGGCGGCGCGCACCACCTGCGCCGGTGTGCGGCGCATCAATACGTTGCCGGCGCGGATCGATACCAGGGCATGGCCCTGGCTGCGCAGCATTTCGTAATCGCTGGCGGCAGACAGGATCAGCAGGTTGGCCGGGCGCCCCACTTCGATGCCGTAGCCCTCGCCAAGGTTGAGGGTTTTTGCGCTGTTGTCGGTAACCAGGTCCAGCGAGCGCTGCAAATCCTCGAAACCGAGCATGTGGCAGATATGCAGTCCGGCCTCAAGGATGCGCAGGATGTTGCCGTTGCCCAGCGGGTACCAGGGATCGACGATGGAGTCCTGGCCGAAGCAGACATTTATCCCGGCGCGGTCGAGTTCAGCCACACGAGTCAGCCCACGGCGTTTCGGATAGCTGTCGAAGCGCCCCTGCAGATGGATGCTCTCGGTCGGACAGGACACGAAGTTGATCTGCGACTGTTTGAGCAGGCGGAATAGCTTGGAGCAGTAGGCGTTGTCGTAGGAACCCATGGCGGTGGTGTGGCTGGCCGTGACCCGCGCGCCCATGCCGCGCACGCGCGCTTCTTCGGCCAGCACTTCGAGAAAGCGCGAGTGCGGGTCGTCGGTCTCGTCGCAATGCACATCCACCAGACAACCGCTGCGCTCGGCCAGGTCCATGAGAAACCTGATCGAGCTGACGCCTTGTTCGCGGGTGTTCTCGAAATGCGGAATGCCGCCAACCACATCGGCGCCCAGCGCCACCGCCTGTTCCATCAGCGCGCGACCATTGGCGTAGGACTCGATGCCTTCCTGGGGGAAGGCGACAATCTGCAGGTCGATCAGGTGGCGGGTTTCCTCGCGCACCTCAAGTAGCGCCTTGAGCGCGGCCAGGCTCGGATCGGTTACGTCGACATGGCTGCGCACATGCTGGATACCGTGCTCGACCAGCATGTCGATGGCCTTGCGCGCACGGACCTTGCTGTCTTCATGGGTGACCAGCGCCTTGCGCTCGGCCCAGAGTTCAATCCCTTCGAACAGAGTGCCACTGAGGTTCCAGCGCGGCTCGCCGGCCGTGAGGGCCGCGTCCAGATGGATATGGGGCTCGACAAAGGGCGGCACCAGCAGATTGCCGGCGGCATCCAGGTCACCTGCCGCGGCGGGCAACGCCTCAGTCTGCGCGACTATGCCGGCGATACGCGCCTGCGCCAACTCGATGCGAAACAAACCACTGCGACCACGCAGACGCGCATTAACAATATTCATCGGTTACTCCTGAGGCGAGGCACGGATCCAATCTGTAGATTAACAGCCCACCAGCTGCATCGGTCGTGCAGGTCGAGGAGCCCAGCCCCGCACTCCCCCAGGGTAACTGTCCGTGAATGGTAATTGGCTGCTGGCGCTGAGGAACGAAGCCTGCGCTGTCTGGCCTACGCGGCCCGAGCTAGGCGGCCCGACCTGCGCGGCCCGACCCATCCGGCTTGATCCTTGAGCCCCCGTTTGCTGTGCGACAGCGCGGCTGTCTATAAGCCGGGGGATCGCCTACCGCTACCTGCACGCCGCTGGACGCAATTGTCCCCAGCTCGCTGCGCTCATCAGCGGCCGTCCGGCCAGGCTTACCGGAGCCAGCAAGCTGGCTCCGGTACCGTCACTCGGCCGCCTGCAACTCGGTCACGATAAATTGGCTGCCTTGCTGCTCAACCTGAAAACGCACCTTGTCGCCGACGCTGATGCCTTGCAGCAGTGCCGCCTCGCGCACGCCAAAGACCATGGTCATCGGCGGCATGCCGACGCTCTGAATCGGGCCGTGACGCAGGGTGATCTTCTGCCCGGCCAGGTCGACCTTGCGCACCTCACCCTGGCTCCAGGACACGGCGGCCTCGGCACTGACGTTGGCCGAAGCGGCGGGTTGGGCGGCAAGCGCCGGCAAGGTCAGGGTGCTACCCAGCAAAATGGCGATAAGCAGATTTTTCATGATGTACGTCCTCTGAGTGCTAACCCGCGCTGCGCGGGTTGAAATATTGGTCTAACTGATCGAAAGGTATCGCTGAACCCGTGGCAGCGGCGTCAGCCGCGAAAAGCATCGAAGCTTCACGGCTGACGCGGATCGCCGCCCGGCGGTTGCCACCCGCAGTCACGGGCTACAGCCGCATTACTCGGCCACTACGCTGATCTGACCGACCATACCGGCCTGGTAATGGCCGGCGATCAGGCAAGCGAAGTCGAATTCGCCGGCCCGGTTGAACGTCCAGATGATCTCGCCGCTTTCGCTTGGCGCGACGTGGGCCATATAGGGTTCGTCGTGCTCCATGCCAGGAAACTTGGCCATCAGCGCGGCATGCTGGTCGAGCTCGGGTTTAGTGCCGAGCACAAATTCATGCATTACCTGGCCGTCGTTACGATGGACAAGGCGAATGGTCTCACCGAGTTTTACCTGCAGTTTGTCCGGGGTGAAACGCATCGCGTCGCTCATACGAATCTCGATGCTGCGGCTGACCTGATCGCGGTCGCCGGCAATGCCCCAGTCTTTTTGCTCCTTGATTACTTGCGCACTGTGATGCTCGGCATGTTTCTCGCTATGGGCCAGCACCGGGCTGACGGCAAGCACGCTGACAAGACCCAGCAGCAGCGCGGTAAGGCTTGACGATAAATTCATGATTCACTCCTCGAATTGAGTTTGCTCTGGCAGCGGGCTTGCCTGCGATGCTTGAAAAGCAGCTATCGCAGCCAAGACTGCCCTTACCAAAAAAATAACTCGTTGTTTTATATCAGTAAATTAGATAAACGCTGACCCTTGCAGGAGCGCCCGCTGGACGACGAGGTTCTCCTGCAAGTCGCATCAGTGGCCGCTGTGACCGTCAGGTTTTCGCACCTGTACCTCAATCGGCTCGACGATCGGCTGCTTAAGTGGCATCGACTGCCCACCCACCTGATTCGAGCGCGTCGGTGTGGCCAATTCGCCCGTCCACTCACGGGCCACGGTGCCAGGCGGATGCTTGAACCAGCCGGGGTCGCGGTAGTCGCCTGCGGGCTGGTCCTTGCGCACCTTGAGTATGGTGAACATGCCGCCCATCTCCACCGAGCCAAAGGGGCCGTCGCCGGTCATCATCGGCACGGTGTTGTCTGGCAGCGGCATCTGCATCTCCGCCATGTCGGCCATGCCGCGCTCACCCATCACCATGTAATCGGGGATCAGCTTGCTGATGCGCCGAGTCATGTCGCGGTGATCAACCCCCACCAGAGTCGGCACGTCGTGGCCCATGGCGTTCATGGTGTGGTGGCTCTTGTGGCAATGCAGGGCCCAGTCGCCCTCCTCGTCGGCAAGAAATTCCAGCTGACGCATCTGCCCCACCGCCACATCGGCAGTCACCTCCGGCCAGCGTGAACCCACAGGCGTCGGCCCGCCATCAGTGCCGGTGACCTCGAATTCATGGCCATGCACATGGATCGGGTGATTGGTCATGGTCAGGTTGCCAACGCGCAGACGTACCCGGTCGTTGTGCCGCACCACCAGCGGGTCGATACCGGGGAAGACCCGGCTGTTGAAGGTCCACAGGTTGAAGTCGAGCATCTGCATGATCTTCGGCGTGTAGGCGCCGGGCTCGATGTCGTAGGCGCTGAGCAGAAAGCAGAAGTCGCGGTCCACTTCGCTGATCAGCGGGTGGTGCGCCTTGGGGTGGGTGACCCAGAAGCCCATCATGCCCATGGCCATTTGCACCATCTCGTCGGCATGCGGGTGGTACATAAAGGTGCCGGGGCGGCGGGCGACGAACTCGTAAACGAAGGTCTTGCCTACCGGGATCGCCGGCTGGGTCAGCCCCGCCACGCCGTCCATGCCATTGGGCAGGCGCTGGCCGTGCCAGTGGATGCTGGTGTGCTCGGGCAGCTTGTTGGTGACGAAGATACGCACCCGGTCGCCCTCCACCACCTCGATGGTCGGCCCCGGCGACTGGCCGTTATAGCCCCACAAATGAGCCGTGTAACCGGGTGCCAACTCGCGCACCACGGGTTCTGCGACCAGATGGAACTCCTTGACCCCGTTATTCATGCGCCAGGGCAAGGTCCAGCCGTTAAGCGTGACCACCGGATTATACGGCCGGCCACTCTGCGGCTGCAGCGGTGGCTGGGTGTCGGCACTGCCTTGCGAAACCGCTTCCGGCAGCCCGGCCAGGGATACCCGGCTGACCGCCGAGGTGGCGACAGCGGCAGTAATGGCGCTGGCACCGAGAAAGAAATCACGTCGTGAAACCATGGGGAATTATCCTTGATCAGTGCCCGGCGGGCTCGTCGGTAGCGGCCGCGGCCGGGGTGATCGATGAAAAGCTGGGGGTGCCCAGCAGCGCCATATCCAGATCGGTCTTGGCGATCCAGAAATCGCGCTGCGCCTGCAGGTAGCCCTGCACCGTCTGCACTTGCCGACGCGCATCGGCCAGCAGGTCGAAGGTGCTGATAAACATGCCGTTGTACTGCAGCAATTGTTCCTCGGCGATGCGCGCCCGCAGGGGCAACAACTCGTCGCGGTAATGGCGAGCAATGTCGTGGGCGACGCGGTAGCCCAGGTAGGCTTCGCGCACCTGGGAGCGGGCATTGATCGCCGTCTCGGCGGCGCGGTTGAGCGCCTGACGGTACTGCGCCTCGGCCCGTGCCACCTTGGCCCCACTCCAGTCGAACAACGGCAACTCGACACTGATCTCGTAGCCGCGCTGGGTCGGTTCTTCATTAGAACGGTTGCTGGCCACCCCAAGCTCCAGCACGTTGATAAAGCGCGTGGTGCGGCTCAGCCCCAGATTGCGCGCCAGGCGCTCGGCATCCAGGCGCACCGCCTGAATATCCAGACGCTGGGCCATGGCCAGACGCTCCACATCCTCTTGCGCCTCGGCCACCTTGGTCAGCTCGGGCAGGCGCTCGGGTAACTGAAAGGCGACCTGCTCACCCCACAACCCCAACAGACGACTGAGCTGCTCACGGCTGCGCACCCGTGCCTGCTCGGCATGCAGCAGGCTGAGCGCCGCCTCGGCGTAGAAACTCTGCTGCTGAGCCTGCTGCAGCTTGCTGAAGTTGCCCACCGCGGCCAGGCGCCGGGCCAGCTCCGCGCCAATCTCGGCGGCTTCCTGCACCTGGCGGGCGTAGACCAAGTGTTCTTCGGCGGCCACGGCGCTGTACCAGGCCTTGCGCGTCTGGCTGGCCAGCTCCAACAAAGCCAGGCTGGTCTGGCGCTGCAGTTGCTCGAAACGCTGGGCCTCGATCCCCGCCACCATGGGCATGGCAATCAGCCGCGCCAGGTTGAAGTGCAGGCCGCGCTCGTACTCGACCTCGCTGCCCTTTTCCATACGGCCGAAGGAGAACCCCGGGTTGGGCAGACGCCCGGCCTGCACCCGCTCGGCTTCGCCAATGCCCAACTCGTCGAAACGGGCCTGCAGGCCGCGGTTATTCAGCAGCGCCAGTTGCACGGCTGCTTCCACATCCAGCGGCGCCACCAGTAATTCACTGACCCGCTGGGCGATCGCGCCCTGCCCGGCTTCATCCCTGGCCCACACCACCTCCTTGTCCAGATGCTGCTGGCTGGCCTGCTGCACCGCAGCAAAACCGCCGTCATCACTGAAACGGGCGCAACCGGCCAGCAGCACAAGCCCGGCACAGAGCCCGCCCAGGCGTAAATAAACACTCATACGCGATTCCTTAGTGATGGCCATGGTGTTGATGCCCCATGGGCGCCATAGCAGGCGCTGTCGAGTTATCTGCGCCCGGCGCAGCCGCCGGTGACTGCGGCTGCTCGGGAGCGGCTTCCTCGGCATAGGGTTCCAGGGCGTACGTGCGCCAGCCGCCGATTTGGCCAACCAGTTCGTTGGCCTCGCGCCAGCGCTCAAGCGGCTGTTCGCGCCAGCCCTGATAGTGCTCAAGCGGGGATTGGTAGGACAACGCCGACGCAGGCGCGGCGGCATCCAGGGGATTGGGCGGCATCGCCCAGGCGCCAGCAGGCAGCGCCAACAGGCCCAGCAAGGCGCAAGCGCGCCCCAGGGCAGCGGGTATAGGTAACATGATCGTTTCTCGCAGCAGGCACCTTCGGTAATACCGAGCAGGCGCAACCAAGTAAGGCGCTAAAGGCTTAACGCATTGGGCTTAGGCGAGAAAAAGGCGGGGGGGACGTTCCGGGGTTTCGTCGACATGGCCGACAAAGCGATCCAGCCGCGGTAATGACGGCTCGATAGCCTGGGGTAGATTCTGGCTGATGGTGACCGAGGCAAATGCCACCGCCCCGACGCAAAAGGCGCAGAGGCTGCACAAGCTGTTATCCGCCTGGCTGGCGGGCTGAGTGTTGCCACTGGCGTAATGGCCACCATGACTGTCGAGCCCGTGTTGCTTGAGGGGCAACGCGCCAGGGTGATGAGCGGCCATCTGCTGGCTACCCTGCTCGCTCTGCCCAGTTGCCGCACACAGCTGCATACCAAGCGCAGCCATGCCCTGGACGGGCAGTGCCAGCATAAGCATACAGATCAGGGCAACTCGCAGTTTGCGCATGGGCAGGCTCGGATAACGATAGGGCGATTATCCACCGATCCCTCGCGGTGTCCAGCAGCAACAGGTCTCCGGCCGCACACCCCTATTAAGAACCAGCAGCCTGAGAGGCCTGTCGGGCTTGACCGTTGCTAGCGAGGGAAAGCCCGGTTTGCGACAGTTCTGTTGCTTTTGCGAGGCGAATAGCTGGCCACGTAACGAGGGAAAGCAGCCAACATGGCCAAGTCCGGCTTTGCCGCAGTGGAACAGTGTTAAGCCCGACAGGCTCCTGGCCCATGGGCAAATAGCGCCGGCTATGGCTATGATCGACACTTATGAACAGCCCATTGCCGATCCGCACCCCCTGCCCAACCGGCGTCTGCGACTGTGGCCTGGCACAACTGCCGCAAGCCGCCGACGCCGACCTGCGCATCCTTATGCTTACCCGCAAGGAGGAAAAGCTCCTGCTCGAACGCCTGGAAAATATCCAGAGCCTGGATGACCTCAAACACCTGCAGCAGCGCCTCCACCAGCAACTGGGTATTCGCCTGTCGGTCGCCCCGGGCTTCAACGAAGTGCGCAGCATGCGCGGCATCGCCATACAACTCGATGAACACCCAGGGCTGTGCCGCAAGACCCGCCAGACCATCCCCGCCGCCATCCGCCGCGGCCTGGAAAAAAACCCACAAATCGCCTACGACCTGCTCAACGCCCACGACCTGTTTCGCGATCTGTGACAGCCAATCTGCAATGTCTGCTCGTAAGCCCCCAGCCCTTGCCCCAGGACTGCACGGCAATCGCCAGCGGGATAATGTCGGCCAGCGACAGGACCTAGCCGAGCATGGCGGTGGCAAAGTGATTGGCCAATGGGGGCCGGAAGGGCTTTCGACCCATAGCGGGCATAGGCCGCTGTATACGTTAAGCCATCGCGGCCCTTTAAGAGCAAGCCGCTAGCTCTGGCAATGCGCTAGTATCGAAGACTTTGCGCTGTAGTAGCCATGAAGGCTGTGGGGCGATCGGTCAGACCAACGGTTGGGAGATAGGGATGTTTAATCGTTTGAGCCTCTTACTTTGTTGGACGTCGAATAAAGTAAAAACGCTGGTTCAAGGAAGGTTGGCGCATTTCAAGCGTTACCATCGCGCGGGGCTCAAGGCATATCAGGCAGCGCGTAATTTCCTAGTGTTGCCTAGCGAGGACAACGTCTTTGAACCTCTAACTCCCGTCATCCTGGAACCTGAGCGGTCTAGCCGCTATGAGCAAGAGCTGTGGCACGGTCTTAAGAACCCCCAGGTTCGTAACATCGCGCTTACAGGTGAATACGGTGCTGGAAAAAGCAGCGTGATCCGTACTTTTGTCGACCGCCACCCTGAGTTCATTTACGCTTTCGTGTCATTGGCAACGTTTGGCAAGGACACTTCGGAAGTAGACGATGATGAGGTGAACGCCAATGGGGGCGGAGAGTCCAGCTCTAACGCGAATGACCTCATCCGAACGGAAAAAATGGTAGGTGATCAGACAATAGATTTGGATCTCTTGACGCGGATTGAAGAGACTATTGTCCAGCAGTTGCTTTATGCAGTGCCGGCAAAAACGCTGCCCAAGACTCGCCTTAAGCGGATTACGCAGGCGTCAACGTTTTCGATCTGGTTGAAGACCTTTGGTTACGGCGCACTGATTCTAGCTGCGCTCAGATTGTACCTTCCGACGGTGGAAAAACTCCCCAACATTGATCCCGCGTGGCTGCTTGAAGGACTCCTACTGATGCCAGTAGCCCTAGCGGTAAGCGTGGCGGCCATTGGGGGCATCTACTTCCTGCATGCTGGATTGAGGTTGGTTTCTCTTTTCAGTATCGACGGTCTTACGCTCAAGGGAGGGAAACTTGAAAGCACTCACCATGGATCGGTACTTCACAAAAATATTGACGAGATTATTTACTGCTTTGAGCGTAGTACTATCGACGTTGTGGTAATTGAAGACTTAGATAGATTCGGCATACACGATGTCTTCACCCGCTTGCGGGAAATCAACTTCATCATCAAGCAGTCCCCTCAGATCAAGCGCCCCGTCTATTTTGTTTATGCCCTGCGTGATGAGATGTTTGTAGTCGGTGAAAAGACGAAATTTTTTGACCTGATCATCCCTGTGATTCCGGTCATCAATTCTGAGAACTCTCGGGAAAAAATGTATGAGTCTCTCAATCGCCGTTCCTTTAAAGGCAAACCTTTGGGCTCTGACTTACATACTGTATTAGTTGAGACCGTTTGTTACTACATTGATGACATGCGCGTGATCAAGAATATCGTCAACGAATTCGACATATTCTCAAGCATCCTTGCCACCAGCTTGTCGCTTGACCCCAACAAGTTGTTCGCGATTGTTGCTATTCGCAATCTTCATCCTGGTGCCTACGCCAAATTGGTAAAGCGTAAGGGCCCCATATATAAAGCTCTCCAGGACTTTCAGGGGTGGAAGGAGCTGCAAGTACAGCAATACAAGGATCAAGTGGAAGATCTGCAACGCCAGCGACAGGAACATATACACGAGGTTGCGAGTAGCGTGTGTGAACTGCGCTCCTACGTCTGGCTCGAACTTCTGAAGCGCGCCGGCGCGAGTTCTGCAACCCATGTGCAATTAGGTGGGGATTACTACACAATAATAGATTTTATAACTGACGAAGTGTTTAATAAAATTTTTAGCCAAAATGTGAAAATACAAACTGCAGTGTTTGAGTCTAATTACGGCCGCTACTTCCAGAAGTCTGAAAGTGTAAATAATCAGGAATTACTGAGCTCGACATTCTACAAAAAAAGGTATGCCGCGCTCCAGCGGTCTGTTGGTCAAGTCAATATTGATATAGCTGCTCTTCAGAAAAGATCAAATCAGATCACTCGGATTTCATTCAGGTCTGCGGCCAAAGGGGATTACGGTGAGGTGATTCGGCAGATATTAAAAGGATATGATGTTGTGAGTTATCTGATACGGGCTGGATACTTCGAGACAGATTACACAGACTATTTTGGCTATTTCTATGAGGGTTCGTTGACCCCTGATGACAAAAATCTGATTTTGGACGTCAGGCGCGGAATATCACCTGGCGTCACAACCAACATCGACAATCCTCATGCGTTTTTGGAGAAGCTCGAAGGCGAAGATCTTGATGGTGGCAGAGGCATTATTGCCGATTTTATTAACTATCTCTGTAACCGTCCGTATCGACATGCCGCGTCTCACCTAGAAGTTGGAAAGCTAGCTATTATTCTGCGCAGTGGCTGCGACGGGCATATAGATAGGATGGCAGAAGCTACGCAAGAGTTGTTGCAACGGAGTAATTTGGCTCACTTCATTAAAGCTGTCTTCGACCTTGAGCCTCGATTGTTTCGGCAGCTATTCGAAGCAGCGTCCTTATTTGAGCCAGCTGGCATCAGGCAATCATTTATATGTGCAATTTTCAATAATTTAAGTGCGACGGATATAAAGCTTCTCGCTCAGGATGAGCAGGCAAGTCTCTATCCCGTTGTCGCAGCCCTTGAAGATGTATCACTTTTGATACCGGGACTGGAGGCTGATGAGGGCGGTTGGGCTTGGCTGCGAGCAAGATCGGTCGCATTTGGGCGGCTGGGAAACAGCGCTGCACTTGCGGATCTCAAGAAGCTGATCTCTTGGGGTTGCATAGAGGTCAACCTGATTATGCTTACGCTCATCTGTGCAAAGGCTGAGTCCGAGAATGAGCTAGGAGCCGTCAAACTTAAGAGGGTAAATAGCGGAGTAGTTTCCTTTCGCCGTCTAAAAGCGCTGAGCATTGAGGGTTTGGAAGAGCTGCTGCTTGAATCGCCGGAGCTATTCATCACCGAGCTCCTTGATCAGGCCGGTATGCTTGATGAATCAGCGGAGTCGCTGGCCCAGCTGCTGAGCGCTCTCCACAAGTATCAAGAGCTTGCAGAACAACTATTTGACTGCACAGAGTGCCACCTCAACAGACTTGAGGATGCACCGCCTACGATTTGGGGAAAAGTGCTGGAAGCAGATCGAGTCTCCGCGAAAGTTGAAGCTGCCTGGACCTTCTTTGATGAGGTTATTACATCGTCGAAGACCGCAGATAATAAGCAAGTTGTTGGCGTAGAGGATGAATCAATATTTGCTGAGTTCATTGCTCGTAATGTGCGCGAACTACAAGGCAAACTCTGGCGGCTCAATAGCTCTGACGCTAGCTTGCAGCGGTACTTGATTACCTCATCAGATGTCAGCATGGAGACACTCATGCCTCTGCTCGCTGGCGTGGTTCTGGAGGATGTCTCGGTGCTCAGCGGAACGCTACCGAGCGATCGCTGGCCTGTGTTTGCTAGCTCCGCCTTTCTACCGTACAGCTCTGAAGTCCGAAATGCTGTGGTGACACAATGTGCCCCCTTAGAGGGTTTGTATCTCGCCTCGCGGTGGGTGGAGGCTCGTTGCGAGATCGACCTTTCTCAACTCACCTTGAAGACAGTAATCACTCTCAGTAAGCACAATGCACTCTCCCTCGAGGAGAAGGTTCAAATGTGGTCCAGCATTGTGTTGGAGAATATTGTAAGCAATCTGGATGCATTGGAGACACTCGCGCGAGTGTGCTCTGCTGCAAACCAACAAGCCGTCCGCTTTTCCGACCCATTCATTCAGGTGCTCCGCGTGCTAGTGACCGAGCCGGAGCTAACGTCGGATCAACGTACAGAAATACTGATCCAGTGTTTGCCCTCGATGAGCTGGCCAGATGCATCGAACCTGCTAGGGCAGTTATCCGAAATTGGCTTCAGAAAGCTGGGGCCTAAAAGTAGGAAAATGGAGGTGTCAAACAATGACCTCAATCTGCGGTTGGTGAATGCCCTCAAATCGAGAGATTTTTTGAGCACTGTCACTCCATTGGGTGACGTGATCAGAGCAACGTCCAAACCCCGTGGAATGGTATAAAAGGTGCCAGGGCTCCTTACAGAGATCGAGTGATCTTGGTGCGGAGGAATGGCTGCTTTTTGCCGACAACTGCCAATCACAGACCACCCGCCCCTGACCTAAAAAGCACAACACCATGCAAAAACACATCTGCAATTGCAGTTTTTCTTACGGCGCCCCCGCCACCCCAGCCACCAGGCACCCAGCACCACTCCAGGCGCCGGGCGCCCGCGATAGCTGAGCTGAGCTGATCTGATTGGCGCAGGCGATGGGCGCGGGGTTTCGGTATCGGGCTATGGCTTTCTGCGTGGTCAGTGGCGTCGCTGATGCCGGGGCGCTTGCGGCGTCGGCACTTCTGTGTAAAATCCCGCGCCCCAAAATGCAGGAGACAACACGTTGGCAATCCACTATTCCGCGCCCCAGGCAAATGTTGCATGTGGGCGCACAGGCTCGAACCTGAGCAGCACCCAGGATGTTACTCAGGTTTCATGCAAGCTCTGCCTGCGCACCGTTGAAAAGGGTGCGGCTGAGCCTGTACGCAAGACACCAAGCCTCGCTGAGCTTAGGGCCGCGGCAAAAGCTGCCAAGGCGGCCCTCGCAACGGCTGCAATGGCGCAGCCGACCCTGAGTCCGCGCGCCGCATGGCAGCAACGCCTGGAGCAACTGCCGGGCAAAAGTCGCATCCCGCGCGGCGTGGTACGGCAGGTATTTATCTAGACGCTGCTGGCCTTACGCGGGTGCTGTCGAGCGTGCGCGTAAGGCACTTGAGCGCGTCAGCCTTGCAACTTGGTCTTGCGCCAGGACTGCACGGTAATCACCAGCAGGGTTATGGCGGTCAGCGGCAGCACATAGCCAAGCATGGCGGTGGCAAACTGGTCCGCCAGTGGCCGCCCTGCAGCGCTAAGCACCAGGTACAGGGTGTAGGCCACGTAGTAGCCGATAAACAACAGTCCTTCCCAGCGGTTGATGCAATAGCCGGAGAAGAAGATCGGCAGACAGACCACCGCCACCCCGATCATCACCGGGAAGTCGAACGCCAGGGCGTTGGCCGCCACCAGAATGGGCGCGGGCGACAACAGCGAAGCCAGGCCGAGCACGCACAGCAGGTTGAAGATATTGCTGCCGACGATATTGCCCACGGCAATATCGCGCTCGCCACGAATGGCTGCCATCAGCGAGGTGGCCAACTCCGGCAGCGAGGTGCCAACCGCAACCACGGTCAAGCCAATTACCAGCTCCGAAAGCCCCAGGGTGCGAGCCAGGCTAACCGCGCCCTGCACCAGAAAATTCGAGCCGCTGACCAGCAACACCAACCCCACCACGATCAGCAGCAGGTTGATCTGCCAGGCATAGCGCTTGGCCGGTTCGTGCTGGGCAAATTCCTTGGTGAACTCATCGTCGGCCGGGACGCTTTTTTCGCGATAAGAGTTGATGATCAGAAACGCGCTGTAAGCCAGGATGCCGGCGAACAACACCAGGCCGTCGAGCTTGCTCAGGCTGCCATCCCAGGCCAGGCCCAAAGTCAGCAGGCTGGCGCCGATCATGATTGGTACATCGAGACGAATCAGCTGGCGGGAGACGACCAGCGGGGCGATCAGAGCGGTCAGGCCGAGAATCAGCAGCACGTTGGCGATGTTACTGCCCACCACGTTGCCAATCGCCAGGTCGCCACTGCCGGCCAGGGCTGCCTGGACGCTGACTGCCGTTTCCGGCGCGCTGGTGCCAAAGGCCACCACGGTCAGGCCGATGACCAGCGGCGGTATACCAAACTGCGCAGCCAGCTTGGCCGCGCCTCGCACCAGCACTTCAGCACCCGCCACCAGCAGAACCAAACCGGCAATCAGGTAACCCCAGACCATCAAGCTCATTACGCGCACCCCAAGAAAGATGCGCCAGTGTATGCGAGCCATAGAAAGGCGCCAGAGGGGGCGTCAGTTATATTTTCGGCGCCTCAACCGATGCCAATGTGCAGCGGATAACTGGCCACCCGCTGCAGCCAGGCACGAATGGCTGGGTAGCCGCTGAGGTCAAAACCGCCCTCTTCAGCAACATGGGTGTAGGCATAGAGTGCGATGTCGGCAATCGAATACTGCTCGCCAACCAGATAAGACGTGCGCTGCAGCTGCCGCTCCATCACTTTTAAGGCCTTGTGCCCGCGCACATGGCATTCCTCGTACTCAGTGCGGCGTGCCTCGGGCAGGCCCTGATACAGCTGGATAAAGCGCGCCACGGCGATGTAGGGCTCGTGGCTGTACTGCTCGAAGAACTGCCACTGCAGCACCTGGGTGCGCAGGCGCGGCTCGCTGGGCAGAAACTCAGTGCCGTCGGCAAGGAAGTTGAGGATGGCATTGGACTCCCACAGGCAGGTGCCGTCTTCCAGCTCCAGCACCGGGATCTTGCCGTTGGGGTTCTTGGCCAGAAAGGCTTCGCTCTGGGTTTCGCCCTTGAGGATATCCACGGGCACCCATTCGTGGGCAATACCCAGCAGATTGAGCATCAACTTGACCTTGTAACAGTTGCCCGAACGGGTGTCGCCGTAGACCTTGTACATGTCGCCCTCCTGAAGGCTTTTGTAGGAGCAAGCTTGCTGGCGATGCTTTAGCTCACAGCTGATCGCCGGGACGCCGGGACGCCGGACCGCCGGACCGCAGCAAGCTGGCTCCTACAGTCTTATCAATTCTCTACAGCGCCTGCGCCTGACGGATCACTTCGGCCAGGCGCTTGAGGCCTTCGTTCAGACGCTCCGGCGCAACGTGGCTGAAGTTCAAGCGCAAGTGCCCCGGATGCTGATCAGGGTCGATGAAAAACGGCTCGCCCGGCATGAAGGCGACGTTTTGCGCCAGGGCCGGCGCCAGTAAGGTGCGGGTGTCCAGCGGCTGCTTGAGGGTCAGCCAGAAGAACAATCCGCCCTGGGGAATCTGCCAATCGGCCAGCTCGCTGAAGTGCTCCTGCAGCACGGCCTGCATGGCGTCGCGACGGATGCGGTAGAAATCGCGCAACTCGGCCAGGTGCTCACGGTAGTGGCGGGTGCCTAGCCATTGCAGCGCCTGCCACTGGCCGATGCGGTTGGTGTGCAGGTCCGCAGACTGCTTGAGGCGCAGCAGGTAGGGGTACAGGTCTGGCGTGGCAATCAGGTAGCCGACGCGCAGGCCCGGCAACAGGGTTTTCGACACGGTGCCGGTGTAGATCCAGCTGGCCTGGCGCAGACGACTGACAATCGGCGTGGCGCTGCCTTCGTCGAATACCAGGTCACGGTAAGGCTCATCCTCGATCAGGGTCACACCGAACTCGTCGAGCAGCGCCGCCACCGCATCGCGTTTGGCCTCGCTGTAGCGCACCGCCGAGGGGTTCTGGAAGGTCGGGATCAGGTAAGCGAAAGCCGGCTTGTGGTTCTCCAGGCGCTGGCGCATGGCTTCGATCTGCGGGCCGTCGGCCTCTTGCGGCACGGCGATGCAGGCGGCGCCGAATAACTGAAAGGCTTGTAGGGCGGCCAGGTAGGTCGGCGCCTCGAGCAGCACTTCGGTGCCCGGATCGATAAACAGCTTGCTGGCCAGGTCCAGGGTCTGCTGCGAGCCGCTGACGATCAGCACCTGGCTGGCATCGCAGGGTATGCCAAGGGCGCGAGCGTCCTCGGCGATGGCCTCGCGCAATTCCGGCTCGCCTTCGCTGGTGCCGTATTGGCCCATGCTGGTCGGCATATCCGCCCACTCGACCTGGGGCAGCATTGGCTCAGCCGGCAAGCCGCCGGCGAAGGACATCACTTCCGGGCGCTGCGCGGCGGCGAGGATTTCACGGATCAGGGAGCTTTTAAGGCGGGTAACGCGTTCGGAGAAGGCCATGGACACACCAGTAGCAAAGGCGAATAAAAATAGGTCAAACTGATTGACCAAAATTACGACGCCCAACCCCAATACGTCAATAGGCTTGACCTTAAATGCTTGACCTCAAAAGTGTAACCAGCCAACAGGCCGCCATGGAGGCCTTCTTTTTTGGCTACCAGGCCTTCACTGCCAAGGCTGACGAAATGCTGGCGCGCCGCGGCTTGTCGCGGGTGCACCATCGCATCCTGTTTTTTATCGCCAGATGCCCGGGGCTGAGCATGAAGGAATTGCTGGCCTACCTGGGGGTGAGCAAGCAGGCACTCAATACGCCGCTGCGCCAGTTGCTGGAAATGGGCCTGGTGGAAAGCCTCGCGGCGAGCGATGACAAGCGCAAGCGCCTGCTCGGCTTTACGCCCGAAGGCGCCAAGCTGGAGCTGGCCCTGCGCCGCGAACAGGCCAAGCTGTTGCAGCGGGCCTTCGGCGAGGTCGGTGAAGACGCGGTAAAGGGCTGGCTGCGGGTCAACCAGGCGCTGGCGGGCAAGAGCCTGCAGCCATAACGCGCCAGTAACCTGCGATGGTTGGTGCGCACGGCGCACCCTACGGCTACTCGCCGCGAGCAGGCCAAGGCGCTGGCCGGGCGCTGAAGGTCATGCGTAGGCATATGTAGGAGCCAGCTTGCTGGCGATGCTTTTACCGGCAAGGATCGCCGGGACGCCGGACCGCAGCAAGCTGGCTCCTACAGGTTATTGGCCTGACGATAAGTCTTTTTTGCGTCATTTAAAGCTCTGCGCTGCTGCCCCGGCATAACTGTACCGGTGTTTTGTGCAAACACTTTAAAACTGTTACGCACATTGCCCGCCTCGCTGTACCGCGACGCCCTGCCCCGCGCCCCTTAGGCTGAGCAACACTGCCTCTGAGTGCTGCGCCATGACCACCGAACTGCTGATCGCCTTTATCGCCTTTGCCTTTGTCACCTCGGTCACGCCGGGGCCGAACAACATGATGCTGCTCGCCAGCGGGGTGAACTTCGGTATGCGCCGCAGCCTGCCGTACATGTTCGGCATCAGCCTGGGTTTCATGCTGTTGGTGATGGCGGTGGGTTTGGGCCTTGGTCAGGTGTTCGAGCAGGTTCCTCAGCTCTACACCCTGCTGCGCTATCTGGGCGCGACTTACCTGCTCTACCTGGCCTGGAAAATCGCGAACGCCGGTGTGCCAGACCCTAATGTCGGTAAGCGCAGCAAGCCATTCAGCTTCCTCCAGGCCGCGGCGTTTCAATGGGTAAACCCCAAGGCCTGGGTAATGGCCATTGGCGCGATCACCACCTACACGCCGCAGGACAACTTCGTGGTCAACGTGCTGCTGATTGCGGCCCTGTTCGCCCTGGTCAACTGCCCCAGCGTTGGCCTGTGGACCATGGCCGGCAGCCTGCTGCGCAACTGGCTGAGCAATCCGCGAGTACTGCGCGCTTTCAATATCGGCATGGCCCTGCTGCTGGTAGCCTCGCTCTACCCCATCTTCGCTGACACCGGACTGCTCTGATGCACGATCTGTCTCAACCCCGTTTACGGCCACTGGCCGACACCTCGACCTCGGCAGTGGTCGCCGGTTTTATCGCCATGCTCACCGGCTACACCAGCTCGCTGGTGCTGATGTTCCAGGCTGGCCAAGCCGCAGGGCTGAGCAGCGGGCAGATTTCTTCGTGGATCTGGGCGCTGTCGATCGGCATGGCGCTCTGCTGCATCGGCCTGTCGCTGCGCTACCGCGCGCCGATCATGATTGCCTGGTCGACGCCGGGTGCCGCGTTGCTGGTCACCAGCCTACCCGGCGTACCCTATGGCGAGGCAATAGGGGCCTATATTTTCGCTTCGGCGCTGATCGTGTTGATCGGCCTGACCGGCACCTTTGATCGTCTGATGCGGCGTATTCCCGCCTCCATCGCCGCCGCCCTGCTGGCTGGGGTGCTGTTCAAGATCGGCCTGGAAATCTGCGTGGCCGCCGAGCAGCAACCGCTGCTGGTGGTGGCCATGTTGCTGGCCTATCTGTTGGGCAAGCGGCTGTGGCCGCGCTATGCGGTACTCGCCGCCCTGATCGTCGGCAGCCTGCTGGCGGCGCTGTTCGGCCTGCTCGATTTCAGCGGCTTTACGCTGGAACTGGCGGTGCCTGAGTGGACCATGCCGGCCTTCTCCCTGGCGGCGACCATCAGCATCGGCATCCCGCTTTTTATCGTCGCCATGGCCTCGCAGAACCTGCCGGGCATGGCGGTGCTGCGCGCCAATGGCTACGACGTGCCGGCCAGCCCACTGTTGACGACCACCGGGCTGACTTCGATCCTGCTGGCACCGTTTGGCAGCCACGGCATTCATATGGCGGCCATCAGCGCGGCGATCTGCGCCGGCCCCGAAGCCCATGAAGACCCGAAGAAGCGCTATACCGCCGCCATCTGGTGCGGGGTGTTCTACGGTATCGCCGGGATTTTTGGCGCCACCCTCGCGGCCCTGTTCACCGCCCTGCCCAAGGCGTTGATCCTGTCGATTGCGGCGCTTGCCCTGTTCGCCTCGATCATCGGCGGTCTGACCCAGGCCATGAGCGAACCCAAGGAGCGCGAAGCGGCGCTGATCACCTTCCTGGTCACGGCCTCAGGCATGACGTTGTTCTCGGTCGGCTCGGCGTTCTGGGGGATAGTCGCAGGGCTGCTGACCCTGGCGATTCTGAATTGGGGTAAGCAGGACGCCTGATTGATGGGTATCGCTGCGCTCAACCCATCCTACCCACCGAGTGGAGCCAACCCAGTTGTGGGAGGGGCTTTAGCCGCGAAGCTTTGGCGGTGCTTCGAAAAATTCGCGGCTAAAGCCCCTCCTACAGGTTGCACCAGGCTTGAAAAAAAAGGCGCCTGGTTAGGCGCCTTTGTCATTGCAGGAACCGTAGCCCAATGAAATGGACTCCCCCCTCCTACGGCGTCTATGCGCCAGACTAGAGTTGTCAAAACAAAAGTCACGAAGGGAGGAGTCACCATGAAATTTAAGCGAATTGGTGTCGATTTGGCAAAGCAGGTGTTCCAG
>NZ_JAUXMX010000019.1 GCF_030683065.1 Pseudomonas sp.
GGCGGTGTTTGGCACCTCGATGTCGGCTCATCACATCCTGGGGCTGAAGCCGGTCCCAAGGGTATGGCTGTTCGCCATTTAAAGTGGTACGCGAGCTGGGTTTAGAACGTCGTGAGACAGTTCGGTCCCTATCTGCCGTGGACGTTTGAGATTTGAGAGGGGCTGCTCCTAGTACGAGAGGACCGGAGTGGACGAACCTCTGGTGTTCCGGTTGTCACGCCAGTGGCATTGCCGGGTAGCTATGTTCGGGAAAGATAACCGCTGAAAGCATCTAAGCGGGAAACTTGCCTCGAGATGAGATCTCACTGGAACCTTGAGTTCCCTAAAGGGCCGTCGAAGACTACGACGTTGATAGGTGGGGTGTGTAAGCGCTGTGAGGCGTTGAGCTAACCCATACTAATTGCCCGTGAGGCTTGACCATATAACACCCAAACAATTTGCTGTTTGTGTGCTTGACGTAAGACTGCAACAGCCGAAAATCTGCAAGACCACGCAATACCATCTGTCACATACCCATTTTGGAACAGCGTACTTCATAACTGAAGCACGGCGTTCCACCCGAATTGCTTGACGACCATAGAGCATTGGAACCACCTGATCCCATCCCGAACTCAGTAGTGAAACGATGCATCGCCGATGGTAGTGTGGGGTTTCCCCATGTGAGAGTAGGTCATCGTCAAGCTTGTATTTCAAACCCCCCATCTGCGTAAGCAGGTGGGGGGTTTGTCTTTGCACCGCAGAAAAGATCGTGCGCCGCCCGTTCGGTGTTCCTTGTCCTAGGGGGCGGTTCTGCGCTCTGCTCGCCTAGACTAGTCAATTATCTTGCTTGAGCTATTACATATGGCCGATTCGGCTGACACTCATGAATTGTCGACGCTACCACTGGATGAGTTGGTTGCTTGTCATGAGTGCGATATGTTGATGCTCCGACCCCAGCTGGCTGATGGGGAGCGGGCTGAGTGCCCACGCTGTGGCTATGAGCTTTACACCCAGCGGCGCCATGTCGTGAGGCGCAGCCTGGCTCTGGTGCTTGCCGCATTGTTGCTTTATATCCCAGCTAATTTTCTGCCGATCATGCAACTCAATCTTCTCGGTCAGACCAGCCAGGATACTGTCTGGAGTGGCGTAATCGGGCTCTACGAAAGCGACATGCAGGGTGTAGCTGTGGTGGTGTTTCTCTGCAGCATGGCGGTGCCCTTGCTCAAGCTGCTGTGCCAGTTACTAGTGTTGCTGAGCATTACCTGGAATATCGGTCGTGGGTATGGCTTATTGTTTTATCGGGTCTATCACCACTTACGCGATTGGGGAATGCTTGAGGTCTACCTGATGGGCATTCTGGTTGCGATCGTCAAGTTGGCCGATATTGCCGACTTGAGTCTGGGGATTGGGTTGCTGTGTTTCGTTGCATTGTTATTGGTTCAAATCTGGCTGGAAGTGACTATGTCTGCGCATCAGATCTGGCACGCACTGTCCGGGGAGGAGGCCTATGCGGGCGATTGATGCGGGTCTGTTGCTGTGCCACGAATGCCATATGCTGAATAAGCTGGAGCCTGATACTAGCAAGCAGTTCTGTTCGCGCTGCGGAGGCGTCATTCACTCACGTCGCCCTGACAGTCTGGTACGTACCTGGGCACTGCTGCTGACTGCCGCGCTGCTGTATATACCCGCCAATCTATTGCCGATCATGACGGTCAACTCGCTGGGAAAAGGACAGTCCGACACCATTATGTCGGGGGTCATCGAACTGGTGCGTCTCGGTATGTTGCCGATTGCCGCAGTGGTATTCATCGCCAGTATTGTGGTGCCGACGTTCAAGCTGATTGGCATTGGCTTGCTGCTGTATTCGGTACAGCGCCACCAGCCGATGTCTGCCCGGCAGCGGGTAGTCATGTACCGTTTTATCGAGTGGATCGGTCGCTGGTCGATGTTGGATATTTTTGTAATCGCGATTCTAGTAGCGGTTGTTCGGTTCGGTAGCCTTGCGAGCATCGAGCCTGGCTTCGGCTCGATAGCCTTCGCCAGTGTGGTAATTCTGACGATGCTGGCGGCTTTAACTTTCGATCCCCGGTTGATCTGGGATAACACGGAGTCGGATGACGACCATGACTGATCTACCGAGGGCAAGAACGCGTCCTGCTTCAAACTGGTCGGCCATCTGGGTCTTGCCGCTGATTGCCTTGCTGATTGGTGTCTGGCTGGGTTGGCGTGCCTACAGTCAGGCTGGTATCGACATTCAGGTGGTTTTTCCAAGCGGGGAAGGCATTCAGGCCGGCAAGACTGAGGTTATCTACAAGGGCATGGCCATCGGCAAGGTCAAGGCGATGACGCTTGATGACAGTGCTGAAAGCATTGGCGTTATCGCTACCGTAGAGATGAGCAAGAAGGTTGAATCGCAGTTACGCAGCAACACGCGTTTCTGGCTGGTCAAGCCGAGTGTGAGTCTGGCGGGCATTACCGGATTGGAGACCCTGGTGTCGGGCAATTACATTGCGGTGAGTCCTGGTGATGGAGAGCCTACGCTTGAGTTTGCGGCACTGCCCGAGCCTCCGCCCTTATCGGATGATCGACCTGGGTTGCACCTGACCCTGAGGGCTGAGCGTCTCGGTTCGCTGAGTCGCGACACTCCGGTGTTCTACAAACAAATTCAGGTGGGCCGGGTGAAAAGCTATGCCCTTGCCGACGATCAGACCACGGTCGAGGTAAAGCTCTATATCGAGCCGACCTATGCCGCTTTAGTGCGCAAACACACGCGTTTCTGGAATGCCAGCGGCATCAGCATCGATGCGGGGTTATCCGGCTTCAAGCTGCGCAGTGAGTCGTTGGCCAGCATAGTGGCAGGCGGCATTGCCTTTGCCACGCCGGAGCATCGCAAGCAGAGTCCGGCGACCGACCCCAGCATTCCGTTTCGTCTGTATGAAGATTTTGAGAGCGCCCAGGCCGGCATCAAGGTGCTGGTCAAGATGACCGACTTCGAAGGCCTGCAAGCCGGGCGCACGCCGGTGCTGTACAACGGTATCCAGGCTGGAACCTTGAAGGCGCTGAAGGTCAACGACGACCTCACTGGTGCCTTGGCCGAGTTGACCCTCGATCCGCGTACAGAAGATTTTCTGGTCGAAGGCACCGAGTTCTGGGTAGTCAAACCCTCAATTTCTCTTGCCGGCATCACCGGTATCGAAGCGCTGGTCAAAGGCAACTATATTGCCGTGCGCCCAGGCGAGAAAGGCGCTGTAGCCAAGCGTGATTTTTCAGCGCGTCCCAAGGCTCCGCCGTTGAACCTGGATGCACCGGGCCTGCATTTGGTGTTGTTCAGCGACAGCCGCGGCTCGCTGGACGTGGGCAGCCCGATTCTCTATCGGCAACTTAAGGTTGGCTCGGTACAGAGTGTGCAGCTGACGCGCAACAGCCAGCAGGTGGTGTTCGGTGTACATATCGAACCGGAGTACACACGCTTGGTAAATAGCAGCACGCGATTCTGGAACGCCAGTGGGATTACCTTAAAGGGCGGTCTGTCTGGGGTCGAGGTGAAAAGCGAGTCGCTGCAAACCCTGCTTTCAGGGGGGATCGCGTTTGAGACCGAGAACTTGCAGGCGCCACTTGTCGCCGGGAAGGTGCAGCGTTTCGACCTGTATGGTGACCGTGATCGTGCGATCCAGAGCGGTGTGGCAATTACCATTCAACTGGAACGTGGCGACGGCCTGAGCCCGGGTACGGCAATTCGCTACAAGGGGTTAGACGTCGGTACTGTCGAGCGCATCCAGCTTAGTGACGATCTGCAAGCGATAATCCTGCATGCCCGGGTGACCCTGGCGGTTGAGCAAATCGTTCGTCTCGGCACGCAGTTCTGGGTGGTCAAGCCGCAGTTGAGTCTGGCGGGTGCCGCTAACCTGGAAACCCTGGTCAGTGGCCAGTACCTGGAGGTGCAGCCGGCGAATAGGGTGGGGGCCAGGCAGACTCATTTCGTTGCGCTAGCCGAGCCGCCAAGCCAGGCTGTGAACGAGCCAGGCTTGCGTCTGGTGCTCAGCACCACGCGGCGTAGCTCGCTGAAGGCCGGGGTGCCGGTGACATACCGCGAAGTGCCGGTGGGCAAGGTGACTGGCTATGAGCTCGGGCCGACCGCAGATCGGGTGTTGATCCATCTGCTGGTCGAGCCGCGTTATGCCGGCCTGGTACGTACCGGCAGCCGGTTCTGGAATAGCTCCGGAATTGGTGTCGAGGCCGGTTTGTTCAAGGGCGTGAAAGTGCGCAGCGAATCCCTGGAAACCCTGATTGAGGGTGGCGTGGCATTCGCCACACCGGAGCAACAACCTCTGGGTACGCAGGCCATGCAGGGGCAGACTTTTGCTCTGTTTGACGAGCCGCAGGAAGAGTGGCTGCGCTGGTCACCGAAAATCGCTTTGCCGAAATAACCACTTACGACAAGGGCCGCAATCGCGGCCCTTGTCGTTTCTAGCGGATGGATCAGGCCAGCTCGTGGGCCTTGACCGCTTCAGTGGTCGTTTTGCTGGTCTCCCGGCGCTGGATGTATTTCCAATCAGTCTCATCGATATAGATCCCGTTCGGCCCGCTGCCGCCTTCCAGGTCGATGGCCACATGAGCCGAGACTTGCGGCTTGACCGAGGCCAGGATCGGCACGAAGCCCAGTTGCAGGCTGGTTTCGATCAGCGCCTGCTGGTTTTTCTCGTCAATATCCGCCGCCTCATCCAGGTAGTACGGCAGGCGGATGCGCCCGGCTTGGTCGCGGTCCATCAGGTGCAGCAGCAAGTACATGTTGGTCAGCGCCTTGATGGTCATAGTGGTGCCGTTGGAGGCCGCGCCATCGATGTCGGTGTGGATCACTGGTTGGCCATGCACCTTGGTAATCTCGAAGGCCAGCTCGAACAGATCCTTCAAGCCCAGTTGGTTATGGTTGGCGGCTACCAGGCGCGCCAGGTATTCCTTGGCCTCCTCGTTCTTGCTGTCCTGGTTGCTGCTCTGCTGCAGGTCGAATACCGAGAGGGTCTCGCCTTGTTCGTACTGGCCGGCGCTGTGGATGATCTGGTCGATATGCTTGAGTGCCTCCTTGTTTGGCGCCAGAACGATGCGGAAGCTTTCCAGGTTGGAGACCTGACGCTTGTTGATCTCGCGGTTGAACAGCGCCAGTTGGTGTTCCAGGTTGTCGTAGTCGCTGCGGATATTGCGCAGGGTACGGGCGATATCGGTGACGGCGGCACGCCGCGCCTTGGTCAAGGTCAAGGCTTCGTCCTGGCGGTGGGCGTAGGCGTTGACCAGCAGGTGCAAGCGGCGTTCGACGTCGTCTTCGCTGTCGAACTTGGCCACGCCTTTCAGGCGTACCTGGGCATAAAGAGCTTCGATTTGGCCGTCGATTCGTTGCAAGCCTTGCCAGGCATCCTGATAGTCGTTGAGCAGGGGCAGCAGGTTATCCAGCGAGTCGTCCAGCGGGTCGGTGAAAGGCATGCCGAAAGGCATGTCGGCCGGCAGCAGCTGGCGGCGGCGCAGGGCGTCTTCCAGGGTGCGCTGCTTGGCTTCCAGGTCAGCCAGCTGGCGGCCGATAAGCTGCAGCTTGGCGGACAGTTGCTGTACCCGCTCGGTAAAGGCATCGCTGCTGCGCTTGAGCTCGTCCTGCGCCGCTTCCAGTTGCGCCAGCTGCTCCAGCTTGGCGTCTTCTTCCACCGCCAGGGTCTGGCTGCGGCGGAAGTCTTCCAGGGCTTTCTGCGCGTCCAGCACGGCCTGGTAGTACTGTTCGGACTGCGCCTTGCTGGCGGTGCGGTCGACGGCTACTGCCTGCTGGGTTTTCAGTTGCTTGTATTCGCGTTCGAGGCGGTCTTTCTGGTCGCGCAAGGCGGCGCGGTCGGCCAAGGCCTGCAGGGCCGGAGGCTCGATATGCGAGAGGTCGATGGATAGGCCGGGCACTTCGAAGCGCTCGCCGTTGAAACCATTCAGCACAGTTTCCAGGGATTTCACCCAGGCATCGCCATCGCTGACCTGAATGCCTTTTTCACCCAACGGCAGGCTGAACAGCTGGCCGTTAAACAGGCGCATCAGGCGGTCGACGTCGGCTTGGCTGAACTCTTCGCGCAGGCGCGAGTAGCTGTTGTTGTCGGCGTACTCGAGCTGCTGCTTGACCGATTTGAGGCGTTTGTCCAGGTCGCGCAGGCGCTCGTCGAGGTCTTCGTTGGAGAACTGCCGCGACTGCGCCAGAGCGCCGGCCAGTTCGTCGTGAGCGTCCTTGGCGGCGAGCAGTTGCGCTTCCAGCATCTGCACATCGCTGACCAGGGCAAAACGGTTTTTTAACACCGAGAGCTCGCCGAGCCAGCGTTGGATTTCGCTGATCTCGCGCTCCATGCGCATCAGCTCTGCAGTGTCGCCGCGCTGCTCGTGCTGCAAGCCGTCCTGTTCGCTGCGGTAATGTTCGGCCTGGATCACCAGCTCATCCTTGCGCGCCCCGGCATAGTCCTGCCAGGTACCGAGCAGCGAGTCGAGCAATGGCGAAATGCGATGCAATTTGCCGCGCAATTGTTCGCGCTGGGCGACACCAGCGGCCAGGGCCTCGATCAGCGGGCCGGCGGTTACCAGGGCCTGATAATCGTTTTCCATGCGGCGTACATCGCGGAACGCTTCTTCAGTAGCGGCGATATAGTCGACGCTACCCGAACGCAGGCTGTGTTCGAAGGCATCGAGGAACAGCTGCTTGAGCTTGGCGGCGGTGATTTCACGCATATGCAGCAGGTTGATGAACAGCGCGCGGAAGGTCTTCAGGCTCTGTTCGCTGGTGGAGCGTAGCGGGATCAGAGTCAGGTCTAGCGGAATCGAGGTGTGCCCGCCGACCAGCAAACGGCGCAGCTCTTCGGGTTTCAGTTCAAAGGCCTTGATGCCTTCGCGTTCCAGGGCGTTGAACAGCTCGCGTTGGCGCAGGCAAGTGCCGTCCTTCTGGTAGTGGGCCAGATCCAGCACGCCTTGGTAGGCAAAGAATTGGTGACCAAAACCGCCGCCTGGGCCACGCCCGGCCACGCCGATCACATGTGGGCCGTGGGGCAGGACGACTTCGACCAGGATGTAGCTGGTGTCGCTAGCGAAGTAGAACTTGCGCGACTGCTCCAGGCTGTACTTGCCGAAGCTCATGTCGGACATGCGCGCCAGGATGGGAAACTGCAGGGCGTTGATCGAGGCGGATTTACCCAGGTTGTTGGCCCCGTAAACCGACAGCGGGTTTTCCAGCGGGAACAGACCAAGGCTGTAGCCGGCGGTGTTCAACAGGGCGAAGCGGCGGATGCCATAGCGTTCCTGGCTCATGCGTCTATCTCCTGTAAGGCGCGTTCGTCGGCCATGGCACGAGCCAGGGCATCTTCTTCAAGCTCGTCCTCGGCGAGGCTGATGATCTCGTCTTCGGTTTCATCGTCCAGTAGCGCAGGGGTTGGCAATGGCTGGGCGCTGTGCAGGGTGGCAGCCAGGTCGCGATCCTGCTGCACGCTCAGGCAGACATCGAGGAAGCGGTGCATGGGCGCGAGGAAGCGGTAGATGCCGTTTTCTTCGCCGGCAAAGCCCAGTTGGTTCAGGCGGCGCATGACTTTTTCTTCCAGTTCCTCGACGCTGGTGACTTCGGCCTGGAGAAACAGGTCGCGGTATTTTTCCAGCAGTGCCGGCAGCTCGTCACGGCCGATGCTGCCGCCATCGAGTACGGCCAGCGGGTCGCGACCCTGATCCGCTAAATGTTCAACGAGGATAAAGGTGAACAGTGCCAGGCGTTGGGCGGTCTTGTTGACATGGGCGCCCATCTGCTCGGGAACGAAATAGTAGAAGCCGCGACTGTCGCAGACCAGCTCATAGCCGAGCGCCTTGAACAATGCGCGGTACTGATCCTGCTGGTTGGACAGCTGGGCATACAGCTCCGGGTCGCGGCGGCTGACGTGATAGCCCTTGAACAGCTCGCGGAAGATCGGGGCCAGTTGGGTCAGTTCTTTCAGGTCAATATTCATGGCGATCCATTGAGCGCGTTATGCGTAGGGTGCGCGGTGCGCACCGTGGATTCGTGGGTGGTGCGCACGCTACGGGCCGGCTGGTGATCTGAGCAAGGCAAAGGAGCTCAGGCTGACCTGGTGCTCGGCGGTCAGGTAATCGCGGCGCTCCAGGCGTTCGCGTTGGAAGCGGGGATCGCGCGACAGGCGCGAGAACCAGTACAGCAGTTCGTCGGTTGCACCGTCCGCTTCCTGCTCCAGCAGCCACGTCATCAGATCCGGTAACGGTAACGCCTGTTCGCAGCGCTCGATCATTTCCCGGGCGGTGCGTGGCGCGCGCGGTACTTCACCCTTGCGCGTTGTGCTGGCCTTGGGGAATTGCGCCGGCTTCGGTTCGAAGCGAGCCAGGGCGTAAACGTAAGCCTCGACCTGTGACGCCGTGCCGAGAAAGGTGCTCTGCGGACGACTGAACAACGGCAAGGATGCCTGAGGTACGGCATCCAGGCCTTTGCGGCGGATCGCTGCCAGGGCCAGGGCCGCGCCGCGGGTGACGGCGTTGTGCCGACGCGCTTCTTCGCGCAGTGGCAGTAGCAGCTCGCGGGCGCGGCGCAGGGTCAGTTGGGCGGTGGTCTGCATTTCCAGGATGCGCGCGTGGGTGCGCAGCAGCAGGTCGTCGTCGACCAGCTGGCCTAGGCGCTGCTGTTCGCCGAGCAGGCGCAGCAGCACGTGCTCGACGCGGTTGACGCCCTGCTCGAAGGCGCCGTCGGCGGCGACCAGTTGGATCATCGGTTCGACGTATTCGT
Organism: Pseudomonas sp.; assembly: GCF_030683065.1. GTDB lineage: Bacteria > Pseudomonadota > Gammaproteobacteria > Pseudomonadales > Pseudomonadaceae > Aquipseudomonas. The sequence continues at coordinate 8,756 of NZ_JAUXMX010000019.1, forward strand.
CCCAAGTCGCCAGCACCTCGGCGTAACGCTGGCGCAGCGGGATCTGCCGGTCGCTGGTCTTGGCCCGTTCGGCCACGGCGACCAGGGCCTGTTCGTCGTTGGCCAGTTTCTTCAATACATCGCGCACACGCATATCGAGCAAGCGCAGCTGACGCGCCAGGTCGGCGGCGTCGCGCACCTCGAAAGCATCCTTGATATAGCCGGCCAGGCGTTCGAGGTGGCGTAAATAGGCCTCGATCTCCAGGCACAGCCCCAGGCGGTGTTCGCGGCGCAGGTAGGCGAGGAAGTCGTGGATCTGTGCGTTCAGCTCAAAGCGGTTGGGGCTCTTGGCCTCTGGCACCAGGATATCCAGGCGGATCCACTGGTCGAGCAGGGCGGTAATGTCCACGGGCGTGCTTTCCGGCAATTGTGCCGACAGCTGTTTGCGCAGCTCAACCAAGCTCAGGGTGCCGCTATCGAAGCGTTCGCAGAGCGGCTCGAGTAGCGTCCAGTGTTCGGCAAGGGCGCGCAGTACGCGCTTGGGATCGATCATCGAAGGCCGGTCGCTCAATCTGGGGAAAAACGCCGATTGTACTGCATCGGCCGGCAATCGATTGAGCCTGAACTGATCGGAGGCGCTTTGTGTCCAGTCAGTCATATTTTTGTCATTCAGGCTGTTTATCTTTAGCGGGCCGTTGAAAAGCCCCATGGGTTGCCTATGCCGTATTTAACGCAGGTACGGCCGCGTCACCTGTTTTGCTGCGGGCTCGGCACGTGATCATCATGCCCCGAGCCCGTCGAGCCGTTCAGCAAGCCCCGCATCGCTTGCGATAAAGCGTCGCCAACGGTCGGTAGTCAGACGAAATATCCCCATTGCTCTTTCGATATGCGCCGGTTATCGGCACAATTCGCCTCCACTTTTTGGGGAGGGGTCGGCTTTGCTGATTTCCTGCCGGTTGACCTTGTATAGGCACATAGATGATCAAGACGCCGTACTACCTCATCGACAAGCAAAAGCTGCTGGTTAATCTGCAGAAGATTGCCTATGTGCGCGAGCAGTCCGGCGCCAAGGCGCTGCTGGCACTCAAGTGCTTCGCCACCTGGTCGGTGTTCGACCTGATGCAGCAATACATGGACGGCACCACCTCGTCGTCGCTGTATGAGCTTAAGCTCGGTCGGCAGAAGTTTGTCGGTGAAACCCACGCCTACAGCGTGGCCTGGGCCGATGATGAAATTGACGAGATGCTCGCCAACAGCGACAAGATCATCTTCAATTCCATAGGCCAGCTCGAGCGTTTCGCCGAAGCGTCCGCCGGCAAGGTGCGCGGTCTGCGAGTCAACCCGCAGGTGAGCAGTTCCGACTACCTGCTGGCCGACCCGGCACGTCCATTCAGCCGCCTGGGCGAGTGGGACCCGGAAAAGATCGCCACGGTGATGGATCAGGTCAGCGGCTTTATGTTTCACAACAACTGTGAGAACGACAGCTTCGAGCTGTTCGACCAGATGTTGACCACCATCGAAGAGCGCTTTGGCCACCTGCTTGAGCAGGTCGAGTGGGTCAGCCTCGGTGGCGGCATTCATTTCACCGGCGACGACTACCCGCTGGATCAGTTCTGCGCGCGGCTCAAGGCCTTCTCCGAGCGCTTCGGCGTGCAGGTCTACCTGGAACCGGGTGAGGCAGCCATCACCCTGAGCTCCTCGCTGGAAGTCACGGTGCTTGACACGCTCTACAACGGCAAACACCTGGCCGTGGTCGACAGTTCCATCGAAGCGCACATGCTCGATCTGTTGATCTACCGGCTCGATGCCAAGATGGAGCCCTGCAATGGTGAGTACACCTACATGGTGTGCGGCAAGTCATGCCTGGCAGGGGATATCTTCGGCGAGTACAAATTTGATCGTCCGCTGACTATCGGCGATCGGCTGTCGTTTATCGACGCAGCGGGTTACACCATGGTCAAGAAAAACTGGTTCAACGGCCTGAAAATGCCGTCCATCGTAGTGAAACAACTCGACGGCAGCGTCGAGGTGGTTCGCGAATTTGGCTTTGATGATTACCTGTCCAGCCTTTCCTGAAGGCCGGCGGTTACAGGAGGTACACAGAAATTGAAGAAGAATGTTCTGATCATTGGTGCAGGAGGTGTCGCCAAGGTGGTGGCCCACAAGTGCGCGCAGCACAACGACGAACTCGGTCGGATTGCTATCGCGTCGCGCAACATCTCCAAATGCCAGGCCATCATCGACAGCGTTAAGGCCAAGGGCAGTCTCAAGCAGCCGGCTGAGATCAAGGCCTATGCCTTGGATGCCATGGATGTAGACGCAACCAAGACGCTGATCCGCGAAACCGAATCGCAGATCGTCATCAATGTGGGGTCGTCTTTCCTCAACATGTCGGTGCTGCGCGCCTGCATGGATACTGGCGTGGCTTACCTCGACACCGCCATTCACGAAGAGCCGGGCAAGGTCTGCGAAACGCCACCTTGGTACGGTAACTATGAGTGGAAGCACCTGGCCGAGTGCCAGGAGAAAGGCGTGACCGCCATCCTCGGTGTCGGTTTCGATCCGGGTGTGGTCAATGCCTACGCTGCATTGGCTCAGCAAGAGTACTTTGACCAGATCGAGTCGATCGATATCCTCGACGTCAACGCCGGTTCCCATGGCAAGTACTTCGCCACCAATTTTGATCCGGAAATCAATTTCCGTGAGTTCACCGGTCAAGTCTGGAGCTGGCAGAGCAATCAGTGGACCAGCAACAGCATGTTCGAGGTCAAGCGCACCGACGACCTGCCGGTGGTTGGCGAGCAGAATCTGTACCTGACCGGGCATGACGAAGTGCATTCCCTGTCCAAGCACCTGAACGTGCCCAATGTGCGTTTCTGGATGAGCTTCGGCGAGCACTACATCAACGTGTTCACCGTGCTGAACAATCTAGGCCTGCTTTCCGAGCAGCCGGTGAAAACCGCCGAAGGCCTCGACGTGGTGCCGCTGAAAGTGGTCAAGGCCGTGCTGCCTGATCCGGCCTCGCTGGCGCCGGGCTACAGCGGCAAGACCTGTATTGGTGATCTGGTCAAGGGCACTAAGGACGGCAAGCCGGTCGAGCTGTTTATCTACAACATCGCCGACCACGCTGATGCCTATGCCGAGACCGACAGCCAGGGTATTTCCTACACCGCCGGTGTGCCGCCGGTCGCGGCTGCCTTGCTGGTTGCCCGTGGTGACTGGGACGTGGCGCACATGGCCAACGTCGAACAGCTGCCGGCTGAGCCGTTCCTCAAGCTGCTCGATGTCATGGGTCTGCCCACCCGGATCAAGGACGCCAACGGCGACCGCCCCTGGGATCAAACCCTCTGATCGGCTGCGCGTCGGCCAGGCGTTGTTGAAAGTGCGCTCGGATGCTCATTTACAGCAGTAAACTCCGCGTCCTCGCGCACTTTATTCGCTGGCGCTCACCCTACGGGTCAGCCTGCGGCTGTTACTCCCGTTGGTCGTTGCGCCTAGCCTGGCTCTAGCGCGCTCGATCGGCCCAACGCCTGCCATTTTGGCGGGCGTTTTGTTTCCGGCTTCGTGGGAGGGGCTTTGGCCGCGATGATGCTTAGAACGTAGGATGGGTTGAGCCTGCGATACCCATCGCATAGCTGGCGGCGATCCCTTGATGGGTATCGCTGCGCTCAACCCATCCTACGAATGCCCAACGCCCGCCATCTCGGCGGGCGTTTTGCTTTCTGGTGAACATCCACCGTTGCCTGTTGCTGGTGGATGTAAAGAGCGACATCCAGCCTACGTGCAGGCTTGTGCGATCAAACCTGCATCCCGCTTTAGCCGCGACGCGGCATCGATGCGCGTCACGCTTCCCGCCCGGCGCATTTCACGCGACAATCACGGTATATAGATATGCGCCCCTGCGTTGGGCGTGTGCATCTGCGCATCCGTGAGGAAACCAGCATGAGCAGCAACGACCGCGTCATTATTTTCGATACCACCCTGCGTGATGGCGAGCAGAGCCCTGGCGCGTCCATGACCGGCGAAGAAAAGCTGCGCATCGCCAAGGCCTTGGAGCGCTTGCGCGTCGATGTGATCGAGGCGGGTTTTGCCATTGCCAGCCCGGGTGACTTCGCCGCCGTCAAGGCGATTGCCGACAATATCAAGGACAGCACCGTGTGCAGCCTGTCGCGCGCCCTCGATGGTGACATCGACCGAGCCGCAGAGGCACTCAAAGGCGCCAACTCCGGGCGCATTCATACCTTTATCGCCACCAGCCCGATCCACATGCAGTACAAGCTGCGCATGCAGCCGGATCAGGTGGTCGAGCAGGCGGTGCATGCGGTCAAGCGCGCGCGCAACCTGTGCAGCGATGTGGAGTTCTCCTGCGAAGATGCCGGGCGTTCGGAGATCGATTTTCTCTGCCGGATTGTCGAGGCGGCGATCAATGCCGGTGCGCGCACCATCAATATTCCGGATACCGTGGGCTATGCGATCCCGCACCAGTATGCGGAGATGATTCGTCAGCTGCTCAATCGCGTACCCAATGCCGACAAGGCGGTATTTTCGGTGCATTGCCACAATGACCTGGGCCTGGCTGTAGCCAACTCCCTGGCCGCTGTGGTGGCCGGCGCTCGACAAGTGGAGTGCACCATCAATGGCCTCGGTGAGCGTGCTGGTAACGCCGCGCTGGAAGAGATCGTCATGGCGATTAAAACCCGTGAAGACCTGCTCGGCGTGCACACCCGCATCGACACCCCGCACATCCTCAGCACCTCGCGCATGGTTTCCGGTATCACCGGTTTTCCGGTGCAGCCGAACAAGGCGATTGTCGGCGCCAACGCCTTCGCCCATGAATCGGGTATTCACCAGGATGGCGTGCTCAAACACCGTGAAACCTACGAGATCATGTCTGCCGAATCAGTTGGCTGGAATGCCAACAAGATGGTCATGGGCAAGCACTCTGGGCGCGCGGCGTTCCGCGCGCGGCTGGAGGAGCTGGGTATCGTCCTGGCTGGCGAGGGCGAACTGAATGCCGCGTTTGCCCGCTTCAAAGACCTGGCCGACAAGAAGCACGAAATTTTCGACGAAGACTTGCAAGCGTTGGTTTCAGACAGCCTGAGCGCCGAAGCGCCCGAGCACTTCAAACTGCTGAGCCTGGAAGTGGCGAGCAAGACTGGTGAAGTGCCGCAGGCGCAGATCGTGGTCAGCGTCGATGGTCAGGAGCGCAGTGCCGCCGCACAGGGCTCCGGGCCGGTTGACGCGACCTTTAAAGCCATCGAGTCGATTGCCAGTTCGCAGGCCAGTCTGCAGCTGTACTCGGTCAACGCCATTACCGAGGGCACCGACTCCCAGGGCGAAGTCACCGTGCGCCTGGAAAAAGCCGGGCGCATCGTCAACGGCAATGGTGCCGATACCGACATTCTGGTGGCATCGGCCAAGGCCTATATCAATGCCCTGAACCTGATGCAGGCTGGGCATAAGGCGCACCCGCAGGTGGCTGACGTTTGATTGAGGAGCTGCGGCGTCGCGCTTACCTGAGTGCCATGCAGGTGGCTAGTTGGCTGCCCCGCGTGGAGCTGCCTTTCGCAGCACCCTCTCGCCCGCAGGTGCTGCAGCCAGCAGAGCCGGAGGTGCCCGTCGCGGCCCAGCCACCTGCCGCGTTACCCACCGCGACGTCGAGCAGGCCTGAGCCGCACCTCGAACGGCCAAAGATCGAGGTGCCGCGACCTGTCGTCACGGCCCGTAGCGCCAAAGTGGATATCAACGCTGAGGCCGAGACGCCTGGAGTGGCCAAGCCGGTGGCTGCACCTACGCCGCGTTTCGCCCTACAGCTATTGCGTGCCGGCGACTGCGCCTTGCTGGTCGAGTTGCCTACCGGTGAGCCCTTGCAGGGTCGCGATCCGGCTTACCTGCTACTCAAGGATTTGCTGCGCGCCGCCGGCCTGCCAGACAGCCCGCAATTGGTCGGTGAGCCGGTACGTTGGCCATTGCTAGCGCGCGGCAGCATGGATCAGGGGCCGCAGGCAGCGTTGGATTATGTACAGAGCTTTATCTCTGCGCGCCTTGAACAACAGCCCCCCTGCCGCTGCCTGTGGCTAGTGGGCTTGCCGGCTATCCGTTTTGCTGGCGATGCCAATGCCGAGGCCTACACCCGTGAGTTGCAGGTCGAAGGCCTGGGTGCTGCCTGGGCGCTGCCGGGGCTGGAGCTGCTGATGGACGAGCCCGCACGCAAGGCTGAGCTGTGGCACGCCATGCGCCGGGTACGGCAACGCTGGCTGGCTGCCTCTTGAGCGCGTTCAGAGTCGCCTGGTTCGGACCGCGTCGCCCAGCATCCCACCGTCTATTGAGCCAATCTGAATGAGTGAAACGATTTCTTTCCGCCCGATGACCGAGGCGGATATCGAGGCGGTACTGAGCATCGAGTGCGCCGCATTCAGTCACCCCTGGTCCCGTGGCATCTTCCTCGACAGCCTCAAGTCCTACGATTGCTGGGTGATGTTCGACGGTCTGCAGCAGGTCGGCCACGGGGTGATTAACGTCATCATCGACGAAGCTCATCTGCTCAATATCACCGTAAAACCGGAGAGCCAGGGCCGTGGTTTCGGCCTGTTGCTGCTGGAGCGCTTGATGCAGCGCGCCATGGAACTCAAAGCGGGCGAATGCTTCCTCGAAGTGCGTGCCAGCAACCAGGTAGCATATCGCCTGTACGAGCGTTACGGTTTCAATGAAATCGGCCGGCGTCGCGACTACTACCCATCCACAGGTGGTCGCGAAGATGCGCTGGTAATGGCCTGCACGCTGCTCGACTGAGCGCAGTAGCCGTCGCCCGGATGCTGTCCAGGGGCGCTCCTCACCACGCTTACGGGCTGTCGAACTCAGGGTTTCCTAAGGGCGGCGGAGCGGTGCTGACTGTGACTGCAGCGCAAAGTGGCTTGTCAAAGGCCACACGCGCTCCGTATGGTGCGCATCGATACTCCAGGGAGCCGATGGCATGAGTGACTTACAACACCTCTTCGACAACAACGAACGGTGGGCCGAGGCTATCACCCAGCAGGACCCCGCATTTTTCGCCAAGCTGGCCCGCCAGCAGGCACCGGAATACCTGTGGATCGGTTGCTCGGATGCGCGGGTGCCAGCCAACGAGATCGTCGGCCTGTTGCCGGGTGATCTGTTCGTGCATCGCAACGTCGCCAACGTGGTGCTGCACACCGACCTCAATTGCCTGTCGGTGATTCAGTACGCGGTCGATGTGCTCAAAGTCAAACACATCCTGGTCACCGGCCACTATGGCTGCGGCGGTGTGCGGGCCTCCATGCAGGATACCCAGTTCGGCCTGATCGACGGCTGGCTGCGGACCATCCGCGATTTGTATTACGAGCACCGCGACCACCTGGCTAAGTTGCCGAGCGAGGAGGAGCAGGTCGACCGTTTGTGTGAACTTAATGTGATTCAGCAGGTGGCCAACGTCAGTCACACGACCATCGTGCAGAACGCTTGGCACCGGGGTCAGGACTTGTCGGTGCACGGCTGTATCTACGGCATCAAGGATGGCCGCTGGAAGAACCTCAACGTCACCGTCAGCGGTATCGAGCAGCTGCCGCCGCAATACCGTCTGCGTCCGTTCGGCGAAAACTGAGGTGGTCAATAGCTCACGCACTCTGGCCATGCTCGGCCTGCTGCTGGCCGTACTCTGCTGGTCGGGCAACGCCCTGGTGGCGCGTGCCTTCGCCGGCGAGATCCCGCCATTCGCACTGTCGTTCTGGCGCTGGTGTCTGGCCCTGAGCCTGTTGTTGCCGTTCGTGCTGGCGCCGTTGTGGCGCCATCGCTGCGCATTGCGTGCGGCTGGCTGGCGCCTGCTGGTGCTCGGCGGACTTGGCATCGCCGGCTACAACTCGATGCTCTACAGTGCCGCGCAGACCACCGCCGCAATCAACATCACCCTGGTCAACACCTGCCTGCCGCTGATGACCTTTATCGGTGCCGGCCTGCTGCTCGGCGAATGGCCACAGCGCCGCGCCTGGTGGGGCATGGGCCTGGCGGCCGTCGGCTTGCTGGTGCTGATCACCCAGGGTAGCTGGGCGACCCTGACCGCGCTGTCGTTCAACCGCGGCGACCTGATCATGCTCCTGGCCGTGGCCGACTGGGCGCTGTATTCCCTGCTGCTGCGGCGCTGGGCCACGTACCTGATGCCGATCCCGGCTCTGGCCCTGCTCGGCGTACTGATGCTGCTCGGTGTACCGCTGATCCTGCCGTTCTACCTCTATGAGCTCAGCCAGGGTGCCCGTTTCGTTGTGACCCCAAGCAACCTAGGCGCCATCGCCTATACGGCGGTATTCGCCTCACTGGTTGCCTACCTCGCCTGGAATCACGGCGTGCGTGTACTCGGTGCGGCCAAAGCGGCGCTGTCCAATTACCTGATGCCGGTATTCACCGCCATACTTGGCTGGTTGCTGCTGGGTGAGGGCTTGCAGGCGTTTCACTGGCTGGGCGGTGGGCTGATTTTTGCCGGTTTGCTGTTGGGCACGCAAATGGGCGGCAAGCGCGCGGTGGCTGGCGAACCCACGAAAACGGCGTAGTCCGCTAGCGCTATCTGCCGTTATACCGCCGGGCAATGGCTCTTGCTGGAGCCATTGCTATGCCGCTCCGCGACGCGGTACCCATGGCATGTCCAACTGTGCTTCGTCGCGGCGCCAATGCTCGCGCGGCAGTGGTCGATTTATTTGCCAGGGTCGATCTTCTTCACTGCCGCCAGCCAGTCTGGGTTCATCTGGTTCTGTTCGGTCTCCATGCTCAAGTTCTCCATCGAGGCCTTATGCCGGTTGATCTCCGCGATGACCTGGCTGAGGGCGCTGGAGTTAGCGTCCAACTGGTGCATTTGGGTCAGGCCCAGGTGATAGAAGCGCAACAGCTTCATCGCGGTCTGATCGTGAGCCGCTACGCCGGCAGTGACATGGTGCATGACGTTAGTGATGCTCATCAGCTTGCGCTTGAGTTGCCAGCCATAGACGGCCGGGGCCATCCAGGGCTGCTGCCAGAACTTCAGGCGCACCAGCGCTATCGTCAGCAGCAGTCCGGCAATGATGCCGCCCAGATTCAACCGAAAATTATCGCCACCGGGTTCACCGAACAACAGCACGGCAATGCTAGACAGCAGCATGCCCAACAGCACAAAAATCAGCGCAATGATCAGGGTGCTACGGCGTGTTTGCTGGCGGTACTTCTCGGGATTCAATTGCCTGATCTCGAACATCATCTTCGCAGGGTTCCTATGTTGAGTGCTTGTTGAGTGGGGGACAATGTGGCGGAGCATTATCACCCACAGCGATCATGCTGACGCGATTAACCGCGCTGACTGTATTCGGTTGGCCTCTGTGCGGTTTTAGGCCGCGGAGGGCGTAACACATAGCGCGGCTCATGGCACCTTCACATGGCGCCCCCTTGCCACCAACGGCGGGAGTCGGTCTCAAGGCAGCGCTCGATATTTCCACCGTACCTAAGCACAAACCCGTTAGTTCGCACTTGCGGCCAGTACTTGGGCCAAACCTAGCCCTCCGCCAATCCAATTGTTGGCGTAAAATCAGGGTGTTACTGGGAACTTGCCCGGCCCATGGAGTGTCCTTGATGCGCCAGCTTGTGCCACTCGCGACAGGTCGTGCATCAGTCGTCAACGATCATTAAGGCTTTAGACAGGAGATGCGCCGTGAGCAAAACAGCACAGGAATACGCGGATGAGTTGATGCCGCTGAGTCGCCTGCCAGATCCTGATGCAAACGAAGGGCCGCATAGCCGCTTCGTGAATGTCGACGTAGCCGCAGCAGACCGCACTCAAGAAATAAAGCACGCAGTTGCCGCGACACTGTGTGAGCGGTTCCAGTTGATATACCCCGACAGGGCCGTCTCCATTGGTCGCTTTGGGATCAATAACGAGGGCTGGCGCATGTGTTTCGAGGTGGCGCCTGTGCTTGCCGAGAAGTACTAAGGCCGTCGTCCTTTTGCGGCTTGCGCAGTGTGCGCATTGATCCGGCGAGATGCGCCGCGAAGAACTCGGGTGTCGCCGGACATCGCGCCGGGCCTACGCGGGCTGCGTCGAATGTTAACCAAATCGCTAGTGAGCGCCGTGGCACTGCTGCGGGCATCGCCATTCGTTTGGGTCGCTACTTCGACACGACTGCTAGTTCTGGATGAACCTGCAAGCCGAATACGCACTGGCTACGACCTTTGCCGCCAATGGCGAAGAAATAGAGCATGAGATTGAGCCTCTTCTGGCTCATGGGTGCGGCGGGGGAAATGGGCGTGTAGTCGGGATTTAGTCTGTTTGTAGTCTGCCCGGAAAACAAAAAAGGGCTTAGCTTTCGCTAAACCCTTGTTTTGTTTGGTGGCTACGCAGGGACTTGAACCCCGGACCCCAGCATTATGAATGCTATGCTCTAACCAGCTGAGCTACGTAGCCGATGTGGCGCGCATTATTCTGGGTCAGGGCTTTTCTGTCAACCCTGGGATGAGAGTTTTTTCGCGCACGATCAAGCGCTTAGGCACTATGCAGGCGCTGAAACATCGGCCTGCTTCTGGTGATGTGCGCTCAGCTCCTCAATTTGGGTAGTCCGATTAAACATTCCGCTCGTAGGTTCCGGGTACTTAGGTGCACGTGGCCTTGCTGTCGGCAATCGTCGGCGAGCCGGGTTGCCGTGGCTCGGGCGTAGGCGACGCCCTGTCGGCTGTCATGCAGGCACGGCGATGGCGCCGCAAAAACCGGCTGCGCTGGTGGCTCAGTCGCTCGTCGGGCGCAATGCGATCTGCTCGTTGCACGTCTCGCGCGCTTCACCCCGTGAGCGTTTTCCTCCACTCTGTGTTTCTTTTTCCCAGCAAGGCCCTCCCGTGCAACCGGTTATTTCCATCCAGCAACTGAACAAGACCTACGCCTCCGGTCATCCGGCGCTGCAATGCATCGATCTGGACATCCATAAGGGCGAGATTTTCGCCCTGCTCGGCCCCAATGGCGCGGGCAAGACCACCCTGATCAGTATCATCTGCGGCATCGTCAATCCGGGCGGTGGCAGGGTGCTGGTTGGTGGTCACGACATCATCAAGGACTACCGTGCTGCCCGTGCGCAGATCGGCCTGGTGCCGCAGGAGCTGGTCAGCGATGTGTTCGAAACCGTTTGGGCGACGGTGAAGTTCAGCCGCGGGCTGTTCGGCAAGAAGCCTGATCCGGCTTATCTGGAGCGCCTGCTGCGCGACCTGTCGCTGTGGGACAAGCGCGACGCAAAGATATTCGAGCTTTCTGGTGGCATGAAGCGCCGGGTGATGATCGCCAAGGCGCTGTCCCACGAGCCGCAGATCCTGTTCCTCGATGAACCCACCGCCGGGGTCGATGTCGAGCTGCGCCGTGATATGTGGAACATGGTTCGTGGCCTGCGCGCGCGCGGCGTGACTATCATCCTGACCACCCACTACATCGAAGAGGCCGAGGAAATGGCTGACCGCATCGGGGTGATCAGCAAGGGGCGGATCATCCTGGTCGAGGACAAACAGGCGCTGATGCACAAGCTTGGCAAGAAACAGCTGACCCTGCACCTGCAGCAACCGCTGGCCAGTATTCCCGCCGAGCTGAGCGGCTACCGCCTGGAATTGACGGACGAGGGCCATGCACTGGTGTTCACCTTCGACGCACAGGGCGAGCACACCGGCATCGCCGAATTGCTTAAGGATCTGGCCCAGCGTGGCATTGATTTCAAGGATCTGCAGTCCAGTCAGCGTTCGCTGGAAGATATTTTCGTCAGTCTCGTTCAGGAGGCGCGGTCATGAATTTCTATGCCATCAAGGCCATCTACCTGTTCGAGCTGGCACGCACTTGGCGCACCCTGCTACAGAGTATCGCCACCCCGGTGATCAGCACCTCGCTGTACTTCGTGGTGTTCGGCTCGGCCATTGGTTCGAGCATGACCCAGATTCAGGGGGTGAGCTACGGGGCCTTTATCGTGCCGGGGCTGATCATGCTGGCGCTGCTCACCGAGAGCATCTCCAACGCCTCGTTCGGCATTTATATGCCCAAGTATTCCGGGAGCATTTACGAGCTGTTGTCGGCGCCGGTGTCCTATCTGGAGATCCTCGTCGGCTATGTCGGTGCGGCGGCGACCAAGTCAATCATCCTCGGCCTGGTGATCCTGGTCACGGCCCGCTTATTCGTTGATTTCGAGATTCTCCACCCGTTCTGGATGCTGGCCTTGCTGGTGCTCACCGCGCTGACCTTCAGCCTGTTCGGCTTCATCATCGGCGTGTGGGCCGATGGCTGGGAGAAACTGCAGATAGTTCCGGCGCTGATCGTCACGCCGCTGACCTTCCTCGGCGGTAGCTTCTACTCGATCAGCATGCTGCCGCCAGTGTGGCAGGCAGTGACCCTGTTCAATCCGGTGGTGTACCTGATCAGTGCCTTCCGCTGGAGCTTCTACGGCGTTTCCGACGTCAACGTAGTACTCAGCCTGGGGATGATCCTGGGCTTTCTGCTGCTGTGTGTCCTGGCGGTGGGCTGGATCTTCAAGACCGGTTACCGGCTGAAGAGCTGAGGGCGGGTGAAACGCTCTCGTCTACTGCGCCCGTTTTCAGGCGGGCACGGCCGGATGGGCCTGGATAAATCGGTGCGGGCAGTATTCTGCAGGTGGCTTGGGCTGCACGTGGAGCGTGGCGAATGCGCAGAGGGGGTGGGCTGATAGCGCCGTCCAGAAACAAGAAAACCGGCTCAAGGGCCGGTTTTCAGGGGCTTTCACTGCATGCGTGGGCATGTGGAAAGATAAGGCTGGAGCGGGCGAAGGGAATCGAACCCTCGTTATCAGCTTGGGAAGCTGGAGTAATGCCATTATACGACGCCCGCTTGGGGGTGCCTTTATACCGGAAGTCGGGACTGAAATGAAGTCCGAACCGAGTGCTTTTTGTTGCGACTCGGCCCGGATGGGCCTGGGGATGCTTCATACGGCCAGCGCATGCTGCATGTCTGCTGGCGCGCGGTAAGCTGTTTGGCGCAGCGGTTGGCTTTGCAGAAAGCTCAGAAGTACGTCGCTGCTTTGCTGCCACGCGGCTTTGTGCTCCATGTCCAGGAAGTGCCCGGCATTGTCGATGATGGCGAATTTGCATTCGCTGAGGTGTCCGGCGAACACGCGCACGTCTTCGGGCGAGGTGTACTCGTCGCGCTCACCATTGACGAACAGCACCGGAATATCGATTCCAGACAGGCATTCCATCCGGCAGTGAGTCTCCATGTGTACGACTTGGTCGACATGGGCATGCATCTGGCGGTATTCGTGTTCGTCCAGGCTGCTGATGTGGCGGTGGTTGAAGCGCTTGAATAGCGACGGTAGGTGTTTGCCAATGGTGTTGTTGACCAGGTGACCCAGGCCAACGCCGTCTCCGGCTTGCAGGCTGGTCAGGCCTTTTTCCAGGTAGTCGAGCATCGGTTCGTTGAGCAGCGGCGAGAACGAGGTGATCACCGCTTTTTCGATGCGCGCAGGGCGTTGCGCCAAGGCCAGCATTGCCGCGACGCCGCCCCAGGAAAACGACTGCAGGTAGTCGGCTTTAAAGTGCTCGATCAGCTCCAGCAAGATGCTTGCTTCGTCTTCCTTGGTGATCGGTTGATTGTGGCTATTGTGCGGCTTCGATTGGCCGGAGTAGGGCTGATCGTAGAGCACCACGTTGAATTGGGTATTCAGGTATTTGACCGTTTGCGCGAATGCGGCAGTGGTCGACAGTGAGCCGTTAACCAGAATGATGGTCTTGCGGGCGCTGGGGCTTGCGTAAAACTCGGTGTGAACCTTGTAGGTTCCGTGAATATCGACGACAGCGATGGTTGGCGGCATGTTGTTTCTCCAGGCGCAAATAGACCGTGGCAAGCGACGGGACAGGGCCGTTTACCGAGCAAGTAGGACAGATAGCAAAGCGCCTGGACATGACAAGCGAATGTCAGGCTGGAGGTTTTTATAAGAATTATTTTTCAATCAGTCACGGGTTGAAATAGAGCATCTGCCCCAGCCTTTTCAAGGGGCTGGAGCGATGTCGTGTTACCAGGCAGGAACCCTTTCGCGCAGAGCGCAAGTAACCAAAAGAACGCTTCGATGGCTCTCTGTGACTGGCTGGTCACATCAAGACCTTATGCCTGAATTTAAGCAGTGGCCTTTAGGGCTGGCAAGGCTTTCTTTGGGTAGTGCGCTACCGTTTATCGGTTAGCGTGCTAAGGGTGTGACTCATCGCAAAATTGGCGTCAGTTAATCTCGAAGCCGGCGATTTCTTCGGCCGTCAGGGCGCGGTATTGACCGGGGCTGAGTCGTTCATCGAGCTGGATCGTGCCCATGCTGAGGCGGTGTAAAGCGACGACCTTGTTCTGGAAGTGGCCGAACATGCGCTTGACCTGATGGTAGCGACCTTCGTAGAGGGTCAGGCGTGCCTGGCGCGGGGCCAGGATTTGCAACTCGGCGGGCCGGGTCAGCAGATCTTCGAAGCGAAAGTACAGGCCGCAGGCGAAAACCTCGATGCAGGCGGGGTCGATCGGGTCCTCGGTATCGACCAGATAGACCTTGGGCTGCTTGCCGGTCGGCGCGGTCACCCGCCGCGACCACTGGCCGTCGTTGGTGATCAGCAGCAGGCCACTGGTGTTGAGGTCGAGGCGCCCAGCCAGGTGCAGGTCATGGGTGTCCGGCTCGTTGAGCAGGTCGAGTACGGTGCGGTGCTCGGGATGCTCGGTGGCGCTGACTACGCCAGGCGGTTTGTGCAGCATGAAGTAACGAGCAGCTTTGCCAACCTGTAGCACCTCGGCATCCAGTTCGACGCGGCTAAAGACGCGCACGTCGCTGTGACTGTCGCGGCAGACCTGGCCGTCCACGCGCACGCGGCCACTGGTGAGCAGTTGGCGCACTTCCTGGCGATTAAAGCGCGGCAGGTTACTGAGGAAGCGGTCGAGGCGCATGGCTAGCCTGGCGGGTTGCGCGGTGTCAGGCCCCGGGCACAGATCGGACACAGGCAGGCGCGGTTACGCTGCTCGAGCGGCAGGCTGTCGAGCGCCTCGGGGTCGATAGCTGCGCTGAAACACCAGCAGTCGCTCACCGCAGTGGCGGATTCGGCCTGGGCGCACTGGTTCTGCTGCCCGCAGCGCGGGCAATGGCTGGGATTCATGCGCTGGCTTCGCAGGTGCGGTTGCGGCCGGTTTTTTTGGCGCGGTACAGGGCGCGGTCGGCGCGGGCCAGCAGTTCGTTGAGCGAGTCGTCCGGGTGCAGTTCGGCCAGGCCAATACTGGTGGTGATGCGCAGGCTGGCATCCTTGTAGCTGAAGCTGGCTTGCTCGGTTTGCTGGCGGATTTTCTCGGCCAGCAGGCGCGCCTGCTCGGGCGAGGTGTCCTTGAGCAGGATGATGAACTCTTCGCCGCCCCAGCGGCAGAGGATGTCGGACTGGCGCAGGTTGTCGCGCAACTTGTTGGCGAAACCGCGCAGCACTTCGTCGCCAGCCAGATGGCCGTGGTTGTCGTTGAGGTCCTTGAAACTGTCGAGGTCGAGCAGCAGGGCGCAGAGCGGACTGGGATTGCGTCGCGCCTCCTGTATCGCTTGGTTGGCCAGCAGGTCGAAGCCGCGGCGGTTGAGCAAGTCTGTTAGTTGGTCGGTGGTGGCCAGGGCGGCGATTCGCGCCTGGTAACGACGCAGGGCAATGTGGACCAGGGTCAGCACGATGGCGGTAACCACCAGGCAGATCAGTAAATTGAGGTACAGCGATTGGCGAATGCCGGCCAGCGCCCCGGTTTCGTGCTTGTCGACAAACAGGTACCAATCCAGCTCGGGAATGAAGCGCACGTTGAGAAAGTGGCCGCGACCGTGTTCCTGGTACTCGAAGTCGCCAGTTTGCGGCTGTGGCAGTTTCGCCAGGAGGTCTTCCAGTCCCGCCACTTCGCTGAGCGATTGACCGACTTTGGCGCCCATCGGCCCGCCCGTTGCGCCGGTGAGCACGATGCGGCCGTCGGTATCGACGAAGTACACGCTGCGGTCGTAGCGTGCCTGGTAGTCATCAATCAGCTTGACCACCGCGTCCACGGTCAGGCCGACGCCGGTGGCGCCGATAAAACGCTGGTCGTAGTCGAAAACTTGGTAATTGATGAAGACGGTCAGGTGATCCTGGTTGGCCATATCGACATCGACATTGATTTCGTAAGGAGACTGCATGTCGCGTACGCGAAAGTACCAGCTGTCGCGCGCCTCCTGTGGGTCGACACGCTTGAGAACGCCCTTGGCTTGATAGTAAGTGTGGGTCTTGTCGGAGACGAAAAAGCTGGTGACGGCGCCGTAGTGTTCCTGCACCTCGCGCAGGTAGCGGGTCATCTGGGCGACGTCCTGTTCGCCGCTGATTACCCAGTCGCGGACGAACGTATCGCGGGCCATCATCGAGGAGATCAGCACCGGGGTGACCAGATCTTTCTGGATTTCGGAATAGACATTGTCCGAGGTCAGCGGCAGTTCGGTGTTGACGATGTTGTCGCGGATTGTATCGAGCGCGGCGTAGTAACTGGCGAGCGAGGTCGCGAGAAAACCACAGCCGAGCAATACCAATAGCAACAGGACCAGGGGGCGTTGACTGGTTGTCGAGAGTGCGGACGGCATGCAGGGGCCTGCTCGGAGTGTGAGAACGTCATGCTAGCGTGCAATTGGCATGGCGTCACCGCTGGCAAGGTTAGACGATAGTGGCTGGGTATCTCGGCAGCTGCGCTTCTGCCTGTGGGGTATGTGCAGGAGCCAGCGACTGCCGAGGCCGCTGGATCGCCAGCAAGAACCAGGCGTCCCCCCTTGTTCTTATCAAACTAAAAATAGCTCGTTGTTTTATATATAGAAATTAAATCAGCGCCGAGCCTTTGTAGGAGCCAGCTTGCTGGCGATCCTTGCAGATGCAAAAGCATCGTCGGAGCGCCGAACCGCAGCAAGGACTAGGCGTCCCCCTGGCTCCTACACAGTTTGCTGCGCGACGGGGCGGCCGCTCCTAGCCGCGTTATACGCACCTGTTGATTCCCGGCTATTGCTTGCTCTGCAGATAGGCGCGCCAGCCGCCGAAGTGGCTGATGTCCTCGGCGCCTTGCAGGCCGTAAGGTTCGCAGATAAAACCGCTTTCCCATGTGCCGTCTGCCAGCTGCACTTTGCCCAGGCCCAGCGGCGCGGGGATGCCGGTGAGGAAGGAACCCAGCTCGCTGCTCGGCAGCGCCCAGACTTCCACCGCGATGGCCACACCGCCCTCGGCGACCCGAACCATTCCCGGTCTAAAGGGCGGGCCGCCGGCCAGGGCATGCAGTCGATAGTCGGCCGAACTCTGTGTGGCTTGAATCAGCTTGGCGCCGCGCTGCTTGAGCTGCCAATTGAGCGGCAAACCATCCAGGTGCGCACCGCAGACCACCAGCCGCGCCTGGTCGTTGCGCGCGATGCTGCCCTGGCCGGCGAGTTTTAACGTGCGGCCGCCAGCCAGCGGCAGCTGATGTTGACGCTGCAGGCCGTCGGCCAGGCTGAGTAGGTATTGATCAGTAAAGGTGCGGCCGAACAGGGTCACGCCCCAGGGCAGGCCGTTTTGCATAAAACCCGCGGGCACTGCGACGGCGGCGTAGTCGAGCATGTTCATGAAGTTGGTGTAGTAGCCCAGGTCGGAATTGCGCTTGACCGGCTCGGCGTGCAGCTCGGCGAGAGTCACCGGGCGCGGGTAGGCCGGGGTCAGCACGCAGTCGAGCTCACTCATGATGCGCTCGCAGGTGGTTTTTAGGGCCTGCAGGCGGTACTGCGCGCGAAACAACTGCACGGCGCTGGTGCCCGGCGCTTGTTCCAGTACTGCTTTGATTACCGGGAGTACTGCATCGGGCTGGGCTTCGATCAGTGCTCCGGCGACGCTGTAGCGCTCGGCTACCCAGGGGCCTTCATAGAGCAGGCGGGCGGCTTCGAGAAAGGGTGCGAAGTCGATCGTCACTGCTTCGCCGCCCAGCGCTTTCAGGTGTTCGACAGTGGCAGCGAATAGCGCCGGGCTCTCTGGGCAGCCAAGGAACTCCAGCTGTTCGGGCACGCCGAAGCGAAAGCCCGGGCGCGGTGTGCCGAAGGCGCTGCCATCGTTCCACAACGGATTGACGCGGCTGTATGCATCGCGCGGGTCGAGCCTGGCGGTCAGCGCCAGTAACTGGCTGGCCTCGGCGGCGGTAGCAGTGAAGTAGGTGACGCAGTCCAGGGTGCGGCAGGCGGGCACTACGCCGGCAGTGGACAGCAAGCCCTTGCTGGCTTTCAGGCCGATCAGGTTGTTCAGCGCGGCCGGCACTCGACCGCTGCCTGCGGTGTCGGTACCCAGGGCGAAGCTGGCCACCCCCAGGGCCACGGCCAGTGACGAGCCGGCGCTGGAGCCGCCGGACGGGTAATCCGGGTGCACGCTGTTGCGGCATTCGCCGTAGGGCGAACGGGTGCCGTTGAGGCCGGTGGCGAACTGGTCGAGGTTGGTCTTGCCCAGCGGCACGGCGCCCAGGGCAATCAACTGCTCGACCAGGGTGGCGCTCTGCTCGGGTGTATAGGCAAAGGCTGGGCAGGCGGCAGTGGTGGGGATACCGGCCAGGTCGATATTGTCCTTGATGGCGAAGGGCACGCCGTACAGCGGCAGCTCGGCCACCGACTTGCCGTCGAGAGCGGCCAGGTAAGGCTCCAGTTCTTGCGCCGTGAGCAGATGGATGAACAGGTTGAACTCGGGGTTAAGCGCCGCGGCCTGCTCGCGCAGGGCGGCGATCAGTTGGCGCGGGGTGGTGCTGCCGGCCTGGTAGGCGGCTTTTACGGCGTCGAGACGCAGGTCGAATTCGTGGGGCATGTTGGTTTCCTCGTCGGGGGTGCGGGGCCGCCTAGGCCTTGCGCACCGCAGTGTTCAATGGTGCGCGCGGCGCACCCTACGGCTGCATCTTGGTTTCCGTCAGACTTCTTCCAGCACCACCACCCGCTGGCCGGCGCGTACCGGCGAGCCGGGTTGTACGCGTACCTCGCTGACCAGGCCGTCACGCGGGGCGAGCAGGGGGATTTCCATTTTCATCGACTCAAGAATCACCAGCACATCGCCGGCCTTGACCCGGTCGCCGACAGCCACCTGCACCTGCCAGAGGTTGCCGGCGATATGGCTTTCGATGCCGTGCTGGCCGTTGCCCAGGGGCGCGTCCTCGCCGAGATCGGGGGCGACTTCCTCGCTGTCGAAATGCGCCTGGCCCGATTCGATCCAGCGCTGGCGTTCAGCGTCGAAGGCGCCGCGCTGCTGATTGCGGAAGGCCTCGATGCCCGCAGCCTCGCGGTCGAGAAAGGCCTGGTAATCGGCCAGGTGCAGCTCGCTGTGTTCGATACGCAGGTCATAGCGGCCTAGGGGAAAGTCGCGGCGGATGCGCAGTAACTCCTCGGCGGAAACCGGGTAGAAACGGATCTGATCGAAGAAGCGCAGCAGCCAAGGCTTGCCGTCGAAGGCCGCCACTTCGCGGTAGCGGTTCCACATCTGCAGGGTGCGGCCGACGAACTGGTAACCGCCGGGGCCTTCCATGCCGTACACGCACATATAGGCGCCGCCGATGCCCACCGAGTTTTCCGCCGTCCAGGTGCGCGCCGGGTTGTATTTGGTGGTGACCAGGCGATGGCGCGGATCCAGCGGGGTGGCCACTGGCGCACCGAGGTAGACGTCACCGAGGCCCATCACCAGATAG
This sequence comes from Pseudomonas sp., assembly GCF_030683065.1. Lineage (GTDB taxonomy): Bacteria > Pseudomonadota > Gammaproteobacteria > Pseudomonadales > Pseudomonadaceae > Aquipseudomonas. The sequence continues at coordinate 28,422 of NZ_JAUXMX010000019.1, forward strand.
CTGGCCTCGAAGACGGTACGGTAGACCTCATCGAGATTGGGCAGGTCGTTGATGCGGCGGATAAATTCCAGGTTGCTCGGGCACCAGGGCGCGTCCTTGCGCACCGTGGTCATGTATTTGTCGATGGCCAACTGGCAGGCCGGGTCGTCCCAGGACAGCGGCAGATGGACGATGCGCGACGGCACCTTGAGGTCTTGCGCGGCGCACACCGCATCCCATTCGCCGGCAACTATACCGAGCAGGTCGCCAAGGGACAGGGTTTCTGGCTGGTAGTGCACCTGCAGCGAGCGGATGCCGGGCGTTAGGTCGATCACACCAGCAAGTTGTTTGGCTTCCAGCGCCTGCATCAGCGCATGGCCACGAAAGCGCAGCACCAGATCCAGCTCAGGCGCACCGATTTCCAGCAGCAGGTGGGTGTCACCGGACAGGCGTGCGACCAGGCGTTTATCGGCGTGGCCGATGTCGAGAACGATGGGGCTTTGTAGCCCGGATGCAATCCGGGGGCTGTTCGCCGCAGTATCCCCGGATTTCATCCGGGCTACGAGATCGTGAACTTCTTCATTTTGCGCCTTGGCCAACTGCCGCGCGGTGGCGATATCCACCGGCGCAAAGCGCACTTTATCCCCCGCCTTAAGCTGCCCCAGTTGCCACAGATCGGCTTCGATAATCGTCACCGGGCAAACGAAGCCGCCCAGGCTCGGGCCGTCCGGGCCGAGGATTACCGGCATGTCGCCGGTAAAGTCCACCGCGCCGATGGCGTAGGGGTTGTCGTGGATGTTGGAGGGGTGCAGGCCGGCTTCGCCGCCGCTGTCGCGTACCCACTCAGGTTTTGGCCCGATCAGGCGTACGCCGGTGCGGCTGGAGTTGAAGTGCACTTCCCAGTCGGTGCTGAAGAAGGTGTCGATATAGGCCGGGGTGAAGTATTCCGGCGCGCCGTGCGGGCCGTAGATCACGCGGATTTCCCGCAGGTTGGGCAGGGAGGTGCATAGCTCGGCAGGCAGTTGCGCGCCGGCTTGGCGGTCGGTCAAAACCGGGATATGCAACACATCACCGGCACGCAGGGCCCGGCCGCCATGGCCGCCGAACTGGCCGAGGGTAAAGGTGCTTTTGCTGCCCAGATAATCCGGCACCTGAATGCCACCGCGCAGGCTGAGGTAAGAACGCGCGCCGCTGCCCGCGATGGTGCCGAGGCTCAGGGTGCTGCCGGCCTTGATCAGCAGGGCGGTGTTCAGCGGCTGCTCGATGCCATCGAGTTGCAGCGGGATAGGTGCACCAGTCACCGCCACCACGGCATTGGTGTTAAAGCGCAGGGTCGGGCCGCTCATGGTGATTTCCAGGGCGGCCGCGCCTTGCTGATTGCCGAGCAGGCGGTTGCCCAGGCGCAGGGCGCGGCTGTCCATTGGCCCGGACGGCGGTACGCCAACGGCCCAGTAGCCGAGACGGCCGGGGAAATCCTGCACGGTGGTCTGGGTGCCGGCGCTCAGCACTTCGAAGGTGTGCGCCTTATAGGTCAAACCTTCCAGGCAGCGGGTCCAGGGGTTGCCGCTGGCAAATGGCGCGTCAGTGAGGATCTGGCGCAGGTACTGGCTATTGGTTTCCACGCCATACAGCACGGTGTCGGCCAGGGCCTGGTTAAGAGCGCTGCTGGCGGCTTCGCGGCTATCGGCCCAGGTGATGACCTTAGCGATCATCGGGTCAAAGTAGGGCGGGATCTCGCAACCGGCTTCGACCCAGGTGTCGATGCGCAGCGCTTTACCGTCCGCCTTGGGGAAGTTCACGGCGGTGAGCAGGCCGGGGCTGGGCTGGAAGTCGCGGCCCGGGTCTTCGGCATACAGACGCGCTTGAATAGCGTGGCCGTTGGGTTTCAAGGTTGTTGCCAATTCGCTGAGTGGGGGCAGATCACCCGCCGCCAATTCGATCATCCAGCGCACCAGGTCAACGCCCCACACCTGTTCGGTCACGCCATGCTCGACCTGCAAGCGGGTGTTCACTTCAAGGAAATAGAAGCGCCCGGCCTCACTGTCGTAGACGAATTCCACGGTGCCGGCGCTGCGGTAACTGACTGCCTTGGCCAGCTTGATCGCTGCGGCGCACAGCTCGTCGGCCATGCCGGTCGGCAGATTCGGTGCTGGGGTTTCTTCAAGCACTTTCTGGTTGCGCCGCTGCACCGAGCAGTCGCGCACGCCAAGGGCCAGCACTTCGCCGCGACCGTCGCCAAATACCTGCACTTCCAGGTGGCGGGCGCGCTGGATGTAGTTCTCGATAAACACGCCGCTGTCGCTGAAGTTGTTCTGCCCCAGGCGTTTGACTGCGTCGAAGGCATCGCTCAGCTCGGCGGCGCTGTTGCACACGCGCATACCGATGCCGCCACCGCCGGCAGTGCTTTTCAGCATCAGCGGATAGCCCACTTGATCTGCGGCGATCAGCGCGGCGTCGAGGTTTTCCAGCAAGTCGGTGCCTTCGAGCATCGGCACACCGTGCTGCTTGGCCAAGGCGCGGGCGGTGTGCTTGAGGCCGAATACGCGCAACTGCTCCGGCGTTGGGCCGACAAAGGCAATACCAGCGGCTTCGCAGGCTTCGGCAAAGGCGGCGTTCTCGGAGAGAAAGCCGTAGCCGGGGTGGATCGCCGTGGCACCGCTTTGTTTGGCCACGGCGAGAATTTTCTCGACCACCAGGTAGGTGTTGGCAGCCGGGCCTTCGCCCAGGCTATGTGCCTCATCGGCCTGCTGCAGGTGCAGGCTGGCGACGTCGGCTTCGGAGTAGACGGCCACACCTTTGACGTCGAGCTGGCGCAGGGTGCGCAGGATGCGGCAGGCGATGGCGCCACGGTTGGCGATCAGGAGTTTGTCGAACATTCGAGGTGTCCTCGAAAGGGGCGGGCCGTCCCGCGGTATTCGGTCTGCACCCCGGTCGTCCGGGGTGGAAAATTCGTTTTTCGTAGGATGGGTTAGCCAAAGGCGTAACCCATCGACAGTCACATTTGATGGGTATCGCTGCGCTCAACCCATCCTACGAATCCTTTGCTGGCTGCTGTTTCAGACACTGTCCGGAGCGGCTCTGGCATAGGTGGAATAGCCAGCGGCGTAGCCCGGATGCAATCCGGGGATTGGCACAGCTGGGTGCCCGGGTTGCATCCGGGCTACAGGAGCCAAGCTGCCTTAATCCCACACCAGCACTTCAGCCGGGGTCGGGTTGTAGCCGTTGCACGGGTTGTTCAGTTGCGGGCAGTTGGAGATCAGCACGATCACGTCCATGTGCGCCTTGAGCTCGACGTATTTGCCGGGTGCGGAGATGCCGTCCTCGAAGGTCAGGCCGCCTTCGGGCGTCACCGGCACGTTCATGAAGAAGTTGATATTGGCGCTGATGTCGGCCTTGTTCAGGCGACCATCGTTGAGGCTGGCGCGCAAAAAGTTGTCGCGGCAACTGTGCATGTAGCGCTTGTCGAGGGCGTAGCGCACGGTGTTGCTCTCCTGGGCGCAGGCACCGCCGAGGGTGTCGTGACGGCCGCAGGTGTCGGCGACGATGCTCAGCATCGGTTGGCCGAGGTTGGAATACAGCACGCTGCCGGTGGTCAGGTACACGCGGCTCTGTTTGCGCAGGGTGCGTTGCACGTCGTAACGCTCGCGCGGGTTGCTGGCGCTGTAGAACAGGGTGTCGACTGCCTGATTGCCTTGCAGGTCGAGCAGGCGCAGGGTCTGGCCGGCTTTCACTTCGCAGAGAAACGGCTCGCCGGCACCAATGGTGGCGCGGGAGATGGCGGCTTCGGGGTGCTTGTCGCTTGCGGTAAGAGTCATGTGCGCCGGCCTCAGATATACAGACGTTCGGTGTTATGGAAGCCACGCGCGTTCTCTGGGCGCGAGGTGCGGCACAGCACGCTGATGCCGTCGCTTTCCACCTTGTGCCAGCTCAGTTGCAGTGGCTTGGGCGCATACACCGGGTTGGGGTCCATGGGATGTTGCAGGGCGGTGAGCACCACCAGGGTGTCCATCGGTGCATACAGCTCGATGTAGTCGCCGGCCTTGGCGTTGCCCGGCTGGAAGTGGAAGCAGCCGTCGCTGTCCACTGTCACCTTGCTGAACAGATTCAGGCACATCAGCAGGTCGGCAAGGCCCAGGTTCCACTTGCCCATTTCCACCAGCAGGTTGTCCACACCGTTGCGGAAGAAGCCGTTGCGCAGTTGTTGATAACTGCCGCTGCCGTACTTCTCCCGCACTTCCTCAGCGTTGAGCACGCCGCCAAAGCTGTCGTGCCAGCCGCAGGTGTCAGCGGTGATGGCAGCCAGCACCCGGCCCATGTCCGAGTACAGGCAGTGGCCAGCAGTCAGCTTGGCGGTGTGCTGGCACTTGAGGCTGTCCGGCAGATTGAGACGTTCACTTTTCTCGGCGGCATTGAGCAGCAGCAGGCTGGCATTGGCACCGCCTTCGAGGTCGCTGATGCGTAGTAACTGGCCGCGCTTGAGCACGAACGAGGTGTGGCCGCCGCCGGGAACAAGTTCCTCGTAAAGCGTGGGGCGCAGGGTTAATGAGGCAGTCATCTGATGCTCCTTACACAGCAGGTTGCAGGTTGCCGGTGATGTGCGGCGGCAACGCCTCGACAGCTGCGCGGGTGGCGCGGCGGTCGCTGTTCAGTGGGATGTCGTAGGTGATGCGCGCGCCGAAGGCATTCGGCGCGTGCGGGTCGACGCGGACCTTGTCGAACACCAGCAAGCGGGTGCCAAGGCTGAAGCCTTCACTCAGGTCATGGGTGACCATGAATACGGTGAGCCGGGTTTCGCGCCACAGATCGAGCAGTAGTGCATGCATGTCCTTGCGAGTGCCCGGATCGAGAGCGCCGAAAGGCTCGTCCAGCAGCAAGACGCGCGGTTGCATGATCAACGCCTGGGCGATGGCCAGGCGTTGCTGCATACCACCAGACAGCTGCGTCGGGTATTTGTCCAGGGCGTGGCCGAGACCGACTTTGGTCAGCATTTGCGCGGCCTGTTCGCGGGCCTCGCGCTTGGCCCGACCGAACAGCCGGCCGAGCAGGGGCGAGCGCGGCAACTCCAGGCCGATGGTGACGTTGTCCAGCACGCTCAAGTGCGGAAACACCGAGTAACGCTGAAACACCACGCCACGGCTGGCATCCGGCTCGGCGGCGAGTGGTTCGCCAGCCAGCAGGATCTCGCCGCGGCTGGCGCGTTCCTGACCCAGCAGCAGGCGCAGGAAAGTTGACTTGCCGCAGCCGGAGGCTCCTACAAGCGTGCAGAATTCGCCTTCGCTGATGTTCAGATTCAGGCGTTCCAATACCACCTGATCGCCGTACTCCTGCCAGACGTTGTTGACCTGAATGAAGGCGCTGCTTGTTTGATCGCTCATGCCTTGGCTCCTTCATACCAGGGGAAGCACACGCGGATGGTCTGGCGCAGGCCCAGGTCCATCAGCCAGGCGAGCAGGGTGATCCAGGCCACGTAGGGCAGGATCACATCCATCGCCATATAGCGGCGCACTAGGAAGATCCGGTAACCGAGGCCGTCGGTGGAGGCGATGGCTTCCGCCGCAATCAAGAACAGCCAGGCCGAGCCGAGCACCAGGCGCAGGGCGATCAGCAGACGCGGCATGATGTGCGGCAGGACCACGCGCAGGATCAGGGTCCAGGTGCTGGCCCCCAGGGTTTGCGCCTTGATCAGCAGCTCCGGTGGAATCTCGCGGGCGCGCTGTTCCAGATCGCGGGCCAGCACCGGGGTGATGCCGATGACAATCAGCATCACCTTGGACAGCTCGCCGAGGCCGAAGGTGATGAACAGGATCGGCAGAATCGCCAGGGGCGGCACCATCGACAGCACCGTGAGCAGCGGCGACAGCGGCGCACTGAACAGCGGCAGGCTGCCGGCGGCGATGCCCAGGCACAATCCGACCACGGCCGCGATGCCCAGGCCCATGCCGAGGCGCTTGAGGCTGGCGCGGGTGTCCTCCCAGAACAGGTACTTGCCGCTGCGCTTGTCCTCGGTAAAGGCCAGGCGATCAATCGCCGCGACCATCTGCGTGGCGCTGGGCAGTAGCTTGTCGTTGGGATTTTCCGCCAGGCGCTGCGCCGAACTCATGAAGTAGGCGAACAGCAGCAGGGCGAAGGGCAGCAGAACCAGCATAAAGCGACCGCTGCGCTGCGGGTGTCGGTTGATCAGGCGCATGGCAAGGTCATACCTCGGTGGAACGCTGTAGGAGCCAGCTTGCTGGCGATCAATGGCGACGCGAATGCGCCGCCGGACGTAGGATCGCCAGCAAGCTGGCTCCTACCATGGGCCGTTGGTTACAGCGTGTCGTCGGCGGCCATTTGCATGTAGGTCGGGTCGAAACGCAGCTTGAGGTTGCCCTTGTCGCCGGTGACGATGCCCTTGGCGAAGCTCATGCCGATGGCATCGCTGCTCTGCGCACCTTCGCCGAGCAAACCATGGCTGAAGGAGAACTCGGCCACCTTGCTCATGGTCGCTGGCAGTTTCGGGCTGTTGGCGAATGCCACGGCGTCCTTGGCCGAATAGAACATCTTGGTCACTGCCAGTTGCGCCTCATAACCGGCCAGATCGGTGCCGGAGGCTTTGGCCATGTGCTCGCGGGCCGCCTTGCCAGCTGGGGTGTCGGCGCTCATGGTGGCCATGATTTCGTACCAGGCACCGGTCAGCGCTTTGCCGAACGCCGGGTTGTCCTTGAGGGTGTCGCTGTTGACCACCATCAGGTCGATGATTTCACCGGGGATCTGGCTGGAGTCGAACACCTTGGTCACGTTGGGCGTGGCTTCGATCTCGGCCAGCAGCGGGTTCCAGGTGGTCACGGCGGTGACGTCGCTGGTTGAGAAGGCGGCGACCAGGTCGGCATCCGAGGTGTTGACCACTTTGATGTCGCGCTCGCTCAGACCTGCACGCTCCAGGCCACGGGCCAGCAGGTAATGGGAGACGGACAGCTCGACCAGGTTGACGTTCTGGCCCTTGAGGTCGCCCAGGGTCTTCTTCTCACCCTTGAGCACCACGCCATCGTTGCCGTTGGAGAAGTCACCGATGATCAGCGCAGTGGAGTCGATGCCGCCGGCAGCCGGGATGGTCAGGGCGTCCATATTGGTCATGCTGCAGCCATCGAACTGGCCGGCGCTGTACTGGTTGATCGATTCGACATAATCGTTGATCTGCACCACATCGATGCTGATGTCGTACTTTTTCGCCCATTTATCGACGATGCCTTCGGCCACACCGTATTCCCAGGGCATCCAGCCGGCGTAGATGGTCCAGCAGACGCTGAAGTCGGATTTCGGAGCGGCGTGGCTATTGAGGCTGATGGCGGCGGCAAGGCCGGCAGCGAGAACGGAGCACAGACGGGGCGTACGCATAAGGAACCTCCAGTTCGAGAAAGGGCGGGCAGGAGTGCGCGGCGGTCTCCCCACTACTGGGGCGCGTTCTCCCGGGCTTTTATCCCGCCGTGTAACCTCGAAGGAGGTCGCCAACTCTCGGACCAGTCACTCGCCCATGCTTTTCGCATCGAACGAGCCGGAACCCTAGTCGGCTATTGCAAATTGTGGTGCCGCGATCCCGTAGCACTCAATGCACTACGGGGAATTCCTGCACACCTGAGACTAAGCGAACATCGTGCCAGTTGTGCCGGCCGCTCTGCCATAAGGGTTGCGCGGGTCAACGTGTGATCGCGGCCACGCCGTGGTGCGTGGTAATGGTGCGCGATTGCTGTGGCGTGCTGTGTTGCGGGGCGTTATTTAGGCAATGTACCCGCTAGCTGTTGCAGCAATGGCTAGGTTGGCACTGAGTGCAGCAGGCAGCGGCATGTCTCGTTGGACGTCGTCGCATTTCTCCTCAGGCAACGCGACTTGGCCTATCTCCTCGCAACAGTTTACGGGGCATAGCCATCACAAGCTTCGCGGACAAGTCCGCTCCTACCCAGCCGGGCGGTGAACCTGTGGGCGCGGACTTGTCCGCGATAGCGTTCGCCGCGACGCCGTGGTTCTCCTGAGGCCACGCGCCCTTATCTCCTCGCACAGTTAACGGGTACAGCGCTTTTCTCTTGGGCTTCGCCATGAAGCCGAAATGCAAAAATATCCGCCAGTGACTTAAGCGAACAGCATTGTGCTGCGAAGCCGGCACTTTCCCCCCGGGCCAGTTGTCTCAAGTAGGTACCGGGAAGGCTTGCAGTCGTTGGCCTTTTTTTGTCGTACTCAATCGAGGTCGCCATGCCCTATAAAGTCATGCTTGTTGCCCTGCTGGTGCTGTTTCTAAGCGGTTGCGCAGTGTATGGCGACGGCCATCGTTACACGGGCTATGACCGCCATTACTCGAACAACCACTATCGGGTGCAGCGTTATCCGGTGTATGTCGCCCCGCGGCATAACAGTTACAGCGAGCACCGCTACCCGCAGCGTCGTTACGATGATCGCCGGCATGATCAGCGTCGCTACTTACCTGCAGCGCAGCCGCGTTACTACAGCCATGAGCGTCGTACAGAGCCGCGCCACGACGGGCGCCGCGATCAGTTGCAATCAGGCCGGCGTGATCAGCGCGGCCACGACCACCGCGTGGCGCAACCGCACCAAGGTTGGAATGGCAAGCAGAATGGACGGCATAAGCCGCCACAACGCTTGTCGAACCTGCAGCAGCGCGCGGCGCAATCAAACCAGCGCTGGGATGGCAGGCAGGGCAATCAGCATAGGCAGCCACAAGGCTCGTCGAACCAGCAACAGCGTGATCAAGGCGCGCGCGGCGGCGAGCGGCGTGGTTGGGAAACTCAGCGCAACTAGTTGAACTGCCGCAGGCTCGGCGGCCTCAGCGGTGCGCCGAGCACCTGACAACGTCCTGGCGACGGCGTTCGACATGCCCACCTCTACGGGCGTGGTCTGGCGCCGCTCTACCGTGAGCCATTGGTTGCGTTCGCTCTTTTGCTGACCAGCAGCGGCGGTCTCAACGTGCCCCTCCTGTGCGCTTTGCTAGCATGATGGCAGTTGGCAATTGTGTTTTGTCAGCCTCGCCCGCAACATGGCACGAGCCTGCCGTGTGGAATCCTCAGTTTGCAGACTGGTCGTATCGAATTTTTGCGCGCATATCGTCGCTGGCCATGGGTGGCAGCCTTGCTGTTGGCCGTTGTGCTGGCCTGCGGTGCGTTGCAGGCCGACTGGGATTTCAACCTCATCAGCAAGCGCGCCGAGCAACTGTACGGGCCGCTTGGCCAGGGCCGTGGGCGCATCGATGATTGGCAACGACTGCTGCAAGAGCAAGCAGGCGTCAGCGAAATGGAGCAGCTGCAAGCGGTCAACCGCTTCTTCAATTTGCGCCTGCGCTTTCGCGACGATATCCAGATATGGAAGGTCAACGATTACTGGGCCACGCCCGTCGAGGCGCTGTTCCAGGGCGCTGGTGACTGCGAAGACTATGCCATCGCCAAGTACTTCAGCCTGCGCCAGCTCGGTGTGCCAAGTGAGAAACTGCGCATCACCTACGTCAAGGCGGTGCGCTTGAATCAGGCGCACATGGTGCTCACCTATTACCAGCACCCCCAGGCCATGCCGCTGGTGCTGGATAACCTGATCGATGCCATCGAGCCTGCCAGTCAGCGTACCGACCTGGTGCCTGTCTATGCCTTCAACGCCGAGGGGCTCTGGCTGCCCGGTGCTGGTGGCGGCAAACAAGTTGGGGACAGCAAGCGCCTCTCGCGCTGGCAGGATCTATTGAGAAAAATGCGCGCCGAAGGCTTCCCTTGAGAGCGACCCGAAGGAGTGGTTGATGTCACTGTTCAAGCAATTGTTTATCGCCATCTGCGTGCTGATGCTGGTGAGTTTTACCGGCAGTTTTCTGGTCAGCGTGGAAAGCTCGCGCGAGCAGCAGGCCAATCAGCTACGGGCGCATGCCCAGGATACGGCGACTGCGTTGGGGCTGTCGCTGAGCCCGCATGTCAAGGACCTGGCAATGATCGAGCTGATGGTCAGTTCGGTATTCGATAGCGGCTACTTCGAGAGCATCAAGGTAATCGACCCGGCGAATGACCAGGTGCTGGTCGAGCGCAGCGGTGTGCCGGTAAGCGGGGAAGCGCCACAGTGGTTCGCCAGCCTGGTGGATCTGGCGCCTGCCAGCGGCGATGCCATTGTCAGCGACGGCTGGCGTCAGGCGGCGCAGGTACACGTAGTCAGCCATCCCGTGTTCGCCGTCGGCAAACTCTGGCAAAGCGCCCTCGGTGTGCTGCTGTGGCTGGCGCTCAGTGGGTTGTTCTGCATCGGCCTGGGCGTATTGCTGCTCAAACGCCAATTGCGGCCGCTGGACTATATGGTCGAGCAATCCAACGCCATCGCCCGCCGCGAGTTTCTCAGCTTGCAGGAATTGCCCAAGACCCCCGAGTTTCGTCGGGTGGTCAATGCCATGAACCAGATGGTCGAGAAGCTCAAGGCACTGTTCGCCGAGGAAGCCGCACGCAGCGAGAAACTACGCGCCGAGGCTTATCAGGACAGTCTTACCGGGCTGGCCAACCGGCGTTATTTCGACCTGCAGTTGCAGGCGCGCGTAGGTGTCGACGAGCAAGCCTGCAACGGCTTCATGCTGCTGCTGCGGGTCAACGACCTCGCGGGACTCAATCAGCGTCTGGGCGGTCAGCGCACCGATCAGCTGCTCAAGGCCATCGCCGTGCAGTTGCAGCAACTCAGCCAGGGCCGCTACCTGCTGGCGCGCAATCGGGGCGGCGAGTTTGCCGTGTTGGCCGCCGGTCTCGACCGCAGTGAAGCCGAGCAGTTGGCCGAGAGCCTGGACAGCGCCCTGACCAGCCTGCAGCAGACCGGTGCCAGCGATTGTTTGCCGGTCGCGCATATCGGCATGACGGCCTTCGCCCCAGGCGATCAGCCCACTGCGCTGTATGCGGCGCTGGATGCGGCGTTGGCCCAGGCCAGCAGTCAGAGCCTGCAGAATTGGGCCTGTAGCGATCACGACACGCAGCTGCCTGCCGCTGATGAACGGCAGAGCTGGCACGGTTTGCTGGATCAGGCACTCAAGCAGGGGCGCTTCCAACTCTATGTGCAGCCGGTGGTCAGTGCGCTTGATCCTGCCCGGGTCTTGCACCTCAAGGTGCTGGCGCGCTTGCTCGATGAGCAGGATAACCCGGTACCGGCGGGGCGTTTTCTGCCCTGGCTCGAACGTTTTGGTTGGGCTACGCGTCTCGACCTGGCCATGCTCGACTGGGTTTTGCTCCAGCTGCAGAGCAACAGTAGCAATGTCGCCCTGAGTCTCTCCGGCAGCACCGTGCGCGATCCGCAGGCGCTGCAGCAGCTCTATGAGCGGCTGCGTCTGCATGCACACCTCGGCCCGCGCCTGACCCTGGAGCTGGACGAGGATCAGTTACCCGATGCAGCAGCCCTGGAGGCGCTGACCACGCGTCTGCGTAGCCTCGGCTTCAGCCTGGGGCTGCAGCACTTTGGCGGCCGCTTCAGCATGATCGGCAACCTGGCCAAACTGGGCCTGAGCTACCTCAAGGTGGATGGCAGCTACATCCGCGCCATCGACGCCGAGAACGACAAGCGCCTGTTCATCGAAGCCATGCAGCGCGCGGCCAACAGCATCGACCTGCCATTGATTGCCGAGCGAGTCGAAACCGACGGCGAGTGGCAGGCTTTGCGCGACATGGGTATCGAGGGCGTACAGGGCCGCCTGTTTGGCGAGCCGGGTCGCTGGGTTTGAGGTGATTGCCGTCGTATTGGCCACCAGACCGTAGCCCAATGAAATGGACTCCCCCCTCCTACGGCGTCTATGCGCCAGACTAGAGTTGTCAAAACAAAAGTCACGAAGGGAGGAGTCACCATGAAATTTAAGCGAATTGGTGTCGATTTGGCAAAGCAGGTGTTCCAG
>NZ_JAUXMX010000020.1 GCF_030683065.1 Pseudomonas sp.
CTGGAACACCTGCTTTGCCAAATCGACACCAATTCGCTTAAATTTCATGGTGACTCCTCCCTTCGTGACTTTTGTTTTGACAACTCTAGTCTGGCGCATAGACGCCGTAGGAGGGGGGAGTCCATTTCATTGGGCTACAAATAAGTGCTGCTCACTTGGCTTAAGTGAACAGCATTGGGCTCCTACGGAGGGCTTTGCGCTCTAGCGTCTTACCTGCTTCAGCGTTTCGGCGATCAGGAAGGCCAGTTCCAGGGATTGGTCGGCGTTCATCCGCGGGTCGCAGTGGGTGTGGTAGCGATCCGACAGGCCATCTTCGGTGATCGGTCGGGCGCCGCCGATGCACTCGGTGACGTTCTGTCCTGTCATCTCAATATGGATGCCGCCGGCATAACTGCCCTCGGCCTGGTGCACGGCGAAGAACTGCTTCACTTCGGCGAGAATCTGCGCAAAATCCCGGGTCTTGTAGCCGCTGGACGCCTTGATGGTGTTGCCGTGCATCGGGTCGGAGCTCCACAGCACCTGCTTGCCTTCGGACTGCACCTTGCGCACCAGGCGCGGCATATGGGCTTCGACCTTGTCCGCGCCCATGCGCACGATCAGGTTGAGGCGGCCCGGATCGTTGTCCGGGTTGAGGATGTCGATCAGGCGGATCAGCTCGTCCGGGTCCATGCTCGGGCCGACCTTGACCCCGATCGGGTTGCGGACGCCGCGCAGGAACTCGACATGGGCACCGTCCAGCTGACGGGTGCGATCGCCGATCCACAGCATATGGGCCGAGCAGGCGTAGTTGCCGCCGGTGAGGCTGTCCTTGCGCACGAAGGCTTGTTCATAGTTGAGCAGCAGCGCTTCGTGGGCGGTGAAGAAGCTGGTCTCGCGCAGTTGCGGCGAAGTGTCCATGCCGCAGGCGCGCATGAAGGCCAGGGTTTCATCGATGCGGTCGGCCAGGTGGCTGTATTTTTCCGCCAAGGCCGAGTTGGCGATGAAATCGAGGTTCCACTGGTGCACCTGGTGCAGGTCGGCAAAGCCGCCCTGGGCGAAGGCGCGCAGCAAGTTGAGGCTGGCGGTGGACTGATGGTAGGCCTGCAGCAGGCGTTCCGGGTCTGGCACTCGGCTTTTTTCGTCGAAACCGATGCCGTTGACGATATCACCGCGGTAAGCCGGCAGGGTTACGCCGTCGATGGTTTCATCGTTGGCCGAGCGCGGCTTGGCGAACTGGCCGGCCATGCGCCCGACTTTCACCACCGGACAGCCGGCGGCAAAGGTCATGACGATGGCCATCTGCAGCAGCACCTTGAAGGTGTCGCGGATTTTCGCCGCACTGAACTCGGCGAAGCTCTCGGCGCAGTCGCCACCCTGCAGCAGGAAGGCGCGGCCCTGGGTCACCTCACTGAACTGTCGGCGCAGCTCACGGGCTTCGCCGGCAAACACCAGTGGCGGGTAGCCAGCCAGGGTTTGCTCGACGTTGGCCAGGTGGGCGGCATCGGGGTAGTGCGGCTGCTGCTGGATCGGTTTGCTTCTCCAGCTTTCGGGGCTCCAGGCTTGCGACATGATGATTCTCGGCTTCAGACAGTTTATTGGCAGACGGGCATGGTAACCGATCAGCCTGCGCCTTCAAGCCGATAGCCGTGATAGAGCCGCTGCATGACGCCGCTCAGTTGTGCGCCGGGATGCCTCGGTTTGGGTGTGGCGCAAGCACCGGCCAAGCACGTCGCAGTGAATTATCGCGTGACCCGGCGCGGGTGCTTCACTGACAATTGCCACCTTTACCCGAGTACGATTGGTCGGGGTTGTCAGGCTGGAGAGCGATGAATGCCAGGTTTACCCCCTGTGGAAGAAATGAAAGACGAAGTATTGCTGGCCGAAGTCCAGGATGAGTTCGGCGTGATCCGTGTGGTCGAAATCGGCGAATACCGTTTTTTGGAGTTTGGCGACTCGATCGAGCAGAGCTGTGTGTTCACCGCTGACCCGAGTTGGCTGGAATACGATTACACCCGCGCCATGCTGCTCGGTGCTTTGTGCCATAGCGCACCAGAGAGCGCGCTGTTTCTCGGGCTTGGTGCCGGCAACCTGACCCAGGCGTGCCTCAAGTTCTTGCCGCTGGATGATGTCGAAACCATCGAGCTGCGCCCCGAGGTGCCGCGCCTGGCCATGCAGTACCTCGGTCTGGAGGACGACCCGCGTTTGACCATCCGCATCGGCGACGCCCTCGACCTGCTGGAAACCGCGGAAAGCGCTGATCTGATCTTTGTCGATCTCTATACCGATCATGGCCCCGGTGTTGGCCACCTGGCCTGGCGCTTCCTGGAAAACTGCCAGAAGCAGCTGAATCCCGGTGGCTGGCTGATCATTAATCAGTGGGCTGGCAATGACGGTAAGCCGCTCGGCGCCCCGCTGCTGCGCGGTCTTTATCATCGGCATTATTGGGAATGCCCGGTCAAGGAAGGCAATGTCATCCTGCTGGTGCCGGCTGATCTTGAACAGCAGCTCGATTTGGGTGATCTGTGCGCTCGAGCTACGGCCCTAGCGCCACAGCTGGGTTACTCCCTGCAGCCGCTGATCGAGGCGCTACGCCCAGCCAGTTAGCGACCCTTGAAGTCGCCGGGGCGGCGCTCAAGCATGGCTCGCACGCCTTCCTGGGCGTCCTCGCTGGCCATCAGGCGAACTACGGTTGGGTGCAGGTTGGTCGCGGCGGCGGCTTCACCGTCGCTTACGGCCTGCCGCGCCGAGGCCAGGGTAGCTTGCACGCCGAGCGGTGCCTGGGCGGCGATTCGCTCGGCCAGTTTAAGTGCGCGAGGCAGCAGGTCTTCGCTGGCCAGTACTTCCTGCACCAGGCCCAGGCGGTAGGCTTCGTGGGCGTCGAACTCGTCGCCAGTGAGCAGCCAGCGCATGGCGTTGCCCCAGCCGGCGCTCTTGTGCATGCGCAAAGTGGCGCCGCCGAACGGAAAAATCCCGCGCTGCACTTCCATCTGGGCGAAGCGGGTATTGCTGGCGCACAGGTTGATGTCCGAGGCGAGCATCAGTTCGATGCCGATGGTGTAGCAATAGCCCTGTGCCGCCACTATCACCGGTTTGCTTACCCGCGGGCCGCCGAACACCCCCCAAGGGTCGCAGCCTCCGGTCGGAACCTGCCAGCCTGCGGTAAAGCTGGCGGCGACATTGGCCAGATCCAGTCCGGCGGTAAAGTGTTCACCATGGGCGAAGACCAAGGCCACGCGCGCCTCGTCGTCGCGCTCGAATTCGCCATAGGCCAGGCACAGGTCATTAAGCAGATCGAGATCGAAGGCATTGCGCTTGGCCGTGCGATCCAGGCCGATCAGCATGATCCGCTCGCGTTTCTCACGGCTGACGCGACCACTAGTGCTTTGATTCATGGCAGAAATCCTTGCGCAGAAAATGTCATGCAACAGGGTATAGCAGGGCGCCTGAAAACCGCACGCCGCGACACTCATCTAGCGTTATTGGGCGGGTTTTTTGCGCTGTTCGGGCCACGTTAGTCGGCATGTGGCGGTGTTCACAACGCTATATAGAGGCATTCATAAAGCAGGAGAGAGCTTTTGTTTGCAGTGCGAGGTGAAATACCGTCTGGCGGTGTAATTGTTTTAATTATAGGAAAACCATCACAACTGCCAGGTTTTCCGGTATAGTGCGCGCCGGTCAATTCATGGCCACGTTCAGGTTACACAACTCGCCCGGAGGTCACCTTCGGCAGTCGGTTCGCTTAGCGGACTATCCTTGACGATTCACTTACAACCACGTTTTCGCAAATCCCCGCCGACACGGCTGCCAGGGTGACTTTAAAGTCTTACACGGCATGCGCAGCTTTGGAGCATGGGTCTTTGCGGATGCACTAGAGGCAGACCCATGACCCAAGAACTCGGCGGCTTCGCCGCTCTTAACCTTCATCCAAACATCCTGGCCGCAGTTATCGCGACTGGCTACGAAGAGCCTTCGGCAATTCAGTTGCAGTCGATTCCGGTAATTCTCGCTGGTCACGACATGATTGGTCAGGCGCAAACCGGCACCGGCAAAACCGCTGCTTTCGCGCTACCAATTCTCAGCCGTATCGATCCGACCAAGCGTCAGCTGCAGGCGTTGATTCTTGCGCCAACCCGCGAGCTGGCTCTGCAGGTCGCTACCGCTTTTGAGACTTACGCCAAGCAAATGCCTGGGCTTAACGTCATCGCCGTATACGGCGGCGCGCCGATGGGCCCGCAACTGAAAGCCATCCGCAATGGTGCACAGGTTGTAGTTGCTACTCCGGGCCGCCTAGTCGATCACCTGCGCCGTGACGAGAAAGTGTTGTCCACCATCCAGCACCTGGTGCTTGATGAGGCGGACGAAATGCTCAAGCTGGGCTTCATGGATGACCTTGAGGTCATTTTCAAGGCCATGCCGGAAACCCGTCAGACCGTATTGTTCTCGGCTACCCTGCCGCATTCGATCCGCGCCATTGCTGAAAAGCATTTGCGTGATCCGAAGCATGTCAGGATCGAAACCAAGACCCAGACCGTGACTGCCATTGAGCAGGCTCACTTGCTGGTTCACGCCGACCAGAAGCACGCCGCCGTACTGCGTCTGCTGGAAGTCGAAGAGTTCGATGCGCTGATCGCCTTTGTGCGTACAAAGCAAGCGACTCTGGATCTGGCCGCCGTGCTCGAAGCCCGTGGCTACAAGGCCGCTGCCCTGAACGGCGACATCGCCCAGAACCAACGTGAGCGGGTGATTGAGTCCCTCAAGGATGGTCGCCTGGACATCGTTGTCGCCACCGACGTAGCAGCCCGTGGTCTGGACGTGCCGCGCATCACTCACGTGATGAACGTCGACATGCCCTACGATCCGGAATCCTACGTACACCGTATCGGTCGTACCGGCCGTGCCGGTCGTACTGGTCGCGCACTGTTGCTGGTAACGCCGCGCGAGCGCCGCATGCTGCAGGTGATCGAGCGTGTGACTGGGCAGAAAGTCAGTGAAGTACGCCTGCCCGACGGCCAGCAAGTGTTGGATGCGCGGATCAAGAAGCTGACCTCAAGCCTGGCACCGCTGGTCGCCGACGCCGAAGCCAGCCATGGCGAGCTGCTCGACCGTCTTACCGCTGAAATCGGTTGCAGCCCGCGTGCCCTGGCCGCTGCGCTGCTGCGTAAGGCGACCAATGGTCAGGCTTTGACCTTGGCCGAAGTCGAGCGCGAGCAACCGCTGGTACCAACCAGTGCGCCGCGTGAACGTAGCGAGCGGAGTGGCGAACGCAGCAGTGAGCGCTCCGATCGCGGCGACAGCCGTGAGCGTCGTGCACCAGTAGCATTGGCCGAAGGCCGTGCCCGTTGCCGTACTGCGCTGGGCGCGCGTGACGGTATCGCCGCCAAGAACTTGCTGGGCGCCATCCTCAATGAGGGCGGTCTGGTTCGCGAAGCCATTGGTCGCATCCAGGTGCGTGAAAGCTTCAGTCTGGTCGAGCTGCCGGAAGACGGTCTGGAGCGTTTGCTGAGCAAACTGAAAGACACCCGTGTTGGTGGCAAGCCGCTGAAGCTGCGTCGTTATCGCGAAGATTGATTCGCGTTAAGCGCTAAGGATCCGCATTAGCGTTAATTAAAAAGCCCCGCATTGTTGAGATGCGGGGCTTTTTTGTTTTGCGTCTAGCGGTCTATAGCGGCGCTATTATCGTTTGCTGCCTACTGCGAGCATAAGACCGCCGGCCACTATGGCGGCAATCCCGGCCCACATAGGAATGTTGACGGTTTCCTTCTCTTGAACTGAAAGCTCGAGCGGGCCGAGTTTGACCGCGGTGGTGTCCTTGGTATAGCTGAAACCACCATAAGTCAGCGCCAGAGTTCCGACTACCACAAGTGCTATGGCTGCAAGCCTGATTGAGTTCATGTCGTCCACACCTTCTGCGTGACACCTGAGCCTTGTGGCCGAGGGTTGTGCAGATGATTGAAGCACAGATAGCTGAGGTTCCGTGATCGATACCCTTGGGCGCTGGCTCATGCCTTAGTTTGAACGTGCCTTGAGTGTTCAGGCAAAGCTGTAGATGTCCATGCCCAGGGCGCCGAGGGTGAAGCCGCTGTGCTCGACCTTGAATTGCCCGCCAGCGCCGCGGGCGAAGAACAGCGGTAATAGATGCTCATCGCTGGGGTGGTTGTGTGCGGCCGCCGGAGCGCGTTGGCGATAGTCGTGCAATGCCTGCTCGTCGTTGGCTGCGAGTCGAGCCACCATCCAGTCGCGAAAATGTTGAGCCGATGGTTCGATCACCTCGGGGCCAGCGTGCCGGTCGAGTGCGCCGAGGTTGTGGGTGATGCTGCCGGAGCCGATCAGCAATACGTCTTGCTGGCGCAGGGCGGTGAGGGCGCGACCGATGCGCGTTTGAAGTTCAGGGCCCAGGCGACTGGGCAGCGACAGTTGTACGACCGGGATGTCGACGGCCGGATACATCAGCGACAACGGTACCCAGGCGCCGTGATCGAGCGGGCGGTCGGGGTCGAGTTGTGCGCGAAGGTCGGCTGCGCCGAGCAGCGCCTGGATATCTGCGGCAAGCTGCGGATTACCGGGCGCGGGGTAGCGCACCTGATACAGCTGCAGGGGGAAGCCGCCAAAGTCATGCCAGGTTTCCGGTTGGGCGGCGCTGGTGATGCGCAGCGCAGTGCTTTCCCAGTGCGCGGAAACCACCAGGATGGCCCGTGGTCTGGGTAGCGCTGCGGCCAGGCGGGCCAAGGCCGGACCGCTGGCGCCGGGCTCCAGAGCGAGCATTGGCGAGCCGTGGGAGATAAAGAGTGAAGGCAGCATGAGCTAGGTTCCTGCAGTAGGATGTTGCTATCTTCGTGGTTGGTATTATCAAATTCCAGTATAAATTATTGAGCTATTTGATCGAATTTTAAGGAGGCAAGAGTGGACGAGGCATTCTGGCAGACACGCTGGGCGCGCGATCAGATCGGTTTTCATCTGGATCAGGTCAATCCCTATCTGCAGCGCCACTGCTCGGTGCTAGAGCTGCAACCTGGCGCGCGAGTGCTGGTGCCGCTATGCGGCAAGAGCCTTGATCTGGTTTGGCTAGCGGGGCAGGGCTATCGCGTGTTGGGCGTCGAACTGGCGCAGAGGGCGGTCGAGGATTTCTTCGCCGAACACGGCTTGCACCCAGAGATCAGCCAGGACGGCGAGTTCAAGGTCTATCGCGCTGGTGCGGTGGAACTCTGGTGTGGCGATTTCTTCGCCCTGAGTGCAGAGCACGTCCACGACTGCCAGGCGCTTTATGATCGTGCGGCACTGATCGCCTTGCCGGTCGAGATGCGTAAGCGTTATGCGGCGCATTTGCAGGCAATTATGCCGACCGCGAGCCGGGGGTTGTTGATTACCCTGGATTATCAGCAGGGTCAGATGGATGGCCCACCCTTTGCTGTGACGGATGCCGAGGTGCATGGGTTGTTTGGTGCGGGCTGGCAGGTCGAGACGCTCGAGCGACTGGATGTGTTGCAGGGCAACTGGAAATTCATCAAGCACAACCTGCAGGCGCTGGATGAGGTGGTATACCGGCTGGTCAAACGCGGGTAAATACTGCGCACTGATCTGCCTGGCCGTCGCTGCGCTACGGGCAGATATCTGCTCGGATCAGTCTGGGTTGGTGAGTGTGGTGCAACAAAAAAAAGGCGACCCGAGGGTCGCCTTTTGCGTGCAGGTGGTTTAGCGCAGCTGGCGCAAGGCTTCGATGCGTGCTTCCAGTGGCGGGTGAGTCATTAGCAGGCCAGCGAGGCCGTTCTTCAGGCCGCCGTTGATACCGAATGCGGTCAGGCTATCTGGCATGTTCACCGGCACGCCCTGTTCAGCGCGCAGGCGCTGCAGAGCGGCGATCATGGCGCCGGTACCCGCCAGTCGCGCGCCGGCTTCGTCGGCCTTGAATTCGCGCTTGCGCGAGAACCACATGACGATGATGCTGGCCAGGATGCCGAGTACCAGTTCGGCGAAGATGGTCGCGACGAAGTAACCAATACCGTGGCTGCCTTCGTTTTTCAGGATTGCCTTGTCTACGAAGTTGCCGAAGATCCGCGCAAAGAACATCACGAAGGTGTTCACCACGCCCTGGATCAGCGCCAGGGTGACCATGTCGCCATTGGCCACGTGGCCGATTTCGTGGGCCAGGACGGCTTTCACCTCATCCGGCGAGAAGCGCTCCAGCAAGCCCTGGCTGACCGCAACCAGGGCATCGTTCTTGTTCCAGCCGGTGGCAAAAGCGTTGGATTCGTAAGCGGGAAAAATCCCCACTTCCGGCATTTTGATACCGGCATTACGCGACAGCTCTTCAACGGTCTGCAGCAGCCACTGCTCGTGGCGGGTGCGTGGTTGGGTGATGATCTCGGTACCTGTGCTCATTTTCGCCATCCACTTGGACAGCAGCAGCGAAATCAATGAGCCGGCAAAACCGAATACCGCGCAGAAAATCAGCAGGCTGCTGTAGTTCTGGCCGGTGAAGCGGTCTACCCCCAGGAGCTTGAGCGTGATACTGGCGATGATCAACACCCCCAGGTTGGTAGCCAGGAACAGCAAAATGCGCATCATGGTGTGAAACGACTCCTCACGGGATAAGACTTGCTAGATATGCCGGCTATATAAGGGCGCGCCCCCTGTCTCTTCAACCGGGGGACTATTTCAAACTGTGTCGCTTGTAGCGTTCAGGCTGCTTTCGAAGAGCAAACGAGTGAGGCGGGCGAGGCGTTCGCCGTGTTTTTGGCTAAGCGCTTCACGCAGTTGAAAGGCCAGCGTGGCATGCACCCGGCGCACGCTTGGTGGCAGTGCTTGGCCTTCATTCAAGGCGTAGGGCACGCTACGGCTAAGGCGCAAAAAGCCTTTCTCGCTGAGTACTGCCTGATCGAGGGCGTCGTAGGCAATGATCGAGTCGAAGCGCAGGTAGCCTTCTTCCGCCAGCCACAACAGCGTACCCAGGCAGCTCTCGTGGCGCTTGCTCGGCAGGCCGAACTCATCAGTATCTTCGCGGCCGATCAGGTCTTCGATGTAGAGCGCGGTCTTGCGCGGAAAGAACTGATAAAGCTGCAGCATGCCGGCCGCTGCATCTTTGTAAAAGTCATCGATGTGTAGGTCCATCAGAATTTGGCAATCAGTGAGGTGGGTAGTAGGGGCAGTAGGCGACCAAGAATCGCCCAAGGCCAGCCGGGAACGTAGGCGCAGTGGTGGCGTTTGTCGATATGCCGGGCGATCAGGGCGGCGCCGCGCTGCGCATCGATCAGAAAGGGCCGCTTGGGCATATCACTGTTGAGCGGGGTATCGATAAAGCCGGGTAGCAGCAGTGTGGTGTCGATGCCCTTGCCTCGCAGCTCGGCGCGGCTGGCTTGCATGTAGCTGATCAGGCCGGCTTTGCTCGCCGAGTAGGCGGCGGCATAGGGTAGGCCGCGCTTGCCGGCGACGGAAGCGACAGCGACCAGATGGCCATGGCCTTGCTGGCGAAAAAGCGCAGTCGCGGCATCCAGGCAGGCAACGGCGCCGATCAGATTGGTTTCCAGGGTCAGCCTGGCGCGCTCGAAGTGACCGCCACCGACTTTTCCGTTCAGGGCTATACCTGCGTTGGCGATTATCCCGTCTAGCCCGCCCAGGGCGTTTGCAGCCAGGCCTACGGCGTCCTGGCAGGCCGCGTAGTCGGTAACGTCCAGCGGCAGGACTACTGCCTTGCATCCGAAGCGCGTCTGCAGTTCAGCTGCCAGCAGGTGCAGGCTGTCTGTACTGCGCGCCGCCAGAGCCAGGTCATAGCCTTTGCTAGCCAGGTCGCGAGCGAGTGCCGCGCCGATGCCGGAACTGGCGCCGGTGAGTAGATAACGCTTGCCCTGGGTCATGGCGATCTCCGGTTACTGGCGGTAGCCCTTGAGGAAGCTACCGATGCGGCCAATGGCTTGCTCAAGGTCGTCGACCCGCGGCAGGGTGACGACGCGGAAGTGATCCGGCCACGGCCAGTTGAACGCCGTGCCCTGGACGATCAGCAGCTTTTCGGACAGAAGCAGATCCAGGACGAATTTCTCGTCGTTGTGGATCGGGCAGACCTTGGGGTCGATCTTGGGGAAGGCGTAGAGCGCGCCCATCGGTTTGACACAACTGACGCCCGGAATGTCGTTGAGCAGCTCCCAGGTGCGGTTGCGCTGTTCCAGCAACCGCCCGTTGGGCAGCACCAGGTCATTGATGCTCTGGTAGCCGCCCAGCGCGGTCTGGATCGCATGTTGGCTCGGTACGTTGGCACACAGGCGCATGTTGGCGAGGATGTCGATGCCTTCGATATAGCTCTGCGCGCGGTGTTTCGGACCGGAGATGGCCACCCAGCCGGAGCGAAAACCGGCTACCCGGTAGGACTTCGACAGGCCGTTGAAGGTCAGGCAGAGCACGTCCGGGGCCAGCGAAGCGGTGCAGATGTGCACGGCATCGTCGTAGAGGATCTTGTCGTAGATCTCGTCGGAGAACAGCACCAGGTTGTGCTGGCGCGCCAGTTCGACGATGTCTTCCAGTACTTCTCTGGAGTAGACCGCGCCGGTCGGGTTGTTCGGGTTGATCAGCACCAGGGCCTTGGTGTTCGGCGTGATCTTGGCGCGCATGTCGGCGATGTCTGGAAACCAGTCGGCCTGCTCATCACACAGATAGTGCACTGGCTTGCCGCCAGACAGGGCTACGGCGGCGGTCCACAGCGGGTAGTCGGGAGCCGGGATCAGTACTTCGTCGCCGTTGTTGAGCAGCGCCTGCATGGCCATCACGATCAGCTCGGAGACACCATTGCCCAAGTAGATGTCTTCGATGCCGACGCCTTCCACCTGCTTCTGCTGGTAGTACTGCATGATGGCTTTGCGTGCGCTGAAGAGACCCTTGGAGTCGCTGTAGCCCTGGGCTGTCGGCAGGTTGCGGATGACATCCTGAAGGATTTCTTCCGG
The DNA here is from genome assembly GCF_030683065.1 of Pseudomonas sp. Classification (GTDB taxonomy): domain Bacteria; phylum Pseudomonadota; class Gammaproteobacteria; order Pseudomonadales; family Pseudomonadaceae; genus Aquipseudomonas. The sequence continues at coordinate 10,905 of NZ_JAUXMX010000020.1, forward strand.
TGCTTCGAAACCGAACGACGCCGGGTTGCCAATGTTCAGCTTGAGGATGCGATGACCTTCCTCTTCCAGGCGCTTGGCGTGCTTGAGCACGGGGCCACGGATGTCGTAGCAGACATTGGCCAGCTTGTTCGATTTACTGAACTGCATGTAAGTGATCCCGAGTGGTGAGACGCCGTTGAATTACCGTGTAAAAGACTCGAGCAGACGAGCCTTGGCAGGTTGTAGCGTGGGTGACAGACTGGGAGCGAATGATACGTTGCAGCCTGACCTTGGCAAAGGTACTGGTTGGGTTTTTTATGGCGTGCCATCCATGGCCGCCACCCTGCGGGCGCGTTGCTACGCGACGTTAAAAATCGCTGCTGGCGATTTTTCTATTGAGGATTATGCCTTTGGACAAGCTCGAAAAACCCTTGGAAGCCTGGCGCGAAGAGCTGTCGGATACGCAGTTTCATGTCTGTCGGCTGGGTGGCACGGAGCGAGCCTTTTCCGGCGAATACCATGACAGCAAGACGCCGGGTATTTATCACTGCGCCTGCTGCGGCACTGAGCTGTTCGATTCGGATGCCAAGTTTGACTCCGGGAGTGGCTGGCCCAGCTACTTTCAGCCGCTCAGTAAAGATGCCATTACCAGCCTGGATGATTTCAGCCACGGCATGCACCGCATCGAAGTGAAGTGTGGCAAATGCGATGCTCATCTGGGCCATGTGTTCCCCGACGGGCCAGCGCCGACCGGTTTGCGTTACTGCATCAATTCGGCATCGCTGAAGCTGGTTGCGCATCCGCAGTAGGTGTGGATTGGGTGGGCTGAAGCGGAACGCCGCCCAACCTGCCCGGAGGTTGGTATATCAATGAGGTTTATAGTTGGTCAATTGAATTGTATGCAATTTAATTGACCGCTATGTTGTTCGTCCCTTTCTGGTCAATCGAGAGCCAACAGCATGAGCAACGAATTGTTCGATATTCCTGTCACCACCATCAAGGGCGAGCAGAAAACCCTCGCCGACTTCGGTGGCAAGGCCGTGCTGGTGGTCAATACGGCGAGCAAGTGCGGGTTTACCCCGCAATACAAGGGGCTGGAAAACCTTTGGCAGCAGTACAAGGACAAGGGGCTGGTGGTGCTGGGCTTTCCCTGCAACCAGTTCGGCAAGCAGGAACCAGGGAATGAAGGGGCGATTTCCGAGTTTTGCGAGCTGAACTTCGGCGTCAGCTTTCCCTTATTCAAGAAGGTCGATGTCAATGGCGGCGCTGCTCACCCGCTATTCGTCAACCTGAAGAAAAGCGCACCTGGCCTGCTCGGCAGCCAGGGGGTGAAGTGGAACTTCACCAAGTTTCTGATCAGCGGCGATGGCAAGCAGGTCAAGCGCTTCGCGCCGACCACCAAGCCGGAAGATCTGACTGCCGAGATCGAAGCCCTGCTCAAATGAAACCCGCACGATTGGGGGAGGAAGATGCCCTGCGGCTGGACAACCAGCTGTGCTTCAAGCTCTACGCGGCCTCGCGGGCGGTGATTCGTGCCTACAAGCCGATGCTCGATCAACTAAACCTCACCTACCCGCAGTACCTGGTGATGCTGGTGCTCTGGGAGTGGCAGGTTGCCCCGCCAGCGCAGCCTACGGTCAAGGCCTTGGGCGAGCGTTTGCTGCTTGATTCGGGCACTTTGACGCCGCTGCTCAAGCGCTTGCAACAGCTTGGTTTGCTGTTGCGCCAGCGCTCGGTAGTGGATGAGCGCGAAGTGCACCTGACGCTGACAGACGCGGGTTGTGTCTTGCGTGAACGCGTGCTGCCGTTACAGCAGCAGTTGCTTTGCCAGCAGGGCGTCGAGGTTGATGAGCTGGCCGAGCTGCGTGGTCGTGTTGGTCAGTTGCTCGAGCGATTCATGGCGCTGCGTTAGGGTCTTTTGATGCAGGCAGCCAACGTTCGAGCAGGGCTGCCAGCTCTTCACGGCGAAACGGTTTGGCCAGGTAATCGCTCATGCCGGCGGCACGACACCGCTCGCGCTCATCGGACAGTGCGTTGGCGGTCAGCGCTATAATTGGCAGTCCGGGGTGATGCCCGCCCTGGCGAATCCTGCGGCTAGCCTCATAGCCGTCCATGATCGGCATGTTGCAGTCCATCAGCACCAGGTCGATGTTGTCCTGTTGCAGTTGGCTCAGCGCTTCGCTGCCGTGATTTGCCAGCACAACCTCGCAGCCGAGTTTGCTGAGCATGCCTTTGGCTACCAATTGGTTGACCGGGTTGTCTTCCACCAGCAGCACGCGCGCTCGTCGCCCGCTCTGTTGCTCGGTAGGGCTTGGCACCGGTGAGTTTTCCATTTGCTGGCTGAGGCCGCTACGCAGTGCCTGGAGCAAGGTGTGCCGCGACAAAGGTCGGGCGATTTGCTCAAGCGGCGCCAAGGCGCGTGCCTGCTCGCCGGGCAAGAAGCTGCCGTAGGCGGTGACCAGCAGGATTGGCGCGCTACACATCGGGCGCATGCGCGGCAGGCACTCCGGGCAATCGCTGATCAGCATGTCGGCTGTTATGCCGAGCAGGTTTGCATCGGTGTCCAGTCGTTGGTAGTCCACTCCCCATGCCGGTAGCAGCTTGCCAAGCAGTTCGCTCAGGCCTGAATTGGCCGAGCTGAGTACGGCTACTCGGCCTCTCAGTGCTGGCAAGGGGCGTGTTGGGGCATAGCTTGTTAGTGGTAGCTCAGCGCAGAATTTACTGCCGAAGCCCTCCCTGGATTCCAGCTCGAGCCGACCCTGCATCGCCTCGCACAGGCGACGAGTGAGTGCCAAGCCCAGGCCGGTGCCGCCGAACTGACGGGTAATACCGATATCTGCCTGAGCAAAGGGTTGATAGATGCGCGCGCGCGCGTCTTCGGCAATACCGATACCGGTGTCTCGGACGGTAATGCGTATACCGGTCGGGCTGCTGTCTACGTAGATATCGACCCGGCCGAAACGGGTGAATTTCAGGGCGTTTGACAGCAGATTGCTGATGATTTGCCGCACCCGTGTTGGATCGCCAAGCACTTGTGCGGGCAGTCGAGGGTCGATCAGGCAGGTCAATTCGACGCTTGGCAAGGCGTTTTGCGAGAGCAGGCTGGCAGTGTCTTCGGCCATGGTGCCGAGGTCGAAGGGCAGGCTTTCCAGCTTGAGTTGACCCGCTTCGTATTTCGACAGGTCGAGAATGTCATTGAGCAGTTCGACCAGTATTTTTCCAGAATCGTGGGCAATGGATAGCTGCTGGCGTTGCTCGTTGCCCAGTGGGCCGTCGAGAGACAAGGCGAGCATGCCGAGCAGGCCGTTGAGTGGGGTGCGGATCTCGTGGCTCATGTTGGCGAGAAACGCCGAGCGGGCCTGGGCCATGTCCAGCGCGATGCGTTTTGCCTGTTGCAGTTCCTGATTGGTCTCGAGCAGGCGTGCGTTGCTGGCCTTTAATTCGCGTGTGCGAGCCGAGACGATATTTTCCAGCTCATTCAGGTACTCAGTTAGGCGGTTCTCCGCAGCGTAACGTTGCTCGATCTCCATGGCGATGCTGGATAATTGTTGATTGGTGGTGTCGATCAGGATGCCGATCTCGTCGTGCTCATGACCGCGCGGGTAGGGCAGCCTGCTGTGGTTGGGGGCGTGCAGGTCGCGACCGCTAAGCGCACGGATTACCTCGATCAGCGGCTTGGTCAGCATGAAATAGAACAGCACCAGCAGGATCAGTGAGAGCAGCAGGCTGCGGGCGAAACCGGTCAAGAAGGTGAGCGTCGCGCGGCGCAGGAAGTGACTGCCGAATGCATAGGTGTCGACTTCCAGGCGAAGCAGACCAAGCGCTTCCTGGGGCGAGTGACTGACGAATAAGGGCGTTTCAAAGTGACGCCTCTCGCCGAACAGGAAATCGCTTAGCAATCGGTAGCGGTCTGTATCCGCTGGGCGGCTTACCCTGGCCAGGGTCATGTTGCTGTTGTCTATGATTTCGGCACCAATCACCGCCGGTGAGCGCAGCAGTCCCAGCACCAGTTCCTGAGCCAGCTCGGCGTCGATGTTATAGGCAATGCGTGCGGCGGGGTTGTGGCTGATCTCCATCAGTGCGCTAATCTCGCGATCGATGGAGGCATTTTCACTGGCATAATCAATGCCCACTTGAATCAAGCTCAGCGCAGTGCCGAGGATAAATGCCACTAGTACGGTCAAACTGGCCTGTTTGAACGACAGGCGTTGGGTGAGCGATATATCCATGGGTGGCCGTAATCTCGTGTCCGTGCGCCTGCAAGCATAGCCCATTCGTTCCTGCTGTCGGCAGGAGTGGTTACAGGGCGAAATACCAAGGAGCAAGTTGTGGACTCCCGTTTAAACACTTTTCTACAGCGCGCCGAGAGCGTGCTGGCGCGACTTGAGCCGCTGTTGCCGGCCCAACGTGGCGATATCGACTGGCAGCATAGTCTGGCTGCCCGCTGGCATCGTGAGGGTCGCAGTGGGTACTTGCAGCCGTTGAGCATCGACCTTGATCTGAATCTGAGCGATCTGATCGGAGTGGACACTCAGCGCGAGCAGTTGGCACGTAATACCCGACAGTTCCTTCAGGGCCTGCCGGCCAACCATGCTTTGCTCTGGGGTGCGCGCGGCACCGGGAAATCATCCCTGGTGCGCGCATTGTTGGCCGAGCATGCCACGGCTGGCCTGCGCCTGATCGAGATCGAGCGTGATCATCTGGCGGACCTGCCGCGCGTGGTCGAGCAACTTGTCCGTTTGCCGCAGCGCTTTGTGCTGTTTTGTGACGATCTGTCTTTCGAAGCCGGCGAGGGCGATTATCGGGTGTTGAAAAGCGTATTGGATGGCTCGCTGGAGCGCTCGCCGGATAATGTGCTGCTCTACGCCACGTCCAATCGCCGCCATCTGTTGCCGGAGAAGCACAGCGACAACCAGGCCTCGCAGATAGTCGACGGCGAACTGCACCCCAGCGAAGCGGTGGAGGACAAAATCGCGCTGTCTGATCGTTTTGGTCTGTGGTTGTCTTTCTACCCCTTCACCCAGGATCACTTTCTCGATGTGGTGCGGCACTGGGTTGAGGTCCTGGCGGTGCAGGCTGGGTTGAACTGGCAGTGGAATGAATCACTGGAAAAAGCGGCGATCCGCTGGGCGCTGGGGCGCGGTAATCGCAATGGCCGTTGTGCGTATCAGTTCGCCCGGCACTGGGTCGGGCTGCAACTTCTGGAGAGCCAAACATGATTGACCTTGCGCAAACAGAATCTGACGGCTACCCACTGTTAGCCGCGCAACTGCAGGCGCTGTTGGCCGATGAGCGGGATTTTATTGCCAATTCCGCGCAGTTTTGCGCCTTGCTGTTCCAGGAGCTGGCCGAACTCAACTGGGCTGGTTTCTATCTGATGCGCGGTGAAGAACTGGTGCTGGGGCCATTCCAGGGGCGGGTCGCCTGTGTGCGCATTCCCCTGGGGCGTGGGGTGTGCGGGGCAGCTGCGGCTACCCGGCAAACACAGCGGGTGGACGATGTGCACGCCTTTACCGGGCATATCGCCTGCGACAGCGCCTCGCGCAGCGAGTTGGTGGTGCCGCTGATAAAGGCCGGCCGACTGATCGGTGTGCTTGATCTGGATAGTCCGCAATTGGCCCGCTTTACTGCCGCGGATCAGGCCGGAATCGAACGCCTGGTCGAGATTTTCTTGCGGCTCAGCGACTGTTGATATCGCCGCAGCATGCCGGGCTTGGCCGCGCATGCTGCGGCTCGGCACTGCGCGTGTATTGCCTGCGGGCGAGCCGCATGATTGGCCTGCGCGCAGTGTGGCTTAGTGCTTGCTGCCTTGGGTGGGCATGGCGAGTAACTGTTTTTCCTGGTTCCAGTCGAACGGTTCGTCGTTTTCCAGCGCATCGAAGCGTCGTTCTTCCAGGGTCTGGTACATCTCGATTTCTTCGTCGGGCATGAAGTGCAGGCAATCGCCGCCGAAAAACCAGAGTAAGTCGCGTGGAACCAGGTGGGCGATTTGCGGGTAGCGCTGGAAGATCTGGCTGATCAGATCCTGGCCGAGGTAGAGGCTGGCTTCCGGATCGTCCGGCAGGTCGCCCAGCAGTTCGTCGTAGCGCTCCAGGTACATGGCGTGGCTGTCGTCGAGAATCTGCTCGGCTTCACCCAGGGCAACCAGAATGGTGCGCAGATGGGCGAGCAGGGCGAGGTGATGATCGAGGTGGGCGTTGGCCATGGAAAAAATCCTGTAGGTAAAACGGGCGCGCAAGTATAAGGCCCGCGCGGCCCGCTGTCCCAACCCTTGAACAATTGCTGCGTTTGGCGGGTAGGGTGCGCTGTGCGCACCACGTGTGCGCGCACTATTGCTGCGCGCAGTGTCCGCGGCTGCGGGTCGCTCTTCGCTAGCGCACCTTGTCGCGGCCCAGGGTCAGTTCTTCCTTGGCGAAGTCGTCGACGTCGATCACCACGCGTCTTGCTGTTTCGGCCTGTTGCAGGCTTTGTGCTTCTTCTGCAGTCAGCACGCCAGCACTGGCCGCTGTTTCGATCAGGTTCTGTCCTGGCATCTCCCGCAGCAGGCCTTCCTTGAGCGCCTTGTGCAGCTTTTCCTGCAGGGGTTGCACGCGTTGCAGCAGGTTCATCGCCTGCTGCAGGGCGGCGACCGGGTCGTTCTCCGCTTGTGGGCGATAGCAACCTGCAAGCAGCTCTTCCAGGGCCGGATCACCGCTGTTACGGCCAATGATCTCGGCAACCTGGGCATCCTGTGCATCGCTTGGGCCTTTGTGTCGACGGCCGAAGGGGAAGACCAGTACGCGCAGGGCGCAGCCGAGCAGCTTGTTCGGGAAGTTGCTGAGCAGTTCATCCAGTGCCTGTTCGGCGTGGCCCAGGCTTTCTTCCATGGCCCAGCACAGCAGTGGTCGCGAATGCTCCGGGTAACCAAGGTCGTGGTAGCGCTTGAGCGCCGCCGAGGCCAGGTACAGGTGGCTGAGCACGTCGCCCAGGCGTGCGGACAGGCGCTCACGGCGTTTCAGTTCGCCGCCCAACAGCATCATGCTCAGGTCGGCAAGCAGGGCAAAGGCGGCAGCCAGGCGATTCAATGCGCGGAAGTAGGGGCGGCTGAGGCTATCGCCCGGCGCTTCGCTGAACCGACCCAGGCCGAGGCTGAGGATCAGGCTGCTGGCCGCGTTGCTCACGGCAAAGCCGATGTGCTGCAGCAGCAGTTGATCGAATTCCAGCAGTGCCTGCTGCTGGTCTTCGCGACCGGCCAGGGCCATTTCTTTAAGGACGTAGGGGTGGCAGCGAATTGCGCCCTGGCCAAAGATCATCAGGTTACGCGAGAGGATATTGGCGCCTTCCACGGTGATGAAGATCGGCGCGCCCTGCCAGGAGCGCGCCAGGTAGTTGTTGGGGCCCATGATGATGCCTTTGCCGCCATGCACGTCCATGGCGTGGCTGATGCACTCGCGGCCCCGCTCGGTCAGGTGGTACTTGAGAATCGCCGACAGCACTGAGGGTTTTTCGCCCAGATCTACCGCGTTGGCAGTCAGGATACGCGCACTGTCCATCAACCAGGCATTGCCGCCGATACGCGCCAGAGCCTCCTGAATCCCTTCGAAAGCGGCCAGCGGCACATTGAACTGCTCGCGTATCTGGCTGTACTGGCCGGTGACCAGGCTGGTGAATTTGGCCGCGCCGGTGCCGACTGCCGGGAGGGAGATGGAGCGCCCGACCGACAGGCAGTTCATCAGCATCATCCAGCCTTTACCGAGCATGTCCTGGCCGCCGATCAGGTAGTCCAGCGGAATGAACACGTCTTTCCCCGAGTTCGGTCCGTTCATAAAGGCAGCGCCGAGTGGCAGGTGACGACGACCGATTTCTACCCCGGGCGTGTCGGCTGGCACCAGCGCCAGGCTGATGCCGAGGTCTTCCTGCTCGCCGAGCAAATGATCCGGGTCGTAGGCCTTGAAGGCCAGGCCGAGCAGGGTCGCGACCGGACCCAGGGTGATATAACGTTTTTCCCAGGTCAGACGCAGGCCGAGCACTTCTTCGCCTTGCCACTGGCCCTTGCAGATGATCCCGCTGTCCGGCATGGCCCCGGCGTCGGAGCCGGCCAGCGGGCCGGTGAGGGCGAAGCAGGGGATGTCATCGCCGCGGGCCAGGCGCGGCAGGTAGTGCTGGCGCTGCTCGTCGGTGCCGTAGTGCAGCAGCAACTCTGCCGGGCCGAGGGAGTTGGGTACCATCACGGTGGAGGCCAGGTCGCCGCTGCGGGTGGCCAGTTTCATCGCCACCTGGGAGTGGGCATAGGCGGAAAAACCCTTGCCGCCATATTCCTTGGGGATGATCAGGGCGAAAAAGCCGTGCAGCTTGATGTGATCCCAAGCCTGGGTTGGCAAATCCATCTGCTGGCCAATCTGCCAGTCGCTGACCATGGCGCAGAGTTCTTCGGTGGGGCCATCGAGAAAGGCTTGCTCCTCCTCGCTCAGGTGCGCCTTGGGGTAGGCCAGCAGTTTGTCCCAGTCCGGGCGACCGCTGAACAGTTCACCATCCCACCAGACGGTGCCGGCCTCAATAGCGTCGCGTTCGGTGGCCGACATGGGCGGCAGCACCCGTTGAAACCAGGCGAACATGGGCGCGCTGAACAGTTTCCGGCGTTGTTCCGGCAGGGCCAGCAGGAGTGCTACCGCCAGGAGCGGCAGCCAGAAGATCAGTAAAAGCCAAGTGGGTGCATGGCTGAACACACTCATGATAACCAGGTACCCGGCAATCACGCCGAGAGCGGGCAGCGCTGCAGTGCGGCGGTGGGCCAGGTAGGCCGTGCCAATTAGCAGGACGAGTAACCAGACAGCGAGCATGCAAAATCCTCCATGACGACAATGAGGTGGAATGAGTCAGTGGTGAGTTTAGTCGGCATCCATACATGGATGGCCGCAAGGACGGCGAGCTTGGCCGGAGTGTCGTGACATATGTTGGCGCAGCGTCGTTAGACTGGGTGTTCTATCACGGAGAGCCAGCGATGCGTGAATACCTGGAACCCAGCCACTGTATTGATAGTGACCACCCGGCGCTGGTGGAGTTCGCAGAAAAAGTGCGCGGCAGCAGTCGCGATCCCGTGGCGCAGGCGGTCAGGCTGTATTACGCGGTGCGCGATGGTATTCGTTACAACCCTTATACATTCAGTCGTGATCCCGAGACCTTGAAAGGCAGCCATGCGCTACTCGGTGGCGAGAGCTACTGTGTGCCGAAGGCAACGCTGCTGGCGGCCTGTGCGCGGCATTGTGGGATTCCTGCGCGGATCGGTCTGGCTGACGTGCGTAACCATCTGGCCACCCCGCGGCTGCTGGAGTTGCTGCGCAGCGAAGTGTTTGCCATGCACGGCTATACCGAACTGTATCTGCAGGAGCGCTGGGTCAAGGCCACCCCGGCGTTCAACCTGGAACTGTGCCAACTGTTCAAGGTGGCGCCGCTGGCGTTCGATGGGCTTGGCGACAGTGTGTTCCAGCCGTTCAATCCGGACGGCCAGCGATACATGGAGTATCTGGTCGACCATGGCTGCTTCGCCGACGTGCCGCAAGAACTGTTCTTCAGCCATTTGGCGGCGGTCTATCCACATCTGTTCGCCGAAGATACGCCGCTGCTTGTGGGGGATTTTCAGGGCGAAGCCGCCTTGTAGAGACTGCGCTCGGTGCAGGCTCTACAAGGCGGTTGGCGGTGCGTCAGCGTGATCAGCGCGGATCGTCTGCGACTGGCTGGTAATTGTCCCCAGCCAGGTTTTCTCAGGCAATAGCGCGGGTCAGTTTTTGATCAGGCTGAGAAATTCGCTGCGAGTGGCGGCATTCTCGCGGAATTCGCCGAGCATCACCGAGGTGACCATTGAGGAGTTCTGCTTTTCCACGCCGCGCATCATCATGCACATGTGCTGGGCTTCGATCACCACGGCTACGCCAAGGGCACCCGTTATTTGCTGGATGGCTTCGGCGATTTGTCGGCTGAGGTTTTCCTGGATTTGCAGGCGCCGGGCATACATGTCGACGATCCGCGCGACCTTGGACAAGCCGAGCACCTTGCCGTTTGGAATATAGGCGACGTGGGCCTTGCCGATGAAGGGCAGCAGGTGGTGCTCGCACAGCGAATACAGTTCGATGTGCTTGACCAGCACCATCTCGCTGTTGTCAGAACTGAACAGTGCGTTGTTGGTAACCTCTTCCAGGGTCTGTTGATAACCGCGGCAAAGGTACTGCATGGCCTTGGCTGCACGCTTAGGGGTATCGAGCAGGCCTTCGCGGGATGCGTCTTCGCCAAGCTGACCGAGAATTTCAGTGTAGTTTTGTTCCAGGGACATGGATCTTCCTGTGGCGTTCGGGAGTAATACGCAGGGTCTGAGGTGAGCGTCAGGCTGGCACGGTTTTAACGGCTACTACCACTCATCGCGGCCATCCATCATGGTGCGCTTGAGCATCACATACACCGCACCGGTGCCGCCATGCTTGGCCACGCAGGAGGTGAAGCCGAGCACCTGTGGATGTTGGCGCAGCCAGGTGTTGACGTGGCTTTTGATCATTGGCTTGCGGCCATCCATGCGCACTGCCTTGCCGTGGGTGATGCGCACGCAGCGGACTTCCAGCTTGCTGGCTTCGGCGAGGAATTCCCACAGGGTATCGCGGGCTTTTTCTACGGTCATGCCGTGCAGGTCAAGACTGCCATCAAAGCTGATCTGGCCGAGCTTGAGCTTGCGCATCTGGCCTTCCTGGACGCCATTGGCAGCCCAGTACAGCGGGTCTTCAGGGCCGACGTCGATGACAAACTGATCGGACAGGCCATCAACCTTTATTGCATCCACACGCATGGTTGCAGCCTGGCGCAGGCCTGCCAGCTGTTTGCGATCGGGTTTGGCTTTGCCGGTGTCGGCGCGATCATGTTTGATCGGTTTAACGCCGCGCAACTCGGCTTTGAACAGAGCGCTGTCGTTGTCTTCTCTGATGTCGTCTTGCATCTGGGCCTCCGCTAAGGCCGCTAGTGTAACCAAGCCCTGGGAGACTGTGAAAAAACTCTCGCCTGCTACGGCGGGCTCTGCGAACACGAGGTCCAGCGCTTCTCGATAGGTACATCGCTTATTACGCCAAGTGTCAGCCTGGCCAGAGGAAGGATCAGTCGCGTCTCTTCATTAAATGCGGGGCCATGCTCAAGTCGCTTGGGCGACGCAGGCGGCGTCGACACATGCGCCACACCGCGATGCCGGCCCATAGCAGCAGCAGACCGAGCACCAGCAGTGTGGTCGCCGTTGCGGTCGAGTCGTTCAGCGCGGCAAGGCTCGGCGCCCGGCCGAGCAGGCTGGCTGCGCCGGCCATCGTCAGTAGCACGCCAACCGCGGCAAACAGCGCTGCCAGTATGGCTGCGAAACGCATGCGCCAGTTGCCTGGCCCGCGTGGGCGCAGGCGGCGAGCATCGAAACCATCGGATAACTTCATTCCGATTTCCTCAAGGGTATCGGCGATAAGACCGGCAGGCGCTGTCGCGGTTCCCGGCGGGCTTCTGGTTTGCGCTGTGATGCGGCCTGGCCGCCGCTTGTTCAGCGTCCGCTTCAGACCAGCGCGCTGGCTTGTCCGACTACAGCTGCGAAGTTGTCAGCCAGGGCGATGATCTCTGCGCGGTGCATGTCGGCGGCGCTGATGATCTTGCCATCCAGTGTTGGCAGGTCGCGGGTGGCGCAGGCGGCATCGACCACCGTGCAGCGATAGCCGTAGTCCTTGGCGGCGCGCACGGTAGTGCTGATGCTCGAATGGGTCATGAAGCCGCAGACAATCAGATCCAGGTGACCAAGCGCTTGCAGTTGGTCATGTAAAACGGTCCCGGAGAAGGCGTTGGGCATGCGCTTTTCTACCACGATCTCGCCGGGCAGCGGAGCTACCTCAGGCAGGTGGTGGCCGCGGGGGCCGCGGGGGTCGAGCAGCCCGTCGGGAATTCCCAGGTGCTTTACGTGGACAATAGCGGCGCCGGTGTTACGCGCGGCGGTCAGTAGTTTGGCGATTTCTGCGAGTGCCGGATCCAGCCCTGGCAGTTTCAGCACGCCGCTGCGGTATTCCTCCTGGGCATCGATGATCAGGAGGGTCGCATTGCCCAGAGTGGCAGGCGCATGGCTGCGCCCTGTGAGCTGAAACAGTGTTTGTGGGTGAGACATGACCTAACTCCTCGCGGACGACAGCGTCTATTGTCCGCTTGTGTGACGCCGCTGTGAACCTCTTCGGCGCAGCATTGCGTGGTAGAGCGAGGGCGAACAGAATCGAACCTATCCAGTGGGTCTGGAGTCGTACGCAAAAGGAGTTGTTTATGCACCTACTGTCATTGTTGTCTGCACATTTCTGGTTGTTGTTCGCGCTCGCGGTTTCGGTCGCGGTATTGCGTGAACTCAAGCGCGAGCGCAATCAGCGGTCTTTGCCCGTGACACGCCGCAAGAACCGCGAGTAATGGCCCGGCGATTTGCCAGGCCTCCAGCTCGGTCAGTAAAGACCCAGTACCTCGAATTGCAGGTACCAGATGCCCAGCGAAGCAAAGAAGTTGACCAGGATGGCTGGCAGGAACTTCAGGTGCACGCCAAAGCTGTAGCTCTTGTCCAGCGACATGGCCATGATCCCGGCGGCCGAGCCAACTACGGTCAACGAGCCGCCAATCCCGACCATCAGGGCGTTTAGTGCCCACTGATCCAGCCCCAGTTGCGGGTTGGACATCAGGGCCGCGGCTTCTACCGGCACGTTATCCATGACCCCGGAAGCGATGCCGAGAATCACGTTAACCCCGGTTGGGTTCATGACCTCGAACAGTTGCGATATATAGGTCAGCCAGCCGACGTGGTTGAGGCAGGCAACCGAGGTGATGATGCCGATAAAGAACAGCAGGGCGTTCCATTCGACCTTCTGCAGTTGGTCCTGCCAGGGCAGTTCAATGCCCTGGCGCATCAGCAGCCAGGCATAGAGTGCAACCATGCCCAGGCCGATACCGATGGCGAACTCGATGCTGACCTTGAGCAGAATATTGCACAGCACTGCCCCGACCACAGCGAAGAAACTGACGATGGCCAGACCCGCGCCGCCGGGCTTAAGGCCCGTTTCAGAGGCGTCGGCAAGGTGGATCAAGTCCTGGCCGTCGAGCTTGCGCAGGTAGAAGAAGTGCAGGGTAGCGGCGCACAGCAGCCAGCCGATCAGTGCCGAGGGAATCAACAGCAACAGCCCTGCGATACTGATCTTGCCGGCCAGCACCACCATCAGGCTGGTCGAGGTGCCGAGAAACCAAACGCCGCTGTTGGATGCCACGATGATGTTGCACAGCGCCACATGGGTGTAACGCTGATTGGTCGAGATGCTTTTTACCGTTTTGCCGAAGATCATCGCGGTGGTGATGTTGTTGAGAAACGGCGAGAGCAGCGCCGACAGAGCGCCAGTGGCCCAGAACATGCCTTTGGCGCCCAGGCCCTTGCGCATCAAGTAGCCGTTGAGCGCGGTAAACACGTTTCGCTCGTTTAGTAACTCCACCACCATCCACATAAAGGCCATGAAGGCGATCAGGCCGAACAATTCCTCCTTGGTTTCGTTTTGCGCGTCGAGGAAATACTGGAAGCCGTTGGGGTCGTTAATGGCGTAGTGAGCACCGATAACGATCAAGCCGGACATCATGAACATGGCAGGCTTGAATTTATCCATCTCCAGTTGTGCTTCAAAAACGATAAGTGTCATGCCAAACAGAAATATCGCCAGCACGAGCAAGCCCGTGAGCGAGAAGGGTTCTATGACCATTTTGGGTGAGTCTCGGAAGGAAATAGCGAGGAGGGTTAAGAATTGGTTACAAATTATATCTGAGCCGCAGGCGCGCGGGCAGTGGCTGAAGCTTTACCGGGCAGATTTATTTTCGTCTCTGCGTGCGGGGCCGATGGTTCGGCTAAACTGCGCCGACTTTTGCCCGGAGAGACTCTTGTGACTGCAGCACCTACCCGTTTACGTACCCTGCGTGATTACATCCGCTGGGCTGTCAGCTGTTTCAATCGCGAAGAGCTGTTTTTCGGTCATGGCAGCGACAATGCCTGGGATGAGGCCCGTCAGTTGGTGTTGGGGGCCGTGCATCTGCCGTGGGAGATCGCCGACAGTTACCTCGATTGCCGTCTGGAGGATGACGAGCATGCGCACCTGTGCGCCTTGCTCAAGCGCCGCATCGAGGAGCGCGTACCGACCGCCTACCTGCTGGGCGAGGCCTGGTTCTGTGGCTTGCCATTCATCGTCGATGAGCGCGTGCTGATTCCCCGCTCACCGATTGCCGAGCTGATCGAACAGCATTTCCAGCCCTGGCTGCCCTACGAGCCTGCGCGGATTCTCGACCTGTGCAGCGGGTCTGGTTGTATCGGCATTGCTTGCGCCTACGAATTCCCCGAGGCCGAGGTTGTATTGGCTGACCTGTCGTATCCGGCGCTGGAGGTGGCCAACCAGAATATCGAGCGGCATCAGCTCGATGAACGCGTCTACACCGTGCAGGGCGATGGTTTTGACGGGTTGCCGGGGCAGCGTTTCGACTTGATCGTATCCAACCCGCCCTACGTGGATGCCGAGGATTTCGCCGACATGCCGGCCGAATACCAGCACGAGCCGGCCCTCGGCCTGGCGTGTGGCGAAGATGGACTGAATCTGGTTCGGCGCATGCTGGCCGAAGCGGCCGACCACCTGAATGAAAAAGGCCTGCTGATCGTCGAAGTTGGCAACAGTCAGGTGCACGTCAGCGACCTGTACCCGGAAGTCGACTTCACCTGGCTGGAGTTCGAGCGCGGCGGCCATGGCGTGTTCCTGCTGGCGGCCGCGCAGTGCCGCGAGCATCAGGCGATCTTTCGCGAGCGTCTGAACGGCTAATGGCCCTGTCTCGACGGTAACGCGCAGGCCTTTAACGTGTGCAGCGGCTGCCTCAAGTGCGTCGCTACACGCGTGTTATCAGCGGCTCAGCAACGAAGCCGCGCCGGCACCGCCAAACAGGGCCGCGCTTACTCGGTTGAACCACACCTGGCCTTTGCCTGTGCGTAGATAGCGCGCTGCGCCGCGGGCGCTGAGGCCATAGAAAAGTTTGCAGCTCAGGTCGAGCACTGCCCACGTGGCGATCATCACCAGCAGTTGGCTCAGCATCGGCTGACCGGCGCTCATGAACTGCGGCAGGAAAGCGGCGAAGAACAGGATGTCCTTGGGGTTGCTGGCGCCTAGGCCGAAGGCCTTCCAGAACATGCCGCGAAAGCTCGGGTTAACCGGCTGCTCTTCGGCATCAAGCGGTTTGGCGGCCTGACGCGAGGCCTGCCAGCTCTGCCAGGCGAGGTAGAACAGGTAGAGCGCGCCGACGATCTTCAGGGCGCTGAATAGCTGCTCCGAAGCCAGTAATAGGGCCCCCAGGCCAAGCGCCGAGGCGCTGAGCAGGCAAATCGAGGCCGACACCCCGCCGAGAAACGCCGGTGCCGAACGGCGCAGGCCATAGTTCAGGCTATTGCTGACCATCAGTAGCGACAGCGGCCCTGGGATCAGGATCACGATCAGCGCGGCGCTGCTGAACAGCAGCCAGGTTTCCAGACTCATTCATTCTCTCCAGTTGTGGAAAAGCCCCGGCGGATACACGCCGAGGCTTTTTGCTACTCAAGTCATCTTATTTGCGCTTTGAAAATGTAGCGAGCGATGGCTAGCCTGACTTCAACGACTGCATAGTCGAGCGCAGCAGTTAGAGGAAGGCGAACTTGGCGATAAAGATGATGCACAACACATACAGGCTCACAGAAACCTTGTCACGTTGACCCGTCAGCAGCTTCAGTGTGGCGTAAGTCAGAAAGCCCAGGGCAATGCCGTTGGCGATGGAGAAGGTCAGCGGCATCATGACCACGGTGACGATCGCCGGGATGGTGTCGGTGTGGTCTTTCCAGTCGATTTCGCCCATGCCGCTCATCATCAGCATGGCCACATAGATCAGCGCACCCGCAGTGGCGTAGGCGGGGATCATGCCGGCCAGTGGGGCGAAGAACATCGCGGCGAGGAACAGCACGCCAACCACCACGGCAGTCAGGCCAGTACGGCCACCAGCCGCTACACCTGCAGCACTTTCCACATAGCTGGTAACGGGTGGGCAACCGAAAAAGGTACCAATCACGCTTGAGGTACTGTCGGCCTTGAGGGCTTGTGACAGGTTCTGGATTTTGCCGTCTTCTTCAATCAGGTTGGCACGGTGCGCCACGCCCATCAGGGTGCCGGCAGTGTCGAACATGTTAACGAAGAGGAAGGACAGAATCACAGTCACCATGCCGATCTGGAAAGCACCGGCAATATCCATGGCCAGGAAGGTAGGTGCCAGGCTTGGCGGCATGGAAACCAGGCCGCCGTATTCAACCAGGCCAGTAGCCAGGCCAATACCGGTAACTGCCAGCATGCTGAACAGGATGGCGCCAAATATGTTGCGGTGACTTAATACGCAGATCATCAGGAAGCAGACAGCGGCCAGCAGCACTTTGGGATCAGAGAAACTGCCCATGGTCAGCAGGGTGGCATCGCTGTTGACCACGATACCGGCGGTCTTCAGGCCAATCAGGCCGAGGAACAGGCCTACGCCGGCACCCATGGCAAAACGCAAGCTCATGGGAATACTGTTTAGCAGCCACTCACGCAGACGCGTAAAGCTCATGATCATAAACAGAATACCGGCTATGAATACCGAGCCCAGCGCGACCTCCCAGCTATAGCCCATCTCACCGACGACGGTGAAGGTAAAGAAGGCATTCAGCCCCATGCCCGGTGCCAAACCGACTGGCCAGTTGGCATACAAGCCCATCAGGAAGCAAGCCAGGGCAGCACCGATACACGTAGCGACGAAAACCGCGCCCTGATCCATACCGGCCATGGCCATGATGCTCGGGTTTACAAAGATGATGTAGACCATGGTGAAGAAGGTAGTAATGCCTGCTACCACTTCAGTTTTTACAGTGGTGCGATGCTCGCTCAGCTTGAAAAAACGATCGAGCAGACCTGGTTTGACTAGCCCTTGGACGTGAGTCGCCTGTTGTTCTTGTTTAGTGCTTTCCACAGTGGGTACCCCTCATCGCTTTTGTTGTATACCACCCAGCGTCTGTGCCGTGTACGGTTCGACTCTCTGAGGTAAGTGGTACGTTTGGGTGTGCTCACTGGCTAATTAGTTGACCAATAGGTCAGAAAGTCACACTGGCGCGATTATGATGTTGTATACAAAAAAAGCAAATAATGTTTTGTTTTTAAGCGAGATGTGTAAGGTTATTTTGACCCGTTGGGCGCTGTTTCACGGGCCAGATTTGCCTGGCGGAGATTGTTTTAACGCGATTCAACTCAGTCCGATAAGGCTATCTACACGCCATGTGCTCGCCAGGTTGGCGTTGAGCGCAGCAGGCAACGGCATCTCTCGTTGGGCCGCGTCGCTCCGACCTCAGCGTTTACAAAGCACTGGATCCATGGTGTTTCCAGCAGGCGCATGGATGTCGTTGGCGCGGCTTTTGGAAAACGAATCGATTAGCTGAAAAATCCACACAGAAGTGTCAGTTGGCTCGTTGGGCAGGCTGCTAAGCTTGGCGTCAAGTTTCGATCAGGCAGCGTCGTGACGGGTATACAGAACCTGTTCGGATTGATCGAATTGTGTACAATGGCCCGGCATTTTCCTGTTGTTTTTCACCCTATACGGCTTGCCCGTCACTGGGTGAATAGCAGTAAAGTTCTCGGAAACAGGCCGAACCCCTATAGCGCGAGCCAGAATGAACGAGCAATTGCAGCCCCTCAAGAAGCAGCCGGGTATTGGGAAAACCAGCCATAGCGGAACCCAGGACGATATCGTCTATGCGCATATTTTCGACGCGATCCTTGAGCAGCGCCTGGCGCCAGGTACCAAGCTGAGCGAAGAGGCACTGGGTGAAATATTCGGCGTTAGCCGCACTATCATTCGTCGCGCCCTGTCGCGCCTGGGCCATGAAAGTGTCGTGCTGCTGCGGCCCAACCGTGGCGCGGTGGTAGCCAGCCCGAGCGTTGAAGAAGCTCGACAGATTTTCTATGCGCGGCGCATGGTCGAACGTGCAATTACCGAATTGGCGGTCTTGCATGCCACGGTAGAACAACTGGCCGAACTGCGGCAGATGGTCAAGGATGAGCAAGACAGCTTCTCCCGTGGCGACCGTGGTGCGGGCATACGGTTGTCCGGCGAGTTCCACCTCAAGTTGGCCGAGGCTGCTAAAAATGCGCCCTTGGTCAGCTTCCAGCGCAGCCTGGTGTCGCAGACGTCGTTAATCATCGCGCAGTACGAAAGCGGCAGCCGTTCGCATTGCTCCTATGACGAACACAATCAGTTGATCGATGCCATCGAGGCCCGTGATGCGACTAAGGCCGTGAGCCTGATGATGCATCATATGGACCATATCGACAGCAAGCTCAACCTCGACGAGGAGAGTGCCTCGGACGACCTGCATGCGGTGTTCTCGCATCTGTTGCAGACCGGCAAGAAAAAGCCGGGGCGTACGCCGGCCAGTCGTTGATTGGTGCCATCCCTGCGGCGGGGCGCTGCGGGTTCGTAGGTTGGGTTAGCGGCATTGCGATACATGAATATGCACCACGGTTCCGGCGCCGCGTAACCCAACAGCGACATACGCACCTCCACATCATGGCGGGCAATCGCGGCGGGTTACGCTGCGCCTTGAGCCTTGCGTTGTTGCACAGCATGACTTCCATGCGCCGCTAACCCGCCCTACGGAATCGCATTTCTCAATCCCTACGATGTACCGACACCCCGGCGGCGAAGGTCTGCTTGATCGCACGGTCATCGCCGAGCATGGTCAGGGCGAACAGCTTTTCGTCCAGCGTCTTGGCCTGCTGCATGCGGTAACTGATCAGCGGCGTGGCGTTGTAATCGAGCACCACGAAGTCTGCATCCTTGCCGCTCGCAAAGTTGCCCAGTTTGTCGTCCAGGTACAGCGCGTTGGCCCCGCCCAGAGTGGCCAGGTACAGCGACTTGAACGGGTCGAGCTTTTTGCCCTGCAACTGCATGATCTTGTACGCCTCGTTCAGCGACTGCAGCTGGCTGAAGCTGGTGCCGGCACCCACGTCGGTGCCCAGGCCGACGCGTACGCCGTGCGCTTCCAGCTTGTTCAGGTCAAACAGGCCGCTGCCGAGGAACAGGTTGGAAGTTGGGCAAAACGCCACGGCCGAGCCGGTCTCGGCCAAGCGCTGGCATTCGTCGTCGCACAGGTGCACGCCGTGGGCGAACACCGCGCGCGGGCCGATCAGCTTGTAATGGTCATACACATCCAGATAGCCCTTGCGCTCGGGGAACAACTCCTTGACCCATTCGATCTCCTGACGGTTCTCGGACAGGTGGGTGTGCATGTACAGGTCCGGGTACTCGCCCAGCAGCTTGCCAGCCAGGGTCAGTTGCTCGGGGCTGCTGGTCGGGGCGAAGCGCGGGGTGACGGCGTAATGCAGGCGACCCTTGCCGTGCCAGCGTTCGATCAGCTCCTTGCTGTCGGCGTAGCCGGATTCCGGGGTGTCGGTCAGGTAGTCCGGGGCGTTGCGGTCCATCAGTACCTTGCCGGCGATCATGCGCAGATTCAGCGCCTGGGCGGCCTCGAAGAAGGCGTCCACCGACTGCTTGTGTACGCTGCCGAACACCAGTGCGGTGGTGGTGCCGTTGCGCAGCAGTTCTTTCAGGAAGATACCAGCCACGTCCGCGGCATGGGTCTTGTCCTCGAACAGGCGCTCGGTGGGGAAGGTGTAGGTGTTCAGCCAATCCAGCAGCTGCTCGCCGTAGGAGGCGATCATCCCGGTTTGCGGGTAGTGGATATGGGTGTCGATAAAGCCGGGGGTGATCAGTGCATCGCGGTATTCGGTGATTTCCACGCCCTTGAGCGTCGGCAGCAGGTCGGCGGCGTGGCCAACGTTGGCCACCTGACCGTTGTCGATGACCAGCAGGCCGTCTTCGAAATACTCATAGGAGTGCTCAACGCCGACCACGGCAGGGTCGGCAATGCTGTGCAGGATGGCGGCGCGGTAGGCTTTGACGTTGGTTGTCATCTATTACATCTCGACTTGGGGAAGGCGCTGCGTAGGGTGCGCCGTGCGCACCACAGGCAATGCGGTGTTATCGGTGCGCGCGGCGCACCCTACTGGGCGCGGCGCGAATTGGGTAGCAGCTTGGCAACGCTGCTTTCACCCTTTTTCACGTCCTGGCCAAAGGCGGCGTTGTAGGTGGCGATCACTTCGCCGGCGATGGACACGGCTATTTCAATTGGCAATTTGCCTTTCACTTCGGGCAGACCCATCGGGCAGCGCATGCGCGTCATCAAGGCCTCCTCGAAGCCTCGTTCGCGCAGGCGGTGTTCGAATTTGGCGCGTTTGCTCTTAGAGCCGATTAATCCGTAGTAGGCGAAATCATTGCGCTTGAGAATGGCCGCGGTCAGTTCCAGGTCGAGCTGGTGGTTGTGGGTCATGACGATAAAGTAGCTGCCGGTCGGCATGCGTTCGACCTCATCGACCACGTCGTCTTCGACCACTTTGTCGACCCCGACGGGAATCTGCTCGGGAAACTCATTCTCCCGCGAGTCAATCCAGCGCACCTTGCACGGCAGGCTGGCCAGCAGCGGAACCAGGGCGCGGCCAACGTGGCCGGCACCGAATACGGCGATCTGCGCCTGGGGCTGGCCCATGGGTTCGAATAGCAGCACGGTGGCACCGCCACAGCACTGGCCAAGGCTGGCTCCCAGGCTGAAACGCTCCAGGCGGGTGTCCTGGCTGCGGCTTTGCAACATCTCGCGGGCCA
This sequence comes from Pseudomonas sp., assembly GCF_030683065.1. Taxonomy (GTDB): domain Bacteria; phylum Pseudomonadota; class Gammaproteobacteria; order Pseudomonadales; family Pseudomonadaceae; genus Aquipseudomonas. The sequence goes on from NZ_JAUXMX010000020.1 coordinate 31,668, forward strand.
GCTCCATCGCCTTGAACTCCAGATGACCGCCACCGATGGTCTCAAAGATGCGCTCGGTGGTGACCACCATTTTCGAGCCAGCATTGCGCGGGGTAGAGCCGCGTTCTTCGATGATGGTCACCAACACGCAGGGTTCACCGCGTTGCTGCAGGTCGGCGAGGGCGCTGATCCAGCTCATTTGCTCAGCCTCCAGGTGGGTGGCAGTTGTCCGGGGCGCGGTAAGCGCCAGTTGCTTGGCGACGGGTCCAGTATCGCTAGCGGAATGGGTCGCGGTGTTTGCGCTTTCGTTTCAGTGTGTTTTTTCATTGTTATGCACCTTCGGCTGTTTGTAGGAGCAGTGGGGGGGACGCCAAGTCCCATGCCCGCGATGCGGGTTCGCGGGCATGGCCCGCTCCTACGGTTCTATGCCGTTTCGACTTCTGCCGCAGCGACCTTGGCCGGTTGCTGGAGTTTCTTCATTTGCTCCACACCCCAGAGCACCCGCTCAGGGGTTGCCGGGGCGTCGATGTTCGGTTGTACGCGGTAGTCAGCCAGGCTGGCCACGGCGTCTTTGATCGCACACCACACGGCGATGCCGAGCATAAACGGCGGCTCACCGACGGCCTTGGAGTGAAACACGGTGTCTTCCGGGTTCTTGCGGTTTTCCACCAGCTTCACGCGCAGGTCCAGCGGCATATCGGCGATGGCGGGGATCTTGTAGCTGGCCGGGCCATTGGTCATCAGTTTGCCCTTGCCGTTCCACACCAGCTCTTCCATGGTCAGCCAGCCCATGCCCTGAACGAAGGCACCTTCTACCTGGCCGATATCGATGGCCGGGTTCAGCGAGGCACCGACGTCATGCAGGATGTCGGTGCGCAGCATCTTGTACTCACCGGTCAGGGTATCGACGATCACTTCCGAGCACGCTGCGCCGTAGGCGAAGTAGTAGAAAGGACGACCGGCGGCCTTGTCGCGGTCATAGAAGATCTTCGGCGTGCGGTAGAACCCGGTGCTGGAGAGCGACACCTGGCCGAAGTAGGCCTTCTGGATCACGTCCTCGAAGCTCAGGAACAGATCGCGCACGCGCACCTGGCTGTTGCGGAACTCGACGTCTTCCGGGGTGACCTTGTATTCGCGCACCAGAAAATCCACCAGGCGCTGCTTGATGGTTTCAGCCGCATTCTTCGCGGCCATGCCATTCAGGTCGGTGCCGCTGCTTGCGGCGGTCGGTGAGGTGTTTGGCACTTTGTCGGTGTTGGTGGCGGTGATCTGGATGCGCGAGATGTCCACCTGCAACACTTCGGCGACGATCTGCGCGACCTTGGTGTTAAGGCCCTGGCCCATCTCGGTGCCGCCGTGGTTCAGGTGGATCGAGCCATCGGTGTAGATATGGATTAGCGCGCCGGCCTGGTTGAGGAAGGTGGCGGTAAAGCTGATGCCGAATTTAACCGGGGTCAGCGCCAGGCCTTTCTTCAGTACCGGGCTTTTTTGGTTGAACTCGATAATTTCCCGGCGGCGTTTGGCGTACTCGCAGCTCTCTTCAAGCTCGGCGGTCATCTCGTGGATAACGTTGTGCTCCACCGTCTGGTGGTAGTGGGTGACGTTGCGCTCGGTCTTGCCGTAGTAGTTGGTCTTGCGTACTTCCAGCGGGTCTTTGCCCAGGCTGCGGGCGACTGCATCCATGATCTCCTCAATGGCGACCATGCCCTGCGGGCCGCCGAAGCCGCGGTAGGCGGTGTTCGACGCAGTGTTGGTCTTGCAGCGGTGGCCATTGATGGTGGCGTTGCCGAGGAAGTAGGCGTTGTCCGAGTGGAACATCGCGCGGTCGACGATGGAGCCGGACAGGTCCGGCGAGTAGCCGCAGTTGCCGGCCAGTTCGATTTCGATGCCGTGCAGCAGGCCGTTGTCATCGAAGCCGACGTCGTACTCGACGTAGAACGGGTGACGCTTGCCGGTCATCTGCATGTCTTCGACGCGCGGCAGACGCATTTTGGTCGGCCGACCGGTGAGGTGGGCGATCACCGCACATAGGCACGCCGGGCCTGCGGCCTGGGTTTCCTTGCCGCCGAAACCGCCGCCCATGCGGCGCATGTCGATCACGATTTTGTGCATGGGCACGCCGAGCACTTCAGCCACCAGCTTCTGCACTTCGGTGGCGTTCTGCGTCGAGGTGTAGACGATCATGCCGCCGTCCTCAGTCGGCATCACCGAGGAAATCTGAGTTTCCAGGTAGAAGTGTTCCTGGCCGCCGATATGCAGGCTGCCTTGCAGGCGGCGCGGTGCATTGGCCAGTTCGGCGGCGGAGTTGCCGATCTTGTGCTGGTGGCTGTCGAGGACGAAGTGCTTCTTGCGCAGCGCATCGACCACATCCAGCACCGGCTCAAGGTCTTCGTATTCGATGATTGCAGCCATGGCCGCCTTGCGCGCGGTGTCCAGGCTGTCGGCGCCGACGGCTATCACCACTTGACCCACATATTCGACCTTGCCGTCCGCCAGCAGCGGATCACCGGCGACCACCGGGCCGATGTCCAGCTGGCCGGGTACATCCTTGCTGGTGATCGCAATAGCCACGCCGGGGATGGCGTAGCAGGGCGTGGTGTCGATGCTGACGATGCGCGCATGGGCGCGGTCGCTCATGCGGGCATAGACGTGCAGCTGATTGGGGAACTCCAGGCGGTCGTCGACATACACGGCTTCACCGGACACATGTTTGTCCGCGCTCTCGTGTTTGACGCTGCGACCGACGCCGGTGGTGATATCGGCGCGGAACAGTTCGGCCAGTTCGGCTTGGGTTTTGCTGGTTTTGTGATGACTAGACATAGGCGGTCACCCGGGTTTCGACGTCGGGAGCTTGCAGCTCGAGGAAGCATTTACGCAGCAGGTTCTGTGCGATGAGCAGGCGGTATTCCTTACTGGCGCGGAAGTCGCTGAGGGGGGTGAAGTCCTCGGCCAGGGCGGCGCAGGCGCGTTCGATTACGCCTGGATACCACGCCGAGCCTTGTAGCGCGGCTTCGCAGGCAGCAGCGCGTTTTGGAATGGCCGCCATACCGCCGAAGGCGATACGCGCGCTTTTCACCACACCATCTTCGACCACCAGGTTGAAGGCGGCGCAGACGGCGGAAATGTCGTCGTCCAGACGCTTGGACACCTTGTAGGCGCGGAACGTCTGGCTGGCCTGCTGGCGCGGCACGATGATCTTTTCGATAAATTCAGCTTCCTGACGGGCAGTCACCTTGTAGTCGAGGAAGTAGTCTTCGATCGGCAGGGTGCGGCTGCTGTTGCCTTTGCGCAGCACAATTTGCGCGCCGAGGGCGATCAGCAGCGGTGGGGCGTCGCCAATCGGCGAGGCGTTGCCAATATTGCCGCCCAGGGTGCCCTGGTTGCGGATTTGCAGGGAGGCAAAGCGATGCAGCAGCTCGCCGAAGTCCGGGTAATCCTCGGCCAGCGCTGCGTAGCAATCAGACAGCGCGGTGGCGGCGCCGATTTCAATGTGCTCGGCTGTCACTTCGACGCGCTTCATCGCCTCGATATGGCCGACGTAGATCATCACCGGCAGCTCGCGGTGGAACTGGGTGACTTCCAGGGCCAGGTCGGTGCCGCCAGCGAGCAGACGCGCATCGGGGTTGGCGGCGTAGAGGTCGGCCAGATCGGCCACGGTCAGCGGCAGCAGGCAGCGCTTGTCGCCGCTGTTGAGTTCGGCGGTGTCTTGTGGGGCGATGGCTTTCAGTTGGGCGACGGTTTCGGGCTCAAAGGCGTCGAACTGGTCCGGCTGCTTCTGGCAGCAGGCTTGCTCGGCAGCGTCGATAATTGGGCGGTAGCCGGTGCAGCGACAGAGGTTGCCGGCCAGCGCTTCCAGGGTGTCGGCTTTGTCAAAGCGTGTACTGTTTTTTTGCAAAGCGAACAGCGACATAACGAAGCCTGGGGTGCAGAAGCCGCACTGCGAGCCGTGGCAGTCGACCATGGCCTGTTGCACGCTGTGCAGTTGGCCCTGGTGCTTGAGGTCTTCAACCGTGATCAGCTGTTTGCCATGCAAGGAGGAGACGAAGGTCAGGCAGGAGTTGAGAGTGCGATAACGCACACGCTCGCCATCCAACTCGCCGACTACTACGGTGCAGGCACCACAGTCGCCAGACGCGCAGCCTTCTTTGGTTCCGGATTTGCCGACATGCTCACGCAGGTAATTGAGCACGGTGATGTTTGGGTCCAGGGCATGCTCATTACGCAGCTCCCGGTTGAGTAAAAACTGGATCAAGGACGACCTCCAGGCACTTTATTGTTCTCGTATCAGGCACTGTGAAAACGACTGCGCGAGGCAGCACCAGGTTTCACATGGCTTGGCATGAGGCAAATCTAGATTTTTCTGACTCAAGGGTCAACAAATATTTGACCTTGTGGTCAAGCGATCTTCATGCGGTTCAGTTATGACTCGCGCAGACGCTAAAAAAGGATTAACCAAGGCTAGCCGATTTTATACCGGCAGCACTTTTGGGGCGGCATGATCAGGGCTGTGCTGCAAGCGGGCGCCGACGCTTTTTTCAGTCTGCGCGTCGTTCCCTATGGCCTTGGCCCGGCAATACCCTGTGTTACACTTGCAGCCCTTATTTGCTAGCTCGCGCCAAGCCTGGCGGGGCTCATAGCCATTCTTCATGCCCCGATAGATCCGTAGAGTCAAAGGAAAATCATGACGTCCAAGGCACCGGACAGCCTCGCTGAACAGATCGCTCATCACCTCGCCGAACGCATCATTCGTGGTGAACTGAAGGAGCGCGAGCGGATTCAGGAGCAGAAGGTTACTCAAGCGCTCAACGTCAGCCGTGGTTCGGTGCGTGAAGCCTTGCTGATTCTTGAGCGTCGTCACTTGATTGTGATCCCGCCGCGGCGCGGTGCTCACGTCAGCGAACTGACCCCGCATAACGTCAAGAGCCTCTACGGCCTGGTGATCGAGCTGTATATCCTGCTCGCGCGGGCGGTCGCCGATGGGTGGCGGGTTGAGGCTGATCTTGCGCCTTTTCGGGATATTCAGCAGCGTCTGGTCGCAAGCCTGCAGCGTGAAGACATCAACGCATTCGTTGAAGACAGCTTCAACATAATGCGCGCCGGCTACCCGTTCTCGAATAATCCCTATCTGCATGAGACCGTTGAGAACCTGCTGCCAGCCATCAGTCGCACCTATCACTTGGCGCTGGAGCGGCGCAGAGGCGAAATGGGACAGTTCCTCAATACCTTTGGCGAGTTGCTGCAGGCGATTATCGCCCGCGACCACTTGCGCGCGCGCGAAGTGTTGCTGGCCTATGGCGAGCAAAATTGCAAACTGGTCCTGGCGACCCTGGCTGAGCGCTGATATGCGGCTGAAATGCATCAAACTGGCCGGTTTCAAGTCGTTCGTCGACCCGACTACGGTGAGTTTTCCGAGCAACATGGCGGCGGTGGTCGGGCCCAACGGTTGTGGTAAATCCAATATTATCGATGCCGTGCGCTGGGTAATGGGCGAGAGTTCGGCGAAGAACCTCCGTGGCGAGTCGATGACCGATGTCATCTTCAACGGCTCCACCACCCGCAAGCCAGTGACCCAGGCCTCCATCGAGCTGATCTTCGACAACTCCGATGGCACCCTGACCGGTGAATATGCCGGCTATAACGAGATTTCGATTCGCCGCCGCGTCACCCGCGATAGCCAGAACACCTATTTCCTCAACGGCACCAAGTGCCGCCGACGCGACATCACCGACATTTTCTTAGGCACCGGCCTGGGGCCGCGCAGCTACTCGATTATCGAGCAGGGCATGATCAGCAAGCTGATCGAGGCCAAGCCCGAGGACTTGCGCAATTTCATCGAGGAAGCCGCCGGCATCTCCAAGTACAAGGAGCGTCGCCGCGAGACCGAGAACCGTATCCGTCGCACCCACGAAAACCTGGCGCGCCTGAGTGACCTGCGCGAAGAGCTGGAGCGCCAGCTGGAGCGCTTGCACCGCCAGGCCCAGGCGGCGGAGAAATACCAGGAATACAAGGCCGAAGAACGCCAGCTCAAGGCTCAACTGACGGCCCTGCGCTGGCAGGCGTTGAACGAGCAGGTCGGTCAGCGCGAGGCGGTGATCGGCAATCAGGAAGTCAGTTTCGAGGCTCTGGTCGCCGAACAGCGCAATGCCGATGCCAGTATCGAGCGCCTGCGCGATGGCCATCATGAACTGAGCGAGCGCTTCAACCTGGTGCAGGGGCGTTTCTATTCGGTGGGTGGTGATATCGCCCGGGTCGAGCAGAGTATTCAGCACGGCCAGCAGCGCTTGCGCCAATTGCAGGATGACCTGCGCGAGTCGGAACGCGCGCGCCTGGAAACCGAATCGCACCTGGGCCACGACCGTAGCCTGCTGGCCACCCTCGGCGAAGAGCTGGCCATGCTCGAACCCGAGCAGGAGCTGACTGCCGCTGCCGCGCAGGAGTCGGCGGTCATTCTGGATGAATGCGAAACCACCATGCGGGGCTGGCAGGAGCAGTGGGACGGCTTTAACCAGCGCAGTGCCGAGCCGCGCCGTCAGGCCGAGGTGGAGCAGTCGCGGATTCAGCAGCTGGAGCAGAGCCTGGAACGTCTGGCCGAGCGCCAGCGCCGTCTCGGCGACGAATTGCAGCAACTGGCGGCCGATCCTGAAGACGCCGCCATTGTCGAACTGGGCGAGCAGATCGCGGTCAGCGAACTGAGCCTGGAAGACCTGCAACTCGCCGAAGAACAGCAAGCCGAGCGTCTGCAGCATCTGCGCAATGAGCTGCAGCACGCCGGTCAGGCCCAGCAACAGGCGCAAGGCGAGCTGCAGCGGCTGAATGGTCGCCTGGCCTCGCTGGAGGCCTTGCAACAGGCGGCGCTCGACCCGGGCAAGGGCGCCAGCGACTGGTTGCGCGAACAGCATTTGAGTGAGCGCCCACGCCTGGCCGAAGGCCTGCGAGTCGAGGCCGGCTGGGAGTTGGCGGTAGAAACCGTGCTTGGCGCCGACCTGCAAGCGGTGCTGCTCGACGATTTCACTGGCCTGGACTTCGCCAGCCTGGCCCAGGGCGACCTGCGCCTGGCCAGCCCCAATCGGGGCGGTGTGCGGGTGGCCGGCAGTCTGCTCGACAAGGTCGAGGCCAGCGTCGATCTGGCGCCCTGGCTGGCCAAGGTCAAACCGGTGCAGACCCTGGACGAGGCACTGGCGGCACGCGCCAGCCTGGGCGAAGGCGAAAGCCTGATCAGCCGCGACGGTTACTGGGTCGGCCGGCATTTTCTACGGGTACGCCGTGCCAGCGAAGCAGAAAGCGGTGTGCTGGCGCGTGGCCAGGAGCTGGAGCGCCTGGGCCAGGAGTGCGAGGAACGTGAGGCGGCGCTGGCGCTGCTCGACGAGCGCTTGCTGCACTTGCGTCAAAGCCAGGGCCAGCAGGAGGAATTTCGCGAGCAGCAGCGCCGCCAACTACAGGATCAGGCCCGCCGACTCGGTGAGCTGAAAGCTCAGCTTTCCGCTGGCCAGGCCAAGGTCGAGCAATTGACCCTGCGCCGTCGCCGCCTTGACAGCGAGTTGCTTGAGCTGGGCGAACAGCGTGAAATCGAACAGGAGCAATTGGCCGAGTCACGCTTGCAGCTGCAAGATGCCCTCGACGCCATGGCCACCGACAACCAGCAGCGCGAAAGCCTGTTGGCCAGCCGTGATGCTCTGCGCGAGCGGCTCGATCGGGTGCGTCAGGAGGCTCGTCAGCACAAGGACCACGCCCACCAGTTGGCCGTGCGCCTGGGTTCGCTCAAGGCCCAGTACGATTCCACCCGTCAGGCGCTGGAGCGCCTCGAGTCGCAGGCCGAGCGGCTGCACGAGAAGCGCGAACAGCTCAGCCTCAACCTGGAAGAGGGCGAAGCGCCGCTGGAAGAGCTGCGCCTTAAACTTGAAGAGTTGCTCGACAAGCGCATGGCCGTGGATGACGAACTCAGGCTGGCGAGTCTGGCTCTGGAAGATGCCGACCGTGAACTGCGCGATGTGGAAAAGCGCCGCAGTCAGGCCGAGCAGCAGTCGCAACTGCTGCGTGGCCAACTGGAGCAGCAGCGCATGGAGTGGCAAGCGTTGACCGTACGGCGTAAGGCCCTGCAGGATCAGCTGCTGGAAGACAATTACGATTTGCATGGTGTGCTTGCGAGCTTGCCCGCCGAGGCCAGCGAAAACGCCTGGGAAGAAGAGCTGGAGCGCTTGGCTGCGCGGATCCAGCGTCTCGGCGCGATCAACCTGGCGGCCATCGACGAATACCAGCAGCAGTCCGAGCGCAAGCGCTACCTGGACGCGCAAAACGCCGACCTGGTCGAGGCGCTGGACACGCTGGAAAACGTCATCCGCAAGATCGACAAGGAAACCCGCAACCGCTTCAAGGAAACCTTCGACCAGATTAACGGCGGCCTGCAGGCCTTGTTTCCCAAGGTTTTTGGTGGCGGTAACGCATATTTGGAACTCACCGGCGAAGATCTACTCGATACAGGGGTGACGATCATGGCGCGCCCGCCGGGCAAGAAGAACAGCACGATCCATCTGCTGTCCGGTGGTGAGAAGGCACTGACCGCACTGGCACTGGTGTTCGCCATCTTCCAGCTCAACCCGGCGCCGTTCTGCATGCTCGACGAAGTCGACGCGCCCCTGGACGATGCCAACGTCGGGCGCTACGCCCGCTTGGTCAAGGAGATGTCGGAAAAAGTACAGTTCATCTATATCACCCACAACAAGATCGCCATGGAAATGGCCGATCAACTGATGGGAGTGACCATGCATGAGCCGGGCTGCTCGCGTTTGGTGGCGGTGGACGTCGAGGAGGCCTTGGCCATGGTGGATGCATGAGGCAGCTGGTCGTCGCTCGCGCAGCAAACTGGGTCACTCAAGGATCAAGACCGTAGGATGGGTTAGGCGTCCGCAAATTGACCTGCTGTCAGCAGAACAAAGGCGCCGTAACCCATCAAGCGGGTACAGGCATAAACTGCCCGATGGGTATCGCTGCGCTCAACGCCATCCTACGGGCTGGAACGCTTGCTCCTGTAGGAGCGCCCGGGCGGCGTTTAGCCGCGACTAAATGGATACAGAGCGCTTTTAACGGCTTGTTGGCTGTGTAAAGTTATCATTCGTCGTGCTAGTTTATCCCCCACTTTTATTACGCGTGGAAAACGCCTGCCAGAACATGGAGTTGGCACCACGTTTTACAGTTGATGCAGTTAGGGCAGGATGCCTTCTTTCATACAATTTTCAATTAAGGGTCAAGGTACTTCATGGAATTCGGTCTGCGCGAATGGCTGATAGTCATCGGCATTATTGTGATCGCTGGCATCTTGTTCGATGGGTGGCGGCGCATGCGCGGTGGCAAAGGCAAGTTGAAGTTTAAACTCGATCGCAGTTTTGCCGATCTGCCGGAAGCCGATGGCGACCCAGGTTTGCTCAGCACTCCGCGGGTTATCGACCGCCACCACGAGCCGTCGTTGGACGAACTTGATCTGCCCTCGATGAGCGCTCGCGAACTGAGTCGCCACCGCAGCGGCGAACCGCACCAGGGTGACCTCAATCTGGATACGGATGAGCCGGTGCCGACGCTGCTTAATCCGGTACGCGAGGGCGTGGCTGAAACGCGCAAGGACAATCTGAGCAGCGCGGGTAAAGAACTGCCGCCGGTCGAAGAAGTGCTGGTGATTAATGTTGTCGCTCGCGACGATGATGGTTTCAAGGGCCCGGCGCTGTTGCAGAATATTCTGGAAAGTGGCCTGCGTTTTGGCGAAATGGATATTTTCCATCGGCACGAAAGCATGGCTGGGAATGGCGAAGTGTTGTTCTCCATGGCGAATGCGCTCAAGCCAGGCACTTTCGACCTTGATGATATTGAAGGCTTTAACACTCGCGCAGTGAGCTTCTTCTTGGGGCTGCCGGGGCCGCGTCATCCCAAACAGGCGTTCGACGTGATGGTCGCTGCCGCGCGCAAGCTGGCTCACGAGCTCAACGGCGAACTCAAAGACGACCAGCGCAGTGTAATGACCGCGCAAACTATCGAGCATTACCGCCAGCGTATTGTCGAGTATGAGCGCAAGCAGTTGACCAACAAGCGTTAAGCCGGCTGCAAAGAATAAGCCCCAAGCTACAAGCCGCGCGCTTGGCTTGGGGTTTTGTTTTTTCACGCTGGGCGTGGGAGCGATCAATGCGCTGCCTGCTGCTCTTTGTAGGAGCGGCTTCAGCCGCGAACAGGTGCGGTTCGCCATCAAGGCAAGGCCTCGCTGCTGCCTGCGCTCCACCTGGGCGCGCAGCCCGGATGCTCCGCGATCCGGCACATTCGGGGCAGAGCAAAAGCTTCGCGGCTGAAGCCGCTCCCACGGCGGCGGTGTTTGCGCAGGGCCGCTCCGGCGCGATGTTTTTGGTTTTTCGGCTCCCGCCGACTGACCGCTGTTGCGCGGTGCAAGCCTTGCGCTCAGATAGCCAAGGCAGGTCCGCCTGCAAACGGCTAGAATCCTGCGCCTGAATATCAACCAAAGGTTAAGTTGGACGCCCGTGCCGGAACTCCCTGGCAACCGCCTCCAGCTTCACGCCTGCTGCTACGGCTTGTGAATTATGCCCGTCATCCAAACTGCCGCCGAGCGCATCGTCCAATTGCGTAGCGAGCTTGATGCACACAACCACCGTTATTACGTACTCGACGAGCCAAGTGTGCCGGATGCCGAGTACGATCGCCTGTTCAACCAGCTCAAGGCGCTGGAGGCGGAGTATCCCCAGTTGGTGACGGCGGACTCGCCGACCCAGCGTGTTGGCGGTAGCGCATTGAGCGCCTTCGGTGAGGTCAAACACGAAGTGCCGATGCTCAGCCTCGGCAACGCCTTCGAGGAAGCCGACCTGCTGGACTTCGACCGTCGGGTGCGCGAGGGCCTGGACCTGCCGTCCGGTGACTTGTTCGGCGGCGGCGCCGAGGTGGAGTACAGCTGTGAGCCCAAGCTCGACGGCCTGGCCGTCAGCCTGCTGTATCGTGATGGCCTGCTGGTCCGCGGCGCCACGCGTGGCGACGGCAGCACCGGCGAGGACATCAGCGTCAATGTGCGCACCATCCGCAATATTCCGCTCAAGCTGCAGGGCAGCGGTTGGCCGTCGGTGCTGGAAGTGCGCGGCGAGGTGTTCATCTCCCGAGCCGGTTTCGAGGCGTTGAACGCGCGGCAACTGGAGAACGGTGGCAAACCGTTCGCCAACCCGCGCAACGCCGCAGCCGGCAGCCTGCGTCAGCTCGACCCGAAGATCACTGCCAGTCGTCCGCTGCAGCTGTGCAGCTACGGTATTGGCCAGGTCCAGGGCGAGTTGCCGGACAGCCATATCGGCATCCTCCAGGCGCTTAAGGGCTGGGGCCTGCCGATCAGCAACGAGCTGAAACTGGCCAAGGGCGTCGCAGAGTGCCTGGCCTATTACCGCGCCATCGGCGAGAAGCGCGATGCGCTGCCCTATGAAATTGACGGCGTGGTGTTCAAGGTCAATAACCTGGCCTATCAGCGCGAACTGGGTTTTCGTGCGCGTGAACCGCGCTGGGCCATCGCCCACAAGTTCCCGGCGCTAGAGGAGCTTACCGAGCTGCTGGATGTCGAGTTTCAGGTCGGTCGTACCGGTGCCGTTACCCCGGTGGCGCGCTTGAAACCGGTCAAGGTGGCGGGCGTCACGGTCTCCAATGCGACCCTGCACAACATGGACGAAGTGGCGCGACTGGGGTTGATGATCGGCGATACGGTGATCATCCGCCGTGCCGGCGATGTGATTCCGCAGGTGGTGCAGGTGGTGGTCGAGCGGCGTCCTGCCGATGCACGCGCGGTGCAGATTCCCGAGAGTTGCCCGGTATGCGGCTCTCACGTCGAGCGCACCCAGTTGGTCAAGCGCAGCAAGGGCAAGGAGTCATTCAGCGCAGGCTCGATCTACCGCTGTGTCGGCCGCCTGGCCTGCGCGGCCCAGCTCAAGCAGGCGATCATCCATTTCGTCTCGCGGCGCGCCATGGACATTGATGGCCTGGGTGAGAAGAGCGTTGAGCAACTGGTCGATGAAGGCCTGGTCAGTTCGCCGGCGGATCTGTACACCCTCACGTTCGAGCAGATCGTCGGTCTCGATGGTTTTGCCGAGCTGTCGAGCAATAACCTGCTGGCGGCCATCGCTGATAGCCGCAAGCCGAGCCTGGCGCGCTTCATCTATGCCCTGGGTATCCCCGATGTCGGCGTGGAAACCGCCAAAGTGCTGGCCCGCGCCCTTGCTTCGCTGCAGCGTATCGAGCAGGCGCTGCCGGAAGTGCTGACCTACCTGCCGGATGTCGGCCTGGAAGTCGCCTATGAAATTCACAGCTTTTTCCGCGACGAACACAACCGCAAGGTGATTGCCCAGTTGCTTGAGCGCGGTATCGAGCTGCAGGAGGAGGGCGAGGTGCATCCAGAATTCGCGGGCTGCGCAACCCTGGCGGGCCTGCTCGACAAGCTGAATATCGCCGGCATCGCCGTCACCGGGGCGAAGAACCTGGCGGACAAGGCCGGCAGCCTCGAACGGGCGATCGAGCTTAGCCAGGACTGGCTGGAACTCAGCGTGATGAAGGGCCTCAACGAGAAAGGCAAGCAGGCACTGCGCGAGTTCTTTGCCAAGCCGGCCCATGTCGAGCATGCCCGCGCCATCGAGGTGCAGTTGCGCGAGTTCGGCATGCATTGGCAGAGCGAGAAGAAAGCCATCTCAGGCCTGCCCCTGGCCGGGCAGACCTGGGTGCTGACCGGCAGCCTGGAAATCATGAGCCGCGACATCGCCAAGGACAAACTGGAAAGCCTGGGCGCCAAGGTGGCCGGCTCGGTGTCGGCCAAGACCAGCTGTGTGGTTGCCGGGCCAGGCGCCGGCTCCAAGCTGGCCAAGGCCAGCGAGCTGGGCGTGCGGGTGCTGGACGAAGCGCAGTTCGTCGCGCTGATGGCGGATTACGCTGTAATTGTCTGAAGCCGAGCTACAGCTATTGCCGGCGTGACCAGGCGGCGTTCCTTGACCCGGCGTGATGCTGTGGGTTTTTAAGCGGGTTGCGCTTGGGTGAAACCCTGCAGTTCAGCGCGGGTACAGCGGTGGCAGTGGGCTGGTTTCCTGAGCGGTGGCAGTCGTGGTGCCGGCTTGGTTGCTGGGCAGGGTGCGAATGGCCAGCCACAGGTCTTCACCTTGCCAGTGCTGGCCGGTTTCGCTGTAGAGCGCGCCATTCAGGCCGTCCAGGGCGTCGGACAGCGGCACGAAGCGGGCGGCCATTTCGGCCAGGGTTTCCGGTTGCTGGCGGGCCCAGGCGTCAAGGGCGTGGCGGGTGGCTTGCGAGTCGTTGGCCAGGCAGGCGCGTTTGAGGTCGTCGAGCAGGCTGCGCGGGCTGGGGCCGGTCTGGCTGGCGCGGGCGATGGCTGGCTGGCGACGGGCATGCCACCACAGGCCAAAACCGAGCAGGGTCGTGATGGTCAAGATGCCGCTGCTCAGTTGCCAGGGCCACAACGGCGGGCCTTGCACCCACATCGGGCTCGGCATTTCGCTGGGCGCGGGCGCGCTTTCAAGTCTTGGCACCGGCAAAATTTCGAGGCTGCGTGGTGGCAGGCTGGTGCGCTCCAGGCGATCTTCGACGGTATTCCACCAGATGATGTCTACCGCTGGCAGCTCAAGCTGGCCGCTGCGGTTGGGCACCAGGGCTTCGCGCTCCTCGCGGCTGCCGATCACGCCACTGTCGCTGATCTGGTTGGCCAGTTGCGGTTGATCCGGGTAGCGGCGTAGGCCTTTGACTGCGGTGGCGGGCAAGGGGTTGAGTTGTGCACTGGACAGGCCGTCGGCCTTGAGCATCAGGCTGCGGGTCAGCGAATCGCCGACCTTGGCGCCGTCTGGTTGCGGGCTCCAGACTTCTGTCAGGCTCAGCGTGCGGGCCGGTAGCCAGGAGGCATCGGCGGGGTAGCCTGCGGGTTTGGCTTTGACTGTCAGGGGGATTTCCGGTGACTTGACCCGTGCCACCTTGCCGGGGCGTTGGCCGAAGGGTTGGACGTCCTTGCGGCTGGCGCTGTCGACCAGGGTGGCGCTGAACGCCTGGGCGGGAATGATCAGTTCGCCGCTGCGCTGGGGGAATATTGCGTAGCGCAGTTCGATCACGCCATGGCGGATGCCATTGATGTCTTTTTCATAGGTACGCGGCTCACCGAGCTGTTCGATGCGAGCGTCGGGCATTTCCAACGGGCTCAGGCTGCTGTCGTCATACAGCGATACGGAGTGGTAAATGTGCAGGGTTAGTACGCTTTGTGCCTGGACGTAGACGCTGGGCTGATCGAGGCTGGCATCAATGAAGACCGGTGCCAGCTTACTGGCCGCGTTGTCGGCGTTGGCTTCCTGAACGTGCAGGGTGAGTGGCAGGGTTTGCAGCTCGCCCAGGCTCAGCGGCGGTACGATTACGTAGCCGCTCTGTTTCGGTTGCAGGGTGATGATCCAGCGAGTGATGGCGCGGGACTCGCCGTTGAGCGAGGTCAAACGGTTGACCTGACGGCTGCCGAGCATCTCGAACAGGGTCTCGAGCGGACTGAGATCGGGCTTGCCGAATTGGGTGGCATCGTCGGATTCGAGGGTCAACTCGAAGGTCTCGCTGGCACTCAGGCGAGTGCGGTCGATACTCGCGGTGAAACTTTGCGCGCTGACTTGGAATGCCAGCAGGCTGACGAGGAGTGTGCAAAGCAGGCGGGTCATTGGGTCTGTTCCTGACGCTGTTGCTGTTCGTACCAGAATTTACGTCGCAACAATTCGCCCGGTTCATCGGGAATTTGCCGCAGCCATTGTTCCAGAGACTGACGCCGCTCATCACCGAGGGGCAGTGCGGTACTGGCGATCTGTTCTTCGCCCTGCAGGTTATCGTCCGGCTCGCTGGGCGTCGGTGCGTCGCTATCGTCGGGAGTGGGTTGGCCGGGGGCCTGTTCCGGGGATCGGTCGGGTGCGGGCGGCGGGTTGTCCGCAGCCGGTTCGGTTGAGCCTATCTGTGGCTGTGGTGGCGGTGTTGAGTCGTTGTCCGCTTGTGGCTGCGACTTTTGCTGCTGGCTCTGTTCGTCTTGGTTTTGCTGCAGCAGCTGTTCGATCAGGGCCTTGTTGGTTTGCGCCGGGAGCAGGTCGGGCTGAAGTTCCAAGGCTTGACCGTAGGCATCAAGGGCAGCTTCCAGTTCATTGCTGCGGGCCAGAGCGTTGCCGCGGTTGTAGTGGGCGATGGCGTTGTCGCCTTGGACGAAGCGCGCGGCCGCAGCCGGGTAATTACCCGCCTGGTAGAGCGCCAGGCCCTGCCACTGGGGGTCGGCGAAGCGTGCGGCAGCTTCGTCTGGGCGTTGCGCCTCAAGCAGACGCTGGCCTTGTTGATCGGCGCGCCACCAGAGGTCGTCAAAGCTGAAAGCGTAGCTGGTTTGCGGCACGCCGAGCATCACCAGAGGCAGGCAGAACAGCCAGCCACGACGCCCGGCGCAGGCGGCCAGCAGCAACAGCGGCAGGAGCAGCCAGTGGCCCTGGTCGGCCCAGGCTTGCAGGCGCGTCTGTTCGCCGTCGCTGCGCAGTTGCTGGGGCGGGTCGAGCAGGCCGAGGCCGTGCAGGTCGCGGTCATTCAGGCTGGCCTGACGGTAACGTCCGCCGATCTGCCGGACGAAGCGGTCGAGGTCGGCGCTATCGAGACGCGGGATGAGGATCGCGCCCTGGGCATCTTTGAGAAATGAGCCGTTTTCTTGAACGATAGGCGCCCCCTCGGCACTGCCGATACCAAGCATGTGCAGGCGCACGCCGCGATTGCCGAGTGCCTGGCTGATGCCGAGACGCTCCTGCTGATCCAGGCCACTGCCGATCAAGAGGATGCGGCCTTGGCCTTGGCCCCCCTGTTCGAGCAGTTGCAGGGCTTTTTTTAGTGCCAGGTCTGCACGCCGCCCTGGCTCGGGCATGATCGAGGGCGCGAGTGATTCAAGCAGGTTGCGACTGGTGGCCAGGTCGTCTGATAGCGGCACCAGGGTGTGAGCACTACCGGCAAACACGACGATTGCGGTCTGCGCATCGCGGCGTGCCTGGAGCAGGTCGAGCAGCTTGCGTTTGGCCTGTTCAAGGCGGTTGGGCGGGCTGTCACTGGCGAGCATCTGTGGGGTCAGTTCGAGGAGCACTACCAGCGGGTCGGCAGGTTTCAGATTGCTCTGCTCCAGGCGTTGCCAGCTGGGTCCGAGCAGTGCCAGCAAGGCCAGCAGCCAGGCCAGTCCCAGGGCAATCCACGGCAGGCGGCTGGCACGACCCTGGCCGCCGCTCAGCAGCGCTGCATGAAACGCAGGCGGCAGTAACAGTTGCCAGCGCCCGGCACGCTTTTCCCGGTGCCAGAGTTGCCAGAGCAACCCTGCCAGCAGCGGTACTACGAGCAG
Source organism: Pseudomonas sp. (assembly GCF_030683065.1). GTDB lineage: Bacteria > Pseudomonadota > Gammaproteobacteria > Pseudomonadales > Pseudomonadaceae > Aquipseudomonas. The sequence continues at coordinate 48,031 of NZ_JAUXMX010000020.1, forward strand.
CCAGTAAGGGCGTAACCAGTGGGGCCATAAAGCCAGTAGCCAGTCTTCGATCATGGCTGTCTCCGCCAGGGACGTTGTGCCAATTGGCGTAGCCTTTGGCGCAGTGGCGGCCAGTGTTCGCGGCCCACCAGTAACATGCTCAGCAGCAATGCGGCGCTCAGTGGCCAGGCGTATAAGGCGCGCGCCGGACGGGCCAGGGTCGGCTGTTGCGCCACTGGCTCAAGTCGGTCGAGTTGCTGCTCAATGGCGCGCAGTTCTTCGCCGTCACGGGCGCGGAAGTATTCGCCGCCGGTCGCATCGGCTATCGCGCGCAGGCTTGGTTCGTCCAGATCCAGACCCGGGTTGAGGCCGAACAGGCCGGCGATCCCGCCTTGTTGTGGGTCCGCGCCAATACCGATTGGATAGATCTTGATGCCCTCCTCGGCGGCCAGTCGTGCTGCAATCATCGGCTCAATCTCACCACCAGTATTGGCGCCATCGGTCACCAGCACCAGTACACGACTTTCTGCGGGACGCTCGCGCAGGCGCTTGACCGACAGGCCGATGGCATCGCCGATGGCGGTGTTCTTGCCGGCGATGCCGATCACCGCCTCGTCGAGCCAGGTGCGTACGGTGCGTCGGTCGAAGGTCAAGGGCGCTTGCAGATAGGCCTGGCTGCCAAACAGGATCAGACCGACGCGATCGCCCTGACGGCCCTCGATGAAATCCCCCAGCAGGTGTTTGACCAGGGTCAGGCGGTCGACTTCCTGGTCTTCCCAGCGCATGTCGGCGTAGGCCATGGAACCGGATACATCTACCGCAATCAGTAGGTCGCGGCCGCTGGCGGGTATCGGTAGTGGTTCGCCGACCCACTCCGGGCGGGCAGCAGCAGTAAGCAGGAGTAACCAGAGCAGGGCGAACGGCGCTTGCTGTCGCCAGCCCGGCAGATTGACCCGCGCGCGACGCCCGGCCAGCCCCTCAAGCTCGCCGAGGAAACTGACTTTCAGCGCCGCCTCGCCGCTGTCCGCCGCCGGCAGCAGCAGGCGCAGCAACCAGGGCAGTGGCGCGAGCAGGATGATCCAGGGCCAGGCGAATTCAAACATGCTTGCGAATCCAGATGGCGACCGCCTGGTTGAGTCCCTCGATGGCCTTGTCATCGAGTGTGCAGTGCGGTTTATAGGCGCCCTCGACCAGAATCATCCAGCGGGTCAGGCCGGCCGCCGGGCAGCGGCTGTCGAGAAACGCCAGCCAGCCGCGACTGCTCAGGGTGTGGCTGTGGCTTTGCGGGTAGTGCTGGCGGCACAGGCGTTTGAGCAGGCCATTGAGTTGCTGCAACCAGGGGCCCGCGGGTACGCCGTCGTAGGGCTTTGTCAGTTGTTCGAGTTCTGTCAGGGCGGCTACCCGCAGTGGGTCGAGGGTGTTGTCGCTGGCAGTCCGGCTAGGCGTGCGCCGTAAGCGTTGCAGCAGGTGAGTCAGCCCCCAGAATAGCAGTGGCACGAGCACGGCCAGCAGCCACCAGCCTGGCGCGGGCGGCCACCAGCCGATCGGCGTCGGGGCGATCAGGGGTTCGAGCTGATCCAGCGGGTTCATAGCCGTTTACCGGGGCGTTGCGCGTTGAGGTGGTCGCGCAGTTGTTCAATCATCTCACGCTGGGTGCTCAGCGCCAGCAAGGGCACGCCGAGCTTTTGCGCCAGGCGTTGCCAGCGCGCCTGACGTGCCTCGCCCTGGGCGCGGTAGGCCTGGCGCAGGCCCGCGTCATGGGTGTCGAGCTCCAGTTGCGCGCCGCGTTCGGCGAAACGCAGCAAGCCGGCGGCCGGCAGGGCATGGTCGAGCGGGTCACAGATCGGCAGCAGTAACAGGTCGGTGTGCCGGGCCAGCAGGATCAACTGCTGTTCGCCACTGTCGCTCAGGGTGCGCTCATCGCAGATGATCACTGCCAGGCTGCCGGGGCGCAGGACTTCGCGGGCGCGACGCAGGGCCAGGCCAAAACTGTCACGGTTGGCTTGGCCTTCGCCGTGCAGCGCCTGGTTGGCACGGGCCAGGCGATTGAGCAGCTGCAGCAGACTCTGCTTGCTGCGCCGGGGCTTGATTTCGTGCTGCTCCTGATCGCCAAACACCAGGCCGCCGATACGGTCATTGTGACCCAGTGCAGCCCAGCCGATCAGGCTGGCCGCCTGGGCGGCGAGCACTGATTTGAACATCAGTCCCGAGCCGAAAAACAGACGCGGACTCTGCTCCACAAGGATATAAATTGGCCGCTCACGCTCCTCGTGGAACAGCTTGGTGTGCGGCTCCTGGGTGCGTGCGGTGACCCGCCAATCGATGGTGCGCACGTCGTCGCCAGCCTGATACACCCGCACCTGGTCGAAGTCCACGCCGCGCCCGCGCAGCTTGGAATGGTGCAAGCCGATCAGCGGGCTGCGTTGCGCCGGGGTAGAGAACAACTGCACCTCGCGCACGCGGTGACGCATCTCGATCAGTTCGGCGAGATTGACCCGGACGCCGGGTTGGCTGGGCAGGTTGTGCACGGCGGCTCAGCATGTCGCCCGAAGGCGATCCGGGCGCGTTGCGCGCTGATTCCCGGCGTGCATCCGGGCTAGGTGGGCGCTGGGCATCAGGCGACCGCCACCACATCGAGTATGCGTTGCACCACCCGGTCCTGGTCGATCCCGGCTGCTTCGGCCTCGAATGACAAAATGATGCGATGGCGCAGCACGTCAAACAGCACCGCCTGGATGTCTTCCGGGCTGACGAATTCGCGCCCGGCCAGCCAGGCATGGGCGCGCGCGCAACGATCCAGGGCAATCGAGCCACGCGGGCTGGCGCCATAGGCGATCCACTCCGCCAGCTCCGGGTCGAACTTGCCTGGGGTGCGCGAGGCCATCACCAGTTGCACCAGGTATTCCTCCACGGCATCGGCCATGTACAGGCCGAGGATTTCCTTGCGTGCGGCGAAGATCGCCTGCTGGCTGACCCGGTGCTCGGGTTTGGTTTCGCCATGCAGCGCTTCGCCGCGAGCCTGGGCGAGGATCTTGCGCTCGACACTGGCATCCGGAAAGCCGATCTTGACGTGCATCAGGAAGCGGTCGAGCTGGGCTTCGGGCAGCGGGTAGGTGCCTTCCTGCTCGATCGGGTTCTGCGTGGCCATCACCAGGAACAGCGGCGACAGCTCATAGGTGCTGCGACCTACGCTGACCTGGCGCTCGGCCATGGCCTCGAGCAGCGCCGACTGCACCTTGGCTGGCGCCCGGTTGATCTCGTCGGCGAGCACCAGGTTGTGGAAGATCGGCCCCTGCTGGAACACGAAACTGCCGGTCTCCGGCCGGTAGATCTCGGTGCCGGTGATATCGGCGGGCAACAGGTCGGGGGTGAACTGAATGCGATGAAACTCCGCCTCGATACCTTCGGCCAGTTCCTTGATCGCCTTGGTCTTGGCCAGCCCGGGCGCGCCCTCGACCAGCATGTGTCCATCGGCGAGCAGGGCGATCAGTAGCCGGTCAATCAGTTTTTCCTGGCCGAGGATCTGGGTTGAGAGAAAAGTTCGCAGCGCGAGAAGCGCTTCACGGTGTTCCATCGTAGGTTTATTCCTGGCGGGATTGGCTGCTGGTCGCCACAGCAGGGTGACACTTTAATGCATCGAAGAGGGGCCTGCCATGCGTGGTGTTTGCTGGGTGCCGAGCGACGTGAACCCTGTCCATTATTGATGGTTGCCGTGGTTGCTGATTTTCCCCGGTGCGGTGATGGGAATCACTGCAGGCTCAGCCTGCGCGACCCTCGTCGTCCTGCAGGGGTGTCGGTTTTTGCGGGTAGTAGGCGAGCACTGCGGTATCGATTGGTTGGCGCAGTTGGCATGACCGCCTGCATTCGACCGAATTCTTCCAGGCGGTGTTTCTGGTTGAAAGAAAATGTCGCAGCGCGGCAAGCGCTGTAAGGTGTTCCATCGTTAAGCTCATGCAGCAAATGTGACCAGCGAGTCGATGATGTCGCCATAACCTTAGGGGCAAGCGTTCAGTTGCCATGTGTACTAATGTTGTGGCGCAAGTCCAAGACTCGCGACTGCCCTAAGCCTGCTAATCGAATCACAAGCCAAATGGAGCTCAACCATGGCGTTCTTTACGGCGGCCAGCAAAGCCGACTTCCAGCATCAACTGCAAGCGGCCCTGGCGCAGCACGTCAGTGAACAAGCATTGCCACAAGTCGCGCTGTTCGCCGAGCAATTCTTCGGCATCATCGCGCTTGACGAACTTACCCAGCGGCGGCTTTCCGACCTGGTCGGCTGCACCCTGTCATCCTGGCACCTGTTGCAGCGTTTCGATCACAGCAAGACTGAAATTCGCGCCTTCAACCCCGATTACGAAAAGCACGGCTGGCAGTCGACCCATACCGCCCTGGAAATCCTGCGCGGCGATATTCCGTTTCTGGTCGACTCGGTGCGTATGGAGCTGAACCGCCGTGGTTACAGCATCCACACCCTGCAGAACAGTGTGTTCAGCGTACGCCGCAACAAACAGGGCGAGCTGCTGGAAATCCTGCCCAAGGGCACCCAGGGCGAAGGCGTGCTGCAGGAAGCGCTGATGTTCCTGGAAATCGATCGCTGTGCCAGCGCCGGCGAACTGCGCATTCTGGAAAAAGCCCTGCGTGAAGTCTTCGCTGAAGTGCGTCTGAGTGTGGCTGACTTCACGGCCATGAAGACCAAGGCTCAGGAAGTACTGGCCTGGCTGGGCAGTGCAAAACTTAATGTCGAGGCTGCTGAGCTCGAGGAAATCAAGGTTTTCCTCAACTGGCTTATGGATGACCACTTCACCTTCCTTGGCTATGAAGAGTTCACCGTGGTCGATGCGCCGGAAGGTGGCACCATCGTCTATGACAAACAGTCCTTGCTCGGTCTGTCCAAGCATTTGCGCAGCGGCCTCAAAGATGAGGACCTGAGCATTGAGCCGGAAGCCCTAAGCTACCTGCGCGAGCCGTTGCTGTTGTCCTTCGCCAAGGCTGCGGTGCCGAGCCGCGTACACCGTCCGGCCTACCCTGATCTGGTGTCGATACGTGAGCTGGACAGCAATGGCCGGGTGATCAAGGAATGCCGCTTCATGGGGCTGTACACCTCGGCGGCGTATGCCAAGAGCGTGTGGAGCATCCCTTATATTCGCCGCAAGGTGGCGGTAATCGAGCAGCGTGCAGGGTTTGACAGCAAGGCGCACTTGGGCAAGGAGCTGGCTCAGGTATTGGAAGTGCTGCCGCGTGACGACCTGTTCCAGACTCCGGTCGATGAGTTGTGCGATACCGCCATGGCGATCGTGCAGATTCAGGAGCGCAACAAGATTCGCGTGTTCCTGCGCCGCGATCCGTATGGCCGTTTCTGCTACTGCCTGGTCTATGTGCCGCGCGATGTCTATTCGACCGAGACACGGATGAAAATCCAGCAGGTGTTGATGGAGCGCCTGCAAGCTACCGATTGCGAATTCTGGACCTTCTTCTCCGAATCGGTGCTGGCGCGAGTGCAGTTCATTCTGCGCGTCGACCCGAAGAACAAGCTGCTGATCGACCCGGTTCGCCTGGAGAAGGAAGTGATCCAGGCTTGCCGTTCCTGGAAAGACGATTACGTCAGTCTGATGGTGGAAAGCTTCGGCGAAGCCCAGGGCACCAATGTGCTGGCGGATTTCCCCGGTGGCTTCCCGGCCGGTTACCGCGAGCGTTTCGCCCCGCATTCGGCGGTGGTCGACATGCAGCACCTGCTCAGCCTGAGCAGCGATCGGCCTCTGGTGATGAGTTTCTATCAGCCGCTGGCCCAGTCCGGCCAGCAGTTGCATTGCAAACTGTTCCACGCCGACACACCGTTGCCGTTGTCGGACGTGCTGCCGATTCTGGAAAACCTCGGTCTGCGCGTGCTTGGTGAGTTCCCGTACCGTCTGCATCAGCAGAATGGCCGCGAGTTCTGGATTCACGATTTCGCTTTCACCTATGCCGAAGGCCTGGATGTCGATATCCAGCAGCTCAACGACACTCTGCAGGACGCCTTCGTCCACATCGTCGGCGGCGACGCGGAGAACGATGCCTTCAACCGCTTGGTGCTGACTGCAGCCATGCCGTGGCGTGATGTGGCGCTGCTGCGTGCCTACGCGCGTTACTTGAAACAGATTCGCCTGGGCTTCGGCCTCGGCTATATCGCCAGCACCCTGGTCAACCACGCCAACATCGCCAAGGAATTGGTGCGGCTGTTCAAGACGCGCTTCTACCTGGCGCGCAAGCTCGGCGCCGAAGACCTGGAGAGCAAGCAGCAGAAGCTGGAGCAGGCCATTCTGGCTGCGCTGGACAACGTCGCGGTGCTCAACGAAGACCGCATCCTGCGGCGTTACCTGGACCTGATCAAGGCCACCCTGCGCACCAACTTCTACCAGGCCGACGCTGCGGGGCAGAGCAAGTCCTACTTCAGCTTCAAGCTAAACCCGCGGGCGATTCCGGACATCCCAAAGCCGACGCCCAAGTTCGAGATTTTCGTCTATTCGCCACGTGTTGAAGGCGTGCACCTGCGCTTCGGTGATGTGGCCCGTGGCGGCCTGCGCTGGTCGGATCGTGAAGAGGACTTCCGCACCGAAGTGCTCGGGCTGGTTAAAGCCCAGCAGGTGAAGAACGCGGTCATCGTGCCGATGGGTGCCAAGGGCGGCTTCCTGCCACGGCGGATGCCGGTAGGTGGCTCGCGTGATGAGATCATGGCCGAGGGCATTGCCTGCTACCGGATATTCATCAGCGGCCTGCTCGATATCACCGACAACCTCAAGGACGGTGCGGTGGTGCCGCCGGCCAACGTGGTGCGTCACGATCAGGACGATCCATACCTGGTGGTCGCCGCTGACAAGGGCACCGCGACCTTCTCCGATATCGCCAACGGCATCGCTGCCGATTATGACTTCTGGCTGGGTGATGCTTTCGCCTCTGGCGGCTCGGCCGGCTATGACCACAAGGGCATGGGCATTACCGCCAAGGGTGCCTGGGTTTCGGTGCAGCGCCACTTCCGCGAGCGCGGCATCAATGTGCAGCAGGACAACGTCACGGTGATCGGCATCGGCGATATGGCCGGTGACGTGTTCGGCAACGGCCTGCTGCTGTCCGACAAGCTGCAGATGGTCGCCGCCTTCAATCATCTGCACATCTTTATCGACCCTAATCCAGATGCGGCCAAGAGCTTTGTCGAACGCCAGCGTCTGTTCGATCTGCCGCGCTCAAGTTGGGCTGATTACGACACTGCGCTGATTTCGGCAGGCGGCGGACTCTTCCTGCGCAGCGCCAAGAGCATTGCCATCAGCCCAGAGATGAAGCGACGTTTCGATATCAGTGCCGACAAGCTGGCACCGAACGAACTGCTCAATGCGCTGCTCAAGGCGCCGGTTGACCTGATCTGGAACGGCGGCATCGGCACCTACGTCAAGTCGAGCAATGAAAGCCATGCCGATGTTGGCGACAAGGCCAACGATGCGTTGCGCGTCGACGGTCGCGAGTTGCGGGCAAAAGTCATGGGCGAGGGCGGTAACCTCGGCATGACCCAGCTGGGGCGCGTCGAGTACGGCCTCAATGGCGGGGCGAGCTATACCGACTTCATCGATAACGCCGCCGGGGTGGATTGCTCCGACCATGAAGTGAACATCAAGATCCTGCTCAACGAGATCGTTACCGCAGGCGACATGACCGGCAAGCAGCGCAACAAGCTGCTGGTCGAGATGACCGACGCGGTGGGCGGCCTGGTGTTGGCCAACAACTACAAGCAGACCCAGGCGCTGTCGCTGTCCGAGCGCCGCGCCCGTGAGCGTCAGGGTGAGTACAAGCGTGTGATGGCTGCGCTGGAATCGGCTGGCAAGCTGGATCGTGCCTTGGAGTTTCTGCCGTCCGACGATGAACTCAACGAACGTGCCGCCAAAGGCCAGGGCCTGACTCGTCCGGAACTGGCGGTGTTGATCTCCTACAGCAAGATCGACCTCAAGGAGTCGCTGCTCAAGTCCCAGGTGCCGGACGATGAATACCTGGAACGCGAGATGGAAACTGCATTTCCGCCGCTGCTGGCGCAGAAGTTCGGTGAGCAGATGCGGCGTCATCGCCTCAAGCGCGAGATTGTCAGTACGCAGATTGCCAACGACTTGGTCAATCACATGGGGATCACCTTCGTACAGCGTTTGAAGGAATCCACCGGCATGAGTTCGGCCAATGTTGCCGGTGCCTATGTCATTGTGCGCGATGTGTTCCGCCTGCCGCATTGGTGGAAGCAGATCGAGGCGCTGGATTACCAGGTGCCGGCCGAACTGCAGCTGCAAATGATGGATGAGCTGATGCGTCTTGGACGCCGGGCCACTCGTTGGTTCCTGCGTAGCCGCCGCAATGAATTGGATGCGGCGCGTGACGTGGCGCATTTCGCACCGCGCATCGAATCGCTGGCCATGAGCCTTGATGAGTTGCTCGAAGGTCCGGCGCGTGAGCAGTGGTTGGCGCGATTCCAGTCGTATGTCGAGGCCGGTGTGCCTGAGGTGCTGGCGCGTATGGTGGCTGGGACCAGTCATCTGTACACCCTGCTACCTATCATCGAGGCCTCGGATGTCACCGCCCAGGAGCCGGCGCGGGTTGCCGCGTCCTACTTCGCGGTTGGCGGGGCATTGGAACTGTCCTGGTACTTGCAGCAGATCACCGGTCTGTCGGTAGAAAGTAACTGGCAGGCCTTGGCGCGAGAAGCGTTCCGCGACGATCTGGACTGGCAGCAGCGGGCAATCACTGTGTCGGTGTTGCAGATGGTTGAGGGGCCTGCGGAGATCGACGCGCGGGTGGTGGTCTGGTTGGATCAGCACCGTCGGCTAGTTGATCGCTGGAAAGCCATGCTTGGTGATTTGCGTGCGGCAACAGGCAGCGATTACGCCATGTATGCGGTCGCTAACCGCGAGTTAATGGACCTTGCACAAAGCGCCCAGCGCGGCGTCTGATTGTCCTGAGTTAGATCTGAGCTGAACCAGAGCCCCGCCTAGTGCGGGGCTTTTTGCTAAGTGCGCGCCTGGTATGGCGCTGTTCGGTTTACCTACTCGATGACCGCCCGGCTAAAGCCACCCCCGCAGAGGATTGCGGGGTGTTGGCGATGGGGCGGTTAGGGTGTAGGGCTTGCTTTGACGTCCTGTGCCGCCAGCCCCTGCAGGTAGAGCACCACATCTGGTGCGCCTGCCAGGCGCAGGCCTTCGCCCAGTGCGGTGGCCTCGGCAGAGTGTTTGGGTAGCAGGAGAAACTCCGGCGCGTCCGGGGTGCGTAGCAGTGATAGCCGGGCATAGGGCAGGCCGCTATCGAGCAGCAGGCTCATGAATGCAGGGTCGCTCCAGGCCGCGCTTGGCATGGCCAGAACGTGATAGCGCTGTTGCAGCTGGGTCAGGCCGCTGCTGCTCAGGCGGTAGCGTGACAGCTCTGCGGGCAGGCTGATTTCCAGTTGACGACGGCGGGCATAGGTTACGGCGCAGGCGAAGGCTTCGCTGTGCTGCTCTCCAGCCCAGAACACCCGATCGCCATGCCAGCTGGCCTGGCGCAGGCTGATGGCTTCGCCAGTCAGAAAGCGCGGCAAGGCCAGGCTGATGGTTTTGACAAAGTCTTTATAGCTGATAATGCGCACCTGGCGGCAGGCTTCGCTGGCGGCATAATCCTCAAGGCGGGTGAAGCAGGTCTGCTCAGGGTCACAGCTGCTCAGCCCGTCGATCAGGCGCAGGTCGAACGACTCCAGTCGCTGCTGTTGTACTTCGACGGTTTTGATCAGTACGGCATGGGCTTGGGCTTTGTCTTCCTGTACGGGACCGGACAGGGCGCCGCGAGGCAGTTCAACCAGGCGCTGCAATGGTGGGCCCTCTAGCCAGCAGATGCTGTCGCGGGTTGCAGGCATGGCATTGAAGGGCAGGTGCAGGCGACTGGCACGCTCGAGTATCAAACGCGACGCGCGGTTAGTGCCGCCCAGCCGCTGGATCAGAGCGGCAAGGCGTGAGCTGAAAAAAGCGGGCGGGCCGAACAGGCTCATAAGCGGGTGCGAACTCCATTGACATCTACACAAGTGTGGCAGAGCTGCAAGGCCGTTGCACAGGCTTTGCTGAGCAGAATGGCAGGATCTGCACTGGGCTTGAGGGTTGCTTGTGGCAAGATTGCTGCACTCAATTACCAAGGTGTCAGTATGGCCAGCCTACTGTTTGATCTCGCGTTATCTGCCGAGCGCATGCTGGCGGTCTATCAGGGGCGGGCCAACCGTATTCTGGTGCAGAGTCGTGACGGTAGACGGGTCAGTGTACCGGCCCATCACTTCAGGCCTTTTCTGACTCATGAAGGCGTCTACGGCTGCTTCGAGCTGGAGTTTAATCAGGCGGGCCAATTGCTCAGCCTGCGCCGCCTGAGCTGATGTGGCGTGCCGTTTCAGCGGGTGTTGCCGTCCACCTTCGCTCGCTAGCTGTCCCCCCTGCCTGTATAATCGCGCCTTTGCGAATTCACCATTATCGAGCTAAGCCTGCCCATGTATACCCTGGCCCGCCAGCTACTGTTCAAACTCTCCCCGGAAACCTCTCACGAGCTGACTATCGACCTGGTCGGCGCGGGTGGGCGTCTGGGGCTTAATGGCCTGCTGAGCAAGGCGCCGGCCAGCTTGCCTGTCAATGTGATGGGGTTGGAGTTTGCCAATCCAGTCGGTTTGGCTGCCGGCCTGGATAAAAATGGCGATGCGATCGACGGTTTCGCTCAGCTCGGTTTTGGTTTTGTCGAGATCGGCACCGTGACGCCACGCCCGCAGCCGGGCAATCCCAAGCCGCGGCTGTTCCGTTTGCCAGAGGCTGAGGCCATCATTAACCGCATGGGCTTCAATAACCTGGGTGTCGACCATCTGCTGGGCAGGGTGCAGGCGGCTAAATACAAAGGTGTGTTGGGGATCAATATAGGCAAGAACTTTGATACGCCGGTCGAGCGCGCGGTGGATGACTACTTGCTGTGCCTGGACAAGGTCTACGCCCACGCCAGTTACGTCACGGTCAACGTAAGCTCGCCGAATACCCCCGGCCTGCGTAGCCTGCAGTTCGGCGATTCGCTCAAGCAGTTACTCGAAGCCTTGCGCCTGCGTCAGGAAGACCTGACCCGCCAGCATGGTAAGCGCGTGCCACTGGCAATCAAGATCGCCCCGGATATGAGCGATGAAGAAACCGTCGAAGTGGCCAAGGCGCTGGTCGAGGCCGGTATGGATGCAGTGATTGCCACCAATACCACCCTGGGCCGTGAAGGTGTTCAGGGTCTTGAGTTCGGCGATGAGGCTGGTGGTTTGTCCGGCGCACCCGTGCGCGACAAGAGCACCCATATCGTCAAGGTTCTGGCTGCTGAGTTGGCTGGGCGTTTACCGATCATTGCCGTAGGCGGCATCACTGAAGGCAAGCACGCAGGCGAGAAGATCGCCGCTGGAGCGAGCCTGGTACAGATTTATTCCGGGTTCATTTACAAGGGCCCGGCGCTGATTCGCGAAGCGGTGGATGCGATTGCCGGATTACCGCGCAAGGGATAAGCGACGCGAGGTGTGCGGCGAAGGGTTCGCGGCTAAAGCCGCTGCTACAGCGAGGGTTGGTAGGGCCGGCAATAAAAAGGGCTCCCTGAAGGAGCCCCTGGGCTCTCGCCCGCCGCCCGGATGGGGCGTGCTTGATGAAGTCGGTAGAGTCCTTGAGTGAGTTAGCCGACAGCGTGAAGTTCGTTAAGTCGGTGGATGCCGGCGGTGCCGGTCAGTCCGTCCCAGTTGTCACCGCGACCTTCGCGCCAGCCGTTCAACCAGGCTTGACGTACTGAAGGGAGTGTAAATGGACACATTTCTCGGGATTTGCCATGGACGCCGTATTGGTAGCCGCGCAAAAAAGCTCTTTCTAACGGATCACGCTTTAGTCTTCTCATCGGGTATTGCCCTCAACGTTGACTGTAATGTCCCTTAGACCTCGGCGACCTCGTCGCGAGGTCAGGCAGAAAGATTCTGCCAGAGGAGAAGTCCGCTGCCGGCGTGGCGGTTCTTCCTCGTGCTTTTGTCGTTGCGACAAAAGCCTGGGTAGATTTCTATCTAATGCTTGGATGCATGTGAATGATCGTTTTGTCATAAGGAAGTAACAGTTTTGCTGATCAAGCCATAAGGCGTCGCGCAGAAGGCCCGGCTTCTTGCGGCTACCACCGATGATGCGGGCGTTTGCAGCGTGTGTGTAGGTGTTTTGCCACTGCGAATTAATCGCGGCTGGATGCTTTGTTTATTCCGATGAAGGGTCGCCTTGCGACGTTTTGTCACTTATTTTGGCTGTGTTGACTCGCTCACCTGCCGTTTACTGCCTTAGGCACTGGATATTCCCATGTCGGATCGTTACGAACTCTTTCTCACTTGCCCCAAGGGCCTGGAAGGCTTGCTGCTTGAAGAAGCCGGCAACCTAGGGCTCGAGGAGGCGCGCGAGCATACGTCCGCCATTCGGGGTGTTGCCAGTATGGAGACGGCTTATCGCTTGTGCCTGTGGTCGCGCCTGGCCAACCGGGTATTGCTGGTGCTCAAGCGCTTCCCGATTCAGGACGCCCAAAGCCTCTACGAGGGTGTGCTGGAGGTCGACTGGTTCGAGCACCTGGAACCCACCGGCAGTCTGGCCGTGGAGTTCAGCGGTAATGGTTCGGGAATCGACAATACCCACTTCGGTGCGTTGAAGGTCAAGGACGCCATCGTCGACAAACTGCGGCAGAAGGACGGCACGCGGCCATCGATCGACAAGCTCAACCCGGACATGCGCGTGCACCTGCGCCTGGATCGCGGCGAGGCGATTCTTTCCCTCGACCTGTCCGGGCACAGCCTGCATCAGCGTGGTTATCGCCTGCAGCAGGGCGCTGCACCATTGAAGGAAAACCTTGCCGCGGCGGTTCTGCTGCGTGCCGGCTGGCCGCGCATCGCCGCTGAGGGTGGTGCGCTGGCCGACCCCATGTGCGGCGTCGGCACGTTCCTGGTGGAGGCCGCGATGATTGCCGCCGACATCGCGCCAAACCTCAACCGCGAGCAGTGGGGTTTCAGTCATTGGCTGGGTCATGTACCGGCCTTGTGGAAGAAGCTGCACGCCGAAGCCGAGCAACGCGCCGCCGCAGGCATGGCCAAACCGCCGTTGTGGATCCGTGGCTACGAGGCTGACCCGCGCCTGATTCAGCCCGCGCGCAACAATATCGAGCGGGCTGGTCTGAGCCACTGGATCAAGGTCTATCAGGGCGAACTGTCGACCTTCGAGCCGCGGCCCGATCAGAACCAGAAAGGTCTGGTTATCTGTAATCCACCCTATGGCGAGCGCCTGGGCGAAGAGGCCAGCCTGCTGTATCTCTACCAGAACCTCGGCGAACGCCTGCGTCAGGCATGCATGGGTTGGGAGGCGGCGGTGTTTACCGGCGCGCCGGATCTGGGCAAGCGTATGGGTATTCGCAGCCACAAGCAGTACGCCTTCTGGAATGGTGCCTTGCCGTGCAAGTTGCTGTTGATCAAGGTGCAGCCGGAGCAGTTTGTTACCGGTGAGCGGCGTACCCCGGAGCAGCGCGAGCGTGAGCGTGAACAGGCCGAAGCCGACAAGTCCCCGCTTGAGCCGCTGGAGCGTCAGTACAACAAGAACGGCAATCCGCTCAAGCCGGCCCCCGTACCCGCTCCAGTGGTCGAGCTGGCGCGCCTGAGTGAAGGCGGGCAGATGTTCGCCAATCGCCTGCAAAAGAATCTGAAACAGTTGGGCAAGTGGGTGCGTCGCGAAGGCATCGACTGTTACCGCCTGTACGACGCCGATATGCCGGAATACTCCATGGCGGTGGATTTGTATGGTGATTGGGTGCATGTGCAGGAATATGCCGCCCCCAAGTCAATTGATCCTGAAAAAGCTAAAGCCCGTATGTTTGACGCCATAGCCGCGATCCCGCAGGCGCTGAATGTCGACAAGAACAAGGTGATCATCAAGCGCCGCGAGCGCCAGGCTGGCACCAAGCAGTACCAGCGCCAGGCGACCCAGGGTCAGTTTCTGGAAGTCAGCGAGGGTGGCGTAAAGCTGCTGGTCAACCTCACCGATTACCTAGACACCGGACTGTTCCTCGATCACCGCCCGCTGCGTCTGCGCATCCAGAAAGAGGCCGCCGGCAAGCGCTTCCTCAACCTGTATTGCTACACCGCCACGGCTACCGTGCATGCGGCCAAGGGCGGCGCGCGCAGCACCACCAGCGTCGATCTGTCGAAGACCTACCTGGACTGGGCGCGGCGTAACCTGTCGCTCAATGGCTTCTCTGACAAGAACAAGCTGGAGCAGGCCGATGTGATGGTCTGGCTGGAAGAGGATCGTGGCGAATACGATCTGATCTTCATCGACCCACCGACCTTCTCCAATTCCAAACGCATGGAGGGCGTGTTCGATATCCAACGCGATCACGTGCAGTTGCTCGACCTGGCCATGGCGCGCCTGGCACCGGGCGGCGTGTTGTATTTCTCCAATAACTTCCGCAAGTTCGAGCTTGATGAGGGGCTGGCGGCACGTTACGGTTTGGAGGACATCAGCGCCACGACCCTGGATCCGGACTTTGCCCGTAACCCGAAAATCCACCGTGCCTGGCGTCTGACCACCCAAGGCTGAGCGCTGTTGGAAAAACGCACGCCTACTACGGTCGTCTTGGCGTGACGCAGTAGGCGCCGACCCATTACCTCGAGCAGTCTGCGATCCGCAGGCAGTGCACCAGGGTTATTAGTGCGGTACAGAAGCTGGCGGGTTGTCGCTGCGCTCCGAACGGATCGCCGGCCTAGGCTCCAAGCCAGAAAGGCTGATACGCCTGTCAGTCGCTGAGCGCTTGCAGCCACTCCTTGGGCACATCGCGTTTCAATGCCAGCTGGCATTGCTGGCTTTCCGGATCGAAGACGATGACGGCTTCGCCTTTATCGAGGGCGTGGCGCACCCGTTGCACACGGGTTTGCAGTGGGGTTTCGTCGCCGTTATCGGTGCCTTCGCGGGTGACGAAGTCCTCGATCAGGGAGGTGAGGGTGTCGGCTTCGAGCAGGGATGCAGGGATTAGCACGGTTTGTTTCTCCAGAACGCAGCGGCGATGCTAACGCGCCTTGGACGTGCTGGCCATGCCGCAGATTACGGCCACTAGCAGCGTAGTGTTGGGAGCCGCCAGAGCGGCTTTCCGTTTGCCGCTTACTGACACCGTATAGGTCGCACGGCTTCTGCGATCTCGGGTCAGTTGTCTTGCAGGGTCTGCCTGAGCAGATAATGCTCAAGGGTGGCGTAGAGTCGGGTACTGTCCAGTGGCTTGCCGAGGAAATCGTTCATGCCGACCTGCATGCCATGCCGGCGATGCTCGTCGAGCGTATGCGCGGTCAGTGCGACGATGGGTACCGCGACGAGGTTTTGCTGGTGCTCAAACTGGCGAATCTTTTCGGTCGCAGCAAAACCATCCATTACCGGCATTTCACAGTCCATCAGGATCAGTTGTATCGCCGCCGGGTCGCGTTGATATTCATCGAGGGCGGCCAGCCCATTGCTCACCAGGCGCACGTTATAGCCGCGTTTCCTCAAGAAGCCCTGCACCACCAACTGATTAACCTGATTGTCTTCGGCGACCAGGATGCACGGAGTTCCAGCCTGCTCGGCATGTGCTGCTCGCGGCAGGTGTTCCACGTTGGCGCGGTGCTCTGCATAGAGTTCGACCAGTGTGGCCCGCAGGGCGCTGACTGTTAGCGGTTGCGCCAGGCTGAGCAGGCGCATACCGGCACAGGGGGGTAACTGCTGGGATTGCTGTGGGGGGCAGAGCAGTAATATGCGCTGGCCGGGCTGCAGGTAAGGGTGCAGCGAGTCCAGCCAATGGTTGGCGCTGCCGGGCCAGGGTGACATCAATACAAGCAGAGGCGCGGTGCTGACATCTTCCAGGTAACCGTGCAGCTTGTCCGGGTTGTGACAGAGTTCGGTGTGCATGCCCCAGCGACCGAGCAGGCGAGCCAAGGCGTCCAGGCCGAGGCCGTCAAGCGAGCAGAGCAGGGCGGTACGGCCCTTGAGTAGCCGGGTCAGGGCATCGGCTTCACGCACTGGGTCGCCTAAGGGGATATCGAAGGCGAAGCGGCTGCCCTGGCCCGGCGTGCTCTGTACTTCCATGCGCCCGCCCATCATTTCTACCAGCTCTTTACTGATTGCCAGGCCCAGGCCGCTGCCGCCGTAGCGCCGGGTGGTACTGGAGTCGCCCTGGGAGAAGGACTCGAAGAGGCGGGCCTGATTCTCCGGGTTGATGCCCACGCCGCTGTCGCTTACCGAGAACACCAGATGGGCTTGGCCGAGTGAGTCGCTGCGGCGGCAGACATTTACCCCGACATAGCCCTCATCGGTGAATTTCAGGGCGTTGCTCAGCAGGTTCATCAGCACCTGCTTGACTCGGGTGGGGTCGCCGCGGGTGTATCGGGGCACGTCTGCATCCAGACTTATATATAGACGCAGGTTCTTGTCCAGCGCTTGCCCGGTGAACAGGCTAAGGGTGTCGGAGGTCAGTTGTTCGAGGTCGAAGTCGATATGTTCCAGGCTGAGCTTGCCGGACTCGATCCGTGCGTAGTCGAGGATGTCGTTGATCACCGCCATCAAGGAGGTGCCGGAGCTGGATATGGTATCGACATAGAAGCGTTGGCTGCGATCCAGTGAGGTTTCTCGCAGCAGTTGCAGCATGCCCAATACACCATTCAGTGGGGTGCGGATCTCGTGGCTCATCATGGCCAGAAAGCGGCTTTTCGCCAGGTTTTCGATTTCCGCCTGTTCGGCAGCACGGCGTGAATGGAAGCCCTCTTCTTTGAGGATGTTGATGCGGTCTGCCAGGCCGATGGACAGAGTGATCAACTCGATGGTTACGCCGATCTTGACCACCGCAGCGCCGTACAGGCCAAACACCTCGAACCCCAGTGAACCCGAGGTGGCAATGATGAACGAAGCCAGCAAAATGCCCCAGGCAAGAATGTAGTAGGAGCCGTAGCGCAAGCCGCGGCGCCACACATAAGCGCCGCTGAGAAGCAGTACAAGTGAGACTGCCAGTACGGTCAGGCTAGCCAGGATATTCCAGGCTTGCAGGCCGATCAGCGGCAGCGATAACAGGCAGCCGAGTGTGGCCAGCATGAACAGGCGCAGGCCCTGGTCGAGACGCGGAAAATGTTGCCGGGTATGCAGGAAGTGACGGCTGAACTGACTGGCGCTCAGGCAGTGGAGGAACATCAGTATGTAAATACTGATCGACTGCAGACCAATATGCTGCGGCAGCAGTTTGAACAGCATGCCATCGAAACTGATGATGAACAGGCCGATATTCAGGCTGTAAACCAGGTACCAGAAGTACGCTGGTTCGCGCAGGGAGATGAACAGGAACAAGTTGTAGAAGAACATCGCGAACAGCACGCCGTAGAAGGCGCCATTCAGGCCCATGAGGTTTTCCTGGGCGGCTGCGCTGGCATTGTGGGTGCTGAAGAACAGCGGCACGAATACCGTACTGCTGGTGTTCACGCGGACCAGCAGGGCGTTTTCGCCTGGGGGCAGGGTCATCGGGAACCAGAAATTGCGCACCTGAACCGGGCGCTGGGAGAAGGCATAGCGGTCGCCACTTTCTTGCGCTAACCACTGGCCGTCACTGCCGCTTAGATAGACCTGAATATGATCGAGCAGCGGATAGTTGACTTCCAGGTAGCCAGCCAGGTCCTGCTCCAGGCTGTTGTGCAGGCGCACCTTGAACCACCAGACAGAGCTGCTTTTGCCGAGGTTGGCATGCTCGCCCTTAACGCTTTCAAAGCGCTCGTCGCCCAGCCCACTGACCTGTTCGAGAGTCAGGCTGCCATCAGGGTCTTGCAGGTAGCCCATGGTGGCGCCGAGTGATAGGCGCAGCTCAGGCTTGTCCAATTGCGCGGGCAATAATGCCCACGCCGGGCCACACAGCCAGAGCAACAGCACTGCCAGGCAAATACGCGGCATCCGCGCTCCCCTTATCGTTAGCGGGAGCGCATGAAACACGCCACGCCGGTCATCATCTATCGGCCACTGTGCCTTTATGCGGGGTGTCCTTCAAGCGTCCTTGTCGCGCTGGCCGAGCAGGCTGTCGACGGTTGGAACGCGGGTCTCGCTTTCCATCTGCGTGTTGTGCTCCAGTTGATGACTGAAACGCTCCAGTGAACCCTGGGCAGGTTGGGCGTCGCTGGCGAATACCGGCGGGCTGAGCAGGTAGGCGCAGAGTAGGCGGCAGAGGCTGGCGAGGCTGTCGACATGGGTGCGCTCGTAGCCGTGGGTGGCATCGCAGCCGAAGGCCAGCAGGGCGGTGCGGATATCATGGCCGGCGGTGACGGCCGACTGCGTGTCGCTGTGGTAATAGCGAAACAGGTCACGGCGTACCGGTATTTCGTTATCGCTGGCCAGGCGCAGTAGATGCCGCGACAGGTGATAGTCGTAGGGGCCGCCGGAGTCCTGCATGGCCACGCTGACCGTGTGCTCGCTGGACTGCTGGCCGGGTGCGACAGGGGCGATATCGATGCCGACGAACTCGCTGACATCCCAGGGTAATACTGCGGCGGCACCGGAGCCGACCTCCTCGGTGATGGTAAATAGCGGATGGCAGTCGATTTCCGGTTCCAGGCCGCTTTCCTTGATGGCCTTGAGCGCCGCGAGCAGGGCGGCAACGCCGGCTTTGTCATCCAGGTGACGGGCGCTGATATGGCCGCTTTCGGTGAATTCGGGCAGCGGGTCGAAGGCGACGAAATCGCCAACCGAGATACCCAGCGATTCGCAGTCGGCGCGGGTGGTGGTGTAAGCATCCAGGCGCAGTTCGACGTGATCCCAGCTGATCGGCAGTCGATCCACCTCGGTGTTGAAGGCATGTCCCGATGCCATCAGCGGTAACACGCTACCGCGGATCACCCCGTGATCGGTGAATAGACTGACCCGGCTGCCTTCGGCGAAGCGGCTCGACCAGCAACCCACCGGGGCCAATGCCAGCCGACCAGTGTCCTTTAGCTCACGGACAATCGCCCCGATGGTGTCGAGGTGGGCTGATACTGCGCGGTCCGGGCTGCTTTGCTTGCCTTTCAAGGTGCCGCGAATAGTGCCGCGGCGGGTCATCTCAAAAGGAATGCCGAGCTCTTCCAGGCGCTCGGCAACGTAGCGCACGATGGTGTCGGTGAAACCGGTCGGGCTGGGGATGGCGAGCATCTCCAGCAGAACTTTCTGCAGGTAGGCAAGGTCGGGTTCGGGTATCGGTTGCATGGCAATCTCCAGTTCGGGCCGATGTTGGAGCCAGGGGGACGCCTAGTCCTTGCTGGCGATCAGGGGCGTTAAGATCGCCAGCAAGGACTAGGCGTCCATGGGCGTGTTGGCTCAGCCCACCTGGCTGAGCGGGAAAAGCAGGTCGATAAAGCGCTCGGCGGTCGGTTGCGGTTGGTGGTTGGCCAGGCCGGCGCGTTCGTTGGCTTCGATGAATACGTGTTCCGGTTGGTCGGCGGCCATCACCAGCAGGTCGAGCCCGACCACTGGGATTTCCAGTGCGCGAGCAGCTTTAACCGCCGCGTCGGCCAGCGCCGGGTGGAGGATCCCGGTGACGTCCTGCAGGCAACCACCGGTGTGCAGGTTGGCGGTCTTGCGCACGGCCAGACGCTGGCCCTGGGGCAGGATGCTGGCGTAGTCGACCCCGGCGGCATGCAAGGTACGCAGGGTTTCCGCATCCTTGGGGATCCGGCTTTCACCATCGGTGGCAGCCTGGCGGCGGCGGCTCTGCGCGTCGATCAGGTCGCCGATGCAGTGGCGGCCGTCGCCGATCACTTCAGCTGGGCGGCGGATGGAGGCGGCGACCACGTCAAAGCCAATCACCAGAATGCGCAGGTCATGGCCTTCATGGAAGCTTTCCAGCAGCACGCGGCTGTCGAAGACCTTGGCACGTTCGATTGCGTCCTGCACCTCGGTCGGGCTGCGCAGGTCGACTGCAACGCCCTGGCCCTGTTCGCCGTCGACTGGCTTGACTACCAAGCTGCCGTGCTCGGTCAGAAAGGCCGCGTTCTCTTCGGCGCTACCTGCCAGGCGCTGCGCTGGCAGGCTGAGGCCGGCGCGACTGAGGGCGCGATGCGTCAGGCGCTTGTCTTGGCACAGGGTCATGCTGACAGCGCTGGTCAGGTCGGTCAGCGATTCACGGCAGCGGATGCGTCGGCCGCCGTGGCTGAGGGTGAACAGCCCTGCTTCGGCGTCGTCGACCTGCACCTCAATGCCCCGGCGCAGGGCTTCGTCGACGATGATTCGCGCATAGGGGTTGAGGTCTGCCTCGGGGCCGGGGCCGAGAAACAGCGGCTGGTTGATGCTGTTCTTGCGCTTGATACTGAAGGTCTGCAGCTCGCGAAAGCCGAGCTTGGCATAGAGCGCCTTGGCCTGGCGGTTGTCGTGCAGTACCGAGAGGTCGAGGTAGCTCAGGCCGCGGCTCATGAAGTGTTCGATCAGGTGGCGTACCAGCACTTCACCGACCCCTGGGCGGTTGCAGCGGGGGTCGACCGCCAGGCACCAGAGGCTGCTGCCGTGCTCCGGGTCCTGGTAGGCCTTGTGGTGGTTGAGGCCCATGACGCTGCCGATCACCGCGCCGCTGTCTTCGTCCTCGGCCAGCCAGTACACCGGGCCGCCCTGGTGCCGTGGGGTGAGTTTTTCCGGGTCGATCGGCAGCATGCCGCGCATCTGGTACAGGCAGTTGATCGCCTGCCAGTCCTCGGCATTTTGCGCACGGCGGATACGGTAGCCACGAAAGCCGCTGTGCGCCGGGCGATAGTCGCTGAACCACAGGCGCAAGGTGTCCGAGGGGTCGAGGAATAATTGCTGTGGCGCTTGCGCCAGCACCTGCTGCGGCGCCGCGACATACAGGGCGATATCGCGCTCGCCCGGTTGCTCGCTCAACAGGGCTTGCGCCAGCTCGGCGGCGTCAGGGTAGGTGTGACCAATCAGTAGGCGGCCCCAGCCGCAGTGCAGGGCCAGGGGTTGGCAGGGTTCGGTCCCGTGATCTTCGGCGAAGCGTGCCTGCAGGCGCTCGTAGGAGGGCGCCTGGCCGCGCAGAAGACGTTGGTTGAAGGCAGTGGCGCGCATTGGAAACGTATCCTTTGCTGTTTAGTCGCGCCCGGACTGGTTGCCGGTAGCGAAGGCTGTCGTGACATCCCCGGGTTAGCTCCGGGCTACGGCGACGGTGCGCGCGCCATCAGGGGCTCGCGCGTTTTACATCCACGTTAACGGTGTTACAGGCCTTGCTCGCTCAGCCACAGGTTGAGCGCCGCCATTTGCCATAGCTTGGAGCCGCGCAGCGGGGTGAGTTGGCCGTGCGGGTCGCTCAATAGGCGGTCGAGCATGGCCGGGTTGAACAGCCCGCGATCCTGGCTTGGGTCGACCAGCAGGTCGCGCACCCAGCCCAGTGTTGCGCCGTCCAGGTGCTTGAGGCCCGGCACTGGGAAGTAGCCTTTCTGGCGGTCGATGACCGCCGCAGGGATCACCTGGCGCGCCGCTTCCTTGAGTACATGCTTGCCGCCGTTGGGCAGCTTGAAGCGTCCGGGGATGCGCGCGGAGAGCTCGGCCAGGCGGTAGTCGAGGAACGGGGTGCGCGCCTCCAGTCCCCAGGCCATGGTCATGTTGTCGACCCGCTTGACCGGGTCGTCGACCAGCATCACCGTGCTGTCCAGGCGCAGCGCCTTGTCCACCGCAGCGCTGGCGCCGGGCTGGGCGAAGTGCTGGCGAACGAAATCGCCGGCCGCGTCGTTGGTCAGCCACTCGGGCTGCACGCAGGCAGCGTACTCGTCGTGCTCACGGTCAAAGAAGGCCTTACGGTAGGCGGCGAAGGCATCGTCGGCACCATCCACCAGCGGGTACCAGTGGTAGCCCGCGAACAGCTCGTCGGCGCCCTGGCCGCTTTGCACCACCTTGCAATGCTTGGCCACTTCGCGCGACAGCAGATAGAAAGCGATGCAGTCGTGGCTGACCATCGGCTCGCTCATGGCGCGAAAGGCGGCAGGCAATTGTTCGAGAATCTCGTTTTCGCCGATGCGCAGTTGGTGGTGGCGGGTCGTGAAGTGCTCGGCGATTAAGTCGGAATACTGAAACTCGTCGCCACGCTCGCCGCCGGCATCCTCAAAACCGATGGAGAAGGTCGACAGATTCTCCACCCCGGCCTCGCGCAGCAGGCCGACCAATAGGCTGGAATCGACGCCGCCGGAGAGCAGTACGCCGACTTCCACAGCCGCACGCTGGCGAATCGACACCGCCTCGCGCATGCCGTCGAGCACTCGCTCGCTCCAGTCTTGCAGGCTGAAATCAACTTCGTCGCCCTGCGGCCCGAACTGCAGGCTCCACCAGGTCTGCTGTTCGCAGTTGCCCTGGGCATCGATGAGCATCCAGCTGGCCGCAGGCAGCTTCTCCACGCCGGCAAGGATGGTGCGCGGCGCCGGGACCACGGCATGAAAATTCAGGTAATGATTGAGCGCGATGGGGTCGAGGGTCTTGCCGATGTCGCCGCCGGCAAGCAGCGCCGGCAGGCTGGAGGCGAAGCGCAGGCGCTGGCCGGTACGCGACAGGTAGAGCGGCTTGACCCCCAGGCGATCCCTGGCGATGAACAGTTGCTGGGTGTCGCGCTCCCACACAGCGAAAGCGAACATGCCATTGAGCTTGGGTAGCAGGTCCTTGCCCCAGGCGTGATAACCCTTGAGCAGCACCTCGGTGTCACCACCCGAAAAGAACCGATAGCCAAGCGCTTGCAGCTCGCTACGCAGTTGCGGGTAGTTATAAATAGCGCCGTTGAATACCATCGACAGGCCCAGGTCGCTATCTATCATTGGCTGGCCGGAGGCTTCGGCCAGGTCCATGATCTTCAGTCGACGATGACCGAAGGCGATCGGCCCCTGGCTGTGAAAACCGTGGGCATCGGGGCCACGAGGAGCCAGGTGGTGGGTGATTCGCTCGACCGCAGCCAAGTCGGCCGGTCGTTGATCAAAACGCAGTTCTCCAGCTATTCCGCACATAATTCCTTACCGGTATTGCCGTTGGGGAGTGGCTCGAAGTTACCGAGCTTGTTACAGGTAAACAAATTAATGCTTTCATGTCAAAGCGATAACTTCTTATAAAAGGCCTATATGTCAGATAAAATAGTTCCTACTGAAATTAATTTGTCATCCGTGATGGCGCTTGATCTGCCGATTTTTCAGTCGCTCAGGCGTCTGCAACAGGCCGGCGAGGTGCATGCCAAGCGCCTGGCCCGTTTCGGTGGGCTGACGCCCATGCAACTGATGATCCTGCAGGTGCTGGCCGGTGAGACACGACTGACCGCCAGCGACCTGAGTGGACGGGTCAGTCTGACGGCGGCGACCCTGTCTGGCATGCTCGACCGTCTCGAGGAGCGCGGCCTGCTTCAGCGCCAGCGCGACGACCAGGATCGCCGCCGCCAATGGTTGCTGCTCAGTGATGCCGGCCGCGAGCTGGTGCACAAAGCCCCGACGCTGCTGCCACCAGAGTTCCGCCAGCGCTTCGCCGCGCTCAAGGAGTGGGAGCGACACAGCCTGACAGCCGCGCTGTTACGCGCGGCGGAACTGTGCGGCGAGATGGAGTGAGCGAACGGCGGGAGATGCCGCCGAACGACAGTTACCAGATACGAGGCAATCGGCGATCTATAGGGTGTCACTCGCCGCAGGCAGTGCACCGTGGATGACCGCCGCAGCATAAAGCTGGCGGGCTGTCGCTGCGCGCCGCCTGGGCTGCCCTACGATCTCGACAATTCGCCGGATTTGGACCAAAACGCTCAAGCCGCACTTTGCTTGCAGGAACCCGCAATGGCTTGGCGTCCGCTCCGGTACTTCAGGTGTACTTGGTGAAAATGGCGCGAACCTGGGCCAGGGTTTCAGTGGGGTCATGCTCGGGGTCGAGTACGGCTTCTTCCAGCAGGCAGGCGAGCATTTCCTGATAAGCCTTGTCCAGCGCCTTGCGGGCGGCTGCGAATTGCTGGGCGATGGCCTCGCAGTCCTCATGACGGCGGATCATCGCCTGGATACCGCGGATCTGCCCTTCAACTCTGGCCAGGCGCTTGAGCATTGCATCTTCATGGGCTGCACGGGTTTGTTCGCTCATGGGCTGACCTGCGCAAGTGTGCGGCGCAGGGTGAACGCACCACGCAGTTCGCCCAAGGTAAAACCGATGGCCTGATCGTCGGGGTAGCTTTGTTCGATCTTCGCCGCAACCTCGGCCTTGATCGCCTGGCCATGGCAGGCCAGGCACGGCTCGCCAGTGGCAATGGCTTGCATGTAGCGGAACTCACCGTCGACAACTGCCGAGGCATTCATCTGCATCAGGTCTTCACCAGCGCCTTGGCGCTGCGCAAACTCTTGCAGTACCTGGCGTTCCCACGCATCGGGTTGATTGTCCGGGTTGCGCAGGCGCAAGGCCGTGCGTCCGACTTTCCAGGGCTGCTGGCTGTGCTCGACAGCAATTGTTGGCGCTAGCAGTTGGCAGGCATGCACGGCGTGCACTGGGCCACCTTCGGCGACTGCTTGTTTTACCGTTTGCATCAGCTGTTGCTGGAACGCTGGAACCAGGCTGGCAGCTTCGCGTTCGAGGCTAGCCAGGTCAGCCCCAGGAGCGGCCCAGGCCATGGTGGGCAGGGCGGCGAGTACAAGTATTAGGCGCATGATTGCTGAACTCTTCAAATACATACCCCGCAGGGTATTTGCGACGAGTGATATGTGCAAGTACCGCGCCTCTGGTTATGGCTATTGGCCGCGTATTAATAGGCGAAGGGCGAATCGGTTGGGGTGGCAGGCCTCGGCGACATCTCGCGGCACCGGCAGCGGTTCGTTATCCAGCCAGGCGGCAATCAGCTCGCCAGACAAGGGCGCGGTGATCAGCCCGCGTGAGCCGTGGCCGCTGTTGATGTATAAACCCTCAAGCCAGGGGCAGGGGATATCCGGCACCTGGCGGGCATCCTTGGTCAGTACCGCGTAGGCCTCGACGAAGGCCGAGCGATTTGCCAGCGGGCCGACGATCGGCAAGTAATCCGGGCTGGTGCAGCGAAAGGCGGCACGGCCCTCAAGCTTAGCCGGGTCGAGCTGAGCGCTGTGCAGGCGCTCGGCAAGGTCGCTCGAGATTTCTTCAAGCAGGACAAGATTGTCCGCATTGTCGAGGCTGTTGAGTGCCAGGTCGTCGCTTTTGAAATCGAAACTGGCGCCCAGGGTGTGTTCACCCAAGCGCGCGGGGGCGATATAACCCGAGGCACAGACCACGCTGCGCAGTGCGGTGCTCTGTGTGGTTGCGGGTATTCGGCTGATTTGTCCGCGAATACGTTTGAGTGGCAGTTCGGCGCTGTAGGGGAAGCGCTTGATCTCAGCGGCGCCGGCCAGCACTACCACGGCGGCACTGGCCAGTAGCTCCGTATTGTTCCAGGCCTGCCAGGTTTGGCCGTCGCGGCGCAACTCGAGTGCTTCCTGGTGCAGCTGCAGACGAATATTGGGCTGCTCGGCGAGCAACCGGCACAGCGCCGGAGGGTGAACCCAGCCGGCCTGCGGGTAGAACAGCCCGCCGGCCGGCAGTTGGATGCCGGCTTTGGTTTCGGCTGCGGCCCGGTCCAGGTTGATCAGCAGATCGCTTGGGAACGCTGCCGCCAGTTGCGCCTGGCGTTGTACTTCCTTGTCGTCGAGGGCCAGTTGCAATACCCCACAGTTGTCCCAGTCATGGCCTTTTTGTAGCCGCTCGAGCAGGCGGCGGGTATGCCCAAAGCCGCTGACGATCAAGCGCGAGAGTGCCGTGCCGTGGGCCGACAGCTTGAGGTAAAGCACCCCTTGCGGGTTACCCGAAGCCTCTTCGGCAATAGTCGCGTGACGTTCCAGCAGGGTTACCTGCCAGCCGCGTGCGGCCAGGCTGGATGCGGTGGCGCAGCCGGCCATGCCGGCACCTATGACCAGCGCACGGCGCTCACACAGGTGCTGCGGTGGGCGAGCAAACCAGGGTTTACTGGCGCCCGTTGCGCTGCCGACGAATTGGCCCTTAAGCACTTCCCACTTGCTGCCCAGGCCCGGTACGCGCTTCATCTTGAACCCGGCATCATTCAGGCGCCGGCGCACATAGCCGGTACTGGTGAAGGTGCCGATGCTGGTGCCGGGGGCGCTTAGCCTGGCCAGTTCGGCGAACAGTTCCGCAGTCCACATCTGCGGGTTTTTCGCCGGGGCGAAGCCGTCAAGAAACCAGGCATCAATGTGTGCGTCGAGTTGCGGCAGCATCTCGAGGGCATCACCGATCAGCAGGGTCAGGACAACCCGTCCGCCAGCGAGGTTCAGACGCTGAAAGCCCGGATGGAGGGCGACATACTGGCCCAGCAGTTCATGGGCATAGGGTGCCAGTTCGGGCCACAAGGCCAGGGCGCGCTGCAGATCGGCGTAGTCGAGCGGGTATTTTTCGACACTGACAAAGTGCAGCCGTGCACCCGCTGGCGCCTGCTGTTCGAACAACTGCCAGGCGCAGAGAAAGTTCAGCCCGGTGCCGAAGCCGGTTTCGCCTATCGTCAGTTGCTCACCCTCACTCAAGGCGTTGAAACGCGCCGGCAAGTCGTTATTGACGAGAAACACATGGCGGGTCTCGGCCAGACCATTCTCATTGGAGAAGTACACATCGCCAAATAGCCGCGATAACGGCTGCCCTTGTGCGTCCCAGTCGAGCTGTGCGGGGCGGGTTTCGGGTAAGTCGAGCGGGGCGTCAGGCATGACAGATACACCAGATTGAGCAGGCGGGCATTCTAGCGCGGTTGTCCGGGCTCCTCAGCTGCGTTGTGGCTTTTGTCGAATGGCCAGCCTTGGCGCGCGGCGGATTGCTTGCCGGATGAATCTGCTGCGCAGCAGCATATGGCTCACCCTGTCGCGTACGCGATCCGCTAGGCTCTGCAGATCACATCAGGGAGCACGTCATGTTCGAGTCCGCGGAGATTGGTCACGCCATTGATAAAGCCACGTTCGACGAGGCTGTACCGGAGTTGCGCGAGGCATTGCTGGAGGCACAGTACGAACTGAAGCTGCAGGGGCGTTTTCCGGTGATCATCCTGCTCTGCGGGATTGAGGGCGCCGGTAAGGGCGAGACGGTCAAGTTACTCAACGAGTGGATGGACCCGCGCCTGATCCAGGTCAGTACCTTCGATCAGCAGACCGATGAAGAGTTGGCCCGGCCGCCGGCTTGGCGTTATTGGCGGCAGCTGCCACCCAAGGGGCGCATCGGGGTTTTTTTCGGCAACTGGTACAGCCAGATGTTGCAGGGGCGGGTGCACGGGAATTTCAAGAATGCTGTGCTGGATCAGGCAACCGACACGGCCTCGGCGCTGGAGCGCATGCTGTGCGACGAGGGCGCACTGATTTTCAAGTTCTGGTTTCATCTGTCCAAGAAGCAGATGAAGGCACGGCTCAAGTCGCTGCAGGACGACCCCTTGCACAGCTGGCGAATCAGCCCGCTGGACTGGCAGCAGTCCAAGACTTACGACAAATATGTGCGGTTCGGCGAGCGGGTATTGCGCCGCACCAGTCGCGACTATGCACCCTGGTATGTGGTTGAGGGCATGGATGAGTATTACCGCAGCCTGACGGTGGGGCGGATTCTCCTCGATGGCTTGCAAGTCGCACTCAAAACCAAGAACCGCCCGGTGCCGCAGCCCCATGCGGCGCCACTCATATCCAGCCTCGATCACTTGAGTTTGCTCGACAGCCTGGACATGAGTCAGGCGCTGGACAAGGCCGAGTACAACGAGCAACTGATCACCGAACAAGCGCGCCTGTCGGGCTTGCTGCGTGACAAGCGCATGCGCAAGCACGCGCTGGTGGCAGTGTTCGAGGGTAATGATGCGGCCGGCAAGGGTGGCGCGATTCGCCGTGTTACGGCGGCGCTTGACCCGCGGCTGTATCGCATCGTGCAAGTGGCGGCCCCCAGCGACGAGGAGCGCGCGCAACCTTACCTGTGGCGTTTTTGGCGGCACATTCCGGCGCGTGGCAAGTTCACCATGTTCGACCGCTCCTGGTACGGCCGCGTGCTGGTGGAGCGGGTCGAGGGTTTTTGCAGTTCCGCCGACTGGTTGCGTGCCTATGGCGAGATCAACGACTTCGAGGAGCAGCTGACCGACGCTGGCGTGGTGTTGGTCAAGTTCTGGTTGGCAATCGATTCGGAAACCCAGCTGCAACGCTTCACTGAGCGTGAGCAGATACCCTTCAAGCGCTTCAAAATCACCGAGGATGACTGGCGCAATCGCGACAAGTGGCCGCTTTACCGCGATGCGGTAGGCGATATGGTCGACCGTACCAGTACCGAAATCGCGCCCTGGACCCTGGTCGAAGCCAACGACAAACGTTTCGCGCGGGTCAAGGTACTGCGCACCATCAATGAAGCACTGGAGGCAGCGTTCGCCAAGGACTGACCGCGATCCGGGCTAGCTTATTTGTGGCTGGCAGTGCGGCCTTGGAATCTGGCAGAAGATGGGCGCGCATACGGCTGATGAATGATCGTCGCCGGTTGAGATTGTTCGGTCTTATTCTCGCCCGATATCCAACGTCAATAATAATGAGGTGCGTCATGCGTGAAGTGGTGATTGTCGATAGCGTGCGGACTGGCTTGGCCAAATCCTTTCGTGGCAAGTTCAACCAGACCCGTCCCGACGATATGGCGGCCCATTGTGTGAATGCGCTGCTGGCGCGCAGCGGCCTGGATCCTGCGCTGGTCGAGGATTGCATCGTCGGTGCCGGCTCCAACGAGGGCGCCCAGGGCATGAACATCGGCCGTAATGTGGCGGTGCTCTCCGGTCTGGGTACCCAGGTGGCGGGCATGACCCTCAACCGCTTCTGCTCTTCGGGCCTGCAGGCCATTGCCATCGCCGCCAATCAGATTGCCTCGGGTTGCAGCGAGATCATCGTCGCTGGCGGCGTCGAGTCGATCACCATGACCATGAAAAGCATGAACACCGACAAGCTGTTCAACCCCATCCTGCAAAAGGATGTACCGGGGATCTACTACCCCATGGGTCAGACCGCCGAAATCGTCGCGCGGCGCTACAACGTCAGCCGCGAAGCCCAGGATGCCTATGCTCTGCAGAGCCAGCAGCGTACTGCACGGGCCCAGGCCGAAGGCCTGTTCGACGACGAAATCGTGCCGATGAGCGTCAAGTACCTGGTCGAAGACAAAACCACTGGCGAGAAGACTATCGTTGATGGCGTGGTCGAGCGTGACGATTGCAACCGTGCCGACACTACCCTGGCAAGCCTGGCTTCGCTCAAGCCGGTATTTGCCGAGGACGGCTCGGTAACGGCCGGCAACGCCTCGCAGTTGTCCGATGGCGCCTCCATGACCCTGGTGATGAGCCTGGAAAAAGCCCTTGAGCTGGGTCTGAAGCCAATAGCCTACTTCCGCGGTTTCACCGTAGCCGGCTGCGAGCCGGACGAGATGGGCATCGGTCCGGTGTTTTCGGTGCCTAAGTTGCTCAAGGCCAAGGGCCTGAGCGTTGCCGATATCGACCTGTGGGAACTCAACGAAGCCTTCGCCTCGCAGTGCCTATATGCCCGCGACTGCCTGGGAATCGACAACGACAAGTACAACGTCAATGGTGGCTCTATCTCGATCGGCCATCCGTTCGGCATGACCGGC
Organism: Pseudomonas sp.; assembly: GCF_030683065.1. GTDB lineage: Bacteria > Pseudomonadota > Gammaproteobacteria > Pseudomonadales > Pseudomonadaceae > Aquipseudomonas. The sequence goes on from NZ_JAUXMX010000020.1 coordinate 77,661, forward strand.
TCGCGCCAGGTCGGTCATCTGGTGCGCGAACTGCAGCGCCGTAATCTGCGCTACGGCATCGTCACCATGTGTGTGGGTGGCGGCATGGGCGCCACCGGCTTGTTCGAGGCGTATCGCTGAAACGCAGCCTTGTAAGCGTGGGTTAGCCATAAAACCGCGTCGAATCAGGCGCGGTTTTTTATGGCGATACCCCGTCAACTTTTGCATGCAACGAGTCGCGTGCGCCGGATACATGCGCGTCAACCTACGACTTAACGCCTTGTAACGGCTAACAGGTGCATCGCCTTTATTTTGCGCGGCACATCCTTAATTCAGAATGCTCGGCTCTCGATGATCTCGTTGGCCTGCACCATGCGACGAATATAAAAGGCGATTTCTCGCTCTGCGTCGACGCGTGTGAAGTAGGGCCCTTCGAGAGTACCCTCGCGGGTGGCGAAGAAGTACTGGCCGTTGACCGCACTGACCCGTTCGCTGCGGTAATGCGTGCCTGGGCTGGGGTCGATGGTACGTTGACCGAACATGGTGAGAACCTCATGCAATGCGCTGATCAGTTTGAGTCTAATCCTCGCGGATCAACGCGCTCGAGTTGACGACCAATGGTTAGTTTTTTGACTTTGACTGCACAATCTTTGCTGGCTAAACGTCAAGCTTATGACGAAATGTTGTGTGCAAGCGGTACAGTTACCGTGTGCGAGCCTGCGGAGCTGTGACTGTTCCGGTGAGCCATGGCGGCATAAAATGTCATTTTCGCCGTTAGCGTTCGCTCGAGGCAGTCATGCATATCTCTTCTGGTCGTTGGCTCCATGGGCTTTTTCTGGCGCTGCTCACCGCGCTGCTCTGGGGCGTGTTGCCGATCAAGCTCAAGGAAGTACTGCAGGTGATGGACCCGGTGACAGTCACCTGGTATCGACTGCTGGTGTCCGGTTCGATCCTGCTGGCTTACCTGGCTGCATCCGGGGGCTTGCCACGTTTTCGTCCTCTGGGGCGCAAGGGTGGCGGGCTTCTCGTCTTGGCGATTGCCGGGTTAAGTGCCAACTATGTGCTCTATCTGATGGGCCTGAGCTTGCTCAGCCCGGGCACCACGCAACTGGTGATCCAGGTTGCGCCGATCCTATTGCTGGTCAGCAGTCTGTTGATCTTTCGCGAGCGTTTCAGTCTCGCTCAAGGCATTGGCCTGGCGGTGCTGCTGTTGGGTTTTGCACTGTTTTTCAATCAGCGCCTGGCTGAACTGCTGACATCATTGACCACTTACACGGCTGGTGTGCTGATCGTGCTGCTGGCGGCGGTTGTCTGGACATTTTATGGCTTGGCGCAAAAGCAGTTGCTGACCGTGTGGAACTCATTGCAGGTGATGATGGTGATCTACCTGGCGTGCGCGCTGTTGTTGACGCCTTGGGCGCAGCCACTGCAAGTCGTCGAGTTGAGTGCGCTGCAGGGCTGGCTGCTGTTTGCCTGCTGCTTGAACACGCTGGTGGCTTATGGCGCGTTCGCCGAGGCGTTGGCGCACTGGGAGGCCTCGCGGGTCAGTGCGGCGCTGGCGATTACGCCGCTGGTAACGTTTGGCTCGGTCGCGCTGGCGGCGACCTGGTGGCCGGAGCATGTTCAGCCCGAACAGATCAATTGGATCGCCTACGGTGGCGCGGCCTTGGTGGTGCTGGGGTCGGCACTGACGGCCATCGGCCCATTATTGATGGCCAGCTTGCGTGCCCGACGGGTTCGCGTGGCGGTGCAGTCGCGAGAAGTCTCCCCGTCTTCTAATGAGTAAACGTTGTCGGTGAGCATCAGCGCAGCCGCTCCGAGACGTTGCGCTTCCCTTGATCCGACAACAGCCGTGCCGCTGAGAGGCGGCAGCCCACCGCGCTTGAGAGCGGGCGGGCAGGGTCATTGGCACCCGCCGGTAGAATCTCCGACAGCATCAATCCACCTACAAGGCCACCGCTCAAGCCTTGTGCGCCCGGTGAGTGGCATCAAACAGCGCAAGCCAAGCCTCGGGTGTAATTTTTACTAACGCAACTATAGGCAATATCAATACCCCCCAATGTATTTAAGGCCGTCTTGAGCTGCTAACCTGAATCTGAAATCGCTAAACGATTGGCCTTGAATTTACTGCCAGTTGTGAACCTGATCGGCAGTCTGTGGCCTTATTAACTAGCTGATCATCTGCAAACCTAGGAGCTCGATATGGATCCCAAAAGTCAAACATCTGCTGGCCAATGCCCGGTTATGCATGGCGGCAATACGTCCAGCAGCAAGTCGAACATGGCGTGGTGGCCGAACGCTCTCAACCTCGATATCCTGCATCAGCACGACAGCAAGACCAATCCGCTGGGGCACGGCTTTGAGTACCGCGAGGAGGTCAAGAAACTCGATGTGGCAGCCCTGAAGCGCGACCTGACCACCTTTATGACTGACAGCCAGGATTGGTGGCCGGCCGACTGGGGTCATTACGGCGGTCTGATGATTCGTATGGCCTGGCACGCTGCCGGCTCCTACCGTGTGGCGGACGGGCGCGGTGGTGCCGGTACTGGTAACCAGCGTTTCGCTCCACTGAACTCCTGGCCGGATAACGCCAACCTCGACAAGGCGCGCCGCCTGCTCTGGCCGATCAAGAAGAAGTACGGCAACAAGATCAGTTGGGCCGACTTGATCGTGCTGGCCGGCAACGTGGCCTATGAGTCGATGGGCTTGAAGACCTTCGGCTTTGCCTTTGGTCGCGCAGATATCTGGCACCCCGAGCAGGACATCTACTGGGGTTCGGAAAAAGAATGGCTGGCGCCCACCGGTAGCGAAGGCAGCCGTTATTCCGGCGAGCGCGACCTGGATAACCCGCTGGCAGCGGTCATGATGGGCCTGATCTACGTTAACCCTGAAGGTGTCGACGGCAAGCCCGATCCGCTGAAAACCGCCCATGATGTGCGCGTTACCTTTGAGCGCATGGCGATGAACGACGAAGAAACTGTCGCCCTGACTGCGGGTGGCCACACCGTCGGCAAGTGCCACGGTAACGGCAGCGCCGCTAACCTCGGTCCAGAGCCAGAAGCAGCAGGCATAGAAGAGCAGGGCCTGGGCTGGGTCAACCACAAGACCCGTGGCGTTGGCCGCGATACGGTCACCAGTGGCCTTGAGGGCGCCTGGACAACCAATCCAACGCAGTGGGACAACGGTTACTTCCATTTACTGCTCAACTACGACTGGGAACTGAAAAAGAGCCCGGCCGGCGCCTGGCAGTGGGAGCCGATCAACATCAAGGAAGAAGACAAGCCGGTTGATGTCGAGGACCCAACTATCCGCCACAACCCGATCATGACCGATGCCGACATGGCCATGAAGATGGATCCGGAGTATCGCAAGATCTCCGAGCGTTTCTACAAGGACCCAGCCCATTTCACTGAAATGTTCGCCCGTGCCTGGTTCAAACTGACCCACCGCGACTTGGGGCCGAAGACCCGCTATATCGGGCCAGAAGCACCGCAGGAAGACCTGATCTGGCAGGATCCGGTACCGGCAGGCCGCAGCGACTACGATGTCGCCGCCGTCAAGGCGAAGATCGCTGCCAGCGGCCTGACCCTGAGCGAAATGGTCAGCACTGCCTGGGACAGCGCCCGGACGTTCCGTGGCTCCGACATGCGTGGTGGGGCAAACGGTGCGCGCATTCGTCTGGCTCCGCAGAAAGACTGGGAAGGCAATGAGCCGGCGCGCCTGGCCAAAGTGCTGGCTGTGCTGGAAAGCATTGCCAGCGATACCGGCGCAAGCGTGGCCGACGTGATCGTACTGGCCGGCAATCTCGGCATCGAACAGGCTATCAAGGCCGCCGGCTTCGACGTTAGCGTGCCATTCGCACCGGGCCGTGGCGATGCCAGCCAGGCGATGACCGACGTTGACTCCTTCGAGTACATGGAGCCAGCGGCCGATGGCTACCGCAACTGGCTGAAAAAGGACTACGTGGTCAGCGCTGAGGAGTTGCTGCTTGATCGCACCCAGTTGATGGGTCTAACCGCGCCTGAAATGACCGTATTGGTAGGTGGCATGCGGGTGCTCGGCACCAACCATGCGGGCAGCAAGCACGGTGTGTTCACCGACCGCGAAGGCCAGTTGACCAATGACTTCTTCGTCAACCTGACCGATATGGCCAATACCTGGAAACCGACTGGCCGCAACCTCTACGAGATTGTCGATCGCAACACTGGCGCCGTGAAATGGACGGCGACCCGCGCCGACCTGGTCTTCGGCTCCAACTCGATCCTTCGCGCTTACGCTGAGGTGTATGCACAGGACGATAACCGCGAGAAGTTCGTCAATGACTTCGTCGCGGCCTGGACCAAAGTAATGAACGCCGATCGCTTCGACCTGGCGTAACCCACCTTCCTCCGCAGCGCGCAATGCCTGCGGGGGAACCTACTTGCCGATTACCGCAACTGCCCAGCGTTACTGATAACTTCATTAATGCTGGGCCCACCCAACAGGTTTATCAGCCTCGCCTAACCCTGCACACATGCACGCTTTCTTTACACATACCTGGCCTGCCGGTCGTGCCCGTTTAGCCGGCCCGCGTCGTTTCGTTGGCTAGCTGCGCGGGTACAAGCGGTTGGCTGGGCTAACGGTGCTGGTACAGAAATTGTTGGGTTAGCGGCGGGCACCCACCTTCCAAGTATCGTAAGTCGGCGATTAACCGCCAAGGCCTTACTGGTATAGCCACTGCTTCAGTTCATCCAGATTGGCCACCACGATCTGCTGCGCCGTCGCCTTGGCATGTACCTTGTTTGGATCGATCTGGTAGCGCTGCAGCACTTACTGCACCAGGGCGCCGCGGGTGTCGATCACCAGTTGGCCATCCTGCATGCCGTAGTCGCTTTCGATGATGACTTGTTGTTCCGGTTTGAGGCGCGAGTCGGCTGCACGGCGGTATTCCATCCGTCATCGCCGTGGCGGCCATGCGCGGAGTCATCGGCCATCAAGTCCGGAGTCCCTCGGAAGCGGCTCAGCACAAAGTCCCGGTACTCACCGGTGCGCTCGCAATAGGCGCGCACATGCCAGCGCATGCCGGTGTCGACCAGGGTGTGCGGGGCGATCAGGCGTGATATTCACATTCCAGGCACAGGTCTTCACGGCAGGCTTTCAGCAGTGGCCGGAGGACTTCGGGACGTATTGTGCGATCTGGCACCTGCAACACCTCCGTGTGGGCGTAAGCCAGGGCCAGCTCCTCGATATAGTGCGCGCGCTCATGGTTCTGGTTGAGCAGATGCAGGTAAGCGCTGGCACTGTCATCGATGACCCGTGGGACGAACTGCGCGCCGGGGACGTAGCCCTTGAGGCGCTTGTCGTACGCCATGTTTTCCGGCGCATGTTGATTAATGTAAGGAAGGCTGCACCATGGATGAAGCCAAGGCGGTGCGTGAAGCGTGGTTGTAATGGGCGGGCTTGCGTAGGCAGGGCTGGGGGTGAGCCAGAGTAGAGCAGCTGGGAGAATCTAATAGTAGTCGTTGCTCTCGTTTGTTCAGGCAGAAGCTAGCCTGTCTGGTACCTGAGCATCACGCCGAACTGAGCATTTCTGTATTGCCTACCCTGACCTGCGAACTTAATGTTCACCATACACTTAGCCCGCTACAGGTATTAAATGAGAGCAGGGCGTTGGGGCAGTAAATAACTTCGAATAAAGCCTTGACGTAGATTCTGCTGGGCCTATAATCCGCACCTCTTCTGGCGCAGGCCTCTCGGTAAACCTCTTGTAAAACAAGAAGTTAGCTTAA
>NZ_JAUXMX010000024.1 GCF_030683065.1 Pseudomonas sp.
ATGAACCCTGCGAAACGCGCCACAAGGGCAAAACCATGCATTTGAAGGTGGCAAATGGCTTAGTTTTCGATTGAGACGCTGTTTTTTCGAGTTATTGAGGAAATCAGTCCGGGAAATGGCACTACTTCAGACCTTCCTTAGCCATGATAGTTCCTTAAGTGTGTCTATATTAAGTATATTAAATAGTTATTAGTCTATACCGCCAAGCATCTATTTATGAATCTAGAATAGAGCGAAACGAACCAATGTTCAACATGCACAACATAAAGACATAAAAGGCACTATTAAAAATTAAAGATACTGATAATTAGAAAGATTATCAAATAACAATGATTATGGTTATTAGCCTCTGCGGCTCCGCCTGAGTATGTCTAACAGCGCGCTAACAATCAGGGTGATTACAGTCAGTTGCCCAGCATGTAATTCTGCGATGGTAAACGTACAGCTAAACGCGGCTCCAGTGCTGGAAATGAATTCTGGGACTGTTCGCAGTATCTGAAGTGTCGTGGTGTCGTTCCGGGTAGAGCCCGATCGGCTCTTGGCCGAGCAGCTGACCGTCCGCGTCTTGGGTGGCGAACAAGTAGGCCTTCATATGGAAGCTGCTGCCGGCGCTTTCGTAGACGCGCACCTGGGCGCCGTCATCCTGCAGCAACATCAGGCTGCGCAGCGCTTCGGGGTCGGTGACGTCGAGGTAATCGCTGGTGACCACGCGCACCCGGGCGGGTAGCCCGCCCTCCTCGCCCGGCTTTAGCCGCGCCAGCAAATCGGGCAACAACAACGAAGCTGCGCACCGCCACAAGCTGACCGAAGTGCTGGCTGGCCAGCGCCGCCAGCGGGTATCGCTTCGAGAAAGCGCGCATACAACGCGCTCATGTCCACGGCGCTGGTATCGGCAAAAAACTGCTCGGCGTTCTGCTCATAGTAGCTGTGCGTGTCGCTCAAACTTCGCTTCTTTGTGCAACGACTAATACCGGGATGTCGAGGGTGCAGCGTACGTGATCGCCACTCGCTGAAGGCTGCCCTTTTAGCACAATGCGCATCGCCTGCTTAGCGCTTAGCCATCCGCATGCCTTGCTCAACCGTTGCCTCTGATTGCTTGCAGAGTGCCACCGCTTGCCTCCGGCGCTGGCCATAGACTCGGCGTAAAGCTGAGTCAGGTGGTCCTTAGTAGCAAGCCCAGGCCAGCTTTCTAATGAGCCATGCAAGCATGCGATGTCGTGATCCTGTACGCATCTAGAGTGTTTACTCGTACAGGTAAAGTTTTCGCACAGGTGCGGCAGGCCCCGAAGGGCTGCGCCTGAAGTATCTGGCTACTTGCTGGATCGGCCTGCATAGCGAGCCACACCGGTATGCACCGGCATGTACGTGCCTGCCGCGGAGAGCACCGCACTTGCGCGCACGAGGAGGTACTGGAATGGGCTCATATCGATTTCCCCCGTCGCCCGCCCCTTCTAAACATTGATCGTTCAGGCAGTCAGATGCACATGCCCTCTACGCCGCGTGCCTGCCTGTAAAACCACGGGTATTCCCGCTAGCATATCTGGGCTGGCATGCAGTTTTAAGGTAGCAGCGCGTCGTGATTTTCGACGATATTGGCGGGCGGCTGGCGCTAGGAATGTGCTGCAAGTTGGGCCGAGGTACAACGTGACTAAGCCCAAGGTGTGATGCCAGTGCCTACCGGGCTTCGCTACGCTCCATGCCAACCTACCCGTTGCCGCAATACCCAACAGCTGCACAGTCTAAAAATAATCTGCGGCTAGCCGATATGCTGCTCGTGACAATAAGAATTTATCTGCTGCGCCTTGGCAAAAGGGTGCGCTTTCGAGGCCTTTATATGTTCAATTCAACGCTTCGCAGTGAGTTACAACAGTGCCAACAGGAGTTAGCTGCGTACCAACAAGTGGTGGGGGCGATTCGCCACACATTTGCCGTGATCGAATTCACTGCTCAGGGCGAAATCCTGGATGCCAATCAACCCTTTCTCACGGTCATGGGCTATGGCTTGGACGAGCTTCGAGGCCAGCATCACCGCATGTTTTGCAGCCCAGAGCAGTCGGCCAGCGCTGCCTACGCGCAGTTCTGGCGACGCCTGGCCGGTGGCGAGAGTTTCAGTGATCGCTACATGCGTATTGCCAAGGGTGGCCGCGAGGTCTGGTTAGAGGCGCGCTACCTGCCGGTGCACAATGCCCAGGGGCAGGTGAGCCGAGTGATCAAGCTAGCAACCGATATCACCGAGCACATGCACGCTGAGTTTCAGCAGAAGAGTCATCTGAATGCGATCAACCGTTCAATGGCGGTGATCGAGTTCAACCTGGCCGGTGAGGTGCAAACCGCCAATGACAATTTCCTCAGCACCATGGGTTATCGGCTGGAGGAGATTCGCGGCAAACACCATCGCCAGTTCTGCACGCATGAAGAAGCCAGCAGCGAGACGTACCGTGGTTTCTGGCAGCGTTTGGGTCGTGGCGAAGTATTCTCTGGCCGCTACCAACGGGTCAGCAAGAGTGGCAAGGACGTTTGGTTGCGCGCGACTTACAACCCGCTGTTTGATGCCAACGGTCGTCAGTATGGGGTCGTCAAATTTGCCAGCGACATTACCGAGCAGGTTGAGCAGCGCGAAGCCGAATCAGCGGCAGCCCGTTTGGCCTATGAGATAGCCCAGCACACGGGCAGCAGTGCCGATGCTGGCAGCGAGACTGTCAGGGAGGCTGTGCATGTTGTGCACGGTGTGGCGCAGGAGCTGGTTGACGTGGCGCAGCGCATCGAAGCCCTGGGCGCGCAATCCGAACGCATCAGCAGCATTGTGCAGGTGATTCGAGGGATTGCCGAGCAAACCAACTTGCTGGCGCTGAACGCGGCCATCGAAGCGGCGCGAGCCGGTGAGCAAGGACGCGGTTTTGCCGTGGTGGCAGATGAGGTGCGTAACCTGGCGGCGCGTACCAGTCAGGCTACGGTTGAGATCAATGATGTAGTGCGCCTCAATCATGATCTGGCGTTGCAGGCGGTCAGTGGTATGGCTGGCAGCAAGGCGCAAGCAGAAAAAGGGGTGCTGCTGGTCAATCAGGCGGGCGAGATGATCCTGAAAATTCGTGAAGAAGCGCAGCGTGTAGTCGATGCCATCGGCCAGTTCAGTGACGTGGTTAAGGACGAATAACGTCTGCACCTAGACACCCTGGGCGGTTAACCGCCCGGCGTGACACTAGCCCCGGCCTGCCTCATTCAAAACCGCCTGCAGCAGCACAACCTTTCTCTGCAGTTGCGCCACATGCGCACGTTCGGCGCGGACGGCGCAACGCAGTTCCTGGTCGTTGCGCTGTAGCAGCTGCAGGCAGTCACTTTGCCGGGCGCTATGCCGGCACTGGGCGCCCAGCAGCGCTTGCAGATGGTTGCCGTGTACCAGCAGCACTGCGGCGAACAGGCCGAGCACCAGCAAGCCGCAGCCGGCGATCCCCATCAGTGCCCAGTTTGCTGTCATGCCTGCCCCTCCTGCAGCCGGGCTCTCACTTCAACCCGACACAATGCTATGTCGTGATTCTTTACGCATCTATATTGTTTACTCGTACAGGTAAAGTTTTCGCACAGGTGCGGCAGGCATGCAGCACAAGCAATCGGCCGTAGGCCGGGCACGCAAAGTACGGCAACGGGCCAACAGATCGGCGAGTAAACATCGACGGTATGCATGCAGCATCGGTTGAAGCGTTGCAGGTGAGTGGAGGGAGCGCTGACCGCGGGACAAGTAATACGTGGCAAACCACGCTTTCCATGAGGCGCTATTGCAGGCGTGAGTCTTGTGCCGGGTCACTGTGATCGAGAATCATCGTGCTAGCGAACCCTGATGGCATAACAGTATAGTCATTCGCATGACGTCAAAACTCCACCTGCCCCACGACAAACTACTGGACATGCTGCTGGACGTTGTCTGCGTAGTGGATAAAGAGGGTCGCTTTCTATCGGTAAGCGCGGCCAGCGAGCGCGTGTTTGGCTATCGGCCCGATGAAATGATTGGCCGGACCGCCTTTGAAATGATGCACCCGGACGATCGCATTTCCGGCCGGGCACTCGTAGAGCGCATTAATAGGGGCGAGCCTTCCCGCGATCATGAGAACCGTTATATTCATAAAGACGGTCATATCGTTCATATCATGTGGTCTGCCCAATGGCTTGAGACCGAGCAGGTGCGGGTGGGTGTGGCTCGGGATATTACCCAGCGCAAGCGTGCAGAAGCGATGCAAGCCGCGTTGTATGCAATATCGAACGCGACTCACTCGCCTGGCAATCTGCAGACGCTCTATCGGCGGGTGCACGAGGTGATTCGCCAGTTGCTGCCCGCCGAGAATTTTTTTTTGGCGTTATACGACGCGGCAGATGACCAGCTCAGTTTTCCGTACTTCGTTGATCAATTCGACGCACCGCTGCCACCCATGCCGCTGGCTTGCGGCACCTTCTGTGCCCAGGTGATTCGCTCCGCTGAAGCACTGTTGTTCACCGCCGAGCAGACGCTTGCAAAGACGGACACGGTGGCCGGTAAGCAGCCTCTGGACTGGCTGGGTGTGCCGCTGATCTCAGGCACGAAAACCATCGGTGCCCTGGTGCTCCAGAGCTATGCCGGGAGCGTGCACTACGACGAACAGGACAAGGAACTGCTGCAATTTGTCTCAAGCCAGGTGGCGGATGCGATTGAGCGCAAACGTACGCACGCTCGCCTGGAGTTTCTTGCGCAATACGACCAGCTGACTGAACTGCCAAACCGTGCGCTGTTCCTGGACCGCTTGTGCGGTTCTCTGCAGAGGGCGCAGAGAGGTTCCTTACGGCTGGCAGTACTTTATCTCGACATGGATAACTTCAAGCACATCAACGATACCTTTGGCCACACCACAGGCGACCATCTGCTGCGCGAAGTCGCTGAACGCCTCAGGCGCTGCGTACGTGAGTCCGATACTGTTGGCCGTTTGGGCGGTGATGAATTCGCCGTTCTGCTGGACAGCATCAACAGTCAGGAAGACGCCACCGTGGTGGCCGAGAAAATCCTTGTCGCCCTGAGTGACCCCTACGTGCTGGAAGGCAAAACGTTGATTAGTGCGCCAAGCCTGGGTGTCGCGGTATACCCCGAGCACGGCCAAAGTGATCTGCATCTGATTCGGCACGCAGATGAAGCCATGTATGTGGCCAAGCGCAGCGGGGGCAAGCGCTATATTGTTGCCAAGATGCCTGCACAGTAATCAACGCAGCGCCTGGCCTTGCGCTGCAACGGCTGCGAGCAATCACGGCACATAGGGTTTTACCCTTCAGGCCGCGAGGCGATGTCAGCCGGCGCTATCTTCGTCGAGTGCGATGAAGTCCGGCTTGTCGCGCACGCAGCACTGCGGGCAGTTGTAGTCTTCGATCGGCAAACGGGGTGGGGTGTCACCGTGCTGGCTGTCATATACATAACCACACTCTGGGCGGTTCATGCGCCCGCCTGCTGCTGGGCAGCCGGTTCTGCCTGCAGGCCGTATTGGCGAATCAGTTGCCGGCGTTTGGCGGGCAGGAAGTTGATGCGCTGGACATCGCCCTGCACAGCGGCGATCAGGCGCGGATTCATCACGCGGAACCACAGTGGCGGGATGTAGGCCGCGATAAACATGCCGAAATAGCCAGACGGTAGGCGCGGCAGGTCGGTGAAGTCACGCAGCGACTGGTAGCTGCGTGTCGGGTGAGCGTGGTGGTCGGAATGACGCTGCAAGTGGAACACCACCAGGTTGGAGATGATGTGGTTGCTGTTCCAGGAGTGACGCGGCAGGCAGGGTTCGTAGCGGCCATTGGGCAGTTTTTGCCGCACCAGGCCGTAGTGTTCGATGTAGTTGGCCGAGGTCAGCTGGAAGGCGCCCCAGAAGGCAACCAGCAGCAACACGGGCACCATCGCCGAGCCGAACAGGGCAATCAAACCACCGTAGAGGGCCAGGGTGACCAGGCCGGCCTGGACGATTTCGTTGTGCAAACTCCAGCTAGAGCGGCCTTGGTGCTGCATACGCTCGGCTTCCAGATCCCAGGCACGGAAGAAAGCACCCGGCAGTTCACGAAACATAAAGCGGTAGATGCTTTCGCCCATCTGCGAGGAGGCTGGGTCTTCCGGGGTGGCCACATGCCGGTGATGGCCGCGGTTATGTTCGATGGAGAAATGCCCGTAGCCGCCCAGCGCGGTGTTAAACAGGCCGATCTTGCGCCCCAGCCAGTCCTTCTTGTGCCCAAGTTCATGGCTGAGGTTGAGGCCGAAACCGAGTATCGAGCCTGTCACCAGCACCGTGGCCAGCCAGCTGTACCAGGGCAGCTCATGGGTGGCCAGGAAGATGCAGTTGAACAGCATGCCAAACCACAGCACCGGCACCACCGCATAGTTGATTGCGCGGTAATAGCCGTCTGCTTCCAGGGCCGGCACAGCAGACTCCAGCGGGTTGCTCAGGTCTTCTCCCAGCAACTTGTCCAGCAGCGGCAAGCCGATGTAAAACACCCCCAGCGCGACAAAAAACCACAGTTGGCTGGTCGCTCCCAGCAGATGAGCCAGCGGGCCAATGGTGACGCCAAGCGGCGCGAACACCGACAATAACCAGGCATAGCGTTTGCGGTCGCGGTAAACCGCTTGTTCAGTTACGGCGGTGGGCATTACGGCGCTCATACACGTTCCCTCAGGGTTTGCTGTGGAACCAGCATGACCGCAAGGATTGTCGGACAATACCGTTTACGCGGGCAGATAATCGTCATATGGTGCCAACGCGCCTCGTGGCGTTGAGCACGCCAGATGCCTGCGCTGCGGGCACAAACGTTTACTGGGCTGGATCATCGATTTTTTACCCCCGCCGACCGCTGACACTGGCGGCGGGCGATGCGTGCAGGAGCAGCCCCATGTCCAATGCCCAAGCCTGGCTTCAACCCTGTCTGCACCCGGTGTATGCACGCTTGCTGTGCGCCGAGTTGCGCCGCTGCGGTTTTGCACCGCAGCAGATCTTGGATGGCACGCGCCTGGACTGGACGGCGATGCACACGGACAACCGTTTTCTCAGCTTTGCCCAGTTTCGCCGTCTGGTGCTGCGTGGGCTGGAGCTCAGCCAGTGCCCATGGCTGGGGCTGCGCGTTGGTGCCAGCACCCAGCTGTCGACCCACGGCGCGCCTGGCGTACTCGCCATGGCCAGCCCGAACGTGGCGCAGGCACTGCTGGCCATGCAACGCTTCGTCAGCCTGCGCGAGAATCTGGGCACCTTTAGCATCGAGCATGCAGACAATCTGACGCTGCAACTGCACGAGAGCGTGCACAGCGACGATGTCCGCGAATACGTGCTGGGGCATATCCTGGCAGGCACGCTCAACCTGCTGCAAACCGTCAGCGGTCAGGCCTTGCACAGCCAGGCCATGATCCGCTGGCCCTTCGCCGAACCGCCCTGGGCGCACGCCTATCGGGAGCTGTACCCGCAGTCGACCTTCAATGCCCCGCGCCTGCAGGTGCAACTGCCCCTGGCGTTACTCGACTGCCCGAGCCTGGGCTGCGACAGCGAAGCCCAGCGCCTGGCCCTGCGCGACTGCGAGCATCAGCTCAAACAATTGAAGAGTGGCAGTCTGAGCCAGCGGATTCATCAGCGGCTGCTGGCCTGCGATGGCCACTACCCGAGCCTCGACCAGATGGCAGCCGTTGAGTGTATGGCGCCGCGCACCCTGCTGCGTCACCTGAGCGAGGAAGGCGTCAACTATCAGCAATTGCTCGACAGCGTGCGCGAGGAGCTGGCCTGCTGGCTGTTGCTGCAAACCCCGTTGAGTGTTGAGGCCATCGCCGAACGCCTGGGTTATCAGGACACCTCCAACTTCAGCCGCACCTTCAGGCGCTGGCTGGGCGTGACCCCACGCGCCTTTCGCCAAAGGGCGATAGACGACCCACAAGGTTTTCGCGGCCCCGGCGGCGCGGTCATTTAACGATTAAAATTCACCGCCGCACTTTAGTCTTTTGCATTCAGCACCCGTATGGGAACGATCAAACCAGGCGAGCGTTACAATGCCGCCAACGCCGATTCCCCCAATCGGGCCTGCCCCCGGAGCCAGACTCACGATGTTCACCCTTGTACACCTGAACACCCCGCCGCCCGAGTCACTGAAAGCCCAGGTCCTGCAAATGGTCGTGGACTACCTCAGCGACATCAGCCCGGTGTCGCTGAGACCCAGCAATCCCCTGTATCAGCTGTACCAGTACGTCATCGGCTACGAGATGCATCTTTATCTACAGGCGATGGACAGTGCCTCGGACACTACGGCGCAGCTGATCCTGGCCCTGGACGATCTGGACCCCTCCCAGGTGCTGGGCTTTGCCCTGTACCTGCCGGCCAAGGATTACCCAGAGGCCTGCACCCTGGCCTATATGGCTGTGCACGCCAGCCAACGCCGGCAGGGCGTTGCCCGGGCCATGCTGGGAAAAATCATCACGCGCCGCCCCCATGCCGAACTGGCCTGTGTGGCCAGTAAAGTGCCGTATTTCGAGGCCATGGGTTTTAAGGTACTGGCTGCGCGGGGGCCGCAGGTGCTGATGAGTACTCGCAGCCGTGGTTCGGACGGCATGGTGGCGGTGCAAGACCTGGCGCCGATCTACCAATCCGAGGAAGTCCGGCAGATCCACACCTACCTGCTCAAGCAGCACGGCAAGAAGGCCATGAGCGAGGCGGAAAAACAACGCGACCGCCAGCTCGACCAAATGGCGCAACACGCTCAGGCACTGGTGCGCGAGCGCTTTTCTATTAATTAATTTCTATATATATCAGCTGCTTGGGTAGATCAATCGCCGGACCAGGCAGCCGGCAGCCAAGCTGCCGCGCAACACCTGTCCGCCGGCCATTGGTGACCATGGCCGGGATCGATCAGGCCTTGTCGACGCCGTCCTTGATTACGTCTTTGACGTCACCCTTGAGCTGTTGCGCCTTGCCCTTCACTTGCTGGCCAACACCTTCGCCTTCAAGCTTCGGATTGTCGGTGGCCTTGCCGATAGTTTCTTTCACTTTGCCGATGGCTTCGTTGACGTTACCTGTGATCTTGTCTTTTGTGCTGCTCATGGCTCACCTCATTTCGATGGGTTACAGAGAGTGGAACGCTGCGCGGCGTTATCGTTCTATTTATTTGACGTGTGAATTACCCACACGGGTCTGTGGGGCGGGCAACGCGTTGCGTGCCCCTTAGCAGGCCCGCGACCTGTTTGGCGGCGGAGCAGCTCGATCGACGTCGCGGCGCAGGTCGCGCATTCCTGGGGTGCTGGGCTGTGGTTGCTGGCGTCTGCCCGCCCACACACATGGTCGCGACCGCCCCTGAGGCAACGGAACCTTCGCGGCTTTTTTGGCACTAAACCGGCAACCTTTTCTCCATATGCCGGGATACTCTGCCATGCGCACCACCGTCCGCCTGCTCCTGCTGAGCACCGCTGCCCTGACATTATCCGCCTGCTTCAATAGCCCCCCACCCATCGACCTGAGTGGCCTGTGCACCTTCAACACCGATCCCCAGGCGGAACGCTGCAAGCCCGGCCAGATGGCCTGGTTCCGTCCGGATCAGGGCGCGTTGATCAGCGAGGAAATGGCCCTGAGCGTGGCGGCGGCCTACTGCGACTTCAACCATCCAGTGATGCACAACCGCGCCGGCGTGCTCTGCGTATTCACCGACCAACGCCTGGCCGTCGCAAAATAACCGCGCGGCCCATGTCCACGGATTACCCCCGCGACGGTACTCCGACGATCCTTGCAGATAAAAAGCCCAACGAGAGGTGCAATGCTGTTCACTTAAGCAGCCATCTCTGGGCGCCTGCCGTAGCCATGCACCCACCCGTAGCCCGGAAGCAATCCGGGAGCGATTATCAAGCGCCAGACTTGCCCCGGATTTCATCCGGGCTACAAAAAAATGCTGCTCACTTGGCTTAAGTGAACAGCATTGCCGATACGTCGGGGCTTAGCGGGTGTTGCGCCGTTGTGCGGCGCGCACTTAAACGTCAATCAGACCAGGGTGGCCAGCGCACTGCGACTGAACGGCAGGATGTCCTGCTCGCGACCTTCGCGTACCTTGACGGCCCAATCCGGGTCGACCAGTAGCGCACGGCCCACGGCCACCAGATCGAACTCCTGATTGTTCAGGCGCTCCAGCAGGTTTTCCAGGCTGGCAGGCTCGGCTACTTTGTCGGTGTTGACCATGAACTGCAGGAACTCGCCGTCCAGGCCGACGCTGCCGACGGTGATGGTCGGTTTGCCGGTGAGCTTGCGCGTCCAGCCGGCCAGATTGAGGTCGGAACCTTCAAATTCCGGCTCCCAGAAGCGTCGGGTCGAGCAGTGAAAGATATCCACCCCAGCCTCGGACAGCGGCTTGAGGAAAGCGCCCAGCTCTTCCGGGGTTTGCACCAGACGGGCGCTGTAGTCCTGCTGCTTCCACTGCGAGAAGCGGAAGATGATCGGGAAGTCCGGGCCGACTGCGGCGCGCACGGCCTGGATCAGTTCGATGGCGAAGCGCGAACGCTGGGCCAGGTCGCCGCCGTATTCGTCAGTACGCTGGTTGCTGCCTTCCCAGAAGAACTGGTCGACCAGGTAACCATGGGCGCCGTGGATTTCCACGCCGTCCATGCCGATGCGCTGGGCATCCTTGGCGGCCTGGGCGAAGGCTGCGATAACCTCCTGGATATCCTCGTGAGTCATGCCATGGACCACAACAACGTCATCCTTGATCTTCTCGCTCGGGCCATAGCCCGGCACGCTGGCATCCGGCTCGGTGCCCAGCTTGCGCACATTACCCACGTGCCACAGCTGCGGAACGATCTTGCCGCCTTCGGCATGCACCGCCTCGACCACTTTCTGCCAGCCGGCCAGGGCATCTTCGCCGTAAAAACGCGGCACATTGGGGTAACCGTTTGCGGCCTTGTGGTCCACGGTGGTGCCTTCGGTGACGATCAGGCCAACGCCCGCTGCGGCACGGCGACGGTAATACTCAATGACCTTGCTATTGGGTACGCCGCCCGGCGAAAAGGAGCGGGTCATGGGCGCCATCACCACACGGGTTGGCAACTCCAGGGAACCGAGGCTGAAGGGTTGAAACAGCGCTTTTACCGGGTCGTTCATGATCATTCCTCTAGCCGGCCATATGACCGGTCGTCTACTTGATAGATTTTTAAAAAATCAGGGCTGCAGCAACAACCGTAAACGCTGCATGAAGTCTTCCAGCACGCGGGTATTGCTCGACACTTTCAGGCGGGTCAGAGCACCCTGCCAGGCGCTGGCAATAAAACTCGCAAGGTTGGCGCAATCTTCCTCGGCGGCCAGTTCACCGCTGCTTTGCATCTGCTCCAGACAAGCCTGCAGAATGTCTGCCGAGCGCTGCAAGATGGCGTCGACCTCGACACCGAGGCTCGGCGACAACTCGGCCATTTCGAAGCTCAGGCTGCCGATAAAGCAGTAGTACTCGCGTTTTTCCTGGCGCGTGAAATGCTCAACCAGCTCGCCGTAGTAATCGAGAATGCGCTGACATGGACTCAAGGCCGGGTTCGCCAGAGCCTGGGCATAACGCTGCAGTCGCGGCCCGTAGACCTGTTGCAGGGCCTGCAGGGCGAAGTCTTCCTTACTCGCGAAGTAATGGTAGAAAGAGCCCTTGGGCACACCGGCGGCCTGGACGATTTCCTGCACGCCAGCGCCGTGATAACCGCGACGGGCCATCACCTCGGCGCCTTTGGCGAGGATCAGGTCACGCTTATCGAATCGTTGGGTAACAGTCATACCAGCAAGGATATGACCGGTCGTCTCGCCCCGCCCAGCACTATAGGTTTGCGTGATGAGCGGCTACAACGAAGGAATGGAGAGGCAGTCCATACAAGGTCTGCCGCATCGTAGGGGGGATGACGCTCTATCCATCCACCAATAGCGCTAGGGGATGACAAAGGCGTCAGCTACTCGCCCCGATCTACCCTACATCGCTCCCGTAGCCCGGATGCAATCCGGGAACCGTATCCGGCGCACGGTATTCCCCGGAATGCATCCGGGCTACGGGACTTGAGGCCTTTCAGCCCAAGGCTTTTTCGATGGCCTGGATCACTGCAGGGTCATCCGGCGCAGTCCGTGGCGAGAAACGCGCCAGCACCCGGCCGTCCTGACCGACCAGGAATTTCTCGAAATTCCAGGTGATATCACCTGGAAATTCCGCCCCCTCACCGGCCAGCAGGCGGTACAGCGGATGACGATCAAGGCCATTGACCTCGATCTTGCTCCCCAAGGGGAAGCTCACCCCATAGTTGAGGCTGCAAAACTCGCGAATCGCCTCTTCGCTGTCAGGTTCTTGCTCGGCAAACTGGTTGCACGGCAAGCCAAGCACGGCAAACCCTTGCGCATGGTATTGCTGATAGAGTTTTTCCAGCCCAGCGTATTGCGGGGTCAGGCCACACTTGGAGGCGACGTTGACCACCAGTACAACCTGCCCGTTGAATGGTGCCAGCGGTAAATCCTGACCATCCAATGCACGCAGATTGAGGTCGTGAAAGGCACTCATGACTAGCTCCTTGAAAACACTTCGAATGACCTGAAAAAGACAAAAAAGGCGCCTTCATGAAGGCGCCTTTGTTGTTTAACTCAGCTTAGCAGCCGACGGCACAGTTGCTACGACCACAAGTCGTTTTAAGCAAGCGGCCAAAACCTGATTCACAACATCGCGAGCTGGTGCCAGGCAAGGCAGGCAGCACGAGCTAACAGCTTGCCTGGTCGACGACGCGAGCCAGATTGACTCGCTTCATTCGCCCTGCGGGTCAGCTTTCGCCGTTGCTTGGCGTCGCCAGGTTGCAACGCAACATGGCCGACGCGCAGCAAGTCGTGAGCGGGTTCTCAGTGCTGGTGACCGCCTTCGCCATGCACGTGACCATGAGCCACTTCTTCGTCACTGGCATCACGTATGTCAACCACTTTGACCTTGAAGCTTAGGCGCTGGCCGGCCAAGGGGTGGTTGCCGTCGACGATCACGTCGTCGCCTTCCAGCTCACGAACGGTAACGATCTGCATGCTGCCGTCCGGGCCGGAGGCGTGAAACTGCATACCGACTTCCATTTCGTCGACGCCTTCAAACATGCTGCGGTTGAGCGTTGCGACCAGTTCGGCGCTGTACTCGCCGTAAGCGTCTTCCGGCTCGACTGTTACGTCCAGCTCGTCGCCAACTTGTTTGCCAAGCAGCGCTTTTTCCAGACCAGCAATGATGTTGCCGGCACCGTGCAGATAAACCAGCGGCGCGCCGCCAGCGGAACTATCTATCACCTCACCGGCATCGTTGGTCAGGGTATAGTCGATAGAGACAGCCTTATTGAGGGCGATCAGCATGGGGCGAGACCTTCTGCGTAGAAATAAAGAACGGACAAGTTTAACCAAGGGTGCGCGCGAAAGCGAACCCAGTGCTGACCGACGGCAGGAGGTGTCCTTGGTGCGACTGATTGACTTTGGTCAGGACGCAGACGGCCATTGGCTGGCAATCTTGTCCTGTGGTCATACTCAACACCTACGCCATCAGCCGCCTTGGCAAAATCGCGCGTGGGTACTCGACGCCAAACAACGCAATATTCGCCTGGGCCAGCCGTTCGCATGCGGCTGGTGCACGGCAGCTGTCGCGTCCGACGCAGCCAACCCGAGCGACACAGACAAGGAACGGTAAATGCCGGCACGCAATATTCTGGTAATCAACTGCGGCAGTTCGTCGATCAAATTCGCCCTGGTTAATGAAGCCCACTCGCAACCCACGCTCAGCGGCCTGGCCGAACGCCTCGGCAGTCATGATGCAGTGTTGCACTGGCAGCGCGGCGGCGAGAAAGACAGCCTGATGATCCCCAATGGCGATCACCGTGCAGCCCTCGCCCAATTATTGCCGCTGGTACAGGGTGCTGCTGGCGGCAAGCTGCACGGTATCGGCCACCGCGTGGTGCATGGCGGCGAACATTTCACCGCGGCCAGCCGCCTGGATGACGCCACCTTGCGCGCCATTCGCGCCACCGCACCGCTGGCGCCGCTGCACAACCCGGCCAACCTGCAGGGCATTGAGGCGGCGATCAAGCTGTTCCCCAACCTGACCCAGGTGGCCGTGTTCGACACTGCCTTCCACCAGACCCTGCCCGAACACGCCTTTCGTTATGCGCTGCCAGACAACCTCTATCGCGAGCACGGCGTACGCCGTTATGGCTTCCACGGCACCAGCCATCGTTACGTCAGCCACCGCGCAGCGGAACTCGCCGGCCTCTCGGTGGGTGACAGCAGCTGGCTGGTGGCGCACCTGGGCAATGGCTGTTCGACCTGCGCCATCGTCAATGGCCAGAGCCGCGATACCAGCATGGGCTTGACCCCGCTGGAAGGCTTGGTGATGGGCACCCGCAGCGGCGATGTCGACCCCAACCTGCACGGCCACCTGGCCCGCACCCTGGGCTGGAGCCTGGAGCG
This sequence comes from Pseudomonas sp., assembly GCF_030683065.1. GTDB lineage: Bacteria > Pseudomonadota > Gammaproteobacteria > Pseudomonadales > Pseudomonadaceae > Aquipseudomonas. The sequence goes on from NZ_JAUXMX010000024.1 coordinate 14,436, forward strand.
CATCGATCAGATGCTGAACCAGGAAAGCGGCCTGCTCGGCCTGTCCGGGCTGTCCAACGACATGCGCAGCCTGGAGCAAGCCCGTGAGCAGGGCCACGTCGGCGCCACCCTGGCCATCGAGGTGTTCTGCTACCGGCTGGCCAAATCCCTGGCCGCCATGAGCTGCGCACTGCCGCAGTTGGACGGGTTGATCTTCACCGGCGGCATCGGCGAGAACTCGCCGCTGATCCGCAGCAAGACCGTGGCTCACCTCAAACTGTTCAACCTGGCCCTGGACAAGGAAGCCAACGCCCGCAGCGTGCGCGGCGTAGGCGGCCCGATCCAGGCCTATGGCCACCCACGCGTGCTGGTAGTACCAACCAACGAAGAACGCCAGATCGCCCTCGACACCCTGGCCCTGCTCAACGCCTGAGCGCCCCACCGGAGACACCATGCACACCTTCTTTATCTCGCCCACCGGCTTTGGCGTCGGCCTCACTTCCATCAGCCTCGGCCTGGTTGGTGGCCTGGAGCGCGCCGGCCTCAAGGTCGGCTTCTTCAAGCCGATCGCCCAGCCCCACCAGGGCGACGATGGCCCGGAACGCTCCAGCGAGCTGATTGCCCGCACCCACGGCCTGCACTCGCCAAAACCGCTGGCCCTGGCACACGTCGAGCGCATGCTCGGCGACGGTCAACTGGATGAACTGCTCGAAGAAATCATCAGCCTTTACCACCAGGCTGCCGCCGGCAAAGATGTGGTCATCGTCGAAGGCATGGTGCCCACTCGCCAGGCCAGTTATGCGGCGCGGGTCAACTTTCACCTGGCCAAGAGCCTGGATGCCGACGTGATTCTGGTCTCGGCACCGGAGCAGGAAAGCCTGAGCGAACTGTGCGACCGGGTGGAAATCCAGGCGCAACTATTTGGCGGCCCGCGAGACCCGAAAGTGCTCGGCGTGATCATCAACAAGGTGCGCAGTGAAGATGGCATCGAGGCTTTCTGCGAGCGGCTGATGGAGCATTCCCCGCTGCTCAAGAGCGAAGACTTCCGCCTGCTCGGCTGCATCCCCTGGCAGGACGAACTGAACGCCCCGCGCACCCGCGACATCGCCGACCTGCTCGGCGCGCGCGTGCTCAATGCCGGCGACTACGAGCAACGACGCATGCTCAGAATCATGCTCTGCGCCCGCGCCGTGGCCAACACCGTGCAACTGCTCAAGCCCGGCACGCTGGTGGTGACCCCCGGCGATCGTGACGACATCATCCTCGCCGCCAGCCTGGCGGCAATGAACGGCATGCCGCTGGCCGGCTTGCTGCTGTGCAGCGATTTTGTGCCCGACCCGCGGATCATGGAACTGTGCCGTGGCGCGCTGCAAAGCGGCCTGCCGGTCATGACGGTACGCACCGGCTCCTACGACACCGCCACCGACCTCAACCGGTTGAACAAGGAAATCCCGGTGGACGACAAGGAGCGCGCGCAGAAAGTCGCCGACTTCGTCGCCAGCCATGTCGACCACGACTGGCTGCGTACCCGTTGCGGCACCCCACGGGAATTGCGCCTGTCGCCCTCCGCGTTTCGCTATCAGTTGGTCCAGCGCGCCAAGGCCGCGGACAAACGCATCGTCCTGCCAGAAGGCAGCGAGCCACGCACCATCAAGGCGGCTGCCATCTGCCAGGCGCGCGGCATTGCTCGCTGCGTGCTGCTGGCCAAACCGGAAGAGGTGCATGCCGTGGCCCAGGCTCAGGGCATCGAGCTGCCGGCAGGGCTGGAAATCCTCGACCCGGACCTGATCCGCGAGCGCTATGTCGAATCCATGATCGAACTGCGCAAGGGCAAGGGCCTCAACGCACCAATGGCCCTGGCGCAACTGGAAGACAACGTGGTGCTCGGCACCATGATGCTGGCCCTGGACGAGGTCGACGGCCTGGTCTCCGGCGCCATCCACACCACCGCCAACACCATTCGCCCGGCCCTGCAGCTGATCAAGACCGCACCGGGCTACAACCTGGTGTCCTCGGTGTTCTTCATGCTGCTACCTGACCAGGTACTGGTCTATGGCGACTGCGCGGTCAATCCAGACCCAACTGCAGCACAACTGGCGGAGATCGCCGTGCAAAGCGCCGCCTCGGCCACGGCCTTCGGCATCGAACCGCGGGTAGCGATGCTTAGCTACTCCACTGGCGACTCGGGCACCGGCGAAGAGGTCGAGAAAGTCCGCGAGGCCACCCGCCTGGCCAAGCTGATAAACCCGGACCTGTTGCTCGACGGCCCGCTGCAGTACGACGCCGCAGCGATCGAAAGCGTAGGCCGGCAGAAGGCGCCAAACAGCCCGGTAGCCGGCCGCGCCACGGTATTCGTGTTCCCCGACCTGAATACCGGCAACACCACCTACAAGGCGGTGCAGCGCAGCGCCGACTGCATCAGCGTCGGTCCCATGCTGCAAGGCCTGCGCAAGCCGGTCAACGACCTGTCCCGCGGCGCGCTGGTCGACGACATCGTCTACACCATCGCCCTGACTGCCATCCAGGCAGCCGACTTGCCCAAGTAGCCTGTCTCATTGAGCTGCGTCGCGTTGCGCCTCAGGCAACGCGACCCGGTTTATCGCCTCGCAACCGTTAACGGGTTTCATCCAAAGCTTCGCGGACAAGTCCCCTCCCACAAGGTCACCGCACAACCTCGTAGGAGGGGCAATGCTGTTCACTTAAGCCAAGTGAGCAGCGTTTTTTGTAGCCCGGATGAAATCCGGGGGAAGTCTGGCGCTTGAAAATCGCTCCCGGATTGCATCCGGGCTACGGGTGGGTGCATGGCTACGACAGGCGCCCAGAGATGGCCGCTTAAGTGAACAGCATTGCCGTAGGAGGGGACTTGTCCGCGACAGCAATCGCCGGCGCGCCGTCGTTCATGCACGCTTGCACCCCAGCCTGGATTTCAAGCCGCCTTCGCCCAAGCATGACCAGACGGTCAGCTCCAGCACTTGCAGTCCGGTGCTCAGGCGCTAACCTGTGCGCCGAACGACCCACGGTGGAGCACCCTGGGCTATAAACGATCCGGGGCAAATGCCCCCCTTTGCGGAGGCATTTGCCCCCATGCTGCATTTTCTGCCCGCCGCCCTGCGCGGCCTGATTGGCGCAAGCCTGCTGGCCCTGAATACGCTGTTCTGGTGTTGGCCGCTGTTTTTCCTCGCCCTGCTCAAACTGCTGCTGCCGATACCCGCGCTACAGCGCCGGCTGCGCGACCTTATGCATGGAATTGCCGAGGCGTGGATTTCCAGCAACAAGTGCTGGATGGACCTGCTTTCCCAGACCCGCTGGCACATCCAGGGCATCGAGCGTTTCGACAAACAGCACACCTACCTGGTGACGAGTAACCACCAGAGCTGGGTCGACATTCTGGTGCTGCAATATCAACTCAACCGCCGCATGCCGCTGCTCAAGTTCTTCCTCAAGCAGGAATTGATCTGGGTGCCTGTCATCGGCCTGTGCTGGTGGGCGCTGGAGTTTCCCTTCATGAAGCGCTTCAGCAAGGAATACCTGGCCAAGCACCCGGAAAAGCGTGGCCAGGATCTAGCAACCACCCGCAAGGCCTGCGAGCGCTACAAAACTAACCCGGTGTCGGTCTTCAATTTCCTCGAAGGCACACGCTTCACCCCGGCCAAGCATGCCGCGCAGGGTTCGCCATTGCGCTACCTGCTCAAACCCAAGGCGGGCGGCATCGCGTTCGTGCTCGACGCCATGGGCGAACAACTGCACAGCATCGTCAACGTCACCATCCACTACCCGCAGGGCATCCCGGGCTTCTGGCAACTGCTCAGCGGCGAGATCGGCGAGGTTGTGGTGAACTTCAATGAATTGCCGATCCCGCAACAGTTCATCGGCCGCAACTATGATCAGGACGACGCCTACCGCCTCAGCTTTCAGCAATGGGTCAACCAGTTGTGGCAAGACAAGGACGCCGAGTTGGAGCGCCTGCATCAGCAGTACCCCGACCGTCGCACCAAGCCCCAGAGCCGGTAAGGCATTACGAGAGCGCCGACACCGCTGGCACAACGTAAAAGGCTATGTAGCCGTTAGCTGTTGCAGCACAAAAAAAGGCCCCCTGCTGCAGGAGGCCTTTTTGTTGTGCGTCACATCAGAACAACTGGCTACTACAGCGGGCGCAGGTTGATCTCGACGCGGCGATTCTGCGCACGGCCGGCTTCGCTGGCATTGCTGGCGATGGGCTGGTTCGGCCCGGCACCGTAGGAAGAAATCCGCGACTGCATTACGCCATTGGCGGACAGGTAGGAAGCGACGCTTTGCGCGCGGCGATTCGACAGGTTCTGGTTCAGCTCCAACGAGCCGGTGCTATCCGTGTGACCGACGATATCGATACCGTTCTTGTCAAATTCCTTGAATACCGTGACCAGGGAATTGAGGGTCGGGTAGAAGCCGCTGGAAATATCCGCCGAGTTGCTGGCGAAGGTGATATTGCCCGGCATGATCAATTTCAGGTCATCGCCGTTGCGCTGTACCTGCACGCCAGTACCTTGCAGGGTCTGACGCAGTTTGGCTTCCTGGGTGTCAACGTAGTAGCCATAACCACCACCGGCGGCACCACCCACTGCTGCGCCGATCAAGGCACCTTTGGCCCGGTCTTTCTTGCTCGACGTCGCCGCACCAATCACCGCACCGGTTACCGCGCCAACACCACCGTAGATCCCGGCTTTACCGGCTTCACGTTCGCCAGTGTAGGGGTTGGTGGTGCAGCCAGCGAGGAAGGTAATGCCCACTGCTGCAAATGCCAGATTGCGCCATTTAGTCATGCTTGTTCCTTTATTTTTTCGTGTTGTGACAGATCTTTATCCGGGTTTTCGAACCTGAATCAGACGTTAAGTTCCGATCCAGCTTAGCAATATCTGCCAGGAATATTTGCCAATCATGCCCGCACGAATGGGTTCTCGCGCATTTCATCGCCCAGACGGGTGTCGTCGCCGTGGCCGGTGACGACCGTGGCGTCCTCGTCCAGGCGGTACAAGCGCTGCTTGATCGAACGCTCGATGGTCTTGTAGTCCCCACCCCACAAATCGGTGCGACCGATACCACGCTTGAACAGGGTATCGCCGGCAATCAGCAGCTTGTCCTGGGGGAACCAGAAACTCATCGAACCCGGCGTATGCCCCGGCGTGTGCAGCGCGACCCCGCAACCGCAATCCAACGCCTGATCATCGCTCAACCATTGATCCGGCGCCGGCACCGGCACATAGGGCACGCCGAACATGCTGCATTGCATCTCCAGATTGTCCCAGAGGAACTGATCTTCCTTGTGCAGGTGCAGGGTCGCGCCGGTCTTCTCCTTCATCTGCCCGGAAGCGAGGAAGTGATCCAGATGGGCGTGGGTATGGATGATGCTCACCACCTTGAGGCCATGAGCCTCCAGGCGCGCCATGATCAACTCCGGATTGCCACCCGGATCGACCACAATCGCCTTCTTGGTCAGCGGGTCGCCGATGATCGTGCAGTTGCACTGCAAAGGCCCGACAGGGAAGGTTTCGCGGATTAGCGCGGGTTGAGAGGCTTGCATAGAGGCTCCACGAGGTTGAATGGCACAATTTTGGCACGCTCGGCCTGAAAAATGCCAAGCAAGTAAGGCCCGATCAGCGGCATACCACAGCAGATGCAAAGGGTGACCCCAACAACCCCACGTATTCAATAGCCCGACGACAATCCTTGAGCGTGCCCGCCCGGCGGCGACGACTGCCCAGCCGACCGAAGGAGCAAGACAAGAATCGAGAATGGTCGCCCCTGGGCAAGACGCCCCGCCCAATCAACGTCAAACAGGGTACATTTACGCCCATCGAGCACGATCAGCAGTGCCGGGATAGAGCGACATACCGGTTTTAAAGGGAATTGGAGTTATGGACAAGAAGTCGCTTTCCGAGCGGGACATCTGCAGCAAGTACATCGCCCCAGCCGTCCAGCAAGCTGGCTGGGACATGCACAAACAGGTACGTGAGGAAGTCAGCTTTACCAAAGGCCGCATCATCGTCCGCGGCAAGCTGCACAGCCGGGGCGAATCGCGGCGTGCCGACTTCATCCTCTATCACCAGGCCAACCTGCCCATCGCCGTGATCGAGGCCAAGGACAACAAGCACACTGTGGGCTCCGGCATGCAGCAAGCCCTGGGCTATGCCGAGGCGCTGGATGTGCCGTTCGTGTTCTCCAGCAATGGCGATGGCTTTCTGTTTCACGACCGCAGCGGCACCGGCGCGCAGGTCGAAACCGAGCTGCGCCTCGACCAGTTCCCCAGCCCGACTGAACTCTGGCAGCGCTACTGCCAATGGAAGGGCCTGGATAACGCAGCCCAGCACAAAATCGCCGCGCCCTATTACGACGACGGCTCCGGGCGCCTGCCGCGCTACTACCAGAGCAACGCCATCAACCGCACGGTCGAGGCCGTGGCGCGCGGGCAGGATCGCGTGCTGCTGGTCATGGCCACCGGCACCGGCAAGACCTACACCGCCTTCCAGATCATCTGGCGGCTGTGGAAATCCAAGCAGAAGAAACGCATCCTGTTTTTGGCCGACCGCAACATCCTGGTCGACCAGACCAAGAACAACGACTTCAAGCCGTTCGGCCAGGCGATGACCAAGATCGCCAAACGTCAGATCGACACCTCCTACGAGATCTACCTGTCGCTCTATCAGGCCGTCACCGGCGCTGAAGAAGAGATGAACATCTACAAGCAGTTCTCCCGCGACTTCTTTGACCTGATCGTGATCGACGAATGCCACCGTGGCAGCGCCGCCGAGGATTCCGCCTGGCGCGAGATTCTCGACTATTTCTCCAGCGCCACCCATGTCGGCCTCACCGCCACGCCGAAGGAAACCAAAGAGGTATCGAGCATCACCTACTTCGGTGACCCGGTGTACAGCTACACCTTGAAGCAAGGCATCGAAGACGGCTTTCTCGCCCCCTACAAAGTGGTGCGCATCGACTTCGACAAAGACCTGCAAGGCTGGCGGCCGCCCAAGGGCATGCTCGACAAGAACGGCGAGCTGATCGAAGACCGCATCTACAACCTCAAGGACATGGACCGCACCCTGGTCATCGAGGCGCGCACCCAACTGGTGGCGCAGAAGGTCACCGAGTTCCTCAAGGCCACTGATCCGTTCCAGAAAACCATCGTCTTCTGCGACGACATCAACCACGCCGAGCGCATGCGCCAGGCCCTGGTCAACCTAAACCCCGAGCGTGTGGCCGAGAACCGCAAATACGTGATGCGCATCACCGGCGATGAGCAAGAGGGCAAGGCCGAGCTGGACAACTTTATCAACCCGGAAGCGCGCTACCCGGTCATTGCCACCACCAGCAAGCTGATGACCACCGGCGTCGATGCACAGACCTGCAAACTGATCGTGCTCGACCAGCACATCAAGTCGATGACCGAGTTCAAGCAGATCATCGGCCGTGGCACCCGCATCAACGAGGACTACGGCAAATACTGGTTCACCATCATGGACTTCAAGAAGGCCACCGAGCTGTTTGCCGACCCGGCCTTCGACGGTGACCCGGTGGTGGTCTATGCCCCCGAGGGCGATGAGCCGCCCGTGCCGCCTGACGATTTACTCGAAGGCGATGGCATCAGTGCCGGCAGCGATGCCGAGGGCGATGACCTGGAATTTACCGGAGATGACGGCGGCAAGAAGCGCATCAAGTACGTCATCGACAGCATCCCGATCTACGTCATCGCCGAGCGCGTGCAGTATTACGGCCCGGATGGCCGGCTGATCACCGAATCGCTGCACGACTACACCCGCGCCTGCGTGCAAAAACAGTTCGCCTCGCTGGATGACTTCCTGCGCCGCTGGAGTGATGCCGAGCAGAAGAAAGCCATCATCGACGAAATGGCCGCCCAGGGCGTGATGTGGGAAGCCCTGGCCGAAGAAGTGGAAAAGAAACAGGGCAAGCCCCTCGATCCGTTCGATTTGATCTGCCACGTCGCCTTCGACCAACCACCACTGTCGCGTAAAGAGCGCGCCGAGCAGGTGAAAAAGCGCAACTACTTCGCCAAGTATTCCGGCGCAGCCCGCCAGGTGCTGGAAGCGCTGCTGGATAAATACGCCGACACCGGCATCGAGCATATCGAGGACATCAAGATCCTCCAGCTCGACCCCTTCAGCCAGATCGGTGCGCCCATCGAACTGGTCAAGGCCTTTGGCGGCAAGGCCGGTTACAACCAGGCCATCCATGAACTGGAAGACGCGCTTTACGCCAGTTAGCCGAACGCTTGTAGGGTGCGCCGTGCGCACCAGGGCCAGTTCGTAGGATGGGTCGGGCCGCGCAGGTTGAGCGCAGCGATACCCATCAAAGGCTACCCCAAGGTGCCCATGCAACCCATAACGGCTAAATAGCCTTTACAATCCCCCGCTTTGCCGCACCCACCGAGAATTCGTCATGTCGATCAGCTCCACCATCAAATCCATCCAGGACATCATGCGCAAAGACGTCGGCGTCGATGGCGACGCCCAGCGCATTGGCCAGTTGGTCTGGCTGCTGTTCCTGAAGATTTTCGATGACCGCGAGCTGGAATGGGAGCTGATGGACGACAGTTACCAATCGCCGATCCCCGAGAGCTGCCGCTGGCGCACCTGGGCCGCCGACCCGGAAGGCATGACCGGTGACGACCTCAAGGGCTTTATCGACAACAACCTGTTCCCGCAGCTGCAGAACCTGCACGAGTACAGCAACACGCCATCGGCCTTCGTGGTGCGCGGCGTGTTTGAAGATGCCTACAACTACATGAAGTCCGGCCAGCTGCTGCGCCAGGTGATCAACAAGATTCAGCAAGGCGTGGACTTCAACAAAGCCCAGGAACGCCACGAGTTCGGCAATCTCTACGAGCAACTGCTGCGCGACCTGCAAAACGCTGGTAACGCCGGTGAGTTCTATACCCCGCGCCCGGTCACCGAATTTATGGTGCGCATGGTCGACCCCAAGCTGGAAGAAAAGGTCATGGACCCGGCCTGCGGCACCGGCGGCTTTCTCACCTGCGCCATCGAGCACAAGCGCAGCCGCTATGTAAAAACCGCCGAGGACGAACGCACCCTGCAAGCGAGCATCTTCGGCGTGGAGAAAAAGCCGCTGCCGCACCTGCTGGCCACCACCAATATGATCCTGCACGGCATCGAGGTGCCGAGCCAGATCCGCCACGACAACACCCTGAGCAAACCGCTGATCAGCTGGGGCCCGAGTGAGCGCGTGCACTGCATCGTCGCCAACCCGCCGTTCGGCGGCATGGAAGAAGACGGCATCGAAACCAACTTTCCCGCCACCTTCCGCACCCGCGAAACCGCCGACCTGTTTCTGGTGCTGATCATGCAGCTGCTCAAGGACGGTGGCCGTGCCGCCGTGGTGCTGCCCGATGGCTTCCTGTTCGGCGAAGGCATCAAGAGCCGCATCAAGGAAAAGCTGCTGACCGAGTGCAACCTGCACACCATCGTTCGCCTGCCCAACGGCGTATTCAACCCCTACACCGGCATCAAGACCAACCTGCTGTTCTTCACCAAAGGCACGCCGACCAAACAGGTGTGGTTCTACGAGCATCAGTACCCGGCCGGCGTTAAGAACTACTCGAAAACCCGCCCCATGCGCATCGAAGAATTCGCCGTGGAACAAGACTGGTGGGGCAGCGAGGCCGATGGCTTTGCCGCACGGGTGGAGAACGAATTCGCCTGGAAGGTCGGCGTCGAAGAGCTGCAAGCGCGCAACTGGAACCTGGACTGCAAAAACCCGCATATCGGCGAACAGATCAGCCACGACCCGGACGAGTTGCTGCGCAACTACGCCAGGCTGCAAGGCGAAATCAGCGAGCTGCGCGACCAGCTTAAGGCGGTGCTGGCTGAAGCCCTTGCCTCTGATAAAGAGGAGCGCCAGGTATGACAGCGCTGCTCACCGAAAATCTGCCGCTACTGGCCGGTGCGCCTAATGGCATCAAAAAGCTGCGTGAGCTGATTCTGGAGCTGGCGGTGCGGGGCAGGTTGCTTGAGCAGAACTCCAGTGGTGAGCCTGCCAGCGAGCTGTTGGAAAGTATTGCGAAAGAGAAAACGTTACTCATTGAAAATAAGACCATTCGAAATGGAAAGCCGTTACCCGATATCGAACAAGATGAAATGCAGTTCAAGCTACCCATTGGCTGGGAATGGGTACGACTAGGTCAGATCGGTGATTGGGGGGCTGGGGCAACTCCTGCTAGAGGGAACTCAAGTTACTACGGCGGTGAAATGCCTTGGTTCAAATCGGGCGAGCTGGTTGCAGACTTCATTTCAGATTCGGACGAGTCGGTAACTGATCTAGCGCTTAAAGAGTGCTCATTGCGTCGAAATAAACCGGGAGACGTACTCATTGCAATGTACGGCGCGACCATTGGTAAAACGGCAATCTTGAGCGTGGAAGGCACAACAAATCAGGCTGTCTGCGCCTGCACGCCGTTCAATGGTGTGTTCAATAGATATTTGCTGCTTACCCTCAAAGCGCTTAAATCGAACTTCATTGGACAAGGCGCTGGTGGAGCGCAGCCAAACATCTCACGAGAAAAAATCGTCGCCACGGTAACAGGACTTCCTCCTCTCGCCGAACAACACCGCATCGTCGCCAAAGTCGATGAACTGATGGCCCTCTGCGACAGCCTGGAAGCCCAGCAGGCCGACGCCGAAAGCACCCATACCCAACTGGTGCAAGCGCTGCTCGACAGCTTGACCCAAACCAGCGACGCCACCGAGTTCGCCACCAACTGGCAACGCCTGGCCGAACACTTCCACACCCTATTCACCACCGAACCCAGCATCGACGCCCTCAAGCAAACATTCCTTTGCTTAGCTGCCGATGGACGCCTGGTTAGTTCAGATGTGCCTGCAGCTCATTTGTCTCTTTCAGATGTGATTGATGGTGACTCGCTGAACGGTTCGTCCAAAAAGCCACAAGACACACCAAGCGCTGTAGAAATTCTTCGAATAAGCGCAGGCACCGGAGTTGCGGACTTCCTTACTGATGAATACGAGCACAAGTGGGCAGACGTTACGGAGGCGGAAATACAAAAATTCCTTTTGGCTAAAGACGATCTCCTAGCCTGCCGATTCAATGGAAACCTTCACTACGTCGGAGCTTTTTCCCTCTACTGCGGCAACAGAGGTGTGCCTCAAATTTTCCCAGACAAACTCATCCGATTCCGGGCTGACCGCAATAAAGCTTCGCCTCATTACCTCAAATACATATTGAACGCAGCTCCTGCGCGAGCGCAGATTGAGTCGTTTTGCGCGACCACCGTCGGAAATATCGGTATCAGTGCCAAGAATCTAAAAACGATAAAACTACGCCTGCCCTCGCTGGAAGAACAAAGCAATATTGTTAACCGTCTAGATCAGCTTATGGCCCTCTGCGACCAACTGAAAACCCGCCTAACCCAGGCCCGCCAGCTCAACGAACAACTGGCCAGCACCCTGGTCGAGCAGGCGGTGGCGTGATGAGCGAAACCTTCAATATCTACTGCGACGAGTCCTGCCATCTGGAGAACGATGGCCAGAAGGCCATGGTACTGGGTGCCGTCTGGTGCCCGGAGGCCAAGCGTCTGGAGATTGCCCAACGTCTGCGTGAAATTAAGGTCAGGCACAAGCTACCGGCGGATTTCGAGATCAAGTGGACCAAGGTGGGTTCGACCAAGCTGCAGTTCTACCTGGACTGCATCGACTATTTCTTCGATGACGACGATCTGCATTTCCGCGCCCTGATCGTGGCCGACAAGGCGCGCCTCAATCATCAGCAGTTCCGGCAGAGTCATGATGACTGGTACTACAAGATGTACTTCTCGATGCTCAAGACCATCTTCGAGCCAGATGCCGGTTATCACGTTTATATCGACATCAAGGACACCCTGGGGCATGAGAAGGTCGCCAAGCTCCATGAGGTGCTGGCCCACAATGCCTATGACTTCTCGCGCAGGGTGATTCGCCGGGTGCAACGCATCCACTCCCATGAAGCCGAACAACTGCAGCTGGCTGACTTGCTGATCGGCGCGCTGTCCTATCTGCATCGCGGGCTTGCCGGCAGCGAAGCCAAGCAGCGCCTGATCGAACGTATCCGTGAGCGCAGCCGCTACAACCTGAAGCAGAACACGCTGCTGCGTGAGTCCAAGTTCAACCTGTTCCTTTGGAACGGGAGCAATGGGGTATGAGCCTGCCGGGATGGCTGCCGCCACTGGAGGAGTTTACGGATTACGGGGGCGATTTTGCTCGTTACCTGGACGCCATCTACCAGGTCTTCTGTGCCGACTTCGTTGAGTCGAAACCTGTGTTTGCCGGTAAGCGCTTGGGCTTGAAACGCCACCCGATCATCCAGGGCAAGGAGGCCACCTTCTGGCACATGATTTCCGAAGGCAACGACGAGGCGGAGCGCCTGCCCGACTTGAGACGCTGTGAGCGCATTCGTTGGCCCAGACCGATTATCGAAAATGCTGCAGACGCCGCGCTCAAGGTCTGGCGCGAGCCAAACGGTTCAGGTCATCGCGTGCTGATCTGGTTTGCAGAAGCCAAATACCTGGTGGTACTGGACGAGCGCAAGGACTACATCCTGCCGTGGACGGCCTACCCGGTTGAGCGGGAGCATCAGCAGAGAAAACTGGAAAGGCGCTGGGAGCGGCATAGCGGGGGGAATTAGGCTGGCCGCGCCCTCCGCAGGAGGACGGGGCCGTTACTCCTTCTACGCTGACACCCGAAGGCTGGTAGATGAGCTGGTGCGAACAGTAGGCGCTACCGGGCACAATTTCAAGTCACGTTACGTTAATTCAGACGACCGTTGCGCCTGCACCGACTATCTGGTCGAACTACCTGCTGATGGGGTAGGCATTAATGAAATCCCCCAATAGACACATGCAAGGAGCACTGATGCAATCCACCGAACTCTCTCTGGCCGGCAAGCTGGATAACGGACTGACCAAAGGCCTTTGCCTACTACTGCGAGGGTTGAAGACAGCCTGTTTGTGGCTGGCCGGCCTGCTAACGCTGGCATCGCTACCTTTGCTGATCTTTGAGTATGGCGAGGGCCTCGCTGACCTCTCCCTCTTGGAGTGGGCGTTTATGCCGTTGCTGGTTTTGTTATTGTGGCGGCATATCCACTACTGCCAACACTTCGCCATGGGTTTCTGGCGAGGGTTGAGTTGTCTACTGATAGCCCAGGGGATCATGGCTGCCCTGAGCATGGTGCTATTTGGTGCATATGCAGCTTGGCTTGCGCAGACCGAGCATCCAGATGAAATACTTCGTCTGCTGACACAGGAAGACCCTCTCGACAAGCTTTTGGCCTTCGGCATGGTCTTGCTGGCCCTCTATCTCGCTATACCCAAGTCTGCGTCCAACACCCTCCTGCAACCTGCAACCGTGCACGCACGGGTTGAACCCGAAATATTCACCCCGGCCAAGGAGGCCAGCCTGTGAACACTAGAACACTGACCATCGTTTGCCTGTGCCTGCTGCCCAGCCTGGTTTTACCTACGGCACAAGCCAACGACAACCCAGAACATCTGATTCAGAGCTGCAAGGAGTTGGTGGGTATCTATGCCAAGCGTGACCAGCAGCATCTCTTAGCGGGCCTTACGACCTCATCCTCTGAAGCTCTGCGGGCAGGTTACTGCCGGGGCGTCCTCGACGAGTACCGACGCAGTGGTGGTTTCTGCGCCCAGAGTGACTGGTATGCTCAAGCGGATCGCATCGCAAAGTACCCAGCGTACGCAGAGGAACTTCCGCCAGTAGAAACATTGTTGAAGCAATCCTGTGCGCTCTAATTCAAATCAGTGGCCCGAGCACACGGTGGTGCTGGAGCGGCTGCTTTGCCCGCCGCTATCGCCCCCCTGTCTCAGAAGCAGTACGGGGGCCTCAGAATCGCGCTAAACACGCTGATTGAAGCTCTGGCTAGCGTAACGGTGAAGGGACGCAGCGCGCTCAAAACGACACTGCCGTCACTTATAACGATGAAGCGCAGCAGAGCCGATGGGCCAGGTGCTTCAGGTAGCCGTGAGCATTGGTATCTCAATCCTGCCGATGAGGTGCTGATCTGGAACGCAATCGTATTGCAGGGTCTATTTGGCGTACCAAAAATTGCGGTCATGCTGATCAGGGATCGTTCGGAGCGGCAGGCTTATGTGGATTGGGCCAAACAGCTATTTCTGGATCGACAGTCCGTTGCGGGGCTTGGACTGTTACGCAAAGAGCTGAACATTCTGCTTGCTCAATTGGCAGATGCGGATCTTTCCAAAGAAAAGCTGCCCAATCCATTTGCGGATGCATTGCCACAAATGGGGCTCGGCCCGCACCAAGGTAATCTGCTTAAAACTCTGGCGAGTCAGACAGCAGCACTGTCGGTGGGCGACAGCATGATGGCGCACTACCTCAATGGTGAGTTGAAGCAGGCTTACGACAAGGCAACCGAAGTTGTTACAGATAATGCCCTGCTGCTGAAATACCGCGATCTGATCATCACTGAATATCAGGACGCGAAGGAATTTGATGTTTTATTGGATTTTCTTCGCTGACCTGTTGGTTGTGGAATCCACACATCGAAACTGGCTCCGTCATCACAGAGGAGCCAATCATGACAAACCATCAATCCCTCCCCATCGATCCCGCTATCGAGCAATTGGATCTGCTTGCCCTGCACTTCGCCCCCCAGGTGCAATGCCTGGACTGGGCCAAGGCTGAGCGAGAGTACCGGCGTTTTCTTAGCCTGAAGAAGTGCTATCCCAATCAACTGCTGATGCCGTCTGGTTCTGCCTGGCAGTTGTGGCAGGCGCACATTCTGGACACTCGGCGTTACCGCAGCGATTGCGAACGCCTGTTTGGCCGTTTTATCGACCACTTCCCCTACCTTGGCTGTGACAGCACGGCTGACCGGCGTGAAAGGCATTTCGCTGAACAGCTGTACCAAGGGCTCTATGCCCGGCACTTCCCGGTTCCAGCTGGTGCATTGGCGTTGAACGACTGACGTTCAACACGCTTTCGCTACAACCGCAAAAACTCAATTCAGACAGCTCGGCTCAGTTGCCTATGAGCAGTGGCCGCTGTCGTCCAGAACAAAGGAAAAGATCATGTTGAAGATTAAATTTGTCGGCGCAATCGAAGGTGTCAGCGGCTCGTGCACCTGGCTGCATCACACTGACTCCGATACCCAGTTTCTGGTGGATTGCGGCATGCATCAGGGCAATGAGCGCGAGGAATGGGCCAATCGCCAGGCGTTTCCATTCCAGGCTGCGCGCCTCAAGTATGTGTTACTGACTCATGCGCATATCGATCACTGCGGCCTGCTGCCCCGGCTGGTGCGTGAAGGCTTTACCGGCCAGGTGTATGCCACCCGCGCGACCCGCGAACTCACCGAGCTGATGCTGCTGGACGCTGCTCGGGTAAGTGGCATGTTTACGGAACAGGAGGTGAAGCAGATTCACTGGAGCATTCTGGATGATGACCAGGGCTTCAAGTGGGGGCGCAGCATGCGCTTGGCTGAAGGCGTCTGGATGGCCTACTTGCGCAGTAGCCATATCCTAGGAGCCTGCCTGATCAGCATTGCCTGGAAAGTGGGTGGGGAGAATCGCTCCATCTGCTTCAGTGGTGACGTAGGCTGTCAGACCGATGAGAACGCTTACCTGCCATTGATGAAGAGCGGCCAACATCCCTTTGCCGACACGGACTACATCGTTGTCGAGTCCACTTATGGCGGGCGCGTGCGAGCACAGGAGCATCAAGATTCGCAACTGCGACTGGCACGCCTGGCTGAAGTCATCGCCCACACCTTGTTCGTTAAAGGCGGCAAGGTCTTGATGCCCGCCTTCTCGCTGCATCGTGCTCAGGAATTATTGATGGACGTATTGCAGTGGATGAAAACTAACCTGCCAGCACACGAACAAGGACGCGAGCTGAGTCGCTACGACGATGACTTCCCCTTGGTAGCGAATGTCCATGCGCCACTGGGTCACGCGGTGACTCAGGTGTATGCCAAACACCTCTGCAGCAAGTCGCCCAACGGCAAGTTCAAATACCTGAACGCTGAGCTGTGTAAGTCGCTGGCGATGGATGCCGACGCCATTCAAGGCATGCTGCAGCGTTTGGTCGAGCATGGGAGTTTCAAAGTGACCGCCGAGCGCTACCTGAGCATGACCAAGCCCAAGCAACCCTCCAACTTTGACGCCGATATCGTGATTGCCAGCGCAGGCATGTGCGACAACGGTCCGGTGGTCAGTTACCTGGAGCGCTGGGGGAGCGATCCGCGTAACACCGTGATCCTCACGGGCTATCAGTCTGCCGGCAGCAAAGGTGCAGAGCTTATGCCGCGTGCTACAGCATCCCCTGCGCCCATGGATAGCCTTTCAGCTGGCCAGGCAGAGGTGATTGATATGTCGCCGTATTACTCGGCACATGCCGATCAACAGATGCTGCTGGATTTCCTGTTCCGTACCGATGGCTTTGACTGTAAGAAACCCGCGACGCTGCTGATCAACCACGGCAACCCGGAGAGCAAATACGCGCTGAGCAAAGCCGTTCAGATGCGTGCGGACAGTCGAAAGGATAATGATCGTCAAATCAAAGCAGTGAGGATTGCAGATGCACGCTGGCTGAACCTCGACAGTGGCGAGGTGATTGAGCAAAGCCATAGTGAGCAACAATTGCTGAGCGAACTTGAGGCTTTGCGATTGCAGGTCAAGCGCCTCAGCGATAGCTAAGTGCTCGGCAGTCAATCGCACGCCTCAAAACTGCAGTAATTGAGTACGACAGGCTCTGCACCTAAGCCTGTCGTACGTTCAGGCACAGTAGGCGCTTATCAAGCGTGATGGCTTGCCTGTTCTTGTGACCCAGACCTATCCCAAACCCAAATTCCGCAAAGAGGAGAAGAGGCAGGCCTACCCAGTGACCGGCTGTAACCCCATCTTTATAAAAGGTTGACGGTCCCGTCATGCCCTATTAGCCTCTTTCCCAACAACTAACCCTCACGACCGGCGTGGCTTGACCATCTGGTTGGAGGGGGGAAAAGCCGGCACTAGCCGGTTTTTTCGTTTCTGGAGTACAAGAAATGCTAGGCGCGCCTCAGCGAGTGCCTCTGCGTGCCCGCACCTACATCGACGGATACAACTTCTACTACGGCTGCCTGCGTGGCACTCCCCACAAGTGGCTGGATCTGCTGCCCCTCTTCGTAAAACACATCCTGCCGTCTGCGCTGGTCAAGGATGGCGATGGCCATATCCGGCAATCGACCCTGCTCCCCTCCCCCTCGATCAAGTTCTTCACCGCGAAGATCATCGAGTCCGTTGCCCGGGCTCCCGACTCTATATCGTCTCAGGCGCGCTACCACACCGCGCTGCGCAAGCTGCATGACGGTCGAATCGAGCTGATCGAAGGCTACTACGCCGTCAACAAGATGAAGGTGAAGATCGTCGACGCCGAGGATCCCGACAGGGCTCCCCGCGAATGCCAGGAAATCCAAGCCTGGAAGGTCGAGGAGAAGCAAAGCGACGTGAACTTGGCCCTGCAGGTCTACCACGACGCGATCACCGGGCAGATCGATCATGCTGTCATCGTGACCAATGACACGGACATTGCGCCGGCACTGGAGATGATCAGAGCCCATACCAATGTGTTGATCGGCGTGGTTGTGCCGACTACCGACCACACGCGCCCGCCAAACACCGACTTGGTGAAGCTGGCCCATTGGACTCGCCGGCATATCAACGCCAATGAGCTGGCTGCCTGCCAATTGCCCCGAGTCATCCAGGGCAAGCGCCCGACAACCAAACCTGAATCCTGGTACGGGCAACCGGAGCTGCTGCGGGAGATCCTGGAACTGGCAATCCCGGTACGAGGCAACAAGGCGGCAGCCTTCAAATGGATGGAGCAGCCTAACCAGTACCTGGATGGCGAGCGCCCGATCGAGCTCGCTGAGACAGTCGAGGGCGCGAACCGCGTGCTGGAGTACATTCGGAACTGGATTGCGCAGCAGGCGCAACCGGGCGCACCGGATGAGCAAAACATGCGCTAATCACCGGGTAGCTTTCACAACTTCTGATAGCTGTTCGCAGGGCCGCGCTGCACGGTCACTGCCCAGCCGGTACACCTTCGGCCACGCAGCGCACGGCGCGCTTGCGCTGGTCGACCAGTACGCCACTGAGGCCTTTCTGTTCCAGGTCGAACAGCACCACGACACCGTCGATGCACTGGGCCACCTGGCTGGCCGGTTTGACCGAGACTTTGTAGTCCTCGCCGGGAACGGTCTTGAGCATGGTGTATTCGGCGAGCAGCAGGGCATCCTCCGGCTGGGCGATGTGCAGGTAGCCGTAGTAGCCGAGGGCGGCCACGGTGGCGCAGATGCTGCCGATGCCGGTGAGGATCAGGGGGATGGGGTTCAGTTCGCTCATTACAGGCTCTCGAGGTTGGACGTTTCAGCAAAAAATAGGGATCTATCGAGCCAGATCGCTCACTGACAGGCAAGCGAACAATTGGCACAGGCGGTATCCATAGGCGGCGCAGCTTGATACATAAGTGGGCGCTTGCCCAGCCTCGATCATTTACCGCCGGCGCGAACTTGCTCGCGGGCCTTGAAGGTCGCTTCATAGATGCGTTCGGCCAGGCGCGAGAACGGCAGGCTCTGTACCCAGACCGTGCCGGTGCCTTTGAGGGTCGCCAGGACGATGCCTTCGCCACCGAACAGCATGCTTTTCAGGCCGCCGGCCAGGGCGATGTCGTACTCGATACCGCGGGTGAAGGCCACCAGGCAACCGGTGTCGAGGCGCAAGGTCTGGTTGTTGAGTTGCTTGCGGATTACCGTACCGCCGGCGTGCACGAAGGCCAGGCCGTCGCCTTCGAGCTTTTGCAGGATGAAGCCCTCGCCGCCGAAGAATCCGGCGCCCAGGCGCTTGTTGAAGCTGATGCCAACTGCCGTGCCGTAGGCGGCGCAGAGGAAGGCGTCTTTCTGGCAGATCAGGCTGCCGCCGTGCTCGGCCAGCGAGATCGGCACCACGGTACCCGGATAGGGCGCGGCAAAGGCGACTCGCGCCTGGGTTTTGCCGGCGTTGGAGAAGTGCGTCATGAACAGCGATTCGCCGGTGAGCATGCGCTTGCCGGCACTCCACAACTTGCCCAGCACGCCGTTTGCCGCGCCATCACCCATGCGCGTTTCAAAACGTATGCCGTCAGTCATGTAGTTCATTACCCCGGCTTCGGCGATCACCGTCTCGCCGGGATCGAGGATGATTTCCACACTCTGCGCCGAGGCGCCGAGAATTTCGTAGTCGAGTTGATGGCTGGGCATACAGGGCTCCTGGCGGTTCGAGTGGGATGCTTGCCCGGATTGCATCAGGGCTACGGTTCACAGCAGCGGGCATCGGCAGTGCCATGTGTACCAGCCTTGGTGCGCGCGGCGCACCCTACGCGGGCAGTGCCATGTGTACCAGCCTGGGCAGTGCCATGTGTACCGGCCTTGGTGCGCACGGCGCACCCTACGCATCGGCAGCGCCATGTGTACCAGCCTTGGTGCGCGCGGCGCACCCTACGCGGGCAGTGCCATGCGTGCCGGCCTTGGTGCGCACGGCGCACCCTACGCGGGCAGTGCCATGTGTGCCAGCCTTGGTGCGCACGGCGCACCCTACGCATCGGCAGCGCCATGTGTGCCATGTGTGCCGGCCTTGGTGCGCGCGGCGCACCCTACGCGGGC
Source organism: Pseudomonas sp. (assembly GCF_030683065.1). Lineage (GTDB taxonomy): Bacteria > Pseudomonadota > Gammaproteobacteria > Pseudomonadales > Pseudomonadaceae > Aquipseudomonas. The sequence goes on from NZ_JAUXMX010000024.1 coordinate 34,128, forward strand.
AGTGCCAGGCGTGCCTGCATTGGTGCGCACGGCGCACCCTACGACGTGCAGCTTTACAGGATGTTGGAGTAGTCGGCTTCGATCCGGTCGAGGCTCAGGTGATTGAGGAAGTTGGAAAAGCACATCCAGGCCGACAGGGCATTCAGGTCCTGGAACTGCTGCGGCAGGTACTTGGGCGGTTGCACCAGGCCTTCGTCCACCAGTTTGCGCAGGGTGCGCATGTCTTCCAGGGTGGTCTTGCCGCAGAACAACAAGGGGATCTGTTCCAGCTTGCCTTTGCGCACGGCCAGCTGGATGTAGTTGTAGATCATGATGAAGCCCTTGAGGTAGGACAGATCCTTGGTGAACGGCAAACCTTGTGGCACCGAGCCGCGGAACACCCGGCTGGCGTTGCTGTAGCCGTCTTCCAGGCCATAACCCTGCTCGCGGAAGAACTCGAACACGTCGAGAAAATCGGCGCCCTCCTCGGCCATGTGAATGGCGCGGGTGCGGTTGGTGAGCTTGCGCAGGCGGCTCGGGTAGGAGGCAAAGGTGATCACTTCCATCAGAATCGCCAAGCCTTCCTGGGTCACGGTGGACGATGGCGGCCCCTTGGACAGGAAGGTGCAGATCGGCTGGTTCAGGCCATTCAGGGTGGTGCCGACATGCACCAGGCCTTCATGCACTTCCAGCGCCCGCACGTCACGTTCATTGAACATGGCGTCGCTGCGAATCTTGATGTAGTCAGCGCCGGCGGCGGCATCGGCGAGAATGCCATCGGACTCGAACACCCGGATGGTGCTCTCCGCTTCGCCGAACACCTTATTCAGGCGACTCTGCAACAGGCTGACCGCGGTCTTGGCATTGAGGGTTTTCGCTTCGTCCTTGAGGTCGCCACGGTCGGCGATGTTGTTCAGGTAGTCGGACAGCATCAGGCCCAGGTCGGACAGGGTCGGATCACCGGCATGAAAGGCATCGGAGGCGGCGCCGTAGAGATCCTGGGAGATCAGGCCGAATTCGGTGGTGCCCCGCGCGTCGAGCATGCGGATAACCATGCGGTATTCGCGACACATGCGCCGCATGATCTGCCCAACGGGATTGAACTGTCCAAGCTGGCGAGTGACATCGCGTTCGATGTTCTGGAACTCGAGCTTTTTCGCGCTGGAGTCAAAGCCCAGTGGCCGGCTCAGGTAGTAAGCCTGGTCGACCGCCGGCAGCACCTTGCCCTTGGCCTTGAGAAAACCCTCGCGAATGCTGTCGTCCCACTTCACCGCGTCCAGTATGCGGATCGGCGTCTGCGCCTCGACAATCCGCTCAGATAACGCCCGCACGATCAGTTGATAGTCGTCCAACCCGCTGTGACTGTTCATCGATCCCTCATGGTTTCTGACATTGACTGGGAGGCTGTGAAAAAAACCCACCTACTGCGACTGCTTTAACATCGGTAGCCCGTTCAGCGCGCAGCGACAACCCGCCCTGAGCCACGGTGCATTGCCTGCGACGAGTGACACCCTTCGCGCCGGCTATGGGCCGACGCGCTGATAGCGCGCGACTTCGATAAATACATCGGAATTGGCCTGGTCGTCGAGGTAGGCGAATACTGCGTCCAGCGGGCTGGAAATCAAAACGCCCTCTCCCTCCTGCGTATCGACGGGCTTGCCTTGCAATGTGCCCGCCTCAAGTTCCTGCAGGATGCGATCGACGTCGAGGGTGTAGACCACCAGCTCATTGCCGGTGGTCAGCTCAAAGCCGGCGATGGCGAAGTTGCCGCCCAGGCGTTGCGGCAAGCCAGCCGACAGGTACCAGCGGCGTCCGTGGTGGGCGACGGTAAAGCCGTACCTTTCCAGGCTGTCCAGGTTATCCGGGCTGCCTTGGTAAGTTCTGGCCTCGTAGAGATTGGAGCCGGCACGGGTGATGTCGAGAAACAGCCACTCGCCCCATTCATTCTTGCGCGACCATTCGCCGAGCAGCGGCATGGGCGCCGCTTCATTGGCTGGAATCGGGTCGTTGAATGTCACCAGACAGCCACTCAAGAGCAGCAGGGACAAGACGATTACTGCGCGCCACGCGTTCATTTCGCTCTCCGTGTGAAAACAGGTCGAGGATCCCCATCGGGACGTACCACCGCAAGCGCACATCCCAGAGGTGCCAACAGTACATCGGTGCAGCGTTTAAGAATGATCAACGTGTCACCCAACTGCACGATCCCGCCATGCCAGCCTTGATATTCCATCCCGACGATAATCGCCGTCAACAGCCTGGTTTCCTGCCCCTTGGCCTGGGATGGCGTGCGAGCGGACAAACATCACGCACACAGCGACCTTGCCAAGCCGTATTGCGCAGAATAAATCCGCAGCCAGACAGCAAAAAGCCGCCCGAAGGCGGCTTTGGTTTTACGCTTGCGGGCGCATGTGCGGGAAGAGGATCACATCGCGGATCGACGGCGCATTGGTCAACAGCATCACCAAACGGTCGATGCCGATACCTTCACCGGCGGTGGGCGGCATCCCGTACTCCAGGGCGCGGACGAAGTCGGCATCGTAATGCATGGCCTCGTCGTCGCCGGCGTCCTTGTCGGCCACCTGGGCATGGAAGCGCTCGGCCTGGTCTTCCGCGTCGTTCAACTCGGAATAGGCGTTGGCGATTTCACGACCACCGATAAACAGCTCGAAACGATCGGTGACGTTCGGGTTGTCATCGTTACGGCGAGCCAGCGGCGATACTTCAAACGGGTATTGGGTAATGAAGTGCGGCTGCTCCAGTTTGTGCTCGACCAACTCTTCGAAAATCATTACCTGCAGCTTACCCAAGCCTTCAAAACCGAGCACCTTGGCGCCGGCCTGCTTGGCGATGGCGCGGGCCTTGTCGATATCGTTCAGGTCGTCGGCGCTCAGCTCGGGGTTGTACTTGAGGATCGAGTCGAACACCGACAGGCGCACGAACGGCTCGCCGAAATGGAACACTTTGTCGCCGTAGGGCACGTCGGTCGAACCCAGCACCAACTGCGCCAGCTCGCGGAACAGCTCCTCGGTGAGGTCCATGTTGTCTTCGTAATCGGCGTACGCCTGATAGAACTCCAACATGGTGAACTCGGGGTTGTGCCGGGTCGACACGCCTTCGTTACGGAAGTTGCGGTTGATCTCGAAGACCCGCTCGAAGCCACCGACCACCAGACGCTTGAGGTACAACTCCGGCGCGATGCGCAGGTACATGCCCATGTCCAGCGCGTTGTGGTGGGTCTCGAACGGCTTGGCCGCAGCGCCGCCGGGGATGGTCTGCAGCATCGGCGTTTCCACTTCAAGGAAATCGCGCTGCATCAGAAACTGGCGAATGTGCGCGATCACCTGGGAGCGCACACGGAAGGTGTGGCGCACGTCTTCGTTGACGATCAGGTCGACGTAGCGCTGGCGATAGCGCTGCTCGGTGTCGGTGAGGCCGTGGTGCTTGTCCGGCAGCGGGCGCAGCGACTTGGTCAGCAGGCGCACGCTGGTCATTTCCACGTACAGATCGCCCTTGCCGGAGCGGGCCAGGGTGCCTTCGGCGGCAATGATGTCGCCCAAGTCCCAGTGCTTGACCTCGGCCAGTTTTTCTTCCGGCAGGGTCTTGCGGTTGACGTAGACCTGGATGCGCCCGCTCATGTCCTGAATAACCATGAAGGAGCCGCGATTGAGCATGATGCGACCAGCCACCTTGACCGGGATAGCGGCTTCGGCCAGCTCTTCCTTGGTCTTGTCGACGTACTGCTTCTGCAAGTCGGCGCAGTAGCTGTCGCGGCGGAAATCATTGGGGAAGGCATTACCCTGCTCACGCGCAGCCGCAAGTTTTTCCTTGCGCAGGGCAATCAGCTTGTTTTCTTCCTGCAGCCGGTCTTCGTGGGAGAGGGCCTGGTGGTCGGATTGTTGGTCGCTCATGGTCTTTTCTATCTGCCTGGCGTGTAGTGCGATCTGGGTAGGAGCCAGCTTGCTGGCGATGCTCTTTCGTGGCGAATCGGCGGAATGTCAGGTCGCCGGATCGCCGGACCACAGCAAGGACTAGGCGTCCCCCTGGCTCCTGGATAATTAGGTTTACAGCCCCTGTTTCAGGCTGGCCACCAGGTACTCGTCGATATCGCCGTCGAGCACGTTGACACAGTCACTGCGCTCGACGTTGGTGCGCAGATCCTTGATCCGCGACTGATCGAGTACGTAGGAGCGAATCTGATGCCCCCAACCGATGTCCGATTTGCTGTCTTCCAGCACCTGCGAGGCGGCGTTGCGCTTCTGCACTTCCTGCTCGTACAAGCGCGCCCGCAGCATCTTCATCGCGGTGTCTTTGTTGGCGTGCTGGGAGCGTTCGTTCTGACAGCAGACCACGGTATTACTTGGCACGTGGGTAATGCGCACGGCCGAGTCGGTGGTGTTTACGTGCTGCCCGCCGGCCCCGGAGGAGCGGTAGGTATCGATGCGCAGGTCCGACGGATTGATATCGATCTCGATGTTGTCGTCGATTTCCGGCGAGACGAACACCGCGGTGAACGAGGTGTGACGACGGTTGCCGGAGTCGAACGGGCTCTTGCGCACCAGGCGGTGCACGCCGATCTCGGTGCGCAGCCAACCAAAGGCGTACTCACCCTTGATATGCAGGGTCGCGCCCTTGATCCCGGCGACTTCACCGGCGGACAGCTCCATGATGGTGGCGTCAAAACCGCGTTTGTCAGCCCAGCGCAGGTACATACGCAGCAGCATGTTGGCCCAGTCCTGGGCTTCGGTGCCGCCGGAACCAGCCTGGATGTCCAGGTAGGCGTTGTTGGCATCCATCTCGCCGCTGAACATGCGGCGGAACTCCATCTTCTCGAGAATCCCGCGCAGGCGCTCAATCTCGGCCGCGACATCGTCGACGGCGCCCTGGTCTTCCTCTTCGGCGGCCATTTGCAGCAGGTCGCGTGAGTCGACCAGGCTGCCGTCGAGGTCGTCGATGGTGTCGACGATCAACGCCAGAGAGGCACGCTCACGCCCCAGATTCTGGGCGTATTCGGGGTTGTTCCAGACGTTCGGGTCTTCGAGCTCGCGGTTTACTTCAACTAGCCGATCATGCTTTTGATCGTAGTCAAAGATACCCCCGAATAGTCAGGGTGCGCTCGGAGAGGTCCTTGATGCTGTTCAGGATCGGGTTGATTTCCATGGCTGGCGGCACTCGCAGGTGAAACTTTCGGAAAAGCCGGCGAGTATACCGTAATCGCAGTAACTCTGGCAGCCTGCGCCCCCACGATTGGCCAAACGGCAGGCTCGTCATTGCTCAGCCAGCAACACCCTCGCCCACCGGCAGCGCTACCGTCGCCCCTGAGCGGGACGGCGGTGTGAGGATCAGTTCGGCGGCTTTCTCGGCGATCATCAGCACCGGCGAACAGGTGTTGCCGGAAACGATGGTGGGCATGACCGAGGCATCGGCGATGCGCAGCCCCGGCACGCCGTGCACACGCAGTTGCGCATCGACCACCGCATCCCGCCCCTGGCCCATCTTGCAGGTGCCGACCGGGTGGAAAATCGTGGTACCGATCTCCCCCGCCGCCCGCTGCAGGTCTTCCTGGCTCTGGTAACTCGGCCCCGGTTTGTATTCCTCGGGCTTGAATGCCGCCAGTGCCGGCGCGGCAACGATGCGTCGGGTCAGGCGAATGGCGTCGGCGGCCACCCGCAGATCGCGTTCATCACTCAGGTAATTGGGCTGGATCAACGGCGCCTGCGCAGCGTCCAACGAGCGGATTTCGACCTTGCCACGACTGTACGGACGCAGGTTGCACACCGAAGCGGTGAAGGCAGGGAAGCTGTGCAGCGGCTCGCCAAAACGTTCCAGCGACAGCGGCTGCACATGGTATTGCAGGTTGGCCGACGGCTGCTCGGCACTGGAACGGGCGAACGCGCCCAACTGGCTCGGCGCCATGGCCAACGGGCCGCTACGTTTGAGCAGATACTCCAGGCCCATACCCAATTTGCCCCACAAGCTGCCGGCGATCTGGTTGAGGGTCGGTACACCGCTAACCTGGTAGATCAGGCGCAGTTGCAGGTGATCCTGCAGGTTCTCGCCCACACCGGCCAGCTCATGCTGCACGGCGATGCCGAGGCGCTGCAATAGCGGACGCGGGCCGATCCCCGAGCGCTGCAACAACGCTGGCGTGCCGATCGAGCCAGCACACAGAATGATCTCACGGCGCGCGCGGATCAGCCGCTCACTGCCCTGCCAGCGCAAACTCAGCGCGTCGGCCCGGCCCCCTGCAAGAATTACTCGCTGCACCTCGGCATCGGTCACTACGCGCAGATTGGGGCGCTGGCGAATATCGCGCAGGAAGGCTTTCGATGCATTCCAGCGCACGCCACGGCGCTGATTGACCTGAAAGTAGCTGCAACCCTCGTTATCGCCCGCGTTGAAATCTTCGATACTGGCAATACCGCTCTGCCCAGCCGCCTGACGGAAGGCCTCCAGCACCTGCCAGGACAGACGCTGGCGCTCGACCCGCCACTCGCCTGCCGCGCCATGCACCTCGCTGCTGCCGGCGAAATGGTTCTCCGTGCGCTTGAATAGCGGCAACACATCACCCCAGGCCCAGCCCGGATTGCCCGCCGCCGCCCAAGCATCGTAGTCGCGGGCCTGGCCGCGCATGTAGATCATGCCGTTGATTGACGAGCTGCCGCCGAGCACGCGGCCCCGCGGGTATTTCAACGCACGCCCGTTCAACCCGGGCTCGGCCTCGGTTTCATAGCACCAGTCGGTACGCGGGTTGCCAATGCAATACAGGTAGCCGACCGGGATATGAATCCAGGGGTAGTTGTCACGCCCGCCCGCCTCCAGCAGCAACACCCGCACCGCAGGGTCTGCCGACAGTCGATTGGCCAACAGGCAACCGGCCGGCCCGGCACCGACGATCAGGTAGTCGTAACTGTCATCGAGTTGCTGCATCGGCGACCTCGCTCTAGCCATTGCTGTTCGAAAGAAAACAGCCTAGCCGCCCGGCTAGCCGAGCAGTATGGTCTTTTGGTCTGAGATGGATTCAGCTGTAGAGCTGTAGATCCTATGTTCGTATGCAAGGTCTGCGGAATCGTAGGGTGGATGACGCCTTTTTCATCCACCAATAGCGATGGCGGATGCAAAAGGCGTCAGCTACACGCCCCCATCCAACCTGCACCGCTCTCGTAGCCTGGATGAAATCCAGGGACGATGCGCCAGGAAAGGGCGCTGCCCCGGATGGCATCCGGCTACAGGGGCGCATTTCAGCCGGCGTTCAGCTCCACGCGCACCTGGGCTTCCAGCTCACTTTTCAGCGCAGGGTCGAGCTTGAGCTGACGGGCCAGTTCTTCCAGGTAGGCGCGCTCCATGAAGTGCTCCTCATCGACCATCAGCACGCTGGCGATATACATCTCGGCAGCCATTTCCGGACTGGTCGCCGCGCGCGCCACGTCGGCTGGATCGAGCGGTTTGTTGAGCTCGGCCTCAAGCCAGCGCTGCAACTCGGCGTCATTGGTCAACTTGGCCAACTCGCCTTCGATGAGTTGACGCTCACGCGCATCGACATGCCCGTCCGCCTTGGCTGCGGCCACCAACGCCTTGAGAATGCCCTGGCTATGCACTTCGACCTGCGGCGCCGGCAAGCGGTCGAGGGTTTGCGGTTCGCCCTGCGGTGCTTGTGCCTGCTGCGCTTGCCAATTGCCGTAAGCCTTGTAGGCAATCACCCCGAGCGCAGCCAGGCCGCCATAGGTCAGCGCCTTGCCGCCCAGCTTGCGGGCGCTCTTGTTACCCAGCAGCAAACCCATGGCGCCGCCCGCCAAAGCGCCGCCACCGGCACCGGACAGCAGGCTACCCAACCCACCCGCAGCCCCACCTGACAACAAACCGCCTAAACCACCCGCAGCGGAGCCCTTGCCGGGGTTCTGTCCAGCCTTGTTTTGCAGCAAATCCTGGCCGGATTTGAGTAGCTGATCGAGCAAACCACGCGTATTCATCAACACGTCTCCTAGGTAGACAAAGTGAAAATATGACCGCCAGAGTAAATCGAAAATCCCCGCAATTGCCGAAGGATTGCGTCGAGATATTGCAGGGTTTTTCACGCTGCCGAGCGGCAAAAATGCCTCGCCCAATCAGTTAGCCGACGTACGACTGCAGCCACGCCCAGCAGGCTGCAGATGACCTTGAGCAATCCGCAATCCGTAGGGTGCTACTCGCCGCAAGCAGTGCAGCAGAATTCATCGGCGCAGCACAAACGTTGGCGGACGGCCGCCCCACTGGCAGGCAGCGGGCGACACCTCAACGTGGCGCCAGGTGCGCCACCATCAGCTGCACGCTTTCCCGACCGCGGAATTCGTTGACGTCGAGTTTGTAGGCCGCCTCGACCCAGCGCACAGTGGGGTTGGGCCAGATTTCGCGATCTACATTGAAGGCGATACCGTCCAGAGTCTGGCCGCCGCATTCGGTCTTCAGCACCATTTTGAGGTGTTTGTCGCCGACCAGACGCTGCTGCACCACCTGGAACACGCCATGGAACAACGGCTCGGGGAAGTGCTGGCCCCAAGGGCCGGCATTGCGCAGTTCCTTGGCCAGAGGCAGGTGAAACTCTTCGACCGACAAGCTGCCGTCGGATAGCAGGCGCCCGGTCAGGTCATCTTCATCAAGCTGGCGCCGCACCTCGGCATCGAAGGCCGCGGCAAAGGCACCGAAGTTGGCCTCAGGCAGGGACAAGCCCGCCGCCATGGCGTGACCGCCGAACTTGCTGATCAGCTGCGGATGCCTGGCGGCAACAGCATCCAGCGCATCACGAATATGAAAGCCCGGCACCGAGCGCGCCGAGCCCTTGAGCACGCCGTCGCCGGCATCAGCAAAGGCGATGGTCGGCCGGTGGTAACGCTCCTTCATGCGCGAAGCGAGAATGCCGATCACACCCTGGTGCCAATCCGCGTCGAACAGGCACAAGCCGAACGGCATGTCTTCCAGCGGCAGGTCCTTGAGCTGGGCCAGGGCCTCGCGCTGCATGCCCTGCTCGATGGCCTTGCGGTCCTGGTTGAGCTGATCCAGCTCCACCGCCATGTCGCGGGCCAGGGCTTGATCTTCGCAGAGCAGGCACTCGATCCCCAGACTCATGTCGTCCAGACGCCCGGCCGCATTCAGGCGCGGGCCTATGATAAAGCCCAGGTCGGTGGAGGTGATGCGCTCCGGCTGGCGTCCCGCCACGTCGAGAATGGCGCGCAGGCCCGGCCTTGCACGGCCGGCACGAATCCGCGCCAGGCCCTGATGAACCAGAATGCGGTTATTGGCATCCAGCGGCACCACGTCGGCGACGCTGCCCAGCGCCACCAGGTCGAGCAGCTCGGCCAGATTCGGCTCCGGACGCTGAGCGTTGAACCAGCTCAGCTCACGCAAGCGCGCACGCAACGCCAGCAGCACATAGAAAATCACCCCGACCCCGGCCATCGCCTTGCTCGGGAACTCGCAGCCCAGCTGATTGGGATTGACGATGGCATCCGCTGCCGGCAGCTCGGCTCCCGGCAAGTGGTGGTCGGTGACCAGCACCGTCAGCCCCGCCGCCTTGGCTGCCGCCACGCCTTCGACGCTGGAGATACCGTTGTCCACGGTAATCAGCAACTGCGGCTGGCGCTGCAGCGCTACTGCGACGATTTCCGGGGTCAGGCCGTAGCCATACTCGAACCGGTTCGGCACCAGATAGTCGACGTGGGCCGCGCCGAGCATGCGCAAACCGAGCATGCCCACCGTGCTGGCGGTGGCGCCATCGGCGTCGAAGTCACCGACGATCAGCATGCGTTGGCCTTGTTCCAGCCCCTGCACCAGCAGTTCGACCGCCGCCTCAATGCCCTTGAGCTGCTGATAGGGCAGCAGACGCGCCAGGCCCTTGTCCAACTCGGCCACCGACTGCACGCCACGGGCGGCATACAGACGGGTCAACAGCGGCGGCAGATTGCCCAGATCGGGCAGGATGGCGGGTAGCGGGCGGGCTTCAATGCGCATGTTCATTCTTTTTCGTGTAGGGCGGGTGCAACCCGCCGGGTTCCTTGCTTGGCGGGTTGCACCCGCCCCACGGCAATAAAACCTGTTCTCAACGCGTCGTGAGCGCAGGTTAGGCAAGGCAAAAGCTGGCGAGGAAGCGGAGTTTACGGCTGTAAATGAGCATTCCGAGCCAGCTTTTAACGCCGCATAACCAAGCGCAACAGCGTTGAAACAGGTTTCAGCGCTGGCCGATCAGCCACTCGATGGGCACTTCATGCTGACCGCGCTCGTCGGTGACGAACAGCTCGCCATCACTGATCATCACGCTCCAGCTCAGCGCGCGCGGCATGTCGAGGGCCAGGCTGGCCAGGGCCTCCTGGTCCAGCGCCACCACATTGATGTTCTTCAGGCTGCGCACCGGATCAAGCGCCTTGGCCTGCCACACGCGCAGATTGCCGTAGGCGACCAGGCTGAATTTTTCGGTACGGCGCGAACACCAGGTCATGCGGTCGCTATCCGGCTGACCGACCTCGATCCAGTGCAGCACCCGACCATCCAGGCTCTTCTCCCACAACGCCGGCTCGTCCACGTCCGACAGGCCGCGACCGAACGCCAGGTGCTCGTGATAGAACAGCGCATAGCCAATCAACCGTGCGGCCAGGCGTTCTTCGGTTTCTGACGGGTGCTTGGCCACAGTGAAACGCAGGCTTTGATAGATGCTGCGGTCGATGTCGGTGAGGTTCAGATCGATCTTGTAGGTGGTGGACGGCTGGGCCATGGGGGCTTCTTGACTGGGCAAATAGCTGGCAAGTCTACCCGATGCCGCTCCACTCACGTTAGAGTCGCGACCATCCCCAGATAGATGGACGCCCCATGAGCCTGCCCAGCAAACCCCTCGCCGGCCTGAAAGTGATCGAACTCGGCAGCCTGATTGCCGGCCCCTTCGCCGCACGTATCTGCGCCGAATTCGGTGCCGAGGTAATCAAGGTCGAATCGCCAGACGGCGGCGACCCACTGCGCAAGTGGCGCAAGCTGTATGAAGGCACTTCTTTATGGTGGTTCGTGCAGGCACGCAATAAACAGTCGATCACCCTCAACCTCAAGCATGCCCAAGGGCTGGAGGCACTGAAAAAACTCCTGGCAGGCGCTGACATCCTGATCGAAAACTTTCGCCCTGGGGTACTGGAAAAACTCGGCCTGGGCTGGGACGTATTGCACGCACTCAACCCCAAGCTGGTGATGGTGCGCCTGTCCGGCTTCGGCCAGAGCGGGCCAATGAAGGACCAGCCGGGCTTCGGCGCGGTGGGTGAAGCCATGGGCGGGCTGCGCTATATCACCGGCTTCGAGGACCGCCCACCGGTGCGCACTGGAATCTCCATCGGCGATTCAATTGCCGCGCTGTGGGGTGTGATCGGTGCATTGATGGCGCTGCGGCACCGCGAGGTCAACGGCGGCCAGGGCCAGGTGGTCGACGTGGCGCTGTATGAAGCGATCTTCGCGATGATGGAAAGCATAGTGCCGGAGTTCGACGTGTTCGGTTTCATCCGCGAGCGCAGCGGTAATATCATGCCCGGCATCACCCCGTCCTCGATCCACACCAGCCACGACGGCAAACACATCCAGATCGGCGCCAACGGCGATGCGATCTTCAAGCGCTTCATGCAGGCCATCGACCGCCATGACCTGGCCGACGACCCTACCTTGACCAGCAACGACGGCCGCGATGCGCGCCGCGACGAGCTGTACGGGGTGATCGACCGCTGGGTTGGCTCACTGCCGCTGCAGCAGGTGCTGACGACCCTGACCCAGGCCGAAGTACCTGCCAGCCGCATCTTCAGCGCCGAAGACATGTTCAGCGACCCGCAATACCTGGCGCGCGAGATGTTCCTCAGCGCCACGCTGCCGGATGGCAAGCCGTTCAAGATGCCCGGCATCGTGCCTAAGCTGTCCGACACCCCGGGTGGGGTCGAGTGGACCGGGCCGCAACTGGGCGAACACACCGAGCCAGTGCTCACTGCGTTAGGCTACACACGTGAGGCTATTGCCGAACTGCGTCGCAACGGCGCCATTTGACCCCAGTCAGGAGCAGAGCATGCTTGCCAATGCACCAAGACTTCCAAAAGACGTAATGCTGGTTTTGCAGCAGGACAGGCGCGCAGATGCCATCGAACTGCTGCAGGCAGACCAAAAAATAAGTGCGCAAGAAGCCGAAGAACGAATCAACCGCTACCTGGAGGAAAACCCACCGATTCGCCTGCGCGGCGCTGGGGTTGTTGCCTTCAGCAAGCTCAATGCGCTGATCTGGCTGGGCCTGATCGTCATCATGGTCTTGGCCTACCTGCTGCTGGCTGGCTGAGGCCGCAGCCACGCCCACGAAAAAGGCCGGCAACCTTGCGGTGACCGGCCTTGAGTTAAGCGCCTAGGCTTAGAGCGGCTTGCCGCGATTGCCGTGCTGGGTGACAAAGCCCTGCACCGTTTTCAGGTCATTAGCCAATACCGTGCAGCGCTCTTCGCGCTCGAACAGGTCAGCCAGGTGCGGCGGCAGTGCCGGAGCCTGGCCGACGCCGGCCTTTTCCACTGCCTCGGGGAACTTCACGGGGTGTGCAGTACCCAGGATCACCATGGGCGTGGCCAGGCTGCGGCGACATTCGCGAGCCGCACGCACGCCGATGGCGGTGTGCGGGTCGAGCAGCTCGCCACACTCGGCCAACACATCGGCGATGGTTTCGCAGGTCTGCGCATCGTCAACCGCAAGGGAATCGAACAGCTTGCGCGCCTCGATCCAGCGGTCTTCGTCGACGCTAAAACCGCCGCCTTGTTTAAAGGTGCTCATCAGTTCGGCAACGGCCGCACCGTTACGCCCGTGCAGGTCGAACAACAGGCGCTCGAAGTTGGACGAGACCATGATGTCCATAGACGGCGACAGTGTCGGGTGCAGGCCGCCCTTGACGTACTGATTGCCGCTCATGAAGCGATGCAGGATGTCGTTACGATTGGTCGCAACGATCAGCTGGCTGATCGGCAAGCCCATGTTGCGGGCCAGGTAACCGGCGAAGATGTCGCCGAAGTTACCGGTCGGCACCGAGAACGCAATGGAGCGAGCCGGACCGCCAAGCTGCAGCGCCGCATGAAAGTAGTAGACGGTCTGGGCCATGATCCGCGCCCAGTTGATCGAGTTGACCGCCACCAGACGTGTGCCTTTGAGGAAGCTCTGGTCGGCAAAGCTGTCCTTGACCATCTCCTGGCAGTCGTCGAAGTTACCTTCAACGGCGATGTTGTGGATGTTCTCGCCGAGAATGGTGGTCATCTGCCGGCGCTGCACCTCAGACACCCGGTTGTGCGGATGCAGGATGAAGATGTCGACGTTGTCGCAGGCCTTGCACCCCTCGATGGCCGCCGAACCGGTGTCACCCGAGGTGGCGCCCATGATGACCACACGCTCGTTGCGCTTGGCCAGTACATAATCAAGCAAACGACCGAGCAGTTGCAGGGCGAAGTCCTTGAACGCCAGGGTCGGGCCGTGGAACAGTTCGAGCACCCACTCGTTACCGTTCAACTGACGCAGTGGCGCCACTGAACCGTGGGCGAATACCGAGTAGGTTTCTTCGAGAATCTTCTTGAAGTCGGCATCCGGAATGCTGCCGGTAACGAACGGGCGCATCACCCGGAACGCTAGCTCGTGATAGGGCAAGCCAGCCCAGGAAGCGATTTCTTCCTGGGTAAAACGTGGCAGGTTTTCCGGTACATAGAGACCGCCATCACTGGCCAGGCCAGCCAGCAGAACGTCTTCGAAATTCAGGGCCGGTGCCTGGCCGCGGGTACTGATATAGCGCATGTTTGGCAAACCTTCGGTTTGAGCTGCAAGCGGTAAGCCACACGCGCCTGCTGCGCGTGCGGCCTGCTGTGGGGTTAGTTCAACTGTTCAACACGGATACGCATGACTTTGCCGACGACATCGTCAAGCGCTTCCAGGGCGGCCAGCGCCTCGTCGATACGCGCCTCGATTACCCGGTGGGTGACCAGGATCATCGGCACCAGGCCGTCATGTTCTTCGGCTTCCTTCTGCATGATCGACTCGATGTTGATGCCGCGCTGCGACAGGATGCTCGCCACCTGAGCCAGCACGCCGGGATGATCCTTGGCCTGGATACGCAGGTAGTAGGCGCTCTCGCACGCTGCGATCGGCAGAATCGGGTGATCGGACAGCGAATCCGGCTGGAAGGCCAGGTGCGGCACACGATTGGTCGGGTCGGTGGTCAAGGCGCGAACCACGTCGACCAGGTCGGCGATGACCGAGGAAGCGGTCGGTTCCATGCCGGCGCCTGCACCGTAGTAGAGGGTCGAGCCTGCCGCGTCACCATTGACCATCACCGCGTTCATCACGCCGTTGACGTTGGCGATCAGGCGGTCGGCCGGGATCAGAGTCGGGTGCACGCGCAACTCGATACCGGCGTCAGTGCGCCGCGCCACGCCGAGGTGCTTGATGCGATAGCCCAGCGCTTCGGCATAGTTGACGTCAGCCGTGGTCAGCTTGGTGATGCCTTCGGTGTAGGCCTTGTCGAATTGCAGCGGAATGCCGAACGCAATGGACGCAAGAATGGTCAGCTTATGCGCCGCGTCGATGCCTTCGACATCAAAGGTCGGATCCGCCTCGGCATAACCCAGGGCCTGGGCTTCCTTGAGGACGTCATCAAAGGCACGGCCCTTCTCGCGCATTTCGCTGAGAATGAAGTTGCCAGTGCCGTTGATGATCCCGGCCAGCCAGTTGATGCGGTTGGCTGCCAGCCCCTCGCGGATCGCCTTGATCACTGGAATGCCGCCTGCAACAGCCGCCTCGAACGCCACTATCACGCCCTTCTCGCGCGCCCGGGCGAAGATTTCGTTGCCATGCACGGCGATCAGCGCCTTGTTAGCGGTGACCACGTGCTTGCCGTTGTCGATGGCCTGAAGCACCAGCTCCTTGGCCAGGGTATAGCCGCCAATCAGCTCGATAACGATGTCGATCTCGGGGTTGTTCACCAGCGCGAAAACATCGCTGGTCATGCTAATACCGGTCGTGTCGTACTGCGGCTTGGGCGAGCGAATGGCAATCTGGGCAACTTCAATACCACGCCCTGCACGCCGGGTAATTTCCTCGGCGTTACGCTTGAGTACATTCAACGTACCGCCACCGACGGTACCGAGCCCACAGATGCCTACTTTGACCGGTTTCACACTGAATTCCCCATCTGCACTGCGTAAAACGGCCGGAGCTAGCTCCGGCCGCAGAAAAGAAAAAAGAGCCGCACCTTACGAAGCGGCTGTTTATTAGTCAATCGTCCAAACCCAGCAAATTAGTTGGCTTCCAGCGCCAACTTGGCCAGTTGCGCCGCCGGCTGGTAACCGGGTATCAGCTTGCCGTTGGCTAAAACGATGGCCGGCGTACCACTAACCCCGATCGTCTGCCCCAGAGCGTATTGCTTGGCCACCGGATTGTCGCACTTGGCCTCGGCAACGGGCTGGCGCAATTTGGCCTGCGTCATCGCTGCATGGGGGTCCTTGGCGCACCAGACACTGACCATTTCCGTGTAGACCTTGCTTTGCAAGCCCTGACGCGGGAACGCTACATAACGGACATCGACGCCCAGGCGATTGAGCTCGGCAACTTCGCTGTGCAGTTTTTGGCAGTAGCCGCAATCGGTATCGGTGAACACGGTAATGTGGGTCTTGGGCTGCTTCGCCGCGAAAATCACCATTTCCTTGGCCGGAATACTGTTGATCTCTTTGGCAATTTCTTTGGTTTCGTGCAGTTCAGTCAAGTTGACAGCCTGGCCGTCCTTGATCTGGAACAGGTAACCCTGCAGAAGGAACTGACCGTCGCCGCTGGCATACAACTGACGGCCACCCTTAAGCTGGATCTGATACAGGCCAGGCATCTGACTCTCGGCAATTGCTTCGATAGGCAGGTCTGGCTGGATCGATTGCAGGCTCTGGCGGATAACCTGATCGGGGTCAGCGGCCAGGCTCAAGCTGCTGGCCAGGCCGAGGGCCACGGCTGCAAAAATGCGGGTCACACGCATGGATACTCCTAACGAGCGTCGGACAAACAAAGGTGGCGACAGCCTACCATAGATGCCCGCAAAGGCAGACCACAGCAGGTCGGGCGAGCATTCACAATGCTGCCAGCGCAGCCCAGGCAAGAAGAAATGCAGCGCCCGGCCAATCCCAGCCCGACAAAGGCATAATTTCTCCAGCCCCAGAAACGCAAAAAGCAGCCCGAAGGCTGCTTTTTGTAAGGAAGCTGAGGCTTAGCCCAGTTTTTCCTTGATACGTGCTGCCTTACCGGACAGATCACGCAGGTAGTACAACTTGGCTTTACGTACGTCACCGCGACGCTTGACGGCCAGGCTGTCGACCAGCGGGCTGTAGGTCTGGAAAGTACGCTCTACGCCAACACCGTTGGAGATCTTGCGAACAGTGAACGCACTGTTCAGACCACGGTTACGCTTGGCAATTACTACGCCTTCGAATGCCTGCAGACGCTCACGGTCGCCTTCCTTAACTTTTACCTGGACGATGATGGTGTCGCCCGGGGAGAAGGGAGGGACTACTTTGCCCATCTGCTCAGCTTCGATTTGCTGAATGATCTTGTTGGTCATGCTGCGCTCCTAAGACCAGCCGTCTGGCCGATCATCGATACATTAACTATCGTCCCGCTGGCGGATGTATTCCTCCAGCAGCTTTTTCTCTTCCCCAGAAAGCGAGCGGCTATCCAGAAGATCGACACGGCGTTCCCAGGTCCGACCGAGGGACTGCTGCAAACGCCAGCGCCGGATGTGTTCGTGGTTGCCGCCAAGCAGCACCTCAGGAACACGTTTATCCGCATACACCTCCGGACGAGTGTAATGCGGGCAGTCGAGCAGGCCATCCGTAAAGGAGTCCTCCTCAGCCGAACTTGCATGACCCAGTGCACCAGGCAAAAGGCGCGTTACCGCATCGATCAGCACCATGGCCGGCAGCTCACCGCCAGACAGGACGTAATCCCCAATCGACCATTCTTCATCGACATGCGCTTCAATGAAACGCTCATCGACGCCTTCGTAGCGCCCGGCAATGAGGATTAAAGCTTCCTCGTTCGCCAATTCGCGTACGGCTGACTGCGTCAGCTGACGACCCTGCGGCGAAAGGTAAATTACCTTCGCTTTTACACCTGCGGCCTGCCTGGCATCGAGCAAGGCATCCTCAAGCGGCTTGATCTTCATCACCATGCCCGGACCGCCACCAAAGGGCCGGTCATCCACAGTGTGGTGACGGTCCAAGGTGTAGCTCCGCGGATTCCAACAGGTCAATTGCAGCAAGCCCTGTTTCACCGCGCGGCTGGTGATGCCGTAATCACTGATTGCGGCAAACATTTCCGGGAACAGCGTAATGACTTCAACGCGCAGATTTGGCATCAGGCTTAGAAGTCCGCATCCCAGTCGACCCGCATTTCGCCAGCACCAAGGTCAATCGACAACACGCATTGCTCCGTATAGGGCAACAAGCGTTCACGATCATCCAGGCTGTCGGTGCAGGGTTTGACCATAATCACATCGTTGGCACCGGTCTCGAACAAATGGTCGATCTTGCCGAGCAACTGCCCTGCCTGATCGATAACCTTGAGACCTTCCAACTGATACCAGTAGAACTCGCCTTCGCTCAGATCAGGTAACTGGCTGCGTGGCACACAAATCTCGAAACCGGCGAATGTACGTGCTACTTCGCGATCATCGAGACCTTTGAGCCTTGCTACCAGGACCTTGCCTTGCAGGCGTCCACTGGCCACTTCGACTTGCTTTACCTCGTTGTCACGCTTAAGCGTCCAGCGAGGGTAATCGAGCACGTTGGTCAAAGGATCAGTAAAGGAAAAAACCTTCACCTCGCCTTTTATGCCATGCACCGAGACAATCTTGCCAAGAACCACTAAGTCCTCGGCGGGAGCTGGCGTCATGCTCATAGGATTGCTTAGGCAGCAGCCTTAGCAGCTTCCTTGAGCAGCTGAGCAACACGCTCAGACGGCTGTGCACCCTGACCGAGCCAGTAAGTGGCACGCTCTTGGTCAACGGACAGTTTGATTTCAGCACCCGAAGCAACCGGATTGAAGAAACCAATACGCTCAACGAAACGACCATCGCGCGGGTTGCGGCTGTTGGTCACGGTGAGATGGTAGAACGGGCGCTTTTTGGAGCCGCCACGGGCAAGACGGATGGTTACCATTGAACTTCTTTCCTGTAGTCGGTGCTGCAAACTAGAAAATGCAAGCATAGGGCACTAGGCCCGAAAGGCCGCATATTCTAAGGATTATCGGTACTTTTGCAAAGCCTTTTTCCGAGAAGGAGAAAAGCCCCGGCAAACTGCAAGCCTCAAACTAGTAAGCGGCACGTTCACCGCTCTGGCTTACAGCCTTGCCGCTCACGTTACATCTTCGGCATACCGCCCGGCATCATACCGCCCATGCCGCGCATCATCTTGGCCATGCCGCCTTTGGCCGTGAATTTCTTCATCATCTTCTGCATCTGCTTGTGCTGCTTGATCAGACGCCCAATGTCCTGCACCTGAGTGCCGGACCCCATGGCAATGCGTCGCTTGCGCGAGCCACTGATGATCTCAGGATCACGTCGCTCGCCTGGCGTCATCGAGTTGATGATGGCTTCCATCTGCTGGAATTGTTTCTCTGCAGCACCTTGGGCATTGCCCATCTGCGCCAGATTGACACCACCCATCTGTGGCAACTTGTCCATCAGGCCGCCCAGACCGCCCATATTCTTCATTTGCTGCAATTGGTCGCGGAAGTCTTCGAGGTCAAAGCCCTTGCCCTTCTTCAGCTTCTTGGTCAGCTTGTCGGCTTTTTCGCGATCGAGGGTCTGCTCGGCCTGCTCGATCAGGCTGAGCACATCGCCCATACCAAGAATGCGCGAGGCAATCCGATCCGGATGGAACGGCTCCAGCGCATCGCTCTTCTCGCCCATGCCGATGAATTTAATCGGCTTGCCAGTGATATGCCGCACCGACAGAGCCGCACCACCGCGCGCATCGCCATCAACCTTGGTCAGCACTACACCTGTCAGCGGCAAGGCATCACCGAAGGCCTTGGCGGTGTTGGCGGCATCCTGACCAGTCATGGCATCGACCACGAACAGGGTTTCCACCGGATTGATCGCAGCGTGCAGCGCCTGGATCTCCGCCATCATCTCGGTATCGATGGCCAGACGACCGGCGGTATCGACGATGACCACATCAATAAACTTGAGCCTGGCTTCCTTGATCGCCGCCTCAGCGATATCCACCGGCTTCTGACTGAGGTCGGAGGGGAAGAAGGTCACGCCAATATCATTGGCCAGGGTTTCCAGCTGCTTGATCGCCGCCGGACGGTATACGTCAGCCGACACCACCATCACGGTCTTCTTCTTGCGCTCTTTAAGGAAGCGCGCCAGCTTGCCGACCGTAGTGGTTTTGCCCGCACCCTGCAGACCGGCCATCAGCACTACGGCTGGCGGCACGGCACTCAGCGCCAGATCTTCGTTGGCTGCGCCCATGAGCTCTTCCAGCTCGGCACGCACGATCTTCACGAAGGCCTGGCCCGGCGTCAGACTTTTCGACACCTCGGTGCCGACTGCACGGTCCTTGACCTTGTTGACGAAGTCCTTGACCACCGGTAGCGCGACGTCAGCTTCGAGCAACGCCATGCGCACTTCACGCAAGGTGTCCTTGATATTGTCTTCGGTCAGCCGGGCTTTGCCGGTGACATTGCGCAGCGTCTGCGAGAGGCGGTCGGTAAGATTTTCGAACATGCACGTTCCTTTCAGGCTCCTATAGAGCCGAGGGTGGGCTTGCAACAAGCCGGTGATTATATCGGAGACTCCCAACCACCGACACCATCAGCAGTCTTTCGTGAAATGCCCGTTGTATGCCACACTCAGAACCTTCCGGGCTTGCTTAACAAGGATTTATGCACCCTCTGCTTCCCAGCCTCGCTGCTGCCGGCCTTTATGCCGGCGCCACCGTCTACCAAGGCCTGCGCCTCAGTCAGCGCAACGCACCCGACAAACGCCTTCTGGCGCTACTTGGTGTGCTTGCCCTGATCTGTCATGGCCTCAGCCTGTTTTTACAGATGAGCCAATCATCCGGCCTGGCGCTCGACTTCTTCAATGCAGCCAGCCTGATCGCTTATGCCGTGATTATGCTGACCTTGCTCGCCTGCATCCGCATCCCGGTGGAAAACCTGCTGTTGCTGCTATTCCCGCTAGGCTGTCTGACCGTGTTGCTGGCGCAGTTCGTGCCATCCGGCACCCTGCAGCCGATCAACGAAGCCCAGGGCATCGTCGCCCACATTCTGTTGTCGATCATCGCCTACGGCATGCTCACTATCGCCGTGTTCCAGGCGCTACTGCTGCTCCTGCAGGATCATCAACTCAAGCACAAACACCCCTCCGGACTGATCAAAAACTTCCCCCCGCTACAAACCATGGAGAGCCTGCTGTTCGGTTTTCTCTGGACGGGCTGGATCATGCTGTCGCTGTCCTTGCTGTCCGGCGCGATATTCATCGACGACCTGTTTGCTCAGCACCTTGTGCATAAAACCATCCTTTCCAGCTTTGCCTGGATCGTCTTTGCCATTCTCCTTTGGGGCCGCTTTCAACTCGGCTGGCGCGGACACAAGGCGATCCGCTTGACGCTGGTTGGCTTCTGCCTGCTGATGCTGGCGTACTTCGGCAGCAAGCTGGTTCGCGAATTCATTCTACATATCTAGGCCCTTTCCGTGGACAACGCTCACCCTGGCTTTCTGATTGGCCTGCTGATCTTCCTGCTCGCCTGCTCGGCTTTTTTCTCTAGCTCTGAAACCGGCATCCTCAGCCTCAATCGGTACCGTCTGCGCCATCTGGCCAAAGAAGGGCACCGCGGTGCCAAACGGGTCAGCGACCTGCTGAGCCGCCCGGATCGCTTGCTCGGCACCATCCTGATTGGCAACAACTTCGTCAACATCCTCGCCTCAGCCATTGCCACCGTGCTGGCCATTCAGATCTGGGGCGAAGCCGGGATCGCGATAGCCACCATAGGCCTGACCTTGGCACTGCTGATTTTCGGTGAGATCACGCCCAAGACCCTGGCCGCCCTGCACCCGGAAAAAGTCGCCTACCCATTCAGCCTGCCGCTGCTGATTCTGCTCAAGCTGTTCTACCCGCTGGTGATCCTGCTCGGCTGGATCAGCAACGGCCTGCTGAGACTGCTGGGCGTCGACCCGGCCAGTAAAAACAACGACAGCCTGACCACCGAAGAGCTGCGCAGCGTGGTCCGAGAGTCGGGCCATGAGCTGCCGAAAAATCGCCAGAACATGCTGCTGGGCATTCTCGATCTGGAAAATGTCACGGTCGATGACATCATGATCCCGCGCAACGAAGTCACCGGCATCGACCTGGAAGATGACATCGAAACTATCATCAACCTGCTCACCACCACGACTCACACACGTCTGCCGGTTTTTCGCCACGATATAAATCAGGTCGAGGGCATCGTGCACATGCGCCAGATAGCGCGCCTGATGAGCCAAAACCAGCTGACCAAGGACGACTTGCTCGCTGCCTGCAACGAGCCCTATTTCATCCCGGAGAACACCCCGCTTTCGACCCAACTGATCAACTTCCAGAAGCAGAAACGCCGTATCGGTATTGTTGTCGATGAGTACGGCGATGTGATCGGTATCGTCACCCTGGAAGATATCCTCGAAGAAATCGTCGGCGACTTCAGCAATCAGAACACCCTGCGCAGCCCGGACATTCACCCGCAAGAAGATGGCACTCAAGTAATTGACGGCGCCGCTTACGTGCGCGAAGTGAACAAGACACTCGGCTGGCACCTGCCCTGCGACGGCCCCAAAACCCTCAACGGCCTGATCACCGAAGCCTTGGAAAGTATTCCCGACAGCGCCGTATGCCTGAAAATCGGCCCTTATCGCCTGGAAATCCTACAGTCGTCGGAAAATAGGGTGAAAAGTGTACGCGTCTGGCAAACCAGCGCTGCTGCGCCGAACGAGTCACCAGCAGACCAGTGACCCCTGCACTATGCTGGCTCGCACTCAGCAACTGCGGACCGACCTAACAGGTCGCAAGCAACCAGCCCTTCGGCCCAGACCCGATAACCGAGACTTGATGGGTGGTAGCCGTCGAGTGCCAGGTAATCTGCGGAAAACTTCAGGCTTACCGAGTGATGACCTGCCCCAAGGCAACCCGCGAGCTGGCGCAGGCTAGCATCCAGCAAGGCCGCACGCAGGCCTAGCACACGCCGCAACAACCAGGGCAAGGCACTGAAATGCTGTAGCGGCGGCACACCACTGAACGCCACCTGAGCACCCCGCAAAGCCAACGCACCAGCCATGCTGCCAAGCGAGACACGCCAGCGCCGCAGCGAAGTCAGGTGGGTGGTGTCGTTGACGCCGAAGACCAACAGCGCCAGATCGAACGGCTCATCAAGCACCTGCGGCAACAACCGCTCACAGGCCTGTGCGGCGGTGATGCCATTCTCACCACAGGCACGCCAAGCCACTGGCCTGGCATAGCGAACGGCCAGCGCTTCGGCCAACTGCCCCACCAAGGCCGAGCGCAGACACGTCACTCCAACACCCACCACGGTAGACTCGCCTAGCACCAGCACACGCAATGGCTCACCCGGCAACTCAGCCCCGGCCAATCCGCACCGTGGCCCCGCGGCGGGCGGCAGCCTTAGCGCCCGCCTGCGCGTATGCACGGCCTGCAGTACCAGCACCGGCGACAGCACAACCACCGCCAGCCACCAGGCACAAGCAAGCACGCGATTCAAAGCTCGATACTGACCGCCTGCGCTGCGCGAGTTGCCTTGGCCCGCGCCGCCGGCAGCGACTCATCGCGCGCCAGGGCCACGCCCAGACGCCGCTGCCCGCTGACCTCCGGCTTGCCAAACAACCGCAGCGCCGTGTCCGGCTCGGCCAGCGCCACAGCAAGATTGGAAAAGCTCACCTGACGCGACTCACCCTGCACCAGCAGCACCGCCGAAGCCGAGGGGCCAAGCTGGCGAATTAGCGGAATCGGCAGACCGAGAATGGCCCGCGCATGCAGGGCAAACTCGGACAGATCCTGAGAAATCAGGGTAACCAGGCCGGTATCATGCGGCCGCGGCGACACCTCGCAGAACCAGACCTGATCGCCCTTGACGAACAACTCGACGCCAAACAGACCACGGCCACCCAGCGAATCAGTGACGGCCAGCGCAATGCGCTCGGCCTCGGCCTGAGCCTTGGGGCTCATCGCCTGCGGCTGCCAGGACTCCTGATAATCACCCTTTACCTGGCGATGGCCGACTGGCGCGCAGAAGCTGGTGCCGCCCGCATGCCGCACGGTCAGCAGGGCAATCTCATAGTCGAAATCGATAAACCCTTCAACGATCACCCGTCCCTTGCCAGCGCGACCACCCGCCTGGGCATACTCCCAGGCAGCCGGCAAGTCATCGATGGTTTTCAGCAGCGACTGACCTTTACCAGAGGAACTCATGATCGGCTTGATCAGGCAGGGAAAGCCGATCTGCTGCACCGCCGCCTGGCACGCCTCAAGCGAGTCGGCGAATTGGTAAGGCGATGTCGGCAGGCCCAGCTCTTCGGCCGCAAGGCGACGGATACCCTCCCGGTTCATGGTCAACTGCGCGGCACGCGCGCTGGGGATAACGGTAAACCCTTCGCTCTCCAACTCAACCAACGTCGCCGTGGCAATTGCCTCGATTTCGGGAACGATGTACTGCGGCTGCTCCAGCTCGATCACCGCACGCAACGCCGCGCCATCAAGCATGTCGATCACATGACTGCGGTGCGCCACCTGCATCGCTGGGGCATTGGCGTAGCGGTCCACGGCGATTACTTCAACGCCGAGGCGCTGCAACTCGATCACCACTTCCTTGCCCAGCTCACCAGCACCACAGAGCAAGACACGCGTCGCACTCGGCGACAATGGGGTTCCGATACGGGGCATGAGGATTCCTCGGTCTAACAGGGATAAAAAACCAGCGAAAGGTGAACGCTAGAGCAACACACCCTTGGCCTGTGCACGCTCGTGACAGAGCAGCAGCACCTGGCGACGCTGGATATTGTCCATGCGTCCCCAGTGGGTGATTTCGGCAACGTTACGCTGGCAACCGATACAGATGTCGTCATCGTCCAGCGCACAAACCTGCACGCAGGGCGAAGCAACGGGGCGTTCGTGCGCCATCAGTCGTCCTGCGGAGCGAGGTCGCGGGCATAACGCTGGGCGTTATGCACATAGTGGGCAGCACTGGCTTCGAGCATTTTCTTCTGCGCCTCAGTCAGCTCGCGCACCACCTTGCCTGGCGAGCCGACCACCAGCGAGCCGTCAGGAATTTCCTTGCCTTCGGCAATCAGCGTATTGGCGCCGATGATGCAGTACTTGCCAATTTTTGCGCCATTGAGCACCACTGCATTGATGCCGATCAGGCTGTAATCGCCCACTGTACAGCCATGCAGCATGGCGTTATGGCCAATGGTCACACCCTTGCCGATGGTCAGCGGAGAACCCATGTCGGTGTGCATCACGGTGCCGTCCTGCACGTTGCTCTGTTCGCCGATATGGATCAGCTCGTTATCGCCGCGCAATACCGCACCGAACCAGACGCTGGCGCCCTGCTCCAGCCTGACCTTGCCGACCAGCGTAGCGTTCGGTGCCACCCAGCTCTCGGGATGGACGTCGACACAGGATTGCCCCAGGCGATAGTTCATTGGTTGACCCTCGTCTCGCGATTGATGTCCGCGCTTGCGTGATTAACGCAGCGTGATGAAATGCTCAGGTGGCAGGTGCAGATTGATGTCGGCGTCATAGACCAGGTTGACCAATTCCACCAGCATGATCGCAGTAAGCCCCCATATTTTGTATTCGCCATAACGGTAACTCGGGACGTACCAGCTCTGCCCGAGGTAGTCGATACGGTGGGTCAGCTCACGCGGGTCAGCGCGAAAAAACGCCAGTGGCACCGAGAATACCGAGGCAATTTCGTCATCGTTGGCCAGGTACTCGACGTAATCCGGCACCAGCCCGACGTAGGGGGTAACCTGAATGCCGTGACGTGACACCAGGGTACTGAGCGGCCCAACCACTTCAACCAGCCCAGGCGGCAGGCCGATTTCCTCCTCAGCCTCGCGCAGCGCCGTACGAATCAGATCGGCATCTTCAGGGTCCCGCCGGCCACCGGGAAAAGCCACCTCACCGCCATGCGTGGACAGCCCGCTGGCGCGCAAGGTCAGTACCACTTCCGGCTCTTCACTGCGGGTGAGCGGAACCAACACCGCCGCTTCGGGGAAGTTACGGTCGGTCCCCAGAAGGCGCGGACTGTGACCGCGCACGCGTAGGAGTAGTTCGTCCAGCATGGAGATTCTCGGTCTTTTATTCTGCCTTCGATCATGGCACAAAAACAGCGCACGGCCCAAGCCCCGCGCCATCAGCGGCAATCATTCAGGCGCGGGATAATCCGACCAGCCAGACCGCTTGCCGAGCAGCTGAAATGCGCGCCAAGATAGCCAACACGCAGCGAGGGTCTGGCATGAAGTTCTGTAGCAACTGTGGCGGCGCGATCAGCCGCATCATCCCGCCGGGCGACAACCGCCTGCGCCACGTCTGCGCGCAGTGCCAGACCGTGCATTATCAAAACCCACGGATCATCGCCGGCTGCCTGCCGGTGTGGGGCGAGCAGGTGCTGTTGTGCCGGCGCGCCATCGAGCCGCGCCACGGTTACTGGACCCTGCCGGCCGGTTTTATGGAGAACGGCGAAACCCTGGAACAGGCCGCCGCCCGCGAAACCCATGAGGAAGCCTGCGCACGGGTGCGCAGCCTAAGTCTCTATACCCTGTTCGACCTGCCGCACATCAATCAGGTGTACATGCTGTTTCGCGCCGAACTGGTCGACCTGGACTTTGCCCCCGGCGAAGAAAGCCTGGAGGTGCAGCTATTTCACGAACAGGACATTCCCTGGTCAGAGCTGGCTTTCCCGACTATCGGGCGTACCTTAGAATGCTACTTCGCGGACCGCCTGCAGCAGCACTATCCGGTCCGTAACGAGCCGCTTGAAGCCTTGCGCGCACATTACAAGAAAGCCTTTTGATCCATGGGAATTACGATGCGCTGGTTGTTCGCCCTGCTCTGCCTGACCGTTGCCCTGACTGGCCACGCCAGTACCACACCGACCCTTAATGGCAAGACCATCGACAAAGTGCTGGTGGTTAAATCCGAACGCAAGCTGCACTTGATCAGCCGCGGCGACACGCTCAAGTCCTACCGTGTATCTCTGGGCAAGCAGCCTGAAGGGGCAAAACAACGTGAAGGTGACCTGCGCACACCGGAAGGTCTGTACTGGATCGATTGGCGAAAAACCAGCGAGAAATACCAGCTATCCCTGCACATTTCCTACCCCAATGCCCGCGACCAGGCGCAAGCCCGCGCCAAGGGCGTACCGGCCGGCGGCATGATCATGATCCACGGCACGCCGCTGGACGAAGAATATCCGGAGTGGTTCTTTCACACCCTGGACTGGACCGAAGGCTGCATCGCCATGAAAAATGACGACATGCGTGAGATCTGGAGCCTGGTCAAAGACGGCACGCTGATCGAAATCAGACCCTGATCGACAGGCATAAAAAAGGCGCCTTCATGGCGCCTTTTTTTATGAGTTAGAACTGAATATCCGAAAGCCGCCACACCTCAAAAGCCGGCGTCTCGTAGGGATGGCTCGTCTTCAGGGCCTTGACCGCGTCATGAATAAGCTCGTCGGCCACCACCATCTCGACTTTCCACTCTGCCACCTGCTCGACCTGCCCAGGCTGACCGAGAAATGGCTGACTGCCTTCCAGAGCGCGGAACTGGCCCTGACCCAGGGTCTGCCAACAACACTGATCATAATGACCAATACGTCCGCCACCGGCGCTGAATACTGCGCTTTTCACGGCATCCAGATGAGTTTCAGGCACATAAAAACACAGCTTGTACATCGAAGTCTCCGCCGGCAAGACTGATAAAAACAGTTCGATAATGATGCCACGCAATAATGGCATTTTGCCTTATCGGGTATTCGCGCAGCCCATCACACTTGCACCTATGACCGGATAATGTGCTGTGTGTTCAACGTATTAGCTTAATAAGCCCAGGCTACAAGCCACGCCAGAATCGCCGCCAACGGGCCTTGAAGCCGGTTACCGGCTGGTTATGGCTACCATCACAGCAAGGTAGACGTTGCGAGCGAGCGCAACGGCAAAGCAGCAGAATCTGCTCACGCTCAGGCTGCAGTTCAAGCACATCAGGGCAGGCGGCAACACAATCGGGAAGCTGGGACGAACGCCCGCAGCGGCACAGCAGCAAGGTATCGCCAGGTTTGACCTGGCGCACCTCAGGCAGAATCGGCGCAGGCTTACTCGACATAAGCCTACGCCAACCGGATCAGTCCACCCACACGCGAGCATTGCGGAACATACGCAGCCAGCCAGCATCTTCCTGCCACTCGTCTGGCTGCCAGGAGTTCTGTACGGCGCGGAACACCCGCTCTGGGTGCGGCATCATGATGGTCACCCGGCCGTCGCGGCTGGTCAGGCCAGTAATCCCGCGCGGTGAGCCATTCGGGTTGGCCGGATAGCTTTCGGTGACCTTGCCGTGGTTGTCGATAAAGCGCATGGCCACGCAACCGGACAGGTCAGCCTCGAGCAGGGCTTCCTCGTTCTCGAACTCGGCATGACCTTCACCGTGGGCGATGGCGATCGGCATACGCGAGCCGGCCATGCCCTGGAGGAAGATCGAGGCCGACTCCTGGACCTGGACCATCGCCACCCGCGCCTCGAACTGTTCGGAACGATTGCGCACGAAGTGTGGCCAGAGCTCGCTGCCGGGGATCAACTCGTGCAGGTTGCTCATCATCTGGCAACCGTTGCACACGCCGAGGGCGAAGCTGTCATTGCGCTCGAAGAAGGCCTGGAAGCCATCACGGGCACGGGCATTGAACAGGACCGACTTGGCCCAGCCCTCACCGGCACCAAGCACGTCGCCGTAGGAGAAGCCGCCACAGGCGACCAGACCTTTGAACTCGTCGAGGCTGACGCGACCGCTGAGGATATCGCTCATGTGTACGTCGATCGCACTGAAACCGGCACGATCGAAGGCGGCGGCCATTTCCACCTGGCCATTGACGCCCTGCTCACGCAGCACGGCAATTTTCGGACGCAGGCCCTTCTTGATGTAAGGCGCAGCGATGTCCTGATTGACGTCGAAAGCCAGCTTGATGCCAAGGCCCGGATTGTCTTCCTCGAGCAGCGCGTCGAACTCCTGCTCGGCGCACTGCACGTTGTCACGCAGGCGCTGGATCTGGTAGCTGGTTTCGCTCCACTGACGCTGCAACAAGCGGCGCTGACCAGTGAATACGAGCTGATCGTTGAAGCTGATGCGCACCTCGCCATTGTTGACCGGCTTGCCGATCACCGCCACGCAATCAAGCCCCGCCGCGCTGAACTGGGTCAGCACCTGCGGCGTGGCGTCCTTGTGCACCTGGATCAACGCACCCAGTTCCTCGTTGAACAGCACTGCCGCCAATTCGTCCGGGCTGCCGGCCAACGAGTCGAGCGACAGATTGAGGCCGCAGTGACCCGCGAAGGCCATTTCCAACGCGCTGACCAGCAGGCCGCCGTCGGAACGGTCATGGTAGGCCAGCAGGTGACCATCGGCATTCAGCCCCTGGATCACCGCGAAGAACGCCTTGAGGTCTTCGGCGTCGTCGACGTCGGGAGCCTGCTTGCCAATCTGCCCGTACACCTGGGCCAGAATCGAGGCGCCCATGCGGTTCTGCCCACGACCCAGGTCAATCAGGATCAGATCGGTTTCGCCCTTGTCCATACGCAGTTGCGGGGTCAAGGTCTTGCGAATATCGCTGACCGGGGCAAAGCCGGTAACGATCAACGACAGCGGCGAGGTGACACTCTTCTCCGCGCCGTCATCCTGCCAGCGGGTTTTCATCGACATCGAATCCTTGCCCACCGGGATGGTGATGCCCAGCTCCGGACACAACTGCATGCCGACGGCCTTGACCGTGTCGTACAAGCGCGCGTCTTCGCCCGGATGGCCTGCGGCGGCCATCCAGTTAGCGGACAGTTTGATGTCGGAAATCTTCTCGATCCGCGCCGCAGCCAGGTTGGTCAGGGTTTCGCCAATGGCGATACGCCCCGATGCGGCCGCATCCAGCAAGGCCAGCGGCGTGCGCTCGCCCATCGCCATGGCTTCGCCGGTATAGACGTCGAAGCTGGTCGCGGTGACCGCACAATCGGCCACTGGCACCTGCCACGGACCGACCATCTGGTCGCGCGCAACCAGACCGGTAATGGTGCGGTCACCGATGGTGATCAGAAAGCTCTTGCTGGCCACGGCCGGGTGATGCAGCACACGGGTAAGCGCGTCGTCGATGGCTAGGCTGCTGGGATTGAAGTCATCACCCACTTCGGTTTCGTGGCTGGCTGAGCGGTGCATGCGCGGCGCCTTGCCGAGCAGCACGTTGAGCGGCATGTCCACTGGCTTATTGCCGAAATGGCTGTCAGCCACCGTCAGGTGTGGCTCCTCGATCGCCTCGCCGACTACCGCGAACGGGCAACGCTCACGCTCGCAAATCGCCTTGAAGCGCTCAAGGTCGGCAGCGTCAACGGCCAGTACGTAGCGCTCCTGGGATTCGTTGCTCCAGATCTCATGGGGCGCCATGCCCGGCTCGTCATTGGGCACGTTGCGCAGTTCAAAGCGCCCGCCCCGGCCGCCATCGTTGACCAGTTCGGGGAATGCATTGGACAGGCCGCCGGCGCCGACGTCATGGATGAAGCTGATCGGGTTGCGCTCGCCAAGCTGCCAGCAACGGTCGATCACTTCCTGGCAGCGCCGTTCCATTTCCGGGTTTTCGCGCTGCACCGAGGCAAAGTCCAGGTCAGCCGAGCTGGTACCCGTAGCCATCGATGAGGCGGCACCGCCGCCCAGGCCGATCAACATGGCCGGGCCACCGAGCACGATCAGCTTGGAACCGATGGTGATCTCACCTTTCTGTACGTGATCGGCGCGGATATTGCCCATGCCGCCAGCGAGCATAATCGGCTTGTGGTAACCACGCACTTCGAGACCGCGCGGACTATCGACCGCCTGCTCGAAAGTACGGAAATAGCCGGTCAGCGCCGGACGGCCAAATTCGTTATTGAATGCCGCGCCGCCCAGCGGGCCTTCGATCATGATGTCCAGCGCGGTGACGATGCGCTCAGGTTTGCCGTAGGGCACTTCCCACGGCTGCTCGAAGCCGGGGATCTGCAGGTTGGATACGCTGAAACCGGTCAGCCCGGCCTTAGGCTTGGCGCCGCGCCCGGTAGCGCCTTCGTCACGGATCTCACCACCGGAACCGGTGGCTGCGCCCGGGAACGGCGCGATAGCGGTCGGGTGGTTGTGGGTTTCAACCTTCATCAGGATGTGCACCGGCTCCTGATGAGCGCCGTACTGGCGGGTTTCCGCGTCCGGGTAAAAACGCCCGGCCGTGTGGCCGACGATCACCGCGGCATTGTCTTTATAGGCCGACAGCACGCCTTCGCTGTGCAGCTCATGGGTGTTCTTGATCATGCCGAACAGCGATTTTTCCTGGCTTTCGCCGTCGATGTCCCAGCTGGCATTGAAGATCTTGTGCCGGCAATGCTCGGAGTTGGCCTGGGCGAACATCATCAGTTCGATGTCGTGCGGATTGCGCCCCAGATCATTGAAGCTGCTGACCAGGTAATCGATTTCGTCTTCGGCCAAAGCCAGGCCCAGCTCCACATTGGCCTGCTCCAGGGCCGCGCGGCCGCCACCGAGCACATCTACTGCGGCCAACGGCCGGGGCTCGGCGTGACGAAACAACGCCGCAGCGCCTTGCACATCATTCAATACCAGCTGGGTCATGCGGTCATGCAGCAAGCCTGCGACCTGCTGCATCTGAGCTTCGTCCAACTCGCCGGCAACGTAGTAGGCGATGCCGCGCTCGATGCGCTGAATCTTCGCCAGACCGCAGTTGCGCGCAATGTCGCTGGCCTTGCTCGACCAGGGCGAGATGGTGCCGAAACGCGGAATAGTCAGCAGAAGACGACCACTGGGCTCCTGCACGGGCACACTCGGGCCGTACTTCAGCAGACGGGCCAGCACCTGCTCTTCATCGGCGCTGAGCACCCCGGTGACATCGGCAAAATGCGCAAACTCGGCGTACAGCCCAGTCACAGCGGGTACTTTGCTGGTCAGTTGCTCGAGCAATTTACCGTGGCGGAAAGCAGAAAGGGCGGGAGCGCCGCGCAGGATCAACATGGAGAACAGCCTCTGAGAAGGGGGTGTACGTCGAACTGTCCCGGGTCTGCTGCGCGTCGGCGGCCGGTGTAGCAAGCGAACTCTAGATCGCGAGCGCCAGAACAGGTTCTTGGAGGCCGCATATTCTAGCCTAAAGCGCAGACCACGGCACCCGTAGCGACGCCAGAACTATTGCCTGCACTGTCGATATATGGCGAGCAGCACGCTTTGCGTATACTGCGGCAATGTTTGCCCAATCTGCGTTCCGCACACGCTGCGCTCACTGGCTGTCAGCGATCGGAATCCTCCTGCTACTCGCCAGCTGCGCTGAAGCCCCTAGCGCCCTAGAGCGCGTCAAGGCGGAGGGTGTACTGCGGGTGATCACCCGCAATAGCCCGGCCACCTATTTCCAGGACCGCAACGGCGAAACCGGCTTCGAGTACGAGCTGGTCAAACGCTTTGCCGACGACCTGGGTCTGGAATTGCAAATCGAGACTGCCGACAACCTCGACGAACTATTCACCAGCCTAAGCAAGGAAAATGGTCCGGTGCTGGCCGCCGCCGGACTGGTCGAAAGCGACGGACGGCAGCAGGTTGCTCGCTTCTCCCTGCCTTACCTGGAAGTCACTCCGCAAATCATCTATCGCAACGGCCAGCGACGGCCCACTCGCCCCTCCGAGCTGATCGGCAAGCGCATCCTGGTACTCAAGGGCAGCAGCCACGCCGAGCAACTGGCCGAGTTAAAGGTTGAAATGCCAGAGTTAGAGTACGAAGAATCGGCAGAGGTAGAAGTGGTCGACCTGCTGCGCATGGTCGACGAAGGGCAAATCGACCTGACCTTGGTCGACTCCAACGAATTGGCAATGAACCAGGTGTACTTCCCCAATGTGCGGGTGGCTTTCGACCTCGGCGACTCGCAGAACCTGGCCTGGGCCGTCGCCCCCGGCGAAGACAGCAGCCTGCTCGACGAGGTCAACCGCTTCCTTGACCGCGCCCAACAGAATGGCAGCCTGCAGCGCTTGAAAGAACGCTACTACGGCCATGTAGATGTACTCGGTTACGTCGGCGCCTACACCTTTGCCAAGCACCTGCAACAACGCCTGCCCCGCTACGAGAAGGATTTCCGCCTGGCGGCGCAGGCCAATCAGGTCGACTGGCGCCTGCTGGCAGCCATGGGCTACCAGGAATCACTCTGGCAACCAACCGCCACCTCGAAAACCGGGGTGCGCGGCCTGATGATGCTGACCCTGCGCACCGCCCAGGCCATGGGCGTGTCCAATCGGCTCGACCCTAAACAGAGCATCGACGGCGGCGCCAAGTACATCGTCTACGTCAAGGACCAGCTACCCAAGAGCATCGAGGAGCCAGATCGTACCTGGTTCGCCCTGGCCGCTTACAACGTCGGCGGCGGCCACCTGGAAGATGCGCGCAAACTTACCGAAGCCGAGGGCCTCAACCCGAACAAATGGCTGGACGTGCAGAAGATCCTGCCGCGCCTCTCACAGAAACAGTGGTACAGCAAAACCCGCTATGGCTATGCCCGCGGCGGCGAGCCGGTGCATTTTGTGCGCAACATTCGCCGCTATTACGACATTCTCACCTGGGTCACCCAACCGCAGCTGGAGGGTGGTCAAATGGCCGCTGGCAGCCTGCATACGCCCGGGGTAAACAAGACGCCGCCGCCCGAAGAACTGGCGCCGCTGTAGCGCATGCCGGATGAAGCCCCCGCATTACCTGCCCGCAGGTTCTAGCGGCTCGTAGCGTGCAATCCGCATGCATGACTACCGATGGGTATCGCTGCGCTCAACGCCATCCTACGGAGCGGCGATGTCGGGCTCTTGTAGGATGTGGCGGGCCGCGTAGGTTTGAGCGCAGCGATACCCATCACGGCGAATCGCACCGACTGGGTAGCCCGGACTCCATCCGGGGTAGCCTGCGCCTGCCCATCCCCGGATTGCGCTTAGGCTTATTCGGGCTACACGCCGACTGGCTGCAGCGCTGAGAGCGCTCTAGCGGGCGGCGCGGCGCGCTTTGAAAAACTCGCTGAGCACCGCACTGCACTCATCCGCCAGCACCCCACCCTCGATCATCACCCGATGATTGAGAAACGCCTGACTGAAGAACTCGCCACGACTCAACGCCACCCCGGCCTTGGGCTCGGTGGCGCCATACACCACTCGCTGAATGCGTGCATGGACGATCAGCCCAGCGCACATGCTGCACGGCTCAAGGGTCACATACAGGGTACTGCCCGGCAGGCGGTAGTTGTCGACCGCCTGCGCAGCGGCGCGGATCGCCACCATTTCGGCATGGGCGCTGGGGTCATGACTGGAAATCGGGCAATTGAAGCCACGCCCGATGATCACGCCATCCTGCACCAGCACTGCGCCGACCGGCACCTCGCCCAGGACTGCACCCTCGGCGGCCAAGGCCAGGGCCTCGCGCATGAAATCAGCGTCGCGACTACGGTCGATGATGTGTAGTTTTTTCATAGTCTCGTCAGGCCAGCCCTTGCGCCAATCCTTGCAATGGTGCGCACGGCGCACCCTACGGAAATGCTCACGCCACCTCGATGGAAGCCATTAGGCCGGTTTCCATATGGTCGATCACGTGACAGTGAAACATCCACATCCCGGGATTATCAGCGACCAGCGCCACCCGTGCGCGCTCGTTTTTGCCCAGCAGGTAGGTATCGGTGAAGTAGGGAATGATTTTCTTGCGGTTCGAGGCCAGCACCTTGAAGGTCATGCCGTGCAAATGAATCGGGTGCTGATACTGGCTGAGATTGCGCAGCTCGAAGATATAGCTCTTGCCCAGTTGCAGGCTGGCAATCGGCCGATCAGCACAGGTCTTGTCGCTGATATCCCAGGCCTGGCCATTGATCTGCCAAAAACTGTGCGCCGCACCCTGCTCCAACCCCACAGAAACGGCCCCGGCCCACTCGAAGTTGAAGCTCAGGGTTTCGGCAGCGGCCAAATCCGGTTCGGCAATCGGATTGGCCGGCAGCGCTGGCGGCCACTCACCCGCGACATCAGCGCTTGGCACCGCGCGCAAGGTAGCCAGGCGCAACGGACCATTACGCAGCGATAACTCAACACCAGCCGCCGGCACTTTCAGCCCCAGCTCAATACGCATGCCTGGCCCCAGCCAATACTCATCGCCCAGCGGCCGCGGCTCGACCGGATTACCATCCAGCGCATAAATTCGCGCGTCCGCGCCGGGCAGATTAAGACGATAGGTCAGCGTGTTATCCAGATTGAGCAAGCGCAGACGCACCACCTGCCCCGCAGGCAGATCCAGGGTCGGAGCGTGCACACCATTGACCGTACTCAGCCGCCCCGGCGTGCCACCCCGCGCGGCTTCACGCGGTACGCTGAACGCGGTAAACCCACCCCGCTCATCGATATGCCAGTTTTTCAGACTCAGCGTGTGGTCATGGCGAAAGCCCGTCGGCTCACGCTCATCGACAATCAAGGCACCGACCAGACCGCGACCCAGTTGCTCGCCGCTGGCGACATGCGGGTGGTACCAGAAGCTACCGGCATCCGGGGTAATGAAGTCGTAATCGAAGTATTCGCCCGGCAACACCGGCAACTGCGACACATAGGGCACGCCGTCCATCGCCAATGGCAGGCGAATGCCGTGCCAGTGAATGGTGGTCGGCACTTCCAGCTTGTTAATAAAGCGCACGCGCAAGCGCTCGCCCTGACGGCAGCGCAGCTCCAACCCCGGCGCCTGACCACCGTAGGCCCAAGCCGGCGTGACATGCCCCGGCACTAGCTCAAGATCCAGCGGCGCGGCGATCAGCTCATAGTCATGGGTCGCCACATTCTCAGGACGGCCCAGCCAGTAGCGCACGCCGCCGGCACCAAGCCCGGCGACGCCAAGGCCACTCAGGCCGATAAGGATTTGCCTGCGGGTAAAGGACATAAGGGTTCCCGTAGCCCGGATGCACTCCGGGAAGATATCAATCCAGCCTTAAGCCGGACTACCAATTGCAATATCTTCTCATTTAAACAACGGGACTGACGACCCCGAAAAACGGACAGAATGCCGCAGCACAGAAACAACAAGGGCAGCCTGGGCTGCCCTTGTTTTCAGATCATTCCCACTCAATCGTCGCTGGCGGCTTGCTCGAGACGTCGTAGGTGACGCGGGAGATGCCTTCGATTTCGTTGATGATGCGGCCGCTGACGGTTTCCAGCAGCTCGTAGGGCAGGTGCGCCCAGCGCGCGGTCATGAAGTCGATGGTTTCTACCGCACGCAGGGCCACGACCCAAGCGTAGCGACGGCCATCACCAACCACGCCCACCGATTTCACCGGCTGGAACACCACGAACGCCTGGCTGACCTTGTGGTACCAGTCGGCCTTGCGCAGTTCTTCGATAAAGATGTGGTCGGCGCGACGCAGGATGTCGGCGTATTCCTTTTTCACTTCACCAAGGATGCGCACACCCAGGCCAGGGCCGGGGAATGGATGGCGGTAGACCATGTCGTACGGCAGACCGAGTTCGAGACCCAGGCGACGCACTTCGTCCTTGAACAGTTCGCGCAGCGGCTCGACCAGTTTCAGGTTCATTTCTTCCGGCAGGCCGCCCACGTTGTGGTGCGACTTGATCACATGAGCCTTACCGCTTTTCGCGCCGGCCGACTCGATCACGTCCGGGTAGATGGTGCCCTGGGCGAGAAACTTGATGTTATCCAGGTTGCTGGCCTGGGCGTCGAAGACATCGATAAAGGTACGACCGATGATCTTGCGCTTCTTCTCAGGGTCCGCTTCGCCGGCCAGGTTGCCGAGGAACTGCTCTTCGGCATTGGCACGGATCACCTTGACGCCCATGTTCTCGGCGAACATGGCCATCACCTGCTCGCCTTCGTGCAGGCGCAACAGGCCGTTGTCGACGAACACACACGTCAACTGGTCGCCAATGGCCTTGTGCAGCAGCGCGGCGACGACCGAGGAATCTACCCCGCCGGACAGGCCGAGCAGCACGTTGGCGCTACCAACCTGGGCGCGCACGCTGGCGATGGCGTCTTCAACGATATTCGACGGTGTCCACAGGGCCTGGCAGCCGGCGATGTCGAGGATGAAACGCGAAATAATGCGCCCGCCCTGCTTGGTGTGGGTCACTTCCGGGTGGAATTGCACGCCGTAGTAGCCGCGCGCGTCATCGCACATCCCGGCGATCGGGCAACTCGGGGTGCTGGCAAGAATATGGAACCCTTCTGGCAGCTCGGTAACCTTATCGCCGTGACTCATCCAGACGTCCAGACCAAACACGCCGTCGTCGTCGACATGGTCTTCGATGCCCTGCAACAGGCGGCTCTTGCCAACGATGTCGACGCGCGCATAACCGAACTCGCGCACATCCGAGCCCTGCACCTTGCCACCGAGCTGTTCGGCCATGGTCTGCATGCCGTAGCAGATGCCCAATACCGGCACGCCAAGCTCAAACACCGCATGCGGTGCACGCGGGCTGTCGGCTTCGTGTACCGACTCAGGGCCACCGGCGAGGATGATGCCGCGCGGCGCGAAGGCGCGAATGTCCTCATCGCTCATGTCGAACGGATGCAGCTCGCAATACACACCGATCTCGCGCACACGACGAGCGATCAGCTGGGTGTACTGGGAACCGAAGTCGAGGATCAAAATGCGGTGGGCATGAATGTCAGGATGAGCCATGGCCGTCTCTCGTAGCGGAATTCACAAATGACACGGGGCTGAATCGAACAGCCCCGTGACTAGATATTTTTCAAAAATCGATTTGCCACGTCGCGAGCGCAGCAGCGGCAAATCGAATTTTCAGCCGACGCGGTAGTTCGGTGCCTCTTTGGTGATCTGTACGTCATGCACGTGGGACTCGGCCATGCCGGCACCCGTGATGCGCACAAATTCCGGCTTGCTGCGCATCTCTTCGATGGTCGCGCAGCCGGTGTAACCCATGGAGGCACGCAAGCCGCCCATCATCTGATGAACGATAGCGCCCATCGCGCCCTTGTAGGGCACACGGCCTTCAATGCCTTCCGGCACCAGCTTCTCGGCACCGGCGGAGGAGTCCTGGAAGTAGCGATCCGAGGAACCCTGAGCCTGGGACATGGCGCCCAGCGAGCCCATGCCGCGATAAGCCTTGTAGGAGCGACCCTGGAACAGCTCGACTTCGCCCGGCGCTTCTTCGGTACCGGCCAGCATCGAACCGATCATTACGCAGGAGGCTCCGGCAACGATGGCCTTGGACAGGTCACCGGAGAAGCGGATACCGCCGTCGGCGATCAATGGAACGCCTGTACCTTCGAGTGCCGCAGCCACATTGGCCACTGCGGAAATCTGCGGTACGCCAACCCCGGCAACGATACGCGTGGTGCAAATCGAGCCTGGACCGATACCGACCTTGACCGCATCGGCGCCAGCCTCGACCAGGGCCTTGGCGGCATCGCCGGTGGCGATGTTGCCGCCGATCACCTGTACGTCAGGGAAATTCTGCTTGACCCAGCGCACGCGGTCGATCACGCCCTTGGAGTGGCCGTGGGCAGTGTCGACGATGATTACATCGACACCTGCCGCCACCAGCGCAGCAACCCGGTCGCCGGTATCGGCGCCAGTACCGACCGCAGCGCCAACGCGCAGACGACCTTGGTCGTCCTTGCTGGCCAGCGGATAGGCCTTGGCCTTCTCGATATCGTTGACGGTCATCATGCCTTTAAGGCGGTACTGGTCGTCGACGATCAGTACGCGCTCAATGCGATGTTTGTGCAGCAGCTTGCGCACGACCTGGGTGTCTTCGCCTTCCTTGACCGTGACCAGACGCTCTTTGGGCGTCATCACGTCGCGCACCTTGGCGCTCATGTCGGTCTCGAAACGCACGTCACGGCTGGTGACGATGCCGACCAGGTCACCGTGGTGCAGCACCGGCACGCCGGAGATGTTGTTCTGCCGAGTCAGGTCGAACAGATCGCCAACCGTGG
Source organism: Pseudomonas sp. (assembly GCF_030683065.1). Taxonomy (GTDB): domain Bacteria; phylum Pseudomonadota; class Gammaproteobacteria; order Pseudomonadales; family Pseudomonadaceae; genus Aquipseudomonas. Next base: position 72,380 of record NZ_JAUXMX010000024.1, read on the forward strand.
CAGCCGCCTCGATAGTGATCGGGTCTTTAACCACGCCAGACTCGTAGCGCTTGACCTTGCGCACCTCGAAAGCCTGCTGCTCGATGGTCATATTCTTATGAATAATGCCAATGCCACCTTCCTGAGCCATGGCAATCGCCAGACGGGCTTCGGTAACAGTGTCCATTGCAGCGGAAAGCAGCGGGATATTCAGTTCAATACCGCGAGTCAAGCGAGTCTTGAGATTGACATCCTTCGGCAGAACATCGGAGTAACCAGGAACAAGTAGAACGTCGTCGAAGGTAAGAGCTTCTTGACTGATACGCAGCATGGCGGGGGCTCCCGAGCGGGAAATTGGAAGCGCGCCATTATACTCAGCAGAGCCACCTCACTCAATGCAAAGAATGCCTTGCGCGCACACGCATTTCAGCGCACTGGTCGTAATAGGAGCAATACGCATAAAATAATGATTCTCACTAATGAAAAATCCCGAGACACCAATGCCCCCTACCTTCGCAAATCTCGCCGCCCTCGGCCGTAAATCTGCCCTGATTGCGTTCGGTTTCCTACCCACAGCACAGTCGTTGGCGCAACAGACTGCGGCAGAACTGCAACTGCCCAGCCAGGAAATCGTCGCGCCACGTACAGTCGAGCAAGGCTACCAGGCAAAAACCGCCAGCACCGCGGGCAAATCCTCGGTACCACTCAAGCAAGAAGCGCAATCGGTGCAAGTGGTGACGCCGCAAGCCATCGAGGATTACCAGGTGCGTTCGCTGGACGATGCAATGAAATTCGTCAGTGGCATCACCCAGAGTAATACCCTGGCCGGCACCCAGGACGGCTTCGTCAAACGTGGTTTCGGCAGCAACGCCGACGGCTCAATCCTGCGTGACGGCATCCGCTCCAGCCTGTCGCGCAACTTCAGCGCCACCAGTGAGCGCGTAGAAGTGCTCAAGGGCCCAGCCTCCCTGCTCTATGGCGCACTGGAGCCCGGCGGGTTGATCAACGTGCTCAGCAAGCAACCCGAATACCATCGTTTTAGCCAAGTGAGCGGCGAACACTCCAGCTTTGGCGGCGGCAACCTGTCCTTCGACACCACAGGCCCCTTGGGCGACAGCGGCTTCGCTTACCGCCTGATCACCGAACGGCAGCACGAGGACTACTGGCGCAACTTCGGCACAGACAGCCACACCCTGATCGCGCCCTCCCTGAGCTGGACCGGCGATGACCTGCGCGTCACCCTGGCTTACGAGCACAAGGAATACTCGACACCGGTGGATCGCGGCACGGTGATCGTCAACGGCAAACCGGCGAAGACCACCTACAACGCGCGCTTTAACGAGCGCTGGTCCAAAGCCGAAGGCACCGATGAGCTGTTTACCGCCAAGGCCGAGTACCAACTCAACCCGGACTGGCTAAGCCGCCTGACCTACGGCTGGAACAACGAGCGCTACGACTACGCCGAAGCGCGGCCCAACGCGCTTAACGCCACCACCGGCGCACTCAGCCGCCGCGCCGACGGCAGCGAACACGACAACCAGACCCAGTATTTGGCCTGGGACTGGATCGGCAACGCCAACGTGTTAGGCCAACAGCATGACCTGCTGCTGGGCATGGACACCGAGCGGGTCGACAACTTCCGCGGCGATACCTACCGCGGCCCGGCGGTTAGCGGCTTCAATATCTACCGCCCGGTCTACGGCAACCTTGCCGAGCCGTCGCTGATCAGTAACGTGCAGAGCGACAGAAGTGATGAACTGCACTCGCGCTCGTTGTATGTGAAGGACAACTGGCATCTCGATGAGCAGTGGATTCTGGTGGCCGGTGGCCGTTACCAGCACTTTGAGCAACGGGTCGAACAAGGCCGCGGCGACAACTACGTCAAGACCACCGATCGCCAAGACAGCACGCTCCTGCCGTTCGGTGGCCTGGTCTATCAGTTCAATCAGCAGGTCTCGCTGTACGGCAACTACAGCCGTTCATTCGTGCCCAACGCCTCTGACGCTGACACTGGCCAGGCGTTCGACCCGGAACAAGGTCGCAGCTATGAACTGGGCATCAAGCTCGACCTGGGCAACGCCCTCACGGCCAGCGCCGCAGTATTCGACATCGAGAAAGACAACGTTGTGGTCAGCGACAACGGCACCTCGCTGGCGGCCGGCAAGGTCGGTTCGCGGGGCGTGGAAATCGACATCAGCGGGCGCATTGCCGAGCGCTGGGAGCTGCTCGGCACCTATGCCTACACCGACACGGAAATCCTCGACGACCCAGCCAACCAGGGCAACCAGCTGGTCAATGCTGCGCAGAATATCGCCAGCCTGTACCTGACCCACCACCTGGCGCTGCCCAGCGACGCCGGACAATGGCGGGTTGGCGGCGGCGCGCGTTACGTAGGCGAACGCGCAGGCGATAACGCCAACAGCTTCTGGCTGGACAGCTACAGCGTGGCCGATGCATTCATCAGCTGGGAAAGCCAGCTACTGGGCGACAAGACCCGCCTGCAGCTAAACGCGCGCAACCTGTTCAACCGAGAGTACTACCCCTCCAGCGGCGGCAACCTGCGCGTCGCCGTCGGCGAGCCACGTGAGTTGCGCTTGTCGGCCAGCGTCGATTTTTAATCGCGCGTCCGGCAAGGTTTTGACTCAAGGACGAGTCCCCTCAAAGGTCGACACGCACCACAGAAACCGGATAGCCCAGACGCGCGGCGAATTCGTCGAGAAAACCCTGTGTGAAAGCCGCCTCCGCCCAGTTGTTGAAGATAAAACCCAGATTGGAAAAGCCGCAGGGCTGTAAAAACAGAAAACCGTTGATGTCGTCTTCGTGACCGCAGAGCGGGCAGGTAAATGTGTCGGTATGGCCGGGCATCCATTCCTCCAGACGATCGAACAGTTCGACACCGATCTCTTTGCGACACTGCGGGCAACCGGCCTCTTCATGAAAGTCATGCAGCGGGGTGTAGATGCTGCGCTTGTAGACAATCTCCAGGCCATTGACGGGCTGAGCGAAAGGCAACAGCTGCGGCTGCTCGACTACCCGCCGGGCACCCGGCGCAATGCCATACGCCATTTTGTTGAACGTGCGGCCGCACGTGCTCAACTGCTCCTCGATGACATTCTGCTGCACCAGCCAGCGCACGATTGCCCGCGCCCTGGCCTCATGCCCGGGGAAGCTGGAAATTTTCGGCACGATGATGGCTTGCTGATCGCTCATGACAGGACTCTGATCGTGGGTAAAAACCGCGCAGCTTAATGCCCAAACGCCACGGGTCAAGGCAAACAGCCTATGGCCGGCCCGGCAAAGCCTTTATCATGCCGCACATGATCAAAGACCCGTTCCAACGCCTGAACCTCGACCGTGAAGTGCTCAGCGTCAGCCAGCTCAACAACCGCGCACGCCTGTTGCTTGAAGATGTGTTCTCCGGGATCTGGGTCGAGGGGGAAATCTCCAACCTGGCCAAGCCAGCCTCCGGGCATATTTACTTCACCCTTAAAGATAGTCAGGCCCAGGTGCGCTGCGCTCTGTTCCGACAGAACGCGGCCAAAGTCCGTCAAGCCTTGCGCGACGGTCTGGCGGTCAAGGTTCGCGGCAAGGTCTCGCTGTTTGAAGGACGTGGCGATTACCAGCTGATTCTCGACAGTATCGAGCCGGCCGGCGACGGCGCCCTGCGCCTGGCCTTCGAAGCCCTGAAGGAAAAGCTCAGCGCCGAGGGCCTGTTCGCCACTGAGCGCAAAGTCGCCCTGCCGGCGCACCCCAAGCGCATCGGCATCATCAGCTCGCCCACCGGCGCAGTGATTCGCGACATCATCAGCGTGTTCCGCCGCCGCGCCCCGCAGATCGAACTGACCCTGATCCCCACTGCCGTGCAAGGCCGCGAGGCCAACGGGCAGATCATCCGCGCCCTGCAGTTGGCCGACCGCCAGGGCTTCGATGCGCTGATCCTGGCCCGCGGCGGTGGTTCCCTGGAAGATCTCTGGAGCTTCAACGAAGAAACCGTGGCGCGTGCCGTGGCTGCCTGTAACACGCCCATCGTCAGCGCCGTGGGTCATGAAACCGACGTCTCCATCTGCGACTTTGTCGCCGACGTGCGCGCGCCAACCCCCTCGGCCGCCGCCGAACTGCTGGCACCCGACACCAGTGAGCTGGTGCAACGCCTGCACAGCCTGCAACGCCGCTTGATCATGCGCATGCAGCACCGTCTGGAGCGTGAGCGTATGCGCCTGGAAGGCTTACAGCGGCGCTTGCGCCATCCAGGTGAACGCCTGCGCCAGCACGCCCAGCGCCTGGATGACCTGGAAATGCGCCTGGCGCGGGCCTTCGAGCGCCAACTCAACAATCGCCGCGAACGCCTGGCCCGCCTGCAAACCAGACTGACTGGCCAGCACCCCGAGCGCACGCTGCAGCTGTTGCGCCAGCGCCTGGGCAGCCTCGCCGAACGGCTGCCGCGGGCGATGCGCGAAGGCTTGAAGGAGCGCCGCCTGCAACTGCAGGCCCAGGTGCAGACCTTGCAGGTAGTCAGCCCGCTGGCGACCCTCGGTCGCGGCTACAGCATCCTGCTCGACGAACGCGGCCGGGCTGTGCGCAGCGCCGCCGACACCCACCCCGGCCAGCGCCTGAAAGCACGGCTGGGCGAAGGCGAGCTGGATGTGCGGGTCGAAGACAACCATCTGCAGCCGGTAACCCTGTCGCTGCTCGACTGACCTTTTTATACCAGTGGATACGCTTCGCGTTAGCCACCCTACGGATATTCAATGCGCCTGTTCACTCTACTCACTCTGCTCTGCCTCGCCCTGCCCGTCCACGCCGAAGGCTTTATCAGCCGACTGCTCAACAAACCCGTGCCCGGCGGCGTGGCCGTGGTTGATCTGGGGCCTGCAAGCAGCACACCCACGGTTCGCTATCAAGGCAAACCCGTGCTGGTGATCCATGAAGATCAGCAGCGCTGGATCGCCATCGTCGGCATCCCGCTGAGCAGCAAACCCGGCAGCCAGCAGATCAGCGTCAACGGCAGCCAGACCCTGAGCTTCCAGGTGGGCAGCAAGCATTATGTCGAGCAGCGCATCACCATCAAGAACCAGCAGCAGGTCAACCCCAACCCGGCCAACCTGAAACGCATCGAGCGCGAACTGACCGAACAGACCCGCGCCTACCAACAGTTCAGCGCCCGCCAGCCGAGTAACCTGCTGTTCGACAAGCCGGTCAACGGGCCGCTGTCCAGCCCCTTTGGCCTGCGCCGCTTCTTCAATGGCGAGGAGCGCAACCCGCACTCCGGGCTGGACTTCGCTGCTAACCGCGGTACGCCGATCAAGGCGCCGGCGGCTGGCACGGTGATTCTGATCGGCGACTACTTCTTTAACGGCAAGACCGTGTTTGTCGACCACGGCCAGGGCCTGATCAGCATGTTCTGCCACCTCTCGGAAATCGGCGTGAAGCTCGGCGATGAACTGCCGCGCGGCGGTGTGCTCGGCAAGGTCGGTGCCACCGGCCGCGCCACCGGCCCGCACCTGCACTGGAACGTCAGCCTGAATGATGCGCGCATCGACCCGGCGATTTTTATCGGTGCCTTCAAACCCTGAAACATGAACGTGTTCCAGTGACTTATCCATAACGAGGGACTGCCGATGCGCATTAAAGCCGAGACTTCAACCCTGCTGATTATCGACATTCAGGCCCGTCTGTTTCCGGTCATCCATGACAACGCCGCACTGGCTGCAAATGCCCTGTGGTTGCAGCAGGTGGCGCAGCACATCGGCGTGCCCGTGCTCCTCACCGAGCAGTACAGCAAAGGGCTGGGGCAAACGATCCCCTCCTTGCGCGATGGCCACCAGGCCTCGGCCATCATCGAGAAGCTGCATTTTTCTGCAGTCAGCGAAGGCGAGCTGCTCCAGCGCCCTGGCGGTGAACGTGCGCAGTTCGTGGTGTGCGGCAGCGAAGCGCATGTCTGCGTACTGCAGACGGTACTCGACCTGCTTGCCCAGGGCCGTCAGGTCTTTGTCGTCGCGGAGGCCGTCGGCTCGCGTCAGGCCTCTGACAAAACCCTGGCCCTGGCGCGCATGCAGCAAGCTGGCGCGAGCATCGTGTCGCGGGAAATGGTCGCCTTCGAATGGCTGGAACACGCCGGCAACCAACTGTTTCGTGAAGTGAGCAAGACCTTCATTCGCTGATACGTACAGGTGCTCGCCTGCATCCTGTTCACCGCAGGCTGCAAGGCGCGCACCGAAACCTGCACCTGGAGTTGAACCATGGGTAACGAATTCAATAGCTGGCTCGACTGGCTGAACGCTCACCCAGAACTGCAAACCCTGACGTTTTCTGTCCTGCTGATCATTGCGGCATGGCTGTCCAACTGGCTGGTCAAGCGCATTCTGGTGCGCGGCCTGTACCACCTGCTGCGCCAGGCCAGCGATGCCCAGGCGCAGGACTTCGGCATTATCAAGCGCCTGTCGAACATTGTCCCGGCACTGGTCTTGTCTGCGGGCGTCGCCGCCATACCCGGCCTGCCGGAGGCTGCTGTAGCGGTGGTGCGCAACGTCTGCAGCGGCTTTATCGTGCTGACCATCGCCCTGGCCCTGAGCGCGCTGCTGGACATCGCCAACTTGCTTCATCAGCGCCGCAAGGATGCTCACCTGCATCCGATCAAAGGCTACCTGCAGGTGGTCAAGATCATCCTGTATGTGGTCTCCAGCATCCTGATTATCGCCACCCTGATCGACCGCTCGCCGCTGATCCTGCTCTCCGGCCTTGGCGCCATGGCCGCCGTTTTGATGCTGATTTTCCAGGACACCATCCTGTCACTGGTAGCCAGCGTACAGATCTCCTCCAGCGACATCATCCGCGTCGGTGACTGGATAGAAATGCCGCAACTGAATGCCGACGGTGACGTGATCGACATCGCCCTGCACACCGTCAAGGTGCAGAACTGGGACAAAACCATCACCAGCATCCCGACCAAGCGCTTTATCAGCGATCCATTCAAGAATTGGCGCGGCATGCAGGAGTCCGGCGGCCGGCGGATCATGCGCAGCCTGTACCTCGACCAGACCAGCATCGGCTTTCTTAGCCCCGAGGAAGTCACGCGCCTGCAACGCATCAGCCTGCTCAGGCACTACCTCAAGCACAAGCACAGCGAGTTGCTGAGCTGGAACAGCGCCCTGGCCGAAGACGCCGAGGAGCCAGCCAACACCCGCCGGATCACCAACATCGGCACCTTTCGCGCCTACGCAGAACATTACCTGCGCCAGCATCCGGGCATTCATCAGGAGATGACCCAACTGGTGCGTCAACTCAGCCCGACCGCCGATGGCCTGCCGCTGCAGCTGTACTGCTTCACCAACACCATCGCCTGGGGCAGCTACGAAAGCATCCAGTCGGACATCTTCGACCACCTGCTGGCGATCCTGCCCGAGTTTGGCTTGCGCGTATTCCAACACCCGAGTGGTGCAGACATGCGCGCACTGAAGGCCAGCCCCGTCGCCCTGCCTGCGCTGTAAGCCGAGGACGACTCATACTGAAAGCCAGTGCGATTGATTGCGCAATCAGCGCTCAGCCGCGCAGGCTTACGCGCAAATAAATTGCTCCTATTGGCTAAAAACGCGCTTTATCACCATTTTTTTCCAGTTACTTGCCAGCTTTGACCTCACTGGTTACGGTTGACGCCATGAGCACAACCCGCACCCACATTCTGCTGCGGCAACACGCCCGTCTTTGCCTGGTCAGTCAACGACTGCGCCTGCCTCACTTACTCGATTTCGCCTGGCCACCCATCTGCGGCCGCCGCTAAAAGGACTGCACCATGAGCATGCTCAAAGACCCATCCAGCAAATACCGCGCCTTTGCGGCGATCAACCTGCCCGATCGCACCTGGCCATCGAAGACCATCACCGAGGTGCCGATCTGGTGCAGCTCGGACTTACGCGACGGCAACCAGTCACTGATCGAGCCGATGGATGCGGCGAAGAAGATGCGCTTCTTCAAGACCCTGGTGCAGGTCGGTATCAAGCAGATTGAAGTGGGCTTCCCCTCAGCCTCACAGACCGACTTCGACTTCGTCCGCGAGCTGATCGAAGGGGGTCACATCCCTGACGACACCACTATTCAGGTACTGACCCAGGCCCGCGAAGACCTGATCAACCGCACCTTCGAATCGCTGGTCGGGGCAAAGCAGGCCATCGTCCACGTCTACAACGCCACCGCGCCGAGCTTCCGCCGTATCGTCTTCAACCAGGACAAGGCCGGCGTGGTCGCTATCGCAGTGAATGCCGCACAGCTCATCAAGAACCGCGCCGAGCAGCAGCCGGATACCCGCTGGTCCTTCCAGTACTCGCCGGAAATCTTCACCTCCACCGAGCTGGAGTTCGCCGTGGAGGTCTGCGATGCGGTGCTTGACGTGTGGCAGCCGACCCCCGAGAACAAGGTGATCCTCAACCTGCCGGCCACCGTGGAAGTTTCAACGCCGAATATCTATGCCGACCAGATCGAATGGTTCGGCCGCCATATCAGCCGCCGCGACAGCGTGCTGATCAGCCTGCACACCCACAACGACCGCGGCACCGGCGTGGCCGCCAGCGAACTGGGCCTGATGGCCGGTGCCGATCGCGTCGAAGGCTGCCTGTTCGGCAACGGCGAGCGCACCGGCAATGTCGACCTGGTCAATCTGGCGCTGAACCTCTACACCCAGGGCATTCATCCGGGCCTGGACTTCTCCGACATCGACAACGTGCGCAAGGTGGTCGAGGAGTGCAACCAGCTGCCCGTGCATCCACGCCACCCCTATGTCGGCGACCTGGTACACACCGCCTTCTCCGGCTCGCACCAGGACGCGATCCGCAAGGGCTTCAGCCAGCAAGACCCGGACGGCATCTGGGAAGTGCCCTACCTGCCCATCGACCCGGCCGACATCGGCCGCAGCTACGAGGCGGTAATCCGCGTCAACAGCCAATCGGGCAAGGGCGGCATCACCTACCTGCTGGAACAGGAATACGGCATCTGCCTGCCGCGGCGCATGCAAATCGAGTTCAGCCAGGTGGTGCAGAAGGAAACCGATCGCCTCGGCCTGGAAATGAGCGCCGCGCTGATCCACCAATTGCTTGACCGCGAATACCTGCAAGCCACCGCACCCTACGCCCTGAAAGGCCATCGCCTGCAGGAAGAAAACGGCACCAGCGCGGTGGATGTCGAAGTCGTCAATGCGGGTGAAACCCAGCACTGGCGCGGCATCGGCAAAGGCCCACTGGAGGCTTTGGTGGCCGGTCTGCCGGTGACCGTGGAGATCATGGACTACAGCGAACACGCCATCGGCGCCGGCACCAACGCCAAGGCGGCTGCTTATATTGAGCTGCGCGTTAACGGCGGCCGCGCACTGCATGGCGTCGGCATCGATGAAAACCTCACTACCGCCAGCTTCCGTGCGCTGTTTAGCGCCTTGAACCGCGCCATTGGCCAGGCCGCCGAACAAGCTGCCTGAGTGACGCAGGTCGCTATCGACGCCTGCCCGATAGCGACCTGAAATAGCCCATCAGCCTCATTCGCCCTGCTGTTGGCAGTGACTACGACCCCACTCACACATGGCGGCCAGTACCGGCTGTAATGTGGCTCCGTGCTCGGTCACGCAATACTCCACCCGCGGCGGCACCTCAGCAAAAACCGTGCGGGTCAGCACGCCAACACGCTCCAGTTCGCGCAGCTGCTGGGTCAGCATCTTCTCGGTGATATCCGGCACCAAACGCTTCAACGCTGAAAAACGCAGCGGACCGTTAAGCAGCCGATACACCAGCAGCGCCTTCCACTTGCCGCCAATCACTTCCAGGGTGACATCCATTGGCGTGCTGTAGACCTTATCACCCCGCACCAGGCACTTGCTTTCAACCCCTTCAGATCGCTGCTCGGCCATCATTGGTTACCTTTAAGTAAGTTACAGCCTTTATCGTACGTACTTCCCAAAAAGATTGCCACGCGCATAATAGCTGCCATGGCTTATCACAGCCCCCTGGACAATTCTGCACGGAGATTTCATGTCGATTAAGCACCTGTTCACGCCACTGCAACTGGGCGCCCTGACCCTACCCAACCGGCTGGTGATGGCACCCCTGACGCGCCAGCGCAGCCTGGCGGGCAATGTTCCAGGCGAGCTTAATGCCAGCTACTACGCCCAGCGTGCCAACGCAGGCTTGATCATCAGTGAAGCCAGCCAGATTTGCCCTGAAGGCCAAGGCTATGCGTGGAGCCCAGGCATCCACAGTGATGCGCAAGTGGCAGGCTGGCAGCACGTCACACAGGCGGTGCATGCGGCCGGGGGGCATATTTTCTTGCAGCTCTGGCATGTCGGTCGCATTTCCCACCCCTTACTGCAACCCAACGGGGCAGACCCGGTCGCCCCGTCGGCGATTCAGGCCAATGCCGAATGCTATGTGGTTGAAGCCGATGGCAGCCATCATAAAGCCGCTACGGCCATGCCGCGCGCACTGCAGTTGAACGAACTACCGGGCGTTGTGGCGGCTTACGCCCATGGCTGCGCCAACGCCATCAAGGCCGGCTTTGATGGCGTGGAAGTGCACGCCGCCAACGGCTATCTGCTAGACCAGTTCCTCTGCTCCAACAGCAACCAGCGCAATGACGTGTATGGCGGCTCGGCAGAAAACCGTGCGCGGCTGGTGCTGCAAGTCGTGGACGCTGCAGTAGCGACAGTGGGTGACAGCCGCAAGGTGGGCATTCGTATTTCGCCCATGGGAACCTTTGGCGACGTGAGTGACGCCAACCCGCTGGAAACTTTCAGCTACCTGGTTGAGCAACTCAACAGCCGCAACCTCGCTTACCTGCACGTCAATCGTCCCGATTGGCTGGGCGGCTCTTTTGAAGGTTTTGATGCCTTACTGCGCGCCCTGCGCGATCTGTATACCGGCACCCTGATTTTGGCAGGCGGGCAAACAGCTGAAAGTGGTGAGCAAGCCATCACGGAAGGGCTGGCTGATTTGGTCGCCTATGGCCGCCCCTATATTGCCAACCCGGACCTGCTCGCCCGCTTTAAGGCGGGCGCCGAGCTCAACCCGCTAGACGGCGCTACCTTATATGGCGGCGGTGCCGCCGGTTACACCGACTACCCCGCCATGAGCTAACGACTCAAGCAAAGCGCTGGGCACTGCCCGGCGTTTTGCTCAGCTCAACGTGAAGTCATCTGCATCCAGGTAGGCAGCAAAGCGCTGCCGGTAGGCTGATAACTCGGCCGCATGGAGCCTCACACGGAAGACCCCATTTTTGGCCTGGGCAGCCAGCAGGCTATCACCCTGAAAATCCAGCACCTGGCTATCACCGCTGTAGGCGTGGCCCTTGCCGTCCTCGCCGATGCGGTTAACCGCCGCCACATAACACAGGTTTTCGATGGCCCGCGCCGGCAGTAGGCGGTTCCAGTGATTGCGCCGCGTCGCCGGCCAATTAGCGGTGTAGAGCAGCAGGTCGGTGGTCTGTGGATCGCGACTCCACACCGGGAAACGCAGGTCGTAGCAGATCAGCGGGCGCACCTGCCAGCCGTTGACCTCCAGCAACACCTGCTCAGTGCCGGCGCTGTAGTGCTTGTGTTCACCTGCCATGCGGAACAGATGACGTTTGTCATACTGCGCCACGCTACCATCCGGCCGCGCCCAGATCAGGCGATTGCGGTACGAGCCATCGGCGGCCTGGATAATCAGGCTGCCGGTGACCACGGCCTGCAGCGTCTGGGCCTGTTCGCACAGCCACTGGCTGGTCGGGCCATCTTCAGGCTCAGCCAACGCCACGCAATCCATTGAAAATCCCGTGCTGAACATCTCCGGCAGCACGATCAGATCGGCACCGCGCGCCTGCTCCAGCAGGCAAGCGAAATGCGCACGATTGGCGGCCGGGTCCTGCCACGCCAGCGTGGTCTGGATCAGCGCCAACTCAAGGTCAGGCAAGCCGCTTATATCGCGCATAGTTTCTCCGCCGCCTGCCCCAGGGTGTCTTCACGTTTGGCAAAGCAGAAGCGCACCAGGCGCAAATCCGCAGGCGGGCTCTGGTAGAACACCGATACCGGAATCGCCGCCACGCCATGCTCGCGGGTCAGCCACTCGGCCATGGCGACATCATCCAGGTCACTGCGAATAGCCGAATAGTCGGCCAGCTGAAAATAGGTGCCAGCGGCGCGGGTGAAGGTAAAGCGCGAGGCGGCCAGCAGGTCGCAGAACAGATCACGTTTGGCCTGGTAGAACGCTGGCAATTGCTCGACGTGCTCAGGATGCTCGGCCATATAGTCGGCCAGCGCCCATTGCAGCGGCGTCACGCCGCAGAAGCTGACGTACTGATGCACCTTGCGCAGCTCAACGCTTAAAGCTGGCGGCGCCACCACATAGCCGGTCTTCCAGCCGGTGACGTGATAGGTCTTGCCGAACGAGCTGACTACGAAGGCACGCTGATACAGCTCGTCGTGGCCAAGGATGCTGGCGTGTTCGACGCCATCGAACACCAGGTGCTCATAGACCTCGTCACTGATCAGGTAGATATCGCACCCACGGATCAGCGCCGCCAACTGGTCCAGCTCAAACGCCGAGATCAGCGCGCCACTGGGGTTGTGCGGACTGTTGAGAATGATCAGGCGGGTCTTGTCACTCAGGGCATCAGCCAGCCGCTGCCAGTCAATGGCGAAGTCCGGCAGCGCCAGTGGCACATGCACGCAACGACCACCGGCAAGCTCGACCGAGGGTTCGTAACTGTCGTAACAGGGATCGAAGACGATGACTTCATCGCCCGGCCGAATCAGCGCCTGGATCGCACAGAAAATCCCCTGGGTCGCCCCCGGCGTGATGGTCACTTCAGTGTCGGCGCTGACACGACGGCCGTAACTGCGGGCAATCTTGGCCGCTACCTGCTCGCGCAAGGCCGGCAGGCCGGTCATCGGTGCGTACTGGTTATGCCCGGCGGCGATATGCCGGCCGACCGCCTCGCGCAGCGCCTGGGGCCCGTCGAAATCCGGAAAACCCTGGGACAGGTTGAGCGCGCCGGTTTCCACGGCGAGCTGCGACATGCGAGTAAAAATGGTGGTGCCTACGTTGGGCAGTTTGCTGATGATCATCGCTGACGATATCCCTGGATCAAGCGCCGAGCATGAGCGCTACTGATGCGGCAGGATAGCCGATCGACCAGAGACGCAAAAGGCACCCGAAGGTGCCTTTATAGAGGGTAGCGCAGCAAGCCTAGCGCTTGTCCTTGCGCTTCTTCTCGGCCTTCTTGTGGTGCGTCATCATCCGGCGTTTTTTGTTCACCTGACGGTCGGTAAGGGTGTTCTTGTTGCCCTCGTAGGGGTTCTCGCCGCCCTTGAACTCGATGCGGATCGGTGTACCGACCAGCTTGAGTACACGCCTGTAGGTGTTCTCCAGATAGCGCACATAGGACTTGGGCACCGAATCGACCTGGTTGCCGTGGATCACGATCAGCGGCGGGTTGGCGCCACCGAGGTGAGCATAACGCAGCTTGATCCGGCGATTGTTGACCATAGGCGGCGCGTGATCGCCAACCGCGTCCTCAAGAATCTGGGTCAGGCGGTTGGTCGGCCAGCGGGTGATTGCCGACTTGAACGAGTCCTGCACCGACTTGTACAGATGTCCGACGCCAGTGCCATGCAAGGCCGAGATGAAGTGAATGTCGGCGAAGTCGACGAAGAACAACCGACGCTGCAGCTCAACCTTCACATAATCGCGCTCGCTAGGCTCCATGCCGTCCCACTTGTTCAGTGCGATGACCAGAGCGCGACCGCTTTCCAGCACGAAGCCAAGCAGGTTGAGGTCGTGATCGACCACCCCTTCGCGGGCATCCATAACGAATACCACGACGTTGGAGTCCTGGATCGCCTGCAGGGTTTTCACCACCGAGAATTTTTCTACCGCTTCGAAGATCTTGCCGCGACGGCGTACGCCGGCAGTATCGATCAGGGTGTACTTTTCGTCGTCGCGCTCGAACGGAATATAGATGCTGTCGCGGGTGGTGCCAGGCTGGTCATAAACGATCACTCGGTCTTCGCCGAGCATGCGGTTGACCAGGGTCGACTTACCAACGTTAGGCCGGCCGATGATCGCCAGCTTGATGCCGTCCTTCTCGCTCGGGCCGGGAATACGCTTGGCTTCCTGGCCTTCGAGGACAACTTCCTCTTCCTCGCCTTCTTGCAGTTCGGAGTCATCCTTGGGGAAGGAGCCCAGCACGGCTTCGAGCATCTGGGTGATGCCGCGCCCATGAGCGCCGGCAATCGCCAGGGACTCGCCCATGCCCATGGAAGCAAATTCGGCGCGCGCCAAATCCGGGTCGATATTGTCGACCTTGTTGATCACCAAAAAGCTCTGCTTGTTGCGTCGGCGCAGGTGCTCGCCAATCATCTGGTCCGAGGCCGACAAACCGGCACGCGCGTCAACCATGAACAGCACGGCATCGGCCTCTTCGATGGCCTGCAGCGACTGCTCGGCCATCTTCGCGTCGATACCTTCTTCGTCACCGGAGATACCGCCGGTGTCGATGACGATATAGGTTCGCCCCTGCCACTTGGCCTCGCCGTATTGGCGATCTCGGGTCAGACCGGACAGGTCGCCGACAATCGCGTCGCGGCTTTTGGTCAAGCGGTTAAATAAGGTGGACTTGCCGACGTTAGGGCGGCCCACCAGGGCAATTACGGGAACCATTAGGCTCTCCACTTCGTTATTTCAAAAAATACAAAAGCCGCTGCAGGTGCAGCGGCCGGAATTCACAGCTCGACGTGGCGAGCTACACCGCCTTGCGGTGCAGCAGAGCCACGCCGGCTAGCAGTGGGTCACTTGATCGTCAACGCGACTAGTTTGCCACCATTACCAAAGGCATACAGCCAATTACCGACCACCAGCGGGCGAGCGCGCAGGCCATCGCTATCAATGCGCTCACGACCGACAAAGCGTCCATCTACCTGACTGATCAGGTGCAGATAACCTTCCAGATCGCCAAAGGCCAGGTAGCTGGAGAACACTTCGGGCGCCGACAGCTGACGACGCGCCAGGGCATCGTTGCTCCACAGTGCCGAAGCGGAACGCTCGTCGATGCCTTCTACAGTACCGTTGGCCAGGCTGACGTAAACGTTGCCGAAGCCTTGGGCTACGCCCACAGAACTGGATGCTTCACGCTGCCACAGCACTCGCCCGCTTTCCATATCCAGCGCAGCAACACGGCCCTGATAGCTGACAACATACAGATTGCCACCCGACAGCAGCAAGCCGCCGTCGATGTCTACAACCCGCTCAAGCTCGGAGCGCCCTTGTGGAATCGCTACGCGCTGCTCCCAAACCGGGATGCCACGCCGAGCATCGAGTGCAATGACCTTGCCACTGGAAAGGCCCGCAATTGCCAGGCTATTGGTCAGCACTGGGCTGCCAGTGCCGCGCAACGTCAGGACTGCCGGGGTGTTTTCAAAGATCCAGCGCTGGCTACCGGTGTCGGCATCCAGGGCAATCAAACGATCATCCTGAGTCTGTACCAGTACGATATCGCCATTGATCGCCGGAGCTGACAGTACTTCGCTGGTAACCCGCGAGCGCCACTTTTCTTCACCGCTGCTGGCATCCAGGGCAATGATCTCGCCCTTCAGAGTACCGACAACCACCAAGCCGTAACCGCTACCAACTGCGCCAGAAACCGGCAGATCCAGGTCTTCTTTCCAGAGAACCTTGCCGGTCATGCGGTCGAGCGCCATTACCAGGCCTTCGACATCGGCGGCATAAATGCTGTCGCCCTCGATAGCGGGGACCAGCATGTTGAATGTCTTACCCTGGCCCTTGCCAATTGAGCGGCTCCACTCCTTGTTCAGCTGCACCTCTCTCTCGAACTTGGGCAGCTCGGCCGGGGGAAGTTCCTTCTTACTGTTGCTGCTGCAACCCACAGCCAAAACGGCCAGGGCCAGCAGTGCGGCATTTTTCCAACGCATCACGTCACGCATCCCCTTTGGCCAAATCGTCAAGCTTCATTTGCAGACCGCCGACAGCAGCCTCTTCGTCGAGCGCTGCCTTGGCTTTAACATAGGCCGCATGGGCATCATCGTTACGCCCCAACTGCACCAACAAGTCGCCTTTAAGCTCTTCACGACTGGCGAGATAAGCCTGATCGGCATCACCCTCAAGCAGCGTGAGTGCTTCTTCAAGTTTTTCCTGCGCGGCCAGAACACGGGCCAGACGCTGGCGGGCCAATTCAGCCAAGGTGTCGTCCACAGGCTTATCGACAATCGCTTGCAACTCGGCCACAGCGTCATCCAGCTTGCCGGATTCGACCGCCACTTTGGCAACGAACAGGCTGCCGTATTGGGCATAGTGAGTGCCGGCAAAATCGCTTTTGAGCGTATTGGCCAGTTCGATAACCTTGGCCGGATCAGGCTGGCCACTCGGGTTCAACGCAGTTTCCAGCAATTGCTGATAAACCATCGAAGCACCATGAGACTGGTTAGTCTGGTATTTCTGCCAGCCCTGCCAGCCAAACACCACTACCAGCGCCAATACGCTGCCGGTGAGCAATGGCTTGCCGTTGCGCTGCCACCACTCCTTGACTACCGCCAGCTCTTCATCATCGGTACGCGAAACCACCCCAGTTACTCCTATTCGCTAAAACGCTTAACAGCCTGTCAGGCCTGCAAGACGCAGGACGCCAAATGCTCGGCTAATGCCGCCCAGGCGATGCTTTGTTGTTCACCCTGGCCGCGCAGCGGCTTGCAACCTACCACTTGCTGGGCCAGTTCGTCTTCACCCATGACCAAGGCGTAAAGGGCGCCGCTCTTGTCGGCCTTTTTCAATTGACTCTTGAAACTGCCGGAGCCCGCATTGACCTGCAAGCGCAGACCCGGCAGCTGATCACGCAGACGCTCGGCCAGGGTCAACGCCGCCAGTTCCGCCGGCTCACCCAGCGCACACAGGTAGACATCAACCTGTCGGGCGATTTCTGTCGGCACTTTATCCAGGGTTTCGATCAGCAGCACCAGGCGCTCGATACCCATGGCGAAGCCCACGCCCGGCGTCGGCTTACCGCCCATTTGCTCGACCAGGCCATCGTAGCGACCACCCGCGCAGACGGTGCCTTGGGCGCCAAGCTGATCGGTCACCCACTCGAACACCGTCTTGCTGTAGTAATCCAGGCCACGCACCAGCTTGGGATTGATCACATAGGGAACGCCAGCCGCATCAAGACGCGCCCTCAGGCCATCGAAATGCACCTGCGATTCAACGTCCAGGTAATCGGCCAGCTTCGGCGCATCGACCAGCAACGCCTGGGTCTGCTCATTCTTGCTATCGAGCACACGCAGTGGATTGCTGGTCATGCGCCGACGGCTGTCTTCGTCGAGCAGATCAGCTCGGGCCGTGAGGTACTCGACCAGGGCATCGCGATAGATCGCCCGCGCCGCGCTGGTACCCAGGCTGTTCAACTCCAGGGTGACCGCATCACGAATACCCAGCAGGCCCCATAGGCGCCAGGTCAGAATGATCAACTCGGCGTCGATGTCCGGGCCATCGATATTGAAGACTTCGACACCGATCTGGTGGAACTGACGATAGCGCCCCTTCTGCGGGCGCTCGTGGCGAAACATCGGCCCGATGTACCAGAGCTTCTGGGTCTGCCCGCCGCCGGCCAGGCCGTGCTCAAGCACTGCGCGCACACAGGCGGCGGTACCTTCCGGACGCAGGGTCAGGGAGTCGCCGTTGCGATCCTCGAAGGTGTACATCTCTTTTTCGACAATATCGGTGACTTCGCCGATCGAACGCTTGAACAACTCGGTGAACTCGACGATCGGCATACGGATCTGCCGATAGCCATAGCCATCCAGCAGGCACGCCACGCTGTCTTCAAAGTAACGCCAGAGCGGAGTCTGCTCGGGCAGGATATCGTTCATGCCACGGATGGCTTGCAGGGACTTGCTCAATTCATTTCCTTAACAGGGTTAGCTGCGCACGATAACCGCGGCGTCAGCAGCGACCTTCTCGGCCGCCTTCTGGCGTATCAGCTTTTCCAGCTCATCCACCAGGTTGTCGTTGCCCAGCTTCTGTGACGGCTTGCCATCGATATAGATCAGGTTGCTCGGCGAGCCACCAGTCAGGCCGATGTCCGCCTCTTTGGCTTCGCCCGGGCCGTTGACCACGCAACCGATAACCGCTACATCAAGCGGTACCAGCAGATCTTCCAGGCGATTTTCAAGCTCGTTCATGGTCTTCACAACATCGAAGTTCTGCCGCGAGCAGCTTGGGCAGGCGATGAAATTGATCCCGCGCGAACGCAGGCGCAGCGACTTGAGAATATCGAAGCCGACCTTGATCTCTTCCACCGGGTCAGCGGCCAAGGAGATACGGATGGTATCGCCAATCCCCTCGGCCAGCAGCATACCCAGGCCCACAGCCGACTTCACCGTGCCGGAACGCAGCCCACCAGCCTCGGTGATGCCCAGGTGCAACGGTTGTTCGATCTGTTTGGACAGCAACCGATAAGCCTCCACGGCCATGAACACATCGGAGGCTTTGACGCTGACCTTGAAGTCCGGGAAATTCAGACGATCCAGATGCTCGACATGGCGCAACGCTGACTCAACCAAGGCTTCTGGGGTCGGCTCGCCGTACTTTTTCTGCAAATCTTTCTCAAGCGAGCCCGCGTTGACCCCGATGCGAATCGAAATACCGCGATCACGCGCCGCCTCGACCACCGCCTTGACCCGGTCTGGGCGGCCAATGTTGCCTGGATTGATGCGCAGGCAATCAACACCTAGCTCGGCAACCCGCAGAGCGATCTGGTAGTCGAAGTGGATATCCGCCACCAGCGGCAGACTGACCAGTTGCTTGATCCGGCCAAAGGCTTCGGCAGCGTCCATGTCCGGTACTGATATGCGCACGATATCGGCGCCGGCATCTTGCAGGCGACGAACCTGAGCCACGGTTGCGGCCACATCGTTGGTATTGGTATTGGTCATGCTCTGAACAGCAATAGGCGCGTCACCACCCACCGGGACCGAGCCAACCCAAATCTTGCGCGTCAGGCGACGCTTGATCGGCGATTCGCAATGCATGCTACTGACCACCCAACTTTATGCGTGCGGTTTCACCCGTGGTAAAGGCCGCCAAGTCGACGGCCTGGCCGTTGTAGCTCACTTGCGCGCCACGGGCAAAGCCCAGCCGCAGCTCTAGGGGGGCCTTGCCGACCAGTTGCAGGCTCTCGCCCTTGCGCTTGAGCGCACTGAACAGCACCGTGCCACCGGCATCAGTCACCTGGGCCCAGCAGTCAGCAACAAAATTGACATCGACCCTGCCCTCGCCCGCAGCAATAACAGGCGAATCACCCGTGCCTGCAGGCACAGCAACTGGTTCGAGTTGCGCCACCCCTGCAGCCGGTTCAACCGCGGCAGCTATCGGCTCGGCTGCGCTGTTCAGCTCTGCGGTTTCTTCAGCAGTGGCAGGTGCGAGACTCAACTCAGTCGTGCCCTGGGCTGCAAGCACGGCCTGGTCTTCCGGCTCATCCAGGGGGTGAACTTGCGTCGTGCCATCGGCACCCTCCACTTCAAACTGTTCAAAACTGGCGACCGGGGACTCATTGGCATGGCGCTCGGCCTGGCCTTGCCACCAATAGAAGCCGACCACAGCAAGCACCACCAGGGCGGTAAAGCTGACGAAGCGCAGAATGCTTTGCGAGTAGCGTACTGGCTCTTCAATATGCCCCAGGCTATGCACATCGCTGCCCACAGCATCGCTGCCGGTAAACTGATCGAACTCCATTACCAGACGTTCCTGATCCATGCCGAGGATTTTTGCATAAGCACGGACATAGCCACGGGCAAAGGTATTGCCCGGCAACTTATCGAACGCTCCAGCTTCGACCTGACTCAAGCGCAGTGGCGTGAGGTTGAGCTGAGCGGCCACTTCATCGACGGTCCAACCCTTGCCCTCGCGGCTCTCGCGCAGTGAGTCACCGGGATTGACGCGCTGGGCAGTTACAACTTCAGGATGCGCCGCTTTCATCATTGCTCCGACAGATATTGCTGATATTCCGGCGTACCGGGATAAAGACGCTTCAATTGCAGGCCCAGGCTGGCAGCCTTGTCGCGATCCTCGAAAATGGTCGCCAGGCTCGCACCGAGCAACAGGCTACGCGCATTCTGCTCGGCCAGCAGGCTGTAACTGTCGTAATACCCACGGGCCGGCACATATTGCCGCTCCTCGAAGTGAATCACGGCCATTTCGAGCAACGCCCTTGGTTGGCGGCTATTGAGGCGCAGCGAGCGCTCCAGGTAAGCCTTTGCCTGCTCTCGCTGGTTGAGCTTCATGGCCGTCAAGCCAAGGTTCTCGAACACCCGCGAACGCTCTGGGTACAGCGTATCGAGGGACGCTTTCTGATAATGCTCAAGCGCCTCCTGGTAACGCTCCTGCTCGAACAGAAAACCACCATAATTATTCAGCAGCCGGGCATCGCTACTGCGCTGAGACAGCGCCTTGCGGTAATGCTCATCGGCCAGCTTGTATTCCATTTCGCGCTGAAACACCAACGCCAGCGCGGCATGCGCATCAGCGCTGGATGGATCAAGGTCGAGTGCTTTTTTCAACGGCACCTTGGCGCGTTCGCCAGCGCCTTGCTGCAAATAGCCGATCCCCAGCTGGATGTAGGCATCACGCGCATCATCACGGCCCTTGCCGGTTCTCATCGGGTCGACGTTGCCTGTCGACACACAGCCAGCCAACAGGCTGGCGAGTAACAAGAACAGCGCTGGGCGCAGGGTCATGGGCATCCTCACTTCAAGATTGATTGGCGGCGGGACTCGGCGTTTCAGCCTCGCTACCGAGATCGAGCAGTGCCAGTTCACGCACTGCAATGTAGCGTTCGCTGCGACGAGTACGGTCCATCACCTGACCGACCAACTGGCCGCAAGCAGCATCGATGTCTTCGCCGCGCGTTGTGCGCACGGTGACATTGTGCCCGGCTTTATGCAGCAGATCCTGGAAACGGCGGATTGCATTGTTGCTCGGCCGCTCGTAACCCGAATGAGGGAAGGGATTAAACGGGATTAAATTAATCTTGCAAGGCACATTTTCGAGAAGTGCGATCATCTCTTCAGCATGCCCAGGCTGATCGTTGATGTCCTTGAGCAAGGTGTACTCGATTGTAAGTACACGTTTCTCACCGAGGCGCGATACATAGCGCTGGCAGGCCGCCAGCAACATCGCCAGCGGATACTTCTTGTTGATCGGCACCAACTGGTTGCGCAACTCATCGTTCGGCGCGTGCAACGACAGCGCCAGGGATACGTCGATGACTTCGCCCAGTTTATCGATCATCGGCACCACGCCCGAGGTGGACAAGGTCACCTTGCGCTTGGAGATGCCATAGCCGAGGTCGTCCATCATGATTTTCATGGCGGCGACCACGTTGTCGAAATTCAGCAACGGCTCGCCCATCCCCATCATCACCACATTGGTGATGGCACGGTCGACCCTGGCCGGCACACTGCCGAATGACTTATTGGCGATCCACACCTGACCGATCACTTCGGCAGCCGTCAGATCGCTATTGAAACCCTGCTTGCCAGTGGAGCAAAAACTGCAATCCAGTGCGCAACCAGCCTGTGACGACACACACAGGGTGCCACGCGAGCCTTGCGGGATATACACGGTCTCCACACAACTGCCTGACGCCACTCGCACTACCCACTTGCGCGTGCCATCAGTCGAAATATCTTCGCTGACCACTTCCGGGCCACGAATTTCAGCACAGGTCTTGAGCTTTTCACGCAAGACCTTGCTGACATTGCTCATGACATCGAAATCATCGACGCCAAAGTGGTGAATCCATTTCATCAACTGACCGGCACGGAAACGTTTTTCCCCGATGTCCTCGAAGAATTGTTCCATTTCTGCCTGAGTCAGACCCAGCAGATTGATTTTTCCGGTAGCTTCAGTCATGGCTTCACCCTCGCACGCGTCGCCTTAGCGAATGCGCGCGCACACCTCGGTAGCGGAGAAGAAGTAGGCGATTTCACGAGCGGCGGACGCCTCGGAATCGGAACCGTGTACCGCGTTCTCGTCGATCGATACTGCGAAATCGGCACGGATAGTGCCAGCAGCTGCTTCTTTCGGGTTAGTTGCGCCCATCAGCTCGCGGTTTTTAGCGATGGCATCTTCGCCTTCCAGCACCTGAACGATAACCGGACCCGAAACCATGAAGGACACCAGGTCTTTGAAGAAGCCGCGCTCGCTGTGCTCGGCATAGAAACCGCCAGCTTCGCGCTCGGACAGTTGCACCATCTTCGAGGCAACAACCCGCAGACCGGCTTTTTCGAAACGGCTAACGATCTCGCCGATAACATTTTTGGCAACAGCGTCGGGCTTGATGATGGAGAAAGTACGTTGAACAGCCATGTGTAGCTCCAGAAACGTTGAGTAATACGAAAAATTAAACCCGCGAATTATACGCGGGTTCTGGTTAAAAACATAAGAGCAGCGCCAAGCGACAAACCGTAAGGGCTAAACCAGAGCCCGAGCAAACAGCTGTCATGGCCCAATCACTAGCACCTTACAGCTTAAAGCGACTTCACTCTGCCTCTTCAATCCAGGCCGCCTGAATCGCTTCCAGCACTTTCTCACCACCACGCTGCGGGTCGTCGATAAAGTTTGGCAAAGCCAGCACCCAGCGATGCAGATCGACAAAATTGACGAAACGCGGATCGACCTCGGGCTTGCCTTCAGCCAGCTGGATTGCAATCTCCAGCACATCGGACCATTTGAGACTCATGACCTACCCCCTCGCCCTCAGTGCCCCTCGGACACTTGATTGATGGTGTACCTGGGAATTTCTACCACCAGATCCTGATCATCCACCACTGCCTGACAAGACAGCCGCGAACTAGGCTCCAGACCCCAGGCCTTGTCCAGCATGTCGTCTTCCAGCTCATCGGATGGCTGCAGCGAAGCGAAGCCTTCGCGAATGACCACGTGACAGGTGGTGCAGGCACAGGACTTCTCACAGGCATGCTCGATGTGGATACCGTTGCGCAGGGCAACGTTGAGCACGGTTTCGCCCGACTGCGCCTCGATAACCGCCCCCTCAGGACAATGGTCGGCGTTGGGCAGAAAGATCACCTGCGGCATGCTTATTCCTCAATCTCATTAAGACTACGACCAGACAATGCAGCCTTGATCGTGGCATCCAGGCGACGAGCGGCAAAGGCATCGGTCACCTGGGCCAACCGTTTGCTTTGCTGCTCGATGGCCAGGCCATCGCGCCCGGTCAGCAGCCCGCGCAACTGCTGGATTTGCGCATCGATGGCCAGGCGCTCATCGGCATTCAGCAAACGCTCGCCATCGAGCTGCAAGGCTGCCTCTACCGCTTCCAGCAGACGCTGCGCATCCACCTGCTGCTCACGCAGCACCCGGGCAACCTTGTCATCGCTGGCGTTCTGGAAAGAATCCTGCAGCATGCGTGCGATTTCGCCATCGGTCAGCCCGTAAGACGGTTTGACCTGAATACTCGACTCCACCCCAGATGCCAATTCACGGGCCGCCACACTGAGCAAGCCATCGGCATCGACCTGAAAGGTCACGCGGATTTTCGCCGCGCCTGCAACCATCGGCGGAATACCGCGTAACTCGAAGCGCGCCAGGGAACGACAATCACTGATCAACTCGCGTTCGCCTTGCAGCACATGAATCTTCATGGCTGTCTGGCCATCTTTATAGGTGGTGAAGTCCTGAGCACGCGCCACCGGGATGGTGGTGTTGCGCGCAATGACCTTCTCCATCAACCAGCCCATTGTTTCCAAGCCAAGCGACAGCGGTATTACATCCAGCAGCAACAATGCCTCGCCATCACCACGCTTGTTACCTGCGAGGGCATCGGCCTGGATCGCGGCGCCAATGGCCACCACCTGATCGGGGTCGATATCGGTCAAGGGCTGCCGCGCGAACATCTCGGCGACCGCCTGACGCACCCGCGGCACGCGAGTCGAACCACCCACCATGACCACCGCCTCGACCTCCTCAAGCTCGATGCCGGCATCACGCACCGCCCGCCGACAGGCCTTGAGGCTGCGCGCCAGCATTGGCTCGATCAATGCTTCGAATTGCTCACGGCTCAACTGCCCCTGCCAAGCCCCGTAATTGAGCTGGGCCTCGGTACAAGCGGTGAGTGCTTCCTTGGCCACGCAGGCGGCCTGCAGCAGGGTACGCTGCACGCCGGGACTGAGGTCGGCAGACAAGCCGGCCTGCTCGACTATCCAGCCCGCAATCGCGTGATCGAAGTCATCGCCGCCCAGGGCGCTGTCACCACCAGTGGCCAACACCTCGAACACACCGCCGGTCAGGCGCAGAATGGAAATATCGAAGGTACCGCCACCGAGGTCATAGATTGCCACCACACCCTCGGCATGCTGATCCAGGCCATACGCCACGGCGGCGGCGGTCGGCTCATTGAGCAGGCGCAACACATTTATGCCGGCCAGGCGCGCAGCATCCTTGGTGGCCTGGCGCTGGGCGTCATCGAAGTAGGCCGGGACTGTTATCACCGCGCCGACCAGCTCGCCACCCAGGGTTGCTTCGGCACGCTGACGCAGCACCCTGAGGATATCGGCAGACACTTCAACAGGGCTTTTCGGCCCCTGCACGGTATCGATGAAGGGCATGTGCGACTCGCCCTCGACAAAGCGGTAGGGCAACTGCTCGCCCAACTGCTTGACATCAGCCAGGCCACGCCCCATAAGACGCTTGACCGACAACACGGTATTCAACGGATCTACCGAGGCAGCCAACCGGGCGGTCTCGCCGACTTCGACGCGACCAGGGTGATAGCGCACCGCCGACGGCAGGATCACTTGCCCCGCCGCATCACCGAGCGGCGCAGACAAGCCACTGCGCACGGCAGCGACCAGCGAATTAGTGGTGCCCAGATCAATGCCCACTGCCAACCGACGCTGGTGGGGCTGGGGGCTCTGTCCGGGCTCAGCGATCTGCAGTAAGGCCATGGTTAATAAATGCTTATCTGTATATCAAGCGCGCCAGATTGGCTGCGCGAGCGATTAATCGTCGAGGCGCTCTTCCAGCTGGCGCACTTCATGGGAAAGCTTGTCGAGAAACTGCATGCGGCGCATCAGGCGCTCGGCCTCTGCGCGGTGCGGCGCAGCATCCCAACAAACGGCAAAGCGCTCGTTCAACTCATCCTGAGCACTCTTCAGGCGCCGCTTGAATGTCGCTACGCCCGGCGAGTCGGCGCTGTCCTGCAGATCTTCCAGCTCTTCACGCCACTGCATCTGCTGCAGCAGGAAGTCCGGGTCTTGCACGGTGACCTCCAGCGGCAACTCCGGCCCGCTCAGCGCAAGCAGGTATCGCGCGCGCCTGGGTGCGCTTTTCAGCGTGCTATAGGCTTCGTTGAGACCGGCAGAATGCTCCAGTGCCAGACGCTGTTCACGGTCGGAGGCATCGGCAAAACGATCCGGATGGACAGTGCGCGCCAGCTCGCGATAACGCACGGCCAACTGCTCAAGGTCCAGACGGAAGCTCGGCTTAAGCTCGAACAGGGCAAAGTGACAGGGACTACCCAAAAGACAAACGCCTCAGATATTGAAGCTTTCGCCGCAGCCACATTCGCCGCGCACGTTAGGATTGTTGAACTTGAAACCTTCGTTCAAACCTTCCTTGACGAAGTCCAGCTCAGTGCCATCGAGATACACCAGGCTCTTGGGATCAATGATCACCTTAACCCCGTGACTCTCGAACACCTGATCTTCACTCGCGGACTCGTCGACAAACTCCAGCACATAAGCCAGGCCCGAACAGCCTGTAGTGCGCACGGCCAAGCGTATGCCGTCGCCCTTACCGCGCCCTTCAAGCGAGCGTCGCACATGCTCAGCGGCGGCTTCGGTCATGCTGATCGCCATCGACAACCTCCTTAGAGCAGACCTTTCTTCTGCCGGTAATCACGCACAGCCGCCTTGATAGCGTCCTCAGCGAGTACCGAGCAATGGATCTTTACGGGCGGCAACGCCAATTCTTCGGCGAGCTGGGTGTTCTTGATGGTTTCTGCTTCATCCAGCGTCTTGCCTTTCATCCACTCGGTGGCGAGGGAGCTGGATGCAATCGCAGAACCGCAACCATAGGTCTTGAACTTGGCGTCTTCAATGATGCCTTGCTCGTTGACTTTGATTTGCAAACGCATCACATCACCACATGCTGGCGCGCCGACCATGCCGGTACCGACATCCGGGTCTTCGGCATCCATCTTGCCGACGTTGCGCGGATTCTCGTAATGATCAATGACCTTTTCACTGTAAGCCATGCTGCTATTCCTCTTTCATCAGGGGCTGCTAAACAGCAGCTTTAGTGTGCAGCCCACTCGACTTTTGACAGATCCACACCCTCTTTGAACATATCCCACAGCGGCGACAGCTCGCGCAGCTTGGTGACCGCCTCGCGAACTTTCTGCGCGGCGTAGTCGATTTCCTCTTCGGTGGTGAACCGACCAAAACTGAAGCGAATTGAACTGTGCGCCAGCTCATCGTTACGACCCAGCGCGCGCAAGACGTACGACGGCTCCAGCGAAGCTGAGGTACAGGCCGAACCCGACGATACCGCCAGATCCTTGAGCGCCATGATCAGCGACTCGCCCTCGACATAATTGAAGCTGAGATTGAGGTTGTGCGGCACTCGCGAGGTCATGCTGCCGTTCACGTACAACTCTTCAAGGCCATCTACCTGCGCGAAGAAACGCTCACTCAGCGCCTTGACCCGCAGGCTTTCCTGGATCATTTCTTCCTTGGCAATCCGGAAGGCTTCGCCCATACCGACGATCTGGTGAGTCGCCAGGGTGCCAGAACGCATGCCACGCTCATGGCCACCGCCATGGGTCTGGGCCTCCAGGCGCACACGCGGCTTACGGCGCACATAGAGCGCACCAACACCCTTGGGGCCGTAGGTCTTGTGTGCCGAGAAAGACATCAGATCGACCTTGAGCGCGTCCAGATCGATTGCCACTTTGCCCGTGGACTGCGCAGCATCAACATGGAAGAACACACCGCGCGAGCGGGTCAACTCGCCGATACCCGCAATGTCATTAATAGTGCCGATTTCGTTGTTCACATGCATGATCGACACCAGAATGGTGTCTTCACGCAGTGCCGCCTCAACCATGGCCGGGGTAATCAAGCCGTCTTCGCCAGGCTCGATATAGCTCACTTCAAAGCCTTCGCGCTCCAGCTGACGGGTGGTGTCCAACACCGCCTTGTGCTCGATCTTCGCAGTGACGATGTGCTTGCCCTTGCCGCTGTAGAAGTGCGCAATGCCCTTGATCGCCAGATTGTTCGACTCAGTGGCACCGGAGGTCCAGACGATTTCACGCGGGTCAGCGTTGACCAGCTCAGCGACCTGACGACGACCGAGCTCAACCGCCTCCTCAGCCTTCCAGCCAAACACATGGGAGCGCGACGCCGGATTTCCGAAGTTGCCATCGACCAACAAGCACTCACTCATCTTCTGCGCCACACGCGGATCGACCGGGGTAGTGGCGGAATAATCGAGGTAAATCGGTACCTTCATTGATCTTCTCCTAATCAGGTTTCTGGCCACATGGGCCGGCATCCCGCGCTTAATCGACGGCGGATGCTTCGATCTTGTCCAGATAAGGCTTCCTGCCGTTGCTGCGCCGCTGATTCTGGCACTGCGCTATTTCCTGCACCTCACGGCGCATCACAAGATCAGCCAAACTGATACCGCTGAGAAACTCATGAATCTGCTGGCTGAGGTCGCACCACAGGTGATGGGTCAAACAGGTGTCGCCGCCATGACAGTCACCCTGCCCCTGACAGCGCGTAGCATCGACCGATTCATTGACCGCATCGATCACCTCGGCGACCTGGATTGCTTGCATGTCGCGGGCCAGCTGATACCCACCGCCGGGGCCACGCACACTGGATACCAGGGTGCTGCGGCGCAGCTTGGCGAACAGCTGTTCAAGGTACGACAGAGAAATACCCTGGCGCTCGGAGATATCAGCCAGAGACACCGGACCATGCTGGGCATGTAGCGCCAAGTCGAGCATGGCGGTAACGGCGTAACGGCCTTTAGTGGTCAGTCGCATTAAGGATTACCACGCAGTCACAATTTGCGCCGATTATGCAATTCCCGAGTATTTACGTCAACTATAAGACCTTATAATTTACTCGGGATTAGCCCCGGCTAAAGGCCGCCCAGCATAACAAACCGCTCAGCCAGGCGCGGGCTTGTCATCCTGCTCCTTGCACACGCCGACGAAGTCTTCAGTGCGCAGCGCCGGCAGCTCCTTGGCACAGTAGTCACTGCCCAGTTCGTTAAGCGCCTTGCAC
Organism: Pseudomonas sp.; assembly: GCF_030683065.1. Taxonomy (GTDB): domain Bacteria; phylum Pseudomonadota; class Gammaproteobacteria; order Pseudomonadales; family Pseudomonadaceae; genus Aquipseudomonas. The sequence goes on from NZ_JAUXMX010000024.1 coordinate 100,689, forward strand.
ATGCCCTCCAGTCGCCCATCAACCGCCTGCAAGTGATCAAGCAGCTGCCCAATGGCACGCGCTACCGGATCCGGCATGTCCTGACCGACGCCATAGGCATCGAAACCCAGTTTCTCAGCCATGGCTTGACGCTTGGCCGCCTGCTCGTCGTCCACTTTAGCGATGATTCGCCCAGGGATACCCACTGCAGTCGCCCCTGCCGGCACCTCCTTGGTCACCACTGCATTGGAACCAATCTTGGCACCTGCACCCACCGTGAACGGCCCAAGCACCTTGGCGCCAGCACCTACTACCACACCATCGCCAAGCGTCGGATGGCGCTTGCCCTTATTCCAGCTGGTACCACCCAAGGTCACACCCTGATACAGGGTGACATCGTTACCAATCTCTGCCGTCTCACCGATGACAACACCCATGCCATGGTCAATGAAGAAGCGCCGGCCAATCTTTGCCCCGGGGTGGATCTCGATCCCGGTCAGCCAGCGCCCAAGGTTGGACACCACGCGCGCTAACCACTTCCAGCCGGAAGCCCACAACGCATGCGCCAGACGATGCAGCCAGACTGCATGCAGACCCGGATAGCAGGTGACCACCTCAAGCGTATTGCGCGCCGCCGGATCTCGGTGAAATACGCCCTGGATATCTTCCCGCATACGCTCAAACATCAGTTTTCCCCTGCTTATGGTGCTCACCACGCGCGGCCTTGACGGTCTCTGTCAAAATGCCACGCAAGATATTCATTTCCAGCTTACTGACTCCGCTACGCCCATAAAGGCGCCGCAAGCGACTCATCAAGTGCCGCGGCTTAGCCGGATCAAGAAAGCCAATTTCTACCAGCGCAAGCTGTAGATGCGCATAAAAAGACTCCAGCTCATCCGTCGTGACTGGCTGGGAACTCTGGATCGCCGTAGTTTCCAGCTTGAGCGTCTTGGTCGGCTTATTCTGCGCTGCCAGCCAGGCCATGCGTACCTCATAGGCCAGCACCTGGACCGCCGCCGCCAAGTTCAGCGAACTAAACGCCGGGTCGGAGGGAATATGCACATGGAAGTGACAACGCTGCAGCTCCTCGTTGGTCAGACCCGCGTATTCACGACCGAACACCAGGGCCACTTCGCCCCCCTGCAGCGCCTGCTCGCAGGTGGCCAGCCCGCACTCACGCGGATCAAGCAACGGCCAGGGAATACGCCGATCGCGCGCACTGGTACCCAGCACTAAACTGCAGCCGACCAGCGCCTCTTCAAGCGTGCCAACCACCTGCGCAGCGTCAAGTACATCAGTCGCACCGGAGGCTCGCGCCACCGCATCGCCGCTGGGAAAATCAATTGGGTCGACCAGCACCAAACGCGACAGGCCCATATTTTTCATGGCGCGCGCAGCGCCTCCGATATTGCCGGGATGACTGGTATTGACCAGAACCACTCGAATATTTTGCAGCAATGCAAGCGCTCACATGGGTAGTCAAGGGCAGCAAAGCTTACAGAACCGTCCAAGGTAATGCCATGCGGGACACAGACGGCACTTCTTCAAGCAGTCTTTTCTGCTAATATGGCCGGCTTTCTTTAACGACCCAGGTGAATCATCCATGCAGCCCATGCTGAATATCGCCCTGCGCGCAGCCCGCAGCGCCGGTGAAATGATCTTTCGCTCGATCGAACGCTTGGACGTCATCTCGGTCGACGAGAAAGATGCCAAGGATTACGTAACCGAGATTGATCGCTCTGCCGAGCTACTGATCATCCACGCACTGCGTAAGGCTTACCCGACCCACAGCTTTCTCGGCGAGGAAGGCGGCCTGATCCAAGGCAGTGGCGATGGCAAAGACTACCTGTGGATCATCGATCCACTGGACGGTACCACCAACTTTATCCGTGGCGTGCCGCATTTTGCCGTCAGCCTGGCCTGCAAGTACCGCGGCCGACTGGAACACGCCGTAGTCATCGACCCCGTGCGCCAGGAAGAATTCACGGCAAGCCGCGGCCGTGGCGCCGCCCTCAACGGCCGCCGCCTGCGCGTCAGCTCACGCAAGAGCCTGGAAGGCGCGCTGCTCGGCACCGGCTTCCCGTTCCGCGATAGCCAACTCGACAACCTGGAAAACTACCTCGGCATGTTCCGCAACCTGGTTGGCCAGACTGCCGGCGTTCGCCGTGCCGGTGCCGCCAGCCTGGACCTGGCCTACGTGGCCGCTGGTCGTTACGATGCCTTCTGGGAGTTCGGCCTGTCCGAATGGGACATGGCTGCTGGCGCCCTACTGATCCAGGAAGCAGGCGGCCTGGTCAGCGACTTCACCGGCGGCCACGAATTCCTCGAAAAAGGCCAGATCGTCGCCGGCAACACCAAGTGCTTCAAGGCAGTGCTGACGGCTATCCAGCCGCACCTTTCCGCCTCAATGAAACGCTGATTGCGCGATCAATAAAAAACCGGCCATGTGCCGGTTTTTTATTAGCCAGAAAAAAGCGCCCCGCAGAGCGCCATTTTATCTGCAGAGTTACTCGGCCGCGTCGACCAATACCAACTGCCCGTCTTTAGCCGGAATTCGGCTACCAGGGTCATTGTCCATGCGCACGCGCCCCTCTTCACCGTCCAGCTGATACTTCACGTCATAACCGACCACTTTCTCGCTGGTATCGGTGACGGTACGGCAACGGTTTTCAGTGGTGGTGTAGGTATCACCCGCCTGCATGTTTTCCTGCACTTTGTTGCCGGCGTAACCGCCACCAACAGCGCCGGCTACGGTCGCAATCTTCTTGCCAGAGCCGCCGCCTACCTGGTTACCCAACAAGCCACCGACCACCGCCCCGATTGCCGTACCGGCAATCTGATGCTGATCCTGCACCGGCTTCTGCCGGGTCACGGTAACGTCCTCGCAGACTTGGCGCGGCGTCTTGATCGTCTCCTTGACCGGCTGCACAGCCAAAACTTCGGCGTACTCGGAACCACCCATAAGACTATAAGTGGCTACCGCACCGCCCGCTGTCACACCGACGGCACCCAGCACAGCACCAACGAGCATTGACTTGTTCATGGAAACTCCTGATTTCGCTTATTGGGTGCCTGGCACCTTGTGTCCGAAGGTATGACAGGAGCAATGCGCCACTAGTTCAACTGCCGCACAAAGCCCCCAAGCCAACTCAGGGGCGCTCATCGACCTCTTCGGTCGCCACTGGCGGAATCAGGTCATCGACCGTTAGGTCAAGCCAGACCAGCGCGGCGTTGGAGATATAAATCGACGAATAGGTACCCACAAAGATGCCCACGAACAGCGCGATCGCAAAACCGAACAGGTTATCGCCACCAAAGACCAACAAGGAACCAACCGCCAGCAAGGTCGAAATCGAGGTGGCCAGGGTGCGCAGCAGCGTTTGCGTAGTGGAGATATTGATGTTGTCGATCAGGCTGGTCTTGCGCAGCACCCGAAAGTTTTCGCGCACCCGATCGAAGACCACAATGGTGTCGTTCAACGAATAACCGATGATCGCCAGCAGTGCCGCCAGCACAGTGAGATCGAACGTAATCTGAAAGAACGACAGAATACCCAGGGTGACGATGACGTCATGCACCAACGAGATGAAGGCACCAGCGGAAAACTTCCACTGAAAGCGGAAAGCCAGGTACAGCATGACCCCGCCCAACGCCAGAAGCATACCCAGGCCGCCCTGATCGCGCAGCTCCTCACCCACCTGCGGCCCGACGAACTCGACCTTTTTCACTTGCAGCTTGTCGCCCGCCTGCTGCAGCACGGCGGCAACCTTGTTACCCAACTCCGCATCATCGCCCTGCATACGCACCACCACCTCAGTGGTAGCACCAAAGCTCTGCACCACGGCATCGCCATAGCCGGCGCCGGACAAATGCTGGCGAATACTGCTGAGGTCTGCCGGCTGCTCATAGGCCAGCTCGATCTGCGTACCGCCGGTAAAGTCCAGGCCGAAGTTAAGGCCTTTGGTAGCCAGGCTACCTAGTGCGATAACGGTCACGAGCAGGGTGAGGGCCAGCGCAATCTTGCGCACGCCCATGAAGTTAATTACACGATTCATCTCAGCCCCTTAAATCCACAACTTCTTCAGGTCACGCCCGCCGAAGCTCAGGTTGACCATGGCTCGCGTCACCAGAATGGCAGTGAACATCGAGGTGAGAATGCCCAGCGACAGTGTCACCGCAAAGCCCTTGACCGGACCGGTACCCATGGCGAAGAGAATCCCGCCCACCAGCAAGGTGGTCAGGTTACCGTCGATAATCGCCGAGTAAGCACGGTCAAAGCCCTCATGAATCGCCCGCTGCACTGACATGCCATTGGCGATTTCCTCGCGAATCCGCGAGAAGATCAGCACGTTGGCATCCACCGCCATACCCATGGTCAGCACGATACCGGCGATACCCGGCAACGTCAGGGTGGCGCTCAGCAACGACATCAGCGCCAGCAACATCACCATGTTCAAACCCAGGGCAAGGGTTGCCAGCACACCAAAGAAGCGGTAGATCACAATGATAAACAGCGAGACGAACAACATGCCCCAGAGGGCAGCATTGACACCCTTGGCGATGTTGTCTGCACCCAGGCTCGGACCAATGGTTCGTTCCTCGGCGAAATACATTGGCGCCGCCAGGCCGCCAGCGCGCAACAACAGCGCCAGTTCGGTCGACTCACCCGGACCATCGAGACCGGTAATCCGGAACTGACCACCCAGCGGCGACTGAATGGTGGCCAGACTGATGATCTTCTTCTCTTCGACGAAGCTCTGGATCGCGACTTCCTTCTCGACGCCATCAACCACCTCGCGCATGTAGCGCACAGTCGGCTTTTGCTCGATAAAGATCACCGCCATGCTGCGCCCGACATTGCTGCGCGTTGCACGGTTCATCAACTCGCCGCCATGACCATCCAGACGAATGTTCACCTGCGGGCTGCCATTCTCATCAAAGCTGGCCTGGGCATCGGTCACCTGGTCACCGGTGATAATCAGCTCACGCTCCAACTCGGCAGGCGGACGCCCCTCCTCGCGGAACTCGAAGGCCTCAGTCGAGGCTCTCGATGCATCGGGACCGGCAGCCAAACGAAACTCAAGGTTGGCCGTCTTGCCCAGAATACGCTTGGCTTCTGCGGTGTCCTGCACGCCCGGCAACTCAACCACGATGCGATTGGCACCCTGGCGCTGAACCAGCGGTTCGGCCACGCCCAACTCGTTGACCCGATTGCGCACAGTGGTCAGGTTCTGCTTGATCGAGTACTCACGAATTTCTGCGAGCTTGGCCTGGGTCAAGGTTAAACGCAGCACCTGCAAACCGTTACGCTCGAGCGCATTCAACTCAAAGTCGGAGAATTCCTTGCGAATCAGACTCTCGGCCTTCTCCAGAGTAGCCTCGTCGGCGAAACCCAACTGAATGGCGTCATTGAATTCAGGCAGGCTGCGGTAGCGCACACGCTCTTTGCGCAACACGCTCTTGACCTCACCCTCATAGACCTTGCGCCGCGCATCCAGGGCCTTATCCATGTCCACTTCCAGCAGGAAGTGCACACCACCGGACAAGTCCAGGCCTAACTTCATCGGCCCAGCACCCACATTACGCAGCCAGTCAGGAGTGGTTTGCGCCAGGTTCAGCGCCACCACAAACTCCTCGCTCAACGCGCGCCGCACGACATCCTTGGCTGGCAGCTGATCAGCCTTGTGCATCAAGCGGATCAACCCGGCGCGACCCTGCGCAGCAACCTCAAGAGCTTTGACCTCGATACCGGCCTCGCCCAGGGCACGCCCGGCACGCTCGAGATCGGCCTGCTCGACCTGCATGGCAATATTACTGCCACTGATCTGGATCGCCGGATCATCTGGGTAAAGGTTGGGCGCGGAATAAAGAAAGCCGATCGCCAGCACAGCCAGGATCAGCAGGTACTTCCAGAGGGGGAACTTATTGAGCATGACGCCGCCCGTTATGAAGCGGGGCGCATTAAGCGCCCCGTCGAATGGTAGAAAGTCTGCTACTTAGATCGCTTTCAGCGTGCCCTTAGGCAGGGTCGCGGCGATGGCCACTTTTTGAATCTTCAGCTCAACGGTGTCGGACACTTCCAGTACCACGAAGTCATCGCTGACCTTGGCCACTTTGCCGGCGATACCGCCGCTGGTCACAACCTCGTCACCTTTCTGCAGGGTACCAAGCAAGTTCTTGTGCTCTTTGGCACGCTTGGCCTGGGGGCGCCAGATCATCAGATAGAAGATGACCAGAAAACCAACCAGAAACACCCACTCAAAACCGGAACCAGCCGGACCAGCTGGCGCAGCGGCATCGGCATAAGCCATCGGGATCAAAAAGCTCATGTAACACTCCTATTGAAAGCTATTTAAGAACGTTGATTATCAGCCCAGTGGCGGGACCTGCAGGCCACGCCGGGCATAGAAGGCATCGACAAAGGCGGCCAATGTACCCTGTTGGATAGCCTCGCGCAAACCAGCCATTAGCAGCTGATAGTGACGTAAGTTGTGGATTGTATTCAGCATACTGCCCAGCATTTCGCCGCACTTATCCAAATGATGCAGGTAGGCACGGGAGAAATGTTTGCAGGTGTAACAATCACAGGTCGCATCCAGAGGTGAATCGTCATGCCGGTGCACTGCATTACGAATCTTCAACACCCCGGTATCGACGAACAAATGCCCATTGCGTGCATTACGGGTCGGCATTACGCAGTCGAACATGTCCACGCCGCGGCGCACGCCCTCGACCAAATCCTCTGGCTTGCCAACACCCATCAGGTAGCGCGGCTTATCCGCAGGCAACTGCGCCGGCAGATAATCCAACACCTTGATCATCTCGTCTTTCGGCTCGCCGACCGATAGACCGCCAATGGCGTAACCGTCAAAGCCGATCTGCTCCAGCCCATCAAGGGAGACCTTGCGCAATTCTTCATGCATGCCGCCCTGAACGATGCCGAATAGCGCCGCCGTGTTTTCGCCATGCGCCTCTTTCGAGCGCTTGGCCCAACGCAGCGAGAGCTCCATGGAGCGTTTGGCGACATCGAATTCAGCCGGATAAGGCGTGCACTCGTCAAAGATCATCACCACATCCGAACCCAGATCGCGCTGCACCTGCATCGATTCTTCAGGCCCCATGAACACCTTGGCGCCATCTACCGGCGAGGCGAAATACACGCCCTCCTCCTTGATCTTGCGCATCGCCCCCAGGCTAAACACTTGAAAACCGCCGGAGTCGGTCAGAATCGGCCCTTGCCACTGCATGAAATCGTGCAGATCGCCATGCTTTTTGATTACCTCGGTGCCCGGGCGTAGCCACAGATGGAAGGTGTTACCGAGGATCATCTGCGCACCCGTCGCCTCAATGTCGCGCGGCAACATACCTTTGACCGTGCCATAGGTGCCCACCGGCATGAAGGCCGGCGTCTCGACCACGCCACGGGGGAAGGTAATGCGTCCGCGCCGCGCCTTGCCATCGGTCGCCAGCAATTCAAAAGACATCCGGCAGGTGCGCGTCATACGTGATCCTCTGGCCCGCGTGGCGCGGGGTTGCGGGTGATGAACATGGCATCACCATAACTGAAGAAGCGATAACCTTCGGCGACCGCGCTTTTATAGGCAGCCATGGTTTCCGGGAACCCGGCAAACGCCGATACCAGCATCAACAAGGTCGATTGCGGCAAATGGAAATTGGTCACCAGCGCATCGACCACATGCAGCGGCCGACCCGGGTAGATAAATATATCGGTGTCACCACTAAACGCCTTGAGCACGCCATCGCGCGCCGCGCTTTCCAGCGAACGAACGCTGGTGGTGCCCACCGCCACCACACGCCCGCCACGGGCACGGCAGGCAGCAACAGCATCGACTACATCCTGACCGACCTCCAGCCACTCGCTGTGCATGTGGTGATCTTCGATGCGCTCGACCCGTACTGGCTGAAAAGTACCCGCCCCGACATGCAGGGTCACAAAGGCACTTTCAACCCCCATCTCGGCAATGCTCGCCAGCAACGCCTGATCGAAATGCAAACCTGCGGTAGGCGCCGCCACCGCACCGGCACGCGCGGCGTAAACGGTCTGGTAGCGCTCGCGATCGGCTGCATCGTCCGGACGGTCTATATAAGGAGGCAGCGGCATGTGACCCACCCGCTCGAGCAGCGGCAAAACCTCTTCGGCAAAACGCAACTCGAACAGCGCGTCATGCCGCGCCACCATCTGCGCCTCACCACCGCCATCAATCAGAATCGTCGAACCCGGCTTGGGCGACTTGCTCGAACGCACATGAGCCAGGACTCGATGACTGTCCAGCACCCGCTCGACCAACACTTCGAGCTTGCCGCCAGAAGCCTTCTGGCCGAATAGACGCGCAGGAATCACCCGGGTGTTGTTAAACACCATCAAGTCTCCGGGGCGCAAATACTCCAGCAGATCACTGAACTGACGGTGCGCTAGCGCACCACTGGGCCCATCCAGCACCAGCAAACGACTGGCACGGCGCTCAGCAAGCGGGTGGAGGGCAATAAGAGCGTCAGGCAGCTCGAAATCAAAGTCGGCAACGCGCATTTTGGGAGGGAGTCATCTAACAGGGCGGCAAAGCTTACCGGAAATAGTGCAATCTGGCCACGCAAGTGGATTGACCAAGCCCCAATGCATCCCTATACTCCACCGCCATTGTGCCCCGGTGGCGGAACCGGTAGACGCGGCGGATTCAAAATCCGTTTTCGAGAGAAGTGGGAGTTCGAGTCTCCCCCGGGGCACCATACAAACTTATCAGGACGTACCGAAACGACCTGAGACACTAGAGAACCGGCCATCTGAGCCGGTTTTTTATTGCCTACAATTCCCAACCCTTCCCTTGAAAGCCCAGAATTATGTGAGTAGATTTGTGAGTAGAGCTAGTAAGGTCTAACAATCTACTCACACCAAGAGCCACAAGCCTAGAGTGGTGTGACCTGCAAGGGATCGCTATGCCGCTGACAGATACCACCATCCGCACCGCTAAGCCCAAAGAAAAGCTCTACCGGCTAACAGACGCCAACGGACTCTGCGTCGAAGTTAATCCGAGCGGATCGAAATTATGGCGCTACCGCTACCGATTCAACGGCAAAGCAAGGATGCTGGCTTTAGGCGCATATCCCAACATCACGCTTTTGAAAGCCAGGCAGCAACGCGACGCAGCCCGACAGCTACTGAACGACGGCATAGACCCGAGCGAACAGCGCCAAGCCGTGAAAATAGCGCAAAAGATGGAAGGCCTGACATTCGAGGTACTGGCTAAAGAATGGTTCGACTACAAATCACCGCGCTGGGCAGTGCCGACTGCTAATAAAGCTGCCGCGTATCTTGCGTCTGATATTTTGCCAGCCTTAGGCAAACGCCCTGTTAAGGCCATCACCCGGCCGGAACTGGTCGACCTACTGCGTAAGATCGAAGGTCGCAAGGCCTTTAACGTGGCGAAAAAAACGCGTCAATGGTTAAGTCAAATATTCCGTTACGGTTTAGCTAAGGGTGTTGTTGAAGGTAACCCCGCTACCGATCTAGATGTAGTGGCTGCCCATGCCCCCCGCACCGTCCACCATCCGCACGTGACATTTGCCGAATTACCAGAGCTGCTGGAAAAACTCGAAGCGAGTAAATGTCACGTCTTGACCCATTACGCAGTGCGCATGCTGGTACTCACCGGCGTACGCCCCGGCGAAATGCGAAACGCGCAGTGGTCAGAGTTCGACCTTGCGGCAGCTACTTGGACAATCCCCGCCGAACGCATGAAAGCTCGCCGGATGCATCTGGTGCCCCTGCCCGATCAAGCCCTGATCATCCTCAGCCAGATACAAGAGATCACAGGACGCTACTCACTAGTTTTTGCTGGTGCTAACAATCCAGAGCGGCCCATGAGCGAGAACACTGTTAATAAAGCGCTCAAGCTAGCAGGCTATGAAGGTCGACAGACTGGTCACGGCTTCCGACATCTGCTGAGCACAGAGCTTAATGGACGTGGATACAACAAGGATTGGGTCGAACGCCAGCTCGCTCACGGCGATAGCGACGACATGCGCGCGACATACAACCACGCAGCCTACCTTGATCAGCACCGGAAGATGATGCAGGCATGGGCTGACTCAATTGAGAGCACTTGCAGCGACGCCAACCTCGCGAACCTCAAGCACAGCGGCTAAGTTTTTTGGCTGAGTTTAACTGAGACGAAGTCATTTCCTGCGCCAGCGGTGCCGCATCTATTTTAAAATTACGTTTGAGAAATAAGCATATGAGCAAGATGCTGAAGTTCAAGAGATACCTCACCTCTGGCGACGCAGCCGAATACCTGACAAAAAAGCTAGAAGAAGAGATAACAACTCTCGATGTAGAAAGACTTTTACTGGATGGGCACATTGCGGCTTCAGTCATTACTAACGAATGGCATTGTTTTTATCTAAAACCCAAAGACACCAACAACGCAGCGAAAAGCAAACACTTTGCTCACTGCCCGACTCCGGGTGAAACGCCAGACAAAATCATTAATGGCATATATAACATTGATATTGCAGAGCTTGACTCAACCAACAACTACATAACAATTAAATTGGAAACAGACATCAAAGCTGCCTGTTATGAGATAGATCGCACAAAATACACACGTGTAATTAGCAACATCTCCGACGGAGAAGCCCCCAACAAGAGCCTATCGATGCTCGAGAAACTACAACAATCACTTAGTTCCATACCCATGACTGCTGACCCAGCCTCTCCCGGGCACGCATACCAGAAACCGTCTATTAGTTCGGCGAATTTAGTTATCAAACCAGCTGACCTTGAAGCATTCGTTACTATGACTAATGACGACAAGCCTATGCAGCTGGAAAAGCCGCTAGATTATCGTGAGCGAGCAAGCATGGAGCGAATCATTCTGATCTTAGCTAAGGAGTCTGATTACGATTTAAGCAAACCGTTTAAGGCAGCGGAAATTCTACAGGCAGCAGCAGCGCGGTTTGCAGTCGAGGCACCAGGAAGTAAAGATACCATAGCAAAACATCTAAAAGCAGCTGCCCTCCACGACACACTAAAGCGCAAACCCTAATAGAGCTAAAGCCAATCCTAGTAGGACAAAGTTCTTGCTTCAAACTATATCTTATGAGCCATGTTCTTAACGCAGCCAAAGGAGGCCGCAAACATGGCACGCACCACCCTACCTACCCAAAAAAAAATCGAACAACCCTCCGCAGTTGTAACTTCGCTACGCATCTTTATTAAACTGGCTGAAGTAAAAGTACTTACCACCCTCTCCACGTCCGAAATCTACCGCCGCATAGCAGCCGGAACCTTCCCTAGACAAGTCGCACTCGGGCCTAAATCTGTTGTTTGGATCGAGTCTGAAATTTTGGCATGGTGTGACGACTGCATCAGAGTTAGCCGTAAAAATGCTGCTTGAATTTAGCACCAATCATTAATTCGGCAAAACCAATAGCCAGCACCCTTCTTAAACTGCAAGAGTTATATTGCGAGCTTGATATCACCCATCTTAAGTGAAAGCGGTACTGGGACTATAAACTGCATACGCAGTTACAGACTGGTGGTTACTTAATACCATAACCGGTTAGACCTTCAGTCATTTTGCCACTACCACCTACGATCACTCCAGGCAGCGAGCCAAATAGCACTCAAGATCTAATCAATTTAGAAACCACATACCTATAAATAAAAGCATAGATACAAGCAAGTCAAGGCCCCGGCATTGTCTGGGAAGGGTTTAACGCTATAGGCGACTCTCTGCGGTTTAACAACCATGTCTGAGCTTGTGAATAAAGGCAGCGAGAGTGCCTTGGTTTAATTGTGTCTGAAATAAAAATCACATAAACGAGTCAACAATGAACAAAACAATATTTGATATAGCAGCGATTAAAAGATTGAAATTAGAAACAATTAATACCCTCAACAGGCAAGACTTTCGCTTCTTTATTACCCTTAATTTTAATGGCGTGAAAGATGACCTGAAGGCTCAGGATTTGATTAGAAAATTCCTAAACTTGCTTAATGCAGAGGTTTTTGGAAAAAGATCAAGTAAAAGTGTGGTGATCGCGTGCTCGTTAGAAAAGCATAAGTCGGGAAATTATCACCTTCACATTATTTCAGAAGATCCCACCAGCAGAATTTTGAGCGAGAGTCGTAAATTGAATTTTAATTACAGAAATATTATTAAAAAATGCTGGGAAGCCACGGATATCAGAATGGCGCGAATATCCATTTCATGCCCAGATAAAAGCAGTTGGTTTAAAGAAATATACGACCAAGAAGGTGTGATTGAGTACATATTAAAAGAATTTGATCGCGGGCGCACTGATGTCATTCAGTGGGATCTTTCAAATTTTCACGGGGATAGAATTTTATGAGTATAGAATTGATTAGCCTTTCCATGGTTTTTGCCTATGGGTACACAATGCTTTTGTGTGCTATATTTATTCGATAGCGCACTATTTTTTATTAAAGCCATACTCAATTAATTGCACAGCGTGCAATTAATTGCTTTTTTGTGCTTAGGTCTCGATTGATTTGGCTAGGCGGGCGGTTAGCTTACTTCGAAATTAAAATTAGCAAAAGTAAATCCATGCTCTGCTCTTGAAAATGTAATTTGCGAGCCTAATTTAATAAGCGATGACGATTTGACCAAGGCCTCAATCTCATGATTGCTCAAGTTCGAAATGTCGTCATTAGCAAAGACAAGACTTTCAGCAGTAATTCCATCCCAACGCCATTTTTGATAAAGCACTTCATAGTGACCCAGTCTTGTTTCTGTCTGGGCCACTATGTGGGTGTCTATATCTGTGGGAACACCTGAGAATTTTCCGCTCACATTTACTCCAGATGAATAGAGCCACTAGTGCATACAAACTGGAACCTGCTGATTCCTCTCAGTCAGCGCCTATCATTACCGAGCATTTACTATGTCGCCTTGATGGTTTACTGAAATGAAATTTTCAGTACACAGTAACTGCTCACCACTCCAACGATACGCGCAAAGCTTGCGATTATCGATGCCATTTTTCGGCGGTTTGGCTGCAATGCTATAGTCCAAACATGCAATATATTCATTTAATGGGGCAGGATCGGTATTCAACCAATAATGACCAAGAAAAACCGGCTTATCGTTTGCGTAGCTTGATAGCAAACCATCTGAAATAGGCTCATGAGGAATAAGCTCGATAATTTCTAGCGGAACCATGGCTATATCGCGATAGGTGACGGCCTTAGAGTCCCACCATTTAGTCCTTATATGCTGGCGACGATGGCCGTCCTTGTCAGCAAAGTCAACGCCTTCAGGAAGTGGGATTTCTAGACCTTTCAGTACTATCTCGAGCGCCTCGAAACCTGCTGAACCCTTGCGCGTCAATTCCGCCCACGCCTCTGGCAGAATGCAGTTTTTATCATCGGTATGGTGCTTTAATTCTTGCAGCGATGCCGGCTGCCAGCAGGCATGTACGACTCGTAGCCCTTCAAGGTCTAAGTACAATGGCAGCGTTTTAAACCAAGCAATTATTTCTTCATGTAGCTCAGAGTCTGCGTTTACTTGTGTTAGAAACTCGACATGCTGGTTATGGTTTTTGTCACTATGAATACGTAAATACTCGCCTTCGATCTCAGCATTAGGCGTTGCCCAAGCTACTGCATTGAACTCATGGTTACCCATCACCGCTTGGGCATGGCCATGCTCTACCATTGAGCGAGCGATGCGAATAACCTCAAGCTGTTCAGGCCCTCGATCAACAAAATCACCTAAAAAAATCACAGTGCGCTCTAGGTGTTGCCACACGCCATCTTGCTCAAAATAATCCATGGCCTTGAGCAGCGCCTTGAGTGGTGCCGCATGCCCGTGAATATCGCCAATAAGATCGTACATCCACTACTCCAATGCTTAACGAATTAATCCTGAGCGCGAGACTCAAGGGCTTGTACCACGCTGGCGATCACCAGCGGGTCAACTGATTCAACCTCGAACCACTCGATCAGCGTGTCCCTGACAGCCCCTGCAGTCGGCCGACCACTTGCCAGGCTCTCAAATACGGCATTGGCGATATTGTCGTATTCGTCGAAGCAGTCATTTTCCTTGCAGCAAGTGCCCATGGGGTCGGTGTTAAACAATACCTCTGAAATCTGCTCAACCGTCAGGCTCTGGTGCATTTATTGTGCTCCTTATCAGCTAGCGTATTTGGATTGTTCACCTGCCAACACAGTGCTATTACCAGCCCGGATAGCGATCCCAGATAACGGTGCTTTCCTGACTTCCACCCTCACCGTCGAAGGCGTAGGGCACATAGGTAATATCGTAGGCAACCTGCTCGATCACATCACGCAGTTCCAGGTACTCCAGCCAACGGTTGGGGATAGCATTGACGCCATGAATCAGGCCCAGGAAGTGACCTGCGATCAACCCCGTACTGTCGCTGTCACCGCTGTGGTTCACGGCACGAATAACCCCTTCCTCGAAGCTCTTGGCCGTCAATGCACACCAAAGCCCGATGGCCAGCGCTTCCTCGGCAATCCAGCCGCCGCCTAGCGCCTCGATGCTTTCCGGCGTGGGAATGACGCCGCGTCGGGAGGACTCGAGGACGGTCGAGATAATCCGCTTGGTTTCCTCCATTCCCTCCCGATGTTCGTTCTCTTGCAGGCTTTCGAGCACGGCATCAGCCAGGGGGATTTGGGTCAGCCAGACCCGCTGCAGTATGTCCGCAAACAGTCCTGCGGCCAGGTAGCCAGTCGGATGGCCGTGGGTCATATGGCTGGACTCGGCAGCAGTGGAGAAGGCGCTGGTGAAGAAGGCGCAAGGCGCAACGCGCATCACACCACCGCAGCCCTTGCTGTTGTTCTCTGCCAGATGGCCGAAATGCGTGCTCTCGCCCAAGGCGTTCAAGCAGGTGCGACCCGGAGCGCGACTCGCCCAGAGACGGCGCTCTTGAAACAGCCAGCCATCGGTGCCGACTTCTATGACGTTGCCGTACTCGTTAGGCTTGGCGCAGGTTCGCATGCCCTGGGTGAGCAGCCAGCGCAGCAGGGAGTGGTGAATGACGCTGGGCGGGTGACAGATGCCACGGGCCTCACTGCGAACATTGGCCCGTAACAGGCCCTCGGCAGTGAACAGCATCATCTGGGTGTCATCGGTGATGGCACCCAGGTGCCCGTAAGTGGGCACAAAATCGATGATGCCCCGGGGGCCAAACTCCTTACGGATGGCAGGCCAATCCATAAACTCGACAGGGGCGCCCAAGGCGTCGCCAACGGCGCCACCGAGCAAGCAACCGAGCACGGCAGCAGGGTCGCGCTGCATATGGGGCTGACCTTCCAATATGCGCAGATAGGGCTCATCGTCGCGCGTCAGCACCTTCTTACGCAGATAGCCCTCCTTATCAGCCAGCAAGAGCGCTGCGCGTCCGCCGCGTACACGTTCAGTCTTGAACACCCGCGTCGGTTGAGCGGTACGCTCGTCTACCAGCAGCGCGTAAGGTTTGATTTGTTCGAGATACAGCATGATGAAATCCCTCCATACCTATTCAGCCTGTCAGTGGCCTTTGATGGGGTTAGACTAACCTATCAACGCGACATATTACGTCGCACCCGACACACATGATACTCAGCAGCCGAATGACGGATATGCGGGAAAGGTCATGTTCCATCAGAATATGTTGATGGCTTCACTCATATGGGGATTACTCAGCATATGGCTTTTATTCTTGTGGGGCTGCCTTAGCTTTTTGCTAAAAAAAATCGGACTGTTTTCCGTCATTATTGAGCAGAGACGCCCGCAGATCCTCAGCGCATTTCGTTGGGTTTGGCTGCTGCCCCTGCATATCGCGGGAATCACCCCCTGAATTCAACTCATAAGTGCAACGCTCACCCCTGCATACACTTCGTACGGTGTCTTCCAGCCCAAGCGTTTGCGTGGTCGTAAATTGATCTTCGCAACAACCCGATTCACGCTTTCCACCGTCAGTGCACTGAAGTCA
>NZ_JAUXMX010000026.1 GCF_030683065.1 Pseudomonas sp.
CCACACGACCCCAGTAGTGGGCCGTACCACAGGCCTCCATCACCCACTCGACCGGCTCGGCCTGCTCCTGTATATATCGCCTAAACGCCTCTCGGTTCAGCCGCTTACGCTGCACCACCTGGCCGGAACGGACACTCTCGGCAACTTGGTAAACGGACTTGGCTAGATCAACCGCAATTCGCTTCATAACGCCTCTCCCAATGATCAGTCACCACCACTCTCGGTATAGAACGGTGGCGCGGGGAGAGTCCATTACAGCATTCAAATCGTTCGCTTCGCTCACTGGGACGGGCTAAACCCCGCCCCTTAACCAAACGTTAGGTGAAACAATGTCTCCAAGCCAAGATGACGTGATGTTAGCCCTAGGGTACGTAACTTATGAGACGCAAGAAACAGAGGCGACATTACACTTGGTGATGTCTCTCGTTTTTGGGCTTTCCGTGGCTGAGTCAATAGAGCACCTTAAAAAAATATATGCCAAAAAAACACTTGGCCAATTTCTTGATTTATTAAGAGCAAAAATAGGGATTAGCCCTGAGTTCGATGAGTTCATGACCGACTACATCGAACAACGAAACTTCATCACCCACAACATTTCGCGCACAACAATATTTTCACCGTATACAGATCTAGGTCGTGAGAAGCTCATGAACTTACTAACAAGTTTCCGCTTCATGAATAGAAAAGCAAAATTAACATTCATGGCCTTAACAGAAGCATGGATGAGGCTTGCGTTAACTGATCAAGAAAATGAAACCAGGTTGAGCGCCTTGAAAGAGTCAGGTTTACTTCAAGAAATTGAGCGCGACTTTATTCCAGAACTTAGCAAAATATTTGGCCGATCAGTAAGCACCTAACTAGCGGTTCAAATCGCTAGCTTCGCTCACTGGGACGGGCTAAAGCCCGCCCCTTAACCAAACGTTAGATGCCTACGGGGAAAACCGTGTCGACAATCGCAGCTACACCACAGCCACCTTACTATGCCGTTATTTTTACTTCTCACCGTACCGATGGTGATATGGCAAATAATATGATCGAGCTTGCGGCGCAGCAGCCCGGCTATTTAGGCATCGAGTCCGCAAAATAAAACCTAGGCATTACTGTTTTATATTGGTCTGATCTCGAATCAATCAAGAACTGGAAGGCCAATGTCGTGCACAAGCAGGCTCAAAAAATCGGTCACGAAAAATGGTACTCATCATTCAAAGTCAGAATATCCAAGGTCGAGCGTGATTACGGCATCTAACAAGGCGCTGAAATAACTCACTTCGTTCTCTGGGACGGCCTAAAGCCCGCCCCTTAACCAAACGTTGGGCACCAAAAGCGAGAGTTCACATGAAGTCCAAAGCATTTTTTGCAGCGCTGTTGCTGATAATTGGGACGCAAGAAACTATGGCAGTCGAAGAAGCGAGTTACGTGCTCCTTAAAAGCGACGGAAAATTTGAGGTTCGTGAGTACGCGCCACACGTCCTCGCTGAAACGCTTGTGACTGGTGATCTGGAAAGCGCGGGAGGCAAAGCATTCCAGACGCTTTTTGGATATATCTCTGGCGACAACGTGTCGCGTACAAAGGTGGCAATGACGGCTCCAGTTTCCCAAGTGCCGGCGAGCGAGAAGATTCAGATGACTGCTCCCGTGGGACAACAACGTGTCGAGGAGCAGTGGGCGGTAAGTTTCATGATGCCTAAATCCTATACGCTCAGTACATTACCGCAGCCAAAGGATCCGAGCGTAGTTTTACGGCAGGTGCCTGCGCAGAAAATGGCGGTCGTGCGCTACTCGGGGACATGGAGTGAAAAAAACTATTCGCGTCAAAAATCTGAACTTGAGGCATGGGTGCGCAAGAACGGTTTGACCACTACAGGAAGCGAAATATGGGCCCGCTACAATGCGCCTTTCACGCCTTGGTTCCTGAGGCGCAATGAAGTTCTGATCCCGGTAGAGTAGGGATGCCCGCCGTTTGAAACAGGGAGTCGGTGTCAGAATATTCGAGCGTAAGCAGCGGGTACGCTGTGGTGCTCAACCATTCGCTGCATGGCCGACGTCCCTGACGGGCCGCGCCCTGAGCTAAAACGTTAAGCTTCATGAATTTTACTTGGGTAGATTTTAAATGAAAGATGCAATATTCGACGCTGCAGAAGAGCGCCGCCACCAAATATTACTGAGTGTCCGTCAGGTTGTAGCTTCATATGCAGTTTACTGGCACAAGCTTGCGGTAGATTCCACTATATTCATCGTTACTGGTTCCATCGCTCTAGCAGGGTTCGCGCTGAGCACCACATCCCCTACTCGAACCATGCTGATATCCGTATGTATCATTCTCGCTCTGCTCGGCTGGGCGGGGGCATACTTGACGCGGCTGATTCAACAAAAAACTGAAGAACACCAAGCCATCTTGATTCGCCTGGACAATATTCATGGTCTTTTAGAACCTGGTCTTTATTTGCCTAACGAAAGCGTGTATCCACAGCATTGGCGTGATACCGGTGAAAAACACATCATTGATCCGATATTTCGATTCTGTTTTTTATTACTTGGCGTTTTACCATTTGTTCTGGGAAGCCTGATTTTAGTTTCTGGCTGGACTTAGTCAATTCGCAGAGCAACGACAAGCGATTGAAAGGGAGTTTACCTATGTATTCAGCAACACCTGCTGCCGAAAGTATGCCGAAAATAAATCTGCTCCCTTTTTTCGTTCTTTGCATTCGTGATAGCACTGATCCTATTCCTCGCGATGTGGCACGTATGAACGAGGCGGCTAACAGTAGTCTACGGTGGACGGCGTCACGCGCTGCTCCCACTACTTGCGGAGGTAACAAGTGAATGCACCAAAGAACACCATGCTTCTGAGCTCGTTAGAAAGCGCGTATTACTGGGATAGCTACTCAGTCAAAACAAGATACGATAATCAAACAGCTCTGGACGTGTACCTTACAGTTGCGAAGAACACTCCCCGCTGGGTGGTTGAGCTGATGAATGTCAGGAACTGGATTGTCTCTAAACTGGGTCTTAAGGACCTTGGGAAAATAAACGAATTTGCGCACGCCGAGGCCAGTAGAGGCTACAAGGTCGGTGACATAATCGGTTTATTCAAGCTGGTGGCTAATTCAACACATGAAGCCGTGTTGGAAGACCGCGACAAGCATCTAGATGTGCGCATTTCATTTTTGCTTGAGCCTGATGGCGAGCATGCAATTGTTCACGTAACCACCGTTGTGCATGTAAATAATGCACTTGGCAAAATCTACATGTTTTTTGTCGCCCCCCTGCACAAGATAATTGTCCCCTGTTCATTAAAAACACTGACGCAGGTGTAGTCAGCGTATTCGCTGCGTTAATCATTATGTCCCCTAACACCTTCTAAGGCGTTCAATAACCCTGCATATTGGTAGAGCACATGTGCGCACGTTACCTGTTGCGCTCTGGATCGGGCTAAAGCCCCTCCCATAATTTGGTTGTTAGGCACCCAACGCTGCATTCACAAGAAAAGAGGACGTTAAATTGAAGATGAATTATGCAGGTCTTTTGCTACTTTCCGCATTGCTTGCCGGCTGCGCCACCTCGCACGTGTCGCTTACTGGGCCGGGGGATCGTACGGAAATGTGTAAGGCCACTACAGAGCAGGAAATCGCCTCTCTATTTGATCGTTGGAATCAGTCGTTACACACTGGCGATCCGCAAAAGGTGGTGGCCAACTATGCAGAAAGCTCGGTGCTCTTGCCGACCCTTTCAAACAAACCACGCTTCACGCAGGCGGAGAAAGAGGACTACTTCCAGCACTTCTTGGCGAACCGCCCCTCAGGCATGATCGACATGCGTACAGTTGAACTTGGTTGTAACACGGCGGTTGATACCGGTCTGTATACCTTCTCGTTTGCTACGACTGGGGCGAAGGTCAGTGGCCGCTACACCTATACGTATCGTTGGAATGGTTCGCAGTGGCTAATTACCAGCCACCATTCTTCTATGATGCCGGAGAAAAAGCAGGATTGAATAGAACAGCCAGGCTGGTTGCACGTGATTGCTTAGGCCACGACAGTGGTCTGCGCCTTATCACCCCAGCCGCGTATGAGAATGCCTATGGCTGGCGCAAATCGTTTGCTTCGTTTGCAGGAGTATGCAAAATGCCGCCTCCGTTCAGTTGCCACACACCATGGGTGCGTGACAGGGGCGGGATCGGTATTTAAAGCGGACAGTATTCGACAGTTTATAACGTGGGTAGAAACACATGAATCGGCGTAAAAAGATAAACCAGTTATTAAAGGCGCATGCCAAAAAAGCCAGTGCCAAGCTGGCGCCAAAAAGTAAGTCCACATACATTTGTAAGGCTGATCGATTGAAGATGGCCGCGGAGGCCAGTCAAGCATCAACTATTTCTGCTGAGGACTGATCGCAGTCTCTTGATTGCTACGTTTTTAATCCCTGAATTCATAGAATAAGTGCAACGCTTGAAACGATAGGCAGAGGGCCAGCCACCGGTAGAATCCAGGCTCTCACACCAAAGGATTCAAGCGCAGATGACTACGCATTACCGGCAGCTGACCCGGGCCCAACGTTACCAGATTGAGGCTGGATTGGCCTGTGGCATGACTCAAGTGCGCATTGCCAAACAGCTGGGCGTACATCCCGCG
This sequence comes from Pseudomonas sp., assembly GCF_030683065.1. Taxonomy (GTDB): domain Bacteria; phylum Pseudomonadota; class Gammaproteobacteria; order Pseudomonadales; family Pseudomonadaceae; genus Aquipseudomonas. The sequence goes on from NZ_JAUXMX010000026.1 coordinate 4,632, forward strand.
ACGGTCAGTCGGGAAGTTCGTCGTAATGGGACTCAACAGGCCTACAGGGCGGTCTTGGCAGACCAGCAAAGCGACGTTCGCCAGCGCAGCGCACACAAGTTCTGCAAGCCGAAAGTGTGGCTGCATGCGCATATTCCGCTCTGGCTGGAGCAGGGTTTTAGTCCCGAGCAGATCGCACAGCGCTTGAAGCTGGAACAGCCTGATCAAGCCGTCAGTCATGAGTGGATTTACCGCTTTGTCGATGTGGATAAAAGGGGCGGCGGGTTGCTTTACCTGCACCTTCGGCATCGTCGAAAGCGCTACCGCAAACGCTATGGAAGCCACGACCGGCGAGGGCAACTTCGCAATCGCGTGTCGATTACTGAGCGCCCCGCTGAGGTCGAAACTCGCGAGCGGCTGGGGGATTGGGAAGGCGATACGGTGCATGGCGTGGGTGGCAATCTGGTGACGCTGGTGGATCGAAAAAGCGGCTTCTTGAGTGCCTATCCGGTCAAGCGCAGAACCCGCCGGCAGGTCACGCGGGCGATCAATTTACAGTTCAAGGGGCATGTGGTGCACACGCTGACGCTGGACAACGGTAAGGAGTTTGCGGGCCATGAACGCATCGCCCTGAAGAGCCGCTGCCAGGTGTATTTTGCCGACCCGTATGCGTCCTGCCAGCGCGGCACCAACGAAAACACCAACGGCCTGTTACGCCAGTATTTTCCCAAGGGCAGTGACTTCAGTGCACTGACGGTGGAAAGCGTGAATCGGGTTGTTGCGAAGATCAATTTACGACCACGCAAACGCTTGGGCTGGAAGACACCGTACGAAGTGTATGCAGGGGTGAGCGTTGCACTTATGAGTTGAATTCAGGACTTGATAACGGATCACACCCCAAACCTGGTCGATGCACCACCCTTCATGAAAACCAAGCGCAAGGTATATGGACCGATCTTCATCGGTGCCTGGGGTGGGTATACCAAGGCAGAGGATGTGCAAATGACACTGAAAATGTCCGAGCAACTTCCTGCGTGGTTTTATATCTACAGCCCTGGCTTGGCGGGTGTAGCTCCGCGGTCGATCATGAACCAAGGTAAGCAATACCTGTTTATCGAACCATAAACGCTCGCCGGGCAATTTACCTCTGGCTTGCACTCGCAGCGGTGGCCTCTCGCCACCTCTCAGGCCTTATTTCTATAAGGCCTGATAGACAATATGCAGAGCGCCTCGCAAGTACGCCAGCAACTGGGCTTGCATTTTTTGAAAGCAAAGGAAACTGGACTCCGTAATCCAGACGGAGCCAGTTAATGAAATATCAAAATTCACTTCCACTCGACGCCATCCAACCAGCACATCTCGATGCTTGGGCAGATATTTACGTCAAAGCACACATCGCGGAACTGCTCGCTATTTCGCTCTCCACGTTCCTGACGGCCCCAACGCACTACTTGGTTCAGGCCGGACAGGAAACCGCACTCACTGCTATTGCCAATGGCTATCGCCCTCTGCTGCCAGCTCAAGTAACAGCCAGTCAGCGCATCCAGAAGCAGTGGCAGGATCAAGACAACGCTAGACGCGCAGAGAAATTCGCCCTCCAAGCTCACGACCACTCATAAAGCCATAGGAAAAAAACGATATGAAACTGATTGCTGCGTTCATCATTCTAGGCATTGGCTTGGTGTATTGGTCTGTGATGCTTAAACAGCGGGAGCGAGACCGCATTCATCGCGGCTGGCTAAGGCTACCTGTTGTCGATAAATACAATCAACGGAACCCACTCAGTCGCAGCGGCCGGAATGGCAGTGCTTGCTGCTACTGCGGCTCCCGCAGCATCCGCCAGTTAGGTTTAGAGGCGCGTAATGATCAGCGCCGGGTACATGCCTGCAACCATTGCAATGCAAATCTCTATCGGACCTATCGCTAACCAGTCCAAGTGCACCATCCGTCACTCAACAGATCGGGAGATTTTCGATGACCATAATCTATGTAGCTGAGTGATTAAACGAAGACACAACTGCACTTACCCGATCAAACGCCGAACCCGCCAGCAGGCCACTCGGGAGATCAACTGGCAGTTCAAGGGTCATCTCGTGCATACGCCCCCTAGACTAATGCAAGGAGTTTACGAGCCATGAACGCACCGCCCTAAAGAACCGCCGCCAAGCGTATTTTTTCAAAACGTATTCATACTGCCAGCGCAGTAGCAATGAAAACACCAATAGTCTGTTGCGCAAGTATTCCCCAAAAGCCGCGGCCTAAGTGCGCTGAACATTGAAAGCGTAAATCAGGTAGTTGCGAAGATCCATTTACACTCTCGTATACGCTTCGGCTGGAAGCCCCCATACGAAGTGTCTATGCAGGGGTAAGCATTGCACTTATGGATTGAATTCAGGCCCTCTTGGAATGGGGCACGTCATCTGAAAAGGCGACAAGCAAGGCTCATCTGTATTCGGTCCCTAAACGGTACCGAATAGATGCACAACGGGAAAATTAACTGGTCAGAATGACCTCAACAGCAGATAGCACCAGTGTCGGTGCTAAGCAATTGAAAATTTCGAAACCAGTTAAATGGCCAGAGCTACCCATGAGCAAAGACAATTTACCGCAAGTCTGTCGTAGTCGACGGCGGGGTATTGCCCCCCGATTTATACGAGCCGGAGACGCTCCAGCATATCTAGCGATGTGCCGTGATGAATTCAATAAAACAGTTAGACCTTATGTAGGAGAGTTTCCTATCGGTATGCGAGGCATTGGATTTGACCGAGAGGAGCTGGATGTGTGGGCAGACGAATATGCCGTAATTAATGCGATAGAAAAAAAGAGAACCTCGACACGAGGATTTGAGCTTACCCACGAGCGTATTGAAGAGAAAATGCCATGGCGCGAAAAACAATCACCGGCCTCTCGCAAAGGGCCGGAATTTGGCACATTGACAAACGAGTCAAAGGAGAACGCCTTTACGAAAGCACTGGAACTAGTGACCGGGAGGAAGCCGAGCGCTACTTGATCCATCGACTAGAAAAATTACGACAAGAAAAAATCTACGGTGTACGAATAGTACGAACGTGGCGAGAAGCAGCGACGCGATTCTTAATAGAGTTCAAGGACCAGTCCTCGATTAAGTTGTCAGCACACCACCTGAAAGATCTAGACCGATTTCTTGGTGATTTGCCACTGACTCATGTTGACGACCGTGCTCTGGCTCCATTCATCCGAGACAGATTGGCAGAGAAGACGCTACCAAACGGCAAGATTAAAAAAGCCGTCAGTAATCGGACGATAAATATCTCGATTGAGAGAGTGATCCGCGTTTTGAACCTATGCGCACGCAAATGGAGGGACGATGATCGCCGACCATGGCTCGATAGCGTACCGATGCTGACTAAGCTGGAAGAGAAGACATCAAGTCGCAAGCCTTATCCACTTTCATGGGAAGAGCAATCGATTCTCTTCGCAGAACTACCACCCCACTTAAAGGTCATGGCTACATTTAAAGTAAATACCGGTTGCCGCGAACAGGAAGTGTGCAAGCTGCGCTGGGATTGGGAGATTCAGGTGCCAGAAATCGGTGCGAGTGTATTCCTGATACCCGCTGATTTTGGCGGCCGGCATGAACGAGCGGGTGTAAAGAATCGCGACGATCGACTTGTGGTGCTTAACAGCGTGGCGAGCTCGATCATCGAGAAGCAACGAGGGCTAAGTCACGAGTGGGTTTTTCCGTATAACGGCACTGCCATGCACCGAATGAACGACTCGGCCTGGAAAAAAGCCCGTTTACGAGCAGCAAAAATTTGGACCGATAAAAACCTGCACCCAGCACACCCCGGTTATCTGTCAATCCGGGTTCACGATCTCAAACATACGTTTGGGCGCAGACTAAGAGCTGCAGGGGTGACAGAAGAAGATCGTAAGGCTTTGCTCGGCCACAAGAACGGCAGCATCACCAGTCACTACTCTGGGGCAGAACTCGGACAGCTAATTGAATCAGCTAACAAGGTTTCAGCGACTGACTCTCGTGGACCAGTGCTGACAATTTTAAAGAGGAGGCAGGCGTGAAATCTGAACCTGTCACGCAAAAGTCACGCGCATGAAAAAGCCCGATCCTTTTGGAACCGGGCTAAGTCATTGAAAAATATGGTCGGGACGGAGTGATTCGAACACTCGACCCCTAGCACCCCATGCTAGTGCGCTACCGGACTGCGCTACGCCCCGACTAGGCGTTAAACTATTTTCATACTGCTTAAAACCTCGCGGACTATACAATAAGTTCCTGAAATATGGAAACTTTTTTGAATATGGCCGCTATTTTTTGAGCACGCTGAGCACATCTTCAAGCTCGGCAATGGTCTGCCTGATGAGCTGTTTGTACTGAGTAGTGTCGTCTTTCGCCTCATCACCTGAGAGACGCTGACGCGCCCCGCCGATGGTAAAACCTTGGTCATATAGCAGCGCACGAATTTGACGGATCATCAGCACATCCTGGCGCTGATAATAACGTCTATTTCCACGCCGCTTGACCGGATTGAGTTGCGGGAACTCTTGCTCCCAATAACGCAAAACATGCGGTTTTACTGCACAAAGCTCGCTTACTTCGCCGATCGTGAAATACCGCTTACCAGGTATGGTGGGCAGTTCATCGTTATGACTTGGTTCCAGCATATGCCTCGACCCTGGCTTTCAGTTTCTGCCCTGGACGGAAAGTCACCACACGGCGAGCCGTGATGGGGATTTCCTCTCCCGTTTTTGGATTACGACCGGGACGCTGACGCTTATCGCGCAGATCAAAGTTGCCGAACCCCGAGAGCTTGACCTGTTCGTTGAGTTCCAGCGCTTGGCGGATCTCTTCGAAGAACAGCTCCACCAATTCCTTGGCTTCCCGCTTGTTCAGGCCTAGCTCTTCATACAGACGTTCCGCCATTTCAGCTTTCGTCAGAGCCCCCATACGCTACTTCCTTAACGTTGCGTTAAACCTTTGTTCCAGGGAGGCGAGAACGTTTTGTGCTGCACCACTCACCTCATCGTCATTAAGAGTGCGCGATGGATGCTGCCAGGTCAAGCCGACGGCAAGGCTTTTTCTATGCGGATCAATGCCTTTACCGTGATAGACGTCAAATAGCTTGAGGTCAGTCAACCACTCGCCAGCTGCATCACGGATAGCCGCGAGCAACATCGCCGCAGGCACGTCACGGTCAACCAGCAGAGCCAGGTCTCGGCGCACTTCAGGGAAGCGCGAGAGCTCCTGAAACGCTGGCATGCGACCTTGAGTGATTTCAGCCAGTAATAATTCGAACATATACACCGGCTGATCAAACCCAAGCGTTTTGCTCAGCTCCGGGTGCATCGCCCCCAAGAAGCCAACCAGTCGCCCATCGCGCTCAATTTGCGCGGTTTGCCCAGGGTGCAAGGCTGGATGCTCTGCAGCAACAAAATTGAAGCAGTCGCCTGCTCCTGCACTCGCCAGCAATGCCTCAACGTCGGCCTTCACATCATAGAAGTCGACATTTTCACGACCATTTGCCCAGTTTTCCGACAGCCGACTACCGCAAATCACCCCAGCGAGCATCGGCTCCTGCTTGAGTTCTTCGAGTTGGCCAACAAAGCGCAAACCGCTTTCAAATAGACGTACACGCGACTGCTGACGATTAAGGTTATGCTCCAGCGCCTTGACCAGCCCCGGCCATAACGATGAACGCATCGCGGACATATCGACCGATATAGGGTTGGCCAGCATCAACGGCGCAACACCGGGATGGAACAGCTCGAACAGTTTCGGATCAATAAAACTGTAGGTGATGGCTTCCTGATAACCGCGCGCCACCAATAAACGACGCAGAACCGGCAACTCAACAGCCGCCTCAATCTTGGGCTGCGGTGCTAACCGGGCTTGCGGATAACGCACCGGCAGGCGGTTGTAACCGTACAACCGCGCCAATTCCTCGATCAGATCAACTTCTATGCTGATATCGAAGCGGTGACTGGGAACAGTTACTTGCCACTGCCCCTCACTGCTGGCGCTGACACCCAAGCCTAGACCGACCAACAAGCGCACGACTTCGTCGTCGTCCATTTTCAGGCCAAGCATTTGCTCGATGCGCTCGGCACGCAGAGTCACAGCGGCGACGCTAGGCAGCTGCTGCGGATCAACCACCTCAATGATCGGACCAGCGTCACCGCCAACGATATCTAACAACAATCCAGTTGCCCGCTCCATGGCTTCACGAGCCAGCTGCCAATCTACGCCGCGCTCGAAACGGTGCGAGGAGTCGGTGTGTAGCCCGTAGGAACGGGCTTTGCCGGCAATGGCTATGGTGTCGAAGAAGGCACTTTCAAGGAACAGGTCGCGGGTCTTGTCGCTCACGCCGCTGTGCTCGCCACCCATCACGCCGGCAATTGCCAATGCGCGCTGGTGATCGGCAATGACCAGCGTATCGCCACGCAGACTTACTTCCTGACCATCCAGCAGAACCAGCTTCTCGCCATCCTCGGCCATGCGCACACGGATGCCGCCATTGATCTCGGCAAGATCGAAGGCATGCAGCGGCTGGCCCAGCTCGAGCATCACGTAGTTGGTGATATCCACCGCGGCATCAATGCTGCGCACGTCAGCACGACGCAGGCGCTCGACCATCCACAGCGGTGTTGGCTTGGATAGATCGACGTTGCGCACCACGCGACCGAGGTAACGCGGACAGGCTTGCGCCGCCAACACCTCAACCGGGCGCACCTCATCATGACTCGGTGCAACTGCGGCGATCACGGGACGGGTTACCGGCGCATCATACAAAGCGCCAACTTCACGAGCCAGACCGGCCAGCGACAAGCAATCACCGCGATTAGGCGTTAGATCGACCTCAATGCTGGCATCGTTCAGCTCGAGATAAGCCCGAATGTCCTGACCCACAGGCGCATCGGCGGGCAACTCCATCAGGCCATCGTTTTCTTCGCTGATCTGCAGCTCAGAGGCCGAGCACAGCATGCCGTTGGACTCGACGCCGCGCAGTTTGGCCTTCTTGATCTTGAAGTCGCCCGGCAACTCGGCGCCGATCATGGCGAAGGGAATCTTCAGGCCGGGGCGCACATTCGGCGCGCCGCACACTACCTGGAAGGTTTCCACACCAGTACTGACCTGACACACCCGCAGCTTATCGGCATCCGGATGCTGCTCGGTGCTGAGCACCTCGCCTACCACCACACCACTAAAAATACCCGCTGCCGGGGTCACGCTATCGACTTCCAGGCCCGCCATGGAAAGGCGCGCCACCAGCTCGTCACGGGAAACCTGCGGGCTTACCCAGCTACGCAGCCATTGTTCACTGAATTTCATCCTGCTCTCCTAAACAATTCGGTTACGGTCGTGCGGCTCTAGCGAAATTGCGCCAAAAATCGCAGATCGTTATCGAAGAACAGGCGTAAATCGTTGACACCATATCGAAGCATGGCCAAACGCTCGACGCCCATGCCGAAGGCAAAACCCTGGTACTTCTCGGGGTCGATACCGGACATACGCAGTACGTCTGGATGGACCATTCCGCAGCCCATAACTTCCAGCCAGCCGGTCTGCTTGCACACGCGACAACCTTTACCGCTGCACATTACGCACTGCATATCGACTTCTGCCGAGGGCTCGGTGAAGGGGAAGAAGGACGGACGGAAACGCACGCCCAGGGGCTTCTCGAAGAACACCCGAAGGAACTCTTCAATCGTGCCTTTGAGGTCGGCAAAGCTCACATTCTCGTCGACCAGCAGGCCTTCGACCTGATGGAACATCGGCGAGTGAGTGATATCGGAATCACAACGATAGACGCGCCCCGGGCAAACGATGCGGATCGGCGGTTGCTGGGATTCCATGGTGCGCACCTGTACCGGCGAGGTGTGGGTGCGCAGCAACATGTTTGCGTTGAAATAGAAGGTGTCGTGCATCGCCCGGGCCGGGTGATGGCCAGGGATATTGAGCGCTTCGAAGTTGTGGTAATCGTTTTCCACCTCAGGGCCTTCGGCAATGCCGTAGCCTATCCGAGTGAAAAACTGCTCAACACGCTCCAGAGTCCGGGTAACAGGGTGCAGGCCGCCTGAGGTCTGACCGCGGCCAGGCAACGTCACATCAATGCGCTCAGCAGCCAGCTTAGCGCTCAACGCAGCACTTTCCAGAGTGGCTTTGCGCACGTTCAGGGCTTCCTGAACGCTGTCTTTCGCAGCATTGATCAACGCACCGGCTTGCGGGCGCTCCTCAGCAGACAAATTACCCAGGGTCTTCATCACCTGAGTCAGCTCGCCTTTCTTGCCCAGATAGTGAACCCGCAACTGCTCGAGGGCGTTCACATCGTCGGTGTGGCTAACGGCCTCTAGCGCTTGCGAGACCAGCACATCCAGATTTTCCATTTACAGACTCCAGATACGAAATAGGGGAAGAGCCAAGGCTCTTCCCCTATTGGTGACGTTTCGAACGAGCCAACGTGTTACTGCGCTCGGACATGCTGCGTTAGAAGCCAGCCTGACCATCGCTTGTAACGACCTTGAACACGTTCTTGCACCGGGCGAACCCGGTGATTGTCGGGGACTTAGGCCAAAGTGGCTTTAGCTTTTTCGACAATCGCAGCAAACGCCGCTTTTTCGTTCACTGCCAGATCGGCCAAAACTTTACGATCGATCTCAATGGACGCTTTTTTCAGGCCGGCAATGAAACGGCTGTAGGACAGACCGTTAACACGAGCACCAGCGTTGATACGAGCGATCCACAGGGCGCGGAACTGACGCTTCCTCTGACGGCGGTCGCGATAGGCGTATTGGCCTGCCTTGATCACAGCCTGCTTGGCAACGCGGAATACGCGCGAACGCGCACCATAGTAGCCTTTAGCGAGTTTCAGAATTTTTTTGTGACGCTTGCGAGCGATAACGCCGCGCTTAACACGAGCCATGAGTAATTTCCTCTACCTTGACCGATTAACGAACGCGCAGCATGCGCGCCACTTTTCTCACGTCAGACGGATGCACCATGGTGCTACCGCGCAGTTGACGCTTACGCTTAGTGGACATCTTGGTCAAGATGTGACTCTTGAAAGCGTGCTTGTGCTTGAAGCCATTAGCGGTTTTAAGAAAACGCTTGGCTGCACCACTCTTGGTTTTCATCTTTGGCATGTTCGGTACTCCGCATTCAGTTGATAAACATAACCGCAAGGCCTGCCGTGCCCTGGTGGTTACTTCTTCTTTTTGGGGGCGATGACCATTATCAGTTGGCGTCCTTCCATCTTTGGATGCTGTTCAACAGAGCCATATTCAAGCAAGTCAGCTTCAACCCGCTTCAACAACTCCATACCCAGCTCCTGATGCGCCATCTCACGGCCTCGGAATCGCAATGACACCTTGGCCCTGTCCCCTTCACTCAGGAAACGTACCAGGTTGCGCAGTTTTACCTGGTAATCCCCTTCCTCCGTCCCTGGACGAAACTTGATTTCTTTAACCTGGATTTGCTTCTGGTTTTTCTTTGCAGCGGCGATCTGTTTCTTCTTTTCGAAGATCGACTTGCCGTAGTCCATGACTCGGCAAACCGGAGGAATCGCATCAGCAGAAATCTCTACCAGATCCAGCTTGGATTCTTCGGCGATTCTAAGCGCTTCATCAATCGAGACGATGCCAATTTGCTCGCCTTCAGCGCCAATTAACCGAACCTCGCGTGCCGAGATATTCTCGTTGATCGGGGCTTTCGGGGCAGCTCGTTTATCTTGTCTCATTTCACGCTTAATAATGATTACTCCACATCTTGGCGACCACGCCGGGAAACCGCCTGCGCGAGAAATTCAGCGAATTGAGCGACGGGCATCGAGCCCAGATCAGCACCTTCACGGGTACGCACGGCGACAGTTTGCATCTCTACCTCCCGATCTCCGATAACCAAGAGATAAGGAGCCTTGAGCAAAGTATGCTCGCGGATTTTAAAGCCAATTTTTTCGTTTCTCAAGTCAGACTTGGCACGGAAACCGCTTTGGCTGAGTGTTTTTTCCACTTCCAAGGCAAATTCGGCCTGCTTATCGGTGATATTCATCACCACAGCCTGAGTTGGCGCCAGCCAAGCTGGGAACGCGCCTTCGTAATGCTCGATGAGAATTCCGATGAACCGCTCAAAGGAACCAAGAATCGCTCGGTGCAACATAACCGGATGCTTACGGCTGTTGTCCTCGCTGACGTACTCGGCACCCAAACGCACTGGCAAGTTGAAATCGAGCTGCAGGGTACCACACTGCCAGACCCTACCCAGACAATCCTTCAGCGAGAATTCGATCTTTGGTCCGTAGAAGGCACCTTCGCCAGGCTGCAGGTCATAAGCCAGCCCCGCACTGTCAAGGGCCGACGCCAATGCAGCCTCAGCGCGATCCCACAACTCGTCAGAGCCAACGCGCTTGTCCGGGCGAGTCGAGAGCTTGAGCTGAATATCGGTAAAGCCAAAATCCTCATAGACCGCCAAGGTCAGCTTGATGAAGTCGGCGGACTCAACCTGCATCTGCTCTTCAGTGCAGAAGATATGCGCATCGTCCTGCGTAAAGCCGCGCACACGCATGATGCCGTGCAGCGCGCCGGACGGCTCATTACGGTGACAGGCACCGAACTCGGCCAGACGCATCGGCAGCTCGCGGTAGCTCTTCAGGCCCTGATTGAACACCTGCACATGGCACGGGCAGTTCATCGGCTTGATCGCGTAATCGCGGCTTTCCGACTCAGTGGTAAACATGTTTTCGGCGTAATTGGCCCAATGCCCGGACTTCTCCCACAGCGAGCGATCTACCACCTGCGGGGTCTTGATTTCCAGGTAGCCATTCTCGTGCTGCACCTTGCGCATGTACTGCTCAAGGACTTGATAGAGGGTCCAACCATTGGGGTGCCAGAACACCATACCCGGCGCTTCTTCCTGGGTATGAAACAGATTCAGGCGTTTGCCGATCTTACGATGGTCGCGCTTCTCGGCTTCTTCGATACGCAGGACGTAGGCGGCCAACTGCTTCTTGTCGGCCCATGCTGTGCCATAGATGCGCTGTAGCTGCTCATTCTTGGCATCGCCACGCCAGTAGGCGCCGGACAGCTTGGTCAGCTTGAACGCCTTGAGGAAACGCGTGTTCGGCACGTGCGGACCCCGGCACATGTCGACGTATTCTTCGTGGTAGTACAGGCCCATGGCCTGCTCATCCGGCATGTCTTCAACCAAGCGCAGCTTGTAGTCCTCGCCACGGGAGGCAAAGACATCGATCACTTCGGCGCGCGGAGTCACCTTCTTGACCACGTCGTAGTCTTTTTCGATCAGCTGCTGCATGCGCTGCTCGATAGCTGCCACGTCATCCAGTGTAAAAGGACGCTCGCTGGCAATGTCGTAATAGAAACCTTCTTCAATAACCGGACCGATCACCATCTTGGCAGTCGGAAACAGCTGCTTGACGGCATGACCAATCAAGTGCGCACAGGAGTGGCGAATAATCTCTAGCCCCTCCTGATCTTTCGGCGTGATGATCTGCAGGGTTGCGTCGCTGTCGATCAGGTCACACGCATCAACCAACTTGCCATTGACCTTACCGGCCACCGTGGCCTTGGCCAGACCAGCGCCAATGGATTGCGCCACCTCGAGTACGGATACCGGGTGATCGAACGTACGCTGACTGCCGTCGGGAAGAGTAATGATGGGCATGGCGCCTCCTCTCCTAGTGGTGACCTCTACCAAAGGCCACATGGGTTGGGATGAGCCAGTAAGCGATTCGGCGGTATGCCTGCCTTACAGTGGCAGGAGCTTGTTAAGCCAACCAAAACTGAACCGGGGTCACTGGAGGTTAATACGCATTAAGCAACGACCGGATGCTTCCAGAAAGCCTTAGCACTGGCAAGCCGCCCAATAAAAAAGGGTCGCCGAGGCGACCCTTTTTATCGAATTGGTAGGCACAATTGGATTCGAACCAACGACCCCCACCATGTCAAGGTGGTGCTCTAACCAACTGAGCTATGTGCCTCCGATGGGTGCGCATTCTACGGAGGCGCTAAAAAGAGTCAACACTTTTTTATCTAACTGTCTGAATAAATGAATTTTTTACTGTTCATCGCGGCGTTTAATATTTCGCACGGGACACTAGCCGGGCATTTTCAACTCGGGTAGCATCAGTGCATCCGTAAAAAATAAAGAACAGAGGTTGCAATATGGCGCACACGGCTTACCCACAATCTTATTACGCTGCCTCAGCCAACCCGGCTCCACCGCGCCCGGAGCTACATGGCGACGTGGAAACGGACGTCTGCATCATCGGCGCAGGGTACACCGGCTTGTCCACGGCCATAGCCCTGCTCGAAAGCGGCTTCAAGGTGAGTATTGTCGAGGCTGCAAAAGTCGGCTTTGGCGCCTCCGGCCGTAACGGCGGTCAAATCGTTAACAGTTACAGCCGCGACATCGACACCATAGAGCGCACCGTGGGCCCCAAGCAGGCACAGCTATTAGGCCAAATGGCGTTCGAAGGCGGGCGGATCATCCGCGAGCGAATTGCCAAGTACGATATCCAGTGCGACCACAAAGATGGTGGTGTGTTCGCTGCAATAACACCCAAGCAGATGGGCCACCTGGAAGCGCAGAAGAAGCTGTGGGAGCGCTACGGCCACACTCAACTGGAGTTGCTGGACGCCAAACGCATCCGCGAAGTTGTGGCGACCGACAGCTACCTCGGCGGCATGCTCGACATGAGCGGCGGGCACATCCACCCGCTCAATCTGGCGCTTGGTGAGGCCGCTGCAGTTGAATCCCTGGGCGGAGTGATTTACGAACAATCCCCGGCCATTCGTATCGAGCGCGGCGCCAACCCGGTGGTGCATACCCCCAACGGCCGAATCAAGGCCAAGTTTGTGGTGGTTGCCGGTAACGCTTACCTGGGTAATCTGATCCCCGAACTCTCGGCCAAGTCGATGCCCTGCGGTACTCAGGTCATTACTACGGAGCCGCTGTCAGACGAGGTAGCAAAGAGCCTACTACCGCAAGATTACTGCGTCGAAGACTGCAACTACCTGCTCGACTACTACCGCCTGAGTGGGGATAACCGCCTGATCTTCGGTGGCGGCGTGGTCTATGGGGCGCGTGACCCGGCCAACATCGAGGCGATCATCCGGCCGAACCTGCTCAAGACCTTCCCGCAGCTCAAAGACGTGAAGATCGATTACGCCTGGACCGGCAACTTTCTACTGACCCTGTCGCGCCTGCCTCAGGTCGGCCGCCTTGGCGACAACATCTACTACTCACAGGGTTGCAGCGGCCATGGCGTGACGTATACCCACCTGGCGGGCAAGGTGCTGGCCGAAGCGCTGCGTGGCCAGGCTGAGCGCTTCGATGCCTTCGCCGAACTGCCGCACTACCCCTTCCCCGGCGGCCAACTGCTGCGCATCCCCTTTACGGCAATGGGCGCCTGGTACTACAGCCTGCGCGACAAGCTCGGCTTCTAGCCACTTGCCCGGACAAAGCAACGGCGCCTTATGGCGCCGTTGTTTTGTCTGCTCACTCAGTTAGCTTGCGGGCAGACCAGGGGAGACGAGCACTGCTGCGCTGCCCCACCAGTGGCGGGCTTCACCCCTGCGGCAAAGCGCTGATCGTCCGGAGCTAGCCGCTGAGCACAAGCCCTCGCCTGCTCGCCTGCCTGCGGGCAACCACGATCGACCAGCACCTGCGACAGATTAAACCAGCCTGCAGCGAAGTCTGGCTGCTGCGCCAGACTTTGCCGTAAAGCCTCTTCGGCCCCCAGCGAATCGCCGCTGGCATGGCGACTATTGGCCAAGGCAAACCACCCCAGAGACTCAGCCGGCCATTGCTGGGTGGCGCTGCGATAGGCACGCTGCGCGGCAGCAACCCGCCCGGTTTCCTCAAGGTCGCTGGCCGCCTTAAGCCACGGCCGCAGCTCAGCCTGAGCCGGCAGCGTATCCGTCGGCAAGGTCAAAACAGCCCAACGCCCACCGCGCGCCCACGTCTTATCGAAGCTGCTGAAGCTGGTCATTGCGCGCCGCGTGGTACCCGAGCGCAAGATCAAGGTCCGTTCACGCTGGTCATAGCCGACTACCACAGCGAAGTGCCAGAGCGGGTACCAGTCATAAGCCAGGTTTTGCAAGACCAACACCGGATTACCCGCCGCCACCTCGCCAAGTATTGCCTGCAGGTTCGGTTGCAGTGGGTACACCAGCATGTCGTGTGTACGCGCGGCCGCCACCATCTCGACTTGCAGGCTACCGCCACGCGCCGGAATAAACACCTTGTCCTTGAGCAGACCGGGGCTGGTCACGACGCCGCGCTGATTGAGCATCGTCGCTAGCGCCGCCGGCCCGCATTGATAGGCGCTCTGCGGAAAAAACGGCACATCGCTCAGCTCTACCCGTTCAGGCAAACGCGACGTCTCGGGTGGCAACACCGGAGACTTCGCGCAAGCGGCAAGCAGAAGTGTCAGAACGAGTAGCGGGACATACCTACCAATCAACGATTTATGCACTTGACGAAACTGAACACATTAGTTGCACAGAGCATGTCGGTAATGATGAAGACCACCAGAAACAACACGATGACCCCAACAACACCAGCACCTGCTGGCGCTTCTGACAGCTGCTGATTGAACTGTGCCAGTTCGGCACTGGTCAGGCTGTTGATACGGTCTTCCACTTGAACGCGGTCAACCCCCATGCCCAGCAATTTTTCCTGGACACCCTGCTCATCGAGCATGCTCAGCAATTGCTGCCTATCGACTTGCTGCTGTTGCTCGGCCAGCACCTCACCGGTGCCTATCATGGCCGCGTTAGCCAAGGGCATTTGGACAATCATCAAAACGTGAAACACCGCCAACATGGCAGCCATACGACGGAAGAACGAATAATTGTGCATTCAGGTTATCTCCTTGATGAACCGTATCTCTAGAACAGAACAGCTTGAATAGGTTCAATCTCAACATAATCAATATAACGCATGTAACTGTCTCGCGCTCATCGCCCTCACAAGAGGGTTGTATCGCGCAGCATCTGACTGACCACCGCGCGCAACTTGCCAGGCTTGACCGGTTTATTGAGCAACGGCATACCCATGCGCTGCAACTCTCGGCGGCACTGGTCGCTGCGGTCCGCCGTGATCATCACCGCAGGAATCGGCGCGCTGAAATGCTCCCGTAAATACGCCACCACATCGCAACCCTGCACATCATGATCAAGGTGAAAGTCCGCCAGAATCAAATCTGGGGCCTGCCCTTCAAGCGCTTGGACGGCAGCATCCTGATCGATAGCTGTTACCACCACGCAGCCCCACTGCTCAAGCAGCGCCGCCATGCTGTGCAGGATACTCAGCTCGTTATCCAGCACCAACAGGCGCCGCCCCGGCAGAGGATCACCGACTAACGGCTGAACCGATGAAACCACCGGTGGCGCACTCATGCCCCGCACTGCCAACGGCACCCGAATGGAAAAAACCGAACCGCGCCCAGGCTGCGAGCGCACCTCGACCGGGTAGCCCAGCATGTGTGCGATGCGCTCGACGATTGCCAGACCCAACCCCACCCCTCGACGCTCTGCAGCGCGCCCTACATTCAGCTGGTTGAATTCCAGAAAGATGTTTCCCAGCTGATCCTCGGATATCCCACGGCCGGTGTCCCAGACCTGCAGGTCGAGGAAATCACCACGTTTTCGCACGCCCAAGAGGACGCGGCCGTGCTCGGTATAGCGGCAGGCGTTGCTCAGGAAGTTGCGCAGGATGCGCGTCAGCAGGCGGAAATCCGTGCTGATCGTATAGTCGGGAATTCGCGTCCTCAGGCGCAAACCCTCGGCAGCGGCCACCGACTGAAACTCGGACGCCAGAGGCGCCAACAGATCCTGCAGACGATATACATCAACATCCGGCTTAATCGCCGCCTGATCGAGCTTGGAGATATCGAGCAAGTCAGTGAGCAGGTCCTCGGCGCCCTCCAGTGCCTGGTGGCTGCGCTCGACCAGATTATGCTCAGCAGCCGGCAAGCTGCGCTCGCGCAGGGTGGAGATCAACAGACGCGCAGCGTTAAGTGGCTGCAACAGATCATGACTGGCGGTTGCCAGGTACTTATCCTTGCTGTGGTTGGCAGCTTGCGCGGCATCACGCGCCTCGCGTAGCTCCTGCTCGATGCGCTTGCGCTCGACGATCTGTTGCAACAGGTTGCGGTTGGCTTCCTGCAACTCGACAGTGCGCGCCTTGACCCGCAGCTCCAGCTCTTCATTGAGCAATTGCAAGCGCTGCTGCGCCAGCTTGCGCTCGGTGATATCAGCGACGAAACCCTCAATGAGGCCATCTTCACCAGGCTTGAGCAGTAAGTTCATCAAGACATCAATGGCGCTGCCGTCCTTGCGGCGTAACTGGGTTTCATAGCCAAACAGCCCGGGAGCATGCTCCAGCACCTGGCGAATATGCTGCAACTCCTCACGACCACCCACGAACAGGTAGTTGGCCAGATCGGTCAGCGACCACAACACCTCGTGTGGATCGTCATAACCCAGCATCCGCGCCAAAGCTGGATTGGCTGAGCGCAGGCCCTCCTGCAGACTGGCCTGGAAGATGCCGTGTACCGCGTGCTCGAATAGCCACTTATAGCGATTACGCTCGGTTTCCAGGTCTTCCAGACGCGCCAGCAACTCCGGGTAATGGCTCTTGCGCACCGAATGACTGCCCAGCCCGAGCAGTTCGGTGAGCGCCTGGCGCTGCTGATCAGAGGGCTTCGGCATAGACGACCTCGACATCGCGCTGGGTCGAATCCCTCGGGTTGGTAAGAATGCAGGGGTCCTGCATGGCATTGCGTGACAGGAACGGGATGTCCGAGCTGCCCACGCCATGCAGCGCGAGGGTTTCATGGAAGCCAACGGCGTGCTTGAACTGAATCAGGTGCTCGACCAGGCGCAGGCGAATTTGCGGATGAGTGAGGCCGCGGGTGTCGACGCCGAGGGTTTCGGCCACCATTTTGAAGCGCTCCGGTGCGGCCTTGTAGTTGAACGCCACCACATGCTCGACCAATACCGCATTACACAGACCGTGCGGCAGATCGAGGAATCCACCCAGGCTGTGCGACATCGCATGCACCGCGCCAAGGATGGCATTGGAAAAGGCCAGACCGGCTTGCATGCTGCCAAGCATGATCTTCTCGCGCAGGGCGATTTCATTCGGGTTAGCGATCATTGCTACCAGGTTGCCATTGATCAGGCGCATGGCTTCGAGCGCGTGGGAATCGGTCAAGGGTCCGGCGCCAGTGGACACGAAGGCTTCGATCGCGTGCACCAGCGCATCGATGCCGGTACAGGCCGAGAGGAACGGGTCCATGCTCAGAGTGGTTTCCGGGTCAATCAGCGAGACGTCGGGCACCGCCCCCTTGCTGACGATGGAGAACTTCATCCGCTCATCCTGATTGGAGATGATCACGAACTGCGAGACATCTGCCGACGTACCGGCAGTGGTTGGAATCAGGATCAGCGGCGGGCTCGGTACACGCAGGGTATCCACCCCCTCGAACTCGATGATATTGCGGCCATGGGCAACCGCAATGCCGATGCCCTTGGCGCAGTCCATTGGGCTGCCACCGCCCACCGCTACGATCACGTTGCAGCCCTGGCTGCGGTAAAGCTCGGCGCCGAGCATCACCTCTTCGCAGCGTGGGTTGGGCGATACCTGGGTGTACAGGCAGTGCTCGATGCCCTGCCGCAATAGGCTGGCCTGCACATCAGCCACCCAACCGGCAGCTTGCACCCCTGGATCAGAAACCAACAGGACCTTGCGCGCACCGAAGTTACTGGCGTAGTTGCCCACGCTATGCCGGCAACCAGCACCAAAGACAATTTCCGGCGAGACGAATTTACGATGAAGACTAATATCGGGGCTCATGCCACGGCCTACTGCTTGTTATTTTGACTACCGGGCAGCGTACTGCATTCGCCTGCCAATGCAATGCTCCTGCAGTCGCCAGACTCATGCGAGCAACACCAGGGACGCTGGTTGTCAGGGTATTGACCATGAAATCCGCAAACCCCTACAAAATACTGACCAGGCGCCCCACCACACCCGCGGGCGAGACCTGGACCGACTCACGACGTCAGCAGCTGCCGATAAAAGCGCCACTCATGCTCCAGAGCATGAGCCATG
This sequence comes from Pseudomonas sp., assembly GCF_030683065.1. Lineage (GTDB taxonomy): Bacteria > Pseudomonadota > Gammaproteobacteria > Pseudomonadales > Pseudomonadaceae > Aquipseudomonas. Next base: position 22,741 of record NZ_JAUXMX010000026.1, read on the forward strand.
TTCGTCGCCTGGCGAAAACCATGACGCTCTTGCGGGTACAGGTGGTATTCCACGGGTACGCTGCGCAGCCTTAGCGCAGCGACCATCTGCTCGGTCTGCGCCGGCAACACTACCGCATCCAGGCCGCCCTGAAAAAAGATCACCGGCGCGGTGATCCGGTCGGCGTGCATTAGCGGCGTGCGCTCCCGATAGCGCTGAGCATCGCGCAGTGGATCGCCGATCAGCCAGTCCAGATAATCAGCCTCAAACTTGTGCGTCACCTTGCGCAAAGCCAGCGGATCACTGACCCCATAGAGACTCGCACCGCCGCGAAACCGCCGACTGAAGGCCAGGGCGCATAATGCCGTGTAGCCGCCGGCACTGGCACCGCGAATAAATGCACGTGCGGGATCGATCAAACCACCGGCGGCCAGGTGCGCCACCGCCGCCTCGGCGTCCGCCACCTCGATACACCCCCACTCGCCCGCCAGGCGCAGCCGATAGGCACGCCCATAACCGCTGCTGCCGCGATAATTGAGGTCGAGCACAGCGAAGCCGCGTAGCGTCCAGAAAGGAATGCGCGGATCGAACACCGGATAGCAGGCAGAAGTGGGTCCGCCGTGCAGAAACACCAGCAACGGCGGCTTCTCGGCTAGCCCCGCTGGCGCATAGAAAAACCCATGACTGCGTTCGCCCTCACCGACCGGACAGCTAAACGGCTGCGGCATGGGCAGGTACTGTTTGCCCAATGGCGGCTCACCACCGACAAGAATGCGCACCACCCCACTGTCACGGCTGATGGCCAGAATCGCTGGCAGACGATCCGGCGCCCCGGCAATGCAGTAAAAATGTTCGGCGTCTGCGGCCAGACAGCGAAAGCGGCTGAAGCCCGAGGCCAGACGCCGCTCGCCCGGCGACGCAGGGCCGCCGTGACCATGCACATCAGTGGTGCTCTCGCTGAAAGCATCGGTGCGCGCAGCGCACCCTACGGCCCGTTCAAGCAGCACGCCGAAGCCCTGCTCGAAACGGCTCAGCAGCATGTCACCCGACTCGAGTGGCAGGTAGGTACAGCCGCCCAATTGCCAGGGCGCCGGCGCATGATCGTAGGGTGCGGCGTACGCGCTGGCCGCCGCAGACGAAACATCCGTAGCGCACACCGGCTGCCACCAGCCGTGGCGGTCGGAGAGCACCCAGAGCCGGCCATCGGCAGCGAAGCGCGGCTGCTGCAGAGACTGGTCGTTAGCATCGCCGGCCAGAACCCGCTTGGCGCCCTGCCCCTCACGCAAACACAGGCGAGTGGCAACCCAGGGTTGATAGGGCCTGTCCCACTCGATCCAGGCCAACTGGCGACCGTCGGCACTGGCAACCGGGCCGGCATAGAAGTCGGCGCCTTCAACCAGCACCCGCCGACTGCCGTCCAGACCGATGCGCACCAGGCGGTGGATCACCCCGGCCGCCTCATGACTTTCCTCCACGGCTAGGAGCGCCTGCCAGACCGAGACAAAGGACAGATCGCCGTAACGGCAATCCGGGCGGGTGGTCAGTTGCTGGGGCGGCGTCGATAATTCTCGACCAAGGCCGCTCCCACAAGGCAGCAGATAGATCTGCTGGTCAGTCTCGTTGACGAACGCCGCACCCTGCTCGGTGGCGCAGCAGGCGCCGCCGCCGTACTCGTAGACGCGGCTGCGCACGGAAAAATCCGCCGGGGTCAGCTCGCGCACCTCGTCGTCACGCCAGAAGAACAGACCGCAGCGTGCCTGCTGCGGATCGAAAGCCACCCACAGCAAGCCACCATGAGCGGCATGCAGTTCGGCGAAATCGCCACTGGCGGCTGCGGCCTGGACGGCATTCCAAATACCCTCGGCCTGTTCGGTGCGCCTCATGCGCCCTAGGCCTTGCAGATCAGCTTGGAGGCCTTCTCGTTGCGAAATACCAGGTTCTCCAGCGCTCCGGGCGCCTGCTCGGCCTCTTCGCGCGCGGCGAGGATGATGCCGTGGTGCGCCGACTTGCTGCACACCGGATCGGCGTTGCTGGCGTCGCCCGTGAGCATGAAAGCCTGACAGCGGCAGCCACCGAGGTCCTTGGCCTTTTCGTCACAGGAGCGACACGGCTCGGGCATCCAGTCGTCACCACGAAAGCGGTTGAAACCGAAAGAGTCGCGCCAGATGTGCTCAATACTGTGCTCGCGCACGTTGGGAAACTGCACCGGCAGCTGGCGCGCGCTGTGACACGGCAGCGCGGTGCCATCCGGCGTGATATCGAGGAACAGGTTGCCCCAGCCATTCATGCAGGCCTTGGGCCGTTCCTCATAGTAATCCGGGGTGACGAAGATCAGCTTGCATGGGTGGTTCTCAGCCGCCAGCTTGGCGCGCCATTCGTTAGTGATGCGCTCGGCACGCTCCAACTGGGCGCGAGTCGGCAACAGGCCCGCACGGTTGAGCTCGGCCCACCCATAGAACTGACAGGTGGCCAACTCGACGAAGTCCGCTTCCAGCTCCAGACACAGCTCGATAATTCGCTCGATATTGTCGATGTTGTGCCGGTGGGTAACGAAGTTCAGCACCATGGGATAACCAGCCGCCTTGACTGCCCGGGCCATCGCCAGCTTCTGGGCGAAGGCCTTCTTCGAGCCGGCCAGCATATTGTTCACTTCCTCATCGGCAGCCTGGAAGCTGATCTGGATATGATCCAGACCGGCCTCGCTGAAACTGGCGATGCGCGCTTCGCTCAAACCGATGCCGGAGGTAATCAGATTGGTGTAATAGCCCAGGTCCCGCGCCGCCTTGATCAGCTCGGCCAAATCCTGGCGCACCAGCGGCTCGCCACCGGAAAAGCCTAATTGCGCGGCACCCAGCGCGCGCGCCTGACGAAACACCTCGATCCACTCAGCAGTAGTCAGTTCCTGACCTTGCTGAGAAAAATCCAGCGGGTTGGAGCAGTACGGGCACTGCAACGGACAGCGATAGGTCAGCTCGGCCAACAGCCACAACGGTGGACCGGGTTCATGCCCAGGCTTACTGCAACTCGATCCAGAACTGAGCATTGGCTACCTCCATAAAGGCCAGGATGTCTTCATCGAGCCCCGGCACATCCGGGAAGCGCTCGCTCAACGTATCAATGATCTCACCGACGCTGTGCGTACCATTGACCTGCTGGAGGATTTCCCCGGCGCTGTCGTTGAGTTTGATCATGCCTTCCGGATAAAGCAGCACGTGGCAGTTTTGCACGGGCTCGAACTGCAGACGAAAGCCACGGCGCAACGTGGGGATCTTGCTTGCAAGGGACTGACTCATACACTCGACTCCGCAGTGGTGCGCGCCGCGCACCCTAAGAGGGATACGCCGGCCGTAGGGTGCGCCAGGCGCACCAGTAGACGGCTGCTCACAGCGCGATCCCCTTATGCCAGACCCGTTCAGTCGTCACCGAATGGTAAGGCGCTCGTTCCAGCTCATAGGCCATGCTCATGGCATCAAGCATGCTCCACAACACATCCAGTTTGAACTGCAGGATCTCCAGCATGCGTTGCTGGCCCTCATAGGTCGTGTAGTGCTGCAAGGTGATGCGCAGGCCGTGCTCGACATCGCGGCGCGCCTCTTTCAGGCGTTTGCGAAAGTAGTCATAACCGCTGGCATCAATCCAGGGGTAATGCTGCGGCCAGGCATCCAGGCGCGACTGATGGATGGTAGGTGCGAACAGTTCGGTCAACGAACTGCTGGCTGCCTCCTGCCAGCAGGCACGGCGGGCGAAGTTGACGTAGGCATCGACCGCGAAGCGCACCCCTGGCAACACCAACTCCTGGGACAGCACCTGCTCTCGATCCAGCCCTACAGCTTCGGCCAGGCGCAACCAGGCTTCGATTCCGCCCTCCTCGCCGGGTGCGCCATCGTGGTCAATAATGCGCTGCACCCACTCACGGCGCGTGTCGCGATCCGGACAGTTGGCCATGATCGCCGCATCCTTCAACGGGATATTCAGCTGGTAATAGAAACGGTTGGCGACCCAGCCCTGAATCTGCGCGCGACTGGATTGACCGGCATACATCGCGCGGTGGAAAGGGTGATGAATGTGGTAATAAGCGCCCTTGGCGCGCAACGCCTGCTCGAATTCGGCGGGGCTCATGGCGGTCTGGCTCATCGCAGCTCTCCGGTGCTCTTGTGGTCTGCCTTCGGTGCGCACGGCGCACCCTAAAGATTGATGCTCATACCGTCCCAGGCGACGTCTATGCCGTGGGCGCACAACTCAGCGCGCTCAGGCGAGTCGACATTGAGGATCGGATTGGTGTTGTTGATATGAATAAGGATCTTCTGCTTTGCCGACAGGCCGTCAAGCACCTCGATCATGCCACCGGAACCGCTTTGCGGCAGATGACCCATTTCGCTGCCGAGCTTGTCGCCCACCCCGCAGTGACGCATTTCGTCATCGCGCCATAGGGTGCCGTCGACCAGCAGGCAATCGGCACGACGCATCCAGGCCAGCAAGGCATCGTCAACCTGCCCCAGCCCCGGGGCATAGAACAACGTGCCGCCCGTGCGCCGGTCCTCGACGAACAAGCCGATATTGTCGCCTGGGTGCGGGTTGCCGCGGTGCGGCGAATAAGGCGGAGCACTGCTGCGCAGGGCAATGGCGGTGATCGACAGGTTCGGGCAGGCCGGGATCGTGAACGGCACCCCGCCCAGCTCGATCAGTTGATGCTGCAGACCACCATTCCAGTGGTCGAGCATGGTGAACAGGGGAAATCCGCTGGTAAGGTCCTGATGCACCATCTCGGTACACCAGACCTTGTGCGGACAGCCTTCGCGCAGGGTCAGCAGACCGGTGCAATGATCGATCTGGCTGTCCAGCAGGATAATCGCGCCAATCGCCGTATCACGCGGCTTGCGTGCCGGCTGCAGGAGCGGAAAGGCTTCGATTTGCGCGCGGATATCCGGCGAGGCGTTGCACAGTATCCAGTTGACCCCATCGTCGGACAGGGCAATGGACGACTGGGTACGCGGCTGCGCATTCAGGCTGCCGTCACGCACGCCACGGCAGTTGTGGCAATTACAATTCCACTGAGGAAAACCACCGCCAGCGGCGGAACCGAGAATCTGGATATGCATGATGAGTTCCGGGTGAGATGCCCCGACAGGGCCGGGGCAAGGCGGATCAACGATTGGCGAAGTACATGGTGACTTCGAAACCAATGCGCATATCGGTGAAGGCGGGTTTAGTCCACATGGCGCGGTCCTCTTCTTATCAAAACCGGTGAATTCCGGCAGTGCTAGTTATGCACCCAGAACGCCCGCGACAGAATGGTACTTTGGGAGGAGATCGAGCTGGTATTGGTAGGTCTGCAGGGCAACCCATGCCTGACAGGGCATCGAGGCGTGGCATGCCGCGCTAAACGGCTACTTTCGGCGGCACAAAGAAAAAGGGCCTGCATCGCTGCAGGCCCTTCTATTTGTTGGTGCACTCAGGAGGATTCGAACCTCCGACCGCTCGGTTCGTAGCCGAGTACTCTATCCAGCTGAGCTATGAGTGCAAGTGGCGCTTTTTAACCAGATCACCGCTGGCTTTAAACACGACCTGCATTGCTGCAGGTCATCTTCAATATGGTGCACTCAGGAGGATTCGAACCTCCGACCGCTCGGTTCGTAGCCGAGTACTCTATCCAGCTGAGCTATGAGTGCACTGTCCGGGGCGCATTATAGGGTGAAAAATTTATCAATCAAGCCTGAATCAGATTAATTTCAACAACTTACTGATCAAAGCAGGACCACACCCTACAACACTGAATAATGGCGGAGAAGGGGGGATTCGAACCCCCGACACCCTTATGAGATGTACTCCCTTAGCAGGGGAGCGCCTTCGGCCACTCGGCCACCTCTCCGCAACACGGGGCGTATAATACTCATAAACGCCCCGCTTGCAAAGCCAAAAATCAGATAAAAATTAATGGCTTGGTTCTTCGTCCTTCTCCTTCTGAATGCGCTGGTAAATTTCCTCACGATGCACGGCTACTTCCTTCGGCGCGTTAACGCCAATGCGCACCTGATTACCCTTCACGCCCAACACGGTGACAGTGACCTCGTCACCCACCATCAGGGTCTCACCGACCCGGCGAGTTAGAATCAGCATTCCTTTCTCCTCACGGATTTAAGTCCAATACAGCAGTCTGCAAAAAAGCAAATGGTGGCGGCCCCCTACAGCTCAAACGAGGCCTTCACCCAAGTATTGACTAGTGTGGACAGAAAGAAAGTCCATCCACGCCAACCAAAAAGACAAAAGGCGCGCAAATAGTGCGCGCCTTTTGGGCAATGCCGTCAATCACCCTGTCGGGCGGGGGCATCCAATTCGAACGCAGTGTGCAAAGCACGCACTGCCAACTCCAGGTATTTCTCCTCGATGACCACGGACACCTTGATTTCCGAGGTAGAGATCATCTGGATATTGATGTTTTCCTTGGCCAACGCCTCGAACATCCGGCTGGCAACCCCCGCATGGGAGCGCATACCGACGCCGACGATAGAAACCTTGGCAATCTTGATGTCGCCAACCACTTCACGCGCACCCAGCTCACGCGCGGTATTTTCCAATACCTGCTGCGCGGCCTGGTAGTCGTTGCGGTGCACGGTAAAGGTGAAATCGGTGGTGTTATCGTGCGCCACGTTCTGCACGATCATGTCGACTTCGATATTGGCGGCACTGACCGGGCCGAGAATCTTGAACGCCACGCCCGGGATGTCCGGTACGCCACGGATAGTCAGCTTGGCTTCGTCGCGATTGAAAGCGATGCCGGAAATAATCGGCTGTTCCATGGATTCCTCTTCATCAAGGGTAATGAGGGTACCCGGACCCTCTTTAAAGCTGTGCAATACGCGCAGCGGGACGTTGTATTTGCCGGCGAATTCCACCGAGCGAATTTGCAGCACCTTGGAACCCAGGCTGGCCATTTCCAGCATTTCTTCAAAGGTGATCTTTTCCAGACGCTGAGCCTGAGGCACCACACGCGGATCAGTGGTGTAGACACCATCGACATCCGTATAGATCTGGCACTCGTCAGCCTTCAGTGCGGCCGCCAGGGCCACACCGGTGGTATCGGAGCCACCACGCCCGAGCGTGGTGATATTGCCGTGCTCATCCACCCCTTGGAAGCCTGCAACCACGACCACGCGCCCAGCCTTGAGGTCGGCACGCAGTTTCTGGTCATCAATCTGCAGGATACGCGCCTTATTGTGCGCGCTATCGGTGAGAATACGCACCTGATTACCGGTGTAAGACACCGCCGGCACACCACGGCGAATCAGCGCCATGGTCAAGAGGGCAATGGTCACCTGCTCACCGGTGGACAACATTACGTCGAGTTCACGCGGCACCGGCTGATCATCGCTCGCCTGTTTGGCCAGTTCGATCAATCGGTTGGTTTCACCGCTCATGGCGGAAACCACGACCACAATGTCATCGCCGTTTTCGCGGAATTTCTTCACCTTCTCGGCAACCTGCTGAATACGCTCAACAGTGCCGACGGAGGTGCCGCCAAATTTCTGTACGATCAAAGCCATTTCAAAGCCGCCTCAGCCCGTGAAGGGCGCCCATTAAACAGTCAACTCAATACACTACCGGGCGTAGTGCCGAGCCTGGTGCTCGCACTCGCCCAGATCGATGCTTACAGACCTTGCTCGGTAAAGGTCACGGCCAGCGCCAACGCGCCATCCAGCGCGCCAGCATCAATACCGCCACCCTGCGCCATGTCCGGACGACCGCCGCCCTTGCCACCGACTGCTGCTGCAGCCTGCTTCATCAGATCGCCGGCCTTGAGCTTGCCAGTCAGGTCCTGGGTCACGCCGGCCACCAGCACGACCTTGTCGTCCTGCACGCCGCCAAGCAGGATCACTGCGCTGCCAAGCTTGTTCTTCAACTGATCGACCATGGCCAGCAAGGCCTTGCCATCCCGGCCATCAACCCGCGCACTGAGCACCTTGATGCCCTTGACCTCGACAGCAGAGCCGGCCAGATCGTTCCCGGCGGCGCTGGCGGCCTTGGCCTTGAACTGCTCCAGCTCTTTCTCCAGCTGACGATTGCGCTCCAGCATGGCAGTCAACTTGTCCAGCAGGTTGTCGCGGCTGCCCTTGACCAGTGCCGCGGCCTCTTTCAACTGTTCTTCAGCGGCATTCAGATAAGCAAAAGCAGCTGCACCGGTGACCGCCTCAATACGTCGCACGCCCGCCGCCACACCGCCTTCGCTGGTGATCTTGAACAGGCCGATGTCACCGGTACGGGATACGTGAGTGCCGCCACAGAGCTCGACGGAGAAATCGCCGCCCATGCTCAATACGCGCACCTGATCGCCGTATTTCTCGCCGAACAGCGCCATGGCGCCTTTCTGTTTGGCGGTTTCGATATCGGTTTCGACGGTCTCCACAGCGCTATTGCTGCGCACCTGGGTGTTGACGATATCTTCCAGGGCCTTCAACTGTTCCGGCGTGATCGCCTCGAAGTGGCTGAAGTCGAAACGCAGACGCTGGCTATCGACCAGCGAGCCTTTCTGCTGCACATGCTCGCCAACCACCTGACGCAAGGCGGCGTGCAACAGGTGGGTCGCCGAATGGTTGAGTGCAGTGGCCTGACGCACATTGGCGTCAACTTCGGCCTTGATCGAAGCACCTACGCTCAGGCCGCCCTTGCTGACGATGCCGTGGTGCAGAAAAGCGCCACCGGCCTTGGTGGTGTCACGCACATCGAAGCGTACGCCGGCACCCTCAAGGAAACCGCAGTCGCCCGCCTGACCACCGGATTCAGCATAAAACGGCGTCTGGTCGAGGACCACCACGCCCTCCTCGCCTTCACTCAGGCTGTCGACCGCCTTATCACCCTGGAACAGCGCGATGATCGCACCGCTGCCGCTGGTGCCGCTGTAGCCGAGGAAACGCGTGTCGCTATCGACCTTGACCAGGGCGTTGTAATCCATGCCGAACGAACTGGCCGAACGGGCGCGCTCGCGCTGGGCCTGCATCTCGCGCTCGAAACCTTCTTCATCCAGGGTCAGCTCGCGCTCACGGGCGATGTCGCCGGTCAGGTCCATCGGGAAGCCGAAGGTATCGTACAGTTTGAAGATCACATCGCCCGGAATCACCGTGCCTTTGAGCTCAGCCAGATCCTGTTCGAGAATCTTCAGGCCCTGCTCCAGGGTCTTGGCGAACTGCTCTTCTTCGGTTTTCAGCACGCGCTCGATATGCGCCTGCTGCTGTGTCAGTTCCGGGAAAGCTTCACCCATTTCGGCCACCAGCGCGGCAACAATCTGGTAGAAGAAACTGCCCTTGGCGCCCAGCTTGTTACCGTGACGGCAGGCGCGACGGATGATGCGGCGCAGCACATAGCCACGGCCTTCGTTGGACGGGGTTACGCCGTCGGCAACCAGGAAGCCGCACGAGCGGATATGGTCGGCCACCACTTTCAGCGAAGCCTGGCCTTCGTTGGCGCAGCCGATGGCCTTGGCCGCGGCGTTGAGCAGGCTCTGGAACAGGTCGATCTCGTAGTTCGAGTTGACGTGCTGCAGCACCGCACTGATGCGCTCCAAGCCCATACCGGTGTCCACGCTCGGCGCCGGCAGCGGGTGCAGCACGCCATCCGCGGTGCGGTTGAACTGCATGAACACGTTGTTCCAGATCTCGATGTAGCGGTCGCCATCCTCTTCCGGGCTGCCGGGTGGGCCGCCCCAGATGTGCTCGCCATGGTCGAAGAAAATCTCGGTGCAGGGGCCGCACGGGCCGGTATCGCCCATGGTCCAGAAGTTGTCGGAGGCGTATGGCGCACCTTTATTGTCGCCAATACGGATCATCCGCTCGGCCGGCACGCCGACTTCCTTGGTCCAGATGTCATAGGCCTCATCGTCGGTCGCGTAGACGGTGACCCAGAGTTTGTCCTTCGGCAGCTTCAGCCAGTTTTCGCCGGTGAGAAACTCCCAGGCGAAGTGGATGGCATCACGCTTGAAATAATCACCGAAGCTGAAGTTTCCCAGCATCTCGAAGAAAGTATGGTGCCGTGCGGTGTAGCCGACGTTTTCCAAGTCGTTGTGCTTGCCACCGGCACGCACGCACTTCTGGCTGGTCGCGGCGCGGGTGTAGGCGCGCTTTTCCAGGCCCAGGAAGCAGTCTTTGAACTGGTTCATCCCGGCGTTGGTGAACAGCAGCGTCGGGTCATTGCCCGGAATCAGGGAGCTGGAAGCGACACGGGTGTGCCCCTTCTCTTCGAAGAAGCTGAGGAAGGCTTCACGGATTTCTGCGCTTTTCATAGGATCATCCACGGAAACAGGCGGCCACTGCAAAGCCGGCAAAGGGCCGCATTATATCGGGCCTGGGCTATGGGGCTAGTACCTTTATTAATAGATGAGGGCAATGCCGACAAGCAAATTGCTGCACGGACGTTGTAGCGCGTCTTATTCAAGCAGCCAGGCTGATCACCAGCCGCACAACATGTAGGAGCCAGCTTGCTGGCGATCATGCCAGTGCTATCGCCAGCAAGCTGGCTCCTACGGGGGTCGCCTGACAGGATCCGTAATCCCGCCCCAGCCTAGCGCCGGAAGGCGGCAAAGGTCTCGAGTATCCGCCCGATATCCTCGGCGCGAACATCCAGGTGCGTAACCATGCGCAGGCGCGGCGCAGCCGTCAGCTTGACCCCGCGGTCGGCGCAGAAAGCCTTGAGTGCGCCGGCCTGTTCGCCAACCTGGGCATAGACCATATTGGTCTGCACCGGCTCGACCGAGTAACCCAAGCTGCGCAGCCCGGCAGCCAGCCGATCGGCATTGGAGTGATCTTCGGCCAGGCGCGCCACCTGATGCTCCAGGGCATAGAGTCCAGCGGCAGCCACGATGCCGGCCTGGCGCATGCCGCCGCCAACCATCTTGCGCCAGCGCCGCGCCCTGCCAATCAACTCGTCGCTGCCGCACAACACCGAGCCAATTGGCGCGCCAAGGCCCTTGGACAGGCAGACCGAAACCGAATCGAAATATTGGGTGATCTCCTGCGCCGGCACGCCCAGCTTGACCGCCGCGTTGTACAGCCGCGCGCCATCCAGATGCAGGGCCAGGCCACGTCTGCGGGTCAACTCGCGGGCAGCCGCCAAATAACTCAACGACAGGACCTTACCCTGCATGGTGTTTTCCAGCGCCAGCAGGCGAGTGCGGGCGAAGTGGAAGTCGTCCTGTTTGATGGTCGCCTCGACCTTGGCCAGGTCCAGCGAGCCATCGGCTTCGCCCTCGATCGGCTGCGGCTGGATCGAGCCCAGCACCGCGGCGCCGCCGCCCTCGTATTTATAGGTGTGCGCCTGCTGGCCGACGATGTATTCGTCGCCTCGCTCACAATGGGCCATCAGGCCGAGCAGGTTGCTCATGGTGCCGGTCGGCACGAACAGCGCGCGGGCAAAGCCCAATTCAGCGGCCAGATAGCGCTCCAGGCGATTGACCGTAGGGTCCTCGCCGTAGACGTCATCGCCCAGCTCGGCCGCCAGCATGGCCTCGCGCATACCCGGAGTCGGCTGAGTGACGGTGTCGCTACGCAGGTCGATGATGGCCATGAACGGTTCCCTTTAACGTGACGAAAAACCCGATGCTAAGGCGCCCCTGGCATGGGAACAAGGTACAGATGGGTCAATATATCCCCCGTAGGGTGCGGCGATACCCATGGCGGCCGGGCCCAACCTGGGTTTTGCGTGCGCCCGGCCGGGCTGGACATGCGGGAGCGGCTACCCCCGTAGGGTGCGCCGCGCGCACCGAATACATGGATCATCCCGAAGCCGATCATGCACCGCATTACCTTGGTGCGCGCGGCGCACCCTACGACCGCTGAGCGCGGCGATGCCCATCGCGGCGTGGTACAACCTGGGTTTTGCGTCCGAATGGCCGGTCTGGGCATGCGGGAGCGGCTACCCCCGTAGGGTGCGCCGTGCGCACCGAATACATGGATCATCCCGAAGCCAATCATGCACCGCATTACCTTGGTGCGCACGGCGCACCCTACGACGGTTGAGCGCAGCGAGGCTTGTGGGTTCCCCTCTGAGGGGCGATCAGGCCAGTTGCACGTCTACGGCGGGAACGATGAGGATGGCCGCGCGCAGACCGTTTTTCACCTTGGGGTTGGGGAAGATGATCCGCGTCTCCGGCTCCTCAACTACCCAGCGAGTGCCCGCAAGGTCCTCGGCCAGCAGGTAGCCAACCGGCAGCTTGCTGAAGTTCTCGATATCCGCCGGCAAGTGCAGCTTGAAGGTGTCGCTGTGCTTGATGACTTCCCGCGCCACGGCAAACATCTGTAGCCCTTCCAGCTCGCGCCCTTGCGGCTCAGGTTCTGGCTCACTGCCTTCGATGATGTGTTGCAGGCGCTGTTCGAGTAGATCCAGGTTGACCTGCTGGTTCTGCCCAAAGGCACGCGCCTTGCCCAACTCCAGGGTGAACGACTCGGCGCCCAGCTGGGTGTAGGTGTATGCGCTGAAGGTGATCGAGCTCTTGTTGTGCAGCAGCACCGCCTCGATTCCTGCGGCGTTCAACCGGGCCAGCTCACGCACGCTGCGCGGTCGTCCCTCCTGCCAGGGGTAGAGTGCAAACTGCTCGATTTGCGAGGCGCGGATCGCGGTATGCAGGTCGTAATGCAGGCGCTCGCGCTCGGGGTTGCTGAAAAATCTCGCGGCCAGGTGCTCAAGGTCACAAGCACGCATGGCTTCGACCCCGGCATGTTGCTCGTGCTGACCATTGAACAGGCGATTGATGTCCTGGTCGATGTAACGCTCACCGCGACGGATCGCCGGTGGATTACCGAACAGGAAGAGGATGCGCGCCCGCGGCTTCAGCTCGCCACGAGCAATGCCGCGCAGCAGGCGGTCGAGTAATTCGATAGGGGCTGTTTCGTTACCGTGGATGCCCGCCGAAAGCAGCAGGTCCAGGCCATTGTCGCTGGCCACTGGCGGCGTCACCTCCAGCGCGCCCTCGGCAAGCCAGCGTAAACGCGCGCCCTCAGGCGTGAGCTGGATCTTCGCTGACGGCTCAAAACCGGCCAGGGTCAGTTCAAGCAGTTTGCCGAGGGCAAGCATAGGAGTTACCTCACTCGTGATTGCAATCAGGGCCGTGCACGTGCTCGTCGTCGCCGGGCTCTGCCGCTTCCATCTCCAATTCCAGACTGACCAGGTTGGTGGCCAGCGGGCGCAGCAGCAGGTTGGCGTATTCGCTGTCCCCCTCCTCCACGTCAACGCCGATCATCAGTTGACCGTTACCTACCTGCTGAAACCAGACTTCCTTGCCCTGCCACATCACCGCAAAACGGGTGCAGGTTGTTTCCAGCTGGGTACCATCTTCGTCTTCGAGGATCAGTTGCAGGGCGTCGCTCATAAAATCTCCACAGATTTGGACGTAGGGTGGATCACGCTTTATCGATCCACCATGGCGAGAAAATGGTGGATGTAAAAAGCGACATCCACCCTATGACCTTGCCACTTAGGCTAATTGAAAAGGATAAACCGTGCCCAGTTTAAGGATCTGGGTCAATTCATCCAGTGCCGTGCGACATTCAATCAACAATTGCGGGTCAGCCAACTCGCTCTCGCTGAGGCGATCGCGGTAATGCTTGTCGACCCAGACGTTGAGCGTGTCATACAGATCCGGGGTCATGATTACCCCCGGATTCACCGCAGCCAGTTCATGCTCCTTGAGCGCCACGCGCAAACGCAGGCAGGCCGGGCCGCCACCGTTTTGCATGCTCTGCTTGAGATCGAACACCTTGACCTCGCGTATCGGCCCGCTGCCGCTGGTGAGCTGCTGCAGGTAACTCCACACAGTGGCGTTGTTGCGGCACTCCTCGGGCACGATCAGCAACATGCTGCCGTCGGCGCGCGACAGCAACTGGCTGTTGAACAGGTAGGACCTCACCGCATCCTCGACCATGACCGCATCGCGCGGCACGCAAACGGCCTGCAGGTTACCGCCACGACGAGCGAGCTTCTCGCTCAGCTCAGCCAGCACCCTGTCGGTATCGAGAAAGGCATCCTGGTGATAGAACAACACCTCACCATTGCCCACCGCGATCACATCGTTGTGGAATACGCCCTGATCGATCACCGCCGGATTCTGTTGAGCATAGACCACCCCCGCCTCGCTCAGCCCATGCAGGCGCACCACCGCCTGCGAGGCTTCCAGGGTCTGCCGCGCCGGGTAGCGTTGCGGCGCCGGGTAGCGGCTGTCGAAGGCACTGCGACCAAACACGAAAAACTCCACCCCGGCGTCGCCATAGCCTTTACAGAAGCGCGTGTGGTTGGCCGCGCCCTCGTCGCCGAACTGCGCCACCGCCGGCAAGGCAGCGTGGTGAGCGAAGTGCTGCGTATTGGCGAACATGGCGCCGAGCAGGCGGCTGGTAGTCGGATGCTCGATTGAACGGTGGAACTTGCAATTGAGGTTGGCTGCAGTGAAGTGCACCCGACCGTCCACGGTATCGGCACTTGGACTGATGGTGCAGGCATTAGCCGACCACATGCTCGAGGCCGAGCAGCTCGCAACCAACAACGGCATGGCGTCCTTCGCTGCCCGCTCGATCACCTGGGCGTCGCTGCCGGTAAAACCAAGGCGCCGCAGTACCGCGACATCCGGGCGTTCCTGCGGGGCCAGTACGCCCTGCTTGAAGCCCATGTCCATCAGCGCCTTCATCTTCTCCAGGCCTTGCTTGGCCGCTTGCTTCGGATTTGAAGCGGCCTGACTGCTGCTCTGCGAAGCAACGTTGCCGTAGGACAAGCCGCCGTAGTTGTGCGTCGGGCCGACCAATCCATCGAAATTCACTTCATACGCAGGCTTCACAGACTTACTCCCGGAGTCAGGGTGGCAGGCAGGCTCAGGCGTTCACTTTCCAGTGAGGCTACCGGGTAGGCGCAGTAGTCCGCCGCGTAATAAGCACTGGCGCGATGGTTGCCAGAAGCGCCGACGCCACCGAACGGGGCCGTGCTCGCTGCGCCAGTCAGCTGCTTGTTCCAGTTGACGATGCCCGCGCGGCTGCGCAACCAAAACTGCTGGTAGCGTGCGTGGGAGTCGGACAGCAAACCGGCGGCCAGGCCGAACTGGGTGTTGTTGGCCTCAGTGATCGCAGCCTCGAAATCGGCATAGCGGATGACCTGCAGCAACGGGCCGAAGAACTCTTCGTCCGGCCGTTCGGTCAGCGCCGTCACATCGATAATCCCGGGCGTCAGCAAGGCGGCACCTGGCAGCGGCTGGGTCATCGCCAACAACGCCGTGGCGCCTTTGTCGAGCAACTGTTGCTGGGCCGTGATCAGCTGTGCGGCTGCGCCCAGAGAAATCACCGAGCCCATGAAAGGCGCCGGCTGTTCATCATAACGACCGACTTTGATCTGCCCGGCGACCTGCACCAGACGCGCGAGCAAGGCATCGCCCCACGCGCCCTGCGGCACCAGCAAACGGCGCGCACAGGTGCAGCGCTGACCGGCGGAAATAAACGCGGACTGGATAATGGTGTAGACCGCCGCCTCTGAATCGGCGAGCTGATCGACGACCAGCGGGTTGTTACCGCCCATTTCCAGGGCCAGAATTTTCTCCGGGCGACCGGCAAACTGGCTGTGCAGCAGGTTGCCGGTGCGGCTCGACCCGGTGAAGAACAGCCCGTCGATGCCTGGCTCGGCAGCCAAAGCCACGCCAGTATCCCGCGCGCCCTGCAACAGATTAAGCACGCCGGCCGGCAGACCGGCTTCGATCCAGCACTTGACCGTCAGCTCAGCGACTTTCGGCGTCAGCTCGCTGGGTTTGAACAGCACGCAGTTACCCGCCAGCAGCGCCGGAACGATGTGACCATTGGGCAGGTGACCAGGAAAGTTGTAAGGGCCAAACACCGCCACCACGCCATGCGGCTTGTGCCGCAACACGGCAGTAGCATCGGCCAGTGGCGCACTCTTCTCGCCGGTACGTTCGCGGTAGCTTTGCACCGAAATGGCAACCTTGTTGACCATGCTGGTCACCTCGGTGGCAGACTCCCACAGCGGCTTGCCGGTTTCCTCGCCAATCGCCTGAGCCAGCTCGTCGGCATGTGCCTTGAGGGCCACAGCGAAACGCTCCAGTACGGCGATACGCCCGTCCAGTGAACAGCAAGCCCAGTCCGCAAAGGCTGCACGGGCGGCCACCACAGCGGCCTCGACCTGGGCGGCGGAGGCCGCCTGGCCACGCCAGACCACAGCCTGACTGACCGGATTCAACGATTCCAGGGCTTCGCCCTGACCAAGCTGCCAGCTACCGGCGATGTAATGAGTGCTCATATTGTTTTATCACTCTCAGCAATTTAATCACCCGGCGTTGCCCCGGGTGGACTATTCGATTGAGCGGCACGAATCAGGCGTGAAGCAGTCAGCCGCGGGCCGACAGTGGCACCGCTCTTACCTGGTCGCCAACGGCCAACTGCAGACGTTTGGCAGTCAACGGATCGACCACCAGGGTGCCAGCGGCCAGACGTGCGGCACCGACGGTGATACGGCAGTCTTCGCGCTTGCGGTTGTGGATCAGGAAGGTGGTGGCATCGTCCCCAGGCGTGCCGATGGCCAGCACCAGCGCCTGGCTGTCACGCACGCCACGGATTTTCGCGGTTTCCGCCTCGACGGCCGGACCGGCGTCGAAGATGTCGACGTAGCCTTGATAACTGAAGCCTTCACCCTTGAGCATGGCCAGCGCCGGCTCGGTATCCGGGTGGACGCGACCGATGATGTTGCGTGCATCTTCGGAGAGGAAGCAGGTATAGAGCGGAAACTTGGGCATCAACTCGGCGATGAAGGCCTTGTTGCCGACCCCGGTCAGGTAGTCCGCTTGACTGAACTCCATCTTGAAGAAGTGCCGGCCCAGGCTTTCCCAGAATGGCGAACGGCCCTGCTCGTCGGACATGCCACGCATCTCGGCGATCACCTTGTCACCGAACAACTCGCGAAACTCGGCAATAAACAGCAGGCGCGCCTTGGACAGCAGGCGGCCATTGAGCCCCGAACGGTGATCGCTACGCAAAAACAGCGAACACAGCTCGGAGTTGCCGGTCAGGTCATTGGCGAGAAACAGGGTGGGAATCTGCCGGTGAATCTTCAATTCCTGCGAGGCGCAGACGGTCAGGCCCATGCGGTAGTTGTACCAGGGCTCGCGCAGCCCGACCGCGCCGGCCACGGCGGAGATACCCACCACTTGGCCGGCGTCGTTTTCCAGCACGAACAGGTAGTCGGCATCGGCGCGCTCGGCCTCGCCGGCGAAGGTCTTCTCCGCCCAGCCGACGCGATGCGCCAGGCGCTCCTCATTGGCGGGCAAGGTAGTCAGGCCGGCACCGGTGGAGCGAGCCAGATCAATCAAAGCCGGTAGATCGGCGGTGCGAACGGGACGAACGATCATGCGCTAACTCCTTAAACCGCAACCAGGCGCACGCTGGCGCCCTCGCCGACGCCGAGTACTTCGGCAGCTTCAAGACTGAGAGTGACCGGTTTGCCAGGCACCCAGTCGAGGTCCGCGACAATCGCGCGAAAATCCTGCAACAGGCCATTACTCACCAAGTATGCACGCCCACCCTTGATCGGCTCGCCGATCCTGACCGGCACCACACGGCTCTGGGCAATCGAACGAATCCCCGAAGTACGCGCATGCAGGGTTGGCCCGCCGTCGAAAATGTCGATGTAATGATCGGTCTCGAAGCCTTCGCGCATCAGAATGTCGAAGGTCACCTGAGCCCGCGGGTGCACCTGACCCATGGCTTCCTGCGCCGCATCCGGCAGCAGTGGCACATATATTGGGTAATGCGGCATCAACTCGGCGAGAAAGGTCCGGCTCTTCAGCCCGCACAGGCGCTCGGCCTCGGCGTAGGTCATGTCAAAGAAGTTGCGCCCCACGGCGTCCCAGAATGGCGAGTCACCATGCTCGTCGCTGTGCCCGACGATCTCCACCACCATCGCATCGGCAAACCGTTCCTGATGGTTGGCAACGAACAATAGACGCGCGCGCGAATTCAGCTCGGACCAGACGCTGCCCACCAACGGCCGCTCGACATAGAAGCTGGTCAGCAGACTGTTACCCGTCAGGTCATGGCACAGCGAGAGCACATGGGTCTTGTTATGGATCTTAAGTTCGCGGGAATTGTGCACGAAGGTTTCGTTGCGAAAGCTGTAGAACGGCTCGGAATAACCGGCCGAGGCGACAATCGCCGAGCAGCCGAGCAGGCGTCCGCTGTCGCTGTCTTCGAGGACAAAGAAGTAGCTCTCTTCACCATTGAAGCTCACCTCGGCGGCCAACGATGCATCCGACGCCGCGATCTTGTCGCGCAGCCGTCCGGCATCATCCGGCAGCGAAGTCACACCAACCGGGCTGTCCGCGGCGAGACGCTGCACTTCGCTCAGGTCGGCCATTTGCGCGGGACGCATCACCAGCATGGTGTCACTCCTTTTCAAGAAAAGCCCCAGACCGCTCATCACGAACAACCTGGGGAAACCGCAACCCGAAGGCCACAGCACACACGGAGAAAGTCATCCCTGGAAGTGGCTCGGTTTATCCATAAACCAAGCAAGCGCAGCCCGTGGCGAGCACAAACGACTCACCGCCAGGCTGTCGACTCAGGCTTGCGTCAGCTCAATGAGCGCACGTTCAAGGCGCGCCAGACCCTCATCAATATCGGCATCTTCCACCACCAGGCTCGGGGCAAAACGCACCACGTCCGGACCGGCTTGCAGCACCATCACGCCGTGCAATGCCGCGGCATCGAGAATCGCCTTGGCCTTGCCTTTCCAGGCATCACTCAACACCGCACCGATCAGCAGACCGAGGCCGCGTACCTGACTGAACACCCCGTACTGCTCGCCCAGATGCTCCAGGGTGGTTTTGAAGCGTTGCTGCTTGGCCTTCACCCCGGCGAGCACCTGCGGGGTATTGACCACATCGATCACCGCCTCGGCCACCGCGCAAGCCAGCGGATTACCGCCGTAAGTGGTGCCGTGGGTGCCGACCGCCAAATGCTTGGCCAGCGCTTCGGTGGTGAGCATGGCACCGATCGGGAAACCACCGCCCAAACTCTTGGCGCTGGAGAGAATGTCCGGGATCACCCCGTAATGCTGATAGGCGAACAGCGAACCGCTGCGGCCCATGCCGCTCTGCACTTCGTCGAAGATCAGCAGCGCATCGTACTCATCGCACAAATCGCGGGCCGCCTGCAGGTAGGCCAGATCGGCTGGTAAAACACCGCCTTCACCCTGGATTGGCTCCAGCACCACGGCGCAGGTCTTGGCGGAAACCAAGGCCTTGAGCGCCTCGATATCGTTGTACGGCACATGGCTGATGCCCTGGATCTTCGGCCCAAAGCCATCGGAATACTTAGGCTGACCACCTACGCTGACGGTAAACAACGTGCGGCCGTGAAAGCTGTTGGTTGCCGCGATGATTTCGTACTTGTCTTCACCGAACCGGTCAAAAGCCACCCGACGGGCCAGCTTGAAAGCGGCCTCGTTGGCTTCGGCGCCGGAGTTACAGAAAAACGCCCGATCGGCGAACGTCGCCTCGACCAACTTGTGCGCCAGGCGCAAGGCCGGCTCGTTGGTGAACACGTTGGAAATATGCCACAGCGTATTGGCCTGCTCGGTCAACGCCGCGACCAGAGCCGGATGGCAATGACCCAGGGCATTCACGGCGATGCCGCCAGTGAAGTCGATCAGCTCACGACCACTTTGATCCCAGACTCGGGAACCCGCACCGCGCACCGGAATAAAGCCGGCCGGGGCATAGTTGGGAACCATCACTTGGTCGAAATCGGCGCGTTGAACCGGGTCGTGCTGAACGGACATCGGAACTCTCCTGACGAGTAACACCTGCATGCAGTGGCAGGCAGTTGGTGGATTGTAGGGATTGATTCGGGGCCGGCATTGCCGCTATGCGACAACTTCTTATAGCGCCAACCCGAGGAAAACCTGAGCTTTCGCAAATGCGACAGAAAGCGTCGGGAAGGCGCAGTTTAAACGCTGTTCGCCACTTCCGTGCACAGCGCGCGGAGATTATCCACAAGCTGACCGGCAGGTTTTAGCGCTTGGCTCGTGTCGCGACACGAATAATCTGTCGCTTTCCGTGGGAGGGGCTTTAGCCGCGATGCTTTCAGCGCCTTCAAGGTCAATCGCGGCTAAAGCCCCTCCCACACAAGCCTGGCATTGAACCGACATATCATGGTTGACGCGACGCTACGCCGTGATCGGCTGCCCCTGCTCCACCGGCTGGCTACTCAGGCCTAGAAAATCGCTCAAGGCAGCTTGCTGGGTCATCGCATCCTGGTAACCCAACTCGATCAGCTCGTTGCAATAGCCGGCTTCAAACAGCAAATAGCTGAGCACCCCCGCGCCACTGGCCTTGGTTGCCCCCGGCCCGCGCAAAAACAGGCGCAGCACCGCCGACAGTTCGTGGCGATGGCGGGCGGCGATTACGTCCAGCGGCTGGCTTGGCGAAATCACCAGCACCTCCACCGGATTGAGCCCAAGACCGCGCGGGCGATGCTCCGGCGGGATCAGATCACTCATCACATTGAGGCGCTCGAGCAGTTCGATATCGCCTTCCAGGCTGTCAATAAAGGTGCTGTTGAGCAGATGCCCACCGATTTGCGCAAGGCTCGGCGGCTTGGCAGCCAGCATCGTGCCGCTGACAGCGCCGTCTGGCTCAGCCTGCGGCTTGCCGCCAACACCGATCACCAATACCCGGGTAGCGCCCAGGTGCAGTGCCGGACTGATAGGGGCGGACTGGCGTACAGCGCCGTCGCCGAAATACTCGCGATTGATCTTCACGGGCGGGAATAGCAGCGGAATCGCAGAACTGGCCAGCAAGTGGTCGACAGTCAGGCGAGTCGGCACGCCGACCCGGCGATGGCGCATCCAGGGGTCGATGGTGGCGCGCCCTTGATAGAAGGTCACGGCATGCCCGGACTCGTAACCGAACGCCGTCACCGCCACCGCCCGCAATTGACGATGACGCACCGACGCGGCGATCCCGGAAAGATCCAGTTCACGCTGCAACAACTCACGCAACGGCGCACTGTCGAGCAGCGCCACCGGCACGTCCCCGCCCAAGCCCAGCAAGCTGTGGCCGACAAAACGGCTGGCCTGACGCAACACACCCGGCCAATCGCTGCGGTACACCTGGGCGGTATGAAAGCCCTGCCAAACCTTGGTCAGGCGCCGGATCGACTCGCCAAAATGCAAGGCGCCACACGCCAGACCGACTGCATTAATAGCCCCGGCCGAGGTGCCGACGATTACCGGAAACGGATTCTGCGCGGCATCCGGCAGCAAATCGGCAATCGCCGCCAACACCCCGACCTGATAGGCCGCCCGCGCGCCGCCACCGGAAAGAATCAGCCCGGTGACCGGTTCGCTGGAAGGAGTGTTTGGCGTCATAGGGGATTCCGAATCCTTAACTTGCAGCCTGAAAGGCTGTAGGGCCTGGCAGGAGGGCGTTTCATTGAGCAACACCCCCGCTTAGGCCGCGAAATTTCCGATGTACAGCAAAAGCTTCGCGACTGAAGCCCTCTTGTCAAAAAAATAACCTGTTGTTTTATATGTATAAATTAAATCCTGACATGAATCCTGTAGGAGCCAGCTTGCTGGCGATCTGGCGATACCTGCAGATCAAAAGCATCGTCGGAGCGCCGAACCGCAGCAAGGACTAGGCGTCCCCCGGGCTCCTACACAGTGTGCTGCGCGACAGCGCGGCGTCGAAGACATTGATCGCCAATCGCGCGCGCCTTCGCTCCTCGCCACTATTGCCGACACTACCCGCGACGCTTCTTGTAGAGCTTTTCCTCACCCGGCGGCCGCGTCTTGAAGCGCCGGTGGGCCCACAAATACTGCTCCGGCTGCTGGCGGATCGCCGCCTCGATCCACTGATTGACCCGCAAACAGTCGGCCTCCTCGCTCTCCCCGGGGAAATCCGCCAGTGGCGGGTGCACCACCACTTTATAGCCGCCACCGTTGGCCAGGCGTGTCTGGGTGAACGGTATAACCCGCGCCCGACCGAGGCGGGCGAACTTGCTGGTCGCCGTCACAGTCGCTGCCGGCACGCCGAACAGCGGCACGAAAATACTGCGTTGCGCGCCATAGTCCTGATCCGGCGCGTACCAGATCACCTTGCCGGCGCGCAGCAACTTGAGCATGCCGCGCACATCGTCGCGCTCGATCACCCCCTGCAAACGCTGCTCGCGGCCACGGCGCTGAACATAGTCGAACAATGGATTTTTGTGTGCGCGGTACATGCCATACATGTCTTGGCGCATACCCAGCAGGCCGCCACCCATTTCCAGGGTAGTGAAGTGCAAGGCCATCAACAGCACGCCCTGCCCGTCGGCCTCAGCCGCGCGCAGATGCTCTAGCCCCTCGACCTGGCCCAGCTTGGCCAGCCGTGCAGCCGGCCACCACCAACTAATCGCCATCTCGAAAAAAGTCATGCCCGTCGAGGCGAAGTTTTCGCGTAGCAGGCTGTTGTGCTCAGCGGCAGACAGCTCAGGGAAGCACAGCTCCAGGTTGCGCGCGGCAATTTCCCGGCGCGCCCCGGCGAGGTGGTACATCAGCCCACCAAGGCGGCGGCCAAGCCACATCAACCACGCATAAGGCAGCAGCGCGAGCAACCACAGCAAACCAAGCCCCACCCACAGCAGCCAGAAGCGTGGATGCAGGAAATAGGCACGAAAGACTGGACGATCCATCAACTATCCCGAACAAAGCGTAAAGCGGGGCATTCTAGCACCGACGTTTTTATCACCCGCGTTTTATCAGAAATCGCGCAAAAGCGCGGCCCGGCTTGCAGCACAGCGGGGTTATCGCTATAAGTCCCGGCTACTTTCGTCACGACCGACAAGGCGTATCAGGCAGACCATGAGCCAAGCCGATCTACTCGACCAAGACCCCGTATTCCAACTCAAGGGCAGTATGCTGGCCATCACCGTGATGGAACTGGCATACAACGACCTTGAGCGCCTCGACCAGCAACTGGCGGCCAAAGTCGCCCAGGCACCGAACTTCTTCAGTAACGCGCCGTTGATATTGGCGCTGGACAAGCTGCCAGAAGGCGAAGGCAGCCTTGACCTGGGCGCCTTGATTACCTTGTGCCGCAGGCATGGCTTGCGCACCCTGGCCGTGCGCGCCAACCGTGAGAACGACATCGCCGCTGCCAGCGCCCTGGACTTACCCGTGCTACCGCCATCCGGCGCGCGCGAACGGCCGATCGAACCCAGCGACGGTAACGCCGCACCCAAAAAGCCGGAACCCCCCGCAGAACCAGAGGTCAGACCGAGCAAGATCATCACCAGCCCGGTGCGTGGCGGCCAGCAGGTCTATGCTCAGGGTGGCGACCTTATTGTCTTGGCGCCAGTCAGCTCCGGCGCGGAACTTCTCGCCGATGGCAACATCCATGTTTACGCACCCATGCGTGGTCGCGCGCTAGCCGGCATAAAGGGCAACACCGCGGCGCGGATCTTCTGCCAGCAATTGGGTGCAGAACTGCTTTCAATAGCCGGGCAATACAAGGTTTCTGAAGACCTGCGCCGCGACCCGCTATGGGGCGAAGCAATACAGGTCAGCTTGTCGGGTGACGTGTTGAACATCACCCGTCTTTAACGGATACTGCCGCCAATTTTCAGGGACTAAAAAAGGCATCTGGAAGCCTCGCATGGCTCTCGGATTCCCGTCTTTCTTTATATTTTGGGGTGAATCACCTTGGGCAAGATCCTCGTAGTCACTTCCGGCAAAGGTGGTGTGGGTAAAACCACCACCAGCGCCGCCATCGGTACCGGCCTCGCTTTGCGTGGGCACAAAACTGTGATTGTCGACTTCGACGTCGGCTTGCGTAACCTCGATCTGATCATGGGTTGCGAACGCCGCGTGGTGTACGACTTCGTCAACGTGGTCAACGGCGAAGCCACGCTGAAGCAGGCACTGATCAAAGATAAGCGCCTGGACAACCTCTACGTGCTGGCCGCCAGCCAAACCCGTGACAAGGATGCGCTGACCGAAGAAGGCGTGGAAAAAGTCATCGAAGAACTGCGCAAAGATTTCGAATACGTAGTCTGCGACTCGCCGGCCGGTATCGAAAAAGGTGCGCACCTGGCCATGTACTTCGCTGATGAAGCGATTGTCGTGACCAACCCCGAGGTTTCCTCGGTCCGCGACTCCGACCGCATGCTCGGCCTGCTGGCGAGCAAGTCGCGCCGCGCAGTGAAAGGCGAAGAGCCGATCAAGGAACACCTGCTGCTGACCCGCTACAACCCGGAGCGCGTGATCAAAGGCGAAATGCTTGGCGTTGAAGACGTCGAAGAAATCCTCGCCATCCGCCTGCTCGGCGTGATCCCTGAGTCGCAGGCTGTTCTCAAAGCCTCTAACCAGGGCGTGCCGGTGATCCTCGATGACCAGAGCGACGCAGGCCAGGCATACAGCGACGCGGTTGACCGTCTGCTGGGCAAGGAAGTGGCACACCGATTCCTCGATGTGCAGAAGAAGGGATTCATGCAACGCTTGTTTGGAGGTCGTGAATGAACATTTTTGACTTCTTTCGTGAACGCAAGAAAGAAACCACTGCGTCGATTGCGAAAGAGCGTCTGCAGATCATCGTCGCCCACGAGCGCGGCCAGCGCAGCCAGCCGGATTACCTGCCGGCGCTGCAACAAGAACTGGTCGAAGTGATCCGCAAGTACGTCAATATCGACTCGGATCAGGTGCAGGTCGCGCTGGAAAGCCAGGGCAGCTGCTCGATTCTGGAACTCAACATCACCCTGCCGGATCGTTAATTTGTATCCGCAGGCGAAAGCTGAATAAGTGGCGGCCCAAGGGCCGCCATTTTATTTAAGCCACTCACAGAACCTGTAGGAGGGGGGGGACGCCTAGTCACTTGTCCGCGAAGCTTTTAACCAGCAAGACAAAGGCTTCGCGGACAAGTCCCCTCCCACAAAGGCTCCAGCACCCCCAGCCAAGAATCCCCATGCCGCTCAGCCAAGTAGAAATTCTCCACCAGGACGCCGCCCTGCTGGTAATCAACAAACCCACCCTGCTGCTCTCGGTGCCCGGTCGCGCCGAGGACAACCGCGATTGCCTGGTCACCCGCCTGCAGGAAAACGGCTACCCGGAAGCGCGCATCGTCCACCGTCTGGACTGGGAAACCTCAGGGATTATCGTCCTGGCCCGCGATGCCGACAGCCACCGCGAGCTGTCGCGGCAGTTCCATGACCGGGAAACCGAAAAAAACTACATCGCCCTGTGCTGGGGCCAGCCGGAGCAGGACAGCGGCAGCATCGACCTGCCACTGCGCTACGACCCGCCGACCAAGCCAAGGCATGTGGTCGACCACGCAGTCGGCAAACACGCCCTGACCCACTGGCGGGTGCTCGAACGCTACGCGGATTACTGCCGGGTCGAACTGACGCCGATCACCGGCCGCTCGCACCAACTGCGCGTGCACATGCTGTCGATCGGCCACCCGCTACTCGGTGACGCCCTGTACGCCCACGAACAAGCCCTGGCCGCCTACCCGCGCCTGTGCCTGCACGCCTGCATGCTCGGCCTGACCCACCCACAAAGCGGCGAACGCCTGCGCTTCGACTGTCCCGCGCCGTTCTAGCATCACGTAGGGTGCGCCATGCTGACTGCGCATATCGCTTATCTGAACGCGTCACGTAGGGTGCGCCGCGCGCACCAATAACCCCCCGCGCCACGGCCTCAGACTCGCCCGCACCGCTCTGGATCCGACCCAAGCAAGCCGCGCGAACAGGGCCGTGCCCATGCGCGACCGCCACCCAAAAAAGCTTCGCGGACAAGGCTAGGCGCCCCCCGCAGCTCCCACAGGTTCACCGCATGACCATGTAGGAGGGGACTTGTCCGCGACAGCACTCGCCGGAGCACCGTCGCTCACGCCTGCGTGCGCAGCGCATCCGGGGTCCGGGGTCACCATGCAGGTCGTGGGCGCCATCAAACAGCTTCGCGGACAAGGCTAGGCGCCCCGCCGCTCCCACAGGTTCACCGCTCGACCATGTAGGAGCGACGGGGGCGCCTAGCCTTGTCCGCGACAGCACTCGTCGGAGCGCCGTCGCTCACGCCTGCGGGCGCAGCCGGTTCGGGCTGAAATAACGCCGTCGTTCACGCCTGTTTGCGCGGCCAGATCAGGGTGAAACGGGCGCCGCCCAGGTGTTCGCTGCGGCTGATCTGGGCGCGGCCGCCGTGCCAGTAGATGATCCGCCGTACGATCGACAGGCCCAGGCCATGGCCGCCGGAGGCGCGGGTACGGCTGTCGTCCAGGCGCAGGAAGGGGTTGAAGATGCGCTCCCAGGCGTCTTCCGGTACGCCGGGGCCGTCGTCCTCGACATCCAGGCGGCAACGCTGTGCACCTACCTGATAACTCACCCGCACCCGCGATTCGGCATGGCGCATGGCGTTGCTCACCAGGTTCTGCATGGCGCGGTGCAGGTAGCGCAGTTCCGCCTCGACCAGCGCACCGCTGCCATCCAGGGCAGGCAGTGCCGGGCCGAGCTCGACCCGTATACCTGGGCGCAACGGCGCCAGTTCGTCGATCACCTGGTCGATCAGCTGAGCGAGATCAACCTGCTGGAAGTTCAGTGCCGGCGCACCCTGCTCCAGGCGCGCATAGGTCAGCATCTCGTCGACCAGCTTGTCGAGGTCCTGAATATCGCTGTCCATGCCATCCATGTATTTGCGCCGCGCCACTTCGCTCTCGGCATCGCCGATCATCTCCAGACCGAAGCGCAGGCGCGCCACGGGTGTGCGCAACTCGTGGGACACCGCCTGCACCATCTCGCGCTGAATACTCAGGGAACGCTGCAAATGCTCGGCCATGGCATTGAACGCCGCTGCCAGCCGCCCGACCGAATCCGTACCCCGAGTCGGCACCCGCGCATCCAGGCGGCCACTGGCGATCAGCGAAGCGGCGCCCTCCAGATCACCCAAGCGCTGCTCCAGCGGCCGCACCAGCAGGTAGACCGTCAAGCCGATCAAGCTCAGGCCCAGCACACCGATCAACACCAACAACTGCGCTGGATAGGGACTCATCTGGTACAGCGGGCCAATTTCCAGCACCCAATGCGTACCGACGATACCGGCGAACACATGGATGCTGTCGCCCCCCTTGCCCAGCGCCATCACCGTATCGCCCTCATCTACCCGCCGGCGCTGATCGGCGTCCAGAGCGGCCTGGTCGAGGCTGACCAAGCGCAGATCAAAGCCAAACTGCTTGGCCTGCTTCAGCTCGGCCAGGCGTTGCGGCTGCTCGTCCTGCGGCGCGCGGACCAGCTCATCGATCAACAGGTAAACGGTAGCGCGCAACAGTTGCTCACTGATCTGCTGCACCTCGCCGGTCAGCAATAGCGGTTGCTGCTTGCTGATCTGGCTATAGATGGTCGCTGCGTGGGGGCCGATCTGCTGCACCAGGACCTGCCCGCGCTGCAGGCGGTTACGGGCGCCACTGTCGAGGCTCGCATCAGGCAGCGCCTCAATAGCCAGGGGAATACCCAACAAACGCGTCCACAGCACCAGTGCACGGCGCCGCTCCAGATCGTTCATGGGCGCCAGGTTGTCGGCCATCAAGCGAAAGGTACCGCGCGCCAGGTCCTCGCGGTATTGCTCCGCGCGCACCTCGTTGACCAGGTGCAACGTACCGACGCCGAGCAGCGCCACCAACACCAGCACCGCCAGCATGCCGGCATAGATGCGCAGAAAGATCGAATTCATAGCAGCGCTTCGGCAGCCTCGGCGACGAACAGATAGCCCTTGTTGCGCACCGTCTTGATCATTCGCGGGTGCATGGGGTCATCGCCGATCTTGGGCCGTATCCGCGAAATACGCACATCGATGGAGCGATCCAGGCCGTCGTATTCGATCCCACGCAAGGCATTGAAGATCTCCTCGCGCGAGAGGATCCGCCCGGCATTCACCGTCAGCAGCCAGAGCAGATCAAACTCGGCGCTGGTCAGCTCGATGCCCTGCCCGCTCAGCCAGGCCTCACGCATTGCACTGTCGATCACCAGCCGACCAAACTCCAGGCGCCGCGTGCCTTCGCCTTCCGGCGCAGCCACGCCCTCACGCCGCCGCAGCAACGCGCGAATACGGGCCAGCAGCAACCGCGGGCGCACCGGCTTGCAGACATAATCGTCGGCGCCCATTTCCAGGCCCTGGACCTGGTCCATGTCGTCGGTACGGGCGGTCAACATCAGGATCGGCCCGTCGTACTGATCGCGCACCTTGCGGCAGATCGAAAACCCGTCCTCGCCCGGCAGCATCAGATCGAGAATCACCAGATCCGGCTGCTCTTTCAGAATCCGCGCTGCCGCCCGGCCGCCATCGCCCTCAATGCTCACTGCCAGGCCATTAGCCTGCAGGTAATCACGGGTCAACTCGGCCAGGCGCTGGTCGTCTTCGACAATAAGGATGTGCCAGGTGTCTTGCTGCTGCACGGCTGCCTCCAGGGACAGGTCAACGACGGCGAAAAGTCGCTGATTGTAGCAATGCAAAACCCCATGGCGCAGATCGGCGTGCGCCAGCGGCATGCTTAAAGAAGGTGACAACAGCATGCACCGCAGCGCGACCATCGCCAGGCAGCCGCAGCAGACGATAATCCTTGTCCGATCGGTCAGATGCACGTCACCCGGCGCACAGACACCCACTCTGCAAAGCCCCCGCGAGCATCTGCACAGAGCAGGCCAAAACGCCACAAAAAAAACTACATATTGTGTTTATGCAAAGAACTTCAAAACTCGCTCATGAACGCAAAAATAAACCTGCGACAACGACGAACGGTGCAACGTCGCCCACCCCAGCAGACACGCGGGTTTGCGTAAGTTACCCCAAGGTAACCCACAGCTTTATCCACAGGCTACGGGACTTGCCATCCCCCCAACACCGCACTATCTTGTATCTCCATCGAACTAAACACCTACATGTTGGGTTTTGACCGAAAAAACGGCACAAGCACAATTGCCCATAAACGGTCTAGACCCCAACCTGAATTGGTGAATAAAAACAACCTCGATGGCGGCCTCCGCACACGCGAAGCGGCCATTGCTCCAGCAGCGCAACGTGCCTGCAAGAGCCAGAATAACGGTAGGTAGCCCTTGCGCCCGACCACTACATCTAGTAATGCCGGCCACGGCCGACACAACACACGAAGCCAGGGAGGCGCTTTCATCTAAAGGGTATTTACACCGTTACGGGCGATAGCCAGCCCGGGGCGCGTAGCCAGGCGCAATTAGCCGAAACGCCGCATCGCCCCACAGGATTGAGCCCAGCAAATCGAACGCGCAGTCATGAGCAATCTGACCGGGCTCGCAAGCGAAGCAGGGTTCAAGCGATAACGTGTACATACCCCTCTCAGTCCCTTGCAGCCAGTTTGTAAGCCACCTGCCCCCAGCATCTGCTGCGTGCAGGCGATATTGAAATGGTGTTGAGCGGCAGTAGATCCACCGAAAGCGCCCGACTCGATAAATTACAGATCACGGAGACACGCCTACATGCATACCGACACCACTCGCGAGAACTCGAAGGCCCAAGCGCCACAGGCCAACGATGGCAACCTGGAGCTGAGCGCCACCGCGCCTGGCCAGTTGCGCGTGATCAAACGTAACGGCACCGTGGTGCCGTACACCGATGACAAGATCACCGTCGCCATCACCAAAGCGTTTCTCGCAGTAGAAGGCGGCGCCGCAGCCGCCTCGTCGCGTATCCATGAAACCGTCGAGCGCCTGACCGAACAAGTCAGCGCCACCTTCAAGCGCCGCATGCCATCGGGCGGCACTATCCACATCGAAGAAATCCAGGACCAGGTCGAACTGGCCCTGATGCGTGCCGGCGAGCAGAAAGTTGCCCGCGACTACGTGATCTACCGTGAATCGCGCAGCCAGGAACGCAAGCGCGGCGGCAGCGACGTCGCCCAGCCGCACCCGAGCCTGCGCGTCACCCACGCCGACGGCACAGTAGCGCCGCTGGACATGGGTCGCCTCAACACCATCGTCACCGAAGCCTGCGAAGGCCTGGCTGAAGTCGACGGCGCACTGATCCAGAAAGAAACCCTGAAAAACCTCTACGACGGCGTGGCCCAGAGCGACGTCAGCACCGCCCTGGTGATGACTGCCCGCACCCTGGTCGAGCGTGAGCCAAACTACAGCTACGTCACCGCCCGCCTGTTGATGGACAACATCCGCGCCGAAGGCCTGGGCTTTCTCGGTGTCGCCACCAGCGCCACCCACCACGAGATGGTCGACTTCTACGCCAAGGCCCTGCCGGCCTACATCGACAAAGGCGTCGAGCTGGAACTGCTCAACCCGATCCTGAAGACCTTCGACCTGGAAAAACTCGGCCAGGCGATCAACCACGAGCGCGACCAGCAGTTCACCTACCTGGGCCTGCAGACCCTCTACGACCGCTACTTCATTCACAAGGACGGCATCCGCTTCGAACTGCCGCAGATCTTCTTCATGCGCGTGGCCATGGGCCTGGCGATCGAAGAGAAGCAGAAAGAAGAACGCGCTATCGAGTTCTACAACCTGCTGTCCTCGTTCGACTACATGTCGTCCACCCCGACCCTGTTCAACGCCGGCACCCTGCGCCCGCAGCTGTCCTCGTGCTACCTGACCACCGTGCCGGACGACCTGGGCGGCATCTACGACGCCATCCGCGACAACGCCCTGCTGAGCAAATTCGCCGGCGGCCTTGGCAACGACTGGACCCCAGTGCGCTCACTCGGTGCCTACATCAAGGGCACCAACGGTAAATCCCAGGGCGTCGTGCCCTTCCTCAAGGTGGTCAACGACACCGCAGTTGCCGTCAACCAGGGTGGCAAACGCAAGGGCGCGGTCTGCGCGTACCTCGAAACCTGGCACATGGACATCGAAGAGTTCATCGAGCTGCGCAAGAACACCGGTGACGACCGCCGCCGCACCCACGACATGAACACCGCCAACTGGATCCCGGACCTGTTCATGAAGCGCGTGTTCGACGACGGCCAATGGACCCTGTTCAGCCCGAGCGAAGTACCAGACCTGCACGACCTGACCGGTAAAGCCTTCGAAGAGCGCTACGAGTACTACGAAGCCCTGACCCAGTACGGCGGCAAGATCAAGCTGTTCAAAACCATCCAGGCCAAAGACCTGTGGCGCAAGATGCTCAGCATGCTGTTTGAAACCGGCCACCCATGGCTGACCTTCAAGGACCCATGCAACCTGCGCAGCCCGCAGCAGCACGTCGGCGTGGTCCACAGCTCGAACCTGTGCACCGAGATCACCCTCAACACCAACGCCGACGAAATCGCCGTGTGCAACCTGGGCTCGGTCAACCTGCCCAACCACATCGTTGACGGCAAGCTCGACCGCGCCAAGCTCGAACGCACCATCAAGGTCGCCGTGCGCATGCTCGATAACGTCATCGACATCAACTACTACTCGGTGCCGCAAGCGAAGAACTCCAACTTCAAGCACCGCCCGGTCGGCCTCGGCATCATGGGTTTCCAGGACGCCTTGTACCTGCAGCACATCCCGTATGGCTCGGACGCGGCAGTCGACTTTGCCGATAAATCCATGGAAGCCGTCAGCTACTACGCCATCCAGGCCTCCTGTGACCTGGCCGACGAGCGCGGCAGCTACCAGACCTTCCAGGGTTCGCTGTGGAGCCAGGGCATCCTGCCGCTGGATTCGCAACAGATCCTCATCGAGCAACGCGGCCAGAAGTACATCGACGTCGACCTGACCGAGTCCCTCGACTGGGCGCCGGTACGTGCCCGTGTACAGAAAGGCATTCGTAACTCGAACATCATGGCCATCGCCCCGACTGCCACCATCGCCAACATCACCGGCGTGTCGCAGTCGATCGAACCGACCTACCAGAACCTCTACGTGAAATCGAACCTCTCGGGCGAATTCACCGTGATCAACCCCTACCTGGTACGCGACCTCAAAGCCCGCGGCCTGTGGGACTCGGTCATGATCAACGACCTCAAGTACTACGACGGTTCGGTGCAGCAGATCGAGCGCATCCCGCAGGAGTTGAAAGACCTCTACGCCACCGCGTTTGAAGTCGACACCAAGTGGATCGTCGACGCCGCCAGCCGCCGCCAGAAGTGGATCGACCAGGCGCAGTCGCTGAACCTGTACATCGCTGGTGCCTCGGGCAAGAAGCTCGACGTGACCTACCGCATGGCCTGGTACCGTGGCCTGAAAACCACCTACTACCTCCGCGCCTTGGCTGCCACCAGCACCGAGAAATCCACCGTCAACACCGGCAAGCTCAACGCCGTGTCCAGCGGTGGCAACGACGGCCTCAGCGCAGCACCGGTCAAAGCCCCGGAAATAGAAATGTCCGCCGGCCCAGCTCCAGTACCGAAAGCCTGCTCGATCGATGAACCAGACTGCGAGGCGTGTCAATAAGCGCGCGGATCTGAGCGGCGCGCGCGTTGTTGCCTGGTAGGTCGGCCCCCATCACATACAGTCGTATGCTCAGGGGCTCCAACCTACCAGGCGCCTAGCGCTCACTCGCTCAGCTACACGCTCCAAAGGTGACACGCTTTTTGTAGGAGGGGCCTTGGCCGCGAAACTACAGGCTCGAAGGGAGCAAAAAAGCCAACGCCGCACACGATCAGATTCGTAGGATGGGCCGCGCCGCGCAGGTTGAGCGCAGCGATACCCATCAATCTACTCAAGCAACACCGCCACTCCCCATGAATAACCACCCTCTCCCGCTCGCGGGAAAGAGTAAAGAGAACAAAGGGCGAGGCCAGCCACACCAGCCCCCCCCGACCAGCGGCACCCGTTTTCACCTTGCGCGTAAACCGCAACAGAACATACTCAAGATCACTGTATATCCACACAGGCCGGTTATTCCACCGACCCTGAAGCAGGAGCCAAGCCATGCTGAGCTGGGATGAATTTGACAAGGAAGACGGCGCCGAAGCCGTTGTAGCAAACAACGCCTCTGCCCAACTGGCAGACATGAACATCGACAAGCTCGACCAGGTCGGCGGTGCCGCCGCTGTTGAAGCGCGCGCTATCGCCGCTGACGACAGCGCCGCCGTGGCCCGCGCCAAGGCCGCCCTCGACCAGCTCGACATCGCCGAAGGCCTCGCCGAACTCGAAGGCGCCTCCGCCCGCGTCGCGGTCGACGAGAAGCGCATGATCAACTGCCGCGCCGACCTCAACCAGCTCGTACCCTTCAAGTACGACTGGGCCTGGCAGAAGTACCTGGATGGTTGCGCCAACCACTGGATGCCCCAGGAAGTGAACATGAACGCGGACATCGCGTTGTGGAAAACCCCTGACGGCCTGACCGACGACGAACGCCGCATCGTCATGCGCAACCTCGGCTTCTTCTCCACCGCCGACAGCCTGGTCGCCAACAACCTGGTGCTGGCCGTCTACCGCCTGATCACCAACCCCGAGTGCCGCCAGTACATCCTGCGCCAGGCCTTCGAAGAAGCGATCCACACCCACGCCTACCAGTACTGCATCGAATCGCTGGGCATGGACGAAGGCGCAATCTTCAACATGTACCACGAGATCCCGTCGGTCGCGAAAAAAGCCGCCTGGGGCCTCAAGTACACCCGTTCGATCTCCGACCCCAAGTTCGAAACCGGCACCGACGACACCGATAAAGAACTGCTGCGCAACCTGATCGCCTACTACTGCGTACTGGAAGGCATCTTCTTCTATTGCGGCTTCACCCAGATTCTCTCCATGGGCCGCCGTAACAAGATGACCGGCGTCGCCGAGCAGTTCCAGTACATCCTGCGCGACGAATCCATGCACCTGAACTTCGGCATCGACGTGATCAACCAGATCAAGATCGAAAACCCGCACCTGTGGGATGCCGCAATGAAGGACGAAGCCACCCAGATGATCCTGGAAGGCACCCAACTGGAAATCGAATACGCCCGCGACACCATGCCGCGCGGCGTCCTGGGCATGAACGCCGCGATGATGGAGGACTACCTCAAGTTCATCGCCAACCGCCGCCTGACCCAGATCGGCTTGAAGGAAGAGTACCCAGGCACCACTAACCCGTTCCCGTGGATGAGCGAAATCATGGACCTGAAGAAAGAGAAGAACTTCTTTGAGACGCGGGTTATCGAGTATCAGACGGGTGGGGCGTTGAGCTGGGATTGATTTCAGCCACCTGTCATTTTCATTAAGGCGTGAACCGTTTTCACTAAGCCGTGAAACGGTTCCGCTGACAGGCTGTCTTTTGCACCTTAAGTGTAAAGTTTTAGCAATATTATCGTCGTACTCAAAAACGAAAGCCCAAGCGAAAGCAAGGGCTTTTATTTTGCCCAACTGATGGGCGACTAAATGAAGCCTCGCCGCTATTCCATTGATAGCAACGCAGACCAGAAAGTGACGCGCGGCAATTTAAGCCGTTGTGAATGGGCGCATTAATTATCATAAACCGGGCAGTTTGATGTCGCAGT
The DNA here is from genome assembly GCF_030683065.1 of Pseudomonas sp. Classification (GTDB taxonomy): domain Bacteria; phylum Pseudomonadota; class Gammaproteobacteria; order Pseudomonadales; family Pseudomonadaceae; genus Aquipseudomonas. The sequence goes on from NZ_JAUXMX010000026.1 coordinate 57,152, forward strand.
GAACAAAAAACCCGACCTTAGCGTCGGGTTTTTTGGTATTGGCCGCCACAACTCTTCAGATCGTAGGCTGAGCTACAGGCGTTAACGGCCGAGGCTGTGTAAAAACGCAAATTCTGTACGCTTTAGGGGGTGATTGACACCTTACCCAATAGGCGATCGTGGCGTATACGCGATTACAGGAGGTCGATTTTTGATCGGGTCGATTTCAAAGCACGTTTTTACACAGTCTGGGCCAAAAGCAGCCGCTCGAAGGAGCCTAGGAATCTATGGCCGATTCAGTAAGAAACGCTCATTTTCGCGTCCGCGAAAAATCTCAGGAAATTACGTATGACTCTACATTTGTAAATGGCCTATCTCCGCTTGAGCTGGCCGTGATAGCGTTTTTCCATGATCTACCATCAGTGAGGGAATACAGTGGACGTTCAGGCGGAGATTCGTACATGGCTACTAAAGCAAAATGACTGGCTACAAGAGGCCGCTGACAGGCTTCTGAAAAATGGAGAGCTGAGTCAGGTGGACTTTACAGCCTTGGTAGCCGTCCTCAAGACTCCAGCAGGCCAAAAACCTACCAAGCACCGCAGCTTCGTGGAGTTGACCAATAATCCAAAGGTAGGAGATGAGCTACGGCTAGTTCGAATCGCCGAGGTTGTCGGGATCGAAAATCTGGAGCCCCGCATTCCACTTGAATTTGGCAGCGCGAACCTCACCGTGATCTACGGCCACAATGGATCAGGTAAATCCAGCTATACCCGCATTCTAAAAAAGGTATCGGGCACGCCAAGGGCCGTTGACCTGAAAACCAACGTGTTCAAGGCCGCTCCGGCGCACAGCAAATGCAGTATCACCTCTCAGCTCAACGGCGTAGAGAGCCTGCATGAGTGGAGCGTAGAAGGCGACGCCGTCGACACACTGCGAGGCATCGATTCGACAGTGACATAGACATTATCTGACAGCTGAAAGCTCTGCGACCTATATCCCTCCCGTCATCGGTCTCTTTGAGAAGCTTGCTGCGGCGGTCGAAATGGTTCGGCAGACTCTGGAATCCGAGCAAGACAAGCTAGTCAGCGCATTACCCGTGCTCCCAGCGATCTACGGCACAACCCCCTCCAAGAAGCTGTATAGCGAACTCGGCAAGTTGTCCGGTGCTGAGCTTGAAACGGCCCTGCATTGGGCCGACGAAGACGAGCGTCGGCTTTTAGAGTTAGTGGAACGTCTCAAAACAGAAGACCCCTCCGCGCTGGCACAGCAGAAACGACGTACAAAGGCAGAGCTCGAAAAAATCATCAGTGCACTCCAGCAAGCGTCTACTGCTTTTGGGGTCGATAACATCCAGGCACTGCGCCAGCTCAGACAGGATGCAGCGTCCAAAAGACAAATTGCTGTCGACGGTGCCAAGGTAAAGTCATCCGCGCTTGAAGGGGTGGGTACCGCCACATGGTGTGCGATGTGGGAGGCTGCGAGGCTCTATTCCGCAACGCCACATCCGGAAAGTGCCTTTCCGGTAACTGCGGATTCACGGTGCGTGCTATGTCACCAAGAACTGTCTGAAGCTACGGACACCCTGATTCTGCACTTTCAGTCGAGTAGCAGCCCCCTTCGACACGTCACCGGTAATATGTCTTTCAACTGACAGCGCTCCATGGCTCCAACTCCGTACTGAAACGTCGCCCAGAACGGAACACCTGATCATGCCTGCATTCACGCAGGTGCCGACTGACGATGCAAAAATCCCTCTCCTGGCGCGAAGATGGGTGCAGATTCAGCTCAGATTTATGCTAGCCTGCGAACGCTTTGGATATAGATCCAAAGGTGCATCACAAGCTGTCAAGCCCCAAGGCGGTATCCCAAGTGTAACCACCCAGGGTGACCAGCAATGCGGCCAGCAGCCCTCGGATACTTATATTCATAGGTACTCCAAGTGTGACGCTGACACTATACGTCGATCCTAGCAATCGCGGCGAAATCGGAATTGGGTGACTGATACCGATTGGATAATGTGAGGAACATTTGAGTTTATCCGGCCAGGCGGCTGAGGATTGCCGCCATCCTATGCCTGGCCGGTTGGCTCAAACAAACAAGGATGTACTCTGATGCCAGAAAACTGGTACAAATCTCGGGGCTATCTGCACTTTGATCGCCCGATCAATCAGGCAGCGGCGCTAGACATAGTATTAAGCGCTAAGACTGTTTCTAAGCATGCCTTTTACCCGTTCATTCGCTATATCACCAAAACACAAAAAGTGTTTTTTGATAAAGGCCTCGGCAGGGTTACCAAAAAAGACCTGAAAGAACGGCCAATTTCATACGCCGCACACGTCGACAGCCATATTTATTCGTACTACTGCGAGCTACTGAACCAGGCCTACGAGGACCATCTGGCAAAGGTACCTTGGTCGTCTGCAATTCTGGCGTTCAGAGCGCTCAAGAAAAGCAATATCGATTTTGCTCGCGATGCCTTCCTGGATATTGCGGTGCGGGACTCCTGCTGCGTCATCGCCATCGACATCAAGGGCTTCTTTGACAACCTAGACCATGCGCAGCTGAAAAATGCCTGGCAGGCGCTCCTAGATACCAGCCAGTTGCCCGACGATCACTACGCAGTGTATCGATCCCTCACCAAGTATGCGTTCGTCTACAGGGATCAAGTCTACGAGGCGCTAGGGCTCTCCAAGAACAACCCCAAGCGAGGCCGCAAGAGAATTTGCGAGCCCCATGAGTTCCGGGCCAGGGTTCGTGATGGCGGTCTGATTGAAACCAACAAGGACAAAAAGGGTATCCCCCAAGGCTCCCCGATCAGCGCCATGCTGTCCAATGTGTACATGATGGGCTTCGATGAGCAGATTCATGATTATGTTGAATCCTGCGGCGGCTCCTACTATCGGTACTGCGATGATGTGATGCTGACTGTGCCACTGGAGAAGGAAGCAGAGGCCAAGACCCTAGTCGACCTATGCGTCAATGAGATTGGCTTGGAGATCCAGGCTGCCAAAACGGAAACCTGCAAATTCACACGCTCGGCCAAGGGCTTGAGGTCAGACCGACCGCTGCAATATCTGGGATTCATTTTTGATGGGACAAACATTTACCTACGCTCATCGTCATTAGCCCGCTACCAGGACCGTGTAAACAGAGGCATTTGGCTAGCGGGAAAAGGCATGGACAAGGTCAATGCCAAACGAATTTCCAAGGGGCAATTGCCTCGCTCGATGTTCCTAAAGAAGCTGTATAAGCAGTATTCCTATCTGGGTAGGAGAAACTTCATCTCTTATGGCTTTAGGGCAGCCAGAATCATGGACTCTCCATCGATCAGAAAGCAGCTCAAGCCGCACTGGAACAGACTCCGCGAACGCATTTCTGACGCCCAGGGCGAATGACTGCCTGTTGATGGACGATGCTGAGGGCAGTAAGCCAAACCTAGCCGTAGCTAGAACTCCACGCTCAAACTGCGGATGCCCACCGTCTCGCAAAGCCGCCCCAGTGCGGTCAGGCTCGCCCAGGTTCTGATCGGCTACCGGCGCGAGCGCACCGGCAACCAGAAACGACCGAGTCACGTACTCAAACTCCAGTAGCCCTAAACTCCCGCGCCGCGCCAGACTCGATCTGTGCCACTAGGGCGTCCTACTCCACCGCTTTTTTCATTTGTTTTGGACCCAACTGCCCGCTCTCAGACAGATCAGGCTAGTGTTCGAAATGCGCATCAACCAGCTGGACCACTTCTGGCCGACCAGAGGCCGGGGTGCTGGTGACCAGGCCTAAGAAGTAGTCACACCAGGCGCGACGTAGATAAGGGAGGCGATTGACCATAACGTCAAATTACACGCAGTGAATAAATCTCAACCACCTGCATTAGGCCTGAAGAAATATGGCTTCGGCGGAACAAACTGCTTACACATGCCCACAAGTGTGGGCAGTTTGTACGGCGAAATTTGAGGCCGTAAATGCCGACCTTTGTTCAGCGGCAGGTTAGCTTTCTTCTATTCACAAAGGACCGAAGTCGGAGCGATTGCAGCCAGTCGTAACAGGTAAAAATCGGCCAAGAGCAGCCATTTACCTGCTTCCAAAAGATCAGTTGCTTCAGCCTTCGCTTATGCATGCGGCTATCTGTATGATCGTGAAAAACAATGGAAGTAGAGATTAAAATATGGCGTATGAAGCTCAAATCAGCCGCAACAATCCGACCGCTTTCCTTTTCGTAGTTGACCAGTCTGGGTCTATGTCTGACAAGATGTCATCCGGCCGCAGCAAGGCAGAGTTCGTCGCGGACGCACTGAATCGGGCACTGATGAACCTCGTCACCCGTTGCACAAAATCAGAGGGAGTACGCGACTACTTTGAAGTCGGTGTACTCGGATATGGTGGGAGAGGTGTTAGTAACGGGTTCTCCGGTGCATTGGGCGGTCAAGTTCTGAATCCGATCTCTGCGTTAGAGCAGAGCCCGTCTCGTATTGAGGATCGCAAGCGTAAGATGGATGACGGTGCCGGAGGTATCATTGAAACCTCTGTCAAGTTTCCGATCTGGTTCGACCCGACGGCTAGTGGCGGCACGCCCATGCGTGAGGCTCTGACTCGGGCGGCTGAAGAGTTGGTCATCTGGTGTGATGCCCATCCAGATTGCTATCCACCAACCATCCTGCATGTGACTGATGGTGAGTCAACCGATGGGGATCCTGAAGAAATTGCGAGCCATCTGCGTCAAATTCGCACTAACGATGGTGAGGTTCTAATTCTGAACATCCATGTTAGTGCCCTGGGAAACGACCCTATTCGCTTCCCTTCCTCCGACGCTTCTCTCCCAGACGAATACGCCAAGATGCTATTCCGCATGTCCAGTGCTCTTCCCGAACACTTGATTCGCTTTGCTCAGGAAAAGGGGCATACGGTCGGCATTGAGTCACGAGGATTCATGTTTAACGCCGAGGCAGCCGAAATCGTCGACTTCTTCGATATCGGTACTCGCGCATCCCAGTTGCGCTGATTACCCAATGAAAATAGTGTTCGCAGGAGTTGTTCCGAAAGAACTAACTATTCCAGAATCTAACGAGGACAAGTTTTCCTTCTCGCATGACGGTCGGCGCCTTGCCTTGTGCGACGGTGCCAGCGAGTCCTTCGATTCCAAGCTTTGGGCCGAGGTGCTATCTACACTCTTTGTTGATGACCCAAAGGTTGGGTCTGATTGGGTTGCAATAGCTTTACGCAGCTATTCGGCGGTGTATGACCACGGGACAATGTCTTGGTCTAAACAGGCTGCTTTCGAACGCGGTAGCTTTGCTACGCTGCTAGGGGTTGAGGAGGATAGTACCCATAACTCTGTCGAGATTCTTGCCGTTGGGGACAGTGTGGCTTTGCTAATTTCTGGTGGGGAGCTAGTCCAGAGCTGGCCGTACTCAGACCCAGAGTGTTTTAAGCAGAGGCCCAATCTACTTGCAACCGTAAACACTCATAACAACTTCGTCGGACAATCTGGTTTCTGGACTGAACATGGAAAAACCTTCGATTTAGAGGGTTTAGATAATCCAATCCTTCTATGCATGACCGATGCATTAGGTGAGTGGGCGCTAAGACAAACTTTGCCGGGAGGAGAAGGCCTAAGTGAGCTGCTTAGCGTTTCATCCGAAGATGAGCTGATCACTTTGGTCGAACGAGAGCGAGCGGCCAAGCGCATGCGCGTTGACGATTCGACGTTGATCGTCCTTTCTTTCGTGAGGGAGTCGGAAGATGGCCTACCCCTCACTTGAACAGTACAACCTAGCATTTCAGCTCCACTCGAGACTTCTAAGCGATCCCGAGTTGCGAGCAGGTACAGTGGCGACCACTGGATTGGGTTTGCCGCTTGCGATAAGTGGCGGCTTTGCTCTGACTTACACCATAAATGCCGGCTCAAAAAAATATGCCGTGCGTTGTTTCCACCGGGAGTCCAAGGCCCTAGAGAAAAGGTACGACGCAATTTCGACGCGCCTTGCAAGCCTTCACTCTCCCTTTTTCCTAGATTTTCAGTTCCAACCGAAGGGTATCAGCGTCGAAGGGGCCAGCTACCCGATCGTCAAAATGGCTTGGGCAAGGGGGAAGACACTTGGTGAATTTCTTGAGGACAACAGGCATGATCGGCAAGCCCTCGCAAAGCTATCGTCATCTCTCGTAAAGCTCGCAGCGTTTCTTGAAAAAGAAAAAATTGCTCATGGCGACTTTCAAACTGGAAACCTCATGGTTTCAGATGGCGGTGCTACCGTCCAGTTGATCGACTACGACGGCATGTATGTCGACGGCATCAAAGCTCTTGGGAGCGCTGAGCTTGGCCACGTCAATTTTCAACATCCGCAGAGAAAGTCGGCTAATCCATTTGATCCGACGCTTGACCGCTTTTCCCTTATCTCTATCTGGCTGGCCCTAAAGGCATTGCAAGAAGATCCATCAATTTGGGATAAAACTAACTCTGAGGTAGATGCTGTTGTATTTCGCGCTAATGACTTCAGTGATCCGGGTGCGTCATCTGCTCTCGCCATAGTGTCCTCTCAAAAATCTCTAGAGGTTGACGCCAAAAATTTCGCTGCAATCTGTGCATCTCCGATGGTCAACTCTCCCTCGCTGGCCGACTTTATTGCAGGGCAGAGTATCCCTCTCCTTGCCTCGGTTATCAATATTACCGGACTGGCGCCGGCAGGCAGGTCGAAGCCTGGGTATATTAGTGCATACGAAGTCCTGCCTGCTTTAAATTATGAGGCCTGCTTTCGCCGGGTTGGCGACAAGGTTGAAGTGATCGGCAAGATTGTTGAAGTAAATTTCAATAAGGCGCGAAATGGCAAGCCATATATCTTTGTCAATTTTGGAAATTGGCGCGGTCGGATCTTTAAGATTTCGATTTGGAGCGAGGGGCTAGATGCTCTTCGTCCGCAGCCCGACACAACATGGGTTGGCAAGTGGATAAGTGTTGTAGGACTTATGGAGCCACCTTTCGTTAGCAACAAATACAAGTATTCGCACTTGTCGATTACTGTGACTACTGCCGGCCAATTGAACATTATCACTGAGGAAAATGCTCGCTGGCGTCTATCTGGTTCACGAGACGCCTCCGTGGCACCCTCTATCTCCTTGAATCGTGAAACCCTCGAAAGAATCACTGGCCGGCCATCACAAGCGGCAACTCCAGCGCCACCGGCACTCAGGGCCTCGTCTAACAAGGATATTTTGGACAAAATCAGGGCGACAACACAGCCGCCTCAAACTCAAACCACTATGCCGCAGCCGACGAGACGACCTACGCAGCCCCATTACGTTCGACCTCAACCTCCGCAGAAAAAGGGGGTCGTCACGAAAATTTTTGAATGGTTGTTCAGCTAACCAAGAAAAATATCATTATCTGGAATATGTTTGGCAACGTGGCCCTATTACAGTTTGAAGTTTCAAGTCCGCAAGGGGGCGGAAGCTGCCAGCCTCGGATAACCGGAAGCGACCCATTTCGGCCAGTGGCGACTGGCAGATACCGGCCAGTCGCCACTGGCAATGGACTTGCTCAGTGCTAATCGAGTAGTGTCTGACGCGAGTTTGCTTGCGCATCTTCACGAGCAACCGTGGTTTTCTATCCATGGTGCATAACTCCTTATACGGTCATCTGACCGCTGCAACGCCCGGACTAGACAGGGAAAGCAAAGAGGCCAAGGAATGTTATCCGTCAAGCCCGTGAAAGCGTTATTATTCTGGACCCTGAGCTGTCGCTGGCGAATGGCAGAAATCCGGTACTTGGAGCGGATGGATTGAACTGTTAGTGTGATTCGGCGGTAATCATTCCCGCTCAAAATTTATATTGCTATAAGGATATTGTAATGAAGAAGAAACTTGTTGCAGCGGTTTTAACGGCTGGAGTTGTAGTCGCGGGCACTGCATATGCACTCAACGCAAACCCTCGCGCTCATGAAATAACAAACTTCATGCCTGGACATTCTCATGTAGAGCATGGAACGCTTGGCGCCCCCCAGCATAGCGGTGGAACTGATTCGTCGGGCTGCCATAACGGTTCTGTTCCGTATCACTGCCACTAAAGTCTTAACACAGCCTCTTGCCTCTATAAGTGTCGTCGCATGAGGCTGTGTTTCTAGGAGTGAACCGCTCCGGGCTTCGCGGCGCTGCTTTTCGAATGAGCCACCCCTGTTCCTGTAGACATTTAATGACTGCTCCTGACCGAGGTTGTGTAAAAGCGTTTTCGAGTAGGTTTAATGGCCTGAATCGGAACAAAATCGCGCTCCTACGCAAATTTAAGGTCGACTGACTAACCAAGCATCGGCAGGATTAAAGTAGCAACGCAGACTTCGAGGCGGAGCCAGCGTTTTTACACACTCTGGGCCGGTTGCTACCTCCACACGACACCCTACAATGCGCACTCTTTCTAAGGCGCTCTCTTCCTCCATGACACGCTTCCTGACTGCAACCCTCGCCCTACTCTTCTCTATCACCGCTCTAGCAGAGCCACCCTCCACCTTCACAACAGCCAAGGTAGTGGCCAAGCAGAAGATTTTCTTCGATCGTGCGCAGAACGCAGATGGTGAACTCTATTGCGGCTGCAAGTGGAAATGGACTGGGGCGTCAGGCGGTAGGATCGATCCGAAGTCTTGCGGGTATGAAACTCGCAAGCAGCAGACACGAGCTGACCGCATTGAGTGGGAGCATATTGTGCCGGCCTGGGTGTTCGGCCATCAGCGTCAATGTTGGCAGAAAGGGGGACGTAAATACTGCGTAGCCGATGACCCCGTATTCAAGGCCATGGAAGCTGATCTGTTCAACCTATACCCTTCGGTAGGCGAAGTGAACGGCGACCGCAGCAACTACAAATACGGCATGGTAAGCGGTAGCGTTTCACAGTATGGCGCTTGCACCACCAGAGTGGACTTCCGTGGGCGAACAGCAGAGCCGCGGGATGCAGTGAAAGGCCTTGTCGCTCGGTCTACATTCTACATGTATGACCGCTACGGCCTGTCCATGTCCCGTCAGCAGCAGCAACTGCTTATGGCCTGGAATCGCCAGCATCCAGTCTCTGCCTGGGAGAAAAGCTGGGAAAGCCGAACAGCAGCGGTAATGGGCCACGGCAACCCATTTGTAACCGGTGAACGCCTCTGGGTCTTGGGCTACAAGCCCTCACGCGAAGGTCTCGTCACACAGCTTGTAGCTCGCAAGACAGCGCCAGCCATATCTCAACCAGTCGCTGCCAGCGGCGACATAATCGGCAATCGCAACAGCCACATCTACCACCTATCCAAAGGGTGCCCAAGCTACAATCAGGTAGCTGCCAAAAGCCGCGTCCCTTTCAGTAGTGAGGCCGAGGCGCAAGCGGCTGGCTATCGAAAAGCTGGCAACTGCCGCTGAATGATCGCGCCTACCAGTGGCTATTAAGGGTCGCGGTAGGGACGGCAGTTACCTGCCGCCCCCCGCACAGATCCGTACGTGCGGAACTACCGCATACGGCTCCTGCCTCGGGTATGTGACGCGAAGCGGTCTTCAGGGTACGGATGGGCATTTCTGGGTTTAGGTATGTAGAGGTCGGCGAGGCGACCGTAGCGTGACCATTGGAGCCTATTACGCTGACTGCGTCGTATGAGGGCTTGCCGCCATAGACGGCAAACCGCCGAACGAAAACCGCCAAGACGTATCAGGTTCCCCGGCACCGCGTGGTAGTTGAAGTAGCCTCTGACCACCCGGGTAAGCCACTGACCCACGACGTGAACAGACTCGTGACGTCGACGTTTCAGCTCATCCCGAATAGCCCGCAGCGTCGCACGAACTCGCTTCTTGACCGTCAATCAGTGCCACCAGGGTGTCCTACTCCACCGCCTTTTTCATTTGTTTTGGACCCAGCTGCCCGCTCTCAGACAGATCAGGCTAGTGTTCGAAATGCGCATCAACCAGCTGGACCACTTCTGGCCGATCAAAGGCCGGGGTGCTGGTGACCAGACCTAGGAAGTAGTCACGCCAGGCGCGACCTAGATAAGGGAGGCGATTGACCATAACGTCAAATTACGCGCAGGGCATAAAATAGGTGGCGGTTTGCCTTCAACCGATATGAATTGGTTCACTGCTCGCGTTACTATTCACATGATCACAAATAACGGACGTTGGTTCTGCTTTAGCAGGTCAAAGGAGTGAGTAATGCGCCTGAGGGCATGGTTCATCTTGTCGGCTTTGTTCTGGGCCTCGGCGCTACATGCTCAGGAGCTTAGTTGCCGGGTGGTTGCGTTGAGCGATGGCGATACCTTTACCTGCTTGGACGCTTTCAAGACCCAGCACAAGGTTCGTTTGGCGAACATCGACACTCCGGAAAAAGATCAACCTTACAGGGCTAAGTCGAAGCAAATCCTCAGCGGTCTTATTTTCGCCAAACAGGTGGTCGTCGACGCGCAAACGAAGGATCGCTATGGTCGCACTATTGCCCTGGTGACAACGGAAGGCCTCAACGTTAATCGTGAAATGGTTGAGCGCGGCGCCGCCTGGGTCTACCCCCATTATAACCAAGACCCTTCCTTGCCTGGCCTGGAACGCCAAGCTCAAGCCGCCTCGCGGGGCATCTGGGGGCTGCCCAAAGCTCAGATAATTGCACCCTGGGAATGGCGCAAGTTATGGCGGTCGCTTAACTCAGAGTTTTCAACCCGCAACTCGCGGCTCAAAGCTCGACAGCAGCCGTTGCAGGTGCCTGCGGCAAGCGTCTGTGCGGGCAAATGAGCGATTGTGCGGATGCCATGTTTCATCTTCAGCACTGCGGCGTCTCGTCCCTCGACCAGGATAGAGATGGGGTGCCCTGCGAAAGCCTCTGTCGATAAACCATCTCAACCTGTTGTGAGTTTAGGAATCCTGTAATGAAGGCATTTGGAAAGCTGTTTTCGTGGCTCTTTGTGTCACGTAAATCGACCGATGCAGAAGATCATCCAGACCTTGTTCCGTTGGTCTTTGAGGATTTGAAGAAAGAGTTAGACGTTGAGGTTGAGGCCAGAAAACTGGCGCGAGCGGGTTTGCCAGAGGCCGATGCTACAACCTTGTCGTTCCCTGAGAGGAAGATTATTCAGCGACTCGAAGCGGTGCGAGCTAACTATAATAAGTGGGCGCTGACCCGAGTAAACACCATTCACGAACAGCTTAACTCTTTTGATATCAACCTCTTAGTCAATCGCGCGAAGCAATATGGCGACGAATACAAACGTCTTGCCAATAAGGAAATCTCTGACGCTGAGGTAGAGCTGGGGCGTCGCCGCAACGCAGCGATTCGGCAACAGGACGAACTCGATAGCTTTTGTAAAGATAACAAGCTCAATCGTGAAGCTTACTATCCCAAGCCGTTAGCTAAGCTCGCTATGCTTTTAGTCGGACTCGCGCTTGTCGCTGGAGAAGGTTTTTTGAACGCCTTCTTCTTCGCTCAGGGAATGGACAGTGGTTTGGTTGGCGGTTTTACCCAAGCTATTATTTTGGCTGCCGTTAACTTCCTGATACCGGTGCTCTTGGGGTGCTTTCTCATTCCCAATGTAAACCACATTCATTCGGGGCGCCGCCTCATCGGCTATTTCGGCTTCTTCCTCGTCTTTCTTTTTATGGGGTACATGGCTCTCGGTATCGGACATTACCGAGAAGCCATGATCTTAGCTGTGGACGAACAGATCAATGCTACGGCGTTAGCTCTAGATAGCCTGCGAGCTACACCGCTTGGTCTGACCGATCTATCGTCTTGGCTGCTGTGTTTGATCAGCATCGTCTTCGCATTCATAGGCCTTCTGGAGGGTTACAAGCTGGATGATCCGTATCCGGGTTATGGCCGCTGTCACCGCAAGGCTCATGCAGTAATAACTGAGTACCACAACCTAGTTGAGCAATTGCGTGGGGAAATTACCGGGCTCAAGGAAATGTTGCTGGAATCTCTAGAGCATGATGTCGAGCGCGCCAAAGTCTGCGTGCTGGAGTTCGGCACACTAGTGGAAGACAAGGCATCTTGTGAACATCGTCTGAAGCTGAACATCAGTAAAGCGGAAAACATGCTTCACGCACTGATCAATGCATTCCGCGATGAAAATAAAATACACCGTAGCGGTGTTCCACGTCCTGCGTATTTCGACAGCATGCCGGCGTTACAACAGATAGAGCTGCCGATCTTTGATACCACCAGCGAATTGGCTAAGCATAAAAATCAAGAGTCTTTGCTAAATGAGCTTTTGTCCGATGTAGAGCGAGTTAGAGGGGCTATCCAATCGGCCTATGACAATCGCTTTGATCAGCTCAAAGCCATTCATCAGCAAATTTAGGAGTTGGGGATATGGCAAGTAAGTCTCGGTATATAACCAAGAATAAATACGCCAAAAAAAGTAGCAATGTAGGGGACTGGTTAAAGATCATCGCGGCAGTATTAGTTATCTTGGTTGCCATTGGTGTTGGGGGTTACCATTTCTACAATCAACCCAAGAGCGCCGATAAGGTTACGTTGTGCCCAGCAGATGGCCCGCTCGGACATGTGGTGGTACTGGTCGATAACACTGACCCTTACTCCTTTATTCAGCGCGAAGCATTTACTCAGGCACTGCGCTCGCTTAGTGACGAGGTGGTGCCGGAAGGCTATCTGTTGTCGGTGTTTTCGCTGGGGGAAAGCTTTGAGAATAATGCCAAGCCGCTCTTCGAGCGCTGCAACCCTGGTACCAGTGCTGGTAAGTCAGAATTGTCGGCGAATCTCAAGCGCATTGACCATCGCTATCAAGAGTCTTTCAAAGCGCCAATTCAAAGCCTCGAAGACTCGCTGCTATCTGACGCCTCAGCCAAATACTCTCCGATTTTTGAAATGATCCAGTTGGCCTCTATCAATGGATTTAGAAGTCATAATATTCAAGGCCCGCGTAGGCTCATTATCTTTTCGGACATGTTGCCCAATACCTCAGAATTTTCGATGTTCAGTGGTATTCCGGATTACAAAGTTTTTTCTAAAACCCATTATGGTGAGCGCAGTAAAACCGACCTGTCCGGGGTGCAAGTTGAGATTCAGTACCTAATGAAGTATCCAAAATTGCAAACCATGAAACAGTTGCATTTTTGGGAGTCGTATTTTGAGGAAGCGGGTGCACGGCTAACCCGTGTAAGCACAATGGAGGGTTAAGGCATGGCAGTCGAACTGGATGTCAAAAAGCTATTTGTGGCCGCCGTTAGTGTCAAGGTGATTTTCGCGGGGCTCAGCGTTACTCTCGGCAGCCCGTATATCTTTGGTTTAGCTTTGCCCTTGCTGGTGATGCTTGCCTATATTGGATTTGGATATTATCGACGGGACAATAGTGTTTCTGACGAGAAATTCGCGGATTCTTGCTATTACCTAGGTTTTATTTTCACTATTGCATCGATCATCGCCTCGCTGTTCGATCTCCACAATATTGGCTCTGGTCTAGGTGATGTGGCGGCGCGATTTGGTGCTGCCATGATTAGTACCTGCCTGGGGGTTATTGTCCGGGTGGTGCTCGTAAGCTTTCGCCAAAGCTCCGAAGATGCCTTGAGAAATGTTGAAGACACAGTGCTCAGCGCATCTCGGCGACTGACAGATGAGTTTTCTCGCTCATTTGACCAGTTGGTGGTGTTTCGCGGTGAGGCGATTGAGGCATCGCGCGTTGCGGTGGCGGGTGTGAAGCAACAAATTGATGAGATGGCAGAACTCCATAGGCAGCAGACAGAAAAATTCTTTACTGAGCTTACTGAGCATAACAAAGCGACAATTTTGAGCTTAGTTCAGGATATACGAACCGCATCTATGGGTTTGAGCCGTGTATTGGAGCAATACCAAGTTCAGGCAGGAGTCACCACTGGCAGTATTGATAACTCGTTAAAACAATTTATCAAGACCATAACGAATCGCTTGGCAGCGGTGGAATTCCCGCAAGACCTTTTCTCTAGCCGTTTGGCCGATCCAATTGCTCAACTGAATGGCAGCACAACCGAGGCCAGTAATAGTGTCAAATTGGTCTCCGAAAATATCAAAAATGCCGCTAAAAGTGTGTCTACAACCGTAGATAAAATTAACACCAAGGCAGAGTCACTTAGTGCGGTGCTGTCCAGTGCCCAGGCACTTTCTGCTGAGCAGCAAGAGTTGCTATTTGCAATGAAACGACAGCAGCAAGCGGTGATTGATCAGTTGCAAGCCTACCAAGATGAAATGCTGAAGGCATTTACCGGCCAGCAAGAGTCCATGCTTGGTAAGCTAAACGAGCAGACGACACTGATTTCAGGTACACAAATTGTGCTGGATAAGCTCGTTGAACGTATTAGTCAAAGTCGTGACGTTGAAGTTGAAGTTCGCACGGCTTGGATGGGAATTACTCAGGTAGCCCGAGATATGGGCGAAGTAGTCAAGGGCTCAATGGAAAAATTGACTCCGGCGATTGTTTCGCTGGAAGACAGCGCCAAGCAATCTTCCAATGATGCCAAGCTTGCCTTTTCTTCTGTTGACTCGCTGGGTGGGTTGATGGGGCAGTTAATTGAGGTCAATAAAACTCAATTGGCGCAAGAGGTCGACACAACAGAAAAGCTGCAAGGTATTGCTGAAATTAATAATCAGATCCAGTTGCTCAATACTCATTTTCAGCAATTTCTGGCGCGGGAATTACAGCAACCGCTCCGAGACGAGGTTGCTGTGAATAGCCAGGAGGCGGAGCCTATGTTCCAGAATATTGAATCAGCCTCGTCTCTAGTAGCGGGCTAAGAATCAGCCATGGCGGATAAAAACGATCAAATCTTTCAGCTATCGCTGACGGAAATTGCCTTTATTCTGGTCTTTATTTTGATGTTCCTGTTAGGTTCAATGGTTGTCCAGGAACATCAAAAGAATCAGCTTTTGTTAGAGCAGTTAAACGCATTTCCTGAGATAGAGCAAAAGCAAGCCGATCTTCAAAAAGCCTCTCAACTCCTTGAGCAAACATTGGTTGGTAATAATATTGATAATCCTGAAGAGGTGATCAAGAGTCTAGTAGAGTCAGCTCAAAATCAAGAAGAAATTGTTAGGCTGAAAAAGCAGGTAGTGGATCATGAGAACAAGATCACTGCGCTGAGCGAAGTACAAAAAGTCATCGACGAGACGGCTAAAGGGCAAGGTGACGGCGCTCTGATTCAGCAGCGCATTGAACAAGCGCTGGCCTTGACCAAGGAGATCAAAGAGCAGCTACAAGAAAATCTCGAAAAGACAGAAGAAAAAGCGCTCTTCGAGGATCCAGGCTTCGTTGCTAAGACTGCAAAACAGCAGCTCGCTGATAAGGCAAAAATCGATGATATCTTTACTGATGATCCGCTGTTGGCAGCCTTAGCGGGTGACGCTCCAAGGCAGAAGCTTGAAAGCCTTATCAAGGAGTATCGAGAGATCGATACCCTTAAAAAGGAAGGGTCTAATCCTGTCGTGGTTAGAAAAGAAAATTCTGACTTAAAAGGTCAAATCCAGTTCTTGAAGAACAAGCTGGAAGCCAAGGGTGGGCTGGACTTCCCACCTTGCTGGGCTGACGAGCAAGGCAAGATTCAATATCTCTTGAATGTTGAGCTTCATGAAAACGAATTGAATGTAAGTCGAGCCTGGCCAGATAGTCGCGATGGTGATGCGCAGTCTCTGCCGAACATCAGTACTATCATGGCGAACGCCAAACCCAATTATTCTGCCTTTCTAAGAGGAGTAAAGCCCATTTCTGATCTGAGCCGAAAATTGAATTGCCGTCATTATGTTCGTATTAAGAACATGATTCCAGATGCGGTGACCTCTGATCGTAGAAGGCTCTCTATTGAAGATTACTTCTATAAATTAGAAGTACGTCGTTAATGATAAACATGGCCTTTACTCCCTACCGTGGATAGGGTGTCCGCTAATGTCAACGCCCTGCTTCGGCGTAACGCATGCACATATCAGGGAAAATGCGCTGGGCCGCTTCAAAGATGGTCATCGGATTCGGACCTCGGATGTAGTGAGAATTGAGCTCAGCCAAGGCTATTGGAGCGTGTACACACAGAGTGGCAGTCACTACGTGATCGCTACCTTCAGCCGGAATGGAGGGCGGCAGTCGCTCGATACATTCCTGGCACTCCAGAAGCGCGTCACTCATGACACGCATTACCGGTTTCACTAGTCGGAGCAGTGCAGCGCACGTGACCAAGTCAGTGCAGCGTCGAATTCTCGTCAAGATTTAAGAGCATCACCATAAGCCGCAACGGCCGCGCACCAGCAAACTTGCGCCTAAGCGGGCCACGCCTGCAATCGGCCACTGAATAAAGCCTCACAGGCATATTGAGCAGCTCCTCAAGATCCAACACCAAGCCCAGCAAGCTTTCGCGCTTGTGGCGCCCTGTAATCAGCTCAATCCCAGGCTCTTGTGCTCCATCCGATAACCAAGAACTGACCAAAAAAACCTCCTCATCGGAAACCAGGAGGTTTCGAACGTCTGCGTAGTTCTGAAGCAAGGCTGCTCGTTCACTGGGCCAAGACATGCGATCACCTATCAAGATGGGTAGAGCTGCGAAAGAAATACGCACTTATCCAAAAATCACACATTGCACACCTTGTCAAACACTGAATTTTATGGTATAGTCCTCAACGCAGCCTGGCTCACACCGTCAAGCAAAAAAACAACGCAGAATGGTACTAACTGACATGACCCACCCACTCCTCAATTCTCGATTACAACCCTCCCCCGGTCGCTAAAAGCGATATCTCTGCTTGCGCTACGCATATGTAGCCTGATAACCGCGAGCACACTTGAATTCAATGTAGTAATCAACACGAGCGGCAGTCCGCTTGTCGGATTTTTATGCGTGCAATATTCAATATATTAAATATTAATTTAATTAAAACGGAAAATTCTAGCAGCTAAGTTGTTGATTTTATTAGCACTGAAAATTCACGTCAATATCATTTTCCAAAATAAGAAAAACTCATGATTAAGTTACCTAGCTCCCCCTAGCAGCAAGCTTGACAGGCAGTGCACTTAGCACCAGCCTACGTATACACACAGGAGTTAATCATCCTGAATTCAACTCATAAGTGCAACGCTCACCCCTGCATACACTTCGTACGGTGTCTTCCAGCCCAAGCGTTTGCGTGGTCGTAAATTGATCTTCG
>NZ_JAUXMX010000027.1 GCF_030683065.1 Pseudomonas sp.
CGACATCTTGACGTTGGCAAGATCAACGCCGCTGTTGTCCGCTTTGACGCGCACTTTAACGTTGTAGTCGACCACTCGTTTGATAGCTACAAGAACCTTCATGGATTCCTCGTTACTCTCCGGTGAATAGGAATGTCGCCAGAAGCGAACATGGCGGGTGATGCAGATTGGCCGGAACCAACCTTCGACCCAGACGGCGAACGCAAAACCGCCCGTATCTTGACCGTACGACCTGACCGGGTCAATACAATGAGTCGGCCAGTCAGCTGCGATGTAGTAGGATTCTAGCAGGACTACAGAATATTCAAACAAACGTTTGTATTGGCCCGCTAGGAGGGTGCAGATATAATGCGCCAGCATCGCCCAGGGAACGAGCCTGATCGCCAAATAAAATTAGAGAGCCTGAGTAGGAGATAGCCTGTGGAACGCGAGTTTATGGAATTCGACGTCGTCATCGTCGGCGCCGGCCCTGCCGGCTTGTCCGCCGCTTGCCGTCTAAAGCAAAAAGCCGTCGAAGCCGGTAAAGAAATCAGCGTCTGCGTGGTCGAAAAAGGCTCCGAAGTAGGCGCGCACATCTTGTCTGGTGCAGTATTCGAACCCCGCGCATTGAATGAACTGTTCCCCGACTGGAAGGAGCTCGGCGCCCCGCTAAACACCCCGGTCAAACGCGACGACATCTACATACTCAAGAATGCCGAGAAAGCCAGCAAGATCCCGGACTTCTTCGTACCCAAGACCATGCACAACCATGGCAACTACATCATATCGCTGGGCAACCTGTGCCGCTGGCTGGCCCAGCAGGCCGAGAACCTGGGCGTGGAAATCTACCCGGGCTTCGCCGCGCAAGAAGCATTGATCGACGACAAGGGCGCGGTCTACGGGATTCTCACCGGCGACCTGGGCGTGGATCGTGAAGGCAACCCCAAAGAGGGGTACTACACACCTGGCATGGAACTGCGCGCCAAGTACACCCTGTTCGCCGAAGGCTGCCGCGGCCATATTGGCAAGCAACTGATCAAGACCTACAACCTCGACAGCGAAGCCGACGCTCAGCATTACGGCATCGGCATCAAGGAAATCTGGGACATTGACCCGGCCAAGCACGAACAAGGTTTGGTCGTGCACACCGCAGGCTGGCCATTGTCACTGAGCGATAGCGAAAATACCGGCGGCTCCTTCCTCTACCACCTGGAGAATAACCAGGTGGTACTCGGCTTGATCGTTGATTTGTCCTACAGCAATCCGCACCTGTCGCCGTTCGATGAATTCCAGCGTTACAAACATCACCCGGTAATTGCTCAGTACCTGGAAGGCGGAAAACGCGTGGCGTATGGTGCACGTGCTATTAGTAAGGGCGGGCTAAATTCGCTGCCGAAAATGGTGTTCAACGGCGGCGCGCTGATCGGCTGTGATCTCGGCACCCTGAATTTCGCAAAAATCAAGGGCAGCCACACCGCGATGAAGTCCGGCATGCTGGCCGCCGATGCAGCAGCCGACGCGCTGTTCGCAGGCAGCGAAGGCGGCGACCAACTGACCGGCTATGTCGACGGATTCAAGGCAAGCTGGCTCTACGAAGAACTATTCTGCAGCCGCAACTTCGGCCCGGCGATCCACAAATTCGGCGTACTCGGTGGCGGCGCCTTCAACTTCCTCGACCAGAATCTGTTTGGCGGCAAGATCCCCTTTACCCTGCACGACACCAAGCCGGATTACGCCTGCCTCAAACCGGCCGCGGAAGCTGCGAAAATCAGCTACCCGAAACCGGACGGCAAACTCAGCTTCGATAAACTGAGCTCGGTATTCCTCTCCAACACCAACCATGAAGAGGAACAACCTTGCCACCTGAAGCTCACCGACCCGAGCATTCCGCTGAGCAAAAACCTGCCGCTGTACGACGAACCGGCGCAACGCTACTGCCCGGCCGGCGTATATGAAATCGTCACCCAGGAAGACGGCGAGAAGAAATTTCAGATCAACGCGCAGAACTGCGTGCACTGTAAGACCTGCGACATCAAGGACCCGGCACAGAACATTACCTGGGTAGCACCAGAAGGTGCCGGCGGACCGAACTACCCCAACATGTAAGACGCGTAAAAAAGGCTCCCTCGGGAGCCTTTTTTTGGCCCATATACTCGGCCGCGCACACCTCGCGGACATGGTCAGCACGTGCGCCCTTGCCAGCGAGCCTTAAGGCTGCGGCCCAATCGGGAAGAACTGCCCACTACTCCACACGCCGAGCCAAGTCTGCCCATCTATCTCGCGCGGCACGGCCAGTTCGATCAGTTGATAGAACACATTGCGGTGAATCAATGCTTCCAGGTTGCTGCGCACATGCACGTAGGGTGCAGGTTCCTGAGTCTGCGCATCCAACTCGACCCGAAGCGGGTGCTCGGCACCGGCAACGGCTTCCTCGTCGACGTTCGTAGTGAACCGCAGTACCTGCGCTTCACCCTCACCATCCACCAGCAGAGTGACCGCAACGAAGGGGGCATCGTCGACCTTGATCCCGACCTTCTCCACCGGGGTGACCAGGAAGTAATCGTCGCCATCGCGGCGAATGATGGTTGAGAACAACTTGACCATCGGCTTGCGGCCAATCGGTGTGCCCATGTAATACCAGCTGCCGTCACGGGCGATGCGCATGTCGATGTCACCGCAAAAGTCCGGATTCCACAGGTGTACGGGCGGCAAGCCCTTCTCACTCTTGGGAATCTGTGCCAGCAGGTCGCCGGCTTTACCTGGGTCGGTCATGCAAATTTCCTTAGCGGCCCAGTCCAATCAGGCTGCGGGCATAATCGCGCAGCGGCGGACCGAGCAAGTCTTCTGGTTTGGCATCATAGAATGTCAGGAAGCCGCCGCGACTGCGAATCCGCGTGCTATCGACCAGATAGCGGGTATTGGTCTCAATCAGCATCAGCTGAATGACGCTGCGGTCGGTACCAAGCCGGTCCAGCACCTGCTGATCTGCCCACTCATCCCCGGTACCGATACGGTCATCGGCATAGGCAAAGCGGCTGTAGAGCAGATAATGCGCACCGGCCCCACGCGCCTGAGCCATGGCATCCTCCAGACCAGCTGGACTGCGTGCTCGGCGGACCATGGGGAAATACTCGACGAAGCCCTTGAACGCCTCCTCAGCCACCACATTGGGTCGAGGATAAGCCACACCTGGGGGAACAAAGTGTCCTTGAGCGATGTAGATGAACGAGTCCTGCTGCAGACGCCGCGAGGCCATGCGCTCGGTTCGCCCATGATCGAGAAAACCGGCATCGCGCAATTGATAGGTAGCGCCATCAGCCAGGTCGCTGACCTTCATGCAGCCACCCAAGACCATCAGCGCCAGGATTGATATCAGACTGCGCATTACTCTCCTCCCGTTGCCGGTGACGGAATACCGGCGGACAGACCAATAATGCAGGTTCCACGCCATCACAGGCCGCGTTGCCACTCCTGACGTAACCCGGCGCCTTGCGGCTGCTCGATGGCTGCGCGCACCTGCGCCAGCAGACGTGCCTTGTCCGCACCCAAGTTGCCCTTCAGCACCAGATAGTTTGAAGCATGGTCGCTGCGAAACACCGTGTCACGCAGCTCTAGCCCCCGCAACAGGCGCTCAACCTCGATGAACAGCTGCTGTTGAGTCAACGGCTGATAATCGGCAAACGCCTGGCGAAAGCGTGCCTCACCCTGAGGAAAGCTCACCACCAGGGTCGACAGGAACTCCGGCTGCGCGGCGTTCATCAGTCGCGCCGAGTTATCGGCATGCTGCTCACTGAGCGTGACGCCACCAAGGCCATTGAGGATCATCACCGAGCGAGTAATCCCCGCCTGCCCCAGCTTATCCAGGGCGCTCAGGCTCGACTCGAAGGTTTCACCCTTGTTGATCCGTGCCAGCACCTCGTCGTCGCCCGACTCGCAGCCCACATAGGCCATGCGCAATCCGGCATCAGCCAGTTCCTTCAGCTCGTCGACCGATTTTTTACGCAGATTGCGTGGCAGGCAGTAGCCCGAAACCCGCTGCACGCTGGGCATGTACTCACGAATGGCCGACAAGATGACCAACAAGCGCCGCGTCGGCAGCACCAGGGCATCGCCATCGGCAAGAAACACCCGCTGCACGATCAGCTGCTCGCCAGCGCGGCGAATTTCGTCCAGCACCTGCGACTCATCGCGGGCGCGAAATTTCTTCTGTTCCTGGGTATACATTTCGCAGAAGGTACAGTTGTTCCAGGAACAACCATTAGTCACTGGCAGAATAAGCGAGTGAGCCTCGCTTGGCGGGCGGAATACCGGTTCGATATAGGCAATCGGGAAATCAGACATGGCTTTTAGCGTCAGGCCTCAAGCCAGGCGGCCTCGGACAATCGATAGGAGTCGCCTTACTTTTACGGCTTGCGGCTTTCATCCTCCAATAATTTTCATGACGGTCACACCCCCGGAAAAGGCAACCTCCTGCTTGTCGCCCAATGCCTTGACCAACAAGCCCTGCAAGGCAGGCAACGCCTGATGACGAGGCTTATCGAGCAGATCGCCGACATAGTGACGATTACTCGACGACAGACAGCCATGCAGCCAACCGGTCGAAGACAGACGCAAACGCGAGCAAGCACGACAGAACGGTACACTTTCATTGGCAATCACACCAAAAAAGCCTTGTCCCGGAATCTCGTAACGCAGCGCGGTGGCATCCACCGGCGCATCAGCCTGGGTGAAACCGTAATGCTCGCCAATCATGGCCAGCAGTTCGGGCATCCCCACGAACTGGCGGAGGAAACTGTTGGCATCGCGCGCCAAATGACCCATGCGCATCAATTCGATAAAGCGCAATTCGAAACCGCGCTCAAGACAATACTCCAACAACGGCAAAATCTGGTCGAGGTTCTGCCCACGCAAGGGCACCATATTGAGTTTGATTTGCATGCCGGCGGCATGCGCCTCGTCCAGGCCGGCCAAGACAGTGGGCAGATCGCCGCCGCGGGCAATGGTTCGAAATGCTACGGGATCAAGGGTATCCAGGGATATGTTGAGGCGGCGGATGCCGCTTTCCAGCAGCAGTGGCAGTTTGCGCGTGAGCAACTGACCATTGCTGGTCAAGCTGATATCAGCCAGCCCCAACGGGCTAACGCCGCGTAAAAACGCATCCAGTTTCGGACTTACCAACGGCTCGCCGCCGGTAATACGCAAACGTTCGATACCTGCGGCTTCAATCAGGTAGCCGACACCGCGCACCATGGAATCAGCGGACAGCTCGTCTTGCGCCGCAACCAGGCGCTTGCCGTCGGGTACGCAGTAGGTACAGGCGTAGTTGCAAGCAGCGGTCAGACTTATTCGCAGATTGCGAAAACGTCGACCTTGGCGATCAACAATCATGGGGGACTCCGGCTAACATTACCCGGAGTATATCGTCGCAATCGACTACGACACATGCACTGTATGCGCTATCAACAGGCCGAATACCGTCAGCTAGCCGGCGCGTCGGTATCACGCTTGCGCTTATTGCCCATGCGCACACCGATATCCATGAGGAACTGGAAGAATCCTTCTTGATCTTCCAGCACATTGCTCCAGAAAGGCGAGTGATACAGCGCCACAGCACCATGCACCAGCGCCCAGGCCGCGCAATAATGGAAGTATGGCGGGACGTCTTCAAGCTTGCCTTCGGCGATGCGACCCTTGATCAGCTGAGTCAGACGCTCGAAATTGGAGGCGCGAATCTTGTGTAACTCCTCAACCATTTCCGGCACCTGATTGCCCTTGACTACCTTTTCTTCCAGGCGATCAAACAAGCGGTAGCGTTGCGGATCACGCATGCGGAACTCGAAATAGGCGCGCGAAAGCGCTTCCTTGTCGCGGTCGATGTCGGCCGAATGCAGCAACTCATTCAAATCGCGCTCGTAGTCGAGCATCAAGCGCAGGTAAATCTCTGCCTTGGACTTGAAGTGCTTGTAGATCGTGCCTTTGCCAATACCGACGGCGTCAGCGATCATTTCGACAGTAACGCTGTCCTCGCCCTGCTCAAGGAACAGTTTCAGCGCGGTGTCGAGAATTTCCTGTTCGCGGCGGCGAAACTCACGGACCTTACGGGGTTCATTCTGCATAAGAAAGACTAAGAGGCCGAAAATCGAAGCCAGGTATTATGCCTAACTAGCGCAAAATTGCACGGATCATCCGATCATGTACCGCATTCATGACGAGTTTCGACAACTTCCCGGCCTCTGCTACCTGAACCACGCCGCAGTCTCGCCCTGGCCACATCGCGTGCTACTGGCAGTGCGACGCTTTGCCGAACAGAACACCCGGGTGGGGGCACGTGACTATGCAGACTGGCTGCTGGTCGAGCACAGCCTTCGCGAACGCCTTACGCGCCTGCTCAACGCACCCAACAGTGACGATATAGCACTGGTCAAAAGTACCTCGCAGGCGCTGTCTATCGTGGCATTCGGCCTGGACTGGCATGCCGGCGACCAGGTGGTGATCAGCGACGAGGAGTTCCCCTCCAACCGCGTGGTTTGGGAGGCGCTCGAACCGCAGGGCGTCGAGGTGATCACGGTTAATTTGCACAGCGGTAACCCCGAGACCGACCTGCTCAACGCCTGCGGCCCACGAACCCGCCTGCTGTCGATCAGCGCCGTGCAATACGCCAGCGGCCTGCGCCTGGACCTACAGCGGCTCGGCCACGGCTGCCAGCAACTCGGCGTATTGTTTTGTGTCGATGCGATCCAGCAACTTGGCGCCCTGCCCTTCGATACCCAGGCCTGCCAGTGCGCTTTTGCCATGGCCGACGGGCATAAATGGCTACTCGGTCCAGAAGGGCTTGGCGTCTTCTATTGCCGCAGTGATCTGCGCGCGCAGCTTGAGCTGCACGAATATGGCTGGCATATGCTCGAACACCATGGTGATTATCTGCGCCAGGACTGGCAGCCTGCGCACTCGGCCAGGCGCTTCGAGTGCGGCAGCCCGAACATGCTCGGCACCATGGCACTCGAGGCCAGCCTGTCACTCCTGGAGGAAGTCGGCATGGTAGAGGTCGGTAAAGCCGTGCAGGAGCGCGTGCAATGGCTGCTCGACGGCTTGGCCAGCATGTCCGGCATCACACTGCACAGCCCAATTGATCCAGATCGTCGCGCCGGCATCGTCACGTTCAGCCTCGCCGGTTGGGATAATCAGTCACTGTTCCAGCGCCTTAGATCCGAACAGGTGATCTGCGCGCAACGCGGCGCCGGCATTCGCCTGTCCCCACATTTTTACAGCGAGGCACAGGTAATAGAGAAAACCCTAGGCCTGCTGCACCAGCTGGCAACAGGGTGAGGACTCAGCAGCCGGCCAGGTATTCCAAATTTGTTTAAAAAACGAGACCAATGAGCCTGGACGTTCAGTAAACTTCGCCAATACTCATCAGTACTGGCGTGCGGCATATCCCCCAAGTGTCCCGCCGGGCAAGGTGTCGTGGACCGCGTGCCTTGATTTACTCCTAATGGTCTTAACCCGGACTCCCCCCCAGAGCCCGGGTTTTTTTTGCCTCAACGATTATCCACCACGAACGGGTTGCGGCGGTTAGCGCCCTGCTGGTCGGTGAGCGCAGTAGACTGGCCGCGCTCGCTCGCGATCAGTCAGCACAGACCTCAGACAACCCGTGCAAGCGGGAACAAGCGCTTGAAATTGGCACTGGTCTGATCGGCCAACTGCTCGAAGCTCACACCCCGCAACAGCGCCAGATACTCAGCTACGTCGCGCACATATTCCGGCAGATTAGGCTTGCCGCGGTGCGGCACTGGCGCCAAATAAGGTGAGTCGGTTTCGACTAACAAGCGATCAACCGGCACCTGGCGGGCGACCTCACGAAGCGCATCGGCATTGCGGAAGGTGACGATGCCCGACAGGGATATATAGAAGCCTAGATCCAGTGCCGCCTTGGCCATCGCCCAGTCTTCAGTAAAGCAGTGCAGCACCCCGGCCTGCGGCAAAGCAGCCTCGCGCAGCAAGGCAAGAGTATCGGCACGCGCCTCCCGGGTATGCACGATCACGGGCTTCCCAGTGATCGTGGCTGCCTGCAGGTGCAGACGGAAAGCCTGCTGCTGCAGCTCTGCGGCTTGCGGCTCATAGTGATAATCCAGCCCGGTCTCCCCTATGGCCACCACCCGAGGGTGATTCAGCTCCGCCAGCAACCAGTCAAGAGCTGGCGCCGCGCCCGGCTGCAGATCAAGCGGATGAACCCCGACCGAGCAATCGACATCGGCGTAACGCTCAGCCAAGCCTTTGACCGCCGCTGCATTATCGGCACTGACCCCGATACAAAGAAAATGACCGACACCACGTGCCCGCGCCGCATCCAGCGCAGCATCGAGGGAGCCGCCATGAGCAGAAAGATCGAGACGATCAAGGTGACAGTGAGAATCGATAAGCATGAGACGCCTCAAGCGAAAGGCCGCGCGCCACAAGCAAAAGTCCGAAGCGCAGCAGCTTACTTGTGGCTTGGAGCTTGAGACCTGCGGTCGCGGTTACATGGTGTGGGTTGGCCGATCCGACTTCAGTGCACCCGCAAGGTAAGTCTCGATCTTGTTACGCGCAGTGTTGTCGCCGTCATTGAATTGCACGCCGACACCGGCGGCGCGATTGCCCTGTGCCCCCTTAGGCGTGATCCACGCAACCTTGCCGGCAACCGGGATCTTTTCCGGCTCATCCATCAGGTTGAGCAGCATGAACACTTCATCACCAAGCTTGTAGCTCTTGTTGGTCGGGATAAACAGCCCGCCATTTTTGATAAAGGGCATGTAAGCGGCATAGAGCACGGACTTGTCTTTGATAGTCAGAGACAGGATTCCGTTACGCGGGCCCAAATTAGGTGGCAAGCTCATGCGGCGTTCCTGGTTTTATTACTCGATAGCCGATTCTAGCCCGGTCCGGGCAAGCTTGCCCACTGCACCAACAAGGCTTCGAGCAGCAAAACACGGTTAAGGTTGGCTTTACCCATAACTTTCTGTCGCTGTGCCAGCAACCAATCCTGCATCCTCAGAACTTTCGGCTGCGGTGTTTTTTCGGCCAGGTATTGCACGACCTTGCGCATATCGGCTTGCCCCAGACCGACCTCGTCACGGGTCAGTTGATAACGCAGGATCAACTGCGCCCAGTCGCAGAACCAGTCGAACAGCAACTGCAAGGATACGGCATTCCAGCTTTCTGCCAGCTGGCTCGGTGCAATCTGCTGCTTAAGTAGCTTCTTGACCCCTTCGGCTATCAGGGCCCGCTGCTGCCGCACCCCCTGGACATGCATGCGCGCGGCGACCAAAGGCGAACCCGCTGCCAAACAGAGCAATTCCTCGCGTTCATCATCCGTACACTCCGGCAGCGCCTGTGCCAACCAGGCCTGGCTCATCGCCTGACTCGGCAGTGGGCAGACCTGCTGCACACAGCGGCTCCTCACCGTCGGCAGCAAGCGACTGGGCTGGTGACTGATCAACAACAAAACCGTATCGCCGGAAGGCTCTTCCAGGCTTTTCAGCAAGGCGTTGGCCGCGTTCAGATTCATCGCTTCGGCCGGCTCGACCAACACCACTTTACGCCCGGCCAGTTGAGCGGTTTGCACCACGAAACCGACCAAATCACGCACCTGGTCGACCTTGATCGCCTTGTCGACTTCTTCCGGCTGCAGAATGTAGTTGTCCGGATGGGTGCCAGCAGACAGCAAATGGCAAGACTTGCATTGGCCACAGGCGTCCAGGCCTAGCGGCCGCTGGCAGAGCAAACGCGCCATCAGGCGCTCGGCGAGTGCGCGTTTGCCAATACCGGCCGGCCCATGCAACAGGTAGGCATGAGCATGCTGCGTGCGCCCCGCCAACTGCTGCCAGAGAGGTGCCTGCCAGGGATAGGCATCAGCCACGGCATAGCTCCACAATCTGCAGCAGCATGTCATCCAGATCGTGCTGCACCTGACTGAGGGACTGCGCAGCATTCAATATCCGATACCGCTGAGGCTCTTCACTGGCACGACGCAGATAGGTCTGGCGCACCGCATCAAAAAAACTCCGCCCCTCTTGTTCAAATCGGTCCAGGCGACCACGTGCCGCAGCACGGGCCAGACCGACCTCAACCGGCAAATCAAACACCAGGGTCAAATCCGGACGCAGATCGCCCTGCACGAAGCTTTCCAGCACAGCAATGCGGGCCTCCGACAAACCGCGGCCACCACCCTGGTAGGCATAGGTCGCATCGGTAAAACGGTCGCAGAGCACGACACAGCCGCGGGCTAACGCGGGACGAATTACTTGAGCCAGGTGCTGGGCACGGGCAGCGAACACCAGCAATAACTCGGTATCAGCCGCCATCAGCTCATCACTCGGCGCCAACAACAGCTCGCGGATACGCTCAGCCAGCGGAGTACCACCTGGCTCCCGAGTCAGCAGCACCTCTATACCTTGTGCCCGCAGGCGCTCGGCGAGGAACTCACGGTTAGTACTTTTGCCAGCGCCTTCGGGGCCTTCCAGCGTGATAAACAAACCGCTCACAGGCTGTCCTTTATTGATTGTTCGACTGCACGGGTGCAGGGCTTGAACGGTAATCCTCACGGCGCGTGAGCTGGTACTGGCGCACCGCGCGATTGTGCGCCTCGAGGTTATTGGAGAACACATGACTGCCATCGCCGCGAGCGACGAAATACAAGCTCTTGCCCGCCACCGGATGCAGGGCAGCATTGATCGCTTCCCGACCGACCATGGCGATCGGCGTCGGCGGCATGCCATCAATTACATAGGTGTTGTAGGCCGTCGGCTCACGCAGGTTGGCGCGCGTCAACTTGCCGTTATAGCGCTCACCCATGCCATAGATCACTGTTGGGTCGGTTTGCAGGCGCATGCCGATGCGCAGACGACGAATGAATACACCGGCAATCTCACCGCGCTCCTCGGGTACACCGGTTTCTTTTTCGATAATTGAGGCCATGATCAAGGCGTCGTAAGGCTCCTTATAAGGCAGCCCCTCATCACGACCTTGCCACTCCTCTGCCAATACCTGTTCTAGGCGAACATAGGCTTGCTTGAGTAGATCGAGGTCGCTCATGCCACGCACGAAACGGTAGGTGTCAGGGAAGAAGCGCCCTTCAGGATTGATTCCTGAGTAGCCAAGGCGCGCCATTAACTGGGCATCGCTCAGCTCGGTCAAGGTCAGCTCAAGCTTGCTTTGACGCTCCAGCGCCGCACGAACCTGGCGAAAACTCCAGCCCTCGACCAAGGTCAGGCTGTACTGCACCACCTCACCACGCTGCCACAACCCCAGCATATCGCGCACGCTGAGTTCTGGAGTGAGGCGATACTCGCCACTGTGCAGAGGCTGCCCTTTGATATTGAAGCGCCAGTAAAGCCGCAGCCACAGGGCATCTTGCAAAACACCGTCAGCCTGCAAGCGATTGAGCACGCCACCGGGGGTTGCACCAGCAGGCACCTCAAGCAGAAGCTCCTCGCGCAGTTGCAACGGCTGCTCAAGCGCCGAGTGTTGCTGCCAGGCGACAAAGGCCACCAGCAAACCAGCAATTAATACACTGCTCTCAAGCAGTAACAACAATTTACGTATCACGAATCAGCTGTCCAGTAGATCGCAGGCTATGGCTTGCAGTTTACGGGTCAACGGGCCGACCGACCACTGATGCCGCTGCAGAGCGCGTACAGGCCAGATGCCGTAAAGACTATTGCAGAGAAAAACCTCATCGGCCTGCAGCAGTCCATCAAGACCAATATCACGCACCTCACAACGCACACCATAACTCTCAGCCTGCGCCAACAGTTCGGCACGCATCACTCCGGCTACACCACAACGAAAAAGATCGGGTGTAAACAGCACCCCATCCCTGCATAGAAACAGATTGCTGTAGACACCCTCGACCACCCGACCAGAGGTATCAAGCATCAAACCCTCGGCATGCTCTGCGTCCTGCCATTCGGCGCGCGCAAGCACCTGCTCGAGTCGATTCAGATGTTTCATTCCAGCCAAAAGTGGTTGCTCGGCCAGTCGTGTAGCACAGGGAAATAAACGTACGCCCAGTTCTGCGTTGCAGACTGGATAAGCTGGTTTGGTACCGCCTTGTAGAATTCGTCGCGGCGCCACAGCCTTCGGCGGCGCGTAACCGCGCACGCCGTCACCGCGAGTCACAATCAACTTGGCGACGCCATCACCCAGCTCACGACTAAACGCCAGCAGCTCTGCGCGCACCACCGTCAGGTCAAGATCGATAAGCAAGCGCGCGCAACCCGCCCCAAGCCGAGCCATGTGCCGCTCCAGCAATACAGGAATGCCCGCATTGACGGCGATGGTCTCAAACAGCCCATCGCCGTAAGCCAGACCGCGATCCTTGACAGAGAGCAACTCCATCGGCCGACCGTCGATCCAACTCAACATCAGTCGGCGTACCGGCGGAACACCAGAGAACCGTTGGTGCCGCCAAAGCCAAAGGAGTTGGACAGTACAACATCAATAGGCATCGCTTTGGCTTGGTGAGCCACAAAGTCGAGATCACAACCCTCACCAGGCTCGTCCAGATTGATGGTTGGTGGCGCCACTTGCTCACGAATGGCCAAGATACTGAAGATAGCCTCAACCGCACCAGCCGCACCCAGCAGGTGCCCGGTCATCGACTTGGTCGAGCTGACGGCAAGTTTGTTGGCATGGTCGCCGAACACCGACTTGATAGCTGCAACCTCAGCCTTGTCCCCCGCCAACGTCGAGGTACCGTGGGCATTTATGTACTGCACCTGATCGGTATTCAATCCAGCGTCGCGCATGGCATTGGCAATACAACGTGCGGCACCGGCACCGTCTTCGGGCGGTGACGTCATGTGATAAGCGTCGCCACTCATGCCAAAACCAATCAACTCGGCATAGATAGTCGCGCCGCGCGCCTTGGCATGCTCCAACTCCTCAAGGACCAGTGCACCAGCACCATCCGACAGCACGAAGCCATCACGACCCTTGTCCCACGGACGACTGGCACTGGTCGGATCATCATTGCGTGTCGACAGTGCCCGCGCCGCTGCAAAACCACCGATGCCCAGACCACATGCTGCCATCTCGGCACCGCCGGCGACCATTACATCGGCTTCACCGTAGGCAATATTACGCGCAGCCATACCGATGCAGTGTGTGCCGGTGGTGCAGGCAGTGGCGATCGCATAATTCGGTCCCTGCAGCCCCAAATGGATCGACAGGAAGCCAGAAATCATATTGATGATCGAACCAGGCACGAAGAACGGCGAAATGCGCCGCGGCCCCAACTCATGCAGTAACTTGCAGTTGTTTTCGATATTGGTCAAACCACCAATACCCGAGCCCAGGGCTACGCCGATGCGCTCGCGGTTAGCATCGGTCACTTCCAGCCCGGAATCGCGCACAGCCTGAAAGCTCGCGGCCAGGCCGTATTGAATAAATAGATCGAGCTTGCGCGCCTCTTTGGCGGACAAATACTCCTCGACATTGAACCCTTTGACCGAACCACCAAAGCGGGTGGTGTAGGCGCCAAGATCCATGTGCTCGATGGGTGCGATGCCACTGCGTCCGGCTAAAATGCCCTGCCAGCTGCTCGGCACATCGTTACCCAGCGGCGACAGCATGCCCATACCGGTAACCACGACGCGTCTACGCGACACAGCAATCTCCTCTTATTCGGTTATTCAACACCTATCGTCCCCCGCATCCTGACAGCAGATAACGAGCGAAGAACAGGCAAGAGACTACACCGTGTGGTGTAGCAACAGCCAAACGCTGGCCCGCAGAGCGAGCGCAGCAAGTGAGTCGGCCCGCAATACAGCGAACGAGCCCTACCTCACGTCAATGCTTGTCATACAAACCGCACAACAGCTTTCAACACCCCTTCAAAGAAAAACCGCACGCCCGATAAGGGCTGTGCGGCTTTTCCAGGTCAGGAACCGACGATCAGCTTATTGCGCGTGCGCAGTAACGTAATCGATCGCTTCTTGAACAGTGGTGATCTTCTCAGCTTGCTCATCCGGGATTTCAGTCTCGAATTCTTCTTCGAGAGCCATCACCAGCTCAACAGTGTCAAGGGAGTCGGCACCCAAGTCTTCAACGAAGGAAGCGCTATTGGTTACTTCGTCTTCTTTGACGCCAAGTTGCTCGGCAACGATTTTCTTGACGCGTTCTTCGATGGTGCTCATACCGTGTTTTCACTCCTATTGGACAAATCCGGGCAGCTGTCTGCGGCCAAGTGTATATAAAGGGTTTTCAGCATTTCAAGCAAAATGCCAGGTTGCCCCAGAACACTTCAACGATCCACCTAAACCCTACTGCAGCTTTATAACGGATTTTAGACAGCGTTTATGACAGTTTTCTGAAGGCCTGAGTCACATTCAGCTCATATACATTCCGCCGTTCACAGGGATAGTAGCCCCTGTGACGTAGGCTGCGCCATCGGAAGCGAGGAAAGCGACCACTTTCGCGATCTCTTCAGCTTGCCCCAAACGACCCAGCGGAATCTGTGTCAGCAATGCATCACGCTGTGCTTCCGGCAGCTCGCGGGTCATATCAGTATCGATAAACCCAGGCGCGACCGCATTGACCGTAATCGACCGCGAACCGACTTCACGCGCCAACGCACGACCGAAACCTTCCAGCCCAGCCTTGGACGCAGCATAGTTCACTTGCCCGGCATTGCCCATGGCACCAACAACCGAACCAATGTTGATGATGCGCCCGAAGCGCGCCTTGGTCATGCCGCGCAGCACTGCCTTGGACAACCGATACAGGCTGTTCAGGTTAGTGTTGATGACATCAAACCACTCATCATCTTTCATCCGCAACATCAGATTATCGCGTGTGATGCCTGCGTTATTGACCAGGATCAAAGGCTGACCAAGGTGTTGCTGAATGTGCTGAATAGTCGTGGCAACCGATTCATTGCTGCTGACATCCAGCACCAGACCAGCACCTTCGACGCCATGTTCTTTCAGGTATTCGGCGATGTGCTCGGCACCAGACGGCGAAGTCGCTGTTCCGATCACAATGGCGCCTTGACGCCCCAACTCCAGGGCAATGGCTTGACCAATGCCGCGGCTCGCGCCGGTTACCAGAGCAACCTTACCTTGCAGGCTCATAACAACCTCTCCTAAATTCAGGCCAAGGCCGCGCGTGCGGCGGCAAAGGCGTCTGGGGTGTCCAGATTATACGTATTGATACCTTTAACGCAGCGCTTGTTCAGCCCCGACAGTACCCTGCCCGGACCGCACTCGACCAGATCGGTCACGCCTCGCTCAGACATGCAAACGATCGACTCAACCCAGCGTACCGGACTGTAAAGCTGCGCCAACAGATCGGCCTTGAGTGTCTCGAGATCCGCAACCACGCTGGCACTGACATTCTGCACCAGCGGAATCTGTGGCGTTTGCCAGGCAACGGCCGCAACCGCCTCTGCGAAACGTTCGGCAGCCGGGCGCATCAGCGCGCAGTGCGACGGCACGCTGACCGGCAGTGACATCGCACGCTTGGCACCACGGGCCTTGCATGCCTCGACAGCGCGCGCCACGGCAGCAGCCGAACCTGCGATCACCACTTGCCCTGGCGCATTGAAATTCACCGCACTCACTACGTCACCTTGTGCCGCATCGGCACAGGCAGCCAGCACGTCCGCGTCGTCCAGCCCTAGGATAGCCGCCATGCCACCCTGGCCTGCCGGAACAGCCTGCTGCATCAACTGACCACGCAACTCCACCAACTTAACTGCCTCAGCGAATGCCAGGCCGCCCGCAGCAACCAGCGCCGAGTATTCACCCAGGCTGTGCCCAGCAACGAACGCAGGCTGCAGGCCACCCTCAGCGCGCCACAGGCGCCACAAGGCGGTGGATGCCGCAAGGATCGCCGGCTGTGTCTTGTCGGTTTGATTGAGTTGTTCTTCAGGCCCCTGCTGGCTCAAGGCCCAGAGGTCGTAGCCAAGCGCTTCGGAAGCCTCGGCAAATGTATCGATAACAACTGGCTGAGCGCCGTGTCCAGCCAACATTGTCAGCGACTGCGAGCCTTGCCCTGGAAAGACGAATGCGAGGGATGCAGACATGTAAACGAGCCTCTATGGTCTTATCGTCAAAAAATTTGCACCCGGCAGAGCCCGGCACAACAAACTGACAGTTGGATGGCGGGCCGCACGACGCGGTCACATTAGCAGACCACGTAATCGTCGGCACCCCGACAAGCCCACTAAACGCATCAACATCAACTCAGAGCAACATATCCTCAAGACGACCGTGCAGGCGCTGCGGCAAATCATCTTCAATTTCCCGAAGCGCGCGACGAATGGCGCTCTTGAAACCGTCCACCCCCGCCGAACCGTGACTCTTGACCACAATACCCTGCAGACCGAGCAAGCTCGCACCATTGTGCTGCGCGGGCGCCAACTCGCTACGCAAGCGGCGCAATACCGGCATCGCCACTAAACCCGCAAGCCGCGAAAGAACATTACGCCTGAACAACAGCTCGACGCGCCGGGCGATCATAGTCGCCAGACCTTCACTGGACTTGAGCAGGATATTGCCGACAAAACCGTCACACACCACTACATCGGCGTCACCACGGTAAAGCCCGTCACCCTCGACAAAACCGATGTAATTCAAACCATGAGCCTGTTGCAACAGGCTCGCAGCAAGCTTGACCTGCTGATTACCCTTGACCACTTCAGTACCGACATTGAGCAGCGCGACCCGCGGCCGCACAACCCCCAACGCCTCAGCCGCCACCGCACCCATCACTGCAAACTGGTAGAGCTGCTCGGCACTGCAGTCGACATTGGCCCCCAAATCGAGCACGTGGCAGCAGCCGGCCTGAGTCGGCACAGCCGCTACCATGGCCGGGCGATCGATCCCCGGCAACGTTTTCAGCACATGACGCGACAACGCCATCAAGGCCCCGGTATTACCCGCACTGACACATGCCTGAACACGCCCATCACGCAGTAACTCTAGCGCCACACGCATCGACGAATCCGACTTGCCACGCAGCGCTTGCGCAGGGCGCTCATCCATGGCGACCACTTCGCCGGCGTGCTCGACACACAGACGTGAACGGTCCACGCCAGGACTGAGGGCGATCAATTCTTCAATGAGAGGGGCTTGGCCGACTAGGACCAGGTGCAACGAGGGGTATTCAGCCAAGCACGCAATGCTGGCCTGAACAATGCTGTGGGGACCGAAGTCCCCACCCATTGCATCTATCGCGATGATCGGAGCAGACAAGGATTACTCGTCAGCGCCCTTATCGATCACTTTGCGACCACGATAAACACCTTCCGGCGATACGTGGTGGCGCAGATGGATTTCACCGGTGCTTTTTTCAACGGACAGCGTGCTAGCATCGAGAGCATCGTGCGAACGGCGCATGTCACGGGCGGAACGGGATTTTTTGTTCTGCTGAACAGCCATAATTAATTAACTCCTAAACGTTTGGGTCACGCTTTAACTGCGCCAATACACTGAACGGGTTGGACCGCGTTACCTCGTCCTTGCTCGGTTCGGGCTCTTCGAGGCCGTCCGGCTGCTGGCAATCTTTAGGGTCATGAACCGGGACAATGGGCAAGGCGAGCAACAACTCCTCCTCGACCAGCGCCAGCAGATCCAATGGATCTTCACCCAACTCCAGCGCGTCATAGCCTTTCGGCACGGACTGGGTATTTGCACCTTCTTTCACCACAGCGTAATCACACGCGCTGTTGATCTGCAGGGCAACCAGTTCCAGACAACGCTGGCAAACCATCTTGACCTCAACCTCGAGCTCACTATGGAAAACCACAGCATTACGCTCATCACGCTCGAAGAAAAACTTCACACGAACCGCGCCTTGGTTATCGGCAAGCGGGTCGCAGAGTCGCGCCAAATCGACTAGCGGTACCACGCCTTCAAGCGTGGCACCACGATCAGCCAATTTTCGCGGATCAACATGAGGTGGAATCGGTGCATTTAACATAGGCGCCGCATTCTATGGATGCACCCCGCCCCTGTCAAAGGATATTCAGCGTGCCCAGCACCATCAGCCTGTCCAGCACCAAGAGTGCAGTCTAGAATTGCCCACCTATTAAAAGGAGACGCATATATATGCCACCACTGGTGCTCGCATCCAGCTCACCCTACCGCCGAGAACTATTGACCCGCTTGCGCCTGCCCTTTGCTTGGTGCGCGCCCGAGATCAACGAAACCGCTCGACCCGACGAAGACGCCCGAGCACTGGTGCGCCGCCTGGCAGAAGAAAAAGCTCGCGCACTGACCTCCAAATACCCGCAACACCTGATCATTGGCTCCGACCAGGTCGCGCTACTTGACGGCCAAATTCTCGGCAAACCCGAAACGCATGAACGCGCTCACGCGCAGCTACTCGCCGCAAGCGGCAACAGCGTCACCTTCTTAACCGGCCTGGCTCTGCTCGACAGCCAAAGCAACCACTGCCAGACCGACTGCATCACTTTCACCGTACATTTTCGCCAGCTGAGCGACGCACAAATCACCCGCTACCTGGAGGCTGAGCAGCCCTACGACTGCGCCGGCAGCTTCAAGGCTGAAGGCCTGGGCGTCAGCCTGTTTCGCAGCACTGAAGGCACTGACGCCACCAGCCTGATCGGCCTACCCCTGATCCGCCTGGTAGACATGCTTCACGCGAGCGGCATCGACATCCCATAATCCACAAACAGAAAAGCCCGGTCGATAACCGGGCTTACCTGCAAACACGTTCAACTAGCGCAGGGCTGGCCCCTGAAAGCCCATCCACAAGGCCACATTCTCGGCGACACTAGCGCCAAGGCGCTTGGCAAAGCGATCGAGCGGCGACTCCTTGACAGTGAAATCGACCAACTCCTTTTCGCCGATCACGTCACGCGCCACATAGCTGGTATTCCCCAGCGCGTCGATCAAGCCAAGCTGCAGCGCCTGCTCACCCGACCACACCAGACCTGAGAACAATTCCGGGTGCTCCGCCGACTTCAGCCGGTCACCGCGCCCCCGCTTGACACTATCAATGAACTGCCTGTGCGTGGTCTCAAGGACACCCTGCCAAAACAGCGCTTCATCTTCCCTGGGCGGCTGAAACGGGTCGAGAAATGCCTTGTGCTCGCCTGCGGTGTACACCCGACGATCAACGCCCAGCTTCTCCATGACCCCGACAAAGCCGAAACCGGCCGCCGTCACACCAATCGACCCGACCAGACTGGCCTTGTCGGCGTAAATCTGATCGGCAGCACTGGCAATGTAATAGGCTCCAGAGGCGCCAAGATCGGTGATAACCGCATACAGCTTGATCGCCGGATATTCGGCGCGCAGGCGCAGGATTTCATCATAGATATAACCAGACTGCACCGGACTGCCACCCGGGCTATTGATCCGCAGGATCACACCCTTGGTATTGGCGTCCTCGAATGCGGCGCGCAGGCTGCCAACTATATTGTCGGCACTGGCCATCTCCTTATCGGCGATCATTCCGCGCACCTCAATCAGCGCGGTATGACTCGCACCGCTCTTGACGCTCTCCGTCAGATTAAACAGTGGCGCAAATAGCGCCAGCGCGGCAAAAAGGTATAAAAAGGTCAGCGACTTGAAGAAAATCCCCCAGCGCCGCGCTCGACGCTGCTCCTGGACACCTGCCAGCAAGGTTTTTTCCAGCAACTTCCAGCTCTTTCCATCGCCATCGCCCACAGCCGGAGCCTTCCATTCATCTGACATTTTCATCCACCTTAATCAGTTGCCCACTTGCACGCCGAACGAGCCAGGCATGCAACTCCATGAAATGTTCTATCGCCAGTGCCGGCTCATACTCGCGCAGCACAGCCAAGGACTGAGCCCCGTAGCCAACAGCCACCGAGTCCACCCCTGCGTGCCGAGCCATCTGCAAATCGAACGACGAGTCGCCCACCATCAAGGCCCGCTTAGCAGAAACGCCACAATGGTCGAGGATCTCAGCCAGCATCAGCGGGTCGGGCTTGCTTGCGGTTTCGTCGGCACAGCGCGTGACATCGAAGTAATCCAGCCAGCCACGCCCTGCCAGCACACGCTGCAAGCCATGGCGGGTTTTGCCTGTGGCCACCGCCAGACGGTAACCCTGCGCCCGAAACATCTCTAACGCATCAGCCACACCCGGGAACAGCGCCGAGGGCTGAGCCTCAAGCGCCAAGTAACGCTCGCTGTAACAATGACGAAAGCGCTCGACAAGAGCCGTCCCAGCTAGCTCGGGATGCAGGATAGCTATCGCTTCCGGCAAACCAAGGCCAATAATCCCCTTGACCTGCGCATCAGAGCAGCGAGCCAGCGCACAGAAATCCGCAGCCCAGTGCATCGACTCGACGATACGACCGATGGAATCAACCAACGTACCATCCCAATCGAAGATCAACAGCTCGTAATCAGGCACTCAAACGCTCCAGCGTGTGCGCCCACGTGGCATCGACTGGCGCCTCCAGCTTGAGCTCGCCACCACCCGGCAGCGGCACAACCAACGCATAGGCGTGCAAGAACAAACGCTTGCCACCTAATTCACGAATCTCGCGACTGAACTCGTCATCCCCGTACTTGCTGTCGCCGGCAATGCAATGCCCTGCGTACTGGGCATGCACGCGAATCTGGTGGGTGCGCCCAGTCACCGGCTTGGCCTCGACCAGGGTGGCGAACTCACCGAAGCGGCGCAATACGCGGAACAGCGTCAGCGCCTCCTTGCCCTCATCGTTGACCTCAACCATACGCTCACCAGAACGCAGATTGCTCTTCTGCAAAGGCGCATTGACCCGCTTCTTGGCGGTTGCCCAATGCCCGCGCACCAGCGCCATGTAGCGCTTATCGACGCCATCACCACGCAGCGCCTCATGCAGATGCCGCAGCATGCTGCGCTTCTTGGCGATCATCAGAAGCCCGGATGTATCTCGATCGAGACGATGAACCAGCTCAATCTCCTTAGCGTCCGGACGCAACTGACGAAACGCCTCTATCACACCGTAGTTAAGACCGCTGCCACCATGCACGGCAATACCAGCCGGCTTGTTAAGCACGATCAAGGCCTTGTCTTCAAAGACGATTGCCGCCTCCAGCCGCGCAAGCAGCCCCTGCGCCAAGGGCGCGGGCTCATCGCGCTCAGCCAGACGCAACGGCGGAACGCGAATGATATCGCCCGCCTGCAGTTTGTACTCCGGCTTGATGCGCCCCTTGTTCACGCGCACCTCGCCTTTGCGCAAGATGCGGTAAATCAACGTTTTGGGCACACCCTTTAACTGAGTGCGAAGAAAGTTATCAATGCGCTGACCGGCAAGTTCAGGCGCAACCTCAAGCAGCTGAACGCCGGAGGTCGTAGAAGTAGGAATTGTCATCGCGCAATCATAACAATTTTTTATGGAATTGAAGCACTTAATCATTACTGCTATAGTCGCGAACGCCGCCAAAAGCGGTCTGGTTTGCGGATGATCGCCAATACTGCCATCCCCAGCCGACGCAATTCATTTGGGACGTAAGGCCGTCCGACGGGTTATACACACACAGAAAGGCCGCAAAGGTCGTGCATAACTCGGAAATAAAGCCTTAAGCCATGATGCGCAGTCGCCCCCACTGGGCGTTTGCGGTAACTGCCAACCCGCTGCGGATTTTATGCGCGCGGCACCCGATTTTCAGTGATACGTGTAGGGTGGAGATGTACAACCGTCGGTCTGCGTAGCAATTAGCTTTATCGAAGACGCTTTATCTCGTCCGCTACCGGCAGTTGATTCCTCCTCCTGACTAATGCTTTCTGTCACAACAGCGAGCAGGAGATGTCTGTCGCGACCCAGCCCAACTGGCTGACTGTCGCTTGACAATGAAACGATTTACGACCGTTTCTGACGCGCCTGACACCGACCCTGAAAGTCGTGTGTGCCGAACGCCGCTTCCGCCAGCACCGGAAACCGACGGTACAACATGAAAAGAATGCTGATTAACGCAACTCAACCCGAAGAGTTGCGCGTTGCTCTGGTCGATGGCCAGCGCTTGTATGACCTCGACATAGAGTCGGGCGCACGCGAACAGAAAAAGTCCAACATCTATAAAGGCCGCATTACTCGCGTAGAACCTAGCCTGGAAGCCGCGTTTGTCGACTTCGGCTCCGAGCGCCACGGCTTCCTCCCCCTCAAAGAAATTTCTCGCGAATACTTCAGCAAGGCTACCGAAGGCCGCGTCAACATCAAAGACGTGCTCAAGGAAGGCCAGGAAGTCATCGTTCAGGTCGAGAAAGAAGAGCGTGGCAACAAGGGCGCAGCCCTGACAACCTTTATCAGCCTGGCCGGTCGTTACCTGGTATTGATGCCGAACAACCCACGTGCCGGTGGCATCTCGCGCCGCATCGAAGGCGAAGAGCGCAACGAACTGCGTGAAGCGCTGAACGGCCTGGTCGCTCCTAGCGATATGGGTTTGATCGTGCGCACTGCAGGCCTGGGCCGCTCTAGCGAAGAAATGCAGTGGGACCTCGATTACCTGCTGCAACTCTGGACCGCCATCAAAGAAGCCTCGCTGGACCGCGCTGCGCCCTTCCTGATCTACCAGGAAAGCAACGTAATCATCCGCGCCATCCGCGATTACCTGCGCCAGGACATCGGCGAAGTTCTGGTGGACAGCATCGAAGCGCAGCAGGAAGCCCTGAGCTTTATCAATCAGGTGATGCCGCAGTACGCCAGCAAGATCAAGTTGTATGAAGACAGCGTGCCGCTGTTCAACCGCTTCCAGATCGAAAGCCAGATCGAAACAGCCTTCCAGCGCGAAGTGAAACTGCCGTCCGGTGGCTCGATCGTTATTGATCCGACCGAAGCATTGGTGTCGATCGACATCAACTCGGCGCGCGCCACTAAAGGCAGCGACATCGAAGAAACCGCCCTGCAAACCAACCTGGAAGCGGCTGAAGAGATCGCCCGCCAGTTGCGCCTGCGTGATATCGGCGGCCTGATCGTGATCGATTTCATCGACATGACCCCAGCGAAGAACCAGCGCGCCGTGGAAGAAAAAGTCCGCGAAAGCCTGGAAGCCGACCGCGCTCGCGTGCAAGTGGGTCGTATCTCGCGCTTTGGCCTGTTGGAAATGTCGCGCCAGCGTCTGCGTCCATCACTGGGCGAAAGCAGCGGTATCGTCTGCCCACGCTGCAACGGTCAAGGCATCATTCGTGACGTCGAGTCGCTGTCGCTGGCGATCCTGCGCCTGATCGAAGAAGAAGCCCTCAAAGACCGCACCGCCGAAGTCCGTGCGCAAGTGCCAATTCCAGTTGCCGCCTTCCTGCTCAACGAGAAGCGCAACTCGATCACCAAGATCGAACTGCGTAGCCGTGCACGCATTGTCATCCTGCCAAACGATCACCTGGAAACGCCGCATTTCGAAGTGCAGCGCATCCGCGATGACAGCCCGGAAGCACAGTCCACCCAGTCCAGCTATGAAATGGCTGCCACTGAAGTGGAAGAAGTTCAACCGGCTGCCGCTACCCGCACCCTGGTGCGTCAGGAAGCCGCGATCAAAGCCGCACCACAACGCACCGCACCGACGCCAGTGGCCGAGGTCAGCGAGCCAGTGGCACCGGTCGCCGCCAGCCAACCGAGCCTGTTCAAGGGCCTGGTAAAATCGCTGGTCAGCCTGTTTGCCGGCAAAGAAGAAGAAGAAGTTAAACCTGCGGTAGTCGAGAAGAAAGCCAGCGAACGCCCACAGCGCGGCGATGAACGCCGTAACGGTCGCCAGCAAAGCCGCAGCCGTGGCGGTCGCCGCGACGAAGAGCGCAAGCCACGTGAAGAGCGCGCTCCGCGCGAAGAACGGGCACCGCGCGAAGAGCGCCAGCCACGTGTAGCACGTGAAGAATCGCAACCACGTGAAGAGCGTCAGCCACGCGAAGTCGTTGAGGTTCGCGAGCCGCAGGAAGTTCGCCAGTCGCGCCCACCGCGCGAAGGTCAGGACAACCGCCGCGATCGCAAACCACGCGAAGAACGACCAGCACGCGAACTGCGCGAGCCGCTTGATGCCACGCAAACAGTGCAAGTAGCACAACCAGCGGAAAGCAGCACCGAGAGCAGCACCGCAGACGTGCGTGCCGAGCGCCCGCAGCGCGAGCCACGCCAACCACGCGCCCCCCGTGAAGAGCGTCAACCGCGCCCTGAAACAGCGGCTATCGTTGATGAAGAAGTGCTCGGCAGCGAAGAACCGCAGCAAGACGATGAAGCAGAAGGCACAGACGGTGAGCGTCCACGCCGTCGCTCGCGCGGTCAACGCCGCCGTAGCAATCGTCGCGAGCGTCAAAGTGACGCCAACGGCAATGTGATCGAAGGCACTGAAGAAAGCGCCGAACCCCAGGCTGATACCACCGCAGCACTGACCGTAGGCGCAACCGTTGCCGCTGTGAGCGCTGAACTGGCCAGCCCAGAACCCGTCGTGACCGAACAACCTGCCGAGGAAGCTCCGGTTCAACCTGCTGCCGAACCAGAGCTGCCAGTTGCCGAGCAACCGGTCGTGGCAAGCACTGAAACGGCTGAAGCTGCAAACGCAGCCCCTGCCGAAGTCAGTGCGCCGCAGGTTGTCGACGCCGCCCCTGAGGTCAGCACCGAAGCAGTCACTCCCGCAGCAAGCGAAGAGCCCGCCGAAGCAACGGTCGAAGCAACGGTCGAAACAGCCGCCGAGATCGTTATCAGCGAGCCTGAGCCGGCTGCACCTGCAATCACCGTGACCGAGACCGTGAGCGAAGAGAACGTAAGCATCGTAGCAAGCGCCACAGGTCGCGCGCCGAACGATCCGCGCGAAGTGCGTCGCCGCCAACGTGAAGCCGAGCGCCTGGCGCGCGAAGCTGCCGAGGCTACACCCGCTGCCCCGCAAGCCGAAGCAGTAGAAGCAGTAGAAGCACCTGCTGAAACCGAGCCTACGGCGCAAACTGCAGCCAGCGCTGAAGCAACCAGCGAGCCGGAGCGCACGCCGACCGACGCAGTAGATGCAGACACTGAAACTGAAAAGAACCAGGATGAGCACGCGGACAAGCCGCACGCCTGAGACTATTCAGCGCAATAAAAAAGGGGATGCTTCGGCATCCCCTTTTTTATGCTTCTGCCCATGCTGTGCGGCCAGCCCCAACGGCGTCATCCGCGACGAACATAACCATCCCGTGGCAACGAAAAAGGCTTAAAGAACGTTAGGCTCGATTTCCAGATCAACCGCAAACCGCTGGAAGATATCCGCTTGGATGCGCTGCGCGAGCGCCAGCAGTTGTTGCCCGGTGGCCTGACCATAATTGACCAACACCAGCGCTTGCAGCCGATGCACCCCGGCATCACCCTCACGAAAGCCCTTCCAGCCAGCGCGCTCGATCAACCAGCCAGCGGCCAGCTTGACCCGACCATCGGCCTGCGGATAAGCCACCAGATCGGCATGCTCGGCAGTCAGGCGCTGGGCCAGCTCAGCTGAAACCATGGGGTTCTTGAAAAAGCTGCCAGCATTGCCCAGCACCGCCGGATCCGGCAGTTTCTCGCTGCGGATTGCGCAGATCGCCTGACTGATATCGACAGCCGTCGGCTCAGCTACACCCTGCTCCGCCAGACGCTGACGCAGCGGACCATAGTCAAGATGCAACATGGCCGTGCGGTGCAGGGCAAAGCGTACGCGCAGGATCACCCAGCGCCCCGCTTCACGCTTGAACAGACTGTCGCGATAGGCAAAGCCACAGTCGGCCAGGGAAAATTCGTGCAGCTCGCCGCTA
Source organism: Pseudomonas sp. (assembly GCF_030683065.1). GTDB lineage: Bacteria > Pseudomonadota > Gammaproteobacteria > Pseudomonadales > Pseudomonadaceae > Aquipseudomonas. The sequence goes on from NZ_JAUXMX010000027.1 coordinate 25,684, forward strand.
TGACGATCCAGGGCAATCAAGCCGGCGAACAGATCTTTCAACTCAACACCGTAGGCGCCGATATTCTGCACCGGCGCAGCACCGACCGTGCCCGGGATCAGGCTGAGGTTTTCCAACCCCACCAAGCCATGCTGCAACGTCCACTGCACGAAGGGGTGCCACGGCTCGCCGGCCTCGGCCTCAACCAGCACCTGGTCGCCGTCATCCTGCAGCACACGAATGCCGCGACTGGCCATGCGCAGCACCAACGCCTCGACATCGGCGGTCAGCAGCATATTGCTGCCACCACCGAGCAACAGCACAGGCAACTGCTGCTGCTGTGCATAAACCAACGCCTCACGCACTTGATCGTCGTCGTGCACCTCGGCAAATGCAAGCGCCGCAACATCCACCGCGAAGCTGTTATAGGCCTTGAGCGAAACCCGCGGCCGAACACTAAGACTCATAGTCGCCCCCGCACTTCGCGTAGCAAACCATCGCAGGCCTGCTCGATCAGATCCAGCACCTGTTCGAAACCTTCCTCGCCGCCATAATAAGGATCCGGCACTTCATCGAGCGCCAGGGCATAACGGCGCAGGAAAAGATCCAGCTCAGCCCCAGCGTTGCCAGGACGCATGCGCCGCAGGTGCTGCAGATTGCTGTTATCCATAGCCAGAATCAGGTCGAAACGACTGAAGTCACTGGCGCAAACCTGACGCCCGCGCAGGACGGAAAGATCATAGCCACGCAACAGGGCTGCTTGCCGAGTGCGGCTGTCTGGCGGCTTGCCCACATGCCAATCACCAGTACCGGCGGAATCGACCTCGACGCCCTCCTGCAATCCCAGTTCGAGCAACTTGTGCCGCAGCACCGCTTCGGCGGTGGGCGAGCGGCAAATATTACCCAGACACACAAACAAGACCCGCATCAAGCCCCCAGCAGTCGGCGCACGCGCTCTAGATCTTCCTGAGTATCGACCCCGGCCGGCGGCGCCTGCAGGGCATCGGCAACATGAATGCGCACGCCGTGCCAGAGTGCACGCAGCTGCTCCAGGCACTCGGTATCTTCGAGCCAGCAAGGCCCCCAGGCCACGAAGTCATGGAGGAACTGCGCGCGGTAAGCATAAATGCCGATATGTCGGCGGTAGGGTACGTTGGCCGGCAACTGCTCACGGCTGACAGCCAAGGCATCACGTGCCCAGGGCAGCGGCGCACGACTGAAGGTCAGCGCCAGGCCATTGCGGTCGCTAACCACCTTGACCACGTTGGGATTGAACAGTGCAGCCAGATCGTCGATCGGCTCAGCAAGGGTAGCGATAGCTGCCTGCGGATTGGCCGCCAGGTTGGCCGCCACCTGGTCGATAATTGCTGGCGGAATCAGCGGCTCGTCACCCTGCACATTGACCACGATGGCATCTGGGGCCAAACCCAGCGCGGCGGCCACTTCGGCCAGACGATCAGTGCCCGAGTTATGGTCAACACGGGTCAACAGCACTTCGGCACCAAAAGCGTGGCAGGCCTCGACGATACGGGCGTCGTCGGTCGCTACTACAACTTGCCGCGCGCTGCTTTTACATGCCTGCTCCCAGACATGCTGGATCATCGGTTTGCCGGCGATGTCCTGCAACGGCTTACCGGGCAAGCGGCTTGAGGCGTAACGCGCCGGAATCACTACGGTAAAGGCGCTATTCATTTACTTATCCAGGCGCTCGTCAACGTTGAGGGTACGGGCTTCGCTTTCCAGCATCACCGGGATGCCGTCGCGCACCGGAAAAGCCAGGCCATCGGCCTTGCAGATCAGCTCGGATTTATCGGCAGCGAGCTTGAGCGGGCCCTTGCACAGCGGGCAAGCCAAGATATCGAGTAATTTCGGGTCCATGGGAGATCCTTACTGTGGTGCGGCTGCACTGAATGGGACAGTGACCGCAAAATGGCGATGGGCTTAGCGAGCGCGAGTCAGCAGAACGGTCAGTTGCGCATCGAACCAGGTAATGAAGGCGGCCGATGGCTCGGCATCCACCACCAAGTACCACCAGTCATCGGCGGCAAAGGCCCGGCATTTGACCGCATCCTTTTCCGTCATGACCACAGGCAACGCCGGGCTGAAATCCAGCAGTTCTGCGCTGAACTGCGCGTGGTCGGCAAAAGCATGGGCAATCGGTTGCCAGTGTAGCGTTTCAAGCGTGGTGAAGAAACGCTGCGGGTTGCCGATACCGGCGACTGCGTGCAAGCGCTGCTGTGGCGGAAAATGAGTCAATGGACGCTGCTCACCACTGCGCAGGTTGACCAAGGCCCGCGGACGCAAGCCAAACGCGTAACCATCCTGCGGATCGCTGCTGGCACCGTTGTAGAGCAGCGCATCAACACTCACCAGGCGCTCGACCGGTTCTCGCAGCGGTCCGGCAGGCAGGCAACGACCATTGCCCAGACCGCGCGCCGCATCAATCAGCACCAGCTCCAGATCACGGGCCAAGCGGTAATGCTGCAAGCCATCGTCACTAAGAATCAGATCCAGCGGCTCTGCAGCCAGCAAGGCAGCTACCGCACGCCCGCGATCCGGATCGATCATCAAGGGTACAGCGCTGCGCTGGACGATCAGTAGCGGCTCGTCGCCGGCAACGTTGGGACTATGATCGGCTCGCACACGCCAGGGTACTTGTGGCGGCTTAGCGCCGTAGCCGCGACTGACTACGCCGACCCTGAGCCCACGCTGACGGCAATGCTCGATCAGCCAGAGAATCAACGGGGTCTTGCCAGTGCCGCCAACGGTGATGTTACCCACCACCACCACGGGCACGGGCGCGCGATAAATAACACCTTCGCCTGCAAGAAAACGTGCCCGCTTGCGCTGCACGACCATACGGTAGAGCCGCTCGAGCGGCCGTAACAGCGTTAGCGCCGGATGCCCCGCGTACCAGGCGGCCAACAGGCGCTCAGACAAGCTCATTGGAGTGCAACCATCAAGGCGCGACCTGTGCCTCGACCGTGGTGATGCGCAAGTGGGAGAACCCCAGCTTTCCAGCAGCATCCATGGCCGTGATCACTGCCTGATGCGGGGTCTTGCCATCAGCACTGATGGTAAGCGGCAGACTGTTATCGCCCTCCGATTCCTTTTGCAACGCAGCCATCAAACCATTCAGATCACTTTTCAGCAGCTGCTTACCATTCAGTGAGTAGCTACCGTCAACAGCGATCAATACCTCTAACAATTTGAGCTCGGTCTGCTCCGGCGGCGTGCCACTGACAGCCTCGGGCAGATCGACCTTGAGCTGAGTCTCACGGGTGAAGGTAGTGGTGACCACGAAAAACAGTAGCAGGATGAATACTACGTCGATCAACGAAGCCAGGTTGATCTCGACATTCTCCCGCGGTTTGCGCCGGAATTTCACGCCTTGCCCTCAGCAAAATCGACGTCACGATCACCCTGCACCACTTCCACCAGCTTGATCGCCTCCTGCTCCATACCGACCACCAGCTCATCGACCCGGCGCTGCAGGTAGCGATGAAAGAACAAAGCAGGAATGGCCACCATCAAACCGGCAGCAGTGGTAATCAATGCCTTGGAAATACCTGCAGCGAGCAGGGCCGCATTAGCCATGCCCGAGCCCATAAAGGAACTGAATATCTCGATCATGCCCAGCACGGTGCCTAGCAAACCGAGCAGCGGTGCGATACCGGCAATGGTGCCCAGGGCATTAAGGTAGCGTTCCAAGTCGTGAACAACCCGTGCGGCCGCTTCCTGGATACACTCTTTCATGATCTCGCGACCATGCTTGGAGTTGGCCAGCCCGGCCGCCAGAATTTGCCCCAGGGGCGAGTTGGCACGCAGCTCCTTGAGCTTCTGGTTGTTGAGCTTTTTATCCTTGATCCAGCGCCACACTTGACCGAGCAGGTGTGGCGGCGTGATGCGACTAGGCCGCAGCGTCCAGAGACGCTCGGCAATAATGCCGACTGCTACGATAGAGCAGAGCATGATCGGCAGCATTATCCAGCCGCCAGCTTTAACCAGTTCCCACACGGTGGTAAATCCCCTTTGGAAAAGTGGCGCCACTCTAGCATAGGGGCGGCATGGCGCCGACCGCTGCGGTTCTCATTTTTCTCGCCAAAAGCGTGCTCGCTCGCGCAACCCTTTACCTTGGGCAAAGGCACCCAAGCGAATATGCACGGCGCCATGCTCGACCGTGTCATACAGCCGCGCGGAAAGCGCCTCGTAACGTGCAACCACTGCGGCATCCGGGTGACCGAATGCGTTGTGCTGACCGCGGGAAATAAGGGCCGCGCGCGGGGCAACGGCATCCAGCAAGGCCTGCGAGGATGAGCTGCGACTGCCATGGTGCGGCGCAAGCAGCCAGTGCGCGCGAACGTCCAGACCACTGTCGAGCAGTGCGCGCTCAGCGGTGCTGTCAATATCACCCGTCAACAGCAGACGTTCGCCAGCCGCCTCGACCAGCAGGACACACGAGGCTTGATTGCCATCCGTTGCCCCCGCCCAGCGCCAGGCAGTGAAACGCACGCCGTCCCACTGCCAGCTGCGCCCTGACTCACAATCCTCGGCGCGGAGCATCACTGGCAGTTCTGTCGCCTCGCCACTGACCACCTGCTTGACCGGCATGCCGCGCTGGATCGCCAGTGCACCGCCAGCGTGATCATTATCGGCATGGCTGATCAGCAGCATATCCAGCTGAGCCACCCCCAACCCACGCAGCGACGGCAACACCACACGCTCGCCCATGTCGAAATCGCCGAAGCGTGGCCCTGCGTCATACAACAGCGCGTGCTCACGAGTTCGCAGTAAAACCGCCAGACCCTGCCCCACATCCAGCATCCACACCTCAGCCTGGCCATGGGCCGGTCGCTGCGTCTCGGTGTAAAACAGTGGCAACAGAAAAACCAAACCCAGGCCGCGCAACGGCACACCGGCCGGCAGCAGCAACAGCAATGTGCCTAGCGCCACCATCAGCCACGCCCATAACGGTAATGTCTCGGGCAACCAAGCCGGCAGCCAGGTGGCAATCTGCACCAGCAGCAAAAAAAGCAGCTTGAGCAAACCACCCGCTAGCCATAACAGCGCCTCCCCCAACCATGGCAGAGGCAAGAGCAAGGTGCCCAGTAACGCTAACGGCACCACGGCCAGACCGACCCAGGGCACGGCAAACAGATTGGCCAACGGACCGCTGGCACTGACTGGCAACCCCAGGGCCAGCAACAGTGGCAGCAGCCCGACAGCCATCGCCCACTGCGCCCGCCCCAGCGTCTGCCACCATGGCCAGGCGCCCAGCCGGCCACTGAAAATCAGGATCAGCAACAGCACGGCGCCAAAAGACAGCCAGAAGCCTGGCTGCAGGCTGGCCAGGGGCTCCAGCAGCAAGACCACCACCAGCGCGATCAACAGCGGCAAGAAAACCCCTAAATGGCGAAAACGCCAACGCCACAACAGCACCAGGCCGACCATCACGCAAGCACGCCGCACCGGCACCTCGAAACCTGCCAGCAGGCCGTAGCCGAGCGCTCCGGCAAACGCAAGACCGCAGGCCCAGGGCAACCACGGCAATTGCCGCGGCCACCAGCCCCAGCGGGCCAGCCCTGCAACCAGGCTGTACAACAAACCTGCCAGCAGCCCGACATGCTGACCGGAAATCACCAGCAAGTGAACCGTGCCGGTGTCTTGCAGCACCCGCCAATCAGCCGTCGAAAGACCGGAGCCATCACCCAACACCAGGGCTGCCAATGCGCCCTCGCGACCATGCGCATCGACGGCGAGCAAGCGCTGGCGCAACACATCGCGCCAACTGCCTGGCCCACTGGCGGGGCTGAGCAACTGGCCACTCTTGACCGTACCGGTAGCGCCAATGCGCTGCGCCAGCAACCAGGCTTCATAGTCGAATGACTGAGGATTGACCAGGCCATGTGGTCGCTTTAAACGCACGGCCAGACGCCAGGTTTCCCCAGCCCGCAACTCGGGGCCGCCATACCAGGCCAGGCGTATTAGCTGCGGCAACTCGGCACGCCGCGACCGGGCCTGGTGCACTTGAAACCTGACGACGCCATCGCGCACGTCAGGCAGCCCGACCACCTGCCCTTGCAACCATAAGGTACGACCATCGAGCTCCGCTGCCAGCCTGTCGTCCAGGGCAGCCTGCGCCGAAATGCCTGCCCAGCTGAGGCCAAATAAAAAAAACGCCACGGGATAGCTGCGAAATGGCAGCAACATCACCCCCAAGACGGGCAGTAGCCATAACAACCAGGCGGGGGGCAAAACCGGCAAGAACCGCAGCAGGAGCAAGCCCGCCACCAGCGCCAACATCCCTGTGCGCATAACCACTCACTCCTTGAGATCCGATTCCATGGACCTGACTCGACCAGCAACCTTCACTTATTTGCTGTGACAAAGTGTGAACGCTGCCCATTCCAAATCCGTGCATAATGTGCGCGTTTAAGTCTGCCAGAGAGCCACGATGCCGCGTCGTTTATTCAAGCGCTACATGCCTCACCCAGACCGCATCAAGGCCAACAAATCTCTGCGCTTTCTTGGCGCACTGATTCATGACCCCAACCTCTGGCACCTCAACCGCCACTCGGTGTCACGTGCAGTAGCCATCGGCCTGTTCTGGGCAATGATCCCCATGCCAATGCAAATGGTTGCCGCTGCATTGGTCGCCATCCCCGCACGCGCTAACCTGCCGATATCCGTAGGACTAGTCTGGCTAACCAATCCGATCACCATGCCTCCGGTGTTCTATTGCAGCTACAAGCTCGGCGCCTGGATGACCGACACACCAGCCATGCGCATGCCCGATGAGATCACCCTGAGCTGGGTCGGCCACATGTTGCAGACCCACTGGCAACCCCTGCTGCTTGGCTCCGTGGTTCTCGGCTTACTCTTGGCAGGACTGGGTTATCTGGTTACCAACACCTACTGGCACTGGTGGGTCAGGCGCAGCTGGCGCAAGCGCCAGGAACAACGCCGCATCAACAAGAGCAATGATTGAAAGCAAAAAGCCGTTACTCACGTAACGGCTTTTTGCTTTCAGAGAGACTAGCTCATTCGTAGCGCAACGCTTCTGCTGGCTGAATGCCGGATGCACGCCAGGATGGATAAAGGGTCGCGAGAAAGCTCAGGGTAAAGGCCGCGCCGCAGATCAGCAGCACATCGGAGAACAGCAATTCAGACGGTAGATTGCTGATGAAGTAGACATCCGAACTGAGTACCTGCTGGCCGCTAAGGCGCTCGATCCAGCCAACCAACTGACTGACATTCAACGCCGCTACGATGCCAAGTACAGCTCCAATCAGCGTGCCCACCAGCCCAATCACCGTGCCCTGCACCATGAAGATGCCCATGATCTGCCCAGGGGTCGCCCCCAAGGTACGCAAGATGGCGATATCCGCGCTCTTGTCGGCGACGACCATGATCAAGGTGGCAATGATATTGAATGCGGCGACTGCCACAATCAGCAGCAACAGCAGGCCAATCATGGTCTTTTCCATTTTCATGGCACTGAACAGGCTGCCCTGGGTCAACGTCCAGTCGCTGGCTTGATAGCCCTCGCCCAACTCGCTGACGATGGCAGCAGACACCTGCGGCGCCTGATACAAATCTTGCAACTTCAAGCGAACACCCGGCACTTGGCCCGGCTGCAAGCGCTGGATATGGGCCGCATCGGCGACATGCAACAAGGCCAGCGAGCCATCCAGCTCGGCGCCAACCTTGAATACTCCGACTACATTCACCGCCTGCATACGCGGCGTAATACCACCGGGGACCGAACTGGCCTCGGGCACGATCAACGCCAAACGGTCACCGATCTGTAGCTGAAAGCGCCGGGCAGTAATTTCGCCGATTACCACACCGAACTCACCCGCCTGCAGATCATTCAAACGACCCTGGGTCATGTTATCGGCGATGATCGACACCTGCGCTTCCAGCGCGGGGTCGACGCCCTGTAACTGAATAGGCTGCATCGCTCCGCGATAGGACAACATGCCCTCCAGCTCGGCAAAGGGTACCGCGGCCAACACCTGCGGATTGCGCTTGGCAGCGGCAGCCACCGCACGCCAGTCATCCAGCGGCTGAACCCCGGAGATTGCTGCATGCGGCACCATCCCAAGGATCCGCGAGCTCATCTCCTTTTGAAAACCATTCATCACCGACAACACCACGATCATCGCCAGCACACCCAGGGCGAGACCAATCATCGAGGTCAGGGAAATAAAGGAAATGAAATGGTTGCGCCGTTTGGCCCGGGTATAACGCAGGCCTATGTACACACTCAAGGGGCGAAACATCAGACGGCCACCAACTTGCCGTTTTCCAGACGCAGGATACGATCCATCTGCTGCGCCAGCTCCATGTCGTGGGTCACTACCAGGAAAGCGGTGCGCGATGCACTGCTCAACTCGCGCATCAAATCCTCAATGCCCTGGGCTGTGTGATTATCGAGGTTACCCGTAGGCTCATCGAGCAACACCAGCCCGGGCCGATTGACCAAAGCACGGGCAATGGCTACGCGCTGGCGCTCACCACCGGACAACTCCGACGGCTTGTGCGCCAGTCGATGGCCAAGACCGACCCGACCGAGCAACTCGGTAGCCCGCTGACGCGCCTCGGCAATCGGCGTACGCCCGATCAGCAGCGGCATGCAGACGTTCTCCAGCGCAGTGAACTCAGGTAGCAAGTGATGGAACTGATAGACGAAGCCAAGCGAGCGATTACGCAGCAAGCCACGCTCCTTTTCACTTAACGCCGAGAGCTCCTCGCCGGCCAGCCAGACACTGCCGGTGCTTGGCGTATCAAGGCCACCGAGCATATTCAACAAGGTGCTCTTGCCCGAGCCCGAGCTGCCGACAATCGCCACCCGCTCACCAGGGTGCAACTCCAGCTGCAAGCCCTCAAGCACCACCACCGACTGCGGGCCTTCCTCATAACTTTTGCCCAGGTTGCGACAACTCAACACAGCACTTTCTTGCATAACCTGATTACTCATAACGCAGAGCCTCCGCAGGCTGGGTACGCGCCGCGCGCCAGGCCGGATAAAGGGTGGCGAAAAAACTTAAAACCAGCGCAGCGGCGCAGACCAGCAGCACATCCGCGAGCAGCAGTTGCGATGGTAGATAATCGATGAAATAAACGTCTGCATTGAGAAAGCGCATACCCAGTGCACGCTCCAGCACAGCGATACCGGCACTGATATTGAGTGCCGCGAAGACACCCAACAACGCCCCGATAAGAGTGCCAACCACCCCGATCACCGTGCCCTGGACCATGAAGATGGCCATGATTTGCCCGGGCGTCGCGCCGAGGGTGCGCAGGATGGCGATGTCGCCTTTCTTGTCCGTCACCACCATGACCAGCGTCGAAATGATATTGAACGCGGCGACCGCGACTATCAGCAACAGCAGCAGGCCGATCATGGCTTTTTCCATACGGATCGCCTGGTACAGATTGCCGTGGGTGCGGGTCCAGTCACGGGCGTAATATTCATGCTCACCCAGGGTCTGCGCCAATTCCCAGGCTGTGCGCGGGGCCTGAAACAGATCGGCGAACTTCAAGCGAATGCCCTGTACCTGGTCTGCCTGGCGACGTTGTAGGCGCGCCAGATCCTGGACGTGGGTCATCGCCACGAACCCGTCGATCTCCCCGGCACCCACATGGAAAATCCCCACCACGGTAAAGCGCTTGAGGCGCGGGAACATGCCCGCAGGCGTTACGGTGACCTCAGGCGCGACGAAGGTAATCTTGTCGCCCAGGGTTACACCCAGCTTGGCGGCAGCCTTGTCACCAATAACGATACCAAAGGCCCCGGGCTGCAGATCTTGCAAACTGCCTTGCTGAAAGAAATCGCCAATGATCGAGACCTTGACTTCCTCGAACGGATCGACGGCATTGATCAACACCTTCTGCACCTTGCCCTCGTGGGTAAGCAAGCCCTGCATCTGGCTGAACGGCGCAACGGCCAACACCTGCGGGTTCTCCAGCGCCTTGTCGGCGAGGCTGCGCCAATCATCGATAGGGCTGGCGGACTCGACAGTGGCATGGGGAACCATGCCCAACACGCGCGTACGCATCTCATGGTCGAAGCCATTCATCACCGACAACACCACGATCATCACGAGCACACCAAGTGCCAGCCCGATCATCGACGTCAGGGAAATAAAAGACACGAAGTGATTACGACGTTTGGCGCGCGTGTAACGCGTACCTATAAATACGAACAGAGGTCTGAACATGTCGGGAGCTGATTCGAGGGAAAGAGGAACGTCCTTGTGGCGGGGCTTGGCAAGCGGCCTTACACTCTGACCACTACTGCTGCCATGGGTTCGCCATGTCGATTCAAGATGAAGATGACCGCCGGGAATACTATCGTATCGACGATACGATCGCACTGGAATTCACCCCACTGTCAGGCACTGAGGCGCTGGCCAGTGACGAGCTGCGTGACAGCTCGCCGCTGTTTAATCTGCTCAGTGAGTTGCACCTGCTGGACTTCGAGTCGCAGCACCTGTTGCGCCATATAAGCGAGCGTGACCGCTCCCTGGCCAACTACCTCAAGGTGATCAACAAGCGCATCGACCTGCTTGGGCAGGCTGTCGCCCAGAGCCTGTTGCGCGACATCGGCACACCACGGCGCGTCTGCTTGTCGGAGGGCGGCGTGAGTTTTAGTAGTAGCCAAAACCTCGCCATCGATACCCATCTGGCGATCAAGATAGTGCTGATGCCGCAGGCTCTTGGCTTACTGTTGCGAGCCAAGGTAATTCACTGCCAGGCACTCGCCGACCAACAGTTCGAGATCGGCACCGAGTTCGAGGCCTTGACCGACGCACAGCGCCAGTTACTGGCCCGGCATATCCTCCAGCGGCAAGCCCTGGAGCGCCGCCAGGCTCGCGAACAGCCCCAGCATTAGTCACGAGAGCCCTATGCCATACATATTTCTAGCATTGATCTTATGCCTACCGTTCGGTGCTGGCGCCGAAACCCTGCAGATACCCCTCGGCCAGCAAGGTGCAGCGGCCACTCAACTGCCCCAGCGTGGTGAATCGCAGCGCTCGGTGCTGGAGCGCTTTGGCTTGGCAGATGAAGAACATCGTGCAGTAGGTAACCCACCGATTAGCCGCTGGGATTACCGCGAGTTCAGCGTGTACTTTGAATACGACCACGTAATCAACAGCGTGCGCCATCATCATCCCCGCACCAGCGCCCCTGCGCAGGAGTAACTGTGACCCATATCTACGGCCACCGCGGCGCCAAAGGCGAAGCTCCGGAAAACACCCTTATCAGCTTCCAGCAATGCCTTAAGCATGGCGTACGCCGCTGCGAGCTGGACCTGCACCAGTCTCGCGATGGTGAACTGATGGTGATTCATGACCCAACCCTGAAGCGCACCACCGGCCATCGCGGCAAAGTGATCGAGCACGACGCTGCGGCACTGACCCGCTATGACGCTCGCGAAGGTGGCCCAGGCTGGATCAGCCCTTGCCCGATCCCGCGGCTGGCCGAACTGTTTGAAGAGTGCGACTTCGAGCATTGGCAACTGGAAGTCAAAAGCGCCTCCAAAGTCCGCGCCGCACAGATGGTCGAGGCAATTGCCGCGCTGACCGCACGTTATGACCTGACCGACAAAGTCACCGTCACCTCAAGCTCGCGCGAGGTGCTCGGCGCCTTAAAGCGTCTGACACCGCAGCTTGCCCGCGGCCTGGTGGCAGAATACGCCTGGCTCGACCCGCTTAAAGTAGCCCAGCGCTATGACTGCAGCCTGCTGGCGTTGAACTGGACCCTGTGTACCCCGGAACGCCTGCTGAAAGCGCAGAAAGCCGGCCTGCATGTCTCGGTCTGGACAGTCAACGACCCGGCACTGATGCGCCGACTCGCCGATTTCGGCGTGGACAGCCTGATTACCGACTTCCCTGGCCTGGCCGTCTCCACGTTGCAGCAATAAGTTGGGGCCGAGCAGCGCCTAACAGGCAAAAACCGCCGAAGGTTGCACGTGCATTTTTCAGCGCAGGGCTTTGGCGCGAAATCCAACCTCTCAGAACCCACAGCAAAAGCCCAGACAAAAGAAAACCGGCCACCCTGCGCCGGTTTTCTTATTGCTACCTGGTCAAAAACTCTCCCGGTTAGGCCAGCGCCACGCCAGAGAGTCGCTGAACGGATCTTCCCCGACCGGCTCAGGCCACCGATCGGAGCCGGTCAAAAAAGCCGGTTGAGACCATCGAACGCCGCCACCCGATAGGCTTCGGCCATGGTCGGGTAGTTGAAGGTGGTGTTGACGAAGTACTTGATGCTGTTGGCTTCGCCCTTCTGGTTCATGATCGCCTGGCCGATATGCACAATCTCCGAAGCCTGATAGCCGAAGCAGTGCACACCCAGCACTTCGAGCGTTTCACGATGGAACAGAATTTTCAACATGCCCACCGGCTCATTGGAAATCTGCGCCCGCGCCATGCTCTTGAAGAATGCCTTACCCACTTCATAAGGGATCTTGGCCTGAGTCAGCTCGCGCTCGTTCTTGCCGATCGAGCTGATCTCCGGAATGGTGTAAATACCGGTCGGAACATCATCGACAAAACGCCAACTGCCATTCTCGATGATATTACCAGCCGCCGAACGACCCTGGTCATAGGCGGCACTGGCCAGGCTCGGCCAACCAATCACGTCGCCTGCAGCGAAGATATTCGACACTTCGGTACGGTAGCTGTGGTCGACCTCGATCTGCCCGCGGCTGTTCACCTTGATGCCGATATTTTCCAGGCCCAACATATCGGTGTTACCGGTACGACCATTGCACCAGAGCAAGGCATCTGCCTTGATCTTCTTGCCCGACTTGAGATGCAAAATCACCCCATTGTCGATGCCTTCAATGCTTTCGTACTCTTCGTTATGGCGAATCAGCACGTTGGTATTACGCAGGTGGTAACTGAGCGCATCGGAAATCTCGGCATCGAGAAAACTCAGCAATTGATCCCGGTTGTCGATCAGGTCGACCAGCACGCCAAGGCCGCTGAAGATCGACGCATACTCGCAACCGATGACCCCTGCGCCGTAGATGATCAACCGTCGCGGTGTATGGCTGAGGGTCAGAATGGTATCGCTGTCATATACCCGCGGATGATGAAAATCGACATCGATCGGGCGATAAGGGCGCGAGCCAGTCGCGATAACGATCTGCTTGGCCACCAGTGTTTCCACAACGCCATTGGCGCAGACCACTTCAATGGTTTGCTCATCGGCAAAGCTGCCCGTACCGAAGAACAAATCGATGCGATTGCGCGCGTAATAACCGGTGCGTGAAGTCACCTGCTTGGTGATTACCCGCTCGGCGCTTTTCAACACATCGGGAAAGGAGAACCAGCGCGGCTCACCAATCTGACGAAACATCGGATTGGTATTGAACTGCATGATCTGGCGCACCGAATGGCGCAAGGCCTTGGACGGAATGGTGCCCAGGTGCGTGCAGTTGCCGCCGACTTCGCGACGGCTGTCGACCACCGCCACTTTACGCCCGGCCTTGGCCGCGTTCATTGCCGCGCCTTCACCAGCAGGGCCTGAACCAAGCACCACTACATCGTAGTTGTAGACCGCCATGTTTACTCCTTCAGATCATACCGGAGCACTTATACCGTGCTCTCGGCAGGGCCAGAACTGCATCGAGGCAGCCTGGCAATCGATACGTGATTCGCTAGCCTGACATGCAGGCCTGCGAATGGCGATTAGCGCTTGGTCGCGTCGTAGGCCAGTGCCTTGAAGCCAGACTCTGCCGGCGCACTGTTGACCTCTTCGCACTTCTCACGGCTACCGCCGCAAATAGAGCACTCTTTCTCGATGCCCAGATTGGCAATGCCACCACAGGAACCGGCAATCGGTTTACGCCCCATGATCACGCCAACAGCCATCAATGACACCACCAACAGCATGGTAAAAAATACGATTAACCAAATCATTGCTCTTCTCCTGCAGCGAATAGCTGCTCGAATGCGGCGGTAGTGCGTGTGACGAAGGCTTCGCCCTCACGCGTCACGAAAAAAGCCGCAATTCCAGCCTGCTCAGCATAGGCCAGGCCTTGCTCCGGCCCCAGCACCATCAATAATGTAGACAAGCCGTCGGCCCGAAGAGTCGATAAATCCGCGACTGTCACCGCTGCCAATGTGTGGGTAATGGGCGCGCCGGTTTTGGGATCAAGCGTATGTGAGTAACGCACGCCGTTTTCCTCGAAATAATTACGGTAATCACCCGAGGTAGAAATACCGTAACCGTCCAATTGCAAAATCTTCTGCGCGACCCGCTGGTCATCGCGCGGCGCCTCAATGGCGATACGCCATGGTTGCCCGTCCGGCTTCTTGCCGGCAGCCTTTAGCTCCCCGGTGACATCCACCAGATAACTGCCAACGCCCATGTCAGCCAGGCGGCTGACGATTCTTTCGACCGCATAACCTGCAGCAATACTGTTGAGATCCAGTTGCAGATCGACGTCCTTGCACAACTGCTGACCATCGATACGCAAATGGCTATGACCGCTACGCTGACGCGCCTCGGCCAGTTGCTCGGCGCTCGGCACACGTTCAATTCGCGCCTGCGGACCGAAACCCCACAAATTGAGCAACGGTTCAAGTGTCAGGTCGAAAGCACCATCGCTTTCCCGAGCCAACTCCTGCCCCATGCCCACAACCTCGAGCATACCTGCAGGCACCGTCATGCAGCTGCCCGCTGGCGCCCGATTAAACAGCGAGATAATCGAGTCGTCACGGTAGGTGGACATCTGCTGGTCGACTTCAGCAAGAATCAACTCGGTTTCGGCCTTGAGAGTGAGCGCATCGGCAGCACCCTCGCCAGTGACATATTTGACCGAATAGGTGCTGCCCATGGTGGGGCCGCCGAACTCTTCGACCTTCTCAGAATGCAAACAGCCCGTTAGGGCTGCCGCAAGAGCGACAGCGATAACGGGCTGGAGAACCAATGACCTCACGCTTAACCGCCGAAGTCGTCGAGCAGGATGTTCTCCTCCTCCACACCCAGGTCAATCAGCATCTTGATCACTGCCGCGTTCATCATCGGCGGGCCGCACATGTAGAACTCGCAATCTTCCGGAGCCGGGTGGTCCTTCAGGTAGTTCTCATACAGCACGTTATGGATGAAGCCTTTCATGCCGCTCCAGTTGTCTTCCGGCAGCGGATCGGATAGCGCCAAGTGCCACTTGAAGTTGGGGTTTTCCGCCTGCAGCTGGTCGTAATCTTCAACGTAGAAGGCTTCACGCATCGAGCGGGCGCCGTACCAGAAGCTGATCTTGCGCGGCGACTTGAGCCGCTTGAGCTGATCGAAGATGTGCGAACGCATCGGCGCCATGCCAGCACCGCCACCAATAAACACCATCTCGGCTTCGGTCTCTTTGGCGAAGAACTCACCAAACGGACCGTACACGTCGATCTTATCGCCCGGCTTGAGGCTGAACACATAAGAAGACATCTTGCCCGGTGGCAAATCGTCCTTGCCCGGTGGCGGCGAAGCAATACGAATATTGAACTTCACCAGACCGACTTCTTCCGGGTAGTTGGCCATGGAGTAGGCACGAATCGTGGTCTCTTCGACCTTCGACACGTACTTCCATTGGTTGAACTTATCCCAGTCGCCGCGATATTCCTCTTGGATATCGAAGTCTTTGTAGTGCACCTCATGCGGCGGGCATTCCAACTGCACATAGCCACCCGCACGGAAGTCAACGCTCTCGCCTTCCGGCAGCTTCAGCGTCAGCTCCTTGATGAAAGTGGCCACGTTCGGGTTGGACAACACCGTACATTCCCACTTCTTCACACCGAAAACTTCTTCCGGCACCTCGATCTTCATATTCTGCTTGACCGGAGTCTGGCAGGACAGACGCCAGCCAGCCTTGGCTTCGCGACGGGTGAAGGCAGCTTCTTCGGTCGGCAGCATTTCGCCACCGCCACTTTCCACGACACACTTGCACTGCGCGCAAGTACCACCGCCACCACAGGCCGATGACAAGAAAATGTTGTTAGCGGCCAGCGTCTGCAGCAGCTTACCGCCAGCAGGCACCACAATGGTTTTTTCGCCATTGATCTCGATACTCACGTCACCGCTGGAAACCAGCTTGGCGCGCGCAGCGATAATAATCAGCACCAACGCCAGCACAATGCCGGTGAACATGCCGATCGCGATAAAAATCTCGAAATTGATCATCTATTCATCCCTTCCTTACAACTGCACGCCGGAGAAAGACATGAAGCCCAAAGACATCAGACCGATAGTGATAAAGGTGATGCCCAGGCCCTGAAGGCCAGCTGGAACGTCGCTGTACTTGAGCTTCTCGCGGATACCCGCCAGAGCGGCAATCGCCAGCGCCCAGGAGACACCGGCACCGACACCGTAGACAGTACTTTCCGCCAAGTTGTAGTCGCGCTCGACCATGAACAGCGAGCCGCCCATGATGGCGCAGTTCACAGTGATCAACGGCAGGAACACACCGAGCGCGTTGTACAGCGAGGGCACGTACTTATCCAAGGTCATCTCGAGGATCTGCACGATCGCCGCGATCACCCCGATAAAGGTCAACAAGCCGAGGAAGCTCAGGTCGACCTGCGGATACCCGGCCCACGCCAGCGCACCATCTTTAAGCAGATTGGTGTAGATCAGGTTATTCACCGGCATGGTGATACCCAACACCACAATCACGGCGATACCGAGACCTATGGCTGTTTCGACCTTTTTCGAGATCGCAATAAAGGTGCACATGCCAAGGAAGAACGCCAACGCCATGTTCTCAACGAACACCGCACGGACGAACAGGCTGATGTAGTGTTCCATTAGTAGGCCTCCTTAGTGGATACCTGAGGCGCCATCTTGAAGACCGTCTTCTCGACCTGGTCTTTTTTCCAGGCGCGTATGCCCCAGATAAACAGGCCTATCAGGAAGAATGCAGAAGGCGGCAGCAGCAGCATGCCATTGGGCTGGTACCAACCACCGTCGTTGATCACCGGAATGATCTCGTAGCCCAACAATTTGCCGGCACCGAACAGCTCGCGAATGAAGCCCAGAGCAATCAACATGGCGCTGTAACCCAGACCGTTACCAATACCGTCGAAGAACGACAGCACCGGCGGGTTCTGCATGGCAAAGGCTTCCGCGCGGCCCATCACGATGCAGTTGGTGATGATCAGTCCGACAAACACCGACAGCTGCTTGGACAGACTGAAGGCATAAGCCTTGAGCAATTGATCGACCACGATAACCAGAGAAGCGATGATTACCATCTGCACAATCATGCGGATCGAGCCCGGAATCTGGCTGCGAATCATCGAGATAAACAGGTTAGAAAACCCGGTTACCAAGGTCAGCGCTGCAGACATAACCAGCGCTGTCTGCAAATTGGTCGTTACGGCCAGGGCGGAACAGATCCCGAGAATCTGCAGGCCAATGGGGTTGTTGTTGAAGATCGGATCCAACAGTACTTGTTTGATCGTGGGTTGCGACATGATCAAGCCTCCCCTGCGCGCAGGTTAGCAATAAACGGACCGAAGCCATTCTGGCCAAGCCAGAACTTCAGCAGGTTGTCCACCCCATTACTGGTCAGGGTAGCGCCCGCCAGACCATCAACCTGATGCACGGCCTTCGGGCTCTGCGCATCGACACCACCCTTGACGATTTGCACGGCTAGTTTGCCGTCCTCATCGAACAGGGTTTTGCCTGGCCATTGGCCTTTCCACTTCGGATTGTCGACTTCACCACCCAGACCTGGCGTTTCGCCATGCTGATAGAAGCCCATGCCAACCACAGTATTGAGGTCACCCTTTACCGCGATAAAGCCATGCAGGGTCGACCACAGACCATAACCACGCACCGGCAGAATCAGGGTATCGACCTGCCCGTCCTTCTCCACCACATAAACAGTGCTGAAGTTTTCCTGGCGCTTGATCCCGGCGATGTCATCACGACTCTTGAGCACCGAGGACAACTTCGGGTCTTTCGAGGCTTTCAGCGGATCAAAGGTCACTGGATCCTTGGCATCAGAAAACTTGCCACTCTCCAGATCGACCAGCTTGGCACTGATGGTGCCTTTGAACATGTCCTTGACTTGCGCACTCGACATATTCGGGGCGCCCAACCCGGCAATTGCCAGGATGCTGCGCTGTTTGTCCAGCAGACGGTTGTCGATTTGGGTCGGCTTGAGCGCCACAGCGGCGCCGGCAACGAACACCGAGCACACCAGGCAAACCAGCAGGGCCACCGTCAGCGTGCGGGCGGTGGATTCTTTTTGACTAGACATTACGTGCCAGCCTCCGCTTGATATTGGCTTGAACGACGAAGTGGTCGACCAGCGGTGCGAACAGATTGGCGAACAGAATCGCCAGCATCATGCCTTCAGGGAACGCCGGGTTGACCACGCGGATCAACACCACCATCACACCGATCAATGCACCGAAAATCCACTTGCCGGTGTTGGTCATGGACGAAGACACCGGATCGGTGGCCATGAAGAACATGCCGAAAGCAAAACCACCCACCACCATGTGCCAATACCACGGCATGGCGAACATTGGATTGGTTGTCGAACCCAATAGATTGAACAGCAGGCTGAGTCCGACCATGCCCAGCATCACGCCAGAGACGATGCGCCAGGAAGCAATCTTGGTGATCAACAGCACACCGCCACCAATCAGGATCGCCAGGGTGCTGGTCTCACCAAGGGAGCCGTGAATGGTGCCCACAAAGGCGTTCATCCAGGTGATGCCGTTACCCAGTACATTGTCGATGCCGCCGGCAGCTGCCAGGCTCAGCGAGGTTGCCCCTGCATAACCGTCAACCGCAGTCCAGACTGCATCACCCGACATCTGCGCCGGGTAGGCGAAGAACAGGAAGGCACGACCGGTCAGGGCCGGGTTGAGGAAGTTCTTGCCGGTACCGCCAAACACTTCCTTGCCGATCACCACACCGAAGCTGATGCCCAGCGCGACCTGCCACAGCGGAATGCTTGGCGGCAGGATCAGGGCAAACAGCACCGAAGTGACGAAGAAACCTTCGTTGACTTCATGCTTGCGGATCGAAGCGAACAATACTTCCCAGAAGCCGCCGACGATGAACGTCACCGCATAGACAGGCAGGAAGTAGGCAGCACCCTGGATGAAGTTATCCCACAGGCTGTTCGAGTCAAAACCGGCCAGCGAGCCAATCAAGGCGAAGCGCCAGCCCTCCTGGGCCGCCAGCAGCTCGGGGCTATTGGCGAAAATCAGGTTGGCCTGGTAACCGGTGTTCCACATACCGAAGAACATGGCCGGGAAGGTACACAACCAAACGGTGATCATCATGCGCTTGAGGTCGATACCATCACGCACGTGAGCCGTGGTCTTGGTCACGCTACCTGGGCGATAGAAAAAGGTGTCGATGGCTTCGTACAAGGCATAAAACTTCTCGTACTTGCCGCCCTTCTCAAAGTTGTGCTCGATTTTATCGAGGAATGCGCGAACGCCCATGAGTTAACCCTCCTTCTCGATGCGCGCGAGGTTATCGCGCAGGATCGGGCCGTATTCATATTTGCCGGCACAGACATAGGTGCACAGCGCCAGGTCTTCTTCGTCGAGTTCAAGACAGCCAAGTTTCTGAGCCATCTCGGTGTCACCGACGATCAGGTAGCGCAACAGTTGCGTCGGCAAGATATCCAGCGGCATCACAGTTTCGTAATTGCCGACCGGCACCATGGCGCGCGGACTGCCATTGGTCGTGGTGGAGAAGGCGAACTTCTTCGCCGCCGCCAGCTTGGAAACGAACACATTGAGCACCGAATGCTTGTTCACCCCAGCCCGCAGGTAGTGCAGCATCTCGCGATCATTGCCTTCTGCCAGGCACGAAACCTGCAAATGGTAACGGCCCAAATAGGCGAAGGCGCCCTTGGCGGTACGCCCGCCAAGCACCGAGCCGGAAACCACGCGGTTATTACCAGGCTGCAACTGACCGGCGCACAGCTCGTCCAGACTGGCACCCAGACGGGTACGCAGCAGACGCGGCTGCTCGACGACAGGACCGGCGAGAGCGACTACACGCTCGACCCACAATTGCCCGGTAGCGAACAATTTACCGACGGCAATCACGTCCTGGTAGTTGATCGACCAGACACTCTTGCGAGCACTGACCGGATCGAGGAAATGGATATGAGTGCCCGGCAATCCAGCCGGATGCGGACCGGCAAATGCCTCGGTCTGCACCTTGTTCAACTGCTCACCCGGCAGGCTGCTGCCATCGGCCTTGCACAGGAAGACCTTGGCCAGATTGCTCAGCACCTTGAGACCGTTTTCGAAATCAGCGGCATACTCACCGATGATCACCGCCGGATCAGCCGCCAGGGGCTGGGTGTCCATGGCTGCGACGAAAATCGAGCTGGGCTGCGCATCTACCGCAGGTACCTTGCTGTACGGACGAGTGCGCAACGCAGTCCAGAGACCGGACTGCTGCAAGTTCTCGCGAACCTGCGCATCACTCAACCCATCCAGCTGCGCCAGCGGGTAGCTGGCAAAGGTCACTTGCTCATCGCCGTCCAGATCGATAACCAGCGACTGCAGCACGCGCCTCTCACCACGGTGAATCGCACTGACCACCCCGGCGCCTGGCGCCGTATATTCAACGCCTGGCGACCTCTTATCGGAGAACAGCACCTGGCCGAGCTTGACTCGATCACCGACCTGCACCTGCATCGTCGGCTTCATGTCGTGATAATCGAAGCCGACGATGGCGACACTGCGCACAGGCCTTGCAGCCTCAATACGCTGCGCCGGCGCGCCTGTTATGGGCAAATCAAGCCCATGTTTCAATTTGATCATAGGTTTGCCTAACCACTGATTTATAAGCTTTTTTTAGAATACGGGCGGCATCTGGATGCTTAATAGCCATACCCACACCAATAGTGCTACTGGGGCGGGTAGTGATGCCGAGCGCGGATAAAATATCCGCTTGATTATAAAGACGCGCCCCTCCGCTGACCACCCAAGCGCTTGCTTTTTTTGGGCATCCCGTAACAGGGTGCAACAGTCCGAACTTGACTCAAATAGTTACCCAGGTGAAATGGCAGTAACCCTGCAGCCCGGAATCACAGCATGCGCAAACTACTGCTATTAACCACACTGCTCCTGCTCAGCACCGCCCTGCTCGCCAGCACTGATGAACGCTTGCGCCAGGCGAACTTCGCCGCCCAGGCGACAGTGGAGCGAACCACCCTGGAGCGCAAGAACCAAACCGTTCTGCGCTACTTATGGGCAGACGTCTACGCCGCCGCTCTTTATGCAGAACCCAGCGTCAGCCCAGCCCAGGCACTTGACCAGCAACGCAGCAAGCGCCTGGAACTCTTCTATTTCCGCAAAATTCAGCGCGATGACGTCATCGAAGCAGCCTGGACCACGCTAAAAAAGCAACATGACCCCGCCACACTTGAGCGCCTGCGCAGTGACGTGGATGCCTTGCACGCCAGCTTCCTGGACATAAACCCAGGCGATCGCTACGCGCTCAACTACAACGCCGATAGCGGCCTGAGCCTGGAACGCAACGGCGAAACCTCCTTCACCAGCAATAACCCGGAACTGGCCAGCGCCTATCTGGGCATCTGGCTGGCACCCAAGGGGTTGTCGGATAAATTACGCAGCAGCTTACTCAGCAACTAATCAGACTGCCGAGAGACCAACCAGGTTTGCCGGCCATGCATTAAAACAGCCGCCAACCCGCAAAGCCGGATAAAAAAACGGGAGCCGAAGCTCCCGTTATTCAATTGCTGCTAGTGCTTAGCGTGGAAAAGCCGGCGGATTGACGCCGACCATGTCTTCCATTACGCGAACCACCTGACAGCTATAGCCGAACTCGTTGTCATACCAGACGTAGAGGACAACGCGGTTGTCATTGCAGATGGTCGCCTCGGCATCCACCACGCCTGCGTGACGCGAGCCAACGAAGTCGGTGGAGACCACTTCCTGGGAATTGACGAAGTCGATCTGCTTATGCAAATCCGAGTGCAGCGCCATGTGGCGCAGGTACTCGTTCATTTCTTCGCGGGTTGCTGGCTTTTCCAGATTCAGATTGAGAATGGCCATGGACACGTTCGGCGTCGGCACACGAATGGCATTACCCGTCAGCTTGCCCTTGAGTACCGGCAGCGCCTTGGCAGCGGCAGTGGCCGCACCCGTCTCGGTGATTACCATGTTCAGTGCGGCGCTACGACCACGACGACTGCCCTTATGGAAGTTGTCGATCAGGTTCTGGTCGTTGGTGTACGAGTGCACGGTTTCGACGTGACCATTGATGATGCCGTACTTGTCATTCACTACCTTCAGCACCGGCACAATGGCGTTGGTGGTACAGGAGGCAGCAGAAACAATCTTGTCGTCAGCGGAGATGTCGCCATGGTTGATGCCATGCACGATGTTCTTCAGCTCGCCCTTGCCAGGCGCTGTCAGCACCACACGGTCAATGCCCGGACAGGCTAGATGCTGGCTCAAGCCTTCTGCATCACGCCACACACCGGTGTTATCCACCAGCAGCGCGTTATCGATACCGTACTGGGTGTAATCCACATCGCCTGGCGACTTGGCGTAAATCACCTGGATCAGGTTGCCATTGGCGGTGATGGTGTTGTTTTCCTCATCGATCACGATGGTGCCGTCGAACGGACCATGCACCGAATCGCGACGCAACAAACTGGCACGCTTCTCAAGATCGTTTTCAGCACCCTTGCGCACAACAATAGCGCGCAGACGCAGGCCATCACCGCCACCGGTCTTCTCGATCAGGATGCGCGCCAGCAGACGGCCAATCCGACCAAAACCATAGAGCACCACATCGGTGCCCTTGCGTGCCGCGACATTCTGCTGACCGGCTACCGGCTCCAGCTCGTCACGCACGAACTGCTCAATGCTGCGGCCATTGGCCTCTTCCAGGTACTTGGCCATCATCCGGCCCAAGTCCACTGACGCAGAACCCAGCTTGAGCTCGCTCATGGTCTTGAGCATCGGGAACGTGCCATGCACCGACAGCTCGGCATCGCCGTCCAGGCGATGGCGCGCGTAGCGATGGGCTTTGAGAATCTGAATGACCGAACGGTTGATCAGGCTACGACCGTAGATCGACGTGACAACGTTGTTGTTGCGGTAGAGCTGACCAATCAATGGAATCATCGCTTCTGCGAGGGCTTCACGATCAATCCACTCACCGAGACACTGGTCGGGCTTCTGATTCACGGGCAGTACCTTCCATATGTAGGGGCTGAAAAAAGGGGCTACATTATGCCGGCCAAGGCATTCGTCGGCAATCTGCAACGGACGAAACACTGACAGCAACACGCGCGGATAGATACAATCGGGGGCCATGCCGCCAAGCCCGTGAGCCGCCCGTGCCTGTACCGCCCGTGTCCGTACTGCGTCTACCGTCCCTGCCCGCCACCGCCGGGAAACAGCACTGGGGCAATCTGCCTGGTGCCGCATTGAGCCTGGCGATTGCCGAAGCCGCCAGTGCTGCCAAGCGCTTTACTCTGCTGCTGACTGCCGACAGTCAGAATGCCGAGCGCCTGCAGCAAGAACTGAGTTTCTTCGCGCCGGAGTTACCGGTGCTGCATTTCCCTGACTGGGAAACCCTGCCCTACGATCTGTTTTCGCCGCATCAAGACATCATTTCCCAGCGAATTTCAGCACTCTATCGCCTGCCCGAGCTGAAACATGGTGTATTGGTAGTGCCAATCACCACCGCCCTACATCGCCTGGCGCCCAAGCGTTTTCTGCTCGGCAGCAGCCTGGTCATGCACGTTGGCCAGCAACTCGACGTCAACCAGATGCGCGGCAACCTGGAGGCGGCAGGCTATCGCTGTGTAGATACGGTGTACGAGCACGGCGAGTTCGCCGTACGCGGCGCGCTGATCGATCTGTTCCCGATGGGCAGTAGCCAGCCGTACCGCATCGACCTGTTCGATGATGAAATCGAAACCCTGCGCACCTTCGACCCGGAAACCCAACGTTCGATCGACAAAGTCCAATCGATCAAGCTGCTGCCGGCCCGCGAATTCCCGCTGGAGAAAAAAGCCGTTAGCGATTTTCGCGGGCGCTTTCGTGATCGCTTCGATGTCGACTTCCGCCGCTGCCCGATCTACCAGGACCTCTCCACTGGCATTACCCCAGCGGGCATCGAGTATTACCTGCCACTGTTTTTCGAAGAAACCGCGACCCTGTTCGACTATTTGCCGCAGGACACCCAGGTATTTTCCCTCCCGGGCGTGGAAAAAGCCGCCGAGCAATTCTGGAGCGATGCACGCAATCGCTACGACGAGCGCCGGGTCGACCCCGAGCGTCCTTTGCTCCCGCCAGCCGACATTTTCCTGCCGGTAGATGATTGCTTCGCCCGCCTGAAAGAGTGGCCACGAGTCGTCATCAGCCAGCAGGACATCGAGCCGGGCGTCGGCCGCCAGCGCTTCGACGCGCAACCCCTGCCTGACTTGGCGATCCAGGCCAAGGCCGGCGAGCCCCTTGCCGCTCTGCGCAGCTTTATCGAAGAATATCCGGGCCGCGTGCTGTTCTGCGCAGAGTCCGCCGGGCGCCGTGAAGTGCTCCTGGAGCTACTCGCGCGCCTCAAACTCAAGCCTAGGGAAGTGGCCAGCTGGCCAGAATTCACCGCCAGCAAGGAGCGCCTGGGCATCACTATTGCCCCGCTCGACGACGGCCTACTGCTCGACGACCTGGCACTGATTGCCGAGAGCCCACTATTCGGCCAACGGGTCATGCAGCGCCGCCGCCGCGAGAAATCACGCGACGGCGGTGACAACGTCATCAAGAACCTCGCCGAGCTGCGCGAGGGCGCGCCCGTGGTGCACATCGATCACGGCGTCGGTCGTTACCTGGGTCTGGAGACCATGGAGTTTGACGGCCAGGCGGCCGAATTCCTCGCCCTGATGTATGCCGAGGAAGCCAAGCTCTACGTGCCAGTGGCCAGCCTGCACCTGATCGCCCGCTACACCGGCAGCGACGACGCACTGGCCCCACTGCACCGCCTCGGCTCGGAAATCTGGCAGAAAGCCAAGCGCAAGGCCGCCGAACAAGTGCGCGATGTCGCAGCCGAACTGCTCGATATCTACGCCCGCCGCGCCGCTCGTGAGGGCTATGCGTTTGCTGATCCGCAACTCGATTATGAGACCTTCAGCGCAGGCTTTCCTTTCGAAGAAACGCCTGACCAGCAAACCGCCATCGACGCGGTGCGCGATGACATGCTCGCACCAAGGCCGATGGATCGCCTGATCTGCGGCGACGTCGGCTTCGGCAAGACCGAAGTGGCCATGCGCGCCGCTTTTATCGCCGTGCATAGCGGTCGCCAGGTGGCCGTACTGGTGCCAACCACCCTACTCGCCCAACAGCACTACAACAGCTTTCGCGACCGCTTTGCCGACTGGCCGGTGAATGTCGAGGTGATGAGCCGATTCAAGAGCACCAAGGAAGTCGCGAGCGCCGTACAGCAACTGAGTGAGGGTAAGGTCGATATCGTCATCGGCACCCACAAGTTGCTGCAGGGTGACGTCCAGTTCAAAGACTTGGGCCTGGTGATCATCGATGAGGAACACCGTTTCGGTGTGCGCCAAAAGGAGCAGCTCAAGGCCTTGCGCAGCGAAGTGGATATTCTCACCCTCACCGCCACGCCTATCCCACGCACCCTGAACATGGCCGTGGCCGGCATGCGCGACCTGTCGATCATCGCCACGCCGCCGGCGCGCCGCCTGTCGGTGCGCACCTTCGTGATGGAGCAGAACAACCCGACCATCAAGGAAGCGCTGCTGCGCGAGTTGCTCCGCGGCGGGCAGGTCTACTACCTGCACAACGACGTCAAGACCATCGAGAAATGCGCCGCCGACCTGGCCGAGCTGGTTCCCGAAGCGCGCATCGGCATTGGCCACGGGCAGATGCGCGAGCGCGAACTGGAACAGGTGATGGGCGACTTCTACCACAAGCGTTTCAACGTACTGATCGCCTCGACCATCATTGAAACCGGTATCGACGTGCCCAGCGCCAACACCATCATCATCGAGCGCGCCGACAAGTTCGGCCTGGCGCAGCTGCACCAATTGCGCGGCCGCGTCGGGCGCAGCCACCACCAGGCTTATGCCTATCTGCTGACCCCACCACGCAAGCAGATGACCGATGACGCGCAGAAACGCCTGGAAGCCATCTCCGGCGCCCAGGATCTCGGCGCTGGCTTCCTGCTGGCTACCCACGATCTGGAAATCCGCGGTGCTGGCGAACTGCTCGGCGACGGCCAGAGCGGACAGATCCAGGCAGTCGGTTTTACCCTGTATATGGAAATGCTCGAGCGCGCAGTTAAATCCATCCGCAAGGGCGAACAACCCAACCTCGATCAACCCTTGGGCGGTGGCCCCGAGATCAACCTGCGAGTAGCCGCACTGATCCCGGAAGACTACCTGCCAGACGTGCACGCACGGCTGATCCTCTACAAACGCATCGCTTCGGCTGCCGACGAGGATGGCTTGAAAGAGCTGCAAGTGGAAATGATCGACCGCTTCGGCCTGCTGCCTGAACCAAGCAAGAACCTGGTGCGCCTGACCCTCCTGAAACTGCAGGCGGAGAAACTCGGCATCAAGAAGGTCGACGCGGGCCCACAAGGCGGGCGCATCGAGTTCGCCGCTGACACCTGCGTCGACCCAATGACCCTGATCAAACTGATCCAGGGCGCGCCTGCTCGCTACAAATTCGAGGGTGCCACACTGTTCAAATTCCAGGTACCGATGGAGCGCCCGGAAAATCGATTCGATACCGTGGAAGCGCTCTTCGCGCGACTCACCCCCTCTACTTAAAGGACTGACACCATGCGCGCACTTCGCTCGCTCTCACTTGTCTTGCTGTCGCTACTGGGCAGCGCAACAGCCTTTGCCGAGGCGATGTTCCAGGTTGAAGTGATCGTTTTCAGGCAAACAACCCAGCAGCTTCCGGCCGCCCGCACCGCGCCTGACGACTGGGCGCAAGGGGCATTGCCGATCGACTCAAGTCAGGAACGTACCGCCGCGCTGAATAGCGAAGCTAACAAACTCAATCCTGCCAACGGCTATACCGTGCTACTGCACAAAGCCTGGACGCAAAGCATCGGCACCAGCCCCGCGAGCGTGGCACTGAGCACCGGAGTGGAACAGTTTGGCCACTTCCCGGTTGAAGGCACCCTGGACCTGAAGCAGGATCGCCTCATCGACCTGAGTGCCAATCTGTGGGTCAACCAGTTCGATACCAACGGCTCGCTCAACAGCAGCGAACTGATCAAACACAGCGTGCGCCTGCAAAGCGGCGAACTGACCTACCTTGATCACGGCAGCTTTGGCCTGCTGGTGCGCATCAGCCCACTTTAAACAGAGCGCCCGGCGCCTTGCCTGCAACAATAAAGGGTCGCTATCGCGACCCTTTATATTGGCTATGCACCCATTGCCTGTTGTGAGGCGATAAGTCGTAGGCAGGTGCTAGCTAAGCCTGCCTCGCTGGGCTTCGTCGCCAGCCGCTATGTTTAGCCGGCCAGCACACGCGCCAGGACAGCCTTGACCCGGCCCATGCCGTCATCAAGCGCGCGCTCAATTGCGGCCATGGTGATCAATGTATTGGACTTACCTGCAGCGGGATTAACCACCAACGCCAGGCAGGCATAAGGCAACGCCAGCTCACGCGCCAGCACTGCCTCGGGCATGCCGGTCATGCCGACGATATCGCAACCGTCCCGCTCCATCCGGGCGATCTCGGCAACCGTCTCCAGACGCGGCCCCTGGGTGCAGCCATAAACGCCCTGGGCGCTAAAGGCGCAGCCTTCAGCAGCCAGTGCCCCGGCCAGCTTTTCCCGCAGCTCGGCATCGTATGGATGGCTGAAGTCAACGTGGGTGACATGCTCCAGCTCTCCCTCATAAAAGGTGTGCTCGCGCCCCGAGGTGTAGTCGATGATCTGATGCGGCAGGCAGAAATGTCCGGTGCCCATGACCGCCTGGATACCCCCAACTGCATTCACTGCAATAATCGCCTTGGCGCCTGAGTGCTTGAGCGCCCAGAGGTTGGCGCGATAATTCACCTGATGCGGCGGAATCCGATGGGGATGACCGTGACGGGCGAGGAACAACACCTGACGCCCCGCATACTCACCCCGTAACAGCGGAGCGGAGGGCGCTCCGTAGGGCGTATCAACATGCAACGCAGCATTGATGGTCAACCCATCAAGCTGGGTCAGGCCAGTACCGCCGATGATGGCGTAGACAGTCATCAAACTCTCCTCAATCGATTAATTGCGCGGCGCGTAATGCACCCACTGCTTCCAGCCATCGCGGACTCTGCCGGTATTCGGTTCCCGGAAAATCCTGGCGACGCATGCGCGCCAAACCTGGCGGTGTAACAACCTGCAAGCGCTGCAATGCGCTCAGCGCCAACTCCGCAGCAGCGCGATCATTGCAGACCAGCCCCATATCGCAGCCCGCGCTTAGCGCCGCCTCGATACGACAAGCCGCATCGCCCACCACATGGGCTCCGGCCATCGACAAGTCATCGCTAAAGATCACGCCGGAAAACTGCAACTCACCACGCAGAATATCCTGTAACCAGCGGCGCGAAAAACCCGCCGGCTGATCATCGACCTGCGGGTAAATCACGTGCGCAGGCATCACCGCAGCCAACTGCCGACTCAATTGCGCAAACGGCTGCAGATCGCTGGCGCGGATCTGCTCCAGGCTGCGCTCATCCACAGGAATCGCTACATGGGAGTCGGCCTCGGCCCAGCCATGCCCGGGAAAGTGCTTACCGGTCGCGGCCATACCTGCCGCACTCATGCCGCGAATAAAGGCGCCAGCCAGGCGGGTGGCACGCTGCGCATCCGCCTCGAAAGCCCGACTACCGACCACCGCACTGCGCTGGTAATCGAGATCCAGCACCGGCGCAAAACTCATATCAAGCCCCACCGCCAACACTTCGGTGGCCATCAACCAGCCGCAATGCTCGGCCAAGACGTCGGCATTGGCGTTATCGGCAATCGCCCGCATCGCCGGCAACCGCAAAAACCCCTGGCGTAGACGCTGCACCCGGCCACCCTCCTGGTCCACGGCCAGGAGCAAATCGGGGCGTACCGCACGAATTGCCGCCGCCAGCTCGCGCACCTGACGCGGGTGCTCGACATTGCGCCCGAACAGGATCAAACCAGCCACTTCGGGCTGGCGAATAATCTGCCGATCCTCGGCGGTCAGCCAAGTGCCGGCGATATCCAGCATCAATGAGCCTTGCATCGGTGAACTCACAAATAATCCTTAACTAAAGTGACTCCGCCGCCCAGAGCGGGCATGCAGCCTCGTCGATCTGCACAGCACATTGAACAGGAACCCGCGGAAACAGCGCCAGTAGATCGGCATTACGCAACCGTACACAGCCATGCGAGCGCGGTATGCCCATGGGCTCAGTGTCCGGTGTGCCGTGCAGGTAGATATAGCGGCGGAAGGTGTCGACCTCTCGCAGTCGATTACGTCCCGGCTCACAGCCGCTGAGCCAGATAATCCGCGTAAGAATCCAGTCGCGGGCGGGAAACTGCGCAGCCAGGTCTGGCGACCAGACCTCGCCTGTCCAGCGACGACCGCGCAATACCGCCCCCAGGGGCAAGCCTTCGCCAATCTTCGCCCGCACACGATGCAAACCACGCGGGGTACAGCCGGAGCCATTCAGCTCGCCGGGGCCATTGAGTGCGGTGGAAACTGACAGACGCAAAACCAGCTGCCCGTCGGCAAAACCGTACAGGCACTGATCAGCGAGGGAAATATGCAGGAGGTCGAGAGTGCGCATAGGGCGCTAGCTTAGCGGATCGGACTCGCCAAGCCCACTAGGGCCTGTTGCCGTTTCGTTCGCGGCTCGCGACAAAACAGCAACAGACCCTGGCATGGCATCAAACCTTGGCCGCTATGCCGGCATTCTTGACGCGCGGCTTGAGCTGAGCAGCGGCCAGACCCTCATCGGTCACACCGCTTTCCGAACGCATACCAGCCGCCAGGAATGGCACCATCATGCGCATGACCTGCTCGATCGAGGTGTTCACCCCAAAATCGGTCTCGGCCATAGCACGCAACGCCTTGATTCCAGACATGCTGAAAGCCGCTGCGCCGAGCATGAAATGCACGCGCCAGAACAACTCCAGCGGAGGGATACGTGGCGCGGCCTCATGCACCAGAAGCATGTAACGGCGGAACACCTTGCCGTACACCTCTTCCAGATACTTGCGCAGGTGGCCCTGACTCTGACTGAACGCCAACCCCAGCAGGCGCATGAATATCGATAAATCGTTACCACTACGCGGTTTCACCACCAGCGCCTGATCCACCAGCAACTCGAGCAACTCCTCAAGGCTGACTTTCACCTCTTGCTTCGCCTGACGACGGTCCAGCTCACGCTCGAGGCTGCTGCAGAAAGGACCAAGAAAACGCGAGAAGACTGCCTGAATCAGCGCTTTTTTTGAACCAAAGTGATAGTTCACCGCTGCCAGATTGACTCCAGCCTTACTGGTGATCAGCCGCAATGACGTTTCCGCAAAGCCTTTCTCCGCGAACAACTGCTCCGCCGCATCGAGAATGCGTTCAACGGTTTCCGACTGGGCCATGACTACTCACCTGACAAACACTTGTTTGAAACATACGTTTCGACTGGCCTTCTTGTCAAGTCGCGCAAGCCACTTTCTGGCTCTACGGTCACGCATCGACAACAAACGGGGCCTGGGTCTGCGTCTACTACCCACCCCATTGCACGCAGTGGGCATGAAACCGCAAGCCGCGAATGTAGCCGGCAAGAAAAAAGGAAGATTGCCAACCCCTTATCACTGTATATAATCCCAGTCACTGTACAAAAAGACAGAGCCAACCATGCTGAAACTGACGCCACGCCAAGCTGAAATCCTCACATTCATCAAGCACTGCCTTGATGACAACGGCTACCCGCCAACCCGCGCGGAAATCGCCCAGGCACTTGGCTTCAAGTCTCCCAATGCCGCAGAGGAACACCTCAAGGCGCTAGCCCGCAAAGGCGCCATCGAAATGACCCCCGGTGCCTCTCGAGGCATTCGCATACCTGGTTACGAACCCAACAACACGGAAGAAGGCTTACCCGTTATCGGTCGCGTCGCAGCCGGCGCGCCTATTCTAGCGCAACAGAATATTGAAGACTCGTGCCGCATCAACCCCGAGTTCTTCCACCCCAAAGCCGACTACTTGCTGCGTGTGCGCGGAATGAGCATGAAGGATATTGGCATTCTTGACGGCGACCTGCTGGCAGTACACACCACCCGCGAGGCGCAGAATGGTCAGGTGGTAGTAGCTCGAATAGATGACGAAGTAACGGTCAAGCGCTTCAAGCGCGAAGGCAACAGAGTCTGGCTAACTGCCGAAAATTCCGAGTTTGCCCCCATAGAAGTGAACCTGGAAAAGCAAGAGTTGATCATCGAAGGCTTGAGTGTCGGCGTTATCCGCCGCTAGCAGACAAGGCCCAAGGCAGTAGCAACCTGCGGCGGATGAGCAGGACCACGCCTGATCGCCGCTGGGCACCGCAGCAGGTCGAGCGCAACTGCCAAGACAGCTAAGCCCATTCAGGTTGCGCTTGAGCATTTTGCTCCAGGAGCTAAAGCCCAGACACTCACACCAAGAGGGCAAACGCAGATCGTTTTAGACGGCCTGCCAGAGGAGGTTTTATGCAGTCCCCGCAGTCACTTAAACGTATACAGCTACCGCTGTTCGAGGGGCTGATAGCCTCCGCAGTGACGCCGCTGCTGAACCCAGCGGTGGAGTCGCCCTGGCTGGAGAACCCCGCAGCCTTCAGTGAAATCTCACTGCGCGGCGCTGCAGGTCACTGCCTGAACCTGCTTGCACCAATCCTCCGCGAACTAAGCCAGAACAACGATGCGCGCTGGTTGAGCCTGATCGCCCCACCGGGCAGCCTGACGCAAACCTGGCTACGCGAAGCTGGCCTCAATCGCGAACGTATTCTGTTACTCCACCCAAGGGGCAAGAAAAGCGCTTTGTTGCTGGCTCAGGAAGCACTAAAGCTGGGGCGCAGCCATACTGTTGTCAGTTGGCTTCAGCCTCTTCAGCAGCATGCCCGAGAGCAACTGGAACTGGCCGCACGACAAGGCAAGGCGCAAAGCCTGAACATCAGTCTTGGGTAAAATTCGCAAGCAACCGCACAAGGACTGTGCTCAATAAAACGCCATCGACCAAGCCGGTCACAATCCCTGAACCCAGCTACCTGACAGTGACCTCAGCGTCGAGACAATCTCTCGTCAATCAATGCAGTACGCGCGGGCCCTGCCCGTGATCGAAGTCACCTTCAGCCAATTTCCCGGCCATTTGCACGCCGACGCTGAGCATAGCCTTGGCTACCTCGATATGCTGACCCTGCAGGAACTCCTTGGCATCAGCGGAAAAGTCCAGCACCACCAGGGTTTCTTCGTCTTCCGCGCGACGCAATGCAATGCGCCCATCAGGTAACTCGACGATCTCAAGGTAGGATGTAGGCATAGGGGTGGTTCTCCAGGAAAGACGGGCAGTGTAACAGTCGACCAAGCCTCACCCCAGCCCGCTTATCCAGACTCAGAGGTTGCAAGGATGCCAAGCGCGCGCAGCCGGACAAGCGAAACAAGATCAGCCACCTGGAAAACCAGGGAGGATGGGTCAGATAACCGAAGTTTTTACGCGCTTTGCTCGCCCTGAGGGGTTACTGCGCAACACGCC
Organism: Pseudomonas sp.; assembly: GCF_030683065.1. Lineage (GTDB taxonomy): Bacteria > Pseudomonadota > Gammaproteobacteria > Pseudomonadales > Pseudomonadaceae > Aquipseudomonas. The sequence continues at coordinate 58,397 of NZ_JAUXMX010000027.1, forward strand.
GCCTACCAAGATCAGCACAACTGCAAGCATCCGGCGACCGCTACAGCAGGCAAGCGGTTTCTCTCAGCCTCTCAGCTCACCACTCGCTCAGGGTCTCGCGAAAGCGTTTGGCCAGCCCCTTCAACTCCTGCCGCCAAGACTCAAGGGTTTCGCGCGCCAATGGCGGTACTTCCTGATCCAGGCTGATCGCTTCGATCAATGGGGTGCGCGGGTCAACTTTGACTTTTTTCGCCGCTAGCGGCGGCTGAAACAGTTCGCTATAAGCCTTAAGCAGTTGCGCCAGCCAGGTTTCCGACTGCTGCGCCAGCTCGATCAGCTCGGCCAGCTCAGGACTCGGCGCAGTATCCAGCAGCGCCTTGTCCAGCAACTGCTCGGCTCGCGCCGCATTACTTTCCGGCAAACGGTAGTAGCCGGCGATCTCGTGACACAGCCCCAACAACGCACCATATAAATGGAATAACGCCGCCTCACGCTCAGCCTGTATCAAGGCTAAAGAATTGACCGCCTGGCCCTCTTGCGCGGCGCGCCAAGACTCTAGCGACAGACCGGCATAGAACAGCTTCTGGTTGGTACGGGTGTAAAGTTCATGGGCCATCAAGGCACCCTCCACTGCAGACCGATCAGAGGCTGCGGAAATATCGAAGGCCTTCGCAACGGCGCCGTTGAGCCACCGAAACAAGAGGCATCGTACCTAACAAGGAACGTTAGCGAACCAGGTCACTTAAGTTATGGCGCAGCGCAACAAAATTGCAGCGCACCTGTGACAGTCGCAGCAGGCAATCGATTTCCCTTCAGACTCTCAAGTCACTATACGCGCGCCTACTCAGTGCAGACGCGCACCTTGTCCGATCAACCCTTGTCTTCGACCTTCCACTTGCCGCCGTCGTAGAAAGCACGCCAGCCGGTCGGTTTGCCATCAACCTCGGTCTGCACGTATTGCTCTTTGGTCTTGCGGCTAAAGCGAATCACCGCCGCACGACCTTCCGGGTCTTTCTTTGGCGCATCACAGAGGAAGTGATACTTAGGATCGATCTCGTCCTTATGCGGAATCAGCTCAAGCACCAGCGGCGCGCGAGTTTCACGGTTCTTGGGAAACTGACTGGCAGCCAGGAACAGACCCGCGGCGCCATCACGCAGGATATAGGTGTCATTGACCTTCTCGCACTTGAGTTCGGGCATCTTCACCGGATCCATCTTCGGTGGAGCTGCTTCGCCACTTTTCAGCAACTTGCGGGTGTTCTTGCACTCGCTGTTGGTGCAACCGAAGAACTTGCCGAAACGGCCGGTCTTCAGCTGCATCTGGCTACCGCACTTGTCGCACTCAAGGCTCGGGCCTTCGTAACCCTTGATCCGGTATTGCCCCTGCTCGATCTCATAACCCGTGCAGTCCGGGTTATTGCCGCAAATATGCAGCTTGCGCGTCTCATCGAGCAGGTAGGCATCCATGGCGGTACCGCATTTCTGGCAGCGATGTTTACCCAGCAGCACCAGCGATTCCGACTCACCCTCATCATCCGCGGCGATTTCATCGCCAGGCACCAGGTTGATGGTCGATTTGCAGCGTTCTTTCGGCGGCAGCGCATAACCGGAACAACCGAGGAAAACGCCGGTGGACGCGGTGCGAATCATCATCGGCCGCCCACACTCCCGGCATGGGATATCGGTCAGCGTAGGCAGGTTGGCACGCATGCCGCTGTCGCTGGCTTCGGCTACTTCGAGCTTCTTCTTGAAGTCACCATAGAACTCGTCGAGCACATTCTTCCACTCGCGCTGGCCCTGGGCCACATCATCCAGATTCTCTTCCATGCCTGCGGTAAAGCCGTAGTCCATCAGGTTGGAGAAACTTTCGCTCAGGCGCCCGGTGACGATGTCGCCCATCTTCTCCGAATAGAAACGCCGGTTATGCAGGGCGACATAGCCGCGATCCTGGATGGTCGAAATGATCGCCGCATAGGTCGAAGGACGGCCGATACCGCGCTTCTCCATCTCCTTGACCAAGCTGGCTTCCGAGTAGCGTGCCGGCGGCTTAGTGAAGTGCTGGCTCGGATCAAGTTTGATCAGCTTGAGCACTTCGCCCTGGGCCATGTCCGGCAACACATCGTCATCGCCCGGCTTGCTCATTTGCGGCAACGCCCGGGTGTAACCGTCGAACTTGAGAATCCGGCCCTTGGCGCGCAACTCGAACTGCGCAGCGGTAACGGTCACGGTGGTCGACAGGTACTCGGCAGGCGGCATCTGGCACGCCACGAACTGGCGCCAGATCAACTCATACAGCCGCTCGGCATCACGCTCCATGCCGGTTATCTGGGTCGGCTTGAGGTTGACGTCAGACGGACGAATCGCTTCGTGCGCCTCCTGGGCCCCTTCCTTGCTGCTGTAAGCAATCGGGTTGGCCGGCAGGTACTTCTTGCCGAACTCACCCTCGATGAAATCGCGCACCATGCTCACGGCATCAGCCGACAGGTTGGTCGAGTCGGTACGCATATAGGTGATGTAACCGGCCTCGTACAGACGCTGGGCCATCATCATGGTTTTCTTCACGCCGAAGCCGAGGCGGTTACTGGCCGCCTGCTGCAACGTCGAGGTAATGAACGGCGCCGATGGCTTACTGCTGGTCGGTTTGTCTTCACGCTTGGCAATGCTGTAGCTGGACTTCTCAAGCGTTACCAAGGCAGCCATCGCCTGGGCTTCGTTCAGCGGCTTGAAGGCAACGCCGCTTTCGCGAGCTACCTCAAAACGCACATTGGCGCCCTTGACTGTGCCCAGATCAGCGTGCACTTCCCAATATTCTTCAGGAACAAAGGCACGAATTTCTGTTTCGCGCTCAACCACCAACTTCACCGCCACCGACTGCACCCGGCCAGCCGACAGACCGCGGGCGATCTTGGCCCACAGCAATGGCGAGACCATGTAACCCACTACACGATCGAGGAAGCGCCGGGCTTGCTGGGCATTGACCCGATTGATGTCCAGTTCGCCGGGCTTGGAGAACGCTTCTTGAATGGCCTTCTTGGTGATCTCGTTGAACACCACGCGCTTGTAGCGGCTGTCGTCGCCACCGATGGATTCGCGCAGGTGCCAGGCAATGGCTTCCCCCTCGCGATCCAAGTCGGTTGCGAGATAGATGGTGTCGGCATCCTTGGCCAACCGCCGCAGCTCCTCGACAACTTTTTCCTTGCCCGGAAGGATCTCGTACTTGGCCTTCCAGCCATGCTCGGGATCGACCCCCATGCGCGCCACCAGCTGGCGCTTGGCCTTTTCCTTGGGCGACAGCGCCGGGACTTCGCCAGCAGCCGCCTTGCCCCGCTTTACGGGTTCCTTGGCAGCACTTGCCGAGCCGCTGGTAGGCAGGTCACGGATGTGGCCGATGCTCGACTTCACCACGTACTGGTCGCCCAGGTACTTGTTGATGGTCTTGGCCTTGGCCGGGGATTCCACGATGACCAGCGATTTGCCCATGGATTGGAAAATTCCTGAAATTCGATAAATGAAAGGCGAGAAGCGCCATACAGACTGTTGAAAATACTGCGTAGCCATAACTGGCGAGGTGATTTCGACCGAAGAAGCGGCGTTTACATGCGGTAAATAAGCCTTCTACGCCCGCGTTCAACGCTGCACGATACAGCGCGTGGGTTCAATAGCCAGCCCGCGCGGCACCGCTATATATAGTGGCGCTCAGGTTGAGGTCAAGCGTAGCAGTAGCGCGACCTGCGCTCAGGGTCGCTCGAAAAGGCTTGTTTCGGCTTGAATCAGAGCAAAGCGTGGAACCCTCTCGCCGTCAACCTCGACGCTTGAGCAAAACATCTCCAGCGGACGCACCCACAAGCCGTAATCGCCGTATAGCGCCTGATAGACCACTACTTGCTGCTCTTCCTCGGAATGCCGGGCTACGCCAAATACGCGGTACTCGGGGCCCTTGTAGTGGCGATAAAGGCCGGGCTGTAATTGCATGGCTAAATTCCTCGAATTTTTTCTACCGCACAAAAAATTTCGCGGGAAATTTCTACGTTGCGCAGCGACGCGCCCAAAGAGTGCTTGCCATAAATGGCAGGCCAAAAACAAAAACCGGGGCACTAGGCCCCGGTTTTATGCCTGCGAGCGCTTAAAGGCGTTCGAAGACAGTGGTAATGCCCTGACCGAGGCCGATGCACATGGTCGACACACCAAAAGTGCCGCCATTTTGCTTCATCACGTTGAGCAGGGTACCGGAGATACGCGCACCGGAACACCCGAACGGGTGACCCAAAGCGATCGCGCCACCGTGCAGATTGACCTTTTCTTCCATCTTGTCGAGCACTTTCAGGTCCTTCAGCACCGGCAGAGCCTGGGCGGCGAAGGCTTCGTTGAGCTCGAAGAAGTCGATGTCATTAATAGTCAGGCCAGCACGCTTGAGAGCCTTTTGGGTAGCCGGCACAGGGCCGTAACCCATAATCGCCGGATCAACACCCGCAACCGCCATGGCACGTACCACGGCCATCGGCTGAATGCCGAGGTCCTTGGCGCGCTGGGCGGACATGACGATCATGCACGAAGCGCCATCGGTGATCTGCGAAGAAGTACCCGCGGTCACGGTGCCGCCTTTCGGGTTGAACGCAGGCTTCAGCGCAGCCAGGCTTGCCAGCGTAGTTTCCGGACGAATGGTTTCGTCGTAGTCGAAAACCTTCAGGAAGCCGTTCTCGTCATAGCCTTGCATCGGGATGATTTCATCCTTGAACTTGCCTTCGACGGTAGCTTTCTGGGCCAGACGGTGCGAACGCTCACCGAAGGCGTCCTGCTGCTCGCGGCTGATGCCGTGCATCTTGCCAAGCATTTCCGCAGTCAGACCCATCATGCCCGACGCCTTGGCGGCATAAAGCGACAGGTGCGGATTAGGATCGACACCGTGCATCATGCCGACGTGGCCCATGTGCTCCACACCACCGATGACGAACACGTCGCCATTACCGGTCTGGATCGCCTGCACAGCAGTGTGCAGGGCGCTCATGGAGGAACCGCACAGGCGGCTGACCGTCTGCGCAGCACTGGTGTGCGGGATCTGGGTCATCAACGACGCCATACGCGCGACGTTCCAGCCCTGCTCCAGGGTCTGGTTGACACAACCCCAGATCACATCTTCCACTTCGGCCGGATCGACCTTGGTGTTGCGCGTCAGCAGGCCGCTGATCAAATTGGCCGACAGGGTCTCGGCACGGGTATTACGATGCATGCCACCCTTGGAACGACCCATCGGGGTGCGACCGAAGTCGACGATCACTGCATCTCTAGGATTAAGACTCATAAATTCACTCTCGCTCTAGTCTGTGCGCATTAACCGAAGAACTTCTGACCGCCGGCGGCCATTTCGCGAAGTTTTGCGGTCGGCTGATACAGCGCACCCAGGTCGGCGTACTTGTCGGCCAAGGCCACGAATTCAGCAACACCGACGCTGTCGATATAACGCAGCGCACCACCACGGAACGGCGGGAAGCCGATGCCATAGATCAGGCCCATATCAGCCTCGGCTGCCGTCTCGACGATGCCGTCTTCCAGGCAACGCACGGTTTCCAGGCACAGCGGGATCATCATGAAGTTGACGATGTCTTCATCGGTCACTTCACGCTGCTCAGTGATAATGGACTTGAGCAACTCGTAAGCCTGCGGGTCGATGACCTTCTTCGGCTTGCCGCGCTTATCCATTTCGTAGGAGTAGAAGCCCTTGCCGTTCTTCTGGCCCAGGCGATCTGCCTCATACATCACGTCGACTGCAGTACGACCCTCAACCGCCATGCGATCCGGGAAGCCTTCAGCCATCACGTCACGGCCGTGGTGGCCGGTATCGATACCGACCACGTCGGACAGGTACGCCGGGCCCATGGGCCAGCCGAACTTCTCCATGACCTTGTCGATACGCACGAAGTCGACACCGAAACCGAGCAGCTTGGAGAAACCGCCGAAATACGGGAACAGCACGCGGTTGACCAGGAAGCCAGGGCAGTCATTGACCACAACCGGCGTCTTGCCCATCTTCTTGGCGTACGCCACGGTAGTAGCGATCGCCACCTCACCGGACTTCTCACCACGGATCACTTCAACCAACGGCATCATGTGCACCGGGTTGAAAAAGTGCATACCGCAGAAGTTTTCCGGACGCTTAAGCGCCTTGGCCAACAGGCTGATGGAGATGGTCGAGGTGTTAGACGTCAGGATCGCGTCGTCCCTGACCAGACCTTCGACTTCGGCCAGTACAGCTTGCTTGACCTTGGGGTTCTCGACCACGGCCTCGACCACGATGTCGACGTTGCCAAAATCACCATAGGACAAGGTCGGACGAATGGCGTTGAGCGCTTCAGCCATCTTCGCGGGTGTCAGGCGACCTTTGGCGACACGGTTACCGAGCAGCTTGGAGGCTTCGGCTAGACCCATCTGGATGCCGTCTTCACGGATATCTTTCATCAGGATCGGCGTGCCCTTGACGGCCGACTGATAAGCGATGCCGCCACCCATGATGCCGGCACCGAGAACGGCGGCCAGCTTCACGTCTTTAGCGATTTCGTCGTAGTGCTTGGCTTTCTTCTTCAGCTCCTGATCATTCAGGAACAGACCAATCAAGCTGGCAGCGACCGGAGTCTTGGCCAGCTTGACGAAGCCGGCGGCCTCCACTTCCAGCGCCTTGTCGCGACCGAAGTTAGCGGCTTTCTGAATAGTCTTGATCGCCTCGACCGGGGCCGGATAGTTCGGGCCGGCCTGGCCTGCAACGAAACCCTTGGCGGTTTCGAAGCACATCATTTGTTCGATGGCGTTGAGCTTGAGCTTTTCCAGCTTGGGCTGACGCTTGGCCTTATAGTCCAATTCGCCTGAAATAGCGCGTTTGATCAGATCCAGAGCAGCGGCCTGCAGCTTGTCGGCAGTTACTACCGCATCGACAGCACCCATTTTCAGGGCGTCGTCAGCACGATTTTCCTTGCCAGAGGCAATCCACTCGACCGCATTGTCAGTACCAATCAAGCGCGGCAGGCGCACGGTGCCACCGAAGCCTGGGTAGATACCCAGTTTGACTTCTGGCAGACCCACCTTGGCGCCATCAGCCATAACACGGTAATCCGCCGCCAGGCACATCTCAAAACCACCGCCTAGGGCGATGCCGTTGATTGCGGCTACGGTCGGCATATCAAGGTCTTCAAAATCACTGAAGATTTTGTTGGCTTCGAGGTTGCCGGCTACCAGTTCTGCATCTGGCAACTTGAAGCTTTCGACGAACTCAGTGATATCAGCACCGACGATAAATACGTCTTTGCCACTGCTGACAATCACACCCTTGATCGAAGCATCGGCCTTGATTGCATCAACCGACTGACGCAGTTCGTTGAGGGTTTGACGATTGAATTTGTTGACGGACTCACCCTTGAGGTCGAATTTCAATTCGACGATGCCACTCTCAAGGGCCTTAACCGTGATGGCTTTACCTTCGTAAATCATCAACTGATCTCCACGGTATGGAAGCTGAACAGTACACATCGGAGCCAACCAGCTGGCTACCCTGCGGCGCAGCCGCTTGAGAGTAGCTCTTGAGAGCCTGGCACACCCGCCGACGCGATAATCGGACTGGATCGACGCTGCTTTTTTAAGCAAACGCTCAATTCATACGCCCGTTTGATTCGGGTGTGCCCACCTTCAAGGAAAAGTCACAAATTGTCAATTGATCGCTTGCCGCTTGATACGTCGGCAACAGCACGGGCGAGGATTGCTACGTGAAGCCAGCACCACTGCGCAGCAATCAGGTAGCCATATTCGCCAAAAAAACCAGAAAATTAGATAAAACGGTCGTTAACTCACCTCAGCACAGACTTGATGAATCATTTTTTGGTGGCTTGATTTGTCTCGACACGGCCTCGTGCCGCGACACCATCGAGAGGCCAGCCAGGGACAGTCAGGGGCTGCGTCGCAGCAAAGACGCAGCAGTGGGATGTTGTAAAAACGCTTGTCTCACGCAACCGCCTTGGCACCTACTTAGGGGGTTGTGCAAACACCAGCCGGCCCTCTCGCCCGGGCTGCCGATACCTGAGCACAATGCATCAACAGACAATGGCGGCGTATTGAGCGTATGGTTGTGCAAGACCGTTAAGCGCCCTGAGAACATATCCACAGGGCTTAAATACACGCAGCCGCCCTGCTGAGGCGCTTGGCGCCGTCCCAGAAATATCCGACACATGACTTATTCGATTTTCCGGCCTGCCTGGCCACACTTATAGCCTGATGCTTGCATCGGGCTTTTTTCTTGGCTGTGTGCCCGTCAGATGTTGCAGCAATGGGTAGGTTGGCGCGGGCCGCGCAGCGAAGCCCAACAGGCAGTGGGATACCCCAGACCTACCGCTTATCGCTTCATAACGCACAATGGCCAGGTAACTGGCTCTTGATTGGTTCACGCCCTGACGGCTTGTCGATCAGGCGCGTATCTGCAAGAAGCTGGCAATTTTCCCCAGAGCATCCTCCCCACCACGCTCCCCCCAGCAGAGCGAGATCATCTGCGTCGTTGCCTCAGCCTTATAGACATCCACTGGCAAGCTGGACAACTGCTCGACCAGCAGCGCATCAGTGCATGGCTCACGCCATTTATTCAGCCACTGACCCGGCTCAATCTGCCAGTAGCACCAGCAATCCTGCCGCCCACGGCTGCGCGCCCGGTAATATTGCGGGCACTGACCCGGCGGTTCCTCGATCAACCAATACGGCCATTGCTCGCTCGACAACTGCATCGCCACCCCCGTGCGCCGGGCTTGCAAACGCACATCCATCCGCCCACGCTGTCGCCGCGAAGGCATCAGCATGCTCAGCGGGCTGAGCACAAAAGCCACAATTAACAATATGAGCCATACAGACATATATTCATCTCGCAGGTAAAAGCCTGTCACAAGCGCTCAATACAGCCATACTTCGAATCATCGGCAACCCTTAGAAGGATCCACCCATGCCCTACCAGCATATTCTGGTCGCTGTCGACCTAACCGAAGAATGCGACCCCGTAATGAAACGCGCACAGGAACTGGCTTCGAGCAATCACGCAACACTATCGGTGGTGCATATAGTTGAACCGATGGCCATGGCGTTTGGCGGGGACGTTCCGATGGATTTGTCGATGCTGCAACAGCAGCAATTCGAACAAGCCCGCGAGCGCCTGGACAGCTTTGCCGGCAAATACCCGGACCTGAGCGCAGACCAACGTCACCTGGCTTACGGCCAGCCACGTCAGGAAATACACCGCTTGGCCGAAGAGCAAGGCTGTGACCTGATCATCGTCGGCAGCCATGGCCGCCACGGCCTGGCTCTACTCCTGGGCTCCACCGCCAATGACGTGCTGCATGGCGCCCCCTGCGACGTACTGGCCGTACGCCTGAAGAAACCCGAATAGCCCGTGCGGCGAATGAGGCAGCAAGCCTCATTCGCCGCAGGATCACTCGAAATTGTCACCCGCGCTCATGACCATCGGACGTATCTTCTGCAGCTGGGTTTCCAGCGAATAGGTCATGCTCGAAGACATGGAAAAGAAGGTCAGAAAGGCCTTCAGGTTCGAGTCACCCTCGCAGGTATCGTGTATCCGCTGCCAAAACGCCTGATTGACCAGCTGCAATTGCTGGAACATACGCACCAGGCCCTTCAGCTCCCAATCCGCAAGCCGCCCCTCTCGAAAATTGAAGTACTGCCGCGCCAGATACAGCGAAACCGCACGCAGGATGAATTCCTGATTATTGGCGAACGGCAGGTGATTCTGTGCCATCGGCTTGAGTTTGCCCAATACCGGACAAGCGCTGGTCGCCATTATTACCCCAAGCAGCGCACGCAGCCCTTCTTCCAGACCCACCTGCTTGGTGTACTCACGCTCAGGGGTGCGCACCCAGACAACAGCCTTTTTGAAGGCCGGCAGCCCCTGAAAATCCTCAACAACGCGGTGCAGATCTACCGCTGCCGGGCAGTGGCTGAAATCGTTCCGGCTTAGCGGGCAATTGCTGCACTGCTGGTGATCCAGGCGCGTCCAGCTAGGCGCCGCCTGTGCCTGAACAGGGTCATATACACGGTCCAGTTCGATCCTATAACTGAACTCGTGATTATCGTCGAGACTAATCCGGTACTCGATGGCCATGCGTGTCTCCGCCAGACGATATGAGGGTGTGTTTGAGGGCAATCAGATGCGCTGGCGACGACTCAGCAATCGTGAGCATATCAAGCGCCTTAGCGGGACTCTCGGTGTTTGCTGCACAGCGTTACGCTCGCAGCAAGCAACCTAAGGGCCAGCACAATTGGCAGCGCTTGTGTTCAAACGCTCTCAGCCTTCGAGTTCGGCCCAACGCTCGAGCAGTTTATCCAGTTCATGCTGCAAGCTTTGCAAACGGGCCAGCACCTCGGCACTTTTTTCTGCGGATTGCTGATAAAAAGCCGGGCCACTGATCTCCGTTTCCTGTGCAGCTATCTGCACCTCGAGCGCATCGATCTGCGCAGGCAGTGCCTCCAACTCGCGCTGCACCTTGTAACTGAGCTTCTTCTTGGCGAGCGGAGCTGCCTCAGGTGCAGGTGCAGGCGCGGTTTCGACGATGGCGGACGCCAATTCGGCCTTGCCGGTCTTGGTTTCACCGACCCCGAGCAAGCGTGGCGAACCGCCCTGGCGCAACCAGTCCTGATAGCCACCCACGTATTCACGAACCTTGCCTTCGCCTTCGAAGACCAGGGTGCTGGTGACCACGTTATCGAGGAATGCCCGGTCGTGGCTGACCATCAGCACGGTGCCCTTGAACGTCAGCAGCACCTCTTCGAGCAACTCGAGGGTTTCCACATCAAGGTCGTTAGTCGGTTCGTCGAGCACCAGCAAGTTAGCCGGCTTGCTGAACAGCTTGGCCAGCAGCAGGCGCGCACGCTCACCACCCGACAACGCCTTGACCGGTGTACGGGCACGCTGCGGGCTGAACAGGAAGTCGCCCAGGTAACTCAGCACATGCCGGCTTTGCCCATCGATATCGATAAAGTCGCGGCCTTCGGCGACGTTGTCGATGACGGTTTTTTCCAGGTCAAGCTGATGGCGCAGCTGATCGAAATAAGCCACGTCGATGCGCGTGCCTTCCTTGACGCTGCCGCTGCTCGGCTGCAAGCCACCTAGCATCAGTTTCAGCAAGGTGGTTTTGCCAGTACCGTTGGCGCCAAGCAGACCGATACGGTCCTCGCGCTGCAGGACCATGGAGAAGTCCTTGATCAGGAACGGCCCACCCGGATGGGCGAAACTGACGTTATCCAGCACCATCACCTGCTTGCCCGATTTGTCGGCGGTATCCAGCAGGATATTGGCTTTGCCAGTGCGCTCACGACGCTCACTGCGCTCGACCCGCAAAGCCTTCAACGCCCGCACACGCCCTTCGTTGCGCGTACGACGGGCCTTGATGCCTTGGCGAATCCACACTTCTTCCTGGGCCAGACGCTTGTCGAACAGGGCGTTGGCCACCTCTTCGGCGGCCAGCGTGGCTTCTTTGTGCACCAGGAAGCTGGCGTAGTCACCATCCCAGTCGATCAGGCCGCCGCGATCCAGTTCAAGAATGCGCGTGGCCAGGTTTTGCAGGAAGGAGCGGTCGTGGGTAATGAACAGCACGGCGCCGTTAAAGCCCAGCAGCGCTTCTTCCAGCCAGGCAATGGCGCCGATGTCGAGGTGGTTGGTCGGTTCGTCGAGCAACAGCAGGTCCGGCTCAGAGACCAGCGCTTGGGCCAACAGCACCCGCCGACGCCAACCGCCGGACAGCTCGGCCAGGGTCTTGTCGGCCGGCAACTGCAAGCGACTCAAGGTGCTGTCGACCAGTTGTTGCAGGCGCCAGCCGTCACGGGCCTCAAGGTCCTGCTGAACATGCATGAGCTTGTCCAGATCAGCATCGGTGACGATGTTCTGGCTCAGGTGGTGATACTGCGCAAGCAGTTCGCCAACGCCGTCCAGGCCTTGGGAAACCACATCGAAAACTGTCCGCCCGTCGGCAACTGGCAGTTCTTGCGGCAACTCGCCGATCTTCAGCCCCGGTGCACGCCAGACTGAGCCTTCGTCGGGCTTCTGATCACCCTTGACCAGTTTCAACATGCTCGACTTGCCGGTGCCATTGCGGCCGATAATGCACGCCCGCTCGCCACGCGCAATCTGCCAAGACACCTTGTCCAGCAGCGGCATGGCGCCGTAGGCCAGGGAAACATCGGTGAACTTGAGCAGGGTCATGGCACGCCTCGAAAATACAGCGCCGGGTAAACAAGCAGGCAACGACTGCGAATGCGCAAGAAATGAAGCACAAAATGCACACTACAGCCCTGCCCTGCGAATGTTTAGCAGCGCAAAAAACTTGTTTGCCGAGGCCCGCAGGCTCCGACAAAAAACTGGGCGCGCATTCTAACCGAGATGAGCATCGAGTTTGCGGGCATTTTTCATTAAGGCGCCAGTCGGCAGTGGCGCTTTTACCTACCCCCGGCAAAAGGCTAAGCTAGATGCATAAAGCGCTGGCTATGCCCGCAGCTCCTCTCATTTGCTTACCCGGAAGTGCCATGCACGGTCGCCTGCTTCGCTTGTTCTCCTGCTTGATCCTCTCTGTCGTGACGACTACAGCGGCTCAGGCCGCCAGCTTGGCACAGCAGCGTCAGTACTACGACGAGGCAAAAGCTGCCCTGGCCAAAGGCGACAAAGGCCCTTATCAGCGTTACGCCAACGCCTTGCGTGATTACCCGCTGGAGCCGCACCTGGCCTATGAGGAACTCACCGCCCGGCTCAAATGGGCGAGCAATGACGAGATCGAAAAATTCCTGGCCGAGCATGGCGATCTGCCGCAAGCAAGCTGGATGAAGCTGCGCTGGCTACGCTGGCTGGCCGAACGTGGCGAGTGGCAAACCTTCATCAACTACTATGATCCTGCACTGAACTTCACCGAACTGGACTGCCTCTACGGTCAATACCAACTCAGCCATGGCATGCTTGCCGAGGGCTTTGTCACCGCCGAGAAGCTTTGGCTGGTTGGTAAGTCGCAGCCCAATGCCTGCGACCGCCTGTTCGAGCAATGGGCCGCCAAGGGCAAACTAACCGAAGACATGCGCTGGAAGCGCGCCAAGCTGGCCGCTGAAACCCGTAACTATGGCCTGGCCAGCTACCTGATCAAGGGACTACCAACCCTTGGCAACCACGGCAAGCTGCTGCTGGACGTCGCGCAGAACCCACAACTTCTTAGCCAGACCGGGCGTTTCGGCGCCAACGATCAGGCCATGGCCGATGTAGTAGGCCTCGGCTTGCGCCGTTTGGCCCGCCAGGACCCGGAGAAGGCCCTGACGCTGCTCGATAGTTATGCCCAGCGCATGAAGTTTTCCAGTGACGAGCAAGTCGCCATTGCCCGTGAGATCGGCCTGACCCTGGCAAAACGCTTCGACGCCCGCGCACTCAAGGTAATGGCGCAGTACGACCCGCAACTGCGCGACAACACCGTCAGCGAATGGCGAGCACGCTTGCTACTGCGCCTCGGGCGCTGGGACGACGCACACCAGTTGACCCGGCAAATGCCCGCAGAGCTAGGCCAGACCAACCGCTGGCGCTACTGGCAGGCGCGCAGCCTGCAGTTGGCCCAGCCCAACAGCCAGGTACCGCAAACCCTTTACCAAGGCCTGGCCAAGGAACGTGACTTCTACGGTTTCATGGCCGCCGACCAGGTCAAGGCGCCTTACCAGCTGAACAACAAACCGCTGCAGCTTTCTCCCAAGACCCTGCAGAAAGTACGCAACGCCGCCGGCATTCGCCGGGCCATGGAATTCCACGACCGCGGCCAGATCGTCGATGGCCGCCGCGAGTGGTATCACGTCAGCCGCCTGTTCAGTCGTGATGAGCTGGTTGCCCAGGCGCGCCTGGCGTACGACATGGAGTGGTACTTCCCGGCGATTCGCACCATCAGCCAGGCGCAGTACTGGGACGACCTGGACATACGCTTCCCCATGGCCCACCGCGAACCGCTGACCATTGAGTCGAAGAAGCGCGGCCTGCACTCCAGCTGGGTATTCGCCATCACCCGCCAGGAAAGCGCGTTCATGGCCGACGCCAAGTCGCCGGTCGGAGCCATGGGCCTGATGCAGGTGATGCCGGCGACCGCCAAGGAGACCGCACGCAGATTCGGCATCCCGCTGAGCAATCCGAACAATACCCTGCTACCGAGCGTGAACATCCAGCTCGGCACAGCCTACCTGAGCCAGGTTTACGGCCAGTTCAACGGTAACCGGGTGCTCGCCTCTGCTGCTTACAACGCCGGGCCCGGCCGGGTACGCCAGTGGTTGCGCGGTGCTGATCACCTGGCCTATGACGTGTGGATCGAGAACATTCCGTTCGACGAAACCCGCCAGTACGTGCAAAACGTGCTGTCTTATTCGGTGATCTACGGACAGAAACTCAATGCTCCGCAGCCACTGATTGCCTGGCACGAGCGCTACTTCGACCAGTAACCGCGAACACTGCACGCTCAACAGCTGATGTTGAGCGTGCATAACACGCCCTACTCAAGCACCTGCACAGGCATATCCAGACGCACGAAACCCTCGCTGCAGGCAATCAGGTTCTGCCCGAAATACACCTCGCCATTAGATTCACGATAGGTTTTCAACGTCGTCAGCGGCTCACGATCACTGCAGCGCTCGCCCGTCTGCGGGTCGAGGGTTGTCATGATGCAGCGCGAGCAGCCCTTGACCACACGGAACTCCATCTCACCGATGCGAATACGCTTCCAGCTGTCCTCGGCATAGGCTTTGCTGCCCGCGACCACCAGGTTGGGACGAAAACGCAACATCGATAGCGGCCGACCAACCCGCGCCGACAAATCGTCCAGCGACGCCTGACCGATCAACAGCAAAGGGAAGCCATCGGCAAACGCCACCTTATCGCCTGCGTCGGCATAGGCCGTATCGACCTGCCGTGCGCGCGGCTCCGACACCTGCACCAGCCGGCAGGCGCGGCCGAGAAACTGGCTTAGCCACTGCGCGGCCTGATCACCGGCATCCGGCACGTGCAGACTGTCACGCCAGATGGTCACGCTACGCAGTAGCGCATGCTCATGTGGTACCGCCACCTGCAGATCAGCCATACCCGGCGCACTCAGCTGCAGGTGCATGCTACCCAGCCAGCGCGCCTGCAATTGAGTCATCTGCGCCAACAAACGCTGGGTAAGGAAGCGTCCCGTTTCTGCATCGACTACCATCCAGCGACGATCACCCTGCACGCCCAAGGCGTCCAGCACCGTTTCACACAAAACCTCGCCTGCCGCTGACTTCAGTGGATAACGATACAACCCGGAGAGATGCAGCATGAACCCAACTTCCCTTTGGCAAAAGGCACTTATACGAGTAACGCGCGGCACTCACAAGCCTGCATTAGCCGTGCCTCTGGTGATAGTGCTTAGCGCCTGCAGCGGCAGCCCACCGGATAATCTGGGCATCCATGACGGCCGCCTGGCAGCTTGCCCGGAGTCACCGAACTGCGTTAACAGCCAGGCCAGCGATGCACAACACACGATTGAACCTCTCGCGCTCAAAGGCTCCCCAGAACAAACTCAGGCACGCCTAAAAGAGCTACTCAGCGATGAACCACGCGTGCGTCTACTGGACGAAAAACCGGGTTATCTGCGCGCGGAGTTCAGCAGCAAGCTGATGCGCTTTGTCGACGATGTGGAATTTATGATCGGCACAACCCAAGTGGATGTGCGTTCGGCGTCACGTCTTGGCTACGCGGACTTTGACGTCAACCGCGAACGCATTGAGCAGCTGCGACAACACCTGGCCGAGTAGTGCCTGGGCAACACGACTCGGCTTACACCCTTGCAGCAGTTAACGAGCACATGGACATGTTAAATCTGGCCGCTACTCGTGGGGGTGCAACAGGGTCAAACGTTCGTGCACCACGTCAACGAGCTTGTCCGGCTGGAACTTGGAGAGAAAGTTGTTGCACCCAACTTTCTTCACCATCGCCTCATTGAAGCTGCCGGACAGCGAGGTGTGCAATACCACGTACAAATCCTTGAGGCGCGGGTCGTTACGAATTTCGGTGGTCAGGCGATAGCCGTCCATCTCAGGCATTTCCGCATCGGTAATCACCATCAACAGTTTTTCATGCACATCGACACCGTCGTCGGCCCAGCTTTTTAGCAAATTCAAGGCACGCAGACCGTCGCTGGCTGCATGGCAGCGTATATCCAGCTGCGCCATGGTGCCCTTGAGCTGAGCCATGGCCACGTTGGAGTCATCCACCAGCAACACCTCACGCCCCCGGGCGTATTCCAACAGCGGGGCAGCGAGTTTCTCCGGAGAAACCTTGGTGCTCATCGGCGTGATTTCCGCCAACACTTTTTCGACGTCGATCACTTCGACGATTTTGTCTTCGACCTTGGTAATCGCGGTCAAATAATGCTGACGCCCGGCCCCGTTGGGCGGTGGCAGGATGGATTCCCAGTTGAGATTGAGAATGCGCTCGACCCCACCAACCAGGAACGCCTGTACCGAGCGGTTGTACTCGGTAACGATGATGGTGCTGCGCTCATCCGGCACGATAGGGCGCATGCCAATGGCCTGAGACAGATCAATCACCGGCAAGGTCTGCCCGCGCAGGTTGACCACCCCACAGACAAACCGATGGCGCTGTGGCATCAGCGTAAGCTTGGGCATCTGCAGGACTTCCTGCACCTTGAAGACATTGATCGCGAACAGCTGTTGGCCAGCCAGACGAAACATCAGGATTTCCAGGCGATTCTCGCCCACCAGTTGGGTGCGTTGATCTACCGAGTCGAGAATGCCAGCCATTGTGCGCTCCAAATTGTTTTATCAAGTGCAGTTATAGCAAGGGTATCGGCAAGGAGCGACAACGCTGAAGCCGACTTACGCCATCTTGCACCAGCCAGCTTAACCGTACCAGCCAAGTGCTTTCAGCATCACTGGAGCAGCAGCGGTGAATCCACCGGCAAACGCATCCGCAGCGCATTGTGCGGCGCGCCAATAACGCCCACTCATCATATAGCCCATCCCGAGCAGCATACCCACTCGCCCGACTCCATAGCGGGCAAGAAAGTGCGCAACGGCAAGCCATGCATCGGCGATATCGCGCACAGCAGGCCTACGCCGGGTAACCGGTAATCTTGCGAATGCTCAGGTACAGCGGTTTGAGCTGCTGGTACATACGCAGGTAGACCTGGCGATATAGCTGCTCGTAGATCCGTTGCGCCGCCGGGTCAGGCTGGAATACCTGACCAACCCGGGTCATGGCCGCAAGGGCGCTGGGAAAATCCGGGTGCAGGCCAAGGCCTACCGCACAGTCGATGGCCGCCCCCAGGCCGGAGGTTTCGTAGACATGCGGGCGCTCGGCCGGCAGGCCAAAGATATCGGCAGTCAACTGCATGGCCGCATCGCTCTGCGAGCCGCCACCGGAGACACGGAGTCGGGTGATTTTTGTCCCCGAGCGCTGCTCGATGCGCTCCTTGCCCTGGCGCAGCGCATAGGCCAGGCCTTCGAGAATGGCCCGGTAAATATGCGCACGGGTGTGCACATCGCCGAAGCCGATGATCGAGCCCTTGGCCTCCAGGCCCGGTTCACGGACGCCCGGCGACCAGTAGGGTTGCAGCATCAGGCCCATGGAGCCAGCCGGCACGGCATTCACCAACTCGTCGAACAGCACTTCGGGCTCGACGCCCAGCTCCCGGGCCCGCTGCATTTCGCGCTGGCCGAACTGCTGCTTAAACCAGCTGACCATCCAGAAGCCGCGGTAGATCATCACCTCGGTGTTGAAGTGAGCGGGAAGCGCCGCTGGGTATGGCGGGACCAGCCTGATGGTTTCCAGGTAGCTGCGCCGCGTGGTGTTGATGGTCGCGGTGGTGCCGTAGGACAGGCAGGCAACATGCGGTTCGAGCACACCCGCACCGAGCACTTCACAGGCCTTGTCGGCACCGGCGGCGATCAACGGTAAACCCTCCGGAATACCGGTGTGGCGACTGGCCGCGGCGCTGATGCTGCCGAGCTGCTCACCCGGCTTGTAGAGCTCCGGCAACTGCTCGCGGCGCACCGCGATGGCCTGCCACTTCCAGTCGCGCGGCGCGGCCCACTTTAGGCGTTTGAAATCGAACGGCAGGTAGCCGACGCAGCAGGCCAGTGAATCGACGAAGCGCCCGCACAGGCGATGACTGAGAAACCCGGAGAGCAGCAGGACTTTGTCGGTTTGCGCGTAGATCTCTGGCTGGTTCTGCGCGACCCAGTTGACCTCGGCCTGAGCGCGGAAATGATCGACTGCCGCCTGCGCGCCGAGCAACTTAAACAGCCAGCCCCAGGGCCCCTTGATCCTGCCGCGCACCTCAGCCTGGCGCTGATCGAGCCAGAGAATCGCAGGGCGCAGCGGCTGGCCCAACGCATCGACATGGATCAGCGTGCCGCGCTGGGTGGTCAAGGCCACGCCCTTGATCAGTCGGCGGTCGATATCTACCGACGCCCACAGCCGCTGGCAGGCCTCACCCAGGCTGGCCCAGAAATACTCCGGGTCCTGCTCGGCCCAGCCGGGCTGAGTGGAGTAATAGGCCTCAAGCTCCACCTTGCCCTTGCCGAGCAGATTGCCCTGCAGGTCGAACAACAACGCACGCACGCTCTGGGTGCCGTTATCGATGGCCAGCACGTAGCTTTTTTCGCTCAAGGCAGAGTCCTTCTTGTTATTCGCTGCAGCTTATTTGCTCGATGGGTATCGCTGCGCTCCACCCATCCTACGGTCTAAGGTCGAGCGCGTGCTTTGTAGGATGAGTTGAGCAACGCGATACCCATCAAGTCTCTACCTGCAGGCTGTAACAGCGCCGCCAGAGTTCAAGGTAATCCCGCTCTTCGCTTGCCCAGCGCTGATCGCTCCAACCCAGCCGCGCCTGGCACAGCGCACGAATCTGCGGCAGCTCGGCCTTTGCGCCTTCAGCCAGCAACAGCCCAAGGCGGGTGCGGCGCAGCAGCAGGTCATCCAGGTGCAGCACCAGCTCGTTCTGCGCAGCCCAGGCCAGTTCCACCCAGAGCGTGTCGCTGCCAGCCACCCGCTTACTGCCTACCTCGTCGAGCAATGCCAGCAACCTCGGCAGCTCGCGGCCATACCGGCCGGCCAGACGTCGTTGCTGGGCAGGACTCAGGCTCGGCATGGCCGCTGGTGGGCAAGCCGGGAAAGTCGCCGCAGCCTGGTCGTCCAGCGCCCGGTCAAGCATCCCGGCGCAGGCCCGCAGCACCTCCAGGGCCAGCAGGCGAAAGGTGGTCAACTTGCCACCGGCCAGGGTCACGCAACCGGGTTCGAGCCACAGCGCATGCTCGCGCGTCTCGTCCGAGGGTTTACGCCCTACGCTGCCGTCGCTGACCACCGGCCGTACCCCGGCCCAGGTCGACAGCACGTCGCGGGCGGTGATCGCGGCAGCGGGAAACTGCTGGGCGCAGGCCGCGAGCAGGTAATCCGCCTCAGCGCTGCTGATCCGCGCCTCCTGATCCAGCGGCTCACTGTGATCGAGGTCGGTGGTACCGACCACAGTCGCGCCTTCCCAGGGAAAGACGAACACCGGACGCCGATCCGCTCCATGCATAAAACTGAAGGCATGAGCCACCGGCAGCCGCCAGGCCGGCAGCAGCAGATGGCTGCCACGCAACGGCCGCACATGCTCGCTGGCAGTCGCACGCAACTTATCCGCCCAAGCACCGGTGGCCTGGACCACAACCCGGCTGCGAAAACTGAAACGCCGGCCACTTTCACTATCTTCGCCGAGCAGGCCAACCACCCGACCGTTGTCGCGCAGCAGTTCGATCACCTTGACCCCATTGAGCGCCTCGCCGCCATCGCCACGCGCCTCGCCCAGCACGCGCATGACCAGGCGGGCGTCATCGGTTACCGCATCGAAGAAGCGCGTACCGCCGAGCAGGCCATCTTGCTTGAGACCCGGCGCCAGATAGCGCAGCGCCTGCAGCGGGTAGTACAGATGGTTGCGCTTGCCGGCCAGGGCGTCGTACAGCGCCAACAGGCCGCCAAATACTTTCGGCCCAGGAAACTGCCCCTGGTAATGCGCCATCACGAAGCTCAGCGGGTCGACCAGACCAGGGGCCTCCTGCAGCAGGCGCTGGCGTTCGCGCACCGAGTCGCGGGTCAGTTTGAACTGACCCTTGGCGATGTAGCGCAGGCCGCCATGCACCATCTTCGACGAGCGGCTAGAGGTGCCCCAGGCGAAATCACGCTGCTCCAGTAGCAGGCATGTCCAGCCACGCCGCGCCGCCTCGCGCAGGATGCCGGCACCACTGATGCCGCCACCGATGACGATCAGGTCCCAGTCGCGCGCAGCCAGTTCGGCCAGCGCACCCTCGCGCCAGGCGGCATTCCAGACCGGCATGCTCATTGTTCGAGCAACACGCCGGGAGCCAGGCGCTGCTGCGGGTCGAAATGCGCGGACAAAGCCTTGAGCGCCGCCATCCCCAGCTCGCCCTTTTCCACGCCCAGATAAGGCGCGTGGTCGCGGCCGACGCCATGCTGGTGACTGATGGTGCCGCCGTTGGCGACGATGGTCTGGCTGGCCGCATGCTTGAGTTTTTGCCAGCGCGCCGTGGCCTGCTCGTAGCTGTTACCGGGGCGGAATACGTAGGTGGTGTAGATGCTCGACCCTTCGCCATAAACGTGGGACAGATGGGTGAACACATGCACCCGTTCGCCCTCCTCACGCAGGCCGTCGCGCAGGCTGGCCTCGACCTTGGTCAGCAGGCTGTCGACATTGCTCCAGTCGGTGGCGGTTTCCAGGGTGTCCACCGCGTAGCCGGCGCTCCACAAGCCATGGCGCAGATAGGGGAAGCGGAAACGGTTTTCCGCCCACTTCTTGCCCAGCAGGGTGCCGCTGAACACCCCACCAAAGCCTTTCAGCAGAGGCTTGGCCTGTTTCAGCGAAGCGGCGTTTTGCGTGCGGTTGCCGGTAACGCCAAAGGTCAGCATGCACTTGCCATCGCGGGCGCCGCGCAGGGCCAGGTATTTTTCCAGCCAGGCGATTTGCTGCGGGTGGCCGGCGAGGGCCAGCTGGGTTTTAGTCTCGATGGCGTTGGACAGGCGCAGCATCGACAGTGGCACGCGTGCCTGGGCCAGGTTACGAATGGCGCTCAGCGCCTGCTGCCAGTTGGGCAGAAACACCGCATAGAAATTTTCCTGCTCGGCCAGGCGGGTGATGCGCACCTTGACCTCGGAAATGATGCCGAAGCGCCCTTCCGAACCCATTAGGATTTCGCGCAGATCAGGCCCCGCGGCAGAAGCCGGAAAGCTCGGAATTTCCAGGGTGCCGGCAAAAGTCTCGACCTTGCCGCCGGCAAACAACTGCTCAATGCGCCCGTAACGCAGCGACTGCTGGCCACTGGAACGGCTGGCGACCCAACCGCCGAGGGTCGACAGCTCCCAGGACTGCGGAAAATGGCCGAGGGTGTAACCACGGGCGCGCAACTGGCTTTCCACCTGCGGCCCATTGGCACCGGGACCGAAGGTGGCGATCAGGCTGTCGTCGTCGACTTCGATCAACTTGCCCATGCGCTCCAGCGACAGGGTCAGCACCGGTTTATCACTGGCTTGCGGGTTGATATGCCCGGCCACCGAGGTGCCGCCGCCATAAGGAATCACGATCAGATCCTGCTGGCTGGCCCAGGCCAGCAACTGGCGAATCTGCGCAGGACTCTCCGGGAAGGCGACGCCATCGGGAAACACACCAAACTCGCCGGAGCGCATCGCCAGCCAGTCCGCCAGGCTCTGGCCGCGGGCATGCCGCAGTCGCGCCTCGGCGTCCAGGCTGATCAGCGGGTGGGGCGATAGACGCGAAGCCGGCACCTTGGCCAGTACTTGCTCCAGGCTGGCGTCGGCCAGCACCTGACCGGGACCGATCAGCTCGGCAAGAAAGGCCTCGCCATGGCGCGGCAATTCCACCACTGTTGCTTCATCACCCCAGCCATTCCAACGTCGCATCAGCCTCTCCCCTGGATATTTCGGTCACCATCATTGACTGCCTATACTAGCCAGCCGCCGCCCGGCGTCACTGTCGCATCGGGCCAGGCGCTGTTGCCAATCGAGCCATTGCGAATAAGAAGTCTATGCACAATCTCGGCTACTCCTCGGTTCCCGCCCTGCTCAAATACCTGCGCCACGCCGAACAGCTGGGTCTGGATATCCCACAGGCGTTGGCGGCGGCTGGCGTGCAGGCCGACGATCTGGCGGACAACAGCAAGCGCATTGCCGGTGCGACCCACCAACGTCTGCTCCAGCACCTGATCGACGTCTCCGGCGACCCGCTGTTCGGCCTGCATTGCGCGCGCTTTGTGCAGCCAGGCTCCTGGAGCGTGCTCGGTTATATCGCCATGAATTGCGCCACCCTCGGCGAGGCCATGAGTCGTATCGTGCCCTATGAAAAACTGGTGGGCGATATGGGGGTGAGCCGGATCGAGGCGTCCGCCGATCAGGTCAAGCTGATCTGGAGCTGCCGCCATGAGACCGCGCTGGTCCGCCGGCATATGGTCGAGGAGGTACTCGCGTCCTGGCTGCTCTATGCGCGCTGGATCGCCGACATGCAGCGCTCGCCGCAGGAAGTCTGGTTCGAGCACGGCCTGCCTGCAGGCGTGGACAGCGCCGAGTACAGCGCCGTATTTGGCTGCCCGGTTAGCTTCGGGCAAACCTGCAACGCCCTGATCGTGCCGCTGGCATACCTCGGCATGCCGCTGCGCCAGGCCGACGCCAACCTGCTGCGCACCCTGGAAGAACACGCCCTGACCCTGATGGCCGGCCTGGATGACGGCGAAGCGTTGCCGCAGCGGGTCAAGAACGCCCTGCGCCTGCTGCTCAAGGACGGCCTGCCACGCAAGGAACGGGTGGCGGAACAATTCAACATGACGCTGCGCACCCTGCAGCGTCACCTGCAGTTGGCGGGCACCAGTTACCAGCAAATTCTCGATCAACTGCGCCAGGAGCTGGCCGAACACTATCTGCTGCGCAGCGACCTGACGATCCAGGACATCGCCAGCTACCTGGGCTTTACCGAACCGCGCTCCTTCCACCGCAGCTTCAAGGGCTGGACCGGGCAGACGCCGGGGCAGTTTCGCGAAAGCAGGCGCCAAGTGCAAAACCCGTAGGATGGGTTGAGCTTGCGATACCCATCATCGTTCTCAGCAGGGGGCGCGATTCTCAATCCGACAACATGGGTATCGCTGCGCTCAACCTAAGCGGTCCGACCTACGCGGCCCGGCCTACGCGGCCCGGCCCATCCTACATAGCCACCTACCCAAGGATTTCGCTCAGCGGGATAAACCGTAGGCTGTCGCCCTCGGCCAGAGTCGTGTTCTCCAGCACCTCGGCCAGCCCCTCGGCCCAGGCGGCGCTGCGCAATACCCCGGAACTCTGGTTGGGGTGCAGTACCACCCGGCCATGTTCCAGGCGCGCGCGCAGGTACTCGCGGCGCTTGCCCGGTTTGCTCCAGGTGAAGCCGGCCGGCATCGCCAAACCCAGCGGCTCGACTCGCTGCACACCCATGCGCCTTAGCAGATAAGGCCGCGCCAGCAGCCCGAAGGTCACCAGAGTCGAAGCCGGATTGCCCGGCAGACCGATCACCGGCACGCCGCGGAACTGCCCGCAGGTCAGCGGTTTACCCGGCTTGATCGCCAGCTTCCAGAAGGCCAGCTCGCCCTCCTCGCGCAGCGCCACACCGAGAAAATCCGCCTCGCCCACCGACACGCCGCCGGTGGACAAAATCAGGTCGACATCACTCAACGCCGCCAATGCCGCACGGGTCAGCTGCAGGTCGTCGGCGAGGATGCCGCCATCCACCACCTCGCAGCCGAGGCGCTGCAACCAGGCCATCAGCAGACGACGATTGCTGTTGTAGATCTGCCCCGGCCCCAGCGGCAAGCCCGGCTCGACCAGTTCATCGCCGGTGGACAGCACCGCGACCCGCAGACGCCGACGCACGCTCAGTTCGGCGATCCCCAGCGAGGCCGCCAGGCCCAGCTCGATCGGCCCGAGGCGCGTCCCAACCGGCAACAAATGCTCACCAACCCGGGTTTCCTGGCCCTGGGGCCGGACGTTCTGGCCAAGCCGCAGCGGCTCGCTGAAACGCACCCGGCCATCGGCCTCAACCACCGCGTTTTCCTGCATTTCCACCGTATCGGCACCGGCTGGCAGCGGTGCGCCGGTGAAGATCCGCGCGCAGCTGCCGGGCTGCAGTGGCTGCGGCGCGTTGCCGGCCTGGATACGCTGGCTGACCAGCAGCGGCTCGCCCGCCCAGTCGGCCAGGCACAGGGCGTAACCGTCCATCGCACTGTTGGCCCAGGGCGGCAAGTCCAGCCCGGCGATCAGCGGTTCGGCCAGCACCCGACCGTCGGCCTCGGCCAAAGCGACCTGCTCGTTATCACTCACCGGCATCGTCTCGGCCAACGCCAGCAATCGCTGCAGCGCAACTTCTACCGGCAGCAGACCGGGCTGCTCGCAGCCACTCATCCGCGGCTCTCGCAAGCAGCCGCCTGTTTCAGGTGCGGCACAAAATTGCACGGGCGATGACGGGCATCCAGCTGCTCGGAGAGAATCCCATCCCAGGCGGTGCGGCAGGCATTGGTCGAACCCGGCAGGCAGCACACCAGGGTGCCGTTGGCCATGCCGGCCAGCGCGCGAGACTGGACGGTGGAGGTGCCGATATCGGCCACGGAAATCTGCCGGAACAGCTCGCCGAAACC
The DNA here is from genome assembly GCF_030683065.1 of Pseudomonas sp. Lineage (GTDB taxonomy): Bacteria > Pseudomonadota > Gammaproteobacteria > Pseudomonadales > Pseudomonadaceae > Aquipseudomonas. The sequence goes on from NZ_JAUXMX010000027.1 coordinate 83,120, forward strand.
GTCCACTTGCTTGTCCAGCAGGCAGGCCACGGCTTCCGGAGTGCTATCGCGGCCAGTGAAGCCAGTGCCACCGGTGATCAGCACCACCTGCATGCTGTCATCGGCGATCCAGGTCGCCACCTGGGCGCGGATCTTGTACAAATCATCCTTGAGCAACACCCGCGCCGCCAGGTTATGCCCGGCCGCCTGCAGTCGGTCGACAAACAGCTGGCCGGAGGTGTCGGTGTCCTGGGTACGGGTGTCGCTGACGGTCAGTACGGCAATATTCAACGGCACGAATTGCGCCTCGGCCTTGTGGTTCATGGCAGGCTTCCAGTTGTCTGAGAAAGTGCGCGATGTTATATCACAGGCCCACCTTTGGAGGCTCTGCCATGCCCACCACGCCCGTTCTGCCGAGTTGTTCCGTGCTGCTGCTGTGCGGTGGCCGCGGGCAACGCATGGGCGGCCGCGACAAGGGCCTGATCGAATGGCAGGGCCGCCCGCTGATCGCCTGGCTGCATGACCTGGTGCGACCGCTCAGCGACGACCTGATCATCTCCTGCAACCGCAATAGCGAACGCTACAAGGCCTTTGCCGACCGCCTGATCAGCGACGACGACCAACACTTCCCCGGCCCGCTGGCCGGTATCCGTGCCGGCTTGCAAGCGGCCCGCCACGAGTATCTGCTGGTACTGCCCTGCGACACGCCCCTGCTCGACCGCAGCCTGCTCGACGCGTTACTGGCCGAGGCCGGCAGCCGGCCGGTGATGGTGCGTCAAGGCGATTTTTGGGAACCCTTGTTCAGTCTGATCCCCAAAACCCTGGGCAGCGCACTCGAAGCAGCATGGCAGGCCGGCGAGCGCAGCCCGCAACGCTGGCTCTGCCAACACGAGCCCATCGCCGTTGTTTGCCCGCCCGACGACCCACGACTGGCCAACCTCAACACCCCGGAACTGCTCACGCAGAACAGCGAATGACTACCTGCTACTGAACTTGATCACCAATTAACCATCAGAGGCTGGGTACACAGCCCCTACAAAATCCAAGGAACTCATCATGACTCAGCGGACTCTTCCCGCATTTATGCTCGCCCTGAGCCTTGCCGCACTGGCAGGCTGCGCATCGCCATCGGTAATCACCCTCAACGATGGCCGCGAAATCCAGGCCATCGACACCCCGGCGTTCGATGACGACTCGGGCTTCTACGAATTCGAACAACTCGACGGCAACCGCGCCAAGGTCAACAAAGACCAAGTGCGCACCATCCGCGAGCTGTAAGCACACTCTGCACGTAGGCGGCCAAGTGGCCCCTGGTACAGAGCGCGCACAAAAACGATGCAGGTAACGCCCTGCCACGTGGAAAAATCAGCCTAACCCCTTGTGCCACAAAAGTTTTTGAGTAGAATGCGGCTCATTCGGAGTGTAGCGCAGCTCGGTAGCGCGTCTCGTTCGGGACGAGAAGGTCGCAGGTTCGAATCCTGCCTCTCCGACCAAATCCCGGTTTCAACCTGCTTTACGCAGGGGCTGAAACAATCAAAACCAAGCCCGCCTCGTGCGGGCTTTGTTTTGTCTGTGTACCCAAAGCCCAAGCCTACGGCATGTCGCGCTGGGCTACTTCGCTGGTAGCGAATCTGCACGGCGCCAGTCCTGCCCTATAGGTTAAGCGTCGCGGCCAAGGCCCTCCCGCAATGCCTGGCGATGGCCGTCGAGTCGCAGCGGCGCCCTTCAGATCTTATGGCTGTGCTTTAGGTCATCTGCCTGCAATTGCACAGCCGACGATAACCGCCCCATCGGGAGGGCGAGCGCCTCAACACCTAAAGGACGTCTCCTCGCCGCCATCCGTCCCCGTGCAAGTCACGGTGGCGGTGCGAAAAATCAGATCGACGAACAAGTGGCAGCAATGCTCACCGGCGCGCCAGCCCATCGACACGCTGTACATGTTCGACTGGTGCAGTTCGAACGTGCCGGCGAAAGCCGGGTGGGTCGAGCGCAGTTCCATCAGACTGAGCAGGCGCTGCACCACCGGGGCCTGCAATGCATGCTCGGCCTCGTCCAGCGAGTAGTGGTGGCGGTTGATTTCCCGCGCCTCGCCGGTTTCGTGCATCAGCTCGGCGTCATTGTGGCCGGCCAGCAGGCCGACGTAGTAGACCTGCGGAATGCCGGGGGTGAAGAACTGGATCGCCCGCGCGGTGATGTAGGCGTCCTCGTTGCCCTGCAGGGCATCGAAGAAGGTGCAGGTGAGCTGGTAGATCGCGCCGACGCTGTGCACGTTGGCGGCCGAACGGCGCAGGATGGGGTCGGCGCTGCGCTCCGAGACGTTCTGGATCAACGCTTCGATGTGCTCACGCGGGAGGATCTCCTCCACATCAGGAATGCAGATGCCGTCGTGGGTGTCGAGCACGGTGATCTGGTTGTGCGGGCACATGCGCAGCCAGGACTTGAGGTACTGGCTGTTGGCGTCAAGCAGGCTGTACAGCAGCAGTGGTGGCAGCGCGAAGGCATAGGACCACATGCCGCGCGCCGAAATGGCGTACTGCCAACTCGGGTGGTCGTGTACCTCGGGCAGCAGTTCTATGCCGCTGGCCGCCGCGGTGGTCTTGAACCAGTCGAGAATCTGCCACACCTGCGGCTCGACCAGAAAGCAGCTGGTGCCGACCTTCTTGGTGGTGTAGCCGAAGGCATCCAGGCGCAGCAACTTGACCCCGCGCTCGGCGAGATAGGCGATGGTGTCGGCCATCATCTGGTAGGTCAGCGGCGAGTCGAAATTGAGGTCGATCTGCCGTTCGCTGAAAGTGCACCAGACCCGCCCACGGCTGCCGTCGGCGAAGGTGATTTCGCGGAACGGTTCCTTTTCCTTGCGGATGTGGATCTTGGCCAGATCGTCAGGGCTGATCTCGCCCAGGCTGTCGACGTCGATGAACAGCTCGGCCCACTGCGAGGCCTTGCCCTTTTGCAGGTAGTCCTGGAACTCCGGCGATTCGTCGGCCAGGTGATTGAGTACCAAGTCCAGACAGACGTCGTGGTTGGCGCTCAGGCGCTCGATGTCTGCCCAGGTGCCGAATTTCGGGTCGATACGCTTGTGCGTCAGCGGCGAGAAACCACCGTCGGCATTGGACACAAAGGGCGGCAGCACATGCACCCCGCCCACCGCGCGCCCGAGTTTATGTTCGACGAAATCGGCCAGGTCAGCCAGGCCAGAGCCGATACGGTTCGGGTAGGCGATCAAGTGGACGGTATTTTTCAGCGGCATGCGCAGTCTCCCTGAATTCATGGAATTTCAGCTGCCTGCTACAACCAACAGCCCAGGACAGCCGGCGCAGAAATCAGGCCGGCAGCACACTGGATCAACGCGCAAAAGGGCCTGCCAGCCAGCAACTGTCAGCCACAACCCTAACAGCTCAAGTTCGCAAGATGGGCCGACAGCAACAGCCGGTATCGGTTCTATGGCACGCGAATACGCGAGCAAAAGGCCAAACCGCCGTTATATGTTGTGCCCTGGCACAGCGTTCGAGCGCGACGCGGCCTCTCCCGTAGGGTGCGCCGCGCGCACCAATAATCCATGTTCTGGGCGAGGGCGCACAGGATGTGCTTCTAGCCATTGCCGAGCGCGTAGGCAGACAAGCCGTGGCGTAATCCGGGAGACATTCGGCACGCTGATTCCCGAGCGGCATTGGCATGCTCCAGGGCTAAAGGCGAGAAGCCAGAAGCTTCGCGGCCAAGGCCCCTCCTACAAGGTCGGGTGGTGGCCGTAGATTCGCTGGATGGGTTGGGGGCATGGTTGAGCGCAGCGATGGTCATCAAGCGCCTAATGGCCGCTGCACGCGTATCGGTTTCACCCGCGGTACCTGAAAAGCTTCGCGGCCATAGGCCGCGCCTACGGAAGCAGGGTAAAACCAGGCCCGCATAAAAAAGCCAGACCCTGAGGTCTGGCTTTTATCAGCATCAACTGTCTGCTCAGTCCGGCTGATGCGCCTCTTCCTTGACCCGAAACCAGGCCGCATACAGCGCCGGCAGGAACAGCAGGGTCAACGCCGTAGCGACGATCAGGCCGCCCATGATCGCTACCGCCATCGGCCCGAAGAACACGCTGCGCGACAGCGGAATCATCGCCAGCACCGCCGCCAGGGCAGTCAGTACGATGGGGCGGAAACGCCGGACCGTGGCTTCGACAATAGCGTTCCAGCTGTCCAGGCCGGCGCTCCTGTCCTGTTCGATCTGGTCGACCAGGATTACCGAGTTGCGCATGATCATGCCGGACAGGGCGATGGTGCCGAGCATGGCGACGAAGCCGAACGGCTGGCGAAAGATCAGCAGGAACAGGGTCACGCCAATCAGCCCTAGGGGCGCGGTGAGGAACACCATGGCCGAACGCGAGAAACTTTTCAGCTGCAGCATCAGCAGGGTCAGCACCACCACGATAAACAGCGGCACCCCGGCGTTGACCGAGGCTTGCCCGCGCGACGAGTCTTCCACAGTGCCGCCGACATCCAGCAGATAGCCATCAGGCAACGCCGCGCGGATTGGCTCCAGGGTTGGCAGGATCTGCTTGACCAGGCTGACCGGTTGCTCCTTGCCATAGATGTCGGCGCGCACGGTGACAGTCGGCAGGCGGTTGCGGTGCCAGATCACCCCTTCTTCGAAGCCGTATTCGAGGATGGCAATCTGCGACAGCGGCACACTGCTGCCGCTGGCAGTCGGTATCGCCAGGCTCGGCAACAGGCCGAGTTGCTGGCGCTCGCTCACGGTGCCACGCAGGAGGATTTCAACCAGTTCGTTGCCTTCGCGGTACTGGCTGACCGGCGCACCGGTCAGCGAACTTTGCAGGAAACGCGACAGATCAGCGGTGGTGACGCCCATCACACGGGCGCGCTCCTGGTCGATGTTCAGGCGCACCACCTTGCTTGGCTCTTCCCAGTCGAGGTGGACGTTGGCCACATGCGGGTTGTCGCGTACCTTGCTGGCCACTTCGCGGGCCAGCGCGCGCACCTCGTCGATATGCTCGCCGGAGACGCGAAACTGCACCGGATAGCCTACCGGCGGGCCGTTCTCCAGGCGCGAGATACGCGTGCGCAACGTCGGAAACTCCTCGCGCAGGGTGTCGATCAGCCAACCGCGGATCTGCTCGCGCTCCTCGATACTTTTCGCCAACACCACAATCTGGGCGAAGCTGGCGGCGGGTAACTGTTGGTCGAGCGGCAGGTAGAAACGCGGCGAGCCAGTGCCGACATAGGCGACGTAGTTGTCGATGCCCGCGTGGCCATCGAGCAGTTTTTCGAGATGTTTGACCTGTTCTGCGGTGGCGTTCAGGGAGGCACCTTCGCCGAGCTTGAGGTCAACCATCAGCTCCAGTCGGCCGGAAGCCGGGAAGAACTGCTGGGGCACGAAACGGAACAGCATGATCGAGGCAACGAACAGCGCGAGGGTCAGCACGATCACTGTCTTACGCCGACGCACGCACCAGTGCACGGTGCGCCTTACGCGCTGGTAGAACGGCGTGGCGTAGGGGTCATGACCACCGGCGCTGCCGCCATGCTTGGCCGCGTGCAGCTTGGCCAGGTCCGGCAGCAGCTTGGCGCCGAGGTAGGGCACGAAGACCACCGCAGCGATCCACGACACCAGCAAGGCGATGGTCACTACCTGGAAAATCGAGCGGGTGTACTCGCCCGTGCCGGACTGCGCGGTGGCAATCGGCAGGAAGCCGGCAGCAGTGATCAGGGTACCGGTTAGCATCGGAAAGGCGGTACTGGTCCAGGCATAGCTGGCCGCCTTGATGCGGTCGTAGCCCTGCTCCATCTTGATCGCCATCATCTCCACGGCAATGATCGCGTCGTCGACCATCAGGCCCAGCGCCAGCACCAGCGCGCCGAGGGAAATCTTGTGCAGGCCGATCCCCAGGTAGTACATGGCGGCGAAGGTCATCGCCAGTACCAGCGGAATCGACAGCGCCACCACCAGCCCCGTGCGCAGGCCGAGGGAGAAAAAGCTCACCAGCAAGACGATGATCACCGCCTCGGTAAGCACGCGGACGAACTCACCGACGCCGGTCTTAACTGCAGCGGGTTGATCCGAGACTTTGCGTAATTGCATGCCGGCCGGCAAGGTTTCCTGCAGGCGGGCGAAGTCGACTTCCAGGGCATCCCCCAGCACCAGGATATCGCCACCGGCTTTCATCGAGACCGCCAGGCCAATGGCGTCTTCGCCCATGAAGCGCATGCGCGGTGCAGGTGGGTCGTTGAAGCCACGCTTGACCTCGGCCACGTCGCCGATGCGGAAGGTCCGTTCGGCCACCCGGATCGGGAAATTGCGGATCTCCTCGACCGACTCGAAACGCCCGGTAACCCGCAGTTGCACGCGCTCCGAAGGGGTTTCGAAGAAACCGGCGGCGGCCACCGCGTTCTGCTCTTCCAGCGCCTGCTGCACCACAGCCAGCGGCAAGCCGAGGGTGGCTAGCTTGGTGTTGGACAACTCGATCCAGATCTTCTCGTCCTGCAGACCGATCAGGTCGACCTTGCCCACGTCCTTGACCCGCTGCAATTGCAGCTGTACGCGGTCGGCGTAGTCCTTGAGCACCGCGTAGTCGAAGCCTGCGCCGGTCAATGCATAGATATTGCCAAAGGTAGTGCCGAATTCATCGTTGTAGAACGGCCCCTGGATACCCTGGGGCAAGGTGTGGCGAATATCGCCGACCTTCTTGCGCACCTGGTAAAACAGGTCGGGAATGTCCTCCGAGTGCATTGAGTCACGGGCAACGAAGGTCACCTGGGACTCGCCGGGGCGGGAGAAGGACACGATCTTGTCGTATTCGCCGGTCTCCATCAGCTTCTTTTCGATGCGTTCAGTGACCTGACGGGCGACTTCCTCGGCACTCGCACCCGGCCAGATAGTGCGCACCACCATGGCCTTGAAGGTGAACGGCGGGTCTTCGCTCTGACCCAGCTTGGAGTAGGAAATACCGCCGACCACGGCCAGTAGCAACATGATGTAGAGCACGATCTGACGATTGCGCAGCGCCCAGGCGGACAGGTTGAAATCCATCAGGGCTACTCCTTCGCTGCCAGCGTGACCGTGCGGTTAGCCCGGTCAACCGGGCGCACCTGCTGGCCTTCGCGCAGTACCTGCACCCCAGCCGCAACCACCCAATCTTGCGCCTGCAGGCCTTCGAGCACCGGCACGCTGCTCTCGGCATAAGCACCAACACGCACAAGCGTGCGCTTGAGCGTGGAGTCTTTGGGATCAACTACCCAGACGTAAGGCTGGCCTTGCTCCGCGGTCAGCGCCGACAACGGCACTGACAGCGGAACTTCACCATTGTGGGCAATGAACACCCGCGCGCTCTGGCCCAGCTCGGCCGGCACAGCGCCTTGGCTGAAGGCTACGCGTGCGGCAAAGGTGCGCGACTGCGAATCGGCCGCCGGGGAAATTTCACGAATCCGCCCAGGGAAACGCTGGTTTGGCTGCGACCAGAGTTCGACCGCCACGGGCTGGCCAACCTTGAAACGCTCGAAGGCTTGCTCCGGCAAGCTGATCGAGACTTCACGCTCGCCATCGGCGGCCAGGGTGAACACGGTCTGCCCCGCCGCCACCACCTGACCGACTTCAGCCATGCGCCGGGCGATCACGCCGTCCTGCGAGGCTCGCAGCACCGCGTAACCAGCCTGATTGCTGGCCACATCGAACTCGGCCCTGACCTGTTTGAGGCGCGCTTCACCCGAGCGGTAGAGATTCTCGGCGTTGTCGTATTGTGAACGGCTGACCAGTTGCCGTGCCAGCAGGGTCTGGTAGCGATCACGCTCGGCGCGCACCAACTGCAGATTGGCGTCGGCCGCAGCCACTTGCGCGCGGATAGCCTCGAGCTGCAAGCGCACATCCTGCGGGTCCAGCTCGGCCAGCGGCTGATCCTTCTTCACCTGGTCGCCTACCTCGACCAGGCGCTTGGCGACCTTGCCGCTGATGCGGAAAGCCAGCTCTGGCTCCAGGCGCGCACGTACCTCGCCGGCATAGGCGTCCATCATTTCGGTAGCAGGTTGCGGCTGCACCACCATGGCGGGGCGGATAGACTGTGCGGCCGGTTCACTATTGCCACAGGCTGCGAGCAGAACGATGAGACTGGCGGGCACAACAACGGACAAGGCGTGGCGAAACATGATGTATGACCTTTCGAGAAGGTTTGGAATATTTGTACTGCCGGGTATAGTAAAAATAGCAAACTCACCAGTCCAGTATTAAAAGCAGCCAATGCCAAACAAGTTGTTACCGCCCAGCGGCCCAGGCCGCCCAAAAGATCTCGTCAAGCGCCAGGCCATCCTGGAAGCAGCGAAAACCCTGTTCCTGCGCCACGGTTACGACGGCAGCAGCATGGACGCCATCGCCGCCGAAGCCGGGGTGTCGAAGCTGACGGTATACAGCCACTTCACCGACAAGGAGACACTGTTCTCCGCCGCGGTGAAGGCCAAGTGCCAGGAGCAACTGCCCGAGCTGTTCTTCGAACTGGCGCCAGGCGTACCGGTTGAAACCGTGCTGCTGACTATCGGGCGCAGCTTTCACACGCTGATCAACAGCCGCGAATCGGTAGAAATGCACCGGGTGATGGTGGCCCTGGCCAGCCAGAGCCCGAAGCTGTCGCAGATGTTCTACGAAGCCGGCCCGCAACGCCTGCTCAACGAGATGGAAGGCCTGCTGAGCAAGGCCAACCAGGCAGGGCAACTGCGTATCGCCGATGTGCACAATGCCGCCGACCAGTTCTTCAGCCTGCTCAAGGGTGGCGCCAATTTCCGCCTGCTGATCGGCTGCGGCGGCCCGCAACAAGGCACAGACGCCGAGCGGCATGTACAGAACGCTGTGGGTATGTTCGTGCGCGCCTATCGGCCTGACTGAGGGTGCCCGGCGGATTTTGCAGGATGAGCGTAGCGCGGTTGAGCGCAGCGATACCCATCGGCAATCAGCCAACCGCCACGCAGACCAGACCAGGCGATTGCCCCCTGCCCTGGAACCGGGGCCGGCTTTGGTTGCGATGGGTATCGCTACGCTCAAGCCTACGCGGCCCGACGGGTCGCCGCCCGCGCCATCCTACGGACAGTTGGCAGCCGGCAGCTTCTTCAACGGATAGATGTCGTAGCGGCTGGATTTGCCTTCCAGCGCATAGCCAGGTTTGCTGCCGTCGATGACCGGCGCCTTGCGCGGGCGCTTGACCACAACCCGGTGGCTGGCCAGGGCCAATGCAGCGGCCAGCAGCGCCGGCGCATCGAGGTCGTCACCGACAAAGGGCCGGAACAGGCGCATTTCCTTTTTCACCAACGCGCTCTTGTCACGATGGGGGAACATCGGGTCGAGGTAGATCACTTGTGGCGGCTCACCCTGCCAATTACTCATCAACTCGATGGCGTTGCCGGTCAGCAGGCGCATTCGCGAAACGATCGGCCCGACATCCCGGTCACAGGCGGCACGGGCCAGGCCATCCTCCAACAGGGCGGCAATCAGCGGTTGACGCTCGATCAGGGTCACATTGCAGCCCAGGCTGGCCAGAACGAAGCCGTCACGGCCGAGTCCGGCAGTGGCATCCAGCACCCGCGGGCGCACGCCTGGCTGCACGCCCACGGCCTTGGCGATCATCTGCCCGGTACCGCCGCCGAATAAGCGCCGATGCGCCACCGCGCCCTCGACAAAATCCACCCGCACCGGCCCCGGCGCCTGCGGACCCAGCTCGACCAGTTGCAGCCCCTGCTCGCCCAGCTGCATGGCAAATTGCGCGTCTCCCTCTTGCGCCAATGTCAGGCGCGCGGCCCATACAGCTGCGCTCTCGGCCAGATGCGGAGCCAGAGCGTCCATGCGAATTGTGGCGCCAGGCCGTTGGTCATTCATCGGGAAATGTGCTCAAAAAATAGGCAATTCGACCTGTAGGCGGTCGATCATCGTTGACGGCGCATTCTGCCAGAGCCAGCCCTTTGCAGTCGCACCAAGTTCGCCATGTTTACTGTGATTGGCCTACTAGCGGCACATGCGGAACAACCCCATATCGACATGAAAATGATCGCGGTGGGCGGCGTTGTACTCCGGCCCGAGGGTGACATTGAAGCTGGCGCAAGCGCCTTTATGCACCAGACGCAGAAAGCGCGCGGCCTCGCCCTCTCCCGGCCAGTCGCGCAGCACGCTGATGCGCCGGCCGTCTTGCAGGCGAAACCCGACGATATCCAGGGCATTGGCCGAGGCATGCTGGCTACGACGCTGACTGCCCGCGATGCTGCGGCAGGCGAAGCTGCCGACATGCTCGACCTGCACCACCGGCTGGCCGAACACCTCCTGCGCCGCAGTCTGCAAGGCATGTCGCTCGAACAGGGCAAAGGCCGCCGCCAGCGGGCAGGTGCTGATAAAGCTACTGCTGAAACGCACCCCCAAGGCCTGTATCCGCAGGGTATTTTCCAGCGGACAATCCGCCGCCGGGCTGCTATCGGCCAACGCCGTGTAACGCAGTGGCGACGTGGCCAAGGCCTGCTGACAAAGCCCTGGGTCATCCTCCAGGCGCCAGAGCTTGAAGGGGGTCAGCAGGCTCGGCGTGGCCCTGATGTCCAGTGGCGCCCAGGGATTCCAGCGCGGCGGCACATCGAGCCACTGCTGGTAGACAGCCAGCGGCACACCAAACACAACCAGCAATACCAGCAACAGCAGAACACGACGCAAACCCTACCTCTCTCGAGTCTTGAACAGATTTCAGGCCTTGAACAGATTGTTAATGCGCTCGAACGGCATGGCCTGGCCGGTCGCCACCAGGCTGCCGCGAGCGGTCAATTCCTGCGCCGCCTGGAAGAAGGCGCCATAGGCGACTCGCGCCAAACTGGAACCGAGACTCACGCGTTTCACCCCCAGTTCGGCCAGCTCATCCAGCGTCAAGCGCAGGCTGGGCGAACCCACCAATACATTGACCGGGCGCGGTGCCACGGCCGTGACCAGCGCGAGGATTTCCTCGCGACTCGTCAGGCCCGGCGCATAGAGCACATCGGCACCCGCCTCGGCGTAAGCCACCAAACGGCGGATGGTGTCGTCCAGATCGAGGCGGCCATGCAGGTAATTTTCTGCCCGCGCCGCCAGGGTGAAGGTGAAAGGCAAGCGGCGGGCTGCCGCGACCGCAGCCTGAACCCGCTCGAGCGCCCGCTCGAAGGGATAGATCGGCGACTGCGCATCACCCGTGGCATCCTCGATGGAACCGCCAACCAGGCCGATCTGCGCCGCCAGGGCGATTGTTTCGGCGCAGTGCTGCGGCTCATCGCCATAGCCATTCTCCAGATCGGCGGCCACCGGCAGCGGCGTCGCCTCGACGATGGCGCGGGCGTTAGCCAGGGTTTCCTCACGACTGACCGCGCCTTCTGCATCGCAGCGCCCAAGGGAAAAGGCCAATCCCGCACTGGTCGTCGCCAGCGCCTCGAACCCCAGGGCCGCGAGCATCTTCGCCGAGCCGGCATCCCAGGGATTGGGCAGCACGAACAACCCTTCGCGCTGGTGCAAGGCGCGAAACGCCTCGCCACGCTCGATCTGAGTAGACATCTGGTTGCTCCTTTTTCGATTTAGATCTGCGTGCACCTTAGCAGGCCGTTGAAAAATGTAGCGAGCAAGCTACTCAGCCGCAGCCTCGACAAAATCCCCGCAGCCATAGCCTGGGTCAGTTGCATGGCCGGGGTTTGCATACGATTGGTGACACCAGGCCGTGGGTTACGCTGCGGAAAATCTGCTGGAAAAATGCTCAACCCGGCCGCCAAGCGGCCGATAACCAAGTGCGCGGCATTCTGCCAGACTTGGCCCGTAGCAGCCGCACCGAGTGACTTATGGTTAATGGCGTTTCCGCTTCCAACACCGCACAGCCGGCCTATAACAACAACCCCAGCCGCAACAGCCCGGCAGATATTCGCGCCTACCTGGATTTCCAGATCCTCTTAAGCCGGGTGATCATGGGCCCGCAACCAGTGGATGGCGAAGACACTGCAGCCGAACCGCCGACAGAAATCCAGGACACGGAGCCCGCGCTGATCAGGTCCGACAGCGGGTTTAAACAATTCATCACCCAACACCAGCTCGACCTGGGCACCAGGCTTCATGCCAAGCCACATAACGTCGATCGACTGACCCTGATGCTGCTTGCCGATGCGTTCAGCGCGGGCAGCCAGATTGCTCCAGAAGAGGCCGCGCTGCCCTACCCACTGACCCTTGCGTGAGCCCGGCTAAGAGGGTGTGGAAAATCCGCCCGCCCCAAACACTCAACGTCGATTGTGTGAAGTCGTGCGAAAACGTCCTGGTGAAATCTCGAAAAATTCACGAAAGCAGCGCCGGAAATGCGAAATACTGACAAAACCGCTGGCGACCGCTATGTCGGCCAACGGCTTGTTGGTCTGTTGCAGCAGCTGCCGGGCGCGGGTCAGGCGTAACTCCAGGTTATAACGCGAGGGAGTCGCATTGACGTGACGGCAGAACAAACGTTCGAGCTGCCGCCTGGAAATGCCTACGCAATTAGCCAGTTCATCCACCGTCAGCGGCTCGTCGATATTGTTGTGCATCAACTCCAGCGCCGTTTTCAACGCTTGCGGCAGGGTTGGGTCGTAATCGACAGCAACCACCGATACATCAGGGACTTCCTGCATTTTGTCGCAGCTCAGCACTTCCTCGATGGCACTTACCAGGTTGATGCCACTGCCGCGCCGCACCACTTCCAGCATCATGCCCAACGAACTGTTGGCACCGGCACAACTGATCCGCTCGCGGTCCAGGACATAGGCGTGACTCGACACCTTCACCTTTGGAAACAGCTCGGCAATCATCGCCCGACCATCCGGATGGAAAGCACAATCGTAGCCATCCAGCAGCCCCGCCTCAGCGAGAAAGTAAGCGCCGTTCCACAGGCCACCGAGCATGGCGCCGGCGGCATCGGCCGACTTGAGCTTGGCCCGCAGCAGCGAATCTGCTTGCAGGCGCACCCGATAACCACCGCAGACAACAAGGATATCCTGCTGTTTCTCTGCCATATCAGCCAAGCAGCAACCCGCTGAAATAGCGATGCCCAGATCGCTGACCACCACCTCGCTGGCCCCACCAACCACCAGTACTTCATAGAGCGGCGTCGGACTCATCAGGTTGGCGGTGACCAGAGCATCTACCGCACCGGTGAAGGCCATCATCGAAAAATTATCCAGCAGCACGAAGGCGACCCGCCGCATTGGCAGTGCTGGTAAGCCGCCCAATCCCTTGGCGAGGTGGGCCATATTCTTGTTCTTCAGCAAGCTCTCGAAGGAGGATCGCATGTCGTGACTCTCGGGCAGTGACGCGTCTAAACAGTAGTTAACCATAGGCAACCGGCTCGGCATCAGCCCGCGCGGTGTGGTGCGCTCAGAGCAAACCCAGTTGTTCGATCGCCGGCTCGACGATTAGCTCAGGCAAGCCTGCAAGCCCCGGCAGACGCACCATCAATTGGCTGTGGAAGCGCCTGGCCAACTGCGGCGCCAGGCGATTGTCAGAGGTATGCAAAAAGACGTGCGGCGTAAGCCCGCCCTCAATCCAGCCAGCGACTTTGTCCAGCCAGGGCGCAATGAAGCGATCATTGGCTTGAAGTTCGGGGTGGCCGATAAAGCGCAGTTGCGGCGCCTGGCTGAACGCGGTCGGGCGGATTGGCAGGCGCGGTTTTTTCGCCTGGGCATGCAGCACTGCCGGCTCCTGCGACAGACAACTGAACAGGGCCCGTGCATCCAGGCAGATGCGCTCGATGCCCCGCTCCAGCAGCAGACGATTGAGTGCCCGCTCCTCTTGCCCCTTGGCGAAAAATAGCGGGTGACGCACCTCAACGGCCAGTCCGCCGCTGCCGGCCCAATGTTCGATAAAGGTGCTTAATTCAGCCAGGCGTGACGGGCCGAAGCTGGCAGGTAACTGCAACCAGAACGGCGTAATTCGCGTGCCCAAGGGCGCCAGCAAGCGGCGAAAATCGTCGCTGGCAGCCAGTTGCTCACGCAAATCATCGGCGTGGCTAATATCGCGCGGCAGCTTGGCGCAGAAGCGAAAGTACGCGGGCATCAGCGCAGCCCAGCGGGCAACCGTATCGACCGAGGGCCGCGCATAAAAGGTGGTGTTGCCCTCGACCGCATTGAAGACCTCGGCGTAGCGCGGCAAGAATTCGGCGGGACGAACGCTTTGCGCATACAACGAACCACGCCAAGCCGGTTCGCTCCAGGACGGGCAGCCGAGAAAGTAGGGCAGCATCAAGGTTGATTGTCAGGCGTAGAGATCAAGGCCAAGTATTTCCAGAGCGCCAGGCTCGTTGGCATAGGTGGCGGTAGCGCTGTAACTGGCAATCGCCTGGGCCGCACGATTACTCAGACCTGGCTGGTAGGCAAGGTCCTGGGCCCGAACAGGCAGGCTGTCGGAGCTGGCACTGGAGGCCTGAACTCGACGGGTTTGCGCTGTTTGCTCGAAACCCTGACTGCTCGCTGGGGCTGCCGGCTGCTCACGGCGTTGCTCTATCTCGCGTTGGGCTTCGCGAAACGGCGTAACCGCAGTGCCCGAACGAGGCCCGCGGTCTGGCGAGTAGGAGGGTATGGAGCCGTCGATACGCATCAGTTACAGCTCGGCAGTGGTAAATCAAATGGGCGGAACTGCATGCAATTTAGCCCCGCCCAGGCGGATTGGCAATCGATCGTGGAACAGGGCGACGTCCGGCTCTTGCGCCAAGCCTGACGCCCCGGCGATCCGGCGCAGCTCGGGGCAAATGGCCTGGTCGCAATACCTGGCCAAGCTGGGGGTTACAGGCAGCTGACGGCGTGTTTATAACGGCGCTTTGGGCGTAGCGACCTTGTCGCGCAGGTACACCGGCAACGCGTCGTCGGCGACCACCGCCTCGCCCCGCGCCCAGGCAAACCGCGCCAGACTGAGCACGTCCTCGGCATGCGGCAACATGGCACCGTCTTGCTCATAAGGGATCAACGGGATACGCGCAGCAAACGTGCCCCAGCCCGTGCCTGCGCCAAACCAGTCACCCGTCGCGTCAGGCGGTAAAACGACCTGTTCGGGCGGCGAAACCACTTCGCCACCGGCAAGGCGCATTTCGCCGTTTTCGCTGCGATAACAGCCCCAGTAGACCTCATCCATGCGTGCATCGATGGCTGCAGCCACCTGAACAGCGCCGTACTCGCGCAGCGCGCGCTGCGCCAGCACAGCAAGATTTGACACTGGCAATACCGGACGATCCAAAGCAAATGCCAAGCCTTGAACCACACCGACGGCAATCCGTACACCGGTGAAGGCCCCTGGGCCACGGCCGAAGGCAATCGCATCCAGCGCCGACAGCGGCACACCGGCCTGGGCCAGCAAATCCCTGATCATCGGTAGCAAGCGCTGGGCGTGCAGCCGCGGGATCACCTCATAGTGACTGATCACCTGGCCGTCATGCAGCAGCGCGACGGAGCAGGCTTCGGTAGCAGTATCCAGGGCCAGCAGAGTGGTCATCGTGATTCAGACAGGTGACGAAATGGACCGACATTAGAACGGCTTGAAGTTTATTTTTCCAGCGCAATCACTGCCGCTCGCGCCTGCCACGCGAACGGACTCGAAGGACTACAGGGCACGCAGCAGGCATGAATAGCCATGCTGCAGCCTGAGTAAAGCGTGCTTACCAGGGTTCGATAACGCTCTTGGCGTCCCAACCTTGCAAAGGCGCTTTGGACCAGGTGCCGTAACCGGCGTTAGGGAAGACGATCCACTCGGCGCCCCATTTGCCCGCCTCAGCAGCCACGGTAGCGCGTTGATCGGCCAGTGGCGTCTTGCGGAAACGCCCATCGAAGTCATGCAGCGTGTCACCCAGCAACAACACGATCTGATGGTCGGCACTGACGATCGCGCGGCGCTCGACCTTGGGTGGGCCCAACAGCAGCACGCTTTCTTCGGATATCTGCGGCAGCCCCAGCTTGCTCAGAGTGGCCAGGGTGTACTTCTTCTGCTCATCGGCGCGGTCAGAAATGTAGCGGATGGTCACCCCGAGTTTGTCGGCGTGCTCAAGGAATTGCTTCGCCCCTGGAATCAGCGCGGGGGTGCCGTCACGCTCCCAAGGCAGCCATGTGTCCCAGGCGTCATAGGTGTGACAGTTGGCCAGATCGCGCGCCAACAACGCACTGTTATCAATGACGGTTTCATCCAGGTCGGTGACGATGGCCAGCTTGGACGGATCTTTCGCCGCCGCCACGGCCGCATCCAGTTTCAGGGTGGCGATGTTGTAGGCCTGCAACTGCAGGGCCTGAACTTCCGCCGATTGCTGCTGAAAACGCAGGCCCATGCTGAACTCGGCAACAGTGCAGTCCGTTTTGGGCTGCACCGGGGTTTCGGCAAAAGCCGCGGGGACGGCCAGCAGCGATACTGCCAGGCCCAGCCAGGTAAGACGGTGTGTGGATTTCTCGGTCATTGAATGTCTTCTCTCTGTGATGGTGACACGCGCGCGTGTCGACATGCCAGGGCGCTATACACCAATGGCTATTGCCCTCCCATGGTACATAAACTGCCGCACGCCACCATGCTTGAGAGCGAACAGCGCGTATCCGTAACCACACAAACAAAAGGCTATGTACCAGTTGCATGTTGCACGACTTGCGCTGACAGCACCTCAGGAGAGATGACCAGTAAAAAGGCAGACGCGTCTGTAGGAGCCAGCTTGCTGGCGATCCGGGCCAGCAAGCCCATGCAACAGCATCGCCAGCAA
>NZ_JAUXMX010000028.1 GCF_030683065.1 Pseudomonas sp.
TTGCTGGCGATGCTGTTGCATGGGCTTGCTGGCCCGGATCGCCAGCAAGCTGGCTCCTACAGACGCGTCTGCCTTTTTACTGGTCATCTCTCCTGAGGTGCTGTCAGCGCAAGTCGTGCAACATGCAACTGGTACATAGCCAAAAAAAAGCCCCCGCCAACTCACGTTGGCGGGGGCTTTTCAGTCATGCAGCTGAGTTATCAGCCTTTCTTGGCAGCGCGGGTACGCTCGCTTTCGCCAAGAATTTTCTTACGCAGGCGAATCGACTTCGGCGTCACTTCGCACAGCTCGTCGTCCTGGATGAACTCCAGAGCCTGTTCCAGGCTGAAACGAACCGGCGGCACCAGGGCGATGGTTTCGTCTTTACCGGAAGCACGCATGTTGTCGAGCTTCTTGCCTTTGGTTGGGTTCACGCCCATGTCGTTGTCGCGGCTGTTGAGGCCGACGATTTGACCTTCGTAGATATCCTGGCCGTGCTCGACAAACAGCTTGCCGCGCGCCTGCAGGGTTTCCAGCGAGTAGGTCAGTGCCTTACCGGTAGCCACCGAGACCAGCACGCCATTCTGACGGCCGGACATGTCGCCGGACTTCATCACGTCGTAACGGTCGAAGATGCTGGTCATGATGCCGGCACCCGAAGTCAGGGTGAGGAACTCGTTACGGAAACCGATCAGGCCACGGGCCGGGATGTTGTACTCAAGGCGCACACGGCCCTTGCCATCCGGAACCATGTTGGTCAGGTCGCCTTTACGCAGACCCATTTGCTCCATCAGGGCGCCCTGGGAAACTTCCGGCACGTCGATGGTGACGTTTTCAAACGGTTCGTGCTTAACGCCGTCGACTAGTTTGATGATCACTTCCGGACGACCAACACCCATCTCGAAGCCTTCGCGACGCATGGTTTCGATCAGTACCGAGAGGTGCAGTTCGCCACGGCCGGAGACCTTGAACTTGTCAGCGCTGTCGCCTTCTTCAACGCGCAGGGCAACGTTGTAGAGCAGCTCCTTGTCCAGACGCTCTTTGATGTTGCGGCTGGTGACGAACTTGCCTTCTTTACCGCAGAACGGCGAGTCGTTGACCTGGAAGGTCATGGCAACGGTCGGCTCGTCCACGGACAGCGGGACCATGGCTTCGACGTTCTGTGGGTCGCACAGGGTGTCGGAGATGAACAGCTGGTCGAAACCGCTGATGCAGACGATGTCGCCAGCGGCAGCTTCTTCCACGTCGACGCGGTGCAGGCCGTGGTGACCCATCAGTTTGAGGATACGGCCGTTACGGCGCTTGCCGTGAACGTCGATCGCAACCACTTGGGTGTTTGGCTTGATGCGGCCACGGGCGATACGACCCACGCCGATGATGCCGAGGAAGCTGTTGTAGTCCAGGGCAGAAATCTGCATCTGGAACGGACCGTCGCGGTCGACTTTCGGCGCCGGTACGTGGTCGACAATCGCTTGGTACAACGGCACCAGGTCTTCTGCCATGTCGGTGTGTTCCAGACCGGCAATACCGTTGATCGCCGAAGCGAACACGATCGGGAAGTCCAGTTGCTCTTCGGTCGCGCCGAGGTTATCGAACAGGTCGAAGATCTGCTCAACTACCCAATCCGGACGTGCGCCCGGACGGTCGACCTTGTTCACTACCACGATCGGACGCAGGCCAGCCTGGAAGGCCTTCTGGGTCACGAAGCGGGTTTGCGGCATCGGGCCGTCTTGGGCGTCAACGACCAGCAGCACCGAGTCAACCATCGACATCACGCGCTCAACTTCGCCGCCGAAGTCGGCGTGGCCGGGGGTGTCAACGATGTTGATGTGGTGGCCATTCCAGTTGATGGCGGTGTTTTTCGCCAGAATGGTAATACCGCGTTCTTTTTCCTGGTCGTTGCTGTCCATCACGCGCTCGTCGTTGAGCTCGTTGCGCTCAAGGGTGCCGGACTGACGCAGGAGGGCATCTACCAGGGTAGTTTTGCCATGGTCGACGTGGGCGATGATGGCGATGTTGCGTAGTTTTTCGATCACTTGTGTATCTCGATCAGAGGATTCGGTTTGCCGCATAGTCTACGCGGCGGATATTAACTAAATACGAATTCGGCCAGACGGTGCAAAAGCGCAGTGGCTTTTACCCCGCCTGCAGGTCGGGAGGGCGATGGCGGATGCTTCCGCCATTCAACCCAGGCGTCTTATGCCGGACGATAAACGCGCACATTGGCATACCCCTCGCTAAGCAGGTGGTGGGCATGCAAACGGCTCATGACACCCTTGTCGCAATACAACAGGTATTGGCGAGTGGCATCCAGCTCTTTAAAGCGACTGTTCAGGGCATAGAACGGCAGCGTTTGCACTTCGATACCGGGCAGCTCGAGTGGCTGCTCTTCGGCGTTATCCGGGTGACGGATGTCAATAATGACATGACTGGCCAGGGCTTCGCTGACTTCCTCAACCTTGACGTCCTTGCCCAGCTCGTCGATCACCTTGTCGATCGGCAGCAATGTAGCGCGCTCAAGGGCCCGCTCAAGGATCGCCATGTCGAACTGGCGCTCTTCATATTCGATACGATCTTTCTTCGCCCGGGTGGTCGGGTTTACCGAAATCACACCGCAATACTCCTGCATGTGCTTGGCAAACTCGGCGGTACCGATGGCGTAGGCGGTGTCGATGATGTCCTGCTTGTGACTGGCAATCAGCGGGCGTAGCACCAACATGTCGGTAGCCGCATCAATGACCGAGAGGTTCGGCAGCGTTTGGCTGGACACCTGGGAAATCGCCTCACCGGTGACCAGAGCGTTGATCTGCAACTGCTCAGCCATCCGTGTGGCAGCGCGCAACATCATACGCTTGAGGATCACGCCCATCTGGCTGTTGTCGACCTTGCCGATAATTTCGCCAAGCACTTCCTCGAACGGCACGCTGACAAACAGCACCCGCTGGGAGCTGCCGAACTTCTCCCACAAATAGTGCGCGACTTCCATCACGCCCAACTCGTGGGCACGTCCGCCCAGATTGAAGAAGCAGAAATGGGTGACCAGGCCGCGGCGCATCATCTGATAGGCGGCGACTGTGGAGTCGAAGCCGCCGGACATGAGCACCAGGGTCTGCTCCAGCGAACCCAGTGGGTAACCGCCCATGCCTTCGTGTTGGCTATGGATGACGAACAGGCGCTGGTCGCGGATTTCCATGCGCACTTCGACTTCGGGCTTCTTCAGGTCGATCCCGGCGGCGCCACACTGCTGGCGCAACTGGCTGCCCACATGGCGTTCGATGTCCACGGAGCTGAAGGCATGCTTGCCTGCACGCTTGCAGCGCACGGCAAAAATCTTGCCCTGCAGCCTGTCGGCAAAGTGGCTTTTGCATTTCTCCGCCACGTCGTCAAAGTCGCCCAACGGGTACTCGTCGACTTGCAGGAAATGGGTGATCCCGGGGATGCAGCCCAGCCGCTCGATAATTGCCTGCAGGGTTTTCGGCTCACTGATCCGGGTTTCGACTTCCAGGTTGTCCCACACACCACTTACCAGCAGCTGCGGATCGAGCTCACGCAGCACCGAACGAATGTTCTTCGCCAACTGCCGGATAAAGTGCTTACGCACCGGCCGACTTTTAATGGTGATCTCTGGAAAGACTTTAACGATCAGTTTCATGAAAACAGTGTGTGCCAGGCGGCCAAAAAACAGGGGCGCGGATTATAGCGGAAATTGCTCACGCTTTGATCAAAAAACATCGCGAGGCCAAGTTGCGCACCAACAAAGAGCGCCAACCCAATCTAGCGACCCATAATGGTGCACAGGTACTGCCAAAAAGCACTGCACAAGCCCCGCCACCCCTACGTTTCAAGGCACATACCCATCTCCGTGCACTGGCATGCAATTTGCTCTCTTGTGAGGCAGGTTGTCCTGGCGGACTATCCCGCACGGCCACACCACATTATCGAGGGCTCACCATTTCGAGCCTTATCCATCTGGAGGACAGCATGTCGAAGTCGATTCAACTGATCAAAGAACACGACGTGAAGTGGGTAGATCTGCGCTTCACTGACACCAAGGGCAAGCAGCACCACATCACCATGCCTGCGCGCGATGCCCTGGACGAAGATTTCTTCGAAATCGGCAAGATGTTCGACGGCTCCTCCATTCATGGCTGGAAAGGCATCGAAGCCTCCGACATGATCCTGCTGCCGGTCGATGAAACTGCTGTTCTCGATCCGTTCACCGAAGAGCCGACCCTGATTCTGGTCTGCGACATCATCGAGCCGAGCACCATGCAAGGCTACGATCGCGACCCGCGCTCGATCGCCAAACGCGCTGAAGAGTTCCTGAAAACCACCGGCATCGGCGACACCGTATTTGTCGGCCCGGAGCCTGAGTTCTTCATCTTCGACCAAGTGAAGTTCAAGTCGGACATCTCCGGCTCGATGTTCAAGATCTACTCCGAGCAAGGCTCCTGGATGTCCGATCAGGACGTCGAAGGCGGCAACAAGGGCCACCGTCCAGGCGTCAAAGGCGGCTACTTCCCGGTTCCGCCGTTCGACCATGACCACGAAATCCGTACTGCCATGTGTAATGCCATGGAAGAAATGGGCCTGATCATCGAAGTACACCACCACGAAGTGGCAACTGCCGGCCAGAACGAAATCGGCGTGCAGTTCAACACTCTGGTAGCCAAGGCTGACGAAGTTCAGACCCTGAAGTACTGCGTACACAACGTGGCTGACGCCTACGGCAAAACCGCTACCTTCATGCCCAAGCCGCTGTATGGCGACAACGGCTCGGGTATGCACGTACACATGTCGATCTCCAAAGACGGCAAGAACACCTTCGCCGGCGAAGGCTATGCCGGCCTGTCCGATACCGCCCTGTACTTCATCGGCGGCATCATCAAGCACGGTAAGGCCCTGAACGGCTTCACCAACCCGGCAACCAACTCCTACAAGCGTCTGGTACCAGGTTTCGAAGCACCGGTAATGTTGGCCTACTCGGCACGTAACCGCTCCGCCTCGATCCGTATCCCGTATGTGTCGAGCCCGAAAGCTCGCCGTATCGAAGCACGCTTCCCGGATCCGGCTGCCAACCCGTACCTGGCTTTCGCCGCATTGTTGATGGCTGGCCTGGACGGCATCCAGAACAAGATCCACCCAGGCGACGCTGCAGACAAGAACCTGTATGACCTGCCGCCAGAAGAAGGCAAGCTGATCCCGCAAGTCTGCGGCAGCTTGAAAGAAGCCCTGGAAGAGCTGGACAAAGGTCGCGCGTTCCTGACCAAAGGCGGCGTATTCTCCGACGACTTCATCGATGCTTACATCGAGCTGAAGAGCGAAGAAGAAATCAAAGTACGTACCTTCGTTCACCCGCTGGAATACGACCTGTACTACAGCGTCTAAACCGGCACGCAAGACCGGAGGCCAGTCATCTGCTGACTCAGCAGACCTGGCCTTCAGCTGGATAAACACAGAATCCGATGCCTGCTGCAGGCATCGGATTTTTTATGCGCCTTTTTCGAGCACCCACCTATAACAGCTCCAACACCCGTAACGCCGCCTGGGCAGCGAGTAACTCCTCCTCATTGAAGACCTGCACCCCGGCGCGACGCAGGGCAGCAGCGGTCACACCTTCACCGGCGACCTTGACGCCGCTGAAGCTCCCATCGTAATTCTCGCGATTGCCGCACGACGGGCTGCGCGCCTTGAGCAACGCCAGGCGAATGCCGTGCTGGCGAACTAACGCCAGAGCCTGCTCGGCGCCAGCGACAAAGGCCGCTGTGACATCCTCGCCATTGATAGTCCGCACCGACAGCCGGCCGTCGAGCACCTGCGCGCCCTGGCCTGAGGCGATTTCCGCCGCGGGCCGCGGGGTCGGCAAGCCCCCGGCGACTTCCGGGCAGAGTGCGACCACCCGCCCCTCGGCCTGCCAACGCTGGAGCAGCGCAAAGGGGCCGTGGGCGCCGCCGTCATAGCGCACGCGATGGCCGAGCAGGCAGCGACTGACCAGAATCTTCTGCATATATCCTTCCAGACGGGTGCTTGGCGAACCTAAAACAGCCGCCACAGGCACTACAACGGATCGTCACCGCGCCGACGGAACCAGCCGGTCAGCGACAAGCGCTCGCGACTGGCCGGCAACACTTCATGGGGCATGTCTGCGGAAAGGAACACCAGCAAACTGCCAGCCTGGGGCTGTACATCGCGCGTGGTCTCGTCCGCCAGGTACAGGCGCAAGGCGCCACCCTGCTGGTATTGCCAGTCCTGATTGAGATAGAACACCGCCGACACCGCGCGGCGGTCGTCATCGCGAAAGCGATCGAGATGCTTCTGATAAAAGGCGCCCGGCGGATACAAGGCGAAATGGCACTCGTAATCCTCAAGCCCCAGATACAGCTCACGGTTGAGCGCTTGGCGCAGCCCCTCCATCAGCGCCAGGTAATGATCGCAAGCCGGCGACCAGCCGGCATCCAGCCATTGGATACGGTCGCCACGTACCCCTTCGCGTATCTCCTGGCCGGCACCACGACCGATGCTCGCCGGGATTAAATCACCCTGCGCGGCACGTTTGCGGCACTCATCGGCCAGTTCGAGGGTCAGAGCTTGAGGGGCGAACAGCGGTTGCAACGACCAGCCTTGCTCGGCCAGGTCGTCGGCGATGTGCGTTAACAGTGCAGGATCAGTTGAAATAGCCATGCGAGCAATTCTACCAGCCTGCTGGCTATGCCTCGACAAGCGCCGCCAAGCCATCGAAAATAGCCGCCCGCTAGACAGGAGTCTGTATGCGCGTCTTATCCATAGTTTTACTGTTGTTCCTCAGCCTCACCAGCCTGGCAGATGCCCAGGTTCAGCTCTATCAGGCAGCCGGCTGGCCACAACAACGCGCGCATTTCAACGATGCCCTGAGTGCTGCGCAGGCGCGCTATCGGAGCAGCCTGCCGCCAGCGGTGTATGAAGCGCTGGTAAGCAACAGCAACCAGCGCTTTGCCCCACTGGCGATCGATCAACGCGCCCAGCAGAGCCTGCAGCAAAATCTCGGCGACCCGCAGCCTGCCCTGCAGTTTTTCCAGTCGGAACTGGGCCGCAAAGTGGTCGCCGCCGAACAACTCGCCACCCGCCGCGACCAGCTGGCACTGTATGCCAATGGTTTGCCGCGCATCGACGCCAGCGCCACCCGGCGCCTGCTGATTCGCCACCTGGCCCAGGCGCTGCCGGCCAAGGAAGCTGGCGCCGAAGTCAGCCTGGCCCTGGCCGGGGTCGCAGCCGACAGCCTCAGCCAGATGCTTCCCGGCCTATTCGGTGGCGATAGCGCGCAAAGCCTGCTCAACACCCAGCGTCAGCGCCTGATGGAACAAATCGGCGCGGACCTGGACAACACCCTGCTGCATGTCTACCGCGAACTGTCCGACCCGGAACTCGACGAGTTCGTCAGCTTCGCCCAGTCGGCAGAAGGCCAGGCCTATTACCAGGCGGCCCTTGCGGCAATCCGCTCCGGCCTGGCCGTTGGCCAGAGCACCGCAAACCTGGCACCGCCGCCGCAGGGTATCTGACGGCAATCCCATCGCAGCCGATTTTCTTGCGTTGGGTCACGCGGTGCCTGCCAAACAGCTGCATGCACCGCTAACCCCGCCTACGGAGCTGCAATCAGCGGGGCGCTCAGGCCAACCGCTCGCGGAGAAAATTGAAATAGCGCTCGCGCAAGGCCGGCGATTCGTTGGCCAGATGATGGCGCGCCTCGGCCAGGCGCAATATCTGCGGCGCGGCGAACTTGTCCTGCAAGATTTCCAGGTTATGCAACCAGTCCACAGTCATGTCCGCTTCGCCCTGGATGATCAGCGGGCTGCGCGTGCTGCGAGGTGCGCCCTCGATCCGCGGCACCCATTGACTCAAGGCACCGACCCAGGCGGTTGGCAGGCTGCGCGCCTGCAAGGGGTCACGGTTGTGCACGAAGTCGATAAACGCGGAGTCGCTCGAGTTATCGCTGAAGCGCCGGGGAATTTCGCGCACAAAGGGTTTCAGCAGGCGATAACTCAACTGTGACCAGCCCCAGGCGCGCGGGCGCACCAACGGTGCCAGCAGAATCGTTTCGCCCACTTCGGGGGCGGGCTTACCGGTCAACAGGTAATCGATCAGGATCGCGCCGCCGGTACTTTGCCCACACAGGTGCCAGGGCTGCGGCAAATCAAGGGCGACAGCTTGCTCCAGCGCGCCCTGCAATACCTGCTGATACTCGGCGAAGTCGTCGATGCTGGCGCGCGCACCACTGGACAGCCCATGCCCAGGCAGGTCGACCGCCAGCACAGCAAACCCCAGACCGAGCGCCCACTCGATCACATGGCGATACAGGCCGCTATGGTCGTAATAACCATGCAACAAAACCAACGTGGCGCGCGGCGCAGGCGGCAGCCAGACCTGGGCGGCAATCCGGTAAGCGCCGACCTGAAAGTAGCCAAACAGGCCACCCTCGGTTGGTAACTGCTCGAAACCATAGAACCGCCGGTAGGCCTGCTCATGCGGCAGGGCCGTCGTCGCTGCGGCCAAGGGTCGCAGATTAGCGACCAGGTCTGCGGGCTGAAAACGTTCTGGCATAAGGCTTTCCATCAAATCAGGCGGACTTCCCGCGGGGCCTATGCAACCACACGACCGGTTAAAGATATTCTGCTGCCCGGCCGGCCATGGCAAGCTATGCGTCCACTCATCGACCGATCCTGCCATGTCCCGCCCCAGCCGCAAAACCCTGCTCGCGAGCCTCATCGCACTGCTCTGGCTTGGCGCCATGCTCGCCGCCTTCTGGTGGTTCGAGGCGCGCTATGTGCGCGCGTTCGACCAGCAAACCGCATTGTTCGCCGGCGCAGAGCTGCGCCTGCCTGCCGAACTGGCTGGCCCCGGGCCAATTCGCCTGGTGCATTTCTGGGATCCGGCCTGCCCGTGCAACATCGGCAACCAGCAACACCTGGCCGAATTAATCGAGCACTTCGGCCCCCTGGGCGTGACCTTCCATGCCGTACAAAAGCCTGGCAGCAAGGGCCAGTTACCCGCGACCCTGAGCGCCATGCAGGCCCTCGCCCCGCTCCCCGGCAGCGCCGAAATACCCGCCAGCCCGGCGGTGGCAATCTGGGACAAGCAAGGCCAACTGGCCTATTTCGGCCCCTACAGCGAAGGCGTCACCTGCAGCTCAAGCAACAGCTTCATCGAGCCGATCCTCGAAGCCCTGAACGCCGGGCGTCCGGTCAACGCCAGCAACACCATGGCGGTAGGGTGCTTCTGCGAGTGGCCTGAGACAAGCCTCTAAAAGCCAGCCTGACACCACCCATCTTGCGGCTGCACTATTGCCAGAAAGCCGCTACTTTGAATCTAGAGGTGGAGCACAAGACACGCTGTTTTGTCGGGGGCGGCAAGCAGATCTGTCCGCACACCACCTGAAACCGTAAAAAGCCCTGCGCATGCCTTTGCACCCGACAAAACCTATACATATAATTGTTTATGTATAAGATATGTACGAGGCCTGACCGCTCTGCCCATCCTTGCAGCCGCCGCACATTCAGGCCCTTTCTCCGTCCAGTGAGGTCTCACGGCATGAGCAGCAGCAATTCCTTCCTTAACACCCATTACCGCAAAGCCGATCGCATCATGCTGGTGGTTCTCTGGCTAATGTTCGTCTATGCCATGGGCCTGGCCTATTGGTATGGCACCTGGGGCCAGGCCTTGCTGGTAGGCGGTGGCACCGCGCTGACCATGACCCTGCTGCAAAATATGATCCCTGGCAGCCGCTTGCTGCGCTGTGCAATTGGCGCAGCGTTCATGGTCATGTCAGCCCTGCACATCAACCAGACCGGCGGTCTGCTGGAGATGCATTTCGGCATCTTCGTGCTGCTGGCATTTTTGGTTTATTACCGCGACTGGCTGCCGATCGTGATCGCCGCCGCAGTGATCGCCCTGCATCACTTGAGCTTCTTCGCCCTACAGCAGCAAGGCGCCAATGTCTTTGTGATTGAAAACGGCAGCTGGCCGGTGGTGTTTGTACATGCTTTCTATGTGGTGCTGGAGAGCAGCATTCTCGTCTACCTGGCCCAGCAGACGTACAGCGAGGCAAGAGAAAGCGCGGCGCTGATGCAAACAGCGGCGCGGCTTACAGAACACGACAGCATGATTGACCTGCGTAATCGCAGTGCTGCGCACGGCGAAGTCACGGGGCGCTTCAACCACTTTCTCGACCAACTGGATCAAGTGGTCGGCCAGGTGATCAACGAAACCAAGGGGCTCGGCGACATGGGCCAACGCCTCGCCGAGGCAACCCGCCACCTGCGCGAAGGGGCCGAGCGCCAGCAAGGCGAAACCCGCTACATGAGCGCCGCCATGCAACAGATAGTCGGCGCCATTGACGAGGTTGCCAAGCATGCCGACCAGGCCGCACGCTCAGCACAGGCGGCCAATCAGCAGGCGGAGGAAGGCAGCCGCTCGGTCAACCATACCCGCAGCGAGATTGCCAAGCTGGCCGAACACATCGATGGCACCGACAGTGAAGTGCAATCGCTGGCAACCCAGGCGGAGCAGATCGGCAAAGTACTCGAAGTGATCCGCAGCATTGCCGAGCAAACCAACCTGCTGGCCCTGAACGCCGCCATCGAAGCGGCGCGGGCTGGCGATCAGGGCCGCGGCTTTGCTGTGGTCGCCGACGAGGTGCGTAATCTGGCGCGCAAAACAGCACTGTCCACCGCTGAAATCCAGGAAATCATCAGCCGCCTGCAACTCAGCAGTCGCCTGGCTGCCAGTGCCATGCAGCAGAGCCGTGACAGCGTGCAGCGTTGCGTCAGCGACAGCCATAACACCGCCGAGATGCTGGCTGCGGCAGTACACGACATCAACGCGATCTCGCAGATGAATGAACTGATCGCCAGCGCCACCCATCAACAGGCCGCTGTCAGCAACGAAGTCAGCCAGCACCTGGCCAGCGTGCAGCAAGTGACCGAACAGAATGTCAGCGATGCCGCCGCACTCGACGACAACAGTCAGCACTTGAGTTCACTGGCTGCGCGCCTGAGTAGCTTGAGTCAACGCTTCACTGTCAGCAGCCGCTAGCAGCTACCCACAACATCGTCTTGGCGCCCTCGCTTATCGCTATGGCGCCCAGCATGTCGTGGCTTAGAACCAGCGGTCATTGCGTTTACGCCCACGGGTCAGGGCTGGCAGGATCAGCCCGAGCAGCAGGCCGATACCCGCAATACCGCCGCCGTAGACGAGGTAGCGCATCAACAGCTGATTATTCTCATCACCCAGCTGCGCCTGAACAGTGCGGAGCTCTGACTGACTGCTAGTCAACTCCGCATCGAGCGCCTTACTCCGAGCTTCCAGCTCTTCGATCAGCGCCTTGCGCGAATCGAGCGTCTCCTGCATGCCCTGGACCCTGACCTTCCAGCGGTCATCAATCGTGGTGAGCTGAGCGCCGAGTTCGGCCACTTGCTGCTCCAGTTGCGGCAGTCGCTCGGCCTGACCGGGCACCTCCTGCAGATCTCGACTGGGAATCCAGACCGCATCACCTGACTCGCCACGAACCCGACTGTATTCACCCTGCACACCGAGCAACTCGACCTTTTGCCCGGACTTCAGGGTGCCGACAATCCGATAGCCGTCAGTCGGGCCGCTACGCACATAGGTACTCAGGCTGTCGCTGATCCAGCGTTGGCTCTCGGCAGCCTGCACACCGACGCTAGCGAAAACGGCGAGCAGAGCGGTGCCAAGGGCACAACGCGCAAGCCAGGGAAAATGGAGAAGCCGTGCAGACAGATAACGAGATAGGGACATGGTGATGTTCACATGAAATGGAAGGAATAAAAGCCCGCTGACCGAACCGATGAACCCGCACGCAACAGCCAATACCGGACGTTGGCGCAGCCTGAAAGCGGACATGGAACTGCCGCAGCACGACGGGGCACACACAGAGAAATTTCCCCAGGCGGAACATGGTGCCATCCCAGCACCCCCCAGCTGACAGACACTCTGCACCCGCGTGGGTTCACTTGCATCGCAGCGACCGTGACGGAATTGAGCGTCCCATCACCCAGCGTAGCGGCCGAAACGAACGGCTGCGCCATGCGCTGCCGAGCGGGGTGAGCGCAGCGAAGGCCAGCAGGCAGTGGCATGTCTTGCGCGGCTCCTCAGGCAACGCCCGCCCTGACCTCAGCGTAACCACTGGCCTGCTAAATCAAGCGTCGGCTCGCCTCATGCGCGCGCTCATGGCACCAGAGTCGGCGGGCTAATGCAGCGCATTAGCGCGGCGCGAAAAATACGCTGCAGCGACTGTGATCGGGTAATCTCTGCCCTATCATCAGCTCCAAGAGCGCCGACGTGCCCGCCAAATCCCAGCCCCAACCACAGCCCCAGCAGAATCATCTTCTGGCCGCCTTGTCGCCCGAGGTTCAATGCCGGCTGTTTCCGCATCTGGAGCTGGTGCCACTGCCGTTGCGCGCAGTTTTGTATGAGTCCCGACGCCCCATGCGTCACGTTTACTTTCCTACCGACTCCATCGTTTCGTTGCAGTACGTGATGGAAAACGGGGCATCAACCGCGATCTCCGTGGTGGGCAACGAAGGGTTGCTAGGCATCACCTTGTTTCTGGGCGGCGAAAGCACGCCGAGCCGGTCACTGGTACAGAGCGCCGGTTACGCCTATCGACTCCCCAGAGCGCGAGTGAAGGAAGAGTTCAATCGCCACGGCCAGTTGTTGATGCTGATGCTGCGTTACACGCAGGCCCTGATCACGCAAGTTTCTCAGACTGCCGTTTGCAATCGGCACCATTCGATCGACCAGCAACTCTGCCGCTGGCTCCTGCTGTCCATGGATCGACTGTCACACGGCCACCTGACCATGACACAGGAGTTCATTGCCAACATGCTCGGTGTTCGCCGCGAAGGCGTCACTCAGGCGGCGTCGAAGCTGCAGCAGCTAGGAGTAATTTCATATTCACGCGGATTGATCAAAGTGCTTGATCGATCGAAACTTGAAACGCTGAGTTGCGAGTGCTACGCCGCGGTCAAAAAGGAAACCGAGCTGCTGCTTAATTACTTGCCGCAGCGCCCCGTGATTACCAATACCGACGCCATCCCCACGGTGACGCTGAAAACGCCGTAACAGCCTGTTTGTATGGGAATATCCGCCGTGTTCCGGGTGTATGGCTTTGCTTGCCTGCGCCTCGCGGGCAAGCCCGCTCCTACAATTGCATCTGGCTGCCCGCAGATTATGGCCGCCCTCAGGCCTTTCCCGCGTGACCTGGCGCTGGCGGCCCGCCTCGCTTGCTAACCGCTGCCTTGCGCTTGCCGGGTTTGCGCTTGCCCTTCCAAGGCGCGGCAGCGGCTGGGCTGGCGGGACCGCTGATAGTCAGGCGCAGGCCGGCGCAGCGTTGCACCTGCTTGCTCATCCAGGCCGATTGCTTGGCGACGAATTCATCCAGGCTCATCTCGCCGCTCTGCACCATGTCCAGCGCCTGCTCCCAGATCGCCGTGGTGCCGGGGTCGGCGATGGCGCGAGGGACAGCGTCGATCAGGCTGCAGGCGGCCGGGGTGGCGGCCAGGGCCTTGCCCTGTTTGAGCAGGTAGCCTCGATCAAGCAAACCCTGAATGATCCCGGCGCGGGTCGCTTCGGTGCCGATGCCGGTGGTGTCCTTGAGTTTCTGCTTGAGGCGCGGGTCGTCGACCAGTTTGGCGACGTTCTTCATTGCCTTGATCAGATCGCCTTCGGTGAAGGGTTTCGGCGGCTGGGTCCAGAGGTCCTTGAGGGTCACGCCGGTCACGCTGCAGTCCTGCCCTTCGCGCAACGCCGGCAGGGCTTGCGCGGGAGGCGCTTCGCGGCCCTTGGCCGGGGTCAGGGCTTCGGGCAGGGCGCGGCGCCAGCCGGATTCGACGATCACCTTGCCGACCGCGCGCAGAGCCTGGCCGGCGCAGTCGAAGTCGGCCTGGGTGCGGTCGTATTCGTGATTGGGCAGAAACTGCGCCAGGTAGCGCGCACGGATCAGGCTGTAGACGGCCCGCGGTTTGCCGTCCAAACGCTGCAGGTTCTGCGCGGCGGCGGTCGGGATGATGCCGTGGTGGGCGCTGACCTTGCTATCGTTCCAGGCCCGCGAACGCCGTTGCGCCTGCAGGTGTTCGCGCAGGCCCGCCAGAGCGGAATCGGCCTGACCCAGGGCGGCGAGGATAGCCGGCGCCTCGGCGTGCTGGCTGAGCGGCAGGTAGCCGCAATCGCTGCGCGGGTAAGTGATCAGCTTATGGGTTTCGTAAAGCGCCTGGGCGATATCTAGGGTTTCCTGGGCGCCGAGGCCGAGCTTTTTCGAGCAGACTTCCTGCAGGGTGCCGAGATCGAACGGCAGGGGTGGCACCTCGCGCATGCGCTCGGTGTGCAGTTTCATCACCCGGGCGCTGGCAGCATTGCCCATGGCCGTCGCCGCCGCTTGGGCCTGCGCCTGATCAAGACAGCGACCCTGCTCGTCAACCGCGGCACGCCACTGAGCGCTGAACGCGGTGCCATCGGCCAGCAGCGGCACCTCGATGGCCCAGTACGGCAGCGGCACGAAGGCGGTAATACTGCGGTCGCGGTCGACCACCAGGCGCAGGGTCGGAGTCTGCACCCGGCCCACCGGCAGCACGCCCTGATAACCAGACTGCTGGCCGAGCAGGGTGAATAGCCGGCTCATGTTCATGCCGATCAACCAGTCGGCGCGCGAGCGCCCTAGCGCCGAATGGTAGAGGCTGAAGGTTTCAGCACCGGGCTTGAGCGCGGCCAGGGCCTTGCGGATGGACGCATCATCCAGGGCCGACAGCCACAGGCGCTGGATCGGCCCGCGGTAGCGGCAGTGCTCGACCAGCTCGCGGGCGATCATCTCACCCTCGCGGTCGGCGTCAGTGGCGATGACCAGCTCGTCGGCCTCGCCGAGCAGGCGCTTGACCGCCTTGAACTGGCCGGCGGTCTTGGGCTTGACCAGCATCTTCCAGCGCTCGGGGATAATCGGCAGGTCACTCAGTACCCAGCGCTTGTAGCGTGGGTCGTAGGCGTCCGGCGGTGCGGTTTCCAGCAGGTGGCCGATGCACCAGGTCACTGTCAGGTTGCTACCCAGCCAGCAGCCATCGCCGCGCCGGGTGGCGCCGAGCACCTTGGCGATGTCCTTGGCCTGGGAAGGTTTTTCACAGAGGAAGAGCCGCATGGCCGCCATCATTGGTTCCTTGTCACAATGCTGCACAGCATGCGCAGTGACGCAGTCTCAGGCAAGCTTAATCTGTATGGATGTACAGTTAACGTACGCAGCATTCCAACACGCAATGTCACCAAGGCGAAATCGCGCGTAAGCCGTAGGGCACTACTCGCCGCAGGCAGTACGCCATGGCGTGTCGGCGCGGCGCCATCTGCGCGGGCTGTCGCTTCGCGCCGATGCCGCCCTAGCCCTCGCCAGCAGTGGCCGGTGCGCATGGCGCACCCTACCCGACACGGCCACAAAAAAGGGTCACCGCGGTGACCCTTTTAGGTTTACCCAAGCCTGCGCTTAAGCGGGGGCGTGGTTCTGCGACGGATCGCGGCGGCTGTCCGGGCCACTTTGCAGGTGGGCGCCGGTGCTTTCGTCCATGGCTTGCTGGATCGCCTTCTTGCGTCGTTCCTCGGCGCGGTGGGCAAAGAACCAGATGATGAAGGTCATCAGCGATACTGAAAGCAGGATCAGGCTGGCTACCGCGTTGATTTCCGGCTTCACACCCAGGCGCACGGCGGAGAAGATCTCCATGGGCAGGGTGGTGGAGCCAGGGCCCGAGACGAAGCTGGCGAGTACCAGGTCGTCCAGCGACAAGGCGAAGGACATCATGCCGCCAGCCGCCAGGGACGGTGCAATCATCGGGATAGTGATCAGGAAGAACACCTTCCACGGCTTGGCACCCAAGTCCATGGCCGCCTCCTCAATGGACAGGTCCAGCTCACGCAGACGCGACGACACTACCACTGCCACATAGGCAGAACAGAAGGTGGTGTGAGCGATCCAGATGGTCAATACACCCCGCTCGGCAGGCCAGCCGATCAGCTGCGCCATGGCCACAAAGAGCAGCAACAGCGACAGACCGGTGATCACCTCGGGCATGACCAGCGGTGCGGTGACCAAGCCACCGAACAGGGTGCGCCCCTTGAAACGGGTCACCCGGGTCAGTACGAACGCCGCCATGGTGCCCAGTGCAACGGCAGCAATCGCGGTGTAGGTGGCGATTTCCAGCGAGCGCATGACCGCATTCATCAACTGGCTATTGTCGAGCAGGCCGATGTACCACTTCAGCGACCAGCCGCCCCACACCGTCACCAAGCGCGAGGCGTTGAACGAGTAGATGACCAGAATCAGCATCGGCAGGTAGATGAATACCAAACCGGCCCACAGCATAAAGGTTGAGAAACTGAAACGCTTCATGGTCGACCCTCCATTTCTTTAGCCTGGTTACGGTTAAACAGAATGATGGGGACGATCAGAATCGCCAACATCACCACCGCCAGAGCGGAAGCCACAGGCCAGTCGCGGTTGTTGAAGAACTCCTGCCACAGCACCTTGCCGATCATCAGGGTTTCCGGGCCACCGAGTAGCTCAGGAATCACGAACTCACCCACCACCGGGATAAACACCAACATGCAGCCGGCGATGATGCCGTTTTTGGCCAGCGGCACGGTGATTTTCCAGAAGCTGTTGTAGGTGCTCGAACCCAGATCCGAGGCAGCTTCCAGCAGGCTCTGGTCGTGTTTAACCAAGTTGGCGAACAGCGGCAGGATCATAAATGGCAGGTACGAATAGACGATGCCGATGTACACGGCAATGTTGGTGTTGAGGATCTGTAACGGTTCGTTGATCACCCCCACCCACATCAAAAAACCATTGAGCAGGCCGTTGTTGCTGAGGATGCCCATCCAGGCATACACGCGGATCAGGATCGCCGTCCAGGTCGGCATCATGATCAGCAGCAACAGGACCATCTGCTTGTCCTTATCGGCACGGGCGATGGCGTAGGCCATCGGGAAGCCGATTGCCAAGCAAAGTACAGTGCTGATGGTCGCCATCTTCAACGAGCCTAAATAGGCCGCCAGGTACAGCGCATCCTCGCTGAGGAAGATGTAGTTACCCAGGTTGATAATCAGCGTGAGCTTGTTTTCCACCCAGCTGTACACGTCTGTGTAGGGCGGGATGGCCACGTCGGCTTCGGCGAAGCTGATCTTCAAAACGATGAAGAACGGCAACATAAAGAACAGGAACAGCCAGAGGAACGGCACCCCGATTACCAGGTGCCGGCCCTTGGGCATGCGGCGGCTGATGCTTCGGATAATGTTCATGAGCGCAATGCCACCCCGCTATCGTCCTCCCACCAGACGAATACTTCATCGTCCCAGGTAGGCCGGGCGCCACGCCGTTCAGCGTTGGCAACAAAGGACTGAACCACCTTGCCACTTGGCAGTAGCACGTGGAATACCGAGTGACCACCGAGGTAGGCGATGTCGTGCACGGTGCCGCGCGACCAGTTGTATTCGCAGGTCGGCTGCTCGGTGCTAACGATCAGTTTTTCCGGGCGGATGGCGTAGGTGATGCTCTTGTCCTGCACCGAGGTGCTGACGCCGTGGCCGACGTAGATATTGCGTTCAAGATCCGGGCTGGCGATCAGTGCGTGGCCTTCCATGTCCTCGACCACCTGGCCTTCGAACAGGTTGACGTTACCGATAAATTCGCAGACCAGACGGCTGGTCGGGGTTTCGTAGATGTCCACCGGGCTGCCGATCTGGGCGATCCAACCCAGGTGCATAATGGCAATGCGCTGGGCCATGGTCATGGCCTCTTCCTGGTCGTGAGTCACCATCACGCAGGTCACGCCGACCCGCTCGATGATCTCCACCAATTCCAACTGCATCTGCGAGCGGAGTTTTTTATCCAGAGCGCCCATCGGCTCGTCGAGCAGCAGCAGTTTCGGGCTTTTTGCCAGGGAGCGGGCCAGGGCCACACGCTGACGCTGCCCGCCGGACAGTTGGTGCGGCTTGCGCTTGGCGTATTGGCTCATCTGCACCAGCTTGAGCATCTCGGCGACCCGCGCGTCGATTTCGGCCCGGGACATCTTGTCCTGCTTGAGGCCGAAGGCGATGTTGTCGGCCACGCTCATGTGCGGGAACAGCGCGTAGGACTGGAACATCATATTGATCGGCCGCTCGTAGGGCGGCAGGTCGGTGATGTCGACGCCATCAAGAATGATGCGACCCTCGGTCGGCCGCTCGAAACCGGCGAGCATGCGCAGCAGGGTCGACTTACCCGAGCCGGAGCCACCGAGCAAAGCGAAGATTTCACCCTTGTTGATGGTTAGTGAAACGTCATCTACGGCAATCGTTTCATCAAACTTCTTAGTCACACGCTCGATTTTGACCAGCACCTCTTTCGGTTGCTGATCACCCTCGAGAACCTTTTTATAGGCACTGGAAGCAACTGCCATTACCAAAACCCCGCAAAAGTAGCGCCCAGCCACGCTGGCCGGGCGTTTTAATTTATTTACCCGATTTGACCTTGGTCCAGCTGCGTGTCATCAGGCGTTGTACTTTCACCGGCAGCTCCGCCGAGATAAACAATTTGTCCAACACCGCTTGTGGCGGATACACGGACTCATCATTGCGAACATCCTGGTCCATCAGTTCGCCAGCTTTGATATTGGGGTTGGCGTAACCGACGTAATCGCTGACACCGGCAATGGCCGCCGGATCAAGCAGGTAATTGATAAAGGTGTGGGCTTCTTTCGGGTTGCTGGCATCCACCGGGATGGCGAGCATGTCGAACCACAGGTTGGCGCCTTCGCTGGGGATGGTGTAGGCGATTTCGATGCCCTTACCGGCCTCTTCAGCGCGGTCAGCGGCCTGCAGGATGTCGCCGGAAAAGCCTACCGCTAAGCAGATATCGCCGTTGGCCAGATCACCGATGTACTTGGAGCTGTGGAAGTAGGTCACGTAAGGACGCACAGCCAGCAGCTTGGCTTCGGCCTTGGCGTAGTCCTCAGCGCTCTGGGTGTTGGGGTCGAGCCCCATGTAGTTGAGTACTGCAGGGATCATCTCGTCTGCCGAGTCGAGAAAGCTGACACCACAGCTGGCGAGCTTCTGCATGTTCTCGGGCTCGAAGACCGTTGCCCAGGAGTCGATCTCGTCGACACCGAGTACTTCCTTGATCTTGGCCACGTTGTAGCCAATACCGTTGGTGCCCCACAGATAAGGCACCGAATACTGGTTACCGGGATCGTTGACTTCCAGTTGCTTGAGCAGGGCCGGGTCAAGGTTTTCCCAGTTCGTCAGCTGACTACGGTCGAGCTTCTGAAACGCGCCCGCCTTGATCTGCTTGCCGAGGAAATGGTTGGACGGCACCACCACATCGTAGCCGGAACGGCCCGCCAGCAGTTTGCCTTCCAGGGTTTCGTTGGAGTCGAACACGTCATAGAGGGCTTTGATGCCCGTGGCCTTCTGGAAATCGGCCAGGGTGGTTTCGCCGATATAGTCCGACCAGTTGTAGACCTTGACCACAGGCTCGGCGGCTTGCACGGCGGAGACGCTGACGGCGGCCGCCAACAGACCGGCCAGAAGTGGAATACGACGCATAGGAGCTTCCTTATTGTTGTGGGTGAATGCGGCGGAGCAACCCGCCGCACACCACTAGTGCTATGGCATTACTTACCCGATTTGATCTTGGTCCAGCTGCGGTTCATCGCGCGTTGCGCGTTGGCTGGCAGGTCTGGGAAGGTGTAGATCTTGGCCATGGTGGCGGCGTCCGGGTAGATGCCTGGGTCGTTACGCAGCACGTCATCAACCAGAGAGGTAGCCGCTGCGTTGCCGTTAGGGAAACTCTGAAAAAGACTTCCTGATTTTGGCAAAATAGCCGGACACCACCCGCCGAGTTTTCCGATGAAGCAGATCTCCTTCGCCGATGCTGAGTACGCTGGTAAGCGTAAGCAAACCCGTCGTGAACGCTTTT
>NZ_JAUXMX010000032.1 GCF_030683065.1 Pseudomonas sp.
GCGCGCGACAAGGGCTTGATCCTGCTGTCCTGCGGCACCTACGGCAACGTGTTGCGGGTGCTTGTACCGCTGACCGCCGAAGATGCCCTGCTCGACCGTGGCCTGGCGATCATCGCCGAGTGCTTCGACGAGCTGGCTTGACCCGAGTGAAAACCCCACGGCTCAGCATGTTGGGCGTTTGACTGAGGCCCGCGCAAGCGGGCCTTTTGTATACGGCACGCTGCGCCTCGGACATTGCGCCGCAGTGGCGGGTTGCGGCCTGAGGTGACTGGGTGCTTATTGATGGGCCAGTTCGGCGATCAGTGAGTTGACTTCCATGCTGGCTTTCTCCATCTCGGTGACCGCGCGCAGTACCTTGTTCCAATCCTGCTGCTGAGCGGATTCCAGTGCTTCGTGAGCGCGCTCATGCACCGTCTTATGCGGCGTATCCAGTTGCTGGAAGCTGCGCTGTTTGCCATACAACTGCGTGGTTCCACTGTTCTGGTACCACTGCCCCAGGCGGCAGGTGGTGTGAGTGCTCAATTGGGTATTGTTGTCATGCAGGAACAGGCGCTGGTACACGGTTAGCTTGAACAGCAGATGGTCGAGCTTGACCGCCTCACAGAACGAGCCCAGGGCGATGTTTTCGATCAGCTGACTCATGTGTTCGCCGAGTACGACCATCTCATCCAGGGTCTGTGCTGAGCGTGCAACGTCCGTGGACAGACGCGTCGCTTCGCTGGACAGGCTGCTGGTGGAGCGGCTTGCGCTGTCTGTTTCCTGGTTGATACTGCCCACCAGGGCGCTGATTTCCTGGGTGGCCTGGCTGGTACGCTGGGCCAGTGCGCGTACCTCATCGGCCACCACGGCAAAACCACGACCCTGTTCACCGGCTCGGGCAGCTTCAATCGCCGCATTCAGCGCGAGCAAATTGGTCTGGTCGGAAATCGCCTTGATCAGTTCGACGATTCGGCTGATTTCGCTGACCCGTTGTTGCAGCAGGTTGACGCTCTCGACACTGCTTACGCCCTGCTCAGCCATGCTGCCCAGCGAGTCGGAGAAGCCCGCCAGTAGCGCAGAGGTTTCCTGAAAGATGCCGCTGTTCTGGTTGAGTTTTTCGACCTCATGGCCAAGCCGTTCAGCTTGCTGGACTACGCCATCGCGGGTTTGCTGCAGAGAATCCTCGAAGCGGGCAAGCTTGCCATGCAGTTCATGCTCATAGCGGGTTACGCGGTTCAGTTCATTACTATCAAGCTGAGTCTGCTGCTGAAAGGCACGTAGCTCAACCAGC
Organism: Pseudomonas sp.; assembly: GCF_030683065.1. Lineage (GTDB taxonomy): Bacteria > Pseudomonadota > Gammaproteobacteria > Pseudomonadales > Pseudomonadaceae > Aquipseudomonas. The sequence goes on from NZ_JAUXMX010000032.1 coordinate 1,271, forward strand.
TCACGCTGTGTGGCAAGCTTGTCCTGCTCCAGACGACGGACTTCCTGTTCAAGGCTTTCACAACGCAAACGCCATTTGCGGTCAAACATGATGGTTACTGCTCCTGAAGACCAAGGGTATTGAGGTCTGTACGCATGGGGCGCCTATCTTATCTCGGTCACAGCCAATAAATATTGAGCCTTCGTACTATAAAGTGGCGACCCATACGACGGTGTCAGCGGCCGATTTCACTGCGTATGCAGGCCCGGACCGCGTCGCTGTCGACAGATTTAGGGGTCTACAGTTTTTTGCTCATAATTCGTATCAATGGCGTCGTAACAAAAAGCCCCGGTCTGTCTCTATAGTTCGTACCCAAAGTCGGATGCCCTATCGGCAGTCGCCCGCCAAGGAGTCACCCGTGCACGCCATGCTGCCTTTGCTCGACCAACTGGCCTTTCCGGCAATTCGCCGTGGCCAACTGGAAGCGCTGCAGATCAACCTGACCTACCGCTGCAACCAGCGCTGCCTGCATTGCCACGTGAATGCCGGGCCGACGCGCACCGAAGCGATGACCGATGAGAGTCTGGCGCTGTTGCATCAGGTGATCGACGCCCATTCCGTGCGCACCCTCGACCTCACCGGCGGCGCGCCGGAAATGCATCCGCGTTTTCGTGAGCTCGTGCTGCATGCGCGCCGTGAAGGCCTGCGGGTGATCGACCGCTGCAACCTGACCATTCTGAGTGAGCCGGGCTATGAGGATCTGGCGCAGTTTCTTGCCGATCAGGGGGTGGAAGTCAGCGCCTCCTTACCCTGCTACTCGCGCGATAACGTCGATAAGCAGCGCGGCGATGGCGTGTTCGACGCCAGTATCGTCGGCCTGCAGATGCTCAATAAACTGGGCTACGGCATGCAAGGCAGCGGCTTGATTCTGAATCTGGTGTACAACCCGCAAGGCGCCAGCCTGCCCCCTGCGCAAGCGCAGCTGGAGGCCGATTACAAACGTCACCTGGCCGAAGACTTCGGCATTGTCTTCAACAACCTGCTGACCATCACCAACCAGCCGATCGCGCGTTTCGGTAGCACCTTGGTCAGCAAGGGCCAGTTCAACAGTTATATGCAGTTGTTGCGCGACAGCTACCGCCCGGAAAACCTCGAGCCGCTGATGTGTCGCAGCCTGGTCAGCGTCGACTGGCAGGGCTACCTGTACGACTGTGACTTTAACCAGATGCTCGACTTGCCGCTGGTGCTGCCTGAGGTGATCGGCCGGGATCGGCCGCACCTGCGCGATCTGCTGGGCGCCAACCTTGATGGCAACCCCATCGTCACCCGTGATCACTGCTATGCCTGTACCGCCGGGCAAGGCTCCAGCTGTGGCGGCGCGCTTAATGACTAACCCCGTAGGGTGCGCTGTGCGCACCACCGCAGGGAATGAAGCATTGGTGCGCACGGTGCACCTTACACCCGCCGATATAGCCATCTACTAAGGACCGTTCCATGCAACCCACCAGTCTTACCGGGCTGTTTTTCTGGGGCTTTCTTGTGCTCTACGGCGTGCTGATGCTGGCGCTGGCGCCGCGTGCCGTGACGCTTGGCGGTTTCTTCAATGGCGAGGACAGTCAGGGGCGGAGCGCGGCACCCTGGTTATTGACCTCGAGTATTTTCATCAGCTGGATCTTCGCCAAGTCGGTGACCAACGCCGCCAACCTTGGCGCCAGTTATGGCCTGGTCGGCGGTCTGGCCTATGCCATGTACTGGTTGTCGATCCCGCTGACCGGTTTCGTCATCTATCGCCTGCGTCGGCGCTATGCGGCTACCGGGCTGGTGAGCTTCCTGAGTAGCCATTACGGGCGTGGCGCGGCGCTGGCGTTCTCGGCAGCCATTCTGATTCGCCTGTTCAACGAGGTGTGGAGCAATACAGCGGTGGTTGGCGGCTATTACGGCGACTCCGGCAGCCTGGAGTTTATCGCCTCGGCCTTGCTGTTCACTGCCGTGACCCTGGCCTACAGCCTGCGTGGCGGCCTGCGCAGCTCGATCCTCACCGATGCCGCTCAGGCGGCCATCTTTATCGTCGCGCTGGTCTGGGTGCTCAGCCTGGTGCTGCCGAAGCATTCGCCTGCCGAGCTGGTCAGCACCAGTAACTGGGCACTGAATGCCGGCGTCGATCTGCTCCTGGTCGCCGGTCTGCAAGCCTTCAGCTACGGTTTCCACGACCCGGTACTGACCGATCGCGGCTTTATCAGCGAAGAAAAGACCATGCGCCGCTCCTTCGTCATCGCCGGGGTGCTGGGCTTTTTCGCCATTCTCGCCTTCAGCCTGATCGGCGTGCATGCCCAGCTCACCGGCCTGGCCGCCTCGGATAACGTGCCGGCGGCCCTGGCCAAGACCATGGGCATCGGTGCCTTGCTGGTGATGACGGTGGTGATGGTTTCGGCCGCTGGCTCGACCCTCGACTCGACCTTCTCCAGCCTGGCCAAGCTGGCCGGGCGTGAGCTGCCGAAACTGGCAGGCCGCGACCTGGGTCAGAAAGCCATCGGCGTGGGCATGGCGGTGATGGTGGTGTTTGCCTTGCTGGGTAACCTGCCGATGATCGCTGGTACCGATATCCTCAAGGCCACGACTATCAGCGGCACCATGGTTATCGGCCTGGCGCCGGTGTTTATCCTGCACGGCCTGACCACCCCGACGCGACTGGGTTTTCACCTGAGCTTCTGGACTGGCCTGGGCCTGGGCGTAGCCCTCACTCTTGGCTGGATTCCGCAAAGCTTGGCCATCGGCGACGGCAAATATGCGCTGCTGCTGGGCGTCAACCTGTATGGCCTGGGTCTCTGCGTGCTCGGTTACCTGATTCCTGGCTGGCTGCGGGGTCGAGCCTGATGCGCGCCGGTCGCGATTGCCCGCTGGATTACCGTTTGCCCAGCGATGCCTTCGCTGGCGAGCCGTTGTTCGACTGCCAGAGTCTGTATGTGGTTGGTGGCCTCTACGGCAATCGCCAGGCCCTGGCCGCGCTGCAGCAACGGTTGGATGCAGAGCCGCAGGCGCGTGTGGTATTCAACGGCGATGCCCACTGGTTCGACTGCGATACACCTGTTTTTCAAGAAGTAGAGCAGGGCTTGAGCGGGCATCTGGCCTTGCGCGGCAACGTCGAAACCGAACTCGGGCGACTCGATGACAGTGGCGCTGGTTGCGGCTGCGCCTACCCGGCAAGCGTCGATGACGCCCTGGTTGAGCGCTCCAATGCCATCCAGCGCGAGTTGAGCCAGACTGTGCAGCGCTTGCCTGGCATGGCTGCGCGACTGGCCGCACGCCCGGCCACGGCGCTGGTCAGTGTCGGCGGCCAGCGGGTGGCGATCAGTCACGGTGATGAATACTCCCTGGCTGGCTGGAGCTGCGCCCGTGAGGCCTTGGCCGAGCCTGGGCGCCAGCAGCAACTGGATCAGTGGTTGGCGGCCAAGCAGGTCAGGGTGTTGGCTACCAGCCACACCTGCGCTGCGGTGGCGTTGAATCTGGCCCATGGCGCGCTGATTAATAATGGCGCGGCCGGGTTACCGAACTTCGCTGACGGCCACTACGGGCTGATCAGCCGGATTGCTACCACGGCCCATCCGGCAGCGTTGTATCGCTGCCAGCGGGATGGGTTGTTTATCGAGGCACTGCCGTTGCACTACGCTCACGAGGCTTTTCTTGCCGACTTCGACCGCCAATGGCCGACAGCCAGCCCGGCGGCGTTGTCTTATCGCTCACGTATTTTGGGCGCCGTGGCGGATCAGCCACAGCATGCCCTGCTGGCCGGTTTCAGCCTGTGCCAACGCCTGTGCGCTCAGGAGGCGCTGACTGATGAATAGCCGCAAAATCGCCCTGATGGGTCTGATTCTCGCCCTGCTGGGCAGTTTTTTTGTCTTCGACCTCGGTCAGTACCTCAGTCTGGACGCGCTCAAGGCGCAGCAGGCGGCGCTGAACGCCCAGGTCATGAGCAATCCCTGGCAGGCAGCGGGGCTGTTTTTCATCGCCTATGTCGCCGTTACCGCGTTGTCGTTGCCCGGCGCTGCGTTGATGACCCTGCTGGGCGGGGCGTTGTTTGGTTTACTCGAAGGTTTTGTGCTGGTGTCCTTCGCCTCCACCATGGGCGCGAGCCTGGCCATGCTCAGCAGCCGGTTTCTGTTGCGCGACTGGGTGCGGCTGCGCTTCGGTCAGCGCCTGGCCGGGATTGATGCCGGGGTCGAGCGCGAAGGTGCGTTTTATCTGTTTGCCCTGCGCCTGGTGCCGGTGTTCCCGTTCTTCCTGATCAACCTGGCCATGGGCCTGACCCGCCTGCCGTTGCGCACCTACTGGTGGGTCAGTCAGCTGGGTATGCTGCCGGGTACGCTGGTTTATGTGAACGCTGGGCGCGAACTGGGCCAGCTGGATTCGCTGGCCGGTATTCTCTCGCCGGGGCTGCTCGGGGCATTCATTCTGCTCGGCCTGTTTCCTTTGATCGCGCGCAAACTGCTCGGCTTGGTGCAGGCGCGGCGGGTCTATGCCGGTTGGCACAAGCCCAAGGTCTTTGATCGCAATCTGCTGGTGATCGGCGCTGGCGCAGGCGGCTTGGTCAGCGCCTATATCGCGGCGGCGGTGAAGGCCAAGGTCAGCCTGATCGAAAAACACCAGATGGGCGGCGACTGCCTGAACACTGGCTGCGTGCCATCCAAGGCGCTGTTGCGCTCTGCCAAACTGGCCAACGAGCTAAAAAAAGGCCCTGCACTGGGCTTTAGTGGCGTGCAGGGCACCGTGGATTTCGCGGCAGTAATGGCGCGTATTCAGCGGGTGATCGCCGATATCGAGCCGCATGATTCGGTGGAGCGCTACAGCGGTCTGGGGGTCGAGGTGATCCAGGGCGAGGCGAAAATCCTTTCGCCCTGGAGCGTGGAGGTCAACGGTCAGACCCTGACCAGCCGTAATCTGATCATTGCCGCCGGGGCTCGGCCTTTGGTTCCGGACATCCCTGGGCTGGAGCAGGTGCAGGCTTATACCTCGGACACCATCTGGGGGCTGCGCGAACAACCGCGCTGGCTGCTGGTGCTGGGCGGTGGGCCGATTGGCTGTGAGCTGGCCCAGGCGTTTCAGCGCCTCGGCAGCCAGGTGATTCAGGTGGAGCGCGGCGGGCGCTTGTTGCCGCGCGAGGATGCCGATGCCAGTGCCGCGGTGATGGATAGCCTGCGCGCCGATGGTGTCGACTTGCGCCTGCGCCATCAAGCCGAACGCTTTGAGATGGTCAATGGCGAGCAGCGCATGATCGCCCGTCACCTGGACACCGGCGAAGAGGTGACCATCGCCTTCGACGGCCTGCTGCTGGCCCTCGGCCGGGTGGCCAACGTCACCGGCTATGGTGTCGAGGAGCTGGGCCTTACCGTGCGGCCCAACGGCACCCTGGAAACCGACGAATACCTGGCCACGCGTCTGCCGAATGTCTACGCGGTGGGTGACGTCACTGGTCCGTACCAGTTCACTCATGTGGCAGCGCACCAGGCCTGGTATGCGGCGGTTAACGCGCTGTTCAGTGGCTTCAAGCGCTTCAAAGTGGATTATCGGGTGATTCCGCACTGCACCTTCACCGGCCCGGAAGTGGCCCGCGTCGGCCTCTCCGAGACGGAAGCGCAGGCCCAGGGCATTGCCTATGAGGTGACTCGTTACGGCATCGACGATCTGGATCGGGCGATTGCCGACGAGGCCGCCCATGGCTTTGTCAAAGTGCTGACCGTGCCCGGCAAGGACAGGATTCTTGGCGTCACCATCGTCGGCGAGCACGCTGGCGAATTGCTGACCGAGTATGTGCTGGCGATGAAGTACAACCTGGGGCTGAACAAGATTCTCGGCACCATTCATACCTATCCGACCATGAGCGAGGCCAATAAATACGCGGCCGGCGAGTGGAAACGCGCCCACGCGCCCCAGGGGTTGTTGCGCCTGGTCGAGCGCTTCCATGGCTGGAGGCGCAGCTGATGCGCGGCTGGTTGCTGGTGCTGCTGGCTTTCGCCCCGTTCACGCCAGCGGATAATCTGCTGACGCCCTGGACGGCCGGCCCGCCCGCAGGCGAATGGTCATCACCCTGGCGGCTGGCTGATATCCCCAAACTCAAACCGTCCGAGCGCACTCTGGTCGACCAGGGTGGGCAGCAGGTGCTGCAGATCAAGGCCGATGCCGCCGCTGGCGGCTTGCTGCATCCGCTGGATCTGCCAGGCGATCAGCCCTGGCAGCTGAGCTGGCAATGGCGCACCGAACAGAAGCTGGAGCAGGCCCGCTTCGCCACCCGCGAGGGTGACGACTACGCGGCGCGGGTCTATGTACTGCTGGATTACCCGCTGGATTCGCTGAGCTTTGTCACCCGGCAGAAGTTGCGTTTGGCGCGCACCTTCTTCGACCCGGATCTGCCGGCTGCGACCCTGAGCTATGTCTGGGATAACCGCGCCGCGCCCGGTACGCGCGCCCCCAGTGCCTATACCGAGACGGTAGAGATGCTGGTACTGCGTGGCCCGGAGACGCCGCTTGGGCAGTGGCAGGAAGAGCGTCGCGACCTGCGCGCCGATGCAATTGCCGCCTTCGGTAGCGCACCGCGGCGCATCCTGGGCGTGGTGTTTGCTGCCGACAGCGACAACACCCGCGAGCGTGTCGAGAGCCATTTCAGCGCACCGAAATTGCAGGTCAAACCGTGAACCTGCTATCGCTTGACGACAGACCAGGCGCATAGTCTTTACCATGCGGTCACTGTTTCAGCCGTGAATCAAGGGAAGCCTCGGCTCGATGAACCACTATGACCTGCTATTGATCGGTGCCGGCCACGCCCACCTCGGCGTATTGCGCCGTTGGGCGCGGATCGAACGACCGCCTGGGCGCATTGCCTTGCTGAGTGCCGGGTACGAGGCGTGGTACTCCGGGATGTTGCCGGGCTTGCTGGCCGGGCGCTACGTCGCAGCCGATTGCCAGGTCGAGTTGGCGCCGCTGTGTCGAGCGGCCAAGGTCGAGCTGATTATCGGTCAGGCTGAGGCGCTGTCAGCCGTACAGCAACAGATGCACCTGACCGATGGTCGGGGCCTGAATGCCGACTGGCTGTCGTTGAATGTTGGCGCTCAGGTTTTCCATCCGCCGCAAGTGGGCGCCGGCATGCAGGTGTTGGCGGTAAAACCCTTCGCGGAATTTCTTGCCGGCTGGCAGAACTGGCAGGCCGATCCGCAGCCCATGGCGATCCTTGGCGGTGGTGCGGCCGGGGTCGAGCTGGCCCTCGCGCTGGCCGACCAAGTGCCGGCGCTGGCGCTGTTTTGCCGTGGTCACTTGTTGGCCGGTCATTCGGCTGGCCTGCGCATGCGCGCCCTCGGCCATTTACGTCAGCGCGGCGTGCGGGTGCGTGAAGATTGCCCAATCAGTCGCATCGACGGCGACTGCCTGATCAGTGGCGAGGCGCCGGTCTGGCGCGGCCAGCGCCTGCTCCTGGCCAGTGGTGCGCAGGCACTGCCCTGGCTGGCGCAGAGCGGTTTGGGCGACGATCAAGCCGGCTTTGTGCAGATTGCAACAACCCTGCAAAGTCTCTCCCATCCGCATATTTTCGCCGTCGGTGATTGCGCCAGTCTGCCGGGAGTGCGCAAAAGCGGGGTCTATTCGGTGCGTCAGGCACCGGTGCTGGCGGCCAACCTCAACGCTGCGCTGCGCGGTCTGCCGCTGCGCGACTATCGCCCTCAGCGGCAAAGCCTGGCACTGCTCGCCACCGGCGATGGTGGCGCCTTGCTCAGCTGGCGCGACTACAGCGCGGGTGGCCGCCTGTTTGGCCGCTGGAAGGATTACCTCGACCGTGGGTTTATCCAGCGCCATCGCCTTTGCGGCTAGCCATGTGCTACCAAAGTGCCATGGTTTCTCGCTGCGTTGAGTGATCGAATCAAGCATCGTTGCGCCAGCGGCTATCGGGGCTGACTACAGATCGCCCCGCGTCAGCCGACTCAGTGAGTAGGCGAGCGATTCGCCTGCATTGCGCGCCCGGTTCAGATGCTTGAGCGACAGGTGTGCGAACTGCGTGAGTAAGGATGCAGTTGGCCCTGGTTTCGCCAGAATAAAAACTATGAGGTCCGTCATGCGCTCTGCCGTTACCCGCTCCCCCACCGCCTGCATCATGCACGTGCTCGGGCTAGTCGCCTTGATCGTGGTCTCTCAGCAAGTCCCGCTGCCTGGTTATCTGAGCATTGGGTTGTTGCTAGTGCTAGCCCTATGGCCCTGGTTTGGTCCTTGGCGGCGCGGTGAGGATACTGCTGCGCACCACAGTGCAGCGGCTGCAGACTTCGCCGAACTTAGCCAAAACCTCTCCCAGCACACCTGCCATAACGCGTTGTCCGCCGCCCAAGTGGCGCATACGGTGCAGCAGCTGGCCGATAAACTGAAATCGCAGCTGCTCGCGGTCGAGCAAATCAGTCAGGGCGCTGACGCCATCACCCATACCGAACAGGACAGTGCCCGACGTGCCGAGCAGGCCCTGAATGCCGCGCAGACCGTGCGCCAAAGCAGTGCCGACGGCCAGCAGGCGCTGCTTCAGGCGATTACTCGGATGCAGCACCTGAGCGCGCAGACAGCGGCCAGCCGCGAGCTGATCGGCGGCCTGAGCAGCCGCACCGAACAGATCGAGCAGGTCACTCTGGTGATCCAGTCGATTGCCAGCCAGACCAACCTGCTGGCGCTCAATGCCGCCATCGAAGCGGCGCGGGCCGGCGAGCAGGGCCGTGGTTTTGCGGTGGTCGCAGACGAAGTGCGCAACCTCGCCGCCCGCACTGCCACGGCCACTGAAGAAGTCGGCCAGATGGTCAGCGATATCCGCCAGCAGAGCTCGGCGGTGGTGGCGCATATCCAGGAGCAAGCCAGCGAACTGGACCAGGCTGCCCGGCAGATCGAGGAGACGGGCGGGCAGTTGCAGGGCATCGCCGAGCTGGCCGTGGACGTTGAGAGTCAGGTCGCGCAGATCAGCGCTGGCGCTGCGAGTAACCATGAGCGTCTGGCCAGCCTGTTTGTCGCCGTCGAGCAATTGCGCGGCGACGTGCATGCCAGTGAGGCGCAGACCCGCCAACTGGGTGGCGCCGCCGAACAATTGGTCGGCCAGGCGGAGACCGTCAGCGAACAGCTCGCCGCCGTGGGCCTGGACGACTACCACCAGCGTATCTATGACCTCGCCCGTGAAGGGGCCGCGAGCATCGCCGCCCAGTTCGAGGCCGATATCCAGGCTGGCCGGGTCAGTCTCGACGACCTGTTCGACCGTCACTATCAGCCGATTCCCGGTAGTTTTCCGGCCAAGTACCAGACCCGTTTCGACCGTTATGCCGATCAGGTCCTGCCGACGTTGCAGGAGCCGCTGCTGGCGCGCCACGAAGGGCTGGTGTTCGCCATCGCCAGCACCCCGGAAGGCTACGTACCCACCCACAACAGTGCCTTCAATCATCCGGCCAGCGGCGACCGCGTGCGGGACACGGCGAAGAGCCGCAGCAAGCGCCTGTTCAACGACCGCACCGGCAGCCGCTGTGGCAGTCATCAACAGCGCCTGCTGTTGCAAACCTACATGCGCGATACCGGCGAACTGATGCACGACTTGTCCGTGCCGATTCAGGTGCAGGGCCGGCACTGGGGCGGTTTGCGCCTGGGCTACAAGCCTGAGAAGGTGTAAAAAAACGCTCGCCTACTGCGGCTGCTCCCAAACGCTTTCCCGCGCACGTGTAGCAGGCTGACCCGGCGCGAAGCTGTTGATCGTTGGGCGGACGTTGTCCGCTTAGCTCCCACAGGTGCCAGCAGACCAGCAAGCGCGGTTACCTCCAGTTTGCTGCACGACAGTGCTTCGTCGAAGACGGCGAACGAGCGCCTGCACGATCGGCGACCTGGCTCGCGCTTGGCGGTCGAATGTTTAGCATCATCACAACTGAGCGTGTGAAAAGTCAGGTTTAACCCTCGCTCGCCAGCATGCGAGTCTCAGCCAATGAATTCGCCCGTGAGTTGTCTGGTTCGCCCTCTGTTCTTCCCGTCGCGACGGGAGTGCATGTTTTTTGGTGCCGATAGGCTCAACCCGCTACTGCCTGAAATTCTCGCGTTCTGGGCGTTATGGCATTGCCGTCATGCCCGCCCACCGGATAGCGCTTTCGTTCTAATCTGAATAAGTCGGCTGCGCTTGTGTGCAGCCCTTCCGATGATTGTGTCCTGCCGCCACCGGCCGGACGTGCGCCGCTTGGCGCTAACGAGAGCCTCATGCCATTCGCCTCCGAGCAAGATGCCCAGGACTTCCTGGTGCAAAACCCCGATATCGAACTCTTCGAGCTGTTTATCCTCGACGCCAACGGCGTGCCGCGCGGCAAGCTGCTGCACCGCGATGAGCTGCTCGCGGTGTATGCCAGCGGCCGACCACTGCCGAGCACTATCCTTGGCCTGAGCATCAACGGCGATGACGTCGAAGACACCGGGCTGGTCTGGGAGGTCGGTGACATCGATTGCCGCGCCTATCCCTTGGCGGGCAGCCTGACCCGCATGCCCTGGCGGCAGATACCTACTGCCGCCGTGCAGGTCAGCATGCACCCCAGCGAGGGCATGCCAGCCACCGTTGCCGACCCGCGGCATGTGCTGGTGCAGGTGATAGACACGCTCAAGGCCGAGGGTTATCACCCGGTGATGGCCTGTGAGCTGGAGTTCTACCTGCTCGACCAGCAGCGCGACAGCCAGGGTCGCCCGCAGCCGGCACTCGACCGTGACGGTGGCCGTCCGCGCAGCACCCAGGTCTATGGCCTGCGCGAGCTGGAGCAGATCGAGCCGTTCCTCGCCGATCTCTACGCGGCCTGCAAGCTGCAAGGCATCCCGGCGCGCACGGCGATTTCCGAATACGCCCCGGGCCAGGTGGAAATCACCCTGGAGCATGGCGATGCGCTGCTGGCCATGGATCAGGCGGTACGCTACAAACGCCTGGTCAAGGGCGTGGCGCACAAGCACGGGATGCAGGCCTGCTTCATGGCCAAGCCATTCGATCACCTGGCCGGAACCGGCATGCACATGCACGTCAGCCTGGCCGATGCGCAGGGTCGCAACCTGTTCGCCAGTGAGGCACCTGCTGGCACGCCGCTGCTGGGCCAAGCTGTCGCGGGCATGCTGGCGGGCCTGCTCGACTGCTTGTTGCTGTTCTGCCCCAACGCCAACTCCTACCGGCGCTTCCAGGCCAACAGCTACGCACCGCTGGCACCGACCTGGGGCGTGGATAACCGCACCGTGAGCCTGCGCGTGCCGGGCGGGCCGGCCAACACCCGGCATATCGAGCACCGCATCTGCGGCGCCGATGCCAACCCTTATCTGGCGGCTGCGGCGATCCTCGCCGGTATCCACCGCGGGATCCGCGAGCAGCTCGATCCGGGCGCACCGATCGAGGGCAACGGCTATGCCCAGGCCAAGGAGCTGCTGCCCACCGACTGGCTGATCTCGATCCAGGCGCTGGAGCGTTCCAGCTGGGCCCGCGAGGCCCTGGGGCAGGAGTTTCTCAAGGTCTACCTGGCGATCAAGCGCACCGAGTACCGCCAGTTCATGGCCGAAGTCGGCGAGCAGGATTGGCGCTGGTACCTGAGCCAGGCCTGAGTCGACCCCATTATGAAGCTTCGCGGCTAAAGCCCCTCCCACGGATCCCCGCGATCCTTGTAGGAGGGGCTTTAGCCGCGAACGCGCCGATCAACAGCCGCCGCCAAGGCCGCGGCTCATAACAACGGATTTCCCCATGACCGCCGCTATCAATGCCGTCATCCCGGCAGCCGAGCGCTGCCCGTCGTACTACAGCGCCACCCTCAACCAGGAAACCGACTACCCGACCCTCAGGGGCGAGTTGAATGTCGATGTGGTGATTATCGGTGGCGGTTTCACCGGGGTCGCCAGCGCCGTCGAACTGGCCGAGCGCGGCCTCAAGGTGGCCATCGTCGAAGCCAACAAGATCGGCTGGGGCGCCACCGGGCGCAATGGCGGCCAGGTCACCGGCAGTCTGTCGGGCGATGCGGCGATGACCAAACAGATGCGCAACACCCTCGGTGAGGAGGTGGATGACTTTATCTGGCACCTGCGCTGGCGCGGCCACGAAATCATCAAGAGCCGCGTAGAAAAATACGCTATCCAGTGCGACCTCAAGCACGGTCATCTGCACGCAGCGATGAAGCCGGTGCATATGCACGAGCTGGAGGCCGCTCACGTTGAGGCCGTGCGCCATGGTATGGCCAGCGACGTGACCCTGCTCGACCGCGCCGGGGTGCAGAGCCATCTGGCCAGCGACCTCTACTGCGGCGCGCTGAAGAACAGCCGCAACATGCACCTGCATCCGCTCAACCTGTGTATCGGCGAAGCCAGAGCAGCCGAAAGCCTGGGTGCACTGATCTTCGAACATTCGCAGGTTTTGGAGATCATCCACGGCGCCACCCCGGCGGTGGTCACCGCCGAAGGTCGGATCAATGCCAAGCAGGTGCTGCTGGCCGGTGATGTCTACCACAAGCTGGAGGCGAAAAAGCTCAAGGGTCTGATCTTCCCGGCCATGGGCGGCATCGTCACCACCGCGCCCCTCGGTGAGCTGGCCAAGGAAATCAACCCGCAGGACCTGGCCGTGTACGACTGCCGTTTCGTCCTTGATTACTACCGCATGACCGCCGACGGTCGCCTGCTGTTCGGCGGTGGCTGCAACTACTCGGGGCGCGACTCGCGGGACATTGCTGCGGAGCTGCGCCCGGGCATCGAGCAGACCTTCCCGCAGCTCAAGGGCGTCGCCATTGATTTTCAGTGGAGCTGCGCCATGGGCATCGTGATCAACCGCATCCCGCAGCTGGGCAAGCTCTCGGACAACGTCTGGTACTGCCAGGGCTACTCCGGGCACGGCATCGCCACCAGCCACATCATGGGCGAGATCATGGCCAACGCCCTGACCGGTACGCTGCAGCAGTTCGACACCTTCGCCGCCTGCAAGCAGATCAAGGTGCCGCTCGGCGACCTGTTCGGCAACCCGATGCTGGCCGCCGGCATGTGGTACTACCAGATGCTGGAGAAGCTGCGCTAAGCCATTCGCCATAACAGATCGCGGGCATGGCCCGCTCCTACAGGGTTACGCCTATTGTAGGAGCGGGCCATGCCCGCGAGCCTTTAGCGTCTTCCTGCGGGGCTGAGTGAGGTTTGCTAGGTCGGTGCCTTGTCGCGATTATCAACGAAGGCCACCGCTGGCGAGCCGTCGGCATTCAGCTGATAAATCGCACAAGGCTGGCCGTTGTCGTTGAAGAACACCTGGCCCAGCCCTGCACCGTTCCACAGGCGCTCGCCAGCCTTGCTGCGTGACGGGATACGCGGCTCAACCTGCATGCGCCGCCGCTTGGTCAGCCAGTTGAGCGGCGACCAGGGGGCGTAGAGCCAGCGATTGAGACGGTCGAACCAGTCGAGCAAGCGCGGCGGAAATTCGTTCTTCAAGCCGCTGCTGGTGATCTGCCAGATGTGCGGTCCGCGCTTGCGCTGGCGAATCAGCACCTCGTAGACGAACGAGTAGTGCACATCCCCGGAGAGAATCACGTAGTTGCCCGGGGTACGCGAGTGACGAAAGATGTTGAGGATCACCTGGGCCGCGCCGCGATGGGCCATCCAGTTTTCTGCATCGACCATCAAGGGGTGCCCGGCCCAACTGAACAGCTTCTGCACGCCCTCGATCAGCTTGACCCCGAAGATCGGTGCCGGGGAGACGATGATCGCCGAAGGATGGTCGAGCAGCGCCTGCTGCAGCTCGCACAGCGCCTCCCAGTCCATCAGCCCTGATGGCCGCTTGAGGTTGTGCTCACTGCGCCAGCGCCGGGTGCGGGTGTCGAGCACCACCAGTGCAGGGGTGGTGGGCAGCACATAATGCCAGTGGTGAAAATGCAGCAGTTGCTCGATCAGGCCATCCTGGGCAGCACTGTCCAGGTGATTGTGACAGTCGCGGCCGCTGCTCATCGCCTGGATCTGTTGCAGGTGTTCGGTGAACACGTCTGGATTATTGCCCCAGCCCTGGCACAGCAGGTAGGCGATCAGTGCATTGCCGATGATGCGCTTGGAAAACGGGTGACCGTAGGCGGTTTGTTCCCATAGCGCGGAGAGGTTCCAGTCATCGGTGACATCGTGGTCATCGAAGATCATCAGGGTCGGTAAGTGGGCCAGGGCGCGAGCTACACCGCCAAGCCCGGCGCGGAAGGTGTCGATGGGTACGCGTTCCCGCGCGTAGCGTGCGGCCTGTTCTGCACCGAGCGTAGGCATTTCAGTGGCGAGCAGGGTCCAGGGCGTTGGCGACCAGACCAGCAGATACATCGCCAGCACCTCGGCCAGGGTGACCAGGTGATTGTCGGCGCTGCTACTGGTGAAAATGGGCTTTGCCACGCCGCCGAAGAATTTCTCGCGCAGGGTTTCGTTGCTCGCCAGCGCCGGTAGCAGGTCGGCGCGCTGGTAGTAGTTGGCCGGGTGCTTATAGAGCGCGTCGCTGTCGGCGACCAGCGCGCCATCGAGGTGCTCGCCAAACAAACCCAGGCGCTCGATCAACTGATGAATGGCATGCAGCATCGGCCCGCTGACGTCGTCGGCGTACACCTGATCGCCGCTCATCAGCAGCAAGGCCGGGCGCTGGCTGGGACTATGGGGGGGCGCCAGTAGTCGGTCGGCGCAGAGTAGGCCGTCTGCCGCCGGGTGGTGTGGCTTGCGGCAGGAGCCATGCAACAACTGGTCGATGCGTGAGCGCAGGACGAAGTTCGGACGTTGGGCGTTGCCATACAGCAGGTGCGCTGCCCACTGTGCGATGCCTTGTGGCGGCTGGCCGCCAGTTGCGACCAACAGGTCGTAGTCGATCTGCACATCGCAGGGGAGCGGGGTTTGCAGTGGCAGGTCGACCAGGTGCAGAAACGCCCGTTCGCCAATCTGGATCACCTGGCAGTATTCGTCCGTCAGCGGGTAGTCGTAACGTGTCGGCGCGCCCTCTGCAGCAAACACCAGCTGCAGGGTTAGTGGCAGCGGCTGTGAACCGACCAGCCAGAGCAACAGCCGATCAGGCTGCAAACGGCGCAACAGCGGCCCGGCCAGGACCAGGGGCAGGGTGGCAGTGTCGCTCGAGGTTGAGATGACGGGCATCGGGGTATTGGGCTCTGGCTATCGGGAAGGATGCGTACTCTGTGTCGAAGAACCGGGCCGTAGGGCACCGCAGCGATTATCGCGTGCACCGGGCGGGTTGAGTAGCGTGCCGTTTACATCGCCGCCTGACGCAGGCGCGGCAGATCGAGGATTTCGATCTCGCCATAGCTCAGGCGCACGATGCCTTGGGTTTGTAGCTCCTTGAGAATCTGGTTGGTGGTTTGCCGCGAGATCGCCAGCATCAGCGCCAGCTGCTCCTGGGGCAGGTGCAGGACTCGGCGCGGCTCGCCTTCGCCGTAGTTCTCGGCAATCATCAGTAGCCTCCGCGCCAGGCGTGGGGCGGCGGGGAGCAGGCTGATCTGCTCCAGGGCGATAAACGCCAGGCGCAGCTTGTGGCTCATCAGCAGGGCGAAGTCGCGCCAATACTGCGGCTGGCGTTCGAGCAGGGCGAGCAGAGCGGCCTGGGGCACCAGCAGCAAGGTGCAGGCACCTTCGGCGAAGGCGTCGTGGGTGCGCGGCTGGCCGTCGAACAGGGAAATCTCGCCGAACCAGTAAGGCGGCTCGACCAGGGTCAATAACGCCTCCTTGCCCTGTTGGCTGACCGCGCCGATGCGCACGGCGCCCTCGACCACCGCATACAGTCCGCTGGGCGGATCGCCACGATGGAACAGGCGCTGGCCGGCGTCCAGATTGTGCACGTGGGCAGTGTTTAGCAGGGCCTCTTGCAGGTCTGCGGGTAGGGCGCTGAACCAGTGGCCGCTGCGCAGGCAGGCGCGGTAGTCGTGAGGGTCTTTCATGCGCTTCTCCAGCGTTTGTCGGCTAGCTGACAGTGTGGCCCGATGGGGTTGAGCCACCATGCACAGGTCTGTCATGCATGAGCACAATCATAATGAAAACCCTTGTCGATCACCTCGCCCAGTACGCCGCCTATCACCGCGACCGGCGCAATATCTGCAGTCACTTCATCGGTATTCCGCTGATCGTGCTGGCGGTCGCCGTGCTGTTGTCGCGCCCTGCTGTGGAGTTGGCGGGTCTGTGGTTGTCGCCAGCGACCTTGACCGCATTGGCCGCCGCGCTGTTCTACCTGCGCCTCGATCTGCGTTTCGGCCTGTTAATGACTGTATTGCTTGGGCTTTGTCTGTGGGCGGGCGCGCTGCTGGCGCTGCAGTCGACCATGCTCTGGCTGAGCAGCGGCCTGGCACTGTTCGTCATCGGCTGGATCATTCAGTTCATCGGTCATTACTACGAGGGGCGCAAACCGGCGTTCGTCGATGATGTCATGGGCCTGGTGATCGGGCCGCTGTTTGTCGCCGCAGAGGCCGCCTTTCTGCTTGGTCTGCGCCAGGAGGTCGAGCAGGCCGTGGTGCAGCGCGCGGGGCCGACCTGCATCCGGGCGAAGCTGGCGATAGACTGATTTCGCCGACTCCGTTCAACGATTGATGCTCAGGCAGCCCAGGCTCACGGCCAACCTCGTTGAGCCGAGGCTGACAGTGAGCCAGGGCTGTCAGTTCATCGCCATCCACTGCTGGGTCAGCGCGCGGGTGTGGCGGTATACGGTCATGGGCGCAAAAGCTCGGCCGGAAGCGCTTTGCAGCGCACTGCTCTGGCTGTTGAGGTCGTTGAGCGCGGCTTTCAGGTATTCCCAGCGAACCTTCAGCTTGGCCAGGTCTGGATCGGCCTTGGCATCCAGCACAGTCAGCTCGCTATCGACAGCGGGCACCAGTTTGCGCTCGTCCTGGCCGAGGTAGGTATCGGTCTGCTCGCGGGCGATTTCAAAGTTGCCCAGATAGGCGCGGCTAAGGTACTGCACGGAGAGGTATTCGAGCTTGGCGGCCAGCTCGCTGTCGCCCTCTGGCGACAGCTGACGTGCTTCCTGCAACAGCCCCAGTAGCGCCTTGCTCAGGTCTTCCGGGTAGCGCCAGGGCATGTCTGCTTCGTCCGGGCCAAAGGCCACACCACGGCGGATTTGAGCCACCAGTTCCTGGTGCGCGCTGCGCAGGGTATCACTGCCCTGCGGCAGGCTTTGCACCGCACCCGCCAGTGACTGCAGGTCGGCGTCGAGGGTGTCCTGGTGTTTCTTTTGGAAACCTTCGCCGCGTAACAGCATCAGGCTGCTGGTCGCCCGGCTGGCCTGAACCTGGACGTGCTCCTGCTGGCTGACCGCCTCGGCAAAAGCCAGTGGCGCGAGGCAGGCGAGGGTGCCGAGCAGGCAGAGGGAGATTTGACGAAAGAACGGCATGTTGCGCATTCCGGGGTGCTCCTTATTATTTTTTTGAGCAATATGGAGACAGAGTTACATATCCATCAACCGCAAGAGACTACTGCGCTCACGGCGCGCAAGCATGCCTCGAAAGAGTGATTTGGTCGCAGATGTGCCGTCAAGGAGGCGCTATCTCGCGTTGGTATGGCTCGTAGGATGTGTTGAGCGAAGCGATACTCATGCGGATGTGCATGAGTATCGCGGACTGCCAGGCGGCAGCCCCTCTTAAAAGGTCGGTTGCCCCGCCTTGGGCTTGAAGTACAGCGTTTCACCGCGGGCGAGGTTGGCCAGGCTGAGGTGATCCTTGGCCACTTCCGCTTCGATCGGCTCGCTCTGCCCGGCGATTTTGAGGGTCACCCGAGTGATCGCGCCCAGCGGGCGAATATCACGCACTTCACCGGCCTGGTGGTCTTCTTCGGCCTGACGCGAAAGGTGAATCTCGTGCGGGCGGAACAGTACGTGATGATCGTCGCCGACATACAGGCGGTTGGCATCGCCGAGGAAGTGATAGACGAAGTCGCTGGCCGGCTGTTCGTAGACCTCGCCCGGCGAGCCGATCTGCTCGACCACGCCCTTGTTCATCACCACGATGCGATCCGCCACTTCCATGGCCTCTTCCTGGTCGTGGGTGACGAACACCGAGGTCAGGTGCACTTCTTCGTGCAGGCGCGCCAGCCAGCGGCGCAGTTCCTTGCGCACCTTGGCATCCAGCGCGCCGAAGGGTTCGTCGAGCAGCAGCACTTTCGGCTCCACCGCCAGGGCACGGGCCAGGGCGATACGCTGGCGCTGACCACCGGAAAGCTGCTCGGGGTAGCGATCCGCCAGCCAGTCGAGCTGCACCAGATCAAGCAGGTCGTGGACCTTTTTCTTGATCTGGTTTTCATTGGGCCGCTCGCCCTTGGGCTTCATGCGCAGGCCGAAGGCGACGTTGTCAAACACGCTCATGTGGCGGAACAGCGCGTAGTGCTGAAACACGAAACCGACCTTGCGGTCGCGCACATCGTGGCGCGACACGTCTTCGCCGTGGAACTGGATGCTGCCGCTGTCCGGGGTTTCCAGGCCGGCAATGATCCGCAGCAGCGTAGTCTTGCCGCAGCCGGACGGGCCGAGCAGGGCGACCAGTTCGCCACTCTGGATATTCAGGTTGATGTCGTTCAGCGCCTTGAACGCGTTGAAGTTCTTGCTGACGTTGGTGATTTCGATCGACATGGTTATTCGTCCTCAGCCTTGTGGCGCCGGCGGTTGATGCGTGATTCGCTCCACTGCTTGAGCAGCAGGATGAACAGCGCCAGGATCAGCAGCAGGCTGGCGACGCTGAAGGCAGCGACGTGGTTGTATTCGTTGTAGAGAATCTCGACATGCAGCGGCAGGGTGTTGGTGTAGCCACGGATATGCCCGGAGACCACCGACACCGCGCCGAACTCGCCCATGGCCCGTGCGGTACACAGCACCACGCCGTAGATCAGGCCCCATTTGATGTTCGGCAGGGTCACGTGCCAGAACATCTGCCAGCCATTGGCACCGAGCAGGCGCGCCGCCTCTTCTTCCTGGGTGCCCTGCTCCTGCATCAGCGGGATCAGCTCACGGGCGACGAAGGGCACGGTGACAAATACCGTGGCGAGGACGATGGCCGGCAGGGCGAAAATGATCTGGATGTCATGTTCCTGCAGCCATTCGCCGAAGAAGCCCTGGGCGCCGAACAGCAGCACGTAGACCAGCCCGGCGATCACCGGTGACACCGAGAACGGCAGGTCGATCAGGGTCACCAGCAGGCTCTTGCCGCGAAACGCGTACTTGCTCACGCACCAGGCGGCGCAGACACCGAACACCAGGTTAAGTGGCACCGAAATGCCCACCGCAAGCAGGGTCAGCTGCAGCGCGGAAATGGCGTCGGCCTCGAAGATCGCGCCGAAGAAGGTGCCCAGGCCCTGCTTCAGCGCCTCACTGAGCACCACCAGCAAGGGCAGCAGGAGAAACAGTCCGAACACTAGCCAGGCCGCAAGGATCAGCAGCCGGCGACCCAGCACGTTGCCGCGCCGGGCGGCGTTGGCCGAGGCTGACGCGGTCAGGGTGATAGACGACATAGCGACCTCCTCAGGATTTGCCGATCTGGCGCTGCAGCAGGTTGATCAGCAGCAGCAGAATGAAGGACACCACCAGCATCAGCACGCCGATGGCGGTGGCGCCGGTGTAGTCGTATTGATCAAGCTTGACCATGATCAGCAGCGGCAGGATCTCGGTCTTCATCGGCATGTTGCCGGCGATGAAAATCACCGAGCCGTACTCGCCAACGCCACGGGCAAAGGCCAGGGAAAAGCCGGTCAGCCAGGCCGGTAACAGCGCCGGCAGCAGCACATGGCGGAACACCTGCCACGGCTTGGCACCCAAGCAGGCGGCCGCTTCTTCGACCTCGCGAGGGATATCAGCCAATACCGGCTGGATAGTGCGCACCACAAACGGCAGGGTGACGAAGGTCAGCGCCAGGGTGATGCCGATCGGGGTGTAGGCAATCTTGAAACCCAGGTCGGTGGCGAACTGGCCAATCAGCCCGCTGGGGGCATACAAGGCGGTCAGGGCAATACCGGCGACGGCGGTGGGCAAGGCAAAGGGCAAATCGATCATGGCCTCTATCACCTTGCGTCCTGGGAAGGTGTAACGCACCAACGCCCAGGCCAGCAACGTACCGATGATGCCGTTGATCACGGCAGCAGCGAAGGCCGTGGCAACGCTCAACTTGAGCGCCGCCAGCACCCGCGGCGCGGAAATAATCGCCCAGAACTCGGCCCAGGTGAGCTGAGCGGCGTGCACGAACATGGCGCCCAGGGGAATCAGCACCAATAGGCTGAGATACACCAGGGTGTAACCCAGCGTCAGCCCGAAGCCGGGTATGACGGGGGAAGTACGGCTAGACATGGCATAAACCTGTACGAGGAGTAGGGTGCGCGGGTCACTGGGCCTGGTAGATCTGGTCGAACACGCCGCCATCATTGAAGAACTTCGGCTGTGCGGTTTTCCAACCGTTGAAGTCCTTGTCGATGGTCACCAGTTTCAGCGCCGGGAACTGCTTGGCGAATTCACCGGCAATGGCCTCATTACGCGGGCGGTAGAAGTGCTTGGCCGCCAGACGCTGACCTTCATCGCTGTACAGGTAGTTGAGATAGGCCTCAGCCACTTTACGCGTGCCCTTGCGCTCGACGTTCTTGTCGACCACCGCCACCGGCGGCTCGGCCAGGATCGACAGCGACGGCGCGACGATTTCGAAGTTGTCGCCACCCTCTTCCTTCAGGGCCAGGAAGGCTTCGTTTTCCCAGGCCAGCAGCACGTCGCCAATGTTGTTGTTGACGAAGGTGATGGTCGAGCCACGCGCGCCGGTGTCGAGTACCGGCACGTTCTTGTAGAGCTGGCCAACAAACGCCTGGGCCTTCTCTTCGCTGCCATATTTTTGCTGGGCGTAGGCCCAGGCGGCGAGGAAGTTCCAGCGTGCGCCGCCGGAGGTTTTCGGGTTCGGCGTGATCACCTCCACGCCCGGCTTGACCAGGTCATCCCAATCCTTGATGCCTTCGGGGTTGCCCTTGCGCACCAGGAACACAATGGTCGAGGTGTACGGCGTGCTCGATTGCGGCAGACGGCTCTGCCAGTCCTCGGGGATCAGCTTGCCGAGCTTGTACAGCTCGTCGATGTCGCCGGCCAGGGCCAGGGTCACCACGTCGGCACGCAGGCCGTCGATTACCGCACGGGCCTGTTTGCCCGAGCCGCCGTGGGATTGTTGAATAGTCAGGGCTGCGTTGCCCTGGGCTTGCCAGTGCTTATTGAAAGCAGCGTTGAACTCGCTGTACAGCTCGCGGGTCGGGTCGTAGGACACATTGAGCAGGGTCTGGGCGGCAGCTGGGCCGGCCAGCAGGGCGCCGGCCAGGGCGGCCAGGGCAAAACGGCGAATGGACATGGTGCAGCTCCTAAAACTTGGATTCGAGTTGTGGTTTTTTTAGGAAGGTCAGCTACGCATTCGCGGGCGACAGCTGCAGTACCGGTGCGTGGTCATGGTCTTGGCTCTTCTCATGGTCACGCCCTCCGGTGGTCCAGTCGGGCTTGTTGGGGTTATGGGTAATCTGGCTCAGGCGTGCTTGCCGGTCGGTGGCTGCAGACGAAACTTCTCTTTGCGCTCGATCTGCACCACTTGGCCGTTGTGCACGGTGACTTCCACTGAGCCGAACTTCAGGCCGTGCAAGGCAGCCTGGATCTCGCGCAGAAGGCTGGCGGCGTCCTGGCCTTCAAGGTCACGAAGGGTTGCGGTCATGTTCTTGCTCCTTGGCAGGTTCCCGCTACTGGCTGCAGCAGACCCTCTGTCAGCGGGCATGGAGCGGATACTAGGCAGGCTTATGTATTCTTAAAAATACTATTTAAGAACATTTATATTCATTTTTTGGCATATGAGCGGCTGAAGTCCATTCCCGCAAAATTCCACTTATGGAATAAGCAAATAATTTCTTATTCTTTTTATGGTTAGTAAGGTCTGCCTACACTGCACGCCATTGCAACCTGCGGGAGGCGCCCACGATGCGCAACGAAACGATCCGTTACCTGATAGTGCCTGGCTGGCAAGGCTCGGCCGATGAGCATTGGCAAAGCCACTGGCAGCGCAGCCTGCCGAACAGTGCACGGGTGGAGCAGGCCGACTGGATGACGCCGCGTCTTGACGACTGGGTGGCCGAATTGGCGCGCAGCATCGCCAGTGATCCGCGGCCAGCCATTCTTATTGCGCATAGCCTGGGCTGCATCACCGTGGCGCACTGGGCTGCGTGTGCGCCGGTCGAGTTGTCGCGGCGGGTGCGTGGTGCCCTGTTGGTGGCGCCGGCTGATGTGCAGCGCAGCAACTGCCCGCAGGCGTTGCGGAACTTCGCGCCTATCCCGCGGCAGTTGTTGCCATTTCCTAGTCAGTTGGTGGGTTCGGACAACGACTCCGCCGCCAGCGCCGCGCGCGCGCTCGAAATGGCTGCAGACTGGGGCAGCGAGGCGGCGGTTCTGAGTGGCGCCGGGCATATCAATGTGACGTCCGGGCATTGCTATTGGGAGCAAGGCTTCGCCTATCTCTACTGCCTGCAGAGCCGCATCGCGCAACAGACTCGTCAGCGGGCCTGAAGATCTTGCAGCGCGCCGGCCAGCGTCTTGAGGACGGGTGAAAAACGCTTGGCTACTGCGAGCGCCTGGAGACGCTCGGTATGTGCGCAACCGCTGAACCGCTGCGCTCAGTCGGACGCCAGCAGCGAGACGGATTTGACCTGCACCCAAAGCGCCTGCTGCGCATGGATACCCAACTTGTCGAAGGAATAGCGGGTGATGCGGGCGATCATTCGCTCGTCGCCGACCCGCAGGCTGACCAGCATCTGCGCCTGGTTCGCCAGCGTCAGCCAGTGTTCGACGCTGGCCGGCAGCAGGTTGAGCAGGCTGGTGTCCCGGGCCTGCTCCAGGCTCAGGCTGACATCCCGCGCCTTGACCTTGACCCGCACCGGCTTGCCCGCGGCCAGCGGCGCGTGGGTTAGCTGCAGCATGGCGTCAGTGCCGCCCAGGCGGATGCTCAGCAGCCGATACTCCGCGTCGTAGTGGCTGACGATGCCATCGACCACGGCCTCGGCATCCTCCTCGAACAGGAAGGGCAGGTCGCTTCTGAGCAGGGTTTCCTTCAGCGGCCCGCTGGCCTGAACCCGGCCTTCGTCCAGCACCACCAGATGATCGGCCAGGCGCGCCACCTCGTCGGGCGAATGGCTGACATAGAGGATCGGGATGTCCAGTTCCTCATGCAAGCGCTCCAGATAGGGCAGGATTTCCTGCTTGCGCTTGAGGTCAAGAGCGGCCAATGGCTCGTCCATCAGCAGCAGGCGCGGGGCCACCGCCAAGGCGCGGGCGATAGCCACGCGCTGGCGCTCGCCGCCGGACAGCTGATCGGGATGACGTTGCAGCAGATGGCCGATGCCGAGTAACTCGATAGCCTGCTCCAGCACCTCTGGTGGCGCATGTTTCACCCGCTTGAGGCCATAACGCAGGTTGCCCAGCACATCCAGGTGGGGAAACAGACTGGCTTCCTGGAATACGTAACCCAGGGGCCGCTTGTGTGTCGGCCGCCAGGTTTTGCCGTCCTGCCAGACCTCGCCGGCCACGCTCAGGTAGCCGTTCGGCGCGCGCTCCAGGCCGGCGATGCAGCGCAGCAGGCTGGTCTTGCCTGAGCCGGAATGACCAAACAGCGCGCTGACCCCGCGGCCCGGCAAGCGCACGTCCACATCGAGGGTAAATCCGGGATAGGTGAGGCAGAAACGCGCCTCGATTGCTTGCGTGGCCATGGCTTATACCTTGCGTGGCTTGGGCCGCCAGGCATAGAGCGCCAGCAGCACGACAAAGGAGAACACCAGCATCACCGCCGCCAGGCGATGGGCCTCGCCATATTGCAGGGCCTCGACATAGTCGTAGATTTGCACCGACACCACCCGCGTCTCACCGGGCAGGTTACCGCCGAGCATCAGCACCACGCCAAACTCGCCCACGGTGTGCGCGAAGGTGAGGATGCAGGCGGTCAGATAGCCCGGCAGCGCCAGCGGCAGTACCACCGTGAAGAAGCAGTCCAGCGGCGAGGCGCGCAGGGTCGCGGCGACTTCCAGTGGGCGCTGGCCGATGGACTCGAAGGCGCTCTGCAGCGGTTGCACCATAAAGGGCAGGGAATAGAACACCGAGGCCACCACCAGCCCCCTGAAACTGAACGGCAGCGGGTCAACGCCTAGCCAGGCGGTGAACTGCCCCACCGGCCCGGCCGGGCCCATGGTCAGCAGCAGGTAGAAACCCAGCACCGAGGGTGGCAGCACCAATGGCAGCGCCACCACTGCGCCGATCGGGCCTTTCCAGCGCGACTGGGTGCGCGCCAGCCACCAGGCTATGGGTGTGCCCAGGAGCAGCAGGATCAGGGTGACCAGGGCCGCCAGCTTGGCAGTCAGGGCAAGCGCCTGCAGGTCTTCAGGGCTGAGAAACATCAGTGTCTCCAGGCGGACTTCACTGGCTGTGCTTGGGCGCCAGCATCACCGAGTCGCGGGTCGCAACTTACGACCCGCCCATATAGCGGGTTGGCTCCCGGACATCGGTCGCGCTCATTGCGGCGAGGGCGCTTCGGGCAACACAAAGCCATAACGGGTCATCACTGCGCGCGCCGCCGGCGAACTCATATAGGCGGCGAAGGCATGGGCCAGTTTATTGTTCTCGGCGCGCTTGGTGACGATAAAGCCCTGCTCCAGCGGCGCGTGCAGTTGGTCCGGGATCAGCCAGTAACCGCCCTTGGCCGACAGCTCAGGATTGAGCGCCAGGGCCAAGGCGATGATGCCGACCTGGGCGTTGCCGCTGTCGACGAATTGCGCGGTGTGGGCGATGTTCTCGCCGTACACCAGCTTGGGCTCGACGCCCTGGTACTGGCCGCTAGCCTGCAGCGCCTCGACCGCCCGCATGCCGTAGGGCGCATGCTTGGGGTTGGCGATGGCGACGTGGCGAATGCGCTTGTCGTTGGCCAGGTCTTCCAGGCGCAGGGCGCTGGCATCCAGGGTCGCACTCCATAACACGATGCGGCCAACGGCATAGGGCACCACCGGCGAGCCAGCCTGGCCGACTTGCTCCAGCAGGCGCGGGTAGCTGATATCGGCGGAGAAGAACAGGTCGTAGGGTGCGTCTTGCCGCACCTGCGTATGGAATTTGCCGGATGAACCGTAGACCACGTTGATCTCATCGCCCTGGTGCACCTGTTGGTAGGCGGCGACCACATCATCCAGGGCGAACTTTAGGTCGGCGGCGGCAGCGATGGTGATCTTGCCGGCATGGGCCGGCAAGCTGAACAGCAGTGCGCTGGCGAGCAGCGCCAGCCACGCACGGGGTATGCGGTAATCCATGCAGGGTTCCTGGAGTCTTGACTTGAAGGCCGCGCCTGGGTGGCCGCGCGTGGCCTGGGTACTTTAGCCTGGCCCCAGCGCTATATACAGCGAAACATAGCGCTTGTGTCAGTCGTCAGGTGCCTCGCCTGGGTGCAAGCCGGGAGCGTTCGTTCTCACGGACTTCAGCCGCGCTAGAAAAAACGGCGGCTCACTTGGCTTGCGCAGGCAGTCGTTCGGCAGCCCGAGAGTTCCCTCCCCGCGCTGCTCTAGCGCCGGCGCCAGATGCTCACCAGCCAGGGTTGCTGCGCGCGCGGCAAACCGGGAGGGCGGTAGTAGTGCTGCTGTTCGATAAAACCTGCGGCGCCGAGCAGGATCCGCCAGTTGGTCAGGTCGTAGTAGGCGCCATAGCGGTCGCCGTTCCAGCCTTCCTGGTTTTCCCCGCGCGGATTGGAGCTGAGCAACACGCCGCCCGGCTTGAGCGCGGCGTACAGCTGACTCAGCACCCGCGGCACCTCCTGACTGGGGATATGGAACAGCACGGCGTTGGCGAAGATACCGTCGAACTGCGCGGCGGGCAGGTCGAGGGCCAGAAAGTCTTGCCGCCAGACCTCGCAGCCACTGTCGGTGCGGGCCATCTCGACAAAGCGCGGGCAGCCATCCAGACCGATGGCCGTGTGGCCGAGTGCCTTGAAGGTGCGCAGGTCGCGGCCCGGCCCGCAGCCGAAATCGAGGATCTGGTAGGGCGCCTCGGCCTGGATATGCCCGAGTAGGGCGGCGATGTTCTGGCTGACATCGTGATCGCGGGTACCCTCACGGAACTCCTCAGCGCACTGCTGATAATGCTCCAGGGTGAGGGCGCTGATCCGGGCGAGGTCGTCGGGGCTGAGCAGCATGTAGGCGAACCTTGAGCAAAAGCGAAGCGTTATTAAAGCCGATCCGGGGTGCGACTGGGGCGTTCAATCCGTGCTGGGGTGCGAGCGGGCGCTTGTGGCGTTTAGCTAAGGTGCGCCGGTGAACCACCTCAGTCCCAGCAGCAACTGCACCAGGCCGGCGTTGGCGATGTCGATAAAAAAAGCGCCCAGCAGCGGAATCACCAGGTAAGCCTTGGGGCTGGGGCCGAAGCGGCTGGTTACCGCGTTCATGTTGGCGATCCCCACTGGCGTGGCACCCAGGCCCATGCCGATAAAGCCGGCGCTGATACAGGCCGCATCGTAGTTGCGGCCCAGCAGTGGGAAGACCAGCCAGATGCTGAACAGGGCGATCACCAGCGCCTGCGCCAGCATGACCAGGCTGATCAGGCCCAGGGCGCCTTGCAGCGACAGCAGCGGCAGGCTGATCAGGCTCATCCCGAGAAACAGTTGCAGGCTCATATCGCCCACCAGCTGGATTGGGCGCGCATCCAGCTTGACCCGACACAGCTCCAGGCCATTGCTCAGCAGGATGCCGAGAAACATCGCGGTGAGGAATGCCGGCAGGCGCATGCCCAGCCCGGACAGCCAGTCATACACGCTGGCGCCCAGAGCGAAGCACAGGGCGATCAGCAGTACCGCGGTGAGCAGGCTGTTGAGTTCGATCAGGTAGGTGGTTTGCTGGTTGATCTCGATATGCGGCAGTTCGGGGTCGGCGTGATTGGGCACCAGTTGGTGCCGGCGGATCAGGTAGGCCGCCACCGGCCCGCCGACCAGGCCGCCGGTGATCAGCCCGGCTGTTGCGAACGTCATGCCCAGGGTGCTGGCATTGGCCAGGCCGAAGTGCTCCTCGAATAACTGCCCCCAGGTGATGGCCGTGCCATGCCCGCCCGCCAGGGAGATACTGCCGCCGATCAGGCCATACAACGGACTTTCCCCGGCGAGCAGCGCCAGGGCGGTGCCGGTGAGGTTCTGGAAGATCAGAAACAGCACGGCCAGGCCGAGCATGATGGCCAGAGCCTTGCCGCCATCGAGCATCTGCCGCAGCTTGGCCGACAGGCCAATGGTGCTGAAGAAGGCGATCAGCAGCAGGTCGCGCAGCTCCAGGTCGAAGCGAATCTGCCAGCCGCTGGCCACCTCGCTCAGGGCCACCAGGGCGCTGATCGGCAGGCCGCCGGTCACGGCCGGGGGAATGTTGTAGCGGTGCAGAAAGTCGACCCGGCGGTTGATCTGATAGCCCAGCCATAAGGCGATGATGGCCAGGGCCAGGGTGGTGGCGGTATTGATCAGCAGTATGTTCGGGTTATCCATAACAAGGCGGGCGCGGTTGAGATCGGCTCTGGAGTCTACCAGTCGCGAGCGGCAGGCATAAAAAGCGCTGGCCCACGTCACCCTACAGACCCAGACCACCTCAAATGCTGTGGCGATAACTGAACGCAACGCGCTATTGGGACAGAGCCATAAAAAAAGGGAAGCCGAAGCTTCCCTTTTTACCCAGCAGCGGCGCTTAGAACAGCACGCGGCTACGGATGGTGCCGTTGACGTGTTGCAGTTTCTCCAGCGCCAGATCGGAGTAATCGGCGTCGACGTCGATCACCACATAGCCGACCTTGTCGTTGGTCTGCAGGAACTGACCGGAGATGTTGATGCCGTTTTCGGCGAACACCTTGTTGATCTCGCTCATCACGCCCGGCACGTTCTGGTGAATATGCAGCAGGCGGTGCTTGCCCGGGTGCGCCGGCAGGGCGACTTCGGGGAAGTTGACCGAGGACACCGAGGTGCCATTGTCGCTGTACTTGACCAGCTTTTCCGCCACTTCCAGGCCGATATTGGCCTGGGCTTCGGCGGTGGAGCCACCGATGTGCGGCGTCAGGATCACCCGATCCAGGCCACGCAGCGGGCTTTCGAACTCTTCGTCGTTGGATTTCGGCTCGACCGGGAACACGTCGATGGCGGCGCCGATCAGGTGCTCGTCCTTGATCGCAGCAGCCAGGTGCTCCAGCTCGACCACGGTGCCGCGGGCAGCGTTGATCAGGATGCTGCCCTTCTTCATGGCGCGGATTTCCTTCTCACCGATCATCCACTGGGTCGACGGCAGTTCCGGCACGTGCAGGGAGATGATGTCGCACAGGCCCAGCAGGTCGTGCAGCTTGGCGATCTGGGTGGCGTTGCCCAACGGCAGCTTGGTCACGGTGTCGTAGAAAAACACCTGCATGCCCAGGGCTTCGGCGAGTACCGACAGCTGGGTGCCGATCGAGCCGTAACCGACGATACCCAGTTTCTTGCCGCGGATTTCGAAGGAGTTGGCCGCCGACTTGATCCAGCCGCCACGGTGGCAGGAGGCGTTCTTTTCCGGGATGCCGCGCAGCAGCAGGATGGCCTGCGCCAGCACCAGTTCAGCCACCGAGCGGGTGTTCGAGTAAGGCGCGTTGAACACGGCGATACCGCGCTCACGGGCAGCGTCCAGATCGACCTGATTGGTGCCGATGCAGAAGCAGCCGACGGCGACCAGGCGATTGGCGCAATCGAAGACATCGGCGGTCAGCTGGGTGCGTGAACGAATGCCGATGAAGTGCGCGTCGGCGATCTTTTCTTTCAGCTCATCGTCAGACAACGCACCCTTGTGGTACTCGATGTTGGTGTAGCCGGCAGCCTTCAGGGTGTCCACGGCATTCTGGTGGACGCCTTCGAGAAGAAGGAACTTGATCTTGCTCTTGTCGAGAGAGGTCTTGCTCATCGGAGTACCTGTTGTCCCACAAATAGTGATCAGGGAAAGGCCAGCTACGTTGCTGACCGGGCCCCGCAGATCGGCGCGGGAGCACGATTCACGGGGTGCGTATGCTAGCATAAGCACCCCGCGAAACGCCCACCCCTGGCAGATGAAGCGTGCTCAGGGTGACCATGAATCGTTTGAGAGTTCCGTAGATGACCAACCTTGCGCTGATCGAAGAGCTGAAGACCCTGGTTGAGCCCGGCAAGGTGCTGACCGATGCCGATTCCCTCAATACCTACGGCAAGGATTGGACCAAGCATTTCGCCCCGGCCCCTTGCGCCATCGTCTTTCCCAAGAGTATCGAGCAGGTCCAGGCCATCGTGCGTTGGGCCAACCAGCACACGATTGCGCTGGTGCCCTCTGGTGGTCGTACCGGGCTGTCGGCCGCTGCCGTGGCGGCTAACGGCGAAGTGGTCGTAGCCTTTGACTACATGAACCAGATTCTTGCGTTCAATGAATTCGACCGCAGCGTGGCCTGTCAGCCGGGTGTGGTGACCAAGCAATTGCAGCTGTTCGCCGAAGAGCAGGGCCTGTACTACCCGGTCGATTTCGCCTCAAGCGGCTCAAGCCAGTTGGGCGGCAATATCGGCACCAATGCCGGCGGGATCAAGGTAATTCGCTACGGCATGACCCGTAACTGGGTTGCCGGCCTGAAAGTGGTCACGGGTACCGGCGAGCTGCTGGAGTTGAACAAGGACCTGATCAAGAACGCCACCGGCTACGACCTGCGTCAGCTGTTCATCGGCGCCGAAGGCACCCTGGGCTTCGTCGTCGAGGCCACCATGCGCCTCGACCGTGCGCCGCAGAACCTCACGGCCATGGTCCTCGGCGCGGCTGATTTTGATTCGATCATGCCGGTGCTGCATGCGTTCCAGAACAAGCTGGACCTGACCGCGTTCGAGTTCTTCTCCGACAAGGCCCTGGCCAAGGTCATGGGTCGCGGCGACGTGCCCGCGCCGTTCGAAACCGATTGCCCGTTTTATGCGCTGCTGGAGTTCGAGGCCAGCAGCGAGCTGGTGGCCGAAGCGGCGCTCGCCACTTTCGAGCATTGCGTCGAACAGGGCTGGGTGCTCGATGGCGTGATGAGCCAGAGCGAGCAGCAACTGCAGAACCTGTGGAAGCTGCGCGAATACATCTCCGAGACCATCAGCCACTGGACCCCGTACAAGAACGATATTTCGGTCACCGTATCGAAAGTCCCGGCGTTCCTGCACGACATCGACGCCATCGTCGGCGAGCACTACCCGGATTTCGAAATTGTCTGGTTCGGTCATATCGGCGACGGCAACCTGCACCTGAATATCTTGAAGCCGGAAAACCTGTCCAAGGACGAGTTCTTCACCAAGTGCGCCACGGTCAACAAGTGGGTGTTCGAGACCGTGCAGAAGTACAACGGCTCGATCAGCGCCGAACACGGCGTCGGCATGACCAAACGTGATTACCTGCACTACAGCCGTTCGGAAGCCGAAATCGGCTATATGAAGGCAATCAAGGCGGTGTTCGATCCAAACGGCATTATGAACCCCGGCAAGATCTTCCCGCTCTGATCTGTAGGGTGCGCCGTGCGCACCAGAAACCCGCGCAGGGCAATGGTGGTGCGTGCGGTGCACCCTACCCATCCCTAGGAGTCCCCGATGAGTTACCAGCACCAGTATGTCGACGGCACCCATATCCACTTCCCCATGGGCAAGGTGGTCTGCATCGGCCGTAACTACGCCGAGCACGCCAAGGAACTGAACAACCCGGTACCCAGCGAACCGCTGCTGTTCATCAAGGCCGGCAGCTGTGTGGTGCCGCTGGATGACGGTTTTACCCTGGTCGAGGGCCGTGGTGACGTGCATTACGAGGCAGAAATTGCCGTGCTGATCGGCAAGCCGCTGTCGCGCACGCCGAATGCCGAAGAAGTGCTGGACGCGATTTCCGGCTTTGCCCCGGCCCTCGACCTGACCCTGCGCGACTTGCAGGCCACGCTCAAGGCGAAGGGCTATCCGTGGGAAACCGCCAAGAGCTTCGACGGTGCCTGCGTGCTGGCGCCCTTCGTGCCGGGCGATGCGGTCGAGGACCTGGCCGATATCGGCATTCGCCTGAGCATCAACGGCGAAGTGCGTCAGGACGGCAACAGCCGCGACATGCTCAACCCGATCCTGCCGATGATCCAGCACATCGCCGGCCACTTCAGCCTGCAGCCGGGCGACGTGATTCTTACCGGCACGCCGGTTGGTGTCGGGCCGTTGCACAGGGGCGACGAGTTGGTGCTGGAGCTGGTCGGGCACTCGCGTTTCGTCAGCCGCGTGCTGTAAAGACGCACGCCTGCCGGGCGCCTGGAGGCGCCTCCACCGGTAATCGAACCTTAAGCGTTGGCCGCTAGTCTGACGGCCATGATTTTCTCGAGTCGTACCGATGCCTGCCAAACGCTTTGGATTCATCCGCCTGCGCCATTTGCTTCTGCTGTCTCTGGTTGTTGTCACGGCGTTGCTGGTCAGCTTTCTGCGTCTGGACGAGCGCGCCTGGTTCTGGCTCAAGGAAGGTCAGCTAAGTGTCGCCGAGCAGCAGGCGAGCATCTGGTTGCCAGGCTACCGACTCGTTGTGCAGGGCAGGCCGCTGGCCGGTCTGGAGCGGGACGAAACCTCAGGGCTGACCTATAACCCCGCCAGCGACACCCTGTTCACCGTAACCGGCAAGAACCCACAATTGGTCGAGCTGGCGCTGGATGGTCAGGTGCTGCGGCGCATCCCGCTCAGCGGCTTTTCCGATCCCGAGGGTGTCGAGGTCATCTCCGGCGGGCGCCTGGCGATCATCGACGAGCGTCGGCGCAGCTTGACTGCGTTCACCATCGACGCCGACACGCAGAGCCTGGATGCGGCGGACTATCCGTCGTTCGACCTGGGCTTTGCCGATGCCGGCAACAAGGGTTTCGAGGGGATTGCCTGGGATGCGCTCAATCAGCGCGTATTGCTCGGCAAGGAACGCGGCCCGCTGGGGCTGTTCAGCTTGCCGTTTCCCGGTGAAGACGGCGCCGCCGGGACGCTGCAGGCCTTGCCCTCCAAGCGCGCGTTCGTGCGTGATATATCGTCATTGAGTTTCGATGCGCGCACCGGTCACACCCTGGTGCTTTCCGACGAGTCGCGTCTGCTCCTGGAGCTGGATGCCCAAGGCCAGCCGGTCAGCTTTATCAGCCTGATTGGTGGTCTGAACGGCCTGCACCGCAGCATCAAACAGGCCGAAGGCGTGACCATGGATGCGGCGGGCAATATCTATATTGTCGGCGAACCCAACCTGCTCTATGTGTTCAGCAAGGACGCGCCGGTGGAGCTGCCCAGGCAGGTCGATTAAGCGGCCTGAGGTCCTTGCACCCTGTGCAGGCGGAGGCAGTGCACCGTGGTTCATGGGCACAGTACAACGCTTGCGGGTTGTCGCTGCGCTCCGAACGGACGGCGGCCCGGCCGCCCTACGGATACGCCACGCATGGGGTGTGCCGGTTAAGTGTGGCTTACGCTCAGATTAAGCTTGGCTTCAGCCTCATCCTCTATTCTGACCAGGTCATTTAACGAATAGAGAAATACGCCATGAAGCGTTCCGCACTTGTTCTGCTGCTTGCCCCGCTGTTCTCGGTCGCTGTGTTGGCTGAAGGCTATACCGGTCCAGGCGCCGTCACCCAGGTCACTACGGTGGCGGCTGCGCTGGACGCTGCCGACGATACCCCGGTTGTGCTGCAGGGCCAGATCGTCAAGCGCCTGCAAGATGAACTCTACGAGTTCAAGGATGCCACCGGCACCATCCAGGTCGAAATCGATGATGAAGATTGGCCGGCGCAGGCTGTTTCCGAAAAGGCCATGGTCAAGCTGACCGGCGAGGTCGACCGTGACCTGACCAGCCGCGAAATCGATGTCGATAGCGTAGAACTGATTAACTGAAAACCGGCCGCCGCGCGCGGCTGACCCAGATAACCGCGCAGCCCGAAGTTTTTGCTTCGGGCTGCGCGGTTGTGCGTTGAGCACTCTGCGAGTGAACACACGATGCGCCGTATTTTTACCCTCAAGCGTCTGGTCCTGAGGTTCATTCGGGCTACAAAAAAAAGCTGCTCACTTGACTCAGGTTGACAGCATTGTGTGAATTGACCCGACCACTCTGGCCTATTTGCGGGTCAGGGTTTTTACCCCATCGGCGGTGCCCAGCAGCAGCACGTCAGCCGGGCGGGCGGCGAACAGGCCGTTGGTAACCACGCCGACGATATTGTTGATCTGCGCTTCCAGCTCGCGCGGGTTGACGATGGCGAGGTTGTAGACGTCGAGGATGTGGTTGCCGTTGTCGGTGGTCACGCCCCCGCGGTAGACCGGGTCGCCACCCAGCTTGACCAGTTCACGGGCGACGTGGCTGCGCGCCATCGGAATCACTTCCACCGGCAGCGGGTAGCTGCCGAGTACCGGCACCAGCTTGCTGGCGTCGGCGATGCAGATAAAGGTCTGGGCCACGGCGGCAACAATCTTCTCGCGGGTCAGGGCGGCGCCGCCACCCTTGATCAGGTTGAGCTGTGCGTCGCTTTCATCGGCGCCATCGATATAGAACTCCAGGTCGCTGACGTTATTCAGCTCATACACCTCAATGCCGTGGCTCTTCAGGCGTTCGGCGGTGGCTTCGGAGCTGGCCACTGCGCCGTCGAATGCCATCTTGTGTTTGGCCAGCGCATCAATAAAACAGTTAGCCGTGGAGCCTGTGCCAACCCCGACGACGCTCTTGCTGTCGAGCTTGGGGAGGATGAAGTCGACGGCAGCCTGGGCGACTGCTTGCTTGAGTTGATCCTGGTTCATCATGGGGCCTGGCGTTGGAGTGAGGAAAAGCGCGAATTATAGCGCGGCTGTGCCTTGTGACGTTAAAACCTCACCCGTCAGGCCGCCTCACCGAGCGCAGTAGCTCTCAGGTGGTCTGCTTGTATGGTCGTTCGGCGCGAGCCTGGGGTAGACTCGTTGACTCCCTCCAAAAGCCGCCTGCGATAACGCCATGCTCGAACAGTACGTCAAGATGATCCTAACCTCGCGCGTCTATGACGTCGCGGTGGAAACCCCGCTGCAAGTAGCCAATCAATTGTCCGAGCGTCTGGGCAACCAGATTCTGCTCAAGCGCGAAGATCTGCAGCCGGTGTACTCGTTCAAGATTCGCGGCGCCTATAACAAGCTGTCGCAACTCTCTGCCGAGGAACGCGCGTGCGGTGTGGTCACCGCCTCAGCCGGCAACCATGCCCAGGGCCTGGCGCTGGCGGCCAAGGTGCTGGGGGTCAAGGCGACCATCGTAATGCCCAAGACCACCCCGGAAATCAAGATCCAGGGCGTGCGCTCGCGCGGCGGCAAGGTGGTGCTGCATGGCGACAGCTTTCCCGAGGCGCTGGCCCATTCGTTGAAGTTGGTGGACGAGAAGGGCTACATCTATATCCATCCCTATGATGACCCGCACACCATTGCCGGCCAGGGCACTATTGCGATGGAAATCCTCCGTCAGCAGCCGAGCCAGCTGGACGCGATTTTCGTCCCGGTCGGTGGCGGCGGCTTGATCGCCGGCATCGCTGCCTACGTCAAATACCTGCGCCCGGAGATCAAGGTGATCGGCGTTGAACCAGACGACTCCAACTGCCTGCAGGCCGCGATGGCAGCGGGTGAGCGGGTGGTGCTGCCGAGTGTCGGGTTGTTTGCCGATGGCGTGGCGGTGGCGCAGATCGGCCAGTACACCTTCGATGTTTGCCGCCTGCATGTCGATGAAGTGATCACCGTCAGCACCGATGAGATCTGCGCGGCGATCAAGGACATCTACGACGACACTCGCTCGATCACCGAGCCGGCTGGCGCGCTGAGCGTGGCGGGGATCAAAAAGTATGTGGAGCGCGAAGGTTGCAGCGGTCAGGTGCTGGTGGGCATCGACTCGGGTGCCAACGTCAACTTCGACCGCCTGCGCCATGTCGCCGAGCGCGCCGAGCTGGGCGAAAAGCGTGAAGCGATCATCGCCGTGACCATTCCCGAGCAGCCAGGCAGCTTCAAGGCTTTCTGCGAGGCCATCGGCAAGCGCCAAATCACCGAATTCAACTACCGCTTCCACCAGGATAAAGAGGCGCACATCTTTGTCGGCGTGCAGACCAATCCGGACACCGACCCGCGTGCCGCGTTGGTACAAGGGCTGCGTGATCAGGGCTTCCCGGTGCTGGATTTGACCGATAACGAGCTGGCCAAACTGCATATTCGTCACATGGTCGGCGGGCATGCTGCCGCTGTGCCGGATGAAGTGGTGCTGCGCTTCGAATTCCCCGAGCGACCGGGTGCGCTGTTTAATTTCTTACAAAAACTCGGTGGCCGCTGGAACATCTCGATGTTCCACTACCGTAACCACGGCGCTGCCGATGGTCGCGTGGTCGCAGGCCTGCAAGTACCCAGTGACGAGCGTCATCTGCTGCCGGCCGCGCTCGAAGCCATCGGTTATCCCTACTGGGATGAAAGCGATAACCCGGCCTATAAACTCTTTCTTGGATAAGCCGGAAACCCGGTAGGACTGAATTAATGGAACACTACCCGTTGCTGAAAATGCTGCACATGTTGCCTGGCATCCTCTTGCTGGTTGGGGTGCTGGTGCATCTGTTTATGTTGTGGAAAGCCTCGCGCAGTGGCGACGCCGCTGTGTTGCAACGCAAGCTCAAACGCACCCGCCTGATCAGCCTGCCCGTGCTCGGCCTGCTGGCCCTGAGCCTGCCGGTAACCGGGATGGCGCTGGTTGGCATAGTCGGCTTGCCGCTGAGCCAAACCTGGTTGCTACTCAGCAATGTGCTGTTTGTTGTGCTGGTGGTGTTGACCCTGCTGCTGGCCGGTCGCCTTGCAGCCTGGCAGGCGGCTGGCGCCAGCGTCGCGGCTAGCGTGCCGCGCCTAAGCGCCGTCTACGCCGGGCTGATCATATTGCTGCTGCTGGTGATCATGGGCCTGATGGGCGCCAAGCCGGCCTGATCTGTCCCTCACACAAAAACGCCGCCTGATCAGGCGGCGTTTTTATGTGCGGCGGATTTAGCGCAACGAGCGCCGTAGCCCGGATGCAATCCGGGGTAACCATTGCGCCCGCACAACCGATCCCCGGATTGCATCCGGGCTACAAGGGTGCGGTACCTCCGGTTATTTAGCGCAGCGAGATCACCGGCCAGCCGCGCTTCTCGGCTTCAGCGCGCAGGTTCGGGTCGGGATCGACGGCGAATGGGCGGGCGACTTGTTCCAGCAGCGCCAGGTCGTTCATCGAGTCGCTATAGAAGCAGCTGTCTTCCAGGCTGTGGCCGGTTTCCGCGAGCCAGCGGTTGAGGCGGGTGACCTTGCCTTCCTTGAAGCACGGCACATCGGTGGTGCGCCCGGTGTAGCGGCCGTCATGTATTTCGCATTCGGTGGCCAGCAGCGTTTCGACGCCAAGGCGCGCGGCAATCGGTGCGGTGACGAAGCGGTTGGTGGCAGTGATGATCAGCAGCTTGTCGCCGGCTTCGCGGTGTTCGGCCAGCAGCGCTTCGCCTTTGCTCAGGATGATCGGCTCCACGCAGTCGCGCATAAACTCGCGGTGCCACTGGTCCAGCTGGGCCATTTCGGTGCGGCCGAGGATTTCCAGGCTGAAATTCAGGTAATCGGTGATGTTCAGGCGACCAGTCAGGTAGTCCTGATAGAACTCATCGTTACGCGCCTTGTAGGCAATCCCGTCGAGGATGCCGCGCTCACACAGATAATCGCCCCAGGCATGATCGCTGTCGCCGCCGAGCAGGGTGTTGTCGAGATCGAATAAAGCCAGACGCACAGGGCACCTTTGAACAAAATCTAGAAGGGCGATCAGAATAACGGCTTTTCCCAGGCCTGCCCAATCGGGTGCTCGCGTTGCTGCTGTTGCGACCTTTGTGGAACAATGCCGAAACATGCGTTTACGAGGTTGTGCGCCGTGATTGATCCTGATGGTTTTCGCCCCAATGTCGGCATCATCCTGACCAATGATGTTGGTCAGGTGCTATGGGCGCGTCGGATAAACCAGGACGCCTGGCAGTTTCCGCAAGGCGGGATCAACGACCATGAGTCGCCTGAAGAAGCGCTGTACCGCGAACTGAACGAGGAAGTGGGCCTGGAGCAGCAGGATGTGAAAATTCTCGCCTGCACTCGGGGTTGGTTGAGGTATCGTCTGCCCCAACGCCTGGTTCGTACCCACAGTCAACCGCTGTGTATCGGCCAGAAACAAAAGTGGTTCCTGCTGCGTCTGACGTCGGACGAGCAGCGGGTACGTATGGACCTGACCGGTAAGCCTGAGTTCGACGGCTGGCGCTGGGTCAGTTACTGGTACCCGCTGGGCCAGGTAGTCACATTCAAGCGCGAGGTCTATCGCCGCGCACTCAAGGAACTCGCTCCGCGCCTGCTGGTGCGGGACTGATTACGGACTAGAGCCGAGCCATGCTCAATACGCTGCGCAAGATCGTCCAGGAAGTTAATGCCGCCAAGGATCTCAAGGCGGCGTTGGGCATCATTGTGCAGCGCGTCAAGGAGGCCATGGGCAGCCAGGTGTGCTCGGTCTACCTGCTCGACCCGGAGAGCAATCGCTTTGTGTTGATGGCTACCGACGGCCTGAACAAGCGCTCTATCGGCAAGGTCAGCATGGCGCCCAACGAGGGGCTGGTCGGTCTGGTCGGCACCCGTGAGGAGCCGCTCAATCTGGAGAACGCCTCCGAACACCCGCGCTACCGCTACTTCGCTGAAACCGGTGAGGAGCGGTATGCCTCTTTCCTCGGCTCGCCGATCATTCACCACCGCAAGGTGATGGGCGTGTTGGTGATCCAGCAAAAGGAGCGCCGTCAGTTCGACGAGGGCGAAGAAGCCTTCCTGGTGACCATGAGTGCCCAGCTCGCCGGGGTTATTGCGCATGCCGAGGCGACCGGCTCGATCCGCGGCCTGGGCAGGCAGGGCAAAGGTATTCAGGAGGCCAAGTTCGTCGGTGTGCCGGGTTCGCCTGGTGCGGCGGTGGGCACGGCGGTGGTGGTGCTGCCGCCGGCCGATCTGGAAGTGGTGCCCGATAAGAACGTCGATGACATCACCGCCGAGCTGCTGCTATTTAATACCGCCCTTGAAGGTGTACGCACCGACATGCGCGCCTTGTCGGCGAAAATGGCCAGCCAGTTGCGCCCCGAAGAGCGCGCGTTGTTCGACGTCTACCTGA
The DNA here is from genome assembly GCF_030683065.1 of Pseudomonas sp. Taxonomy (GTDB): domain Bacteria; phylum Pseudomonadota; class Gammaproteobacteria; order Pseudomonadales; family Pseudomonadaceae; genus Aquipseudomonas. Next base: position 39,407 of record NZ_JAUXMX010000032.1, read on the forward strand.
TGATGCTGGAAGATGCCGCCCTGGGTAACGAGGTGGTCAAGCTCATCAAGACCGGACAGTGGGCCCAGGGTGCCTTGCGCCAGGTGGTCAGTGGGCATGTCAATCGCTTCGAACTGATGGACGATGATTACCTGCGCGAGCGCGCCTCCGACGTCAAGGACCTCGGCCGGCGCCTGCTTGCCTACCTGCAGCAGGCCCGGCAGCAAACGCTGGTGTACCCCGATAACTGCATCCTGGTCAGCGAGGAACTGTCGCCGGCCATGCTCGGTGAGGTGCCAGAAGGCAAACTGGTCGGCCTGGTTTCGGTGCAGGGTTCGGGCAACTCGCATGTGGCGATCTTCGCCCGCGCCATGGGCATCCCCACGGTGATGGGCGTGGTCGATCTGCCGTATTCGAAGATCGATGGCATTCAGCTGATCGTCGACGGTTACCACGGCGAGGTCTTCACCAACCCCAGCGAGCTCCTGCGCAAGCAGTATGCCGAAGTGGTCGAGGAAGAACGCCAGCTGACCCAGGGACTCGATGCCCTGCGCGCCCTGCCGTGCGAGACCCTGGATGGTTACCGCATGCCGCTGTGGGTCAACACCGGGCTGCTCGCCGATGTGAAGCGCGCCCAGGAGCGCGGTGCCGAGGGTGTCGGCCTGTACCGCACCGAAGTGCCGTTTATGATCAAGGAGCGCTTCCCCAGCGAGAAGGAGCAACTGGCGATTTATCGCGAGCAGTTGCAGGCTTTCCATCCGCTGCCGGTGACCATGCGCAGCCTGGATATCGGCGGCGACAAGGCCCTGAGCTATTTCCCGATCAAGGAAGAAAACCCCTTCCTCGGTTGGCGTGGAATCCGCGTCACCCTCGACCACCCGGAAATTTTCCTGGTGCAGACCCGCGCCATGCTCAAGGCCAGTGAAGGCCTGGATAATCTGCGCATCCTGTTGCCGATGATTTCCGGGATTCAGGAGCTGGAAGAAGCGCTGCACCTGATCCACCGTGCCTGGGGCGAAGTGCGCGACGAAGGCGTGGATATTCCAATGCCGCCAGTAGGGGTGATGATCGAAATTCCTGCGGCGGTCTATCAGGTGCGCGAGTTGGCGCGCCAGGTGGACTTCCTCTCGGTCGGCTCCAACGACCTGACCCAATACCTGCTGGCGGTGGACCGCAACAATCCGCGGGTTGCCGACCTCTACGACTTCCTCCATCCAGCCGTGCTGCAAGCGCTGTGCAAGGTGGTCGAAGGTGCCCATGCCGAAGGCAAGCCGGTGAGCATCTGTGGCGAAATGGCCGGCGATCCCGCCGCTGCGGTATTACTGATGGCGATGGGCTTCGACAGCCTGTCGATGAACGCCACCAACCTGCCCAAGGTCAAGTGGCTGCTGCGTCAGATCAGCCTGGGCAAGGCCAAGGAGCTGCTGGGCCAGGTCATGACCATCGACAACCCGCATATGGTCCACAGCACCCTGCAACTGGCCCTGCGCAATCTCGGCCTTGGCCGCATGATCAATCCCGCGTCGAACATCCAGGCCTGAACGGCCAAGGGCGGGCGCAAAACCTAGGTTGGGCCAGGCTCCATGGATGTCGTCGCGCTCAGCTGTCGTAGGGTGCGCCGTGCGCACCAGGGTGGCGGGGCGCTTGGTCGGGCTCTGGATGATCCATATAGTCGGTGCGCGCGGCGCACCCTACGGTGGGTAGCCACTCCGCATGGCTAGCCCCATGCCTGCGCTAGCGCTCGATGCTGACCTCGCCCAGATGTGCGCCATACGGGCCGTAACTGCGCTCGACCAGTTGCCATGAGCCGTCGGCGTTGACGGTCAATGCGCTGCTGGCGCGGGTGCCGTAGCTCTGGCTGTTGATGAATACGCTCGCCAGCAGGCGTTCGATGGCCAAGCCGACGCCGGTGTCGGGGAGCGCGCTGTCCATGGGCAGGCTGTTATCGCTCAGCAACTCGATTAGCCGGCCTGGCTGTGGGTCGTCCAGGCATTGCTGCAGCGCACGCTTGGCGCGCTGCACCTTGGGCCAGGGCGTGTCCAGACCGGCATTCGACAAGCCGTAAACCCCGCTGCTCAGGGCGGTGGCCTGGCCGCTACGGGAGTTGAGGTGCCACAACTCCCGGTCATCGCCGACCAGCAGGTTGAAGCCGGCGTAGGCCTCTAGCCGTTTGCCGAGGTCTTGCAGATATGCCTGCGGCGTCAGTTCGCCACGCAGGAAAGCCGCGGGCAGCTCACCGCGTGAGAGCAGGCCGGAAGGCTGGCTTGGGTCGCGGATATTAGTCAGGGCGGCGAAGCGGCGCCGCGGGCCAATGCCCAGCCAGGTGCCGCCGGCTTCCAGGTCACGTCCGGCGAACACCCCCGGCGCATCCGTCCACTCAGCCAGCGGCAAGCTGGGGCGGGCATAGAACTCATCGCGATTGGCCGCCAGCAGCAAGGGGTGCGAGTGGCCGGGGCGCCAGGCAAAAACGATCAGGCACATGGAGCACCCTCCAGAAAGTCATGAGCGTGTATGAAAAAACACGGCCGCCACTGCTGACGTTGCGCTAGGTGAACGCAGGGTTATTTAACGCACTACATGCTGGCGCACCATACTGCGACGCCCCTGGCGGTAGCGCTGGCTATGTTCCTGGTCGCTGAGCGCAATGACTCAAGCTTGAAGCGTGAACATGGGCTTGCGCAAGTGTCACGTCCAGCTTCCCGCATCCGGCTGCGGCGATTACCATGCCGCTTTGTTTTCGGGGGTTTCGATGGAACTGCTGCTCTATTTGCTGCTTGGCGCTGCTGCCGGAGTGCTGGCCGGGCTGTTTGGCGTCGGTGGCGGGATTATCATCGTGCCGGTGCTGGTCTTCAGTTTCGCCGCCCAGGGCTTTGCGCCGGACGTGCTGACCCACCTGGCGGTAGGCACCTCGCTGGCGACCATCATCTTCACCTCGATCAATTCGGTGTTGGAGCATCAGCGCAAGGGCGCGGTGCGCTGGCCGATCTTCGTCTGGATGACCCTGGGCATCCTGCTGGGCGCGGCCCTTGGGGCCGTGACCGCCGCCGCAATCCAGGGCGCGCTGCTGCAGAAGATCATCGGTGTATTCGCCATTATCATCGCCCTGCAAATGGCCCTGGAGTTGAAACCCAAGGCCACTCGCGTTGTCCCAGGCAAGCTGGGCCTGACTGCGGCCGGCGGGGTGATTGGCTGGGCCTCGGCGATTTTCGGGATTGGCGGCGGTTCGCTCAGCGTACCCTTCCTGACGTGGCGCGGCGTACCCATGCAGCAGGCGGTGGCCACTTCGTCAGCCTGCGGGCTGCCGATTGCCGTGGCCGGCGCGCTGACCTTTATGTGGCTGGGCCGGGATAATCCGCAACTGCCGGACTGGAGCCTGGGCTTCGTCTACCTGCCGGCGATGGCCGGGATTGCCTTTACCAGCATGTTCTTTGCCCGTTTCGGCGCACGCCTGGCGCATCGTCTGTCGCCACGCCTGCTAAAGCGTCTGTTCGCCTTGCTGCTATTTAGCGTGGGCCTGAGTTTTTTGATTTGAGGAGTTACTGATGCTGCCTTACCCGCAGATTGACCCGGTGGCGATCGCCCTGGGCCCGCTAAAAATTCACTGGTACGGCCTGATGTACCTGATCGGCATCGGTGGCGCCTGGTGGCTGGCCTCGCGCCGGGTCAACGCCTTTGCGCCGAGCTGGAACAAGGACAAACTCTCCGACATGGTGTTCTGGGTGGCCATGGGGGTGATCCTCGGCGGCCGTCTGGGCTATGTGCTGTTCTACGACCTGGCCGCCTATATCGCCGAACCAGCGAAGATGTTGCGCATCTGGGAGGGCGGCATGTCGTTCCACGGCGGCTTTATCGGCGTGATGCTGGCGAGCTGGTGGTTCGGCAAGCGCAACGGCAAGAGCTTCTTCGAACTGATGGATTTCATCGCGCCGCTGGTGCCGATTGGCCTGGGCGCCGGACGTATCGGCAACTTCATCAACGCCGAACTCTGGGGCAAGGCCACCGACCTGCCCTGGGCCATGGTTTTCCCCACTGATCCCCAGCAACTGGCGCGCCATCCCTCGCAGCTCTATCAATTCGCCCTGGAAGGCTTGGCGCTGTTCGCCATCCTCTGGTTCTACTCGCGTAAACCGCGGCCGACCATGGCGGTGTCGGGCATGTTTGCCCTGAGCTACGGGGTCTTCCGCTTTATCGTCGAGTTCGTCCGCGTGCCCGACACCCAGCTCGGTTACCTGGCCGGTGGCTGGCTGACCATGGGCCAGGTCCTTAGCGTGCCGATGATTCTGGTCGGGATCGGCTTGATCTGGTTCGCCTACCACCGCCAAGCTGCCCAGGGAGCCGCTCGATGAAGCAGTACCTCGACCTGATGCGCCTGGTGCGCGAGACCGGCACCTTCAAGAGCGACCGCACCGGCACCGGCACCTACAGCCTGTTCGCCCAGCAGATGCGCTTTAATCTGGCCGATGGTTTCCCGCTGGTGACCACCAAGAAGTGCCACCTGAAATCGATCATTCACGAGCTGTTGTGGTTTCTTCAGGGCGACACCAACATCAAGTACCTGAAGGACAACGGCGTACGCATCTGGGACGAGTGGGCCGACGCCAACGGCGACCTCGGCCCGGTCTATGGCTACCAATGGCGCAACTGGCCGGCGCCGAACGGCGAGTCGATCGACCAGATCGCCAAGCTGATCGAGATGATCAAGCAGAATCCGGACTCGCGCCGGCTGATTGTCTCGGCCTGGAATCCGGCGCTGGTCGAACAGATGGCCCTGCCGCCGTGCCACGCGCTGTTCCAGTTCTACGTCGCCGACGGCAAGCTCAGTTGCCAGCTGTACCAGCGCTCGGCCGACATCTTCCTCGGTGTGCCTTTCAATATCGCCAGCTACGCGCTGCTGACCCTGATGGTCGCCCAAGTTTGCGACCTCGAACCTGGTGAGTTCATCTGGACCGGCGGCGACTGCCATCTGTACGCCAACCACCTGGAACAGACCGACCTGCAACTGAGCCGCGAGCCGCTGCCGTTACCGGTGATGAAGCTCAACCCCGACGTGAAGGATATCTTCGCCTTCAAATTCGAGGATTTCGAGCTGCTCGGTTACCAGGCGCACCCGCATATCAGCGCGCCCGTCGCGGTCTAAGCCCCTGGGTATCGCTGCGCTCAACCCAGGCTACGGGATGTAACGCCCTTCGGTAGCCCGGGTTAGCCGAAGGCGTAACCCGGGAAGTGGCTTCAGGCGCGCAGCTTTGGGGCGGATCTGCCCCGCTCACTGGTATTTAGAAAGAAGCATCCATACACACCGCATATCGGTCCTTAAGCAGGCCGTTTGGGGGTGGAATGGCTGTTGTAGCGCAACAGCAGCGCCAGCGCTGCGCTGCCGGTCGCGGCCGAACCCGGGCTGGTACCAACGCTTCAGGTCCAGCCCTTCAGTGCGGATCAGAGAATAGGTAGATCTGCGACCTTTTCGCCGCGCTCATAAACCACATTGGCCCGGCCGACGATCAGGGGATCAAGGCTGTCGATGTTTTGCAGGGCCTTGCCCGTGTAAGGCAGCTTGTGCAGCACATAACGCATGGCGTTCAGGCGCGCGCGCTTCTTGCAGGTGGACTTGATCACCGTCCATGGCGCATCAGCGGTATCGGTGTAGAAGAACATGGCCTCTTTGGCCTTGGTGTAATCGTCCCACTTGTCCAGCGACGCCAGGTCGATCGGGCTGAGTTTCCACTGCTTGAGCGGATGCTTCTCGCGCTCCTTGAAGCGCCGGCGCTGCTCCTTGCGACTGACCGAGAACCAGAACTTGATCAGGTGCACGTTGTTGTGCGCGAGCATGCGCTCGAACTCCGGCGCCTGGCGCATGAACTCCAGGTACTCGGTCTCGGAACAGAAGCCCATCACCCGTTCAACCCCGGCGCGGTTGTACCAGGAACGGTCGAACATGACGATCTCGCCGGCCGTTGGCAAATGCTGTACGTAGCGCTGGAAATACCACTGCCCGCGCTCGACCTCGGTAGGCTTCTCCAGCGCGATAATCCGCGCACCCCGTGGGTTGAGGTGCTCCATAAAGCGCTTGATTGATCCTCCCTTGCCGGCCGCGTCGCGCCCTTCAAATAGAATGACCACCTTTTGCCCGGTGTCCTTGACCCACGCCTGCAATTTGAGCAGCTCGACCTGAAGGTGATACTTCTCATATTCATAGCGCTTGCGCGACATCAGGTTCTTGTACGGGTAACCGCCCTGCCGCCAATCGGGGGCCAACTCGTCATCCGGGTTCGCCGGCTTGGTTGGCTTGGCGGCATCAACCACCAGAGCCTTGCGTAGCGCCTCGGCGTCGTCGCCAGAAAGGCCGCTGATAAAAGTTTCCAGCGTATCGCGCAGTCCCGGAACGTCCTTCTGGTCAACGTGCGCGAGGATGTCTTCAATCGCTACAGCTGTCGAATCGTGTGCCGCCTGGATTGAGTCATGGACCATTTTCTCTTGCAGCTGAGCACCCCCGAGAATGGCTTCACCGGTCGGTTCTGCTGGCACGGACGAGCGACGCGGCCTGCGTGTGACCGCCTCGGGTGTGGCTGGGGCGATGGGAGGGGTTACGGTATCAGCAGAAGTGTCGCTCATGGTCAGCTCTCTAAATGGCGAATTGCGTTGCGCGCGGCATCAATCTTCAGGATTTTCACTCTGCCGCAGATGACAAACATAGACGCAGGTCATGTCCGTCGCAGATTGTCTCAAGCGGTGCCCAACGGCTGTCGCCTTATCGGCTTGGTCTGCGGGCCAAGCGCTTGCCAGGGTATTGATCCATGCCGAAGTCAGCGCTCGCAGCCCTTTGCGCCGCAGGCGTTCGCCTATGCGCGGTACTTAGGCAGACCGGTGATCAACGTCCATGGCGGCGGTTAAACGCCCTTGGCCGCGATCCGGCTAGGCGGCGGCAAGCAGCGTGGCGCTCAGTGCCTCGACCTGCTCCTGGCGTTCCAGCTGTTGCAGGCGCGCGCCAGGATTGAGCGATGACCATTCGGGATGGGCGCGGGCCTTGTGCAGGGCATCGGGCAGTTTGCCCTCGCGCCATAGCGCCTCCTGCGGTGCGGCCAGTTCGAGGGTGCCCATGGCCGCGTGGCCGCGGGCTTCCAGAGCTTGCAGCAACAGTTGCTGGCGCAGGGCGAGCAGGCGCAGTACGGCGTCGTCCACGGTCAGTTCGCGCTGGCCCTTGAGTTTGCCTTTCAGGCGAGCACCGTAGCCGCGCAGGGTCTGTGCGCCGCCGCCGATCAGGGCGCCGAGGGCGGCCGCAGCGCCGAGGGTGACGCCGCCCACCAACAGGTCGATGCCGACCCCGGTGGCCGCGCCAGCGGCCATGCCGCCACCGACCTTGACCCCGAGCTGCCTGAGGGTTTCCGGGTTGAACAAATCGTCGCCCCAGCGGCCATCGAGCAGGGGCACGGCTTCGGCTTTGGCGTCGTCCTGGCGGAAGGCGTAAAGCCGCAGCAAGGCCTCGACGCAACGCTGTTCGCGCTGGCGGATGGTTTCACGCAGTTCGCGGATCGCGCCTTGCTCCAGGGTTGGCTGGGCCGCCACGCTGCGTCGGCAGGCGGCGCAGTCGAGCAGCAGTTCGGCGATCAGCCGGGTGCCGCTGTGACGGCGGGCCTGGCGCTGCACTTGATGGTCGTCGATCAGCTGTTGCAGCTGCGGCCGAGCTTTTTCCTGCAGCAGGGCCAGGCTCTCGTAGAGGCGGCGTTCGCCATCCAGCGGCGGCGCCACGCTGTCGAAGGCGACCCGCGCATGCAGGCCGAGCCGGGCCAGGGCCTGGTACCAGTCGTCTTCGCGGTGCTGGCGACCGGCGACGAAGTTCAGCACCGGCAGCAAGGGCCGGCCGCACATGGTGAGGATCGCCAGTTCATCGCGGTACTTGGCCAGCACTGGCTCGCGGGCGTCGATCACGTAGAGGCCGGCGTCCGAGGCGAGCAATTGGCGCAACACTTTGGCTTCCTGCTCGAAACGCTGGCGCGCCTCGCTGCCATCGAGAAAGCGCGCCAGGCGCGCCGGGCCATCCAGGCGTTCACCGGGGTGGTCGAGGCGCTCCAGGTAGTCGAGCAGGGCGATGGCGTCTTCCAGGCCGGGGGTGTCATACAGCTCCAGCAGCGCCTGGCCGTCCACCGACAGCCGCGCGCCCTCGACATGGCGGGTGGTGCTGGGACGATGCGAGACTTCGCCGAAACCGACGTCGCGGGTCAGGGTGCGCAGCAGCGAGGTCTTGCCGACATTGGTGTGGCCGACCACGGCGAGTTTCAGCGGATTGCTCATCCTAGTGCCCGTGTGCATGTGCAAGGTCTGTGTCGTTCTGGTAGCCCGGATGCAATCCGGGGAGGGTTGCCGGGCCGGATAAAGCTCGCGGATTGCATCCGGGCTACGCATGGGTCGATGTCAATCATGTCCAGTCTCCAGCCAGTGCAACGGGGCGCTGTCACTGTGCGCCAGTTGCAACTGATCCAGTGCCTGGTGCCAGTCGCCGAGGCGTGCGCTGTCCAAGGCTTCGCCGGGTTGCGCCGGCAGCAGCCAGATGCGCGTGGCGGCGGCCGTGCGGGCCAGCTCGCCAAGCAGCGCCAGACTGCCGCGATCCGGCGAGCGGCGCGGATCACAGGCGATCGCCAGGCGTGCCGGCGGGAAGCGGGTGAGTTGTTCGAGCAGACGCTGGCGCTGTTCGCGGCTGTCGATCACCCCTGCATCGCTGATGCCCTGGGCCAGTGCCGGTGGCCAAGGCCGGCGCTCATCCAGTTCGATGGCCACCAGTACGGCGCCCTGGGTGTCTTGTGAGTTGCTGCCGGCGCTTGGCCGCGGCAATTGTGCGGGCGCCGCATCGCATACCCCGAGGCGTTCGCTGCTCGGTTGCAGGCGCTCGCGCAGCAGGCTGTAGCCGGGCAGGCCGACGTCCAGTTGCAGGGCGGCGCAACCGCGGCGCCAGCGCCACAGGCAAAACAAGCCTAGTAGCAGGCGTGGCAGGAGGCCGTAGACCAGCAGCACGCCGACCAGCCAGCCAGCCCAGCTCAGGCGCGCGGCTTCACTGGCCAGGGGATTGTCGCCGCTGGCGCGGATCAGTTCGGCATCCGGCAGGCTGAAGCCGAGCAGTGCCGGTAGTGCGCCGAGGGCCTGGGTCATGGCAATGAAGGTTTCGCCGCCGAGGATGGTGCTTTCCCAGACGAAGCCGTAGCGGCGGGTGGCAAGTAGTATCAGCAGGCTCAACAGTGCCGTCAGCAGGGCCAGCAGCCACAGGCCATGAACCAGCACGCCCAGCCCCCAGCGATTCAGGCGTTGGCGGCGCAGCATGACCAGCAAGGCCGGCGCCAATTGTGCGGCCTGGGCATCGCGGGCGAGCTTCTCACTGAGCCACAACCACAGCCGACCGAGGGCGCCGCTGCTGTCGCGCGCCAGCAGCAGGCCCAAGACCCAGCCGAGTAATAGCAGCAGGTTGAGGCCGAGCAGGCTGCCCAGCGCCCAGAACACATTGACCGGGCGCTGGCCGTCGCCGAGCGCTGCCACTGCCAGGCCGATGCCGCTGAGCAGGGCCAGCAGCAATAGCGCCGCCAGGGCCAGGCGTGCGCCCTGCAGCCAGTGGCGCAGCGCCTGCATCTGTCCATCGCGCTCGGCGAGCAGCAGGGCGCGGGCCTGAATGCGTTCGGCCAGACTGCCGCCGCCGGCTTGGGCGCGACGATTGGCTTCACGGTCGTCCAGTGGGCCGGCATGCTCTTCGCGCAGGCGAATCGCTTCACTGAGCCAGAGGCGCTGGAGTTTGTTCGGAGCAGGGTCGGTGGTCACGCGGCGTCTCGTTGGCCATATCGAACCTGAGCATAACCCTTGGCGTGGGTTGCGAGAAACTCTGATCCGGCCGGCGCTGCCGCAGTCGGCATGCTCTCAGCGCCAGCCTGCAATGTGCAGTCAATCGCTATTCTCGGGCAGTCACCTAGGGTTCCTCGCGCAAGCGCACGGCACTATCCGGCTGGTCGATAAACAGGCCGTCGATACCCGCATCGAGAAAGACGCGAATTTCCGCCGCCAGATCGCCCTTGGCCTGCGGATCGTCGTTGCTGCGCAGATCGACGGGTAGAAAGCTGTTTTCCGCGCGGAAGGTGTAAGGGTGCACCTTGAGCCCGGCGGCATGTGCGCGGCTGACGAGCTGGGTGGTATTGGCCGGATCAAGGCTGCCATCGGCATCACGCGCGATGACCATGTTTTTTTCCGGGCCAATAGCGGCGGCATAGCGGGCGATGGCCTCTAGACCGGCCGGTGTGATCATCTGCGTATAGCTCAGCGTGTTGCCCTGCAACTGCTGGTCGTAGGGCTGGCCTTCGAACCACAGCAGCTGCACCAGGGGCAGCGGTGTCAGGCGGCTGAGGGTCTTGAGGTTGTCCACCTCGAACGACTGGATAAACACCGGCGCCTCGGCGCTGTCGTAGCCGTTGCGCTTGAGTACCTCCACCAGCGGCGCTTCCATGGCCAGGCCCAACTGCTGGAAGTGGCTCGGGTGTTTGGTTTCCGGGTACAGGCCGATCACCCGCTGCTGGCTGAGTTGCAGGTTTTTAACCAGGTCGATGATCTCCTGCAGGGTTGGCACCTCGAAATGGCCGTCCAGCCGCGTGTTGTCGGGGCGGATCTGCGGGATGCGCTCGATGGCGCGCAGGGTCTTCAGTTCGGTCAGGCTGAAATCTTCGCTGAACCAGCCGTGCATGCTCGCCCCGTCGACCATTTGGGTGCGCTGACGGTCGCTGAACTCGGGGTGCTGGGCGACGTCGGTGGTCAGGCTCAGTTCGTTGTCGTGGCGGGCCACCAGTTGCCCGTCTTTCGTCATTACCAGATCCATCTCGATGTAGTCGGCGCCTTGCAGAATGGCCAGGGCATAGGCGCTGAGGGTGTGCTCGGGCACATAACCGCTGGCGCCGCGGTGGGCGATGATCAGTGGTTGGGCTTTGCTGGTGGGTTTGCCGGTGTGCAGATGCGGTTGCTGCCTGGCCCAGTCGATGGCGGCTTGCACGTTGTCGGTGGTGGCCGGAGTCGCAGTGGCCAGTAGAGGTGTCAGCAGGCTGGCACAAAGTAGTGTGCGGGCGCTCTGGAACATGGCGGCATCTCCTTGTGCGGGATCTTGGGCCCCCAGTATGCACCGGCGAAGGTGACGACCCGGCAGCCCGGGTGAGATGAACCGCGGTGAAATGCGCTCATGTGCGGGCATACGCGTGCACGTGATCGTCATGGCGCTCGATATTCATATCGCCGCGGCGTGCCGCGAGCGGCTGGCGCTGCCTGCGCCGAGTGACGGGGAAGGTGCCGTGATCCGCTGGCCATTGGCGCGCCCCTCGACCCTGCATTTTTTCATCAAGGCAGCAGCGTGGCAGATCAGCAAAGGGCGCAGGCGCCATTGGCTGTGGAGGAACGTACTGGGCATGGCGCCGCTCCCTGGTCGAACTAATCATGTACCTTCCCGGGCGGTGCGCATTTTTAGAGAAGTTGACTGGGGTTTGCGTGTGGCTTGACGGGCAAATTGCTCAAGGCCGGCTCATCAATCTGGCCGCGCGCAGTGGCCATTCGACGCACAGCCCTTGGTTAGGCCGGCATTTGTGCATAAAATCGCCAGCCTTTCGCAGTTCCCCTTGCAGGCGAGCCCGCTATGCCCGATTTCACCCAACGTTTTCTGTTCGACGACACCGACATTCGCGGCGAGTTGGTCGTCCTGGGCGACAGTTACCAGCACGTGCTGGCTAAACACGACTACCCGCAGCCGGTCGAGCAATTGCTTGGCGAGCTGCTGGCCGCTGCATCCCTGCTGGTTGGCACCCTGAAGTTCGACGGCCTGCTGATTCTGCAGGCGCGCTCATCCGGTGCGCTGCCGTTGTTGATGGTCGAATGCTCCAGCGCCGGTGAGCTGCGCGGTATCGCGCGCTACCATGCCGAGCAAATTGGTGCTGATGCCGGCCTGGCCGAGCTGATGCCCGATGGCGTGCTGGCGATGACTATTGATCCGACTCAGGGTCAGCGTTATCAAGGCATCGTCGACCTGGATGGCGTTACATTGAGCGATTGCCTGTCCAACTATTTCGCCATGTCCGAACAATTGGCGACCCGCTTCTGGCTGTGCGCAGACGGTCAGCGCGCCCGCGGCCTGCTGCTCCAGCAGCTGCCCGCCGACCGGCTGACCGATCCAGACGAGCGCGAGGCCAGTTGGCAGCATGTGGCGACCCTGGCCGGCACCTTGAGCAACGAAGAGTTGCTCGGCTTGGACAATGAAACCCTGCTGCATCGTCTCTACCACGAAGAACCGCTGCGCCTGTTTGAGCCGCGCACGCTGCAATTTCGCTGCAGCTGCTCGCGCGAGCGATCGGCCAGCGCGCTGGTAAGTTTGGGTGAGACCGATGCCGAACTCCTGCTTAGCGAGAATGCCGGCGAAGTGGTGATCGACTGCCAGTTCTGCAATCAGCGCTATGCATTCGACGCTGCTGACATCGCTCAGTTGTTCGCCGGGGGCGGTAGCGAAGAGCCTGCGGATACCCGCCACTAGGCCTGATAGTGTTCGTCTATCGATCCGCTTAGCGGATCGGATGCTGCCAAGGCATAGCCTTTCTGGCATACTCCGGCGACTTTTTTCTCGCTGTAGTAGTGTTTTTGCTTTTACTACAAAACGTTTGGAAGACTCGGCCCTTTGGCCGACGGGGACCCACATGACGCAAGCTAACAACGCCGTGTACACCGATATCAGCGCAGCACAACTGGTCGAAGAAGCCATCCGCCGCGGTGAGGGCGAACTGGCCGCCAGTGGCGCCCTGGTTGTACGTACCGGGCACCGCACCGGTCGTTCACCAGCTGATCGGTTTATCGTCCAAGAGCCAAGCACTGAGGCGCAGATCGCCTGGGGCCCGATCAACCGTCCGTTCCCGGCAGACAAATTCGATGCCCTGTGGGACCGTGTTGAGGAATTCAATCGGAACCAGGATTTCTTCGTTTCCCATGTCCACGTAGGTTCCGCTGAGGAACATTACCTGGCAGTGAAGATGACCACGGCCACGGCCTGGCAGAACCTGTTTGGTCGTCAGCTGTTCATTAATCCAGAAACCTACAACCCGGCCGGCAAGGACGAGTGGAAGGTGCTCAATGTGGCCAACTTCGAGTGCGTGCCTGAGCGTGACGGCACCAACTCCGACGGCTGTGTGATCATCAACTTCGCCGCCAAGAAGGTCCTGCTGGCCGGCATGCGTTACGCCGGTGAGATGAAGAAAGCCATGTTCTCGGTGCAGAACTTCCTGCTCCCGGAAAAAGACGTATTGCCAATGCATTGCGCCGCCAATATCGGCGAAGAGGGCGATGTGACCCTGTTCTTCGGCCTGTCCGGCACCGGCAAGACCACCCTGTCAGCCGACGAGTCGCGCTACCTGATCGGCGACGACGAGCACGGTTGGGGCGAAGGCGTGGTGTTCAATATCGAAGGCGGTTGCTATGCCAAGTGCATCGACCTGTCCGAGAAGAATGAGCCGGTGATCTGGAAAGCCATCCAGTTTGGCACCGTGCTGGAAAACGTCGTTCTCAACGAGGAGCGCGTGCCGGATTACACCGACGACAGCCTGACTCAAAACAGCCGCGCCGCCTACCCGCTGGAGTTCGTTGAGAAGCGCTCCGAGAAGAACCTGGGTGGCGAGCCCAATGCGGTGATCTTCCTGACCTGCGACCTGACCGGCGTACTGCCACCCGTGTCGATCCTCAACGAAGAGCAGGCGGCTTACCACTTCCTGTCCGGTTACACCGCGCTGGTAGGCTCCACCGAAATGGGCAGCGGCAGCGGCATCAAGTCGACGTTCTCCACGTGCTTCGGCGCGCCGTTCTTCCCGCGTCCGGCTGGTGTGTACGCTGAGCTGCTGATCAAGCGCATCCAAGGCTTCGGCTCCAAGGTCTACCTGGTCAACACCGGCTGGACCGGCGGTGGCTACGGTGTCGGCAAGCGCTTCAACATCCCAACCACTCGCGGCGTGATCGCGGCGATCCAGAGTGGCGCGCTGATTGGCACCGAGACCGAATTGTTGCCAATCATCAACCTGAGCGTGCCGACTTCGGTACCGGGCGTCGATACCAACCTGCTCAACCCGCGCAACACCTGGGCTGATCAGAACGCCTACGACGAAGCCGCCAAAGGCCTGGCCAAGCTGTTCGTCGAAAACTTCCAGAAGTTCGATGTAAGCGACGCCATCAAACAGGCCGGCCCGCAGCTCTAAGCTGTAGCCGAGTCCTTGGACAAAGCCGCCTTCGGGCGGCTTTGTCGTTATTGCGCAGGCGCGCGGATCCTTGTAGGAGCCAGCTTGCTGGCGATCCTTGCAGCCGCGCAGGGCGTACGCGAGCAGCACACCAGTTCTCCTGTGCCCGGGCGGCGGTGCGTTCGGCGCACCCTACCCAAGACACCCTCACCGCGCTATGGTCACAGGCCATTCAGCGGTCAATGGAGTGACAGCTCATGTACACCACACTCGAACGTGTTTTCGGCTTCAAGCAGCTGCGCCCCGGCCAAGAGGCGGCGATCAGTGCCGTGCTGGCCGGGCGCTCGGCGGCGGCGATTTTCCCCACCGGTTCGGGCAAGTCGCTGTGCTACCAGCTGTCGGCGCTGCACCTGCCGCACCTGACCGTGGTGGTCTCGCCATTGTTGGCGCTGATGCAGGATCAGCTGGCATTTTTGCATGCCCGAGGTATCAGCGCCGCCAGCATCGACTCGGCGCAGAGCCGCGAAGATGCCAGTGCGGTAATGGCCAAGGCCAAATCCGGTGAGCTGAAGATTCTGATGATCTCGGTCGAGCGCCTGAAAAACGAACGCTTCCGCAACTTCATCAGCCAGGTGCCGATTTCCCTGCTGGTGATCGACGAAGCCCACTGCATCTCCGAGTGGGGCCACAACTTCCGTCCCGACTACCTCAAGCTGCCCGACTACCAGCGTCAGTTCGGCATTCCCCAAGTGCTGCTGCTCACCGCCACCGCCACACCGCCGGTGATCGCCGACATGCAGGCCAAGTTCGCCATCGCCCCGGCGGACGTGGTTACCACCGGCTTCTACCGGCCTAACCTCAACCTGCTGGTCGAGCCGGTCAGCGGCGCCGACAAACAGCGCCGGTTGGTAGAGTGGCTGGGTGCCAAGGCCGGGCAGCCGAGCATCGTCTACGTGACCCAGCAGAAAACTGCCGAGCAGGTTGCCGAACGCCTGAGCCAGTGCGGTATCGCTGCCAGCGCCTACCATGCCGGCATGGCCCATGAGGCCCGCGAGTCGATCCAGCGCCGCTTCATGGCGGGGCAGATCAACTGCATCGTCGCCACCATCGCCTTCGGCATGGGCATCGACAAGAGCGATATTCGCAACGTGGTGCACTTCGACCTGCCCAAGTCGATCGAGAACTACAGCCAGGAGATCGGCCGTGCCGGGCGCGACGGCCAGCCGTCTGATTGTCTGGTGCTGGCCAACCGCGACAGCCTCAACGTGCTGGAAAACTTCGTTTATGGCGACACGCCCGAGCAGCTAGGCATCCGCTGCGTGCTCGATGAGCTGCTGGCGAACAGCCAGGGCGGGCAATGGGAGTTGATGCTCAATGCCCTGTCCGAACAGAGCAATATCCGCCAACTGCCGCTGAAAACCCTGCTGGTACAGCTGGAACTGCGCGGCATCATCGCCCCACGCTACGCCTACTTCGCCGAATACCGCTTCAAGTACCTGCTCGAACCCGAGGCCCTGCTGGCCAAGTTTGACGGCGAGCGGCGCCAGTTCGTCGAAGCCATCCTCAACAGCTCACAACGCGCCCGCACCTGGTGCACCCTGGACTTCGATGCGCTCTACCAGCAGCACCAGGCCGAGCGCGGAAGGGTGATCAAGGCGCTGGACTACTTCCAGGAAAAGGGCTGGATCGAGCTGGAAAGCAAACAGATGACCGAGGTCTATGCACTGCTCGACCCAGACTTCGAGCCTGCGGCCTTAAGCGCCGAACTGCATGACTATTTCAGCCAGCAAGAGGCCAGTGAGATTCGCCGCATTCACGCCATGCTCGCGCTGTTTGCCAGCGAGCAATGCCTGAGCCAGCGCCTGGCTGTCTACTTCGGTGACGCCAATGCGCCGCAGCAGTGCGGGCATTGTTCGGTGTGTCGTGGGCAGGTCGCCCACCTACCGGAGCCGCCGCCACTGCCCGCATTGGCCGAGCATGACCTGCAACAGCTATGCAGCAGCTTTATCCAGCGCCACGCCGAGCTGAAAGGCCACACCCCAAGCGGCGAATGCCTGACCCGCTTCCTCTGCGGCATTAGCGTGCCGTTGTTCACCAAGCTCAAGGCACGCCAGCTCGGCGGCTTCTCAGTCTTGGCGGATTATCCCTATGCCGAGGTGCGTACCTGGGCCGAGCAGCAACTGGCCACGCACTGACGCCACCAGATGCGGCAGCAGTTGGTGCGCACGGCGCACCCTACGTGAGTAGGGTGCTGGGCCATGCTGTCGATGCCTCGCCGCAGCCCCTTAATCGCCACTCTTATGCGGGCTTGTACCGTTCGGTAGGGTGCGTCGTGCGCACCGCAGGCAACACGCGGTTGCTGCCTAGAACACCGCCCGCGTGAGTAGGGTGCTGAGCCATGCTGTCGATGCCACGCCGCAGACCCTGAATCGCCACTCTGATGCTGGCCTTTGCGGTTCGGTAGGGTGCGCCGTGCGCACCGCAGGCGGAACACGGTTGCTGCGCAGGGCACGGTCTATTTGGGTACGGCGCCGCGTTGGACGGTATCCCCGAGCAAAATCATGGCCGTGCACAACGCACTTCATCCTGATGCTGGATCAGGATGAAGTGCGTCAAGGGGAAGGAGAGAATCAGAATCGAGGCGGCGCTGGTAAGGGTCAGTGGCCGTCCCGGATTTTTCTGATGCACGCCCCTTGCGGGGCGCTGGATCTGTGTTGTTGGCCGCCTGGACGAGTTCCAGGATGTTGCGTTGGGTCGCCATGCTCTGCAGTTGAACGGATATTCGTTAGCGCTATGGCTATCTATCCTGGCCTATGGCCGGGTGTTGCCGTACTCCTGTTTCGCCTTGTGCGATTTAACCCCTACGCGAACTGCGGCATTACGCGCTAAGCGCGCAGATGGGTTGCCATCATGTGTTGTTGACCTGCACCCACGGCCGGATATTTCGACTCCATGGTTACACGTGCATTCTGCACATTGACGCTGTGGCCAGCGTGCAGAACCACGCGGGTGCTGACTAGGGGACAAGTGATACTGCGTGTCGTCATTCGCTTTAGCCCTCCTTGTTGCTGATCTGAATCATAAGATAGTCCGGTTTCTTGCGAGACGTTTAGTACATGTGGCGATAAAACCAAATGCCTCAGGAATGAACGGGCATAAACCCCGCCAGCGCTGGCGTGTGGCATGCGATGGGGCGCCGCGATGAGGGGTCGTCACGCTCAAACAGCGCGTTTCCAGGCATTTATGGGTCGACTTCAGGCATCCACGCAGGCGCCAGACGCTCTAGGTTAGGCAGGTGTTATTTCAGCCGAACAACTTGGAGCAGACATGCCTAACCCGATTACCGTTCTTCGCGACACCACCCCTATGCCGCTGCTCGATGCCTGCAAGTGGGAAAAACTGGCCGGCGACCCGCATACCGTCAACCTCAACGCCTACACCTCGGAAGACGGCAGCAAGATCATGGGCACCTGGATCTGCACCCCTGGCAAATGGCGGGTCGCCTACGAGAAGTGGGAGTACTGCCACTTCCAAGAAGGCTACTGCATCATCACGCCGGATGGTCAGGCGCCGATCCACCTCAAGGCCGGCGATATTTTCATCGTTGAGCCGGGCATGTGCGGCACCTGGGAAGTGGTTGAGACGGTGCGCAAATACTTTGTCTTCGCCTGACAAACAATTGCGTAAAGCAATGCCGCCAAGCCAGGCGCGTATGTAGGTTGGCGTTGAGCGCAGCGATAGCCAACAAGGTTTACCCGGCCACTTGATTGCCGGCGGGTAGCGTTGCGCTCAATCGCTCCTACGCAGTGGCCAGAACCTCGGGCGCGCTTGCTTCTTCATTCGCCAGCCGTTGCAGGTAGATGGCGAAGTCCGGGTCTTCCCCGCGCAGTAGTTGTGGCAGCCGTTCGCGAAAATCCTCGCGCCGGCTCCACTCGCGCATGTAGTCCTCCCAGGAGTGCCAGCGACGCTGCTTCTTCTCGTCCATGTCGGGCGCATAAATCAGCAGATAGGCACGCTCGAACAGCGAGATGAGCATGTCGAAGATCAGCAGCATTCGTTCGCGTTGTTCGTCGGTCAAGTCAGCCGTCGCATGTTGACTGCGCAGCTTCAGATCCGGGTTGGCCAGCACCACTTCAAGGAAGTCGATATAGGCATCGGAGATCTGTTGCCAGGTGGCTTCCTGCTCATTCGCGCGCGCCTTGCGCTGTTCGACAAGGAATACCCCAATTGCGAAGGGCAAGGCCACCACGGTGACGATGTAAGACAGCAGCTCCCAGGTTTCGAGGGTCATATCCATGCCTTTGGGTTGTAGCGGGTCGAGCAAGCAACATCGACTGTGCCGCATGCGTGGCGGCGCTCTGCTCCCAGCATCATTTACCTCCTCATACAGGCGATAGGGGTTGCCTTCCACGCCGGGCATTGTCATAAATGTCCTGTGGCAATGTGAAGGAGCGAATCCAGAGCACCCCCTGTAGACTCAGGTTAATACAGGGCTGAGCATACGCAGTTGCAGCGTCGCAGAATGTGGTCTTTGTCAGCGCCGCAACGACAAAGTCCGGAACCTCGACGTCATGTCAGCCCTCGAAGGTACAGACCCGTCAGAAGCGAGGAATACCATGCAAATTCATGTGAGAAGCAACCATATCGAAGGAAGTGTCCGGCTTCAGGAGTGGGTAAGCGCAACAGTGGCCGAGCGACTTGACCGTTTTGAAGATTTTCTCACTCGTGTTGAAGTGCATGTCAGCGACGAAAACGGCAACAAGGCCGGTGCCGACGACAAGCGCTGCCAGATCGAAGCACGGCCCAAGGGCCATCAAGCTATTTCTGTCACCTACAAAGCATCCTCACTTGTACAGGCCGTGGATGGCGCCACTGAAAAAATGCGCAATGCCCTCGACCACATGGTCGGCAAGCTGGAGGTCCGGGCCGTCTCCACCGGGCACATCGACGACCCACGTCTGAGCGAAGACCCCGAGCAAGTCACCGAGGCCCTGCTGCTGGAAGAGTTCCTAGCCAAAGAAGAAGCCCTCAGCCGGAGTTAAGCCGCTGACATTCGCTGAGTTCTGAATGATTTCATAAGGGGTTGCCATGCATGCATGGCAACCCCTTTAAGGTTGTGCAGGCGCGCACTCCGTCAAACCAGCTCGTAACCAATCCCCCCTTTTTTTGCAAACACGGCGCTGCTGTTGCTCGGCGGCGTAACAACACTCCCGTGAGCCTCTGGCTGTGGACCGAAATGAATCGTGGTCTGCTCCCTTTGTAGGCATCCCGTATTTGGCGAGTTACGATCTTCGCGCCGGGCGCTGTGGCTGGCTGGTGAATGGCCGTAGCTGCTGCTCTGCCGGGGCATGCGGCTCTTCGGCAGGAGGGCACTGCCAGCGTCTACCCTGTTATCTGGCGAACCCGCCTGGCTGAGCGGCTGAGAAAACATCGCTTGCCTGCTGCGACCCTCGCCGGGCGAGGCAACACGACTGCGAGGCAGCCTATGGATGTGGAACACCTGGACGTACTGATCATCGGTGCTGGCCTGTCGGGTATAGGCGCGGCCTATCACCTGATGCAGCAGTGCCCGAGCAAGCGCTTCGCGATCCTCGAGGGTCGGCATGCCCTCGGTGGCACCTGGGATCTGTTTCGCTATCCGGGCATCCGCTCCGACTCGGACATGTACACCCTGGGCTACAACTTCAAGCCCTGGACCGAACCGCAGGCGATTGCCGATGGCCCGTCGATCCGCCGCTATATCGAGGAGACCGCGCGGGAGAACGGCATCGATGCAAAGATCCGCTACCAGCACCGGGTGCTCAAGGCTGACTGGTGCAGTGAGGCGGCGCGCTGGACGCTGCAGGTGCAGTGCGGCGAGGCGGCCGAACCGAGTCTGCTGAGCTGCAACCAGTTGCTGATGTGCACCGGCTATTACCGCTACGACGCGGGATATACCCCGGTTTACAAGGGCCGCGAACTGTTCCGCGGCACCTTTATCCATCCGCAGCAGTGGCCGCAGGATTTTGACTACAGCGGCAAGACCGTGGTGGTGATCGGCAGCGGCGCCACCGCCGTGACCCTGGTGCCGGCGCTGACTGACAAGGCCCGTCATGTGACCATGCTGCAGCGCTCGCCGAGTTATGTGGTTAGCCTGGCGCAGCGCGATGTGCTGGCCAACCTGCTGCGCCGCTGGCTGCCGCCGGTCGTGGTGTACCGCCTGGTGCGCACACGCAATGTGCTCATGCAGCTGAGTTTTTACACACTGGCCAAAGGCTTGCCTGCGCTGGTGCGCAAGTTGCTGCTGGGCCAGGCCCGGCGACAGTTGGGCGCGCGTTTCGATATGCGCCATTTCAGCCCGCGCTACCAGCCGTGGGATCAGCGCGTATGCGTGGTGCCGGACGGCGATCTGTTCAAGGTGCTGCGTGCGGGCAAGGCGTCGCTGGTGACCGAGCAGATCGACAGCTTGACCGAAACCGGCATCCGCCTGAAAACCGGGCAGGTGCTGCCGGCCGACGTGATCGTCAGCGCCACCGGTCTGGACTTGCTGATGTTCGGCGGCATCGAGGTGGCGGTAGACGGCCAGCCATTCGATGCGTCCAAGAGCATGGGCTATCGCGGCATTATGCTGCGTGACCTGCCCAATGCCGCGGTAGTGCTGGGATACACCAACGCCAGCTGGACGCTCAAGGCGGACCTGTCCAGCGAATACTTCTGCCGCCTGATCACCCACATGGATGCCATCGGCATGCGCCAGTGCACGCCTCGCGACCCGGCGCGGCAGGTCGGGGAGGCGCCGTTTCTCGACTTGACCTCTGGTTACATCCAGCGCGCCGCCGACAGAATCCCCAAGCAAGGCGATCGCGTGCCTTGGAAGCTCTACCAGAATTACCTGCTCGACCTGGCGCAGTTGCGCTATGGCAAGCTGGAGGACGGTTACCTGGAGTTCAGCTCGCCGCACCACCCCGAGGAGGCTGGCTCGGTAGTATGAGACTCAGTCCCACCGCGCCCCGTAGGATGGCGTTGAGCGCAGCGATACCCATCAGGTGGTGTCATGGCGACTATCGATGATGGGTTACGGCGCGTTTGTACTGCTGATGGCAGGTCAGTTTGCGGGCGCCTAACCTACGCGGCCCGACCCATCCTACGGACTGCGCCTGGCTCATCCTGCGTACTGCTTGCCGGAGGCGGCCGGCAATTTCTGGTGTTGGCATAGCCTTGTGTAAGCCAAACGCCATAGGTAATTGAGGATTATCAACTACAACGGCAGGGCAATTAGAGCTTTTCTGATGTGCATAAGGCCACTATGCTTCGCCGGATATTTTTTGGTGAGTGCGACGGCTCCTTGGGCGGGGTCAACAGCATCATCCGCAGGTAAGAAGGGACTCTGCCATGAAAGAACAACGCTACCTCCCTGCGCTACGCGCGCACATCGACCAACTGCTGAGCGAGAACTGGGTTATTGCTCAGCGCAATCCGCTCAAATTGCAGCTCGGGGGCAGAACCTGCCTGGTTATGCACGGCATGCTGATCAGCGAAGGACCGCTCTGGAATCATCTCGAGCCCCAGCATGCTTGCTCCGCTCAAAGCCTGCAATAGCAGCGCGTATCGTTCGGCGTGTCGCTGGCTGGCAGGTGCGGGCTTGCCGTGTAAGTCGTCTGCTCAGCTGCCATGCTCGACGCAATCAATTGCCGCGAGATTAACCCGCTACCCGCTACCCGCTACCCGCTACCCGCTGCCCGAAGGCCGGCCATCAGGTGTTGTTCTACCTGCGGCCGACGCGCAGCAGTGGCAGCTCGCCTAGTCGGCCCGGCAGGTTACTCACCGCGCCATGCGGTCGGCGTCGCGCGAGGCGATGCGTTCCCCTGTCAGGGCGTTGAACGTACGCAGTAGGTTCAGGCCGAGGGTTGAGATATTCACCTGCCGAATACGACTTCTCACACGACTAGATTTGCAAAACAGTAGTGCCCTGCTTGTGGCGGGTGGCAACCCTTCTTCGCCTAATGTTGAACCATGCCTGAATGGCCACGGAGCACTTGCAGGGGCAATTGTGTTGACCGGCCGTTCGCCGCGCCAGGGAGCCGTCGATGCAGGCATTCATGTCGAGGTGACCCGCTGCCGCAGATGTGCGCCTGGCTTCAGCCGCGCAGGTTTTACCCGCGTATCGGGGTGGCTTGCTCAATCGCTCCCCGCTCATCTCCCTGGATGTGAGAGGGTGGTGACGAGTATCGCCGGCTCCCTTGTGGTGGCGGCCTCGACCGCGAAGGATTAAAGGGCAACCAGAGGATCACACCATGCAGCCATTCAGCTTCGCCACCACCGCACAGATTATCTGCGAAGCCGGTGCCGCCCACCGGTTGGCCGCGCTGTGCGTCGAGCGTGGCGCCAGAACGGTATTGATCGTCACCGATCCCGGGATCACCAGGCTTGGTCTGCTGGCCGAGGTGTTGCCTGGTTTTCTGCTGGCGGGGGTGACCGCGCAGGTGTTCGATCAGGTGCTGGCCGACCCGCCGGAAGCCATCGTGCAGAGCGCGGTGGAGCAGGCCAGAGCGCTCAAGGCCGAGCTGATCATCGGCTTCGGCGGCGGCAGTTCGATGGACGTGGCCAAGCTGGTCGCGTTGCTTGCGCATCCCGACTGCACTCAGCAACTGGTCGACATTTACGGCGTCGGTAATGCCAAGGGCTGGCGTCTGCCGTTGATCCAGGTGCCGACCACCGCCGGTACAGGTTCGGAAGTGACCCCGGTGGCGATCGTCACCACCGGCGCGACGACCAAGCTGGGTGTGGTTTCGCCGTTGTTGCTGCCGGACCTGGCGCTGCTGGACGCCGACCTGACCCTCGGCCTGCCGCCGGCGGTGACCGCCGCCACCGGCATCGACGCCATGGTGCATGCCATCGAGGCCTACACCAGCGTGCAGAAAAAGAACCCGCTGTCCGATTTGCTGGCCCGCGAGGCGCTGCGCTTGCTGGCCACCAATCTGGACGAGGCGGTGCACAACGGCGGCAACCGCCAAGCGCGCCAGGCCATGCTGCTCGGCGCCTGTCTGGCTGGTCAGGCGTTCGCCAATGCGCCGGTGGCGGCTGTGCATGCGCTGGCCTATCCGCTCGGAGGGCATTTCCACATCCCCCACGGCCTGAGCAATGCCCTGGTGCTGCCGCATGTGCTGGGCTTCAATGCGGCAGTGGCCGCGCCGCTGTATGCCGAACTGGCGCCGCTGGTACTGGGCGCCAAGTTGCGGCCCGGCAGCGCCATGCGGCAGACCGAGCAGTTCATACTTGAACTGGCCGACTTCAGCGAGCGCAGCGGCCTGCCCACGCGTTTGCGTGATGCCGGGGTGGCGCAGGATATGCTCGCGCAACTGGCGTGCGAGGCCATGCTGCAACAACGCCTGCTGGTGAATAACCCGCGCGAGATGACCGAGGCGCACGCCCTGGCCATCTACCAATCGGCCTATTGAGGCGAGCGCCATTGCCGGCCCAAGGATCGTCCGATCAATTCACTTCAAAACCCGCGCGGACGAGTCCCGTTGGTGCGCGCGGCGCACCCTACCCGAGGCGTGCGGGGCCACCTAGGCTGCGCGCACCATTGCCTACCAAGGACACTCAATGAATCCACCCCAGCACTTGCGCAGCGACTACCCACACTTCCAGCCGATCACCACGCGCTGGCACGACAACGATGTCTATGGCCATGTGAATAACGTCACCTACTACAGTTACTTCGACAGCGCGGTGAACAGCTATTTGATCGAGGTCGGCGGCCTGGATATTCACAATGGCGAGGTGGTCGGTTTCGTTGTCAGTTCCAGTTGCGACTACTTCGCCTCCATCGCCTTCCCCGAGCGCATCGAGATCGGTCTGCGGGTGGCCAAGCTGGGCAACAGCTCGGTGCAGTACGAGCTGGCGGTGTTCAAGCAGGGCGAGGATGAGGCCTGCGCGGCCGGGCGTTTCGTCCATGTGTTCGTCGATCGGGCGAGCAACCGGCCGCTGCCGATTCCGGGGCGCCTGCGTGAGGCGCTGGCGGCGTTGCAGGTGCAATAGTTGTTCGCGGGCATGGCCCGCTTCTACGGTTTTGCGGTGCACTGACTGGTAGGCGGGGACCTGTCCGCGAATGGATATTGCCCCTTGGCCACGGTTCGCGGCCAAGGCCCCTCCTACGATGCGCTGGTGTTCTGGCGAGGGCGGACTTGCTTGCGAGCCTTTGACGGTCCCTGCGGCAAATGCATGGTGAATTTGCTGGCGGCGCACTAGGCTGTCGGCAGTCACCATGCCAAGGAGTGCCCATGTCCGCCCCCACCCGTGAACAGGCGCAGCAGCGCGCCGAGCAGATTCACGCCTTTCAGCAGGAGCTGGCGCAGTTGCAGGCCGAGCGGGTGGTCAGCCTGGCGCCGGAGCAGCAGGTGGCGATCAGCATCTATCACCAGCAGCTGCTCAGCCATTTCACCACGACCCTGGATATCGATGCCGACCAGCACGCGCGGCAGTTGTCGCTGGGCATGCGTGTCGCCTCGCTGTTTGGTTCCCTGGCCCTGGCGGCTGGGGTGTTCTTTCTGTTCTATCAGTTCTGGGGGCTGTTCAACGAAGCGGCGCAGGTGGCGATCCTGCTTGGCAGTGCGCTCGGCAGTCTGCTGCTGACCTTCTGGATTCAGACCCGCGACCGTTCCGGTTACTACGCCAAGCTGGCGGCGTTGCTGAGTTTTGTCTGCTTCGTGCTCAATCTGAGCATGCTCGGCCAGATTTTCAATATAACCCCCTCGGACCAGGCCCTGCTGCCCTGGGGCGCGCTGGCCTTGCTGCTCGCCTACCAGTGCCGGCAGCGCCTGCTGCTGGCCACCGGGATCCTCTGTCTGGGGTTGTTCGTGGCCATTCGCTGCAATGCCTGGGGCGGCTTCTACTGGTTTTCGGTGGGCCAGCGGCCGGAGAACTTCCTGCCGGTGGCGCTGCTGCTATTGGCCGTACCGCAGCTGTTCGAGCAGTCCCGCTACAGCGGCTTCGCCAGCCTCTATCGCAGCATGGCGCTGCTGTTCCTGTTCATTCCGCTGCTGCTGTTGTCCTACTGGGGCGCCGGCAGCTACCTGCCCTGGTCGAGCGCGGCGATCGAGGCGCTGTACCAACTGCTCAGCTTCCCCCTCGCCGGGCTGGTGATCTGGCAGGGCATTCGCCGCGGCTGGACGGAGCTGGTCAATATCGGCCTGCTGTTCGCGGTGATCTTCCTCTACGCCAAGCTGTTCGACTGGTGGTGGCAGCTGCTGCCCAAGTATTTGTTCTTCCTGCTGCTGGGCCTGCTCTCGCTGTTGCTCCTGGCCCTGCTGCAACGCTGGCGCAGAAGCGCCCAGGAGGGTGCGCAATGAACCTCTGGAACACGCGCCGGCGCCTGTGGCTGGGCCTTGGTCTGATCCTGCTGAGCAACGCCATGGCCCTGGCTGGGGTTTATTACAACCGCAGCGGCGCGCCGGAGAGCAGCCTGACCCTGAGTGAGCGTGAACTGCAGCTGCCCTACGGCGACTGGTTCCAGCGCGAGGACAACAGCGCTGTGCGTGTGCAGCTGCTGTGGCGCCACGGCCAGGTCGACTGGTTGAGTGCAGACAAACTGCGGGCCCTGGGTTTCCGAGTGCCCGACTTCAGTGAGGACGATTGGCCGCGGCGCCTTAACCGGCAATTGGCCCGTCCGGTCGTGTTGGTGCTGGAGCTCGACGGCCCGGCGTACCAACGCCACGTGCAGAACGCGGATCAGGCGCTGGCCGAGGCCGAGGCGCGCGTGCAGAGCCGCCCGGATGATCAGGAGCTGCAGCGCCAGCGCGACAGTCGTCAGCAGCAACTGGTCCAGGAACAGCAGCGTGACAGTCGTCTGTTCTTGGTTGATGCCGGGCTCGACGCGCGGGCGCTGCGCCAGGCCTATCCGAACCGTCAGCGTTACCTGTTGCTGGGCGGACGTCTGAAGCCTCATGCCGGCAGTGGCAAGCCTGGGCCGGGCGGGTTTACCGCGACCATCTCTCCCGAGCATGCGCAGATCACGGTGCCACATGCCCTGCGCGAGGTGTTCGTCGACTGGCAGCAGGGTGGCGCCTACCGTGAGGAGCGGCCGCGAGTGCGGGTTCAGGTCGCGTTCGGCCGCCGCCACGAGCCATGGATGCTCGATGCCAGTCGTCAGTAGGCGCTGGCCAGATGGTGTGTCAGTAATTGGGGTAAGCGTAGGGTGGGCCGGACGGCGTTTCGTTCGGCGCGCAGCAACAGCCTGCCGGATCGGCTTTTCGCCGGCAGCCTGCGGCGAGTCACACCTGCAAATCGATATTGCCGCAACCTTTGCGCCTTACCAGTCGGCCAGCGCCGCGCGGCGGCCGCGTTTGAGGTCGACGCTGGCGAGGATCAGCAGGCCGAGGACGAAGTAGCTTCCTGTGATCAGCATCGCCAGGCGGTGGTCGCCATCGGTCAGCCAGCTGGTCAGGCCGTAGGTCATCGGCCCGATGATCGACGACAGCTTCACTGCCTGGCCCCACAGGCCGTAGAACTCCGCCCGCCGCGACGCTGGCGCGAGCAGGCCGACGATGGCGCGTCCGGCCGACTGGCTGGCGCCCATGCACAAGCCGGCGATATTCGCCGCCAGCCAGAACAGCGGCGGCCCCTCGGCGGCCCAGGCCAGACCGATCATCAGCAACCAGCCGAACAGAGTCAGGGTTAGGGTGGTGAGGTGGCCGAGGCGGTCCTGCACATAGCCGAACAATACGGCGCCGATCGAGGCGGTGATATTCACCAGCAGGATCAGCTTGAGGGTGTCCTGGGTGGTGAAGCCCATGGCCTGGGTGGCATAGATGGCGGCCAGAGTGACTACTGCGGCGATCCCGGCCTGGTAGCACAGGGTGCAGGCGAGAAAGCGCAGCAGGTCGCGATAGCGCCGGGCCTCGCGGACCGTACGGGCAAAGCGGGCGAATGCTACCCGCGCGCTGTGGCGGGCGGCCGGTTGCAGCTGCGCCTGGCTGCGCTCGCGCAGGAACAAGAATGTCGGCAGGCTGGCCAGGGCGAACAGGATGGCGGTGAGGAGCATGCACACCGGCACAAACTGCGCCGCCGTGTGGCCTTGGGCCTGCGCCCAGCTGACATAGGCCAGGCTGGCGCCGAGGCTGAGCAGACCGCCGAGATAACCGAAGCCCCAGCCCCAGCCGGAGACCCGGCCGATGGCATCCTCGCGGGCGATTTCCGGGAGGAAGGCAGCGATCAGGTTCTCGCCGCTGCCGAAGCAGAAGTTGGACAGCACGATGAAGACGATGGCGATCACCAGCGCGCCCGGTCCGGCCAGCGCCAGGCCTGCGGTAAAGACTACACAGCCGAGGGTGCACAGCAGCAACAGACGCTTCTTGCAGGCATAAGCGTCGGCGTAGGCGCCAAGCAGCGGCGCGCTTAGGATGATCAGGGCATAGGACAGGCCGATGGCGCTGGTCCAGGCCAGGGTGCCCCAGGTCGCGCCTTCGGCCACCACGGCGACGAAGTAGGCACTGAACACCGCGGTGATCACCACTGTGGTGTAGCCGGAGTTGGCGAAGTCATACATCGCCCAGGCCCAGGCTTCGCGACGCGTGACTCCAGGGGCAAGGCTGGGGGGCATGGCAAACACTCCGGGTTGGTGCTGGACAATTGTGGGTAGATCCTAGCAGCCCGCTCTGCGAGAGACGACCGCGCTATAACCGCGGGTCTGTTATGGGCCAGAGGTTATTATCGCTAACGCCGGCCAAGGCCTATTGTTCTTGGGGATGGCTCCAGGTGCCAACGCGTAGATCCTATGTTCATACGCAAGGTCTGCAGCATCGTAGGGTGGACGACGCTCTATCCATCCACCAACAGCGATGGTGGATGAAAAAGGCTACGCGCCCCGACCCACCCTGCACAGCTCTCGTAGCCCGGATGCAATCCGGGAGCAGTTTTTCAGGCGCTGGATTTCCCCAGATTGCATTCGGGCTACAAAAAATGCTGCTCACATGAGTCAAGTGAACAGCATGGGCGCAGTAGGTGAGAGTTTTTTCACAGGCTCTCAGGACATTCTTGAGGGGTTGCCGATGAGTCGTTTGCCTCACGCCACAAGCGCCCATCCCGATCCAGCGGCGGCGCAACGGCTGCTGCGCATCGTGCGACAGACGGTTGCCGAGCTGCGCCCTGATGCGCTGCAGGATTCCCCCGTCAGCCTGCACAGCAGGCTCGACAGCGATCTGGGGCTGGACAGTCTGGGCCGGGTCGAGCTGTGGTCACGGGTCGAGCGCGAATTTGCGGTGCGTTTGCCGCAAGCGCTGTTCGCTGCGGCGCAGACCCCAGGCGATTTGCTTGAAGCGCTGCTGGCATGCGCTCCTGCCGACCGCCCGGCTTCGCGCGGCAGCGTCGAGCACGTGCCTGTCGGCCCGCAGGAGCGGCTCACGCCAGACGCTGCGCAGACCCTGATCGAGGCGCTCGACTGGCATGTGCAGCGCCACCCGCAGCGCATTCATGTGCGCCTGCTGGGCGATGGCGATGAGCCGCAAGACATCAGCTATCTGACCCTGCAGCAGGGCGCCCGGGCAGTTGCTTGCGGGTTGCAGCAGCGCGGCCTGCGCGTTGGGCAGCGGGTAGCGCTGATGCTGCCGACCGGCCGCGATTTCCTCTTCGGGTTCTTCGGCATCCTCCTCGCGGGCGGTGTGCCGGTACCGATTTATCCACCCGTGCGCCTGGCGCAGATCGAGGAGCACTTGCGCCGCCAAGCCGGCATTCTGGAGAACGCACAGGCGACGGTACTGATTACCGTAAGCGAAGCTAAATTGCTCTCCAGGCTGCTCAAGTCGCAAGTACCAAGCCTGCGCGAGATCGCCAGCGTGGCCGAGTTATCCGCTGTCCCCGGCACCTTCCTGGCAGTCACCCGGCAGGCTGGGGATCTGGCGTTTCTGCAGTACACCTCGGGCAGTACCGGCCAACCCAAGGGGGTGATGATCAGCCACGCCAACCTGCTGGCCAACATGCGCGCGATGGCCTCGGCGCTGCACGTCAGCGCCGATGATGTGTTCGTCAGCTGGCTGCCGATGTACCACGACATGGGCCTGATCGGCGCCTGGCTCGGCAGTCTGTATTACGGCTTCGTTCTGGTGCTGATGTCGCCGCTGGCCTTTCTCTCCCGGCCCGTGCGCTGGCTGGAGGCCATCCACCGCTATCGGGCCACGCTGTCGGCGGCACCAAATTTTGCCTACGAGCTGTGCCTGAGCAAGCTCGCTGACAGCGAGATCCAGGGCCTCGACCTGAGCCGCTGGCGCCTGGCCTGCAACGGTGCCGAGCCAGTCAGCCCGGACACCCTGCAAGGCTTCGCCGAGCGCTTCGGCAGTTATGGGCTGCAGCCGGGTGCGCTGGCTCCGGTTTATGGCCTGGCCGAAGCGACCCTGGGTGTGGCCTTCCCGCCAGTGGGCCGTGGGCCGCTGATTGATTGGGTTAAGCGCGAACCGTTCCAGGCCCGGGGCGAAGCCTTGCGCGCCGAGCCGGGAAGTGTCGATGCGCTGCGCTTCGTCAGCTGCGGTCGGCCGCTGCCAGGGCATCAGGTGCGGATCGTCGATGACCACGACATCGAACTGCCCGAGCGTACCGAGGGTCATCTGCAATTCAAGGGGCCGTCGACCAGCAGCGGCTATTTCCATAACCCGCAGGAGAGCCGGCGGGTACGCCATGGCGAATGGCTCGACTCGCTCGATCTGGCCTACATGGTGGCAGGCGAGGTCTACCTCAGCGGGCGGGCCAAGGACCTGATCATCCGCGGCGGGCGCAATATCTATCCCTATGATTTGGAGGCTGCGGTCGGCAACGTGCCGGGCCTGCGCAAAGGCTGCGTCGCGGTGTTCGGCTGTGCTGACCTGGCCGGCGCCAGCGAGCGCCTGGTGGTGCTGGCGGAAACCAATGAGAAGGACGCGCGCGTGCGGCAACGCCTGCAGCAGCAAATCCGCCGGGTCGCCACCGAACTTACCGGGGTGCCGCCGGACGATATCGTCCTGGCGCCGCCGCACAGCGTGCTGAAAACCTCAAGCGGCAAGATTCGCCGCGCCGCCAGCCGTGAGCTGTACGAGCGCGGCGAGGTGGGCCGGCCAGGGCGTCCGGTGTGGCGGCAACTGCTGCGCCTGTTGCAATCGGCGGCGCGCGCGCAACTCGGTCGCGGCTGGCGAAGCATTCTTGCGCTGTGCTATGCCGGGTATTTCTGGGCCTTGCTCGGGGTACTGGGCAGCCTGACCTGGACGCTCGTGGTCGTGCTGCCGCAGCAAACCTGGCGGCGCCGTTTTACCAAGGCCGCGGCGCGCCTGTTCCTGCGTCTGGCGGGCATCCCGTTGCAGGTCGAAGGCCTGGAAAGGCTGCGTCAGCAGACGGTGCGCGTACTGGTCGCCAACCATGCCAGCTACCTGGATGGCGTGTTGCTCTGCGCGGCGCTGCCGCCTGCGTTCAGTTTTGTCGCCAAACGTGAGCTGGCCGGGCAGCGTATTGCCGGGCCCTTTCTGCGCAAACTCGGCACCTGCTTCGTCGAGCGCTTCGACCTGCAACGCAGTGCCGACGACGCCGAACGCCTGGCGCAGGCGTTGCAGGCCGGGCAGTCGCTGGTGTTCTTCCCCGAAGGCGCGCTGACCCGCGAACCGGGCCTGCTGCCATTTCGCATGGGTGCCTTCGTCCTGGCCGCGCGCGCCGATGTGCCGCTGGTGCCGGTGGCCATCGGCGGCTCGCGCAGGGTGCTGCGCGGCGACCAGTGGTTCCCCCGTCGTGGCGCAATCCACCTGCACATTTGCGCCCAGTTGCTGGCCCAGGGCCCTGGTTGGCTGGATGCGATCAAGCTGCGCGACGCCGCGCGGGCCGAGCTGTTGCAGCACCTGGATGAGCCGGATCGGCCGCTGCTGGCGGGGTGAGGGGCGCGAAGGGTTCGAACCGTAGGGTGCGCCGTGCGCACCGGGTTGCAGACGGCGTGACGTACGACGCGCGACGCCTTTTTCATCCACCATCGCAATTGGTGGATGGATAAAGCATCAGCTACGCGCCCCATCCACCCGACGAGATCGCAGGCCTTGCAAATACACATAGGGGCTACAAAAAAGCCGCTCCCCTGTCTGGGTGAGCGGCTGCTGTTGCTGTGGTCGATGACGCTGGACGGCAGGTGCGCATGGCGCTCCCGCGGCTATTCAATGGTGGCGATGTTTTTTGTGTTTCTTATGCTTTTTGCCATGGTCATGACGCCGACCGTCGTCACGGTCGCCGCCGGAGTATTCGTTGGCCAGTGCGCCGCCAGCGGCACCGCCGAGGCCCGCGCCTATCGTCGAGCCGGTGCTGCCGCCGACTTGGCCGCCAAGCACCGAGCCGCCTGCGGCGCCCAAACCACCACCGAGGGCGGCGTTGGTCTTGTTGCCGTCGCGGGCGGTAACCACACCGCCGGCCGCGCCGCCAACCCCGGCACCAATCGCCGCGCCGGTGCTACCACCGACCTGCTGGCCGATAATGTTGCCGAGGGCGCCACCCACACCGCTGCCGATGGCGACTTTGCCGGTGTCGCCAGCCAAGGCATATGGAGTGGATATAAGGCCGCTGAGCGCGAACGCTACGAGAATATTGCGCATGGTTTGAGTCCTGCTGAATAAGGGGCGAGCGTACTGCAGTGATGATTAGTGGCTTTTTGCTACATCGTGTAGATGTAGAGCGGAATAAGCACTTTTGGTTCCCCGGCGCAGGGCGCGGGCGCTCCTGCATCATTGTTAAGGCACGCAACGCGCCGGGATTTGGGAGGTGGCCCCGGATTGCGCGGGCGCTTATTTACACTACGAAGCAGTGGGGCGAGCGGTGATCCGCTTCAGCGCACCACGACCCACCGTGGTGAACTAACGCGAATAGCGCTCCCGGCTCCCCCTGTTAGTCGTGCCAGCCGCGATTGTGGCGCTTGCCGTGGTGGTGGCGATGGCCATGGCGGCGGTCGTCACGGTAGTGGCGTCTGTCGCCTCGATAATTACGATCGTCGTTACGGCTTGCATCGCCGTAGTTATTGCCGATGGCACCACCGGCACCACCGCCGAGCGCGGCGCCAATTAACCCGCCAGTTGTACCGCCCATTTGCTGGCCGATCACGTTGCCGCCTGCTGCGCCTAAGCCACCGCCAATGGCAGCTTCGGTTTTGTTGCCGTTGCGCGCGGCAACCGAGCCGCCTGCAGCGCCGCCAACACCGGCGCCAATGGCCGCGCCAGTGCTGCCGCCAATGTGCTGGCCGACCACCGAGCCCAACACTCCGCCCAGTGCGCCGCCGACGCCAGCTTTGATGTTATCGCCTGCCATTGCTTGTCCTGCGGCGAAGCCGAGGCTCAGTAGAAGCATCGAAATGTACTTCATGGAGAAGTTCTCTCAGTGGTTAAGTCGGTGGCGATGCTGGGGTCGATACGCTGGCCTGGCAAGCGTCTGCCGACAAGCGGTGCGCTTCGGTAAAGGTTATGTAAGTATCTGTTTTAGATAGAGAACTTTTAATGATTCAGGCGGTCACAGCTGGTTGTTCCAAGGCGGCCAGCGCGTTTTTGCAGGCTTTTTAACCGCTCTGTACCCGTTAACTGTGCGAGGAGATAAGCAGAGGTCGAGGCGGGCGCGTTGCCTCATGAGAACGACGGCGTTCCGACGAACGCTATCGCGGACAAGTCCGCTCCTACCCCGTCGGGCGGTGAACCTGTGGGAGCGGACTTGTCCGCGAAGCTTTTGCTGGCTATGTCCCCGTTTACTGTTACGAGGAGATAAGCCGAGTCGCGTTGCGCTTCGCCGCGTTGCTCCTCAGCGGAACGCCGCCCGGCCCAACCTGCTCGCGCGAGCCCTGTGCTGATGTATACGGGGCACTCTAGCCATTGCATGCAACACCTGGCGGGCACATAGCCTTCGCCTCAGCAGATGGCGTGGCTGACGTTTGCAGGCATCACAGCAGGCTCTCGCGGCTCCACTGTTCCAGCGCCTGGGCCAGTGGCAGCACCTCGCCGGGGCGGCTCAGGGCGTAGCCGGGCAGTTGGGCGATGCGCGCCTGGAACTCAGGGTTGTGCAGCACCTCGAGCAGGGCGCTCATGGCCGGCAGGGCCAGGCTGTCCTGGTGGCAGAGCAAGCAATAGTGCTCGCGAGCCATGGGGATAAAGGCCAGGCCGAACATGCGCGCCGCTGCCTCGACGCCGAAACCGACATCGGCCATGCCGCTGGCAACGAAGGCAGCTACCGCGGCGTGGGTGTATTCCTCGTTATGGAAGCCGTCGATGTTGGCGCTGTCGATCTGCGCTTGTTGCAGCAGGCTTTCCAGCAGCATGCGCGTGCCCGAGCCTTGTTCGCGGTTGACCAGGCGTAGACCGCTGCGCTGCAGGTCGGCCACCCCGGCGATGCCCAGCGGGTTGCCGGGGGCGAGGATCAACCCCTGGGTGCGCACGACGAAGGTGATCACTCGGTGCTCGGCGCGCAGCCACGGCTGGATGCGCGCCATGCTCAGGCTGCCCAGCGGCCCGGACGGTACGTGCAGGCCCGCGAGGTCGCAATCGCGGCGTTGCAGCGAGAGCATCGCCTCGACCCCGCTGCGAAACTGCAGCTCCCACTGCCAGCGGCTGTCCTGTTCCAGCCACTCGCGCAGCGCCGCCACCGCGAAGCCATGACTGGCATGGATGCGCAGGCCGGGGCGGGTCTCCTGCAGCGCGCGGTTGAGTTCCACCTCCAGCTCACCGGCCAGGTTGTCCAGTTGCGGCGCCAGGCGCGCGCGAATCCGTTGGTCGGCGCGCAACAGTTTTTCCCCGAGGCTGGTCAGGTGTGCACCCTTGCCGCGCTGCAGCTCGATCAACGGGCTGCCGAAGAAGGCTTGCCACTTGCCCAGCAGGTTCCAGGCATGCCGGTAGGAGTAGCCGCTACGGGCGGCGGCCTCGGTCAGCTTGCCGGTATCGTGAACGTTTTGCAGCAGGCTCATGCCTTGCGGGTCGAGGCTGCTGCCATCGGTCTGGTGAAAGCGCCAGCGCGGTTGGATCTCGATGCGGATCATATGTCCTCTGCTTCATATTTGATGCGGCGTAGCTGCATGTTAGCTTGGCTGTCCGTGGTTTTCATGACCTGCAAATAAGAACTCAATTTCATATGTTGTGCGCCTGACGGGTCGCTCAATCGCTCGCCGGATAATTTCGGCGGGCAGTGGCGGCCACCACCCCGCACAGCGGCCGGAGCCTCGAACATGGCTAAGCTTGCCCAGCATGCCGACTTACCGCAGTACCAGGCCGTCACCCGCGAGGTGTTAGCGGCGCATCGCGACGAACCAGGCGCCCTGCTGCCTATTCTTCACGACATTCAGGAGCGTCTCGGCGCGGTGCCGCCCGAGGTGTTGCCGATGATCGCCGAAGACCTCTGCCTGTCGCGCGCCGAAGTGCACGGTGTGGTCAGTTTCTACCATGATTTTCGCGCCACGGCGCCGGGGCGTGTGCACCTCAAGCTGTGCCAGGCCGAGGCCTGCCAATCGATGGGTGCCAAGGCGCTGACCGCTGAGCTGCAGGACAAACTCGGCCTGCAGTTGGGCGAGACCCGTGAAGACGGCAGCCTGACATTGGACGCGGTGTATTGCCTGGGCAACTGCGCTTGCGCCCCGAGCGCCATGCTCAACGGCGAGCTGTACGGCCGGGTCGACGTCGAGGATCTGCTGGATTTGGTAGAAGAACAGGAGGCGCGGCTATGAGTTCGCCAATCACCGTTTACGTACCGCGTGACGCCAGCGCCCTGAGCCTGGGTGCCGACAAGGTCGCCCGGGCCATCGTCGCCGAGGCCGCTGCGCGCAATATCGAGGTGCGCCTGGTGCG
Source organism: Pseudomonas sp. (assembly GCF_030683065.1). Taxonomy (GTDB): domain Bacteria; phylum Pseudomonadota; class Gammaproteobacteria; order Pseudomonadales; family Pseudomonadaceae; genus Aquipseudomonas. Next base: position 74,373 of record NZ_JAUXMX010000032.1, read on the forward strand.
CAACGGTTCGCGCGGGCTGTTCTGGCTCGAGCCGCTGGTCGAGGTCGCCACCCCGGCCGGTCGCGTTGCCTATGGTCCGGTCAAGGCCCGTGACGTCGGCGGATTGTTCGACGCCGGTTTTCTCGACGGCGGCGAGCACCCGCAGGCGCTCGGCCTGACCGAAGAAATCGACTACCTCAAACGCCAGGAGCGCCTGACCTTCGCCCGCGCCGGGATCACCGATCCGCTGTCGCTGGCCGACTATATCGCCCACGACGGCTACCGCGGCCTCACGCGCGCGCTGGCAATCGGCTCAGAGGCGATCATCGCCGAGGTGCTCGACTCCGGCCTGCGCGGACGCGGCGGTGCGGCCTTTCCCACCGGCATCAAGTGGCGCACCGTGGCCGGCTGTACGGCGGCGCAGAAGTACATCGTCTGCAACGCCGACGAGGGCGACTCGGGCACCTTCTCCGACCGCATGGTGATGGAGGATGACCCCTTCGTGCTGATCGAGGGCATGACCATCGCCGCCCTGGCCGTCGGTGCGACTGAAGGCTATATCTACCTGCGCTCTGAATACCCGCACGCCGAGGCGGCGCTCACCGCTGCCATGGCCACCGCCTATGCCGAGGGTTACCTGGGCGACGACATTCTCGGCAGCGGCCAGCGCTTCCATCTGCACCTGCGCCGCGGCGCCGGCGCCTATGTCTGCGGTGAGGAAACCTCGCTGCTGGAAAGTCTCGAAGGCAAGCGCGGCGAAGTGCGGCCCAAGCCGCCGTTGCCGGCGATCGAGGGCCTGTTCGGCATGCCCACGGTTATCAACAACGTGATCTCGCTGGCCTCGGTGCCGATCATTCTCGACAAGGGCGGCGCCTACTACCGCGACTTCGGCATGGGCCGTTCGCTCGGCACCCTGCCGATCCAGCTGACCGGCAACATCGCCCGCGGCGGCCTGATCGAGAAAGCCTTCGGTATTACCCTGCGCGAGCTGCTTTACGACTACGGCGGCGGCTCGGCCACGGGTCGGCCGATCCGTGCGGTACAGGTCGGTGGCCCGCTCGGTGCCTACCTGCCGGAATCGCAATTCGACACGCCGCTGGATTACGAGGCTTTCGCCGCCCTCGGTGCGGTGCTTGGCCACGGCGGCATCGTGGTGTTCGACGACACCGTCGACCTGGCGCATATGGCGCGCTACGCCATGGAGTTCTGCGCGATCGAATCCTGCGGCAAGTGCACGCCCTGCCGGATCGGCTCGACCCGTGGCGAGGAGTTGCTCGAACAGATCATCGTCGCCCGTTCCGAAGGCCCGCAGCCGGGTCGCATCGAACTGCTCAAGAGTCTGTGCGACACCATGCTCGGCGGTTCGCTGTGCGCCCTCGGCGGCATGACGCCTTACCCGGTGCTGAGCGCCCTCAATCACTTTCCCGAAGACTTCGGCATGTCGAAAGACAGCGCCGCAGCCCGCTGAACCGGAGACACCGACATGGCCCTGTTTCGTGAACTCGACTATGGCACCCCGGCCCGTACCGGCGCCCCGGTAACCGTGGAAATCGACGGCCAGGCGATCAGTGTGCCGGCCGGCACCTCGCTGATGCGCGCCGCGCAAGAGGCCGGCATTGCGGTGCCCAAACTGTGCGCCAGCGACAGCCTGGAACCCTTCGGCTCGTGCCGCCTGTGCGTGGTGGAAATCGAAGGCCGGCGCGGCTTCCCGGCGTCCTGCACCACTCCGGTGGAAGCCGGGATGAAGGTGCGCACGCAAAGCCCGAAACTCGCCGAGCTGCGCCGCGGCACCATGGAGCTGTACATCTCCGATCACCCGCTGGACTGCCTGACTTGTTCGGCCAACGGCAACTGCGAGCTGCAGGACATGGCCGGCGTGGTTGGCCTGCGCGAAGTGCGCTACGACCCGGTGAAGACCCACCTGGCCGAGGCCAAGGACGAATCCAACCCCTATTTCACCTTCGACCCGGCCAAGTGCATCGTCTGCAACCGCTGCGTGCGCGCCTGTGAAGAAGTGCAGGGCACCTTCGCCCTGACCATCACCGGCCGTGGCTTCGATTCGCAGGTCAGTGCCGGGCAGAACGAGGACTTCCTCGATTCCGAGTGCGTGTCCTGCGGCGCCTGCGTGCAGGCCTGCCCGACCGCCACGCTGATGGAAAAGTCGGTGATCGAGATGGGCCAGGCCGAACGCAGCGTGACCACCACCTGCGCCTATTGCGGTGTTGGCTGCTCGTTCAAGGCCGAGATCAAGGGCAATGAAGTGGTGCGCATGGTGCCGAACAAGGATGGCCACGCCAACCACGGCCACTCCTGCGTCAAGGGCCGCTTTGCCTGGGGCTACGCCACCCACCCTGATCGCATTGCCGCGCCGATGATCCGCGAGAGCATCCATGACGCCTGGCGCACGGTCAGCTGGGACGAGGCGATCACCTATACCGCCAAGCGCTTCAAGGACATTCAGGCGCAGTACGGCCGCGACTCGGTCGGCGGCCTGACTTCATCGCGCTGCACCAACGAAGAGGCCTACCTGGTTCAGAAGCTGGTGCGCGCCGCCTTCGGCAACAACAACGTCGACACCTGTGCGCGGGTCTGTCATTCGCCGACCGGCTACGGCCTCAAGGTCACCCTCGGCGAATCCGCGGGTACCCAGGACTTCGACTCGGTGCTTTCCGCCGACGTGGTGCTGGTGATTGGTGCCAACCCCACCGACGGCCACCCGGTATTCGGCTCGCAGCTCAAGCGTCGTCTGCGCGAGGGCGCCAAGCTGATCGTCGCCGATCCGCGCGGCATCGACCTGGTGCGCGGCCCGCACGTCAAGGCCGACCATCACCTGCAACTGCGCCCGGGCAGCAACGTTGCCCTGCTCAACAGCCTGGCCCATGTCATCGTCACTGAAAATCTGGTGGACGAGGCCTTCGTCGCCGAGCGCTGCGAGGGTGAAGCCTTCGAGCAATGGCGCAGCTTTGTCGCCGAATCGCGGCACAGCCCCGAGGCCATGGCCGAGTTGACCGGCGTGCCAGCCACCACGGTGCGCGCCGCCGCGCGTCTCTACGCCACCGGCGGTAACGCCGCGATCTACTACGGCCTGGGCGTGACCGAACACAGCCAGGGTTCCTCGACCGTGATGGCGATCGCCAACCTGGCCATGGCCACCGGCAACATCGGCCGCGCCGGCGTCGGCGTCAACCCGCTGCGCGGGCAGAACAACGTGCAGGGTTCCTGCGACATGGGTTCCTTCCCTCACGAGCTGCCTGGCTACCGGCATGTCTCCGATCCGCTGGCGCGGGCGCAGTTCGAGCAATCCTGGGGCGTCAGCCTGCTCGACGAGCCGGGCCTGCGCATTCCTAACATGCTGGCGGCCGCGCATGCCGGCACCTTCAAGGGCATTTACATCCAGGGCGAGGACCCGGCGCAGTCCGATCCGGATACCCAGCACGTCACTGACGCGCTCAAGGCCATGGAGTGTGTGGTGGTGCAGGACCTGTTCCTCAACGAAACCGCCAAGTTCGCCCATGTGTTCCTGCCCGGCGCCTCCTTCCTGGAGAAGAACGGCACCTTCACCAATGCCGAGCGGCGTATCTCGCCGGTGCGCAAGGTGATGCCAGCCCTGGCCGGCAAGGAAGACTGGGAAGTGACCATGGCGCTGTCCAACGCCCTCGGTTACCCGATGAACTACACGCACCCGTCGCAGATCATGGACGAAATCGCCAGCCTGACGCCGACTTTCACCGGGGTCAGCTATGCCAAGCTCGAGCGCCTGGGCAGTATCCAGTGGCCGTGCAACGACGCCGCGCCGGAAGGTACGCCGATCATGCACGAGGATGCCTTCGTGCGCGGCAAGGGGCGCTTCATGGTTACCGAGTACATCGCCACCGAGGAGCGCACTTCGCGCAAGCGTCCGCTGATCCTCACCACCGGGCGGATTCTCTCGCAGTACAACGTCGGCGCGCAGACTCGACGTACCGCCAACGTCGCCTGGCATACCGAGGATCGCCTGGAGATTCACCCGGTGGATGCCGAGGACCGTGGAATCAACGACGGCGACTGGGTGTCGATCAACAGCCGTGCCGGCGAGACGGCGATGCGTGCGACCATCACCGAGCGGGTTCAGCCTGGGATTGTCTACACCACCTTCCACCACCCGGAGTCCGGTGCCAACGTGATCACTACCGACAACTCGGATTGGGCCACCAACTGCCCCGAGTACAAGGTCACTGCGGTGCAGATCAGTAAGGTTGAAACGCCTTCACAGTGGCAGGATGAGTTCCAGGCCTTTACCAGCGAGCAACTCGACCTGCTGCCGCAGATCAAGGTGGTGCAGCTGTGAGACCGCTCGCAATCATTCCCCGGCTCGTAGGGTGCGCCGTGCGCACCAGCCGTTCGGTTGTCACCGCTCGCGGCCTGAGCGAACGCCGCCCGACCAAACGTGGCCCGACCGATCGCGGCCCGACCAGACGTGGCCCGACCGATCGCGGCCCGACCGATCCAGCGCGGTCAGGCTCAACCTACGCGGCATGCCGATTAATCAGCGGAGCACGTCCATGGGCATGAACACCACGCAACTGATCAAGATGGCCAACCAGATCGGCGCCTTCTTCGCATCGCAGCCCAACCTCGAGCAGGCGCGTACGGATTTCGCCCTGCACCTGAAGAAACAATGGGACCCGCAAATGCGCATCGCGCTCTACGCACACATCGACGCCACCGCTGGCGAAGACCTCAGCGCCTTCGCCCTGGAGGCGTTGCAGGGTCTGCGTCAGCAGATCGAACCGCTGCCTAAGAGCGCCTGATTCACTGTCCGGCGCGCGACCGTGGTCAGACGTAACGCATCACGCGGGCTTGTTGTTCTGAGCAGCGCGGCGGGGATCAACGCACGCGCGGCGAGTACGTCGAGGCGAAGATAAGCCCCTATGGTTGTTTCTCAATCAGAGGGGGCTTAGTTCAATAGAACGCTGCCTTTTCCCATTACGAGCTAGCCGCAGTGGTGGTCGAAGTCACCCGCAGCGGATGCTGGCTGATCGATGCTAGCGGCGCTAGCAATGCAAGTGGATCCAGCGCTTTACCCATTCGCCATAGACAGCGTCCGCTCGAATGGCATAGTTTCTGATTAGAGTCGACCGGCGTACTTGCTCCAGCTGCCTGGGTTGGCTTTCATTCCTACCGAATATCTCCCTCAACGCGTCCCTGTGACAGGGCAAGAAGCGGCAAGGGCTTAAAGGGCGATAGCAAGGTTGAACAGCACCGTTATCGCGGTGGGGTGGTCCCAGCACCGCGCTCAAATCGCTCGCCTCTCTCACTGGGACTGCTTGGCGCAGCCCCATAACCATTCTGCAACGCTATAGGGCTTCTATGTGGATGCGCGCCACCTGCTTACTTGAATTCAATAGCTCGGTTGCGACGCCGTTTATCTTCATGCTGCGCCCACGCAGTGGCTGGCAGCAGTGGGTCGGTCGCGAACAATACCTGTTAATGCCCAGCGTATCGGCGGTTGAGTTCACCGATCCGTTTGGCAACCTTTGCCAGCGCCTGGTCGCGCCGGCCGGGCGATTCGCGGTCCACACCTCATTTGATGTCGAAGCAGCCGAAGCCTCTGATACCGCGCCCGGCGCTTACTTTGTCGAGGTGCAACAGTTACCTGAAGAAACCCTGCCATTCCTGCTGCCGAGTCGCTTCTGCGAGTCTGATCGCTGCACCCAGCTGGCCGCGTCTATCGTTGCCGGACGACTGCCGGGGTACGATCAATGCAGCGCGATCGTGGACTATATTCGCCGGACCATTGCCTATACGCCCGGAGCGGGCCAGCAAATTATCAGTGCTTGCGAGGTCAACGAGCGGTCACAGGCTGTCTGCCGTGACATGGCGCATCTGGGCATTGCCTGCTGTCGAGCGCTGTCGATCCCGGCGCGCATGGTCGTGGGCTACCTGGAAAACCTGCAGCCGATGGACCTGCATGCCTGGTTCGAGGCCTACGTAGGCGGGCGCTGGTACACCTTTGATCCAACCCAGGATAATGAGCAAGGCGGCAGGATTGCAGTCGCCTACGGTCGCGATGCGGCCGACGTGGCCATCTACACGCAGTTCGGCGATCCGGTTGAGTTGCTGCATATGCAGGTAACCGTGGAGCGAATCGCTGCACCGTCCTACTGACTGGTTTCTGTCTTTGCTTGCAGCGGCGCCGGGCTGTAGACCCGTGGTGCGCTACGGTGCGGCAGGTGGATCAGGTTGAGGCAATGGCGACGAGCCCAGTCCGTCGCCAGGTCGGTGGGGGCGGAGAGGCTGACCAGGGTGCCGATGCCGGCGCGCACGGCCTTGTGGATCAGCTCCAGGCTGCAGCGGCTGGTGACCACGGCGAAGCCCTGGCAAGGTTCCAATTGCTCGCGCAGCAGGGCGCCGATCAGCTTGTCCAGGGCGTTATGGCGACCGATGTCCTCGCGGCACAGGCGTAGCGCGCCGCTGCCATCGACGAAGGCAGCGGCGTGCAGTGCGCCGCTGTGGCGAGCCAGACGTTGTGCTTCGGCGAGGCGATCGCGCAGCGCATGCAGGTGGGCGGCTGGCGGAAGGGCGTGGGTCGGCAATACCGCGAGCTTGGGCAGGGCCTGCTCCAGTGCTTCCACCCCGCACAGGCCACAGCCACTGGTGCCGGCCAGCTGTCGCCGCTGCTGCTTGAGCGCCCAGAACGCGCGGTTGCTGATCTCTACCTCGGCGTTCAGGGCAGCGCCGCTGCGCGTGAGGCGGATGTCGTAGATCTCGTCGATCGAGTCGACCAGACCGCCGCTCAGGCTGAAACCGGCGATAAAGTCTTCCACCGTCGAGGGCGAGACCATCATTACCGCATGGCTGATGCCGTTGTAGCTGATGGCCAGCGCGCACTCTTCGGCCAGTACGGCATCGGCCACCACGCTCGGCGTGCCCAGTTCGGCGTAGGCATAGACCTCGCCCGCATGCGTGTGCGCGTCGGAGGCCTGGGCTGCGGGAGGCGTTAGTGCGGCGCGTGACATGGCTGGCGTCTCTTAATACGGCATATTGGCCTAGCCTAAGCCCGCCGGGCGCAGGCGTCTAATGAGGATTGACGCGATGCCGAGCGTGGATACTGGCAGGTCGTTTTCACGCGGGCCGCTCAGGGCAGCAGATCGCGGTAATCCTCCACCGCAGCGAATTCCTCGCTGTCCTTGGGGCCTTTGCGACTGTCCGGCTGGTGCACCGCCAGCAGGTGGCCGACCCCGAAGTCGCGGGCGCTGCGCAGGATCGGCAGGCTGTCATCGATAAACAGGCTGCGCGCCGGCTCGAAGCTGATGTCCTGTTGCAGGGCGAACCAGAATTGCTGGGCTTCCTTGGGGAAACCGTAGTCGTGGGAGCTGATCAGACGGTCGAAGTAGGGCGCCAGTTCGATCCTTTCCAGTTTCAGCGACAGCGAGTCGCGGTGGGCGTTGGTGATCAGCACCACGCGCTTGCCGGCGGCACGCACGGCAGCGAGAAAGGTATCGGCGTCCGGACGCAGGGCGATCAGGTGGGCCACCTCGCGCTTGAGGTCACGGATCGACAGGTTCAGCTCGCGGCTCCAGAAATCCGTGCAGTACCAGTTGAGCTGGCCGGCATGGGCATGGAACAGCGGCAGCAACTCGGCGTCGGCCAGCGCGCGGCTGATCCCGTGTAGCTCGGCATAGCGCTGCGGCAGGTGCTCTAGCCAGAAGTGATTGTCGAAGTGCAGGTCGAGCAACGTGCCGTCCATGTCCAGCAGTACGGTGTCGATCTCGGTCCAGGGCAGTGACGGCATGGTGGCTTCTTGTAGGCTGATTGCGGAGGTTGTCGCGAATCTGCCGACCGAGGTCGTGATCGCGCAATCTCCGACGGGGCTAATCGGAAAAGGCAGGGTATGATAACTCGCCACGCCACTCTCAGGAGCCGCCCCATGCGTCAGAAACCCACCGTACTCGCCCGCGAGATCGTCGCCAGCAGTCGTCTGTTTCGAGTCGAGGAGCTGCAGCTGCGCTTCGCCAACGGGGTGGAACGGACCTACGAGCGCCTGGTCGGTAAGGGCGTCGGTTACGGTGCAGTGATGATAGTGGCGCTGGCCGATGCCGAGCATGTGCTGCTGGTCGAGGAATACTGCGCCGGCACCGACGACTACCAGCTGTCGCTGCCCAAGGGGCTGATCGAACCGGGTGAGGACGTGCTGGCAGCGGCTGACCGCGAGCTCAAGGAAGAAGCCGGGTTCGGCGCGCGGCGACTCGAACTTCTGACCGAGTTGAGCTTGTCACCCGGCTATATGAGCCAGAAAATTCAAGTGGTGCTGGCTTCGGACCTATACCCGGAAAGCCTGCCCGGCGACGAACCGGAGCCGATGCGGGTCGACAGGGTCAACCTGCGCGAACTCTCCAGCCTGGTTCAGCACCCACAATTCAGCGAGGGCCGGGCCCTGGCCGCGCTCTACCTGGCGCGCGATCTGCTGACCCAGCGCGGAGACTTCGTCCTATGAGCCATCCCCTGATTCCAGCGGTCATCCAGTTGGTGCGCGAGGCCGGCGCGGCGATTCTGCCGCATTGGCGCGCTGGTGTGCTGGTGACCGAGAAGGCCGATGCGTCACCAGTGACCGCCGCCGACATGGCCGCCCATCACATCCTCAATGACGGCCTGATTGCACTCGACCCGAGTATCCCGGTGCTGTCCGAGGAGGACGCCGATATCGCCTTCGGCGAGCGTGCGCAATGGAGTCGCTGGTGGTTGGTCGATCCGCTGGATGGCACCAAGGAATTTATCGCCGGCAGTGAAGAGTTCACCGTCAACGTCGCGCTGATCGAGCATGGCCGGGTGGTGTTTGGCGTGGTCGGGATTCCGGCCAATGGTCGCTGCTACTCCGGCGGCGCTGGCCTGGGCGCCTGGCGCGCCGAAGCCGATGGTACGGAGCAGCCGATCAGCGTGCGCCTGCTCCCGGACGAAGCCTTTACCGTGGTCGCCAGCCGGCGTCACAGCAGCCCGGCCCAGGAGCGCCTGCTGGAGGGCCTGAGCGAACGCTTCGGCGACCTGCAGCTAGCCAGCGTCGGTAGCTCGCTGAAGTTCTGCCAGCTGGCCGAAGGCATTGCCGATTGCTACCCGCGCCTGGCGCCGACCTCGCAGTGGGACACCGCCGCCGCCCAGGGCGTGCTGGAAGGCGCCGGCGGCGAGGTGCTGACCCTCAAGGGCGAAGTGCTGACCTATGAAGCGCGTGAATCCTTGCTCAATCCATCCTTCCTCGCCTTGCCGGTTGCGGTCGAATGGCGCGCCGAACTGATCCAGCTGGCCCGCGCGCTGGATTGATCGGTAGCCCTGATGCAATCCGGGAAAATCGTTGCCAGAGCCCCCGGATTGCATCAGGGCTACGTACTGGCGAGTCTCGTAGGGTGCACGGGCCGCCTAGGCCGCGCGCACCAAGGCCCGCAGCACAACAGCCGGTGCGCATGGCGCACCCTACGGGGATAGCGCCGCGCTCAGTCGAGCATATCGCTGAAGCGCTCATCCTTCTTGAACACCAGCGGCTGGGCAAAGCCCGGTACCTTGATCTGCTCGGTACCCAACTCGATGGCTTTGTCGTCGATCAGGTCGCGGCCGAAGTTGTAGATGATGTCCAGCTGACCCTGCATGGCCTGTTCGTCATAGGCGCGGGCGGCGGCGCGGGTTTGTTCGCGGCGGCTGCAGTAGGCATCGAAGGCCTCGGCGCCGTGGCGCTTGCGCAGCATCCGCTCGACCACGTGGGGCGCCAGCACCACGGCGCTGGCGTTGTTGCCGCCAAAGCCCTTGGAGTTGATGAAGCACACATCGAGCTGCTGCGGCTCACGCTGGCGATCCGTGGTGGCGAAGCTCAGGTGCTGCTGGTGGACGTCGTCGGCGACCGCATCGATGGTCTTGATCCCGGGGATGACGCCGTACTTGAAACTGCCGAGGGCAGAGATCACCTGATCGCCGCTGGCGGTGGCCAGGGAGTGGCCGACGAAGGCCTTGGCCGCGGTTACTGGCCACTGTTCGATGGCGAAAGCGGCGGCGATGCGATCCAGTAGCTCGGACTCTGTGGTGCGGTTGGCCGGGGTGCTGGAGCCGTGGGCATGCACGAAGCTGCGCTGGCGCACGGCCTCGATGCCAAGCAGTTGCACAGCGCTGGCCACTGCCTTGGACACGGTCAGGTAATTGCCGGGGCCGGGGGCGGAAATGGATTTTTTGAAGCCATCGGCGTTGACGAATACATCCGGCACTGCGCCGTGGATGTCGGCGCCCAGCTCCAGGGCCAGTTCGTCGTCCATCAGCACCACGAACTGGCAGGCTTCGGCCAGGGTGAAGCCGCAGTTGTCACCAAACGGTCGGCTGGCGCGGCGGAAGTTCACCTCGCCTTGGGCCAACTGCGCTTTGCCTTCGATCTGGCGCAGGCCTTCTTCGGTGGCCAGCGCGCCCATGGCACCGTAACCCTCGATGCATTCCTGGTTGATCGGCGCTTCGCTGCTGCCGACGATCACCACCCGGGCCTTGCCCGCGGTGATCTGCTCGATGCCCTTCTGCAGGTTGTAGAGGAAGGTGGCGCAGGCGCCGGTGATGCTGCCGGTGCTGCCGACGCTGCCGAGCACGTAGGCATTGATGAAATCCGCCGGCATGCTGTTGAGGCCCAGGGCCAGCTGCTTGGCGGTGACCCGGCCGCCCTTGAGGCGCGATTGCATCATGCCGCCGAAGCCGTTTTCGTCGAGCTGGCTCATGATGCAGCTGGCGAATACTGCCACTTCATCCGGTTGCACCCGGTCGACAATCGATTGCCAGGGTAGGCCGGTCGAGCGCAGGGCGTCGGTCACCCCAACAATCGCCATGCTCAGGCCGCGTGGGTGGAAACGCGAGTTGTAATGTTCGCTCGGTTCGAAACCGCTGGGCAGTTGCCCGGCGGATTTCACCGGCAGGGCGCGGTAGCTGTCGACCTTGAAATCGCAGCTGTCGTGCAGGGTGACACGCACCTCGGTGGCGTTGAGTTCCTCCACCGCCCAGTTGGCCGGCAGTGGCTCGGGCAGTTGCTTGCGGTTGCTGATGAAGCTCAGCGCGGTGCCGGGCACGCCGCTGACGCTGATGTTCTTCTGCCAATGGGCCGCGTCGACATCCAGGTGCTGTTTTTCGATGCGGCGCACCAGGGTCGAGGCGAGGATCTGTTCGGCAAAGTGACTGTCGATATCGGCCAGGCTCAGCAGCGTGCCGTCGTCACGCTGGTAGCGGCCATTGATTACCTGCACCAGCTTCATCATCACGGCCAGGCCGGCGAGGGTTTCCTGGCGCGCGCGGGTGTCCATCGATTCGATGACGGTGCGGCGGAAGCTGTGGTGAAAGGAGCTGCGTCCGGCTGCGTTATAACCACCAAAACCAACAATCACGGGTAAGCGAGACTTCACGCGGAAACTCCTTCAAATAAAAACGCCGGACAAGCTCAGATTAAGCAATACCTGCTTGTCGCTCGCCTGGGAACCCATAAACACGGGAACATTCAATGGGGCGAGCAGTGGCTCGATTGTTCGGATGACTATGCTGACGTGATTTCTGACCCGTGAGTCACTGCTTCGACCAAGGTCGCGCTTCGGCAAGGCCATACTCCTGCTAACGTTTGCGCAGCCCAAGGTCTTGCTGGAGAACAATAATGCACAGCCTCAACCCCTACGAATATGGCATGCCGCGCGATGCGGCGAACTTTCAGGCGCTTAGCCCGCTGAGCTTTCTTGAGCGCGCGGGGAGCGTCTATCCGCAGCGCACTGCGCTGATCAACGGTCGTTTGCGCCAGACCTGGGGTGAAACCTACAGCCGCTGTATTCGCCTGGCCTCGGCTCTGGCCCAGCGCGGCATCGGTCTGGGCGACACGGTGGCGGTGATCGCGCCGAACGGCCCGGCGATGTTCGAAGCGCACTTCGGCGTGCCCATGTGCGGTGCGGTGCTGAATGCCATCAACACCCGGCTGGATGCCGAGGCCATCGCCTTCATCCTGCAGCATGGCGAAGCCAAGGTGCTGCTGGTCGACAAGGAGTTCGGCGAGTTGGTGCAGCGCGCCACCAGCCACCTGCCCAATCGTCCGCTGATCATCGGTATCGACGACCCGGAATATCAGGATGGCCAACTGATCGGCCAGTTCGACTACGAGGCGCTGCTGGCTGAAGGTGACGCCGACTATGCCTGGCAGATGCCCGCCGACGAGTGGCAGGCGATCTCGCTCAACTACACCTCCGGCACCACCGGTAACCCCAAGGGCGTGGTTTACCACCACCGCGGCGCGCACCTGAATGCCCTGTCCAACGCCATGTGTTGGGACATGAGCCGCTTCCCGGTGTACCTGTGGACGCTGCCGATGTTTCACTGCAACGGCTGGTGCTTCCCCTGGGCGCTGGCAGCCTATGTCGGGGTCAACGTGTGCCTGCGCCATGTGCGCGCCGAAGCCATCTACCCGCTGATCGCCGAGCACGCGGTCGACCACTTCTGTGGCGCGCCGATTGTGCTGAATATGCTGGCCAATGCCGCCGATGACCTGAAGGCGCTGAAGACCTGTCCAGTCAAGGTGCTGACCGCCGGCGCCGCGCCACCTGCAGCGGTGATCGAGGCCATGGAAGCCATGGAATTCCGCGTCACCCACGTCTACGGCCTGACCGAAACCTACGGCCCCAGCGTGGCCTGTGAGTGGAAAAGCGAGTGGGACAGCGAAACCCCTGAGCAGCGGGCGCGCCTCAAGTCCCGCCAGGGTGTGCGTGCGCCATTGCTCGACGGCCTGATGGTGGCAGATCCGGACAGCCTGGAGCCGGTGCCCAAGGACGGTCAGACCATCGGCGAGATCATGATGCGTGGCAACGTGGTGATGAAGGGCTACCTGAAGAACCCCACCGCCACTGCCGAGTGCTTTGCTGGTGGCTGGTTCCATTCTGGCGACCTGGCGGTGTGGCATGCCGACGGTTACGTCGAGATCAAGGATCGCTCCAAGGACATCATCATTTCTGGTGGCGAGAACATCTCCTCGATCGAGGTGGAAGATGTGCTCTACCGCCATCCGCAGATTCTTGAGGCCGCGGTAGTCGCCATGCCCAGCGACAAATGGGGCGAAACCCCGTGCGCCTTCGTCACCCCCAAGCCGGGTGTCGAGCTGACGGCGGCTGAGGTGATTGCCTTCTGCCAGCAACGCATGGCGCGCTTCAAGGTGCCCGGTTGTGTGGTGTTCACCGCCCTGCCGAAAACCTCCACCGGCAAGGTGCAGAAGTTCGTGCTGCGCGAACAGGCCAAGGCCATCGCAGCAAACGGCAAGGTGGCGTAGCCGCTGGCCTGTAGGTTGGCGCCGAGCGCAGCGGCCGACAGGCGATGCTGCTGCGCTTTTGTAGCCCGGATGAAATCCGGGGGAAGATCCCACGGCCGACACCGCTCCCCGGATTGCATCCGGGCTACATATCAGAAGCGGGTGGATAACCCCGGGGTTCACTTCAACGGTACTGAATCCCCTCGGCAGCAACGCTGATCCGTGTACCCGCCGTGCCTTGCACAATTCCCTCGATATCCTCCAGCGCACCGATCACTGCGGCCTTGCCGGTATGCCGGGCAAATTCGCAGGCAGCTTGCACCTTCGGCCCCATGGACCCCGCGGCAAAGGACAGCGTCTCCAGTGCGTCTGGATGGGCCTGGGCAATGGCCTTCTGGCTGGGCAGGCCCCAGTCGACGAACGCCGCGTTAACGTCGGTGGCGATCACCAGCAGGTCGGCGTCCAGTTGTTCGGCCAGCAGCGCCGAGCAGAGGTCCTTGTCGATCACCGCTTCGATGCCCTTGAGTTTGCGGTTTTCGTCGTAGACGGTGGGGATACCGCCGCCACCGGCGCAGATCACCACGGTGCCCTTTTCCAGCAGCCATTGAATCGGGCGGATCTCGAAGATCCGCATGGGCCTGGGGCTGGCGACCACCCGGCGATACTGATCGCCATCGGCGGCGATACTCCAGCCTTTCTCGCTGGCCAGGCGTTTGGCTTCGGCCTTGCTGTAGACCGGGCCGATCGGCTTGCTCGGGTGTTGAAAGGCGGGGTCGCTCGGGTCGACTTCGACCTGGGTCAGTAACGTGGCGAAGGGCACCTCGAAGGGCAGCAGGTTGCCCAGTTCCTGTTCGATCATGTAGCCGATCATGCCTTCAGTTTCGGCGCCAAGGACGTCCAGCGGGTAGGCGTCGGTGGCGCCATAGGCGGCATTCTGCAAGGCCAACAGCCCAACTTGCGGGCCGTTGCCGTGGGCAATTACCAGTTGCTTGCCGGGGGCAATACGGGCGATCTGCACGCAGGCGCTGCGTACGTTGGCGCGCTGGTTCTCCGCGCTCAGGGGTTCGCCGCGGCGCAGCAGGGCGTTGCCACCCAGGGCGATGACGATACGCATAGTTGTTCTCCGTTCAATGCCCGGCGCAAACGCGTGCCGGGCGGCGGTTTTGCGGATTGCCTGCGGGCTATCCGGTCAAATATCGCCGAGGGTGGCGACCAATACCGCCTTGATCGTATGCATGCGATTCTCCGCCTGCTCGAAGGCAATGCAGGCCGGGGATTCGAACACCTGATCGGTTACTTCGATGCCGTCCGCCAGGTTCGGGTATTGCCCGGCGATCTGCTTACCCAGCGCGGTCTCGCTGTTATGCAGGGCCGGCAGGCAGTGCATGAACTTGGTTCGCGGGTTGCCGCTGGCGGCCATCAGCGCGGCGTTGACCTGATAGGGCAGGAGCAACTGGATGCGTTCGGCCCAGGCCTCGACCGGCTCACCCATGGAGACCCAGACATCGGTGTGGATGAAATCAACGCCCTGAACCGCCGCCTTGGCGTCTTCGGTTAGGGTCAGGCGTGCGCCACTTGCTGCGGCGAAGGCCTGGCACTGTTCGACCAGGGCCGCGTCTTGCCAGAGCGCCTTGGGCGCGGCGATGCGCACGTCCATGCCGAGCTTGGCACCGATCAATAGCAGCGAGTTGCCCATGTTGTTGCGCGCGTCACCGAGGTAGGCGTAGCTGATGTCGTGCAGCGGTTTGTCACTGTGCTCGCGCATGGTCAGCACGTCGGCGAGCATCTGCGTGGGGTGGTATTCATCGGTCAGGCCATTGAACACGGGCACCCCGGCGAAGGCGGCCAGTTCCTCGACGATTTCCTGATGGTAGCCGCGGTACTCGATGGCGTCGTACATGCGCCCGAGCACCCGTGCGGTGTCCTTCATGGTTTCCTTGTGACCGATCTGCGAGGAGCTTGGGTCGATGTAGGTGACGTTGGCGCCCTGGTCATAGGCCGCCACCTCGAAGGCGCAGCGGGTGCGGGTCGAGCTTTTCTCGAAGATCAGCGCGATGTTCTTGCGCTTGAGGTGCTGCTGCTCGGTGCCGGTGTATTTGGCACGCTTGAGGTCGCGGGCCAGGTCCAGCAGGTAGTGCAACTCCTGAGTA
This sequence comes from Pseudomonas sp., assembly GCF_030683065.1. Taxonomy (GTDB): domain Bacteria; phylum Pseudomonadota; class Gammaproteobacteria; order Pseudomonadales; family Pseudomonadaceae; genus Aquipseudomonas. The sequence continues at coordinate 89,763 of NZ_JAUXMX010000032.1, forward strand.
GTGTGGTGCATCAGGCTGAGCAGGCTGCGGTTGTGCAGGTTAAACGCCATGACAATTTCCTTTTGAGAAATGGGCGCGGCAGGCCTGGGTAAGGTCTGCCGTGCGTAATTAATAGTCGACAGGATCGCGGATGATCGGGCAGCTCATGCAATGACCGCCACCGCGGCCTCGGCCCAGTTCGCTGGCGTCGATGGTCACCACCTCGACCCCGGCCTTGCGCAGCAGGGTGTTGGTGTAGGTGTTGCGGTCGTAGCCGATCACTACGCCGGGTTCGAGGGCCAGTACGTTATTGCCGTCGTCCCACTGTTCGCGTTCGGCTTCGTAGCTGTCGCCGCCGGTTTGTACCGTGCGCAGTTGCTTGAGGTTGAGCGCTTCTGCCACCACCTGGATGAAGGGTTGCTCCTCGCGGCGAATGTCGATGCCGCCAGGTTTACTCGGGTCGGGGCGCAGGCTGAATGGCACTATCTGGTTGACCACATCGGGGAAGATGGTCACCAGGTCGCGGTCGCAGAAGCTGAACACGGTGTCCAGGTGCATGGCTGCGCGCGACTGCGGCAGGCCGGCGACGATCACGCGCTCGACCGCGCCTTTGGCGAACAAGTTCTGCGCCAGTTGGCCGATAGCCTGGCGCGAACTGCGCTCGCCCATGCCGATCAGCACGACACCGTTACCGATCGGCATCACATCGCCGCCCTCCAGGCTGGCCGAGCCGTGGTCGAGGTCAGGGTCGCCATACCAGGTGTCGAACTCGGCGTTGGCGAAGTCCGCGTGGAACTTGTAGATGGCGGTGGCCAGCAGGGTTTCCTGGCGCCGCGCCGGCCAGTGCATCGGGTTGAGGGTGACGCCGCCGTAGATCCAGCAGCTGGTGTCGCGGGTGAACAGGCTATTGGGCAGTGGCGGCAGAATGAAACTGGCCGGGCCGATGAAGTCGCCGAGCATCTTCAGGCTGGCGCTTTCGCCCAGGCCCTTGAGCAGGTCGACCACTGACACGCCGCCGATCAGGTGGTCGGCCAGGCGACGCGGCTCCAGGCCTTGCAGCCAGCTGCGCACTTCGTCCTGCAGGCCGATGCCCACCAGGTTGGCGGTGATCTTGCGGTCGAGTATCCATTGCAGGGCTGCGGGGTTTTGCACGGTGTCGGTGAGCAGGTTGTGCATCTCCACGACATCGACGCCGCGCTCGCGCATCTTGCTGACGAAGTCGAAGTGATCGCGCTTGGCCTGGCTGACCCAGATCACATCGTCGAACAGCAGTTCGTCGCAGTTGTTCGGGGTCAGGCGCAGGTGCGCCAGGCCGGGCGAGCAGACCAGTACCTTGCGCAGTTTGCCAACTTCGGAATGTACGCCGAGTGTTTGTGTAGGCATGTCGAACTCCTTCTCTTAGAGGCTGAGGAAACCGGCGTAGAGGCCATAGGCGGCGATGCCGGCACCGACCAGTACGCCGAGAAATATCAGTCTTTCCAGGGTGGTGAACACCGGCTGGCCCTGCTCGCGCTTGGCCTTGGCGAACAGAATGGCGCCCGGCGCATAGAGCAGCGCCGACAACAGCACGTACTGCAGGCCGCCAGCGTAGACCAGCCAGACGGCATAGATCAGCGCGATCAGGCCGATCAGCAGATCCTTTTTGCGCTCGCCGGGGGCGCCTTCATAGGTTTCGCCGCGTATCGCCAGCAGCACGGCGTAGGCCGCCGACCAGAAATACGGCAAGAGGATCATCGAGGTCGCCAGGTACAGCAGGCTCAGGTACGTGGCCTGGTTGAACAGGGTGACGATCAGGAACAGCTGGATCAGACCGTTGGACAGCCACAGGGCGTTGGCCGGAACGTGCTTGGCGTTTTCCTGCTTGAGAAAGCTGGGCATGGTGTGATCACGGGCACCGACGAACAGGATCTCCGCGCAGAGCAGGGTCCAGGCCAGCAGGGCCCCGGTCAGCGAGACGATCAGGCCGATGCTGATCAGTACTGCGCCCCAATGGCCGACCACGTGTTCCAGCACGCCGGCCATGGACGGGTTCTGCAGCCCGGCCAGCTCGGCCTGGCTCATGATGCCCATCGACAGCACGTTGACCATGACCAGCAGCAACAGTACGCCGACGAAGCCGATCACGGTGGCCTTGCCGACGTCCGCTCTGTTGCCGGCGCGCGCCGAATAGACGCTGGCGCCCTCGATGCCGATGAACACCCAGACGGTGACCAGCATCATGTTGCGCACTTGGTCCATCACACTGCCCAGTTCTAGGTTGCCTGTACCCCAGAAGTCGGCGGTGAATACCTCCAGTTTGAAGGCGATGGCGGTGAAGACGATGAACAGCAGCAGCGGCACGATCTTGGCGATGGTGGTCACCAGGTTGATCAAGGCTGCTTCTCTGATGCCGCGCAGTACCAGGAAATGCACCGCCCATAACAGCAGTGAGGCGCAGGCGATGGCGGCCGGGGTGTTGCCCTCGCCAAACACCGGGAAGAAGTAGCCGAGGGTGCTGAACAGCAGGACGAAGTAGCTGACGTTGCCGATCCAGGCGCTGATCCAGTAGCCCCAGGCCGAGGAGAAGCCCATATAGTCGCCAAAGCCGGCTTTGGCGTAGGCGTAGACCCCGGCGTCGAGTTCGGGCTTGCGGTTGGCCAGGCTCTGGAACACGAAGGCCAGGGTCAGCATACCCACCGCCGTGATCGCCCAGCCAATCAGGATTGCCCCGGCCCCGGCACTGGCCGCCATGTTCTGTGGCAGGGAAAAGATTCCGCCGCCAACCATCGAACCTACCACCAGCGCGACCAGTGCGGCCAAGCGCAGTTTTGCGGGAGCCTGTGACATGCGGAATCTCCTTGAGGGCATGACGAATGTCATTGAGTCACGTGAGGCGCTTGGCGGTGCTGATCTGGGTCAAGAATGAGAAGGCTTCTCAGCCACTGGTCGGTATTGGCCTGACGCTATGGGCGGTTGGGGCACACCACAGGACGTCGCGCTCGCCGATTGTGCCTGCGCCCGTTTCCAGTCCCAGGCGTGGTGCACGCGGCATGGGGCACACCTCGCAGGCTACCCTTTGAATGCGCCAGTCAACTAACGGCGAAAAAGCAAAAAAAGCTATGTACCCGTTATGTGTTGCATGCAGCAATGCCCTGTAGGAGCCAGCTTGCTGGCGATGCTGTTGCATGGGCTTGCTGGCCCGGATCGCCAGCAAGCTGGCTTCTACAGACGCGTCTGCCTTTTTACTGGTCATCTCTCCTGAGGTGCTGTCAGCGCAAGTCGTGCAACATGCAACTGGTACATAGCCAAAAAAAAGCCCGGCACAGAGGCCGGGCGAAGGTACATGGTGTATGTCACATGACCGCGATCAGTTCATACCCAGCCAGTTTGGCAGGGCCAGGGACACGGCCGGCACGTAGGTGATGATCATCAGGAAGCCGAGCAGCAGCATCAGCCACGGCCAGGCGGCCTTGACCACCGCCGTTAGCGGCATGCCGGTGACCGCCGAGGTGACGAACAGGTTTAGCCCCACCGGTGGCGTGATCAATCCGATCTCCATGTTCACCACCATGATGATGCCCAGGTGGATGGGGTCGATGCCCAGTTGCATGGCGATCGGGAACAGGATCGGTGCGAGGATCAGGATGATTGCCGACGGCTCCATAAAGGCGCCGGCGATCAGCAGGACGATGTTCACCACCAGCAGGAACTGCCACGGCTGCAGGCCCATGTCCACTACCCAGGCGGTGATCGTTTGCGGGATCTGCTCGGTGGTCAGCACGTGGGCGAAGAGCATGGCGTTGGCGATGATGAACATCAGCATGATGGTCAGCTTGCCGGACTCCAGCAGCACCTTGGGGCACTCGCGTACGGTCATGTCCTTGTACACGAACAGGGCGACGAAGCCGGCGTAGACCGCGGCCACCGCAGCTGCTTCGGTCGGGGTGAACATGCCCGAGTAGATGCCGCCAAGGATGATCACCATCAACAGCAGGCCCCAGACCGCTTTGCGCGCGGTGGTCAGCAGTTGGCGCAGGCTAGCGCGCGGCATGGACGGCAGGTTCATCTTGCGGGCGACTATATAGATCGCCACCATCAGCGCCAGGCCAAGCATCAGACCCGGTATAACACCGGCCATGAACAGCTTGCCGACCGACTGTTCGGTCGCGGCGGCGTAGACCACCATGACGATCGACGGCGGGATCAGAATGCCCAGGGTACCGGCGTTGCAGACGATGCCGGCGCCGAATGCCTGTGGGTAGCCGGAACGGACCATGCCGGCGATGGCAATCGAGCCCACTGCCGCTACGGTCGCTGGCGAGGAGCCAGACAGCGCGGCGAACAGCATGCAGGCCATCACTGCGGAAATCGCCAGGCCGCCACGGATATGGCCGACGCATGCGTTGGCGAAATCAATCAGGCGCTGGGCCACGCCGCCGGTGGTCATGAAGGCGCCGGACAAGAGGAAGAACGGAATCGCCAGCAGGGTGTAGTGCTCGCTGGTTTCGAACAGCTTGATCGCCAGCGAACGCACCGAGTCCGGGCTGAACAGCATGATGGTCACCGAGCCTGCCAGACCGAGGGACGCGGCAATCGGCACACCAATAAACATCAGCGCGAACAATAGAAGAAAGAGGAACAGGATAGTCATTGCTTGGGCTCCTCGTGCGCGGACACTTTCATGGCATCGGCGGCCTCATCAGCCAAGCCGAGACCGGTCTGCTGGTTACGCACGATACGCACGAATATTTCCAGGAAACGGATAAACACCATGGTGTAGCCGAACGGCACGATCAGGGTGATATGCCACTGTTTGATGCCGTAATGGCCAAGGTCCTCGGCACCGATGTCAGCCGTAAACAGCGTGCTCATCCAGTCAAAACTGGCCACCGCGATCAGCCCGGCATAACCCAGGCAGCACAGGCAGGCGATCAGGCCGATGATGCGTTGCACCGGTTTGCGCGCCAGCTTGACCAGGGCGTCGACGCCGATGTGGCCGGCGGTGCGCACGCCATAGGCCAGGCCAAAGAAAATCAGCCAGGCGAACAGGGCCTTGGCCAGAGCAATACTCCATGTCATCGACTGGGCCATGTCGAGAATGTGGTCGCCAATGGCGAGCAGGGCCTCGTTACCACCGAAGTAGTCGCCCAGGTTGAAAAACAGGGTGTAGAAATTATTGAGGATTACGTAAACGAAGGTCACAAGCGTCATGGTCGCGAGCAGGAACGCAATAAAGCCTTCCTCGAAGTGATTCCAGACGCGCAGCAAGGCGTTCATCGATAACATCTCCAGTGTTGGGAGTGAAAGGCCAGGGCAATCAGGCTTGATTGCCCTGGCGCAAATGCCCGGTAGCGGGGCTTATTGCCGCCGCTGCCGATGGATCATGCCGCCATGCGGCTTGATCCACCTTACTGGTTGGCGGCGTCTGCAGCCTTGATCAGGTCGGCACCGATTTCGCCTTCGAACTTGGTCCATACCGGCTTCATGGCGTCGCGCCACATGCCGCGCTGCTCAGGAGTCAGGCTGATGATTTCGGTGGTCTTGGCGTCGAGGATGCGCTGCTTGTCACCCTCGTTCAGCTCGTCGGCCTGCTTGTTCACTTCGGCAGTCACTTCCACGATGATCTTGTCCAGCTCGCTGCGTACATCTTCCGGCAGGCTGTTCCAGAACTTGGTGTTGGTGATCAGCATGTAGTCCAGTACACCGTGGTTGGATTCGGTGATGAACTTCTGCACTTCATGCATCTTCTGGCTGTAAATGTTCGAGTAGGGGTTCTCGGCACCATTCACTACGCCAGTCTGCAGGCCCTGATAGACCTCGGCGAAGCTCATCTTGCGCGGGTTGGCGCGCACCACCTTGAACTGCTCTTCCAGTACGGCGGATGCCTGCACACGGAACTTCAGGCCGCGGGCGTCTTTCGGTTCACGCAGCGCCTTGTTGGCCGACAGCTGCTTGAGACCGTTGTGCCAGTAGCCGAGGCCAGTGATGTTTTTGTCTTCCATGGAGGTGAGCAGAGCCTGACCTTCAGGGCTTTGCTGGAAGCGGTCAACGGCGGCCATGTCCTGGAACATGAACGGCAGATCGAAGACCTGGATCTGCTTGGTGTATTGCTCGAACTTGGCCAGGGACGGCGCGATCAGTTGCACGTCACCGAGCAACAGCGCTTCCATTTCCTTGCCGTCGCCGAACAGCGAGGAGTTGGCGTAGACCTCGACTTTAACCTTGTCACCCAGGCGCTCTTCGGCCAGTTGTTTGAACAGCAGTGCACCTTGCCCCTTGGGGGTGTGCTCAGCGACGACGTGGGAGAATTTGATCACGATCGGATCGGCCGCTTGGGCCATGCCGGCGATGCTCAGCGACAGGGCGCAAGCGAGCGCCTTGGCAGTCAGTTTGAACATGGAATGCTTCCTCTTGTTTTGATTATCGCGTCAAGCGCCGCAGCGCAGAAAACGGGCGAACAAGAGCAAGTCTAGGCGGCCTGCCGAAAAACGACGGACGCTGGGCAGCGATTGCCTGGACTTGTGCTTGTTGGATCGCCTGCTGGGACTAGAGCAACCGTCATGCCAGACTGCCGGCCAGCGCCGCATATCGCCGCGAAAAAAGTGGCAGAAACCACCGGCACCTTGCCGGTACAGGGTTTTGCCGGTGCTCGATGGGCGCAGGGTTGGGCTTTTAGGTGCGGCGCCTGCCAGCGATGACGGGGTGGGGTAGTAGAGGGTGGCGGGAACCCGCCACTCAGTCGAAATCATCTGGCGAGCTTCCGCCAGCGTCGGCGACGCTCAGGCCATGCTTGCGTAACTTGTCGTGCAGGGTTTTGCGCGGTACGCCGAGGGCTTCGGCCAGGCTGCGCAGCGAGCCGTGGGCACGACTGAGTTCGGCGGCGATCATGGCGCGCTCGAACGCTTCGACCTGCTCGCTGAGGTTGCCGCCTGGCGGTACGCCATTCGCAGTGCTGTCCAGATTCAGCTCCATGCCGAGATCCAGGCCCAGGTCGAGACCGATGGCGAAGCGTTCCGCAGCATTCTGCAGTTCGCGCACGTTACCCGGCCAGGGATGCCGCAGGAGCATGGCGCGCTGCCCCGGCTGCAGTTCGCGCGCGGCCAGGCCATGGCGGACGCTGGCACCATCGGCGAAGTGCTGGAACAGCAGCAGGCAGTCCTCACCACGCTCGCGCAGCGGTGGGATGCGCAGCGCAGCGACGTTCAGGCGGTAATACAGGTCGGCGCGGAAGCGGCCTTGGTCGGCGGCCTGACGCAGGCCTTCCTTGGTCGCGGCGATCACCCGGATGTCCAGCGGGATCAACTGGTTGCCGCCGAGGCGCTCGACCACCCGCTCCTGTAGCAGGCGCAGTAGCTTGACCTGCACCTCCAGGCTCATGCTCTCGATTTCATCGAGGAACAGGGTGCCGCCGTTGGCGAATTCGAACTTGCCGATCCGGCGTTTTTGCGCCCCGGTAAAGGCGCCCGGCTCGTGGCCGAACAGCTCGCTTTCCACCACTGACTCGGCCAGGGCGCCAGCGTTGATAGCAACGAAGGGGCCGTCACGGCGATTCGACAGGTCGTGCAGGGCACGGGCGACGACCTCCTTGCCGGCCCCGGTCTCACCGAGGATCAACACGTCGGCACTGATGTTGGCCAGCGCACCGATCTGCTCGCGCAGGCGCGCCATGGCGGGCGATTGGCCGACCAGGCGCGCACTCAACTGCTGACGGTCGGCCAGGGCCAGGCGCAGGCTGCGGTTGTCCAGCACCAGGCGGCGCAGGGCGAGCGCGCGGCGTACGCTGTCGAGCAGGTCGTCGCTGGCGAAGGGTTTCTCGAGAAAATCATAGGCGCCAGCGCGCATCGCCTGCACGGCCAGCGGTACATCGCCATGACCAGTGATCAGCAGCACCGGCAGGTCTGGATCCTGTTCGTGCAGCTGTTCGAGCAGTTGCATGCCATCGATGCCGGGCATACGAATGTCGCTGACCACCACGCCCGCCCAGTCACGCGAGATACGCGCGGCGACGCCGTGGGCGTCAGCCAGGCTGACGACCTTGAGGCCAGCCAGATCGAGGGTCTGGCTCAGGGCCTGACGCAGGTGGGAGTCGTCGTCGATCAGCAGCACCTGGGTGCTTGGGTCGAGGGTGGTCATACGCAATAATCCTCGGGCGACTGGGTTTTAACGCCATGTTCGGCGGCACGCATGCGCAGGGTCAACAGGGCGCCGCCGTCGGGGTGGTTGGCCAGCAGCAGTTCACCGCCGAGGGCGCGCATCAGGCTATCGCAAATCGCCAGGCCCAGGCCCAGGCCTTGGGCGCTGGTCTTGGTGGTGAAAAAGGGTTCGCGGGCGCGTTGCAGGGCTTCGGCGCTGAAGCCGGGACCGTTATCGCGCAGGTGCAAGTCGACTCCCTCGGCGCTGTGTTCGGCACTCAGCCAGATGCGTCGCGGCGGGGCTTTTTCGCCCAAGGCGTCGAGGGCATTGGCCAGCAGGTTGCCGAGCACCTGGCGCAGACGGGTTTCACCAGCCTGAACCCAGAGAGTGGCATCCGGCAGGTCGCGAATCAGTTCGACCTCCATCGACCTGCGCCGTTTGGCCAGCAGCGCCAAGGCGTCGTCGATGGCCGGTTGCAGGGCTACGCTTTCCGGGGCATGGCGGTCGCGGCGGGCGAAGGCGCGCAGGTGGGAAATGATCGAAGCCATGCGTTCGGTCATCTGGCTTATTAGCTTGAGATTGGCCCGGGCGTCTTCGTTGCGCTGGTGGTCGAGTAGCACGCAGGCGTTGTCGGCATAGCTGCGAATCGCCGCCAGTGGCTGGTTGAGTTCGTGGCTGATGCTCGCGCTCATGGTGCCCAGGGCACTGAGTTTACTGGCTTGAACCAGTTCATCCTGGGCTTGGACCAGTTCCTGCTGGGCGTGCTCGCGCTCCAGCACCTCCTGTTTCAGGCGGCTGTTGAGCAGCTCCAGGTCCTGGGTGCGCTCCAGTACCCTTAGTTCAAGCTGCTGGCGGGCGCGAGCATCCAGGGCAATCCGTTCGAGGTAGTGGCGGCGGCGCTGGATCAGCAGACCGAGCAGCAAGAGCAGCATCAACAGCGCTGCGCCACCGGATGCGACAGCCGTGCGCACGGGGCGATCGAGCAGCACGCGCGGCGCCAGAATGCTCACTGTCCAGCCGATATCCTCGAGGTTGCGGCCTTGTCGGAGCCAGGCATTGGGTTCGAGGGTCAGGGGCGGTGGCGATTGGATGCGGTAGGGCTGAGTGTCGGTTATTGCCGCGCGTTCGGCATTGTCCAATACGCGTGTCGCATGGAAGCGCCAGTCGGCCTGGGAGGTGAGGATCACCACGCCGTAGTTATCGGTAACCAGCAGCTGCTCCGGGCGATTGCCCCACAAAGTCTCGGTATGGTCGAGGTCGACCTTGACCACCAGCACGCCCAAGGTCTGCATGCCGTCGCGCACTGCCGCGGCGAAGAAGTAGCCGCGCTTGCCGGAGGTGGTGCCGAGGCCGAAGAAGCGCCCGGGGCGGCCCTGCATGGCGTCGCGGAAATAAGGACGGTAGGAGAAGTTGCGCGCGACAAAGCTGTCCTGTTGATTCCAGTTGGAGGCGGCCAGGGTCTTGCCGTCCGGCGCCATGAGGTAGATCACGTCGGCCCCGGTCTGCTGCTGCAGGTCGGCGAGCAGATGATTTGCCTGGTCGCGCAGTTGCTCGTCGGTGCTGTGTTGCAGCAGTTGGCGCAGGGTCGGCAGCTGCCCGAGGATCGGTGGCAGCACCTCATACCGGTTGAGGGTGCCGAGCAGGTTGGCGACATAGAGGTCGAGAGTTTGCCGATTCTGCTCGCTCAGCATGCTGCTGTAATAGCGCTCGGCCAGCTGTTGCAGTGGCCAAAGCAGCGGCGTCAGCAGCAGGGCCAGCAGCACCAGGCTGCGCCAGCGCAGACGTTTGGGCGTGCGGATAGTTGTGGTCATGGAGTCAGGCGCCAATGTGTCGCGGATAGTATGCATCTTCGAGCTTTAGCAAGGGATGTGCCAGTAGCGCTTGGCGGGGAGGCTGTCCGAGAATGGCTGGCGACTGTAAATAGTCGGCTGGGCCGCGCCGCGTAGGCCCCGCCGCGCCCAATCATGTGCCGCCAGCCTACCGCGATCAGGCATAGGGGGTGATGCTTCTGATGGTCAGACTGGCGCGTCGCAGTAGATCCTATGTTCATGCGCAAGCTTCGCAGGACGTAGGAGCGAGGGGGCGCCTAGTTCCATGCCCGCGATGCTGTTTGCAGGTATGCCCTACCGCGGCCATGGGATCTCCTATAACGCACGGGCGCTTATTCAGGCTACGGCGTGATGTGCTCTGCGCTGTGCTGGCTGTCCAAGCATTCAAGCAGGGCGCTGTGCCAGTCGCTCAGTTGAACATGCCAATCGTGTTGCAGGCGTGTGCAGTCGAGCCGCGAATTGAGCGGACGCTGTGCGGGCGTGGGGTACGCACTGGTGGGTATGGGCTGCAAGGTCGCGGTCGCTTTACCCTGCGCGCGCAATTGCTCGGCGATCGCGCTGGCAAAGCCGAACCAGGAGGTTTCACCCCGGGCGGTCAGGTGGTAGAGGCCCCAGGGGCCTGCTTGGCCATGGCGCCAATGCTCGACAATCTGGCGGGTGGCCTCGGCGATGCTGCCGGCCCAGGTCGGTGCGCCGATCTGGTCGGCCACCACATTCAGGCTGTCGCGTTCCTGCAGCAGGCGTTGCATGGTCAGCAAAAAATTCTTGCCGTGCAGCGAGTAGACCCAACTGGTGCGCAGGATCAAATGCGCGCCGCCAACCGCCTGGATTGCCTGCTCCCCGGCCAGCTTGCTGCGGCCGTAGACCCCGAGCGGGTTGGGCGCGTCGTCCTCGACATAGGGCGCTTTTTTTCTGCCGTCGAACACGTAGTCGGTGGAGTAGTGGATCAGCGGCGCACCCAGCGCCGCGGCTTCTTCGGCGAGAATGCCGGGCGCCGTGGCGTTGATGGCGAAGGCCAGTTGCTCTTCACTTTCGGCCTGATCGACCGCGGTGTGCGCCGCGGCGTTGATGATCAGGTCGGGACGCAAGGCGCGCACCTGCACGCGAATCTGCTCTGGCTGGCTCAGGTCTAACTGAGCGCGGCCGCACACGATCAGCTCGCCTTGCTCGCGCAGGCTTGATTGCAGCTCACGACCGACCTGGCCGTGCTCGCCGAGCAACAGGATCTTCATGGGAAAACCTGCGCATCGGCGAAGCTGATACCGGCCTGATCCTTGACTGATAGCTGCGGCGCACCATCCAGCGGCCAGTCGATGGCCAGGTTCGGGTCGTCCCAGCGGATGCAACGCTCATGGGCCGGCGCGTAGTAGTCGGTGGTCTTGTAGAGGAATTCGGCGTATTCGCTGAGTACCAGAAAACCGTGAGCGAAGCCTTCCGGCACCCACAGTTGGCGTTTGTTTTCGGCTGACAGGTGCACGCCGGCCCACTGGCCAAAGGTCGGCGAGCTGCGGCGCAGGTCCACGCTGACGTCGAACACTTCGCCGACGACGACCCGCACCAACTTGCCCTGGGGTTGCTGCAGCTGGTAGTGCAAGCCGCGCAGCACGCCGCGTTGCGAGCGTGAATGGTTGTCCTGGACGAACGCGCAGGTGCGGCCGGTCGCCTGCTCGAAGGCGCGCGCGTTGAAGCTCTCGTAGAAGAAGCCGCGTTCGTCGCCGAATACCCTGGGCTCGAGGATCAGCACGCCCGGCAGTTCGCTGGCAATCGCCTTCATGGGTGCTCTTGCGCCAGCTTGGACAGGTACTGGCCATAGTCGGTCTTGCCGAAGGTCCGCGCCTGGCTCAGCAACTGTTCGCGGTCGATCCAGCCATTGTGGTAAGCGATCTCCTCGAGGCAGGCGATCTTCAAACCCTGGCGATGCTCGATGGTCTGCACGTATTGCGAGGCTTCCAGCAGGCTGTCGTGGGTGCCGGTGTCGAGCCAGGCAAAGCCACGGCCGAAACGCTCGACATGCAAGTCGCCGCGCTCGAGGTAGGTGTTGTTAATGTCGGTGATCTCCAGTTCGCCGCGGGGCGAGGGTTTGACTGCCTTGGCGATCTCGATCACGTCGTTGTCGTAGAAATACAGGCCGGTGACCGCGTAGCTGGATTTCGCTTTGGCTGGTTTTTCCTCGATGGAGATGGCCCGGCCGTTGGCATCGAACTCGACCACGCCGAAGCGCTCGGGGTCCTTGACCCAGTAGCCGAAAATCGTCGCCCCGCTGGGCTCGGCAGCGGCGCGCAGGAGTTTTTCGGTGAAGTGCTGGCCGTGAAAGATATTGTCGCCGAGGATCAGGCACACGGGGTCGCTGCCGATGAACGACTCGCCGATCAGAAAGGCCTGGGCCAGACCTTCCGGTGCCGGCTGTTCGGCGTAGACGAAACGCACGCCGAACTGGCTGCCGTCACCGAGCATCTTCTGAAAATTAGGCAGATCCACGGGCGTGGAGATAATCAGAATTTCGCGGATCCCGGCGAGCATCAGCACCGAGATCGGGTAGTAGATCATCGGCTTGTCGTAGATCGGCAGCAGCTGCTTCGACACCCCGAGGGTGATCGGGTGCAGGCGGCTGCCAGAGCCGCCAGCGAGAATTATTCCTTTCATCGTCCTGCTCCTTAACGTGCGCCAAGGCGTTCGCGTTGGTAACTGCCGTCCTGCACGCGGCGACACCAGTCGAGGTTATCCAGGTACCACAACACCGTTTTGAGCAGGCCGCTGTCGAAGGTTTCAGTTGGTTTCCAGCCCAGCTCGCGTTCGATCTTGCTGGCGTCGATGGCGTAGCGCAGGTCATGGCCAGGGCGATCGGTAACAAAGCTGATTTGTTCCTTATAAAAGCCCTTGGCGCGCGGCTGCAATTCATCGAGCAGGGCGCAGATGCTCTCCACTACATGCAGGTTGGTCTGCTCGCTATGCCCGCCAATGTTGTAGGTCTCGCCCACCCGGCCCTCGCTCACCACCTTGAGCAGGGCGCGGGCATGGTCCTCGACATACAACCAGTCACGCACCTGCTGGCCGTTGCCGTACACCGGCAGAGGCTTGCCATCCAGAGCGTTGAGGATCACCAGCGGGATCAGTTTTTCCGGGAAGTGATAGGGGCCGTAGTTGTTCGAGCAATTGGTCAGCATAACCGGCAGGCCATAGGTCCGCTGCCAGGCGCGCACCAGATGGTCGGAGGCCGCCTTGCTCGCCGAGTAGGGTGAGCTGGGCGCATAGGGCGTGCTCTCGGTGAACAGATCGTCAACGCCATGCAGATCGCCATACACCTCGTCGGTGGAAATATGGTGGAAGCGAAAGGCCTGCCTGCGTGCCTCATCCAGCTGCAGCCAATAGGCGCGGGTGGCCTCCAACAAGGCATAGGTGCCGACGATATTGGTCTGGATAAAGGCTGCCGGGCCATCGATGGAGCGATCCACATGGGACTCGGCCGCCAGGTGCATGATCGCGTCTGGCTGGAACTCGGCCAGGGCTTGGCCGACCACCGCGCTGTCGCCGATATCGGCCTGCAGGAACTGGTAGCGTGGATTGTCCGCGACACGGGCCAGCGACTCGAGATTGCCGGCGTAGGTCAGTTTGTCCAGGTTTAGCACCTGGTGCTGGGTGTCGTTGAGCAGGTGGCGAATCAGCGCCGAGCCGATAAAACCGGCGCCGCCAGTGACCAGAATACGCATTTAATGGGTGCCTTCTTCGACATGCGCTGAGCATCCGACTTAGCTTGTCGGCTGAATGCCGCTGCCGCAAGCACTGGATGCCGCTTGGTGCGCGCCGCGGCAACGGCGCCGGCCTGCAGCGAAGCAGGTTTTGCCGATATGCGTATCGTCGCCATGCGCCAGAAACAAAAAAGGCCTACCTTGCGGTGAGCCTAAATCGTTGTTTCGTATGGTGCGGCATCAGGAGTCGAATCTATAGGTAACGTATTGACCTAAATAGGTTATTTCTATTGAGAGAAGAGCCTGCTGCGTATCGCGGAGGACTACCCGCGTCCGTCGGTGCATGACTTGCGCCGTAGCGCGACCACGCACATGTCCCGACAGGGGTTAGGTAAGGATGTGCGCAGTCGCATCCTCAACCACAAAGATCTGTCGGTGGATGCGGTCTACGACCGTTATGCCTATTTCGATGAGAAGGCTGTGGCGCTCAGCGAGTGGCATGGCTTTTTGAGCGGGTTGTTGCGCCGTGAGTTCGGCGATGAAGATTGGGTGGCATTCTACGGGCGTCGGATGGAGGCGGTCACGCCAGATGATCCTGATGATCCTGATGATGACTAAATTTCATAAATGAGCCTTTATTGTTGTTTTTTGAATTTAATGGTCTAAATTTGGGCTATTATTTTTATATAAAGATCTGGCCAGTAAGGCGTTTTTGATGGCACTCACCCACACACTTTTCTCTCCAAGCGAACTGGCCCAGCAGGTCGGTGAGAACGCGCGCGCGCTGCGTTTAGCGCAGAACCTTTCGCGCAAGACGTTGGCCGAAAGGGCCGGGGTTTCAGAATCGACCATAAAGCGTTTTGAAACGACTGGGCAAATCACCCTGGATGCGTTGGTGTTGTTGGCTTCTGCCTTAGGCGTGGCGCAGCAGTTGTCGGGGTTGTTCTCGCAGGCGCAGCCGGTCTCTCTGGATGAGCTCAAGCAAAGCGGACGAGTCCGAGGGCGCAAATGAACAACGTGACCTCAATCGAGGTGCTGCTCGCGGGCACCCGGGTTGGCGAGCTGGTGTCCGTGCCTCGGCGTGGGACGTTTTTTGCCTACGACGAGCAGTGGTTGGCGACGGGTTTCAACCTCTCACCATTGAATATGGAATTCAAATCATCCCCGCAGGCGGCACCTGATCCTCATCTGTTTGGCGGGTTGATGGGCGTGTTCGCCGACTCCCTGCCAGATGGGTGGGGCATGCTGCTGATGGATCGCTTCTTCCTGCGTGAGCGAGGTATTGATCGGCGCGCCATTACGACCCTGGATCGGCTAGCTTACATGGGCAACCGCGCCATGGGTGCCCTGGAATATCGGCCTGTTTTGGAAAAGGCCGAGGCCGACTCCTCGTTGGATCTTGAGCGGTTGTACCAGGCTGCGCTTGAGGTCTACGAGGGCGATACAGAAACGACGTTGGATGCCTTGCGATTGGCGGGTGGCTCGCCTGCGGGGGCTCGACCCAAGGTGGTCGTGGCGCTGTCGCAGGACAAGCAGCGGTGTGCGTCATCATTTAAAACACTGGCCGAGGGGCATGAGCACTGGTTGGTGAAGTTTCGCTCTCCCGAAGAGCATCGCGATACCGGTGCGATCGAGTATGCCTACGCACAAATGGCTCGGCGTGCCGGGGTCGAAATGGCAGAGTCCGCACTTCTGAATGTGCAGACCGAGAGCGGGGTAGAGCGCTTCTTTGCCGCGAAGCGTTTTGATCGTGATGGTGAGCGCAAGATCCACATGCTGACGGCATGCGGCATCCTTTACGCCGATCACCGTGCGCCTTCACTGGATTACGGCGACCTGCTGCGAGCAACCTGGGCCATCACCGGGCATGCTGGCGAAGTCGAGAACATGGCGCGTCTGATGGTTTTCAATGCACTTGCGCACAACCACGATGATCATTCTAAAAACTTCGCGTACCTGTTTGATCAAGGGCGTTGGGTGCTGGCTCCAGCCTATGACCTGACCTTTGCCCGCGTGCGTGGTATGGCTGATGAGCACACGACAGCCTTTGCCGGAGCAGGGCTGCCGACACGCAAGGCGCTGCGCAAGGTCTGTGAGTCCTTCAGCTTTTTAAAAGTGGATCAGTACATCGAGCAGGCGTTGGATGCGCTAGCGGGTTGGCGTGGGCTGTGTCGTGAACTTGACGTTGCTGAGCAGCAAGAGGCTGAGATACAGGTTGCATTGGAGCAAATCTGGGCACGACTTGGGTAGTGCTCTGCAATCCCCACTTTACGGCATCCTGGCAAGAAAGGCCTTTGCCATGAGTGACCTTCAAGATGATTTAAAAGGTGCCTGGGGAGATTGGGGTAGAAAGCGAATCCGTTACGGACGGGTTTGGCTGATGAGCATTTACAGGCGAACGGTAACTCGGTTGGCGCGTATTTTTCTACCCAACAAAGCGGGGGGTGGCAAATCCCTACCCCAAACCTACCCCAGGCCGAATTTCGGGCACAAAAAAGGGCTACGTTTTCACGTAACCCTTTGATTTGTATGGTGCCGGCACCAGGAACAAAACACAATGCCTTTAGCTCTCTTATTGAAATGGTTTTAGTTTGAATTTTTTACCAATGGGTACTCAAATAGGTACTTGATTAACTGCAGGTACCCCTCGTTTCGCCGCGCTCTAAAAAAATTATACAGTAATGGGGTTTTCTGTTGAAACTGAGGATCTTTACTGATGTTGAGTGCGCCGAAACGCAAGCAGCCCTGCAGATACTGATCGAGATGGAATGGGCGGGGCTCTTCAGTTTGCTCGAACTCTGCTAGCCGGAGGGTGACGGTGATCTTTCGGCTTACCCGTTGATGGCGATGCTGCGTGTTTCTATGCAATAGCGCTATGTTCGCTGGGTCGGACGCTGCCTTGGGCGAATGACCTGGGCCGAAAGCGAGCGTCAACATAGCCGCACCAGACTGGTCATGCCGCTGCAACTACGCAACGACCTTCACCAGGTATCCGCTATATCCTCATCATCCGTGGCAGAGCATGCCCATGTGATGTCTGCGACATCCAGAAGAGATAGGCCCAGCGCTTTGTTGTAGGGCGCTAGCTTTGCCCAGGCCTCTTCAATTTTCATGTAGTGAAGATGTTCGACGATCTCCAGCTCGCTACCCCTCTCATTGCACCTGACGATTGCATTTGCAAAGCCGTTCTGTCGGCTGTTGACCAGACAATAGGCTTGGCGATGTTCAGGTGCATGGCCTGTGATCGATTCAATGAACGTGTTGTAGAACGGCATTGAGGCCGCTCCGGTGAAATTTGTCGCTTTGCGGGATTCTGGATGCAGAGTGATCGACCAAACAGTGACCGTGAAGGCGTCTTGGCCCCGCGCATTGGCAAATGTCATCACGGTTGGAGTGTGATTGCTGCGGCCGTAATCGATCTCGTGAGGGCCAAACGCCACTTTGTGCTCTGTGACGCGCCCTAGTCCCGGCGCGAGTTCATAGGACCAATGCTGCAGTTTCACATCACCGACCGGGTCAGGCCTCGTGCAGCTGGACACGGTAAAACCTGTCGGATCCTGGGATTGGTTGACTAGGTGATCGCGCACCTTCTCGGGCAGTCGCCATGGAGCGTCGATGCCGCTGGTCATGAGCAGCTTGGGTGCTGCCGATGGAGCCTCGAGCAAGGCAATTGCCACATGGATTGTGTCGGATAGGCGATCGGGCAATATCGCGCATGCGATATTCCAGTCACGGAAGCCGAGCAGCTTGCTGAGCATTTCTCGCTGAGGTGCGAGCTTGCTGGGGCGGCCGATAGCCTTGGACGTGGAGTGGAGGATATGCGACAGCAGTTTTACATCGTGCGAAGAGAGCGCAAAAATGGACATACGAGGCACCTGAATAGCGATCCATGTGCATCTGGTCCCCCCGGTTACAGACACAAGATCGGACTGTTTTGGGGCCTTGCATGAGTTTGTCGCACCCCCGTGAAAACGGAGGAGTAGAAGGCATTTACCGTGCACTCGCGTGCGAAGGGGGAGGCTGGGGCTTCCGAAACCGACGATAGGTTATGTCCTCTTCGGTCTTGTTGCAATGGGCCAGAAAACATAACGCTCGGCGCAGGGCCTGTTGGCCGACTCCTGCTCCTCAGCACTGACCGCTATCGGCCGATTCTGTTGAAAAAGTAGCTCCCCTGCCTGGCCTGCGGCAAAGTCGCTTCATTGGCCGGAGGGGGATCACCAGCATGATGGGACAGTTATCGAGTGGGCAGGAGCGACTGTTTTACTCGTTCAACCTTGAAGATCACATCCCAGCCAATCACCTCCTGCGCAGCATTGATCAGTGCCTCGATCTGAGCGACCTGCGCCACCACCTCGCCGATTTCTATAGCCCAATTGGGCGTCCGTCG
>NZ_JAUXMX010000034.1 GCF_030683065.1 Pseudomonas sp.
GCCAATAATTCCGTGTGAGCGTGGTTGTTAGCTTTTTCGATTATTGGCGCATGGGCTCAAGGCCGCTCACAACCGCAATGCTGTTCACTGAAGCGGCCAGCTCTGGGCGCCTGTCGTAGCCATGCCCCTACCCGTAGCCCGGATGCAATCCGGGAGCGATTTTCAAGCGCCAGACTTCCCCCGGATTTCATCCGGGCTACAAAAAATGCTGCTCACTTGGCTTAAGTGAACAGCATTGCGCTCACAACCGGCGTCTTCATCACCACCCGATTACGGCCCTGCTCCTTGGCCAGATACAGCGCCACATCGGCCAGGCGCAGGGCATCCTCCAGGCTTTGCTGGGGCTGCGGCGTCAGATAAGCCAAGCCGAGGCTGAGCGTCACCACTGGTGCGGCGTCCGAATAGGCATGGGCCAACCCCAGGCCTTCAATGCCACTGCGCACCTTTTCCAGAATGCCCAGCATTTGCTCCTCGTTCAGGTCGTACCAGATCCCGACAAACTCCTCCCCTCCGTAACGGGCCGCGCAGTCCAGAGGGCGTCGGGCACACTCGCCAATAACCCGCGCCACTTGCCGCAATGCCTCATCACCAGCGGCGTGGCCGTAGTGATCGTTGTAACGCTTGAAGAAATCCACATCCATCATCACCACGCCCAAGGCATGTCGCTCACGCTGGGCCTGACGCCAGCTAAGCTCGGCCCGCGCGGTGAAGGCGCGGCGGTTGAGCAGCCCGGTGAGGAAGTCCTTCTCGGCCAGATCCTGGAGCAGGCCATGGGCGAGGAAATTCTGCCGCGTGGCGTACTCCAGGGAATAACAGCCCACCGAACCGATCACATTGGCCAGGCCCAGGAAGATTGCGTTACTCGCCAGGGCCTCACCCGCAAGACCCAGGCTCACCTCCATCGCGACATACGCCACAAAGGTCAACCAGCCGCAAAGTACCGCCGTGGTGAAGCGTAATCCGGTCAAAAAGTAGAAGAACACCGTGACCAGGATGATGCCCTCGTAGGGCAGGGGGAAGGCGTGATGGCGGGCGAGGCCGATGATGCCCACCACTGCCAGCCCGCAGAACAGCGCCACAACACCACCGATCAGCTGCAGATGGTCACGCAAAGCTGGTCGATAGGTGGCCAGCCAGACCACAAGTAGCATCGGCTGGATTACCCCCAGACGCAGGGTCAATACCTGACCGCGCAACGGGTCCGGCATATTGAGCGCATCCAGCAGCACAAACAGCAGCGCCAGCACCGTGGCCACCAGCAACGCCCAGCGCATACGGCGCAAAAAAACGTTGGCGTGATAGCGCTTGAACGCTTGCTCCAGCTCATCGTCAAAACTGAGCGCGCGAAAGCCCTGCTGATGCTGACGCAGGTAGGGTGAATCCTGACTGACCCACTCCAGGTGCGGTAACTTCACAATGGCGCTCACTTTTATTGTTATTCGTTGAGAAGCTGCTGGGCGCGGCAGACGATCGCCCGTTATCTACATCTACATCTACATCTACATCTACAGCCTAGCCGGACTGGCCGGGGGCCTACATATACGCAGCGGAGCGATGTGCAGGCCGCCGTGATCAAGAAAGGGCCTTGGAGATCAATTCATCTACCTTGGCATATATGGCGGTGAGGCTGTGCGCTGTTCCGGGTGACCGATTACGAGGTGTACTTTCTGCAAAGGCCACACTGGCATTTGGTCAGATGAATTTTTTTGACGCCATTAAACTGATATCACTGAGCTAAGCTCAAGCATAGTCTCCTTACTCGCGGAGGAATGTGTATGAAAGTCCTTATCACTGATGACTCAAGCCTTGCTCGAAAACTGCTACTTAAAGCACTCCCTGAGAGCCTGACCGATGAGGTGAGTCAGGCAGCAAATGGCGAGGAGGCGCTGGCGGCTTATGCGGCGGGCCAGGCAGAATTGATTTTTCTGGATCTGACCATGCCGGTGATGGATGGCTTCCTGACGTTGGAGCATCTGCACAAAATTGAGGCAAACGTCGTTGTCATTGTCGTGAGCGCTGATATTCAGCCTCAGGCCCGTGAGCGTGTCATGGCGCTTGGCGCGGCTGCTTTCATCAAAAAGCCGATCTCCAGTGAAGCAATGCTGGCCACTCTCCATGCAATAGGGGTGCTGTGATGGACATGCTCAGTGAAGACCAGCGCGATGCACTGCAAGAACTCATGAATGTCGCCATGGGGCAGGCGGCCGATCAACTGGCGCGCCTGACCGATACGTTTGTGGTGCTCTCTGTGCCGCGCATTCACAGTGCCGCCAATATCAGTGAGGCGCAGTTACCCGCGATTATGGGGGCTGAGCAGTTGGTGGACATCACACGCCAGTCATTCCTCGGCCAGGTTCGCGGCGAAGCCTTTGTGTGTTTTGGCCCCCACGGGGCTGATCAGCTTGCAGAGCTGATGGGCTACGACGAGGAGAACATTCAACAGCGTGAGGAGTTGATGCTGGATGTCACCAACATTCTCAGTGGCGCCTGCATCAACAGCCTGGCTGAGCAGTTCGAGATTCCGGTCAGCTTCGGTGCCCCGTCAGTGTTCTCACGGCAAGCCCCATTCAAGCAAGCGATGAATAACAAGGCGCTGCAGAGCCATCAAACCTTGATCATGGAGATTCGTTTTGAAGTTAAGGCGTGCCAATTCACCTGCGATCTGCTGCTGTGTATCGCGCAGGAGACGGTTGAGCATGTGATGGCGGTAATTGATCGGCTATTGAGTTAACGCTGAGATGACTTCATATCAGTTGCCCTCTTCAGGCCTGGAAGCGGTACTGGAAAACATCAACTTGGGCGTGGTGGTAGTCGACGCTGAGTGCCGCGTGTTGTTCTGGAATCGCTTTATGGTCATCCATGGCGGGCGGTTGCCTGACGAGGCCGTCGGTCGCTCACTGTTTGAGTTGTTCCCGGATTTACCGGAGCGCTGGTTACGCCAACGGGTACGCGGCGTGCTGACACTGGGAAATTTGGCATTCACCACGTGGCAACAGCGACCACATTTGTTCCCGTTCAGCGGCACGCGTCCGATTACCAGCCAGCTGTCGAGCATGTACCAAAATTGCACATTCTTTCCTTTGCATAATGGCCAAGGGGAGCCACTTGCCGCCTGTATCGCGGTGACTGACGCAACCGATACAGCCGCGCGCCAGCTGGAGCTTGAACGTCTCAATGCCCTGCTGGAGGTCGAGAAAGAACAACAGGCCAAACTGATTCACCGGCTTGAAGAGGCGCAGGCTCAGTTGCTGCAATCGGAGAAAATGGCAGCAATCGGTCAGCTGGCGGCAGGGGTTGCCCATGAGATCAACAATCCGGTGGGCTTCGTCTACTCGAACCTGAACAGCCTGCGTGGCTACATTGACCAGTTGACGGCCTTAGTGGACGGTTTACAAGCTCAGGTGCAGGCTTGCGGGAATGCACAGTTGATCGAGGCCTGTGAGGCACTGGGGCGAACCTCGGACTACGCTTTTTTGCGTGAAGACACACCTGTATTGCTCGCTGAGTCGCGTGATGGGCTGGACCGGGTTAAACGGATTGTCAAAGATCTGCGTGACTTTTCCCACGTTGATAATGGCGAGTGGCAACTCGCCGATTTGCATCAAGGGCTGGACAGTACGCTGAATGTGATCTGGAGCGAGGTCAAATTCAAGGCCAAGGTCATTAAGCAATATGGTGAGTTGCCTCCGGTGCAGTGCATTGGCGCTCAGATCAATCAGGTTTTCCTGAATCTGATTGTCAATGCCGCTCAGGCCATCGTTGAACATGGAACCATCACCTTGCGCACCGGAACATTGGACGACCGTGTGTTTGTTGAAATTCAGGATGACGGCCCCGGCGTTGCTGAAGATTTGGCGCGACGAATCTTTGAACCTTTCTTCACAACCAAGCCCGTTGGCAAAGGGACTGGCCTTGGTTTATCCGTTTCCTACAGCATCATCGAGCGACACAACGGCGTGTTGAGCGTAAGTTCTCCGCCGGAGGGTGGGGCATGCTTTCGCATTGTGATGCCCTGCCGTCAGCCAGCACCAAGCTGAGCACGGTGGCGCTGGTAACGGGCTGAACGCTGCGCGATGCCTTGGTGCCCTCTGCGCTTAGAGGTCAGGAATATATCCGGGGACAGACCACCATTTCTCGGGGCTATATCCGCGCAAATCGTGAGCCGCCCCTTGATGACATGGAGTAAGGCGGTGGAAGAAATGAGCCGACAGCGAACCATGGCTTTTGTATGCCACGTAGCGGCATGCCTGCTATTTACGCTAGCGGCCACTAGCAGCCAGTCGCGTCAGGCAGAAAACGATCCATTGCGGACGCTTAACTGTCTCGATGACGTCGGGGAGATTCAGGATATGACACGAGTTAGCCCACCCGAGTCATGGGGTAAGTGAAATTGAACCTTGCACCCGAATTGCAGATACTCCACCGATCAATATCGTACCGTCAGAACTAAACTCAACTTCAATCCTGCCATCGCGCCCGACTTTATTTCCTTGCGATGCACTATATCGCGATGGTGCTATGCCGCTGCGCTGAAGCATCGCGGCGACGCAGCCATTACCACTGCCGCATACCGGATCTTCTGGGACGGCGTCGCCTGGCACAAATGAGCGCACCTCAACCAATGCAGAATCACCATCTGCATACAGGCCGAAGACAGTAAGTCCCGTGCAGTTTGTAGTTGCTTGCGCGAGGCAATTAATGTTCGGCTTTAGATCTAGAACATCTTGCGCAGAGCGAAGTTGCAAAGTGATCCAGACAGCACCGACATCGATAATTGCAGCATTGCATACGGACTCACGATGGATGCCAATGGCCGCTAGAATGTCCAGTAGCCTGTGCTCACCTAGCGGCGCAAAACTAGGCGCTGGCAATTCAAAGAAGATCCTGTTGCCGAGTAAGTGAAGCGGTACCAGTCCCTGATCACACTCCTGAACAAGCATTCCAGCTGTCTTAGGAGTCTGCCCATAAGCTAGCAATGCTGCGGCGCTCCCGATGGTTGGGTGTCCTGCAAATGGTAATTCACCTCGCGTGGTAAAGATCCTCAGTCGATAATCAGCGTTGCTGATCGTTGGTGCACATACAAAAGTCGTTTCGGATAAATTTGTCCAGTTAGCTATTTCAAGCATCTGCGAACTCGAAATATTATCCGCCTCCAGAATGACGGCAACTGGATTTCCTTTAAATGGAGCCCCTCCAAAAACATCAACCTGGAAAAATGGAAGATTCATTTGGCCACTACTCCCTGCCATGAACACCTTTAGTCATAATTTTGAGCGCCAGGCAACGCCTGGCTAACACTTACGCTGCTCTCTTCAAAGGATATTTAAAAATCTCAGATGAGTGCACCCCCAGAGCTGATACTAGCTTGCGCTAGATCTTTTGCAATTGGCTTTATCATGGCTGACAGCCTCAGACTTCAACTTCTTCTTTTCGACTTCATTTGCGTGAATAATTTTTTGTTTAGCTCTAAATTGTTCATGCCTCTTCATAGAGCGATCATGACCGTCTTCGGCATGTACCTGTGTGTAGCCAGCGACAAGCAAAAGACCGACAATAAAACCATTTATAATCTTCATGATATATATCTCGCTAGTTTAATTGATGATTTACTGGGCGCGCATGAAAACAGCGCAAGCTCATAAAGGCTGAGCCTTTTAATTAAATTAATAACGTAATGTAGATGCCTGTAACTTGAGAGGCATCCGACCTGATTAACTTTCAAATCGGCGCCTTCTTAAATTTCAGTGACTTACTTTCAGTGCAGATTGGCTCTTCTTCAGGCGTCGACGAATATAACCTTTCCGGTGATGAAGCCATCAACCGAGCGCTCAAAGGCTTTGCCTACCAGCGCGCCAGGGACAGGCTGGAAGCCTGGCATCATTTCCCCATATACGTCCCATGCCTCTTCCAGAACTGTAGGGTTGACCACGTTGATGCGAATCTGACGTGGAAGCTCGTGCGCTACGCACTGTACGAAGGTGTCGATGGCGCCGCTGGTGGTGGCGTCAGCAATTGCCATAGGAATAGGTTTGACATTGAGAATGCCCGAAATCAACGTAAACGAACCGCCATCGTTGATGTAGTTCAGGCCCACATTTACCAGATTGATCTGGCCGACCATCTTGCTTTGGATAGTTGTGTCCCATTGCTCATCGGTCATTTCGCTGAAGTTAGCGTATTCGCAGTAGCCAACTGTATTAACGACAGCATCGAACGGCCCAACCTTTTCGAATAGAGCCTTGATCGACGCCTTGCTGGTGATATCCACCGTGTGGTCGCAGCCTGTGCCAGAGCGGCTGGCGGTGATGACGTTGTGTTTCTTGAGGCCGGTCATAGCGGCTTGGCCCATGTGCCCTTGGGCACCAATCAAAATTACGGTTTTCATAGCAATGCCTCGTTAAATCTTAAGGAGGCGATACTCTAGGTGCTCACTGATACAATGAAAATCACCGCAGATTTGTATGAGATACAACCAAAATGATTGAGAAAATCGATATCAGGCACATGCGGGTTTTACTGCATCTCGTGCGCGAGAAAAACGTTTCTCGCGTTGCCGAGCGGCTTGAGATATCACAACAGGCGGTTAGCAACTACCTCAAGCGCATGCGTGAAGTGTTTCCCAATGAGCTGTTCCTGCGCCAGAGCGCAGGCCTACAGCCGACCGACTATGCGTACGACCTCGCAGCTAAATTCGAGAAAATAGTCGAAGAGATCGACGGCATCTTCAATTCATTCCCATTCGATCCAGCAACGAGTGAGTACGCATTCAGGGTGATCGCAAATGAATATGCGCAACTGTCTATCATCCCATCGCTTTCGCTGCTCATGCGCGAACGCGCACCCGGGGTGAAGCTTGAAGTCATTGACTTCAATCCCGATCAGCATGTCAAGACGTTGGCGCAAGGAGAGGCTGACCTAGTGATTGGTTTTTCTGACTACGTTGATCCTGGATTAGTGCGGAATAGACTGAGAAGCGACCACTACTGCTGCGTCGCTCGGCAAGGTTCGCTGCTGCCTCGGCAGATACAGGTGCTTGCAGATGTGTCCTTACATCCTCATGTGGATTTCGCCAGTGGAGTAGGCAATCTGGGGAGTCGAGTTGATGATTTCCTTAGTGCCCGGGATGTCAGCCGCACAGTGATTGCGACTTTGCCCTGCTACACGTCTCTGCAAGCGTTTATGCACGTGAATGATACGGTGGCTTTTGTACCCTCGGCCATTGCTGCCACCGGTGGCTTCCAAGTGATTGACTTAGACATGTCTTCCCTAAATTTCAATGTGGTTGTGGGATGGCATAGAAGAGCTTCGGGCAGTGCATCCAGAGATTGGCTTGTTCAGGTTATTGCAGGATTGCACACGTCGAGTTAGCTCAAAATGAATACGCCCTGATTTTGTAGACGCTCTATGACCGCTTCTGGCCGATAACGGCCAGTCACCAGCGACCGCTTCCGGCCAATAACCTTAGAACAATCAGGGCCGGAGTCGACTTCCACGTAATTCGACCCTGATTGTGCTGCCTGTATGAGAGGCCGTAATTTGTGCCCGGCTAATAAATCCGTGCTCACGTCCAGGCTCGTTTAAGCGCTGGCGCCAGGGGTGTTGCGAGCGTTTTTCTTCTGCAGGATCATCGACGCTTCGTTGTAGGCGTGTTGGAAGGCGGCGCCGCCGATCCACTCCACTGCCGCGTCTTCGTCTTCATCGTGGAAGATCCCGCGATAGGTGATCAGCAGGCCCATCATGAAGTCGGTCGCCGGGTCTTCTGCTTCCTCGGCTACCACCAGTTCCAACACCGGGTATTGCAGGAACACCACGCACATTGCGAGCAGGCTGATGCCTTCGCCGACTTTCATTGCCTGGAACAGGTCGTCGAAGTGCGCCGGGTCGAAGCCGTTCTCTTCGATGTCTTTGAAGTCGAAGGTGCTCAGGTCGATTTCGACATCATCGAATGGCTCGTTGATCAGTGGATTGGCCAGCACCGGATGTACGACAGTGGCTTTGGGCTTGCCCGAACGGTTCTGCTTGGCCTTGGCTTTGGCCCGTTGGGCGCGTTTTTGCTGTTTATCTGGGGAGGCCATGGAGGCGAGTTCCTTGTCCGGTGCAGCCATACACATGGCGCGGGATAATCGGGCACACATTGTATGCAGTCTTGGCCGGGCCTGGCGGCCAAAGGTGGGCGATTTATTTTTTCCTGCTCTAGGGGTGCGCTTTTGGCCCTGGCTGAGCGCCGAGTGCGCGAGCGCATGAGCCCGATGGATCCGGGCTCATGCTGAGCAGGTCAGGCTTTGCCAGCCATCTTAGCGAGCATTTTTTGCTCACTCGGCAAGACACCCTGCACGGATGCGCGTGCCTTGATCCGCGCATAGTGGGCGCTTAGGTTTGGCCAGCGCTGGGCGTCGAGTTGCTCGTCGCCATATTCCATGTTGATCAGTTGGCAGGCCAGCGCCAGATCGGCCAGGGTCAACTGATCACCGACCAGGTATTGAGCTGATCCCAGTATCCCTTCCAGGTAGTCGAAGTGCGGCGGGAGCAGTTCGTTCAAGGCTTTTTGAACGGCTGCCTCGTCGCAGCTCTGGCCCATGCTTGGCTTGAGTTTACGGTTGCGGAAAACAGTGAAGGTGCACAGTTGCGCCAGTTCGTAATCCGCATACTTTTCCAGCCAGTTGACGCTGGCCCGTTGTTCGGTGGTCTGACCCATCAGTTGGGTTGGGTTCGGGTATTTCTCGTCGAGGTAGTGGCAGATCACACTGGAGTCGGCGATGCAGGTTTCACCATCCTTGAGTGCCGGAATACGGCCGAGTGGGCTGATGTCTTTGAACCAGGCTGGCTGGGCAAACGGCAGGATGATTTGCAGTTGATAATCCAGGGATTTCTCAGCCAGAAACAGGCGAACTTTACGCACGAAGGGTGATAGTGGGGCACCGTAAACAGTCAGGCTCATGGACGCTTCTCGTGGCTAGGTGGTGGTGGGCAAGCAGGAAGCTTGCGGGGCAGTCGTAGATGTTGTTCGTGTTCAATTTGCTGTTGCAGCTTCTGGACTCAAGGCTTGCGTCGAGTTCTTTTGGCTTGTCTCGGCTCGAGCGTATTAGTGTGGCTGAGCTGTTTGTCGAGTCGCTTGGGCGCAGTTCTTATGGCGTGCCGGTTCAGCCTTTCAAGGCACGTACTCTACGCCCCGTTAGCGGAAAAGGGCGCGGATTTTTTACAGGGGAGACCCGCCGCATTGGCCGGTTGGAGCCGATCAAGACCGGCCGCATTTCCTGCTCAGACACCCGCACGAACCCCTGGGATTTGGCTATAAACCCGTGAACTGTTGCGAGGAGATAGGCCCAGGTTGGGCGGCGCTGCCCCGCGTCAGCCTAGCTGTTGCATGCAGACATCTGATCGCCAGGGTGGGCGTACCAGGCATAGGCGAAGATGATGCCCAGAAGCGGCAGGGCAAGGCTTCGTCAATCAGCTGGCCCCAGACAAACCCGCAACTTTATGCAAGCGCTGGCGTCAGGCGCGGCGCAGACTTCTGGGCATCTACCGGGAGTCGTCTGATGAATCTGTCGTTGTACCTGTTGACCGTGCTGATCTGGGGCACCACCTGGATCGCCATCAAGCTGCAGATGGGCGAGGTGGCGATTGCCGCCTCGATTGCCTATCGCTTCGCCCTGGCGGCGGCGGTGTTGTTTGCGGTGTTGCTGCTCAGTGGCCGGCTGCAGACGCTCGATAAACGCGGCCAGGTGATCTGCCTGATTCAGGGGCTTTGCCTGTTCTGCATCAACTTCCTGTGTTTTTACACGGCCAGCCAGTGGATACCCAGTGGGCTGGTGGCGGTGATTTTCTCCACGGCGACTTTGTGGAATGCGCTGAATGCGCGGGTGTTTTTCAAGCAGAAGATCGCCGCCAATGTGCTGGCCGGCGGGGCCTTGGGGTTGGCTGGCCTGGGGCTGCTGTTCTGGCCTGAACTGGCCGGCCATGCGGCCAGTCGCGAGACGCTGCTGGGGATCGGTTTGTCGCTGATCGGCACCCTGTGTTTTTCGGCGGGCAACATGCTCTCGAGCATGCAGCAAAAAGCCGGTCTCAAACCGATGACTACCAACGCTTGGGGCATGTTCTACGGCGCCCTGATGCTGGTGGCGATTTGTCTGGTCAACGGCACGCCGTTCGGTTTCGAGTGGAATACGCGTTATGTCGGTTCGCTGCTGTACCTGGCGATTCCCGGTTCGGTGATCGGCTTCACCGCCTACCTGACCCTGGTCGGGCGCATGGGGCCGGAGCGGGCGGCCTACTGCACGGTGCTGTTCCCGGTGGTGGCGCTGAATATCTCGGTGTTTGCCGAGGGCTACCAATGGACCGCGCCGGCGTTGTTCGGCCTGCTGCTGGTGATGCTCGGTAACGTGCTGGTGTTTCGCAAGCCCAAGGCGCTGCAGGTGCCTGAACCCCGCCCGGCGATGTGAGCGTTCGACAGGCAGGCGTCTGTCGCTGGGTGCGCGCAGGTCGGCCCGCTGGCTGTGAGCTGTGCTTCTCGGTGTAGCCCGTACTAGTAAAAGCGTCTGGAAAAGCGCTCGGAGAACAGCAGTTGGGCGAACAGCGGGTAGCACAGGTAATGCACGACAAAGATCAGCAGGCCCATGGGGCTGGGGTCGTCCTTGAGCACCATCATGGTTAGCAGGCCGAGATAGAGTAGCGCCAGGACGCCGCCATAGAGCCAGACCAGGCGCCGTCGCTCACTGGGCAAAGGCGCGCGGCGCTGGCGTGCGGCAAACCAGAGGGTCATTGCGGCGGCGACTGAGCCGGCAATCAGCAGGGTGGTCAGCAGGCCGCCGAGTTTGACGAACGTGCGCAGCAGCAGATTGAGTGCGATCACCGCCGCGACACCACTCAGGGCCAGGCGCGCGATAGCCACCTCAGCAGGGCGCGGGGTCAGGTTTCTTGAGGGCGGCATTCAGAGGCTCCGGTCTAAGCCGAAACGTTTTTTCAGCAGCGCCTCGAGCAAGTTCTTCGGCAACATTGCCGCCATCAACGGCAGGATGCGGCTGCCCTTGCCCAGGCGCAACAGGCGCGGCCGCCTGCTGCGCTGCACGGCAGCCAGCAGATTGCGGGCGAGGTGGATGGCCGGTGTGGGGTTGTCTTGCGAGGCATTGGCGCGGGCACGAATACCCTCGCGGATTGGCCACCAGGGTGAGGCCTCATCAATCAACTGTTCGGCTTGCTGGCTGGCACTGGCGCCGAAGCTGGAGGCAATCGCCCCGGGCTGCACTTCCATCACCTCGATGGCGAAGGGCGCCAGCTCCAGGCGCAATACATCGGTGAGGGCATGCACCGCCGCTTTCGAGGCGCAGTAGGCGCCCGCGAAGGGGGTGACCAGTACGCCGGAAACACTGCCGATATTCACCACCAGGCCTTTGTTCTGGCGCAGCAGCGGGAACAGCGCGCGGGTTACCCCGACCAGCGAGAACACATTGGTTTCGAACTGCTTGCGCATGGCTTCGACGCCGCCATCGAGCAGCGGGCCCATGGCCCCGTAGCCGGCGTTGTTGATCAGCACATCAAGGCCGCCTATTTCAGCTTTCAGGCGTTCGGCCAGTTGGCCCAGCCCCAGGCCATCGTTGACGTCCAGTTGCACGGCGTTGAAGCCCGCATCGCTCAGCGCGGCCAAATCGTCGGCTTTGCGCGCAGTGGCCCATACCTGATAACCGGCCTGTTTGAATTCGCCGGCCAGGGCGCGGCCGATGCCGCTGGAGCATCCGGTAATCAGGACGGTGGGCTGGGTCATGCGGGCATCCTTGTGGGGGAGGGCTGAGCGGCTCTCTGTTGCCGCCCCGCCGCGGGGGTCAATTCAGTAGGCTGACGTGGGTCGCCACCCGGGCCACTTTACGCGATGATTTTCAGCGACTGAAGCTGCCTTGCAGGCGTTCGGCACGGAACTCCAGGGTGCTGGCGCGGTAGCCGCTGCGCAAGGTTGGCAGGGGCAGGCACGTTTGCCAGGTGGCGTCCGGCAGCAGTTCGCCCGGGCCGCTGTAACGTGGGGATTCGTAGAGGCGCTCGGCGAGGTTGACGCTGTCACCGGGGCGATAAGCAGCGATTTGCCAGTGCAGTTCGAGCAGGGCGGCGTCGCTGCCGTTTTTCAATTCCAGGGCCAGGGGGCGATTGGCAGGGCAATTTTGCGGGTCGTAGCTCAGGCGCAGTTGCAAGTGCGCCAGGTGGCGCATCTCGCGGCTTTCCTGCCAGAGCACCCAGCTGGTCACCATGCCCAGGCCGATCAGCGCGGCGAGGGAGATGGGCAGGGCTTTGCTCGGGTAGCGGATCAACAGGACCAGCCAGCTCAGAACCAATATTGCTCCGAATAACATAGTGATGGGCCTCGTTGGACAATATAGGACCCTATCCTACACAAGCCTTGAGGCATGCGTGGTGCTTGAGTATGTCGGGAAAAGTAACGCCGGCCCTTGCTGTGGCAAGGGCCGGCGTCTGTTTGCCGCTAGGGTCGACGTTGACTCAGCGAGTGACGACGCTCAGCGGGGTTGCCTGGCTGCGGCCGTAGACGTCTTCCAGGCGTTCGATGTCGTCCTCACCGAGGTAGCTGCCTGATTGCACCTCGATGATTTCCAGGGGGATCTTGCCGGGGTTGCTCAGGCGATGCACCGAGGTCATGGGGATGTAGGTGGACTGATTTTCGGTAAGCAGGAACACCTTGTCGTCACAGGTTACCTCGGCAGTGCCGGAGACCACGATCCAGTGTTCGGCGCGGTGATGGTGCATCTGCAAGGACAGGGTGGCGCCCGGTTTGACCGAGATGTGTTTGACCTGGAAACGTCCGCCCATGTCCACCGAGTCGTAGGAACCCCACGGTCGGTAGACCTCGCAATGGTTCTGGGTTTCGCTACGGCCTTGATCGTTGAGCTGGTTGACCACGGTCTTCACGTCCTGCACGTGGTCACGGTGGGCGATCATCATGGCGTCCTTGGTTTCCACCACCACGATATCGTCCAGGCCGATCACCGAGACCAGTTTGCCATTGCCGTGTACCAGGCAATTGCGGCTGTTGTGCACCATGACATCGCCTTTGGTGACGTTGCCGTGGCGGTCCTTGTCGTGCACATCCCAGATCGACGACCAGCTACCGACGTCGTTCCAGCCGGCATTGAGTGGCACTACGCAGGCGCGGGTGGTTTTTTCCATCACCGAGTAGTCGATGGAATTGTCCGGGCAGCACTCGAAGGTGGCGGCGTCGATGTTAATGACATCCCCCTCGATTTCGCTGCGTTCCAGCGCCAGCAGGCAGGTGTCATAAATGTCGGAGTCGTGCTTCTTCAGCTCCTCCAGGTAGCGACTGGCGCGGAACAGGAACATGCCGCTGTTCCAGAAGTAGTCACCCGAGGCGACGAATTCGCGGGCGCGCGCTTCATCGGGTTTCTCGACGAAGGACTGCACGCGAATCACGCCTTCAGGCAGCGCGGCGTCGGCCACCGATTTGATGTAGCCATAGCCGGTTTCCGGCCGCACAGCGGGGATGCCAAACAGCACCATTTCGCCACGTTCTGCGGCGGTACTGGCCAGGGTAAGGGCGTCCTCGAAGGCTTGCTGGTCTTCGAGTACATGGTCGGCGGGGAGGATCAGCAGCAGTTCGTCACGGCCCTCGGCGAGCAGTTTCATGGCGGCAATCGCCACCGCTGGCGCGGTGTTGCGGCCGAAGGGTTCGAGCAGGATCGCCTGGGTGGCCAACTGCTGGCTGTGCAGTTGTTCCTGGACGATAAAGCGGTGTTCCTTGTTGCACACCAGCACCGGCGGCTGCATGCCGTCAACGGTCAGGCGCTTGATGGTTTGCTGGAACAGGGTGTCTTCGCCAGTGAGGGCGAGGAACTGCTTGGGGAACTGCTTGCGCGAGAGGGGCCATAGGCGCGAACCGCTGCCACCGGAAAGAATTACTGGAATCATGTTAGTACTCCTAAAGCGTTTATGCGTTCGGTTGGGTCGCCCCGCGCGTTGGCGGGGCTGCCCAGTTGCCCAGGCCGAGTAATCGGCGTTGGGGACCACTCCAGAACGCCTCCTCATGAAGGCGCTGTTCGCATGCCGGTCTAGCAGGCCGTTGAAAAACTACCTGCGTTGCCATCGCTGCGTTAAAAACAGGCTTAAAATGCTCATTTACAGCACGTAAACTCCGCTTTTTCGCCTGTTTTTGCCTTGCGCTGGCTGCCTCGCCTACGTTTTTTCAACGGCTTGCTAGTGCCGATCTTTGCTTTTGTACGGGTGCTCAGTCGGTCTTGGCCGGGCGCTTGACCCAGACCGGCGAGAGCTGGCTGCCCTTGCCGGTGATGTACAGGCTGACCACCTCGCCACGGGCCAGGGTGACGGGCTTGAGGTCGCTGATTTTCTGCTCGCCATCGAACAGCGCCAGGCTGATTTTTACCGGGTTGACCTCGCGCTCGCCGTTGCCATCGGGGGCGACTTTCTCGACCACCGCGGCTTTGCCGTCGGCGGTCTTCAGGCTCAGGGTGCTGTCGGACAGGTTCTGCACCCGCAGCAGGGCTTTCTGCTTGTTCTCGAAGGTGCCTTCTTCCACCAGCTTGGGCGCTACGCCCGGCTGGTTGACCAGGGTGTAGTAGCGGTCGGCATCGAGTTTCACCGGCAGGCTGCTGCTGCCGACCTGGGCGCTGTAGCTGCCGGCTGGCAGATAGCTGAATGCGCTTGCGCCCAGCGGGGCGATGTCGTTGAGGTCGGTGTTGCCGACGCTGACGCTGAGCTCGCTGTTGCCGGCGTTGTAGGCGCGCACGAAAGTCGAGCCCTTGGGCGCGTTGGGCGCGTAGAGGCCACCTTCACCAGCGTGGGCGTGCAGGGCGCCGATGCTCAGGGCGATGGCGCAGGCGTAAGACGTCCAGTTGCATTTGGTTTGTCTGTTCATGGGTAAGTCTCCATGTGATTTAACAAAATGATCTGCCGATCATGTTCGGATGAAGCCTCTCCAGCGCAGGGCCGATTCAATGGCTGTTGCTGCTGGCCAGGCGTTGCTTGCTGCGGTTGCTTTTAAGTTCGGCGAGCCAGTCCGGATCGAAGTCGCCGAGGTCGTTGGCCATCGGCAGGTAGCGTTCGGGGAATTCCCAGATCAGCAACTGCGGCGCGGCGTTCTTGAATTCGTCGCTCTGCAGGTACTTGAGCATCGGTACGATCGGCCCCTGGCCGTCTTCGGCGTGGTTGCTCAGGTCGCGTTGCAGGTGTTGGCGCAGGGCGCCGGCAAAGTTCCAGTTGGGGTTGGCGCTGTAACTGGTGCCGACCAGCGTCACCGGAATGTCGCTGTCGGCGAACAGCGCATCGGCACCGCCAGCCGCGTCCGCCAAACGGGTTTGGTACTGCTGCAACTGATCGGGTTTGGGCATCAGGTGCTCGAACAGCGGCGCCAGTGGCAGGAAGCTGGTCAGGTCACCCAGCAGTGGTTTCTGTTTGGTCGCTTCGGTGACGAACGCCTGCGGTTCGCCGTCCAGGGCGAGCGAGCGCTTTACGGCTTCACTCAGTTGGCGCGCGACCAGATCCGCGCCCCGTGGAGTCCAGTGGGTGTCGGTGCGCAGGAACAGCGGACCGCTGTCCTTCTCGGCCTGCAGGGTGGCGAGCAAGTCCGGCGCGGCGATGTCGGCACTGCGCACCTCGCGGTGGAAGCGCTGATAGAGATCCTCGCGCTGGCTGCTGATGCGGTTGTCGCCGACGTGCTCCGGGTACAGGCGCGACTTGGCCGGCACTATCGCCAGCAGCAACAGCACATTGTGTTGCGCCAGTTGCTCACTCACGCCGCGAATCAGCGCCAGGTTGTCGCGCTGGTGCTGTTGACCACCGGCCACCGGGTTGAACTCTTCATCCGAATACAGCCAGTCGTGCTTGCCGATCACCACGCCGGGGCGGCCTTCGTTGAACAGCACATAATCCAGCGCGGCCCAGACGTTGGTGCCGATCTGCTTGATCGGGAATTGCTTGTCGTAATGGCTCTCGAAGGTCTTCGCCAGGTTGCCGTCGAGCACGCTGAACTGGTTGGGAGCCTGGTAACTCAGGACTCCGCGCATGGACCAGAGCAGCAGCACGGTCAGCACGCTGAGGAACAGGGCGACGTAGAGTTTGCGTAAGGGACGCGTCATGCTCGGCCTCATTCAGAATTGGAAATAAAGAAAGGGGGAGTAGCTCTGCGCCGAGAGCTTCAACAGCGAGGCGCAGAACAACAGCAGCAACGCGCCGCGTACCAGGTAGCGCGGCATGGCGGCGCCCCAG
Source organism: Pseudomonas sp. (assembly GCF_030683065.1). Taxonomy (GTDB): domain Bacteria; phylum Pseudomonadota; class Gammaproteobacteria; order Pseudomonadales; family Pseudomonadaceae; genus Aquipseudomonas. The sequence goes on from NZ_JAUXMX010000034.1 coordinate 16,234, forward strand.
GTGGCGTGTTGCACCTGCACGCCGCCGCTGCCAACGACCAGCCCCGGGCCATCGCCAGGCACGGCTTTGACCATGCGCGACAGCTCGGTCGCCGGGCCATCGGCGCGGGCATTTGGCGCCCTGTGGCGGTAGAACTGGCGCAAGCCGCAAAAGGCCATGACCGCATAGGCCAGGATCAGGGTGGCGACCTGCAGGTCGCTGATGCTGGCGCTGTTCAGTTCGCTGAGCTGCCAGCCCTGGCTGCTGAAGATCGCCGGGCTGAACATGGCGCTGTACATGCGCCAGGCGATGTCGAGGTTCTCGGCACGGAAGATCACCCAGCCGAGCATCACCAGGAAGAAGGTCAGCAGCCACTTCAGTGGATTGATCACCTTGGGCGCAGCGTTCACCCCGAATAGGCGTTCGATGGTCAGCCACATGCCGTGCCAGGCGCCCCAGATCAGGAAGGTCCAGTTGGCGCCGTGCCACAGACCGCCGAGCAGCATGGTCAGAAACAGGTTGCGGTAGGTGTTGAAGGTGCCCTTGCGGTTGCCGCCCAGTGGCACGTACAGGTAGTCGCGCAGCCAGGTCGACAGGCTGATGTGCCAGCGCCGCCAGAACTCGGTGATCGACTGACTGATGTAGGGCTGGTTGAAGTTTTCCATAAAGCGGAAACCCATCATCAGGCCCAAGCCGATGGCCATGTCGCTGTAGCCGGAGAAGTCGAAATACAGCTGCGCGGTGTAGGCGATCATGCCCAGCCAGGCGTCGCCGGTACTGGGGTCTTGCAGGGCGAAAATATGGTCGACCAGCGGTGCCAGGCTGTCGGCGATGAACACCTTCTTGACGAAGCCCTGCATGAAACGCGTCGCGCCTTCGCTGAACTTGTCGAGGCTGTGGGTGCGGTCGGTGAACTGGTCGGCGAGATCCTTGTAGCGCAGCACCGGCCCGGCAATCAGCTGCGGGAACAGGGCGATAAAGGCGGCGAAGTTGATCAGGTTTTCCGTGGGCTTGGTGTCGCCGCGGTACACGTCGATCAGGTAGCTGAGCGACTGGAAGATATAGAAGGAGATGCCAATCGGCAGGATCACATGGGTCAGCAGGAACGGCTCGAAGCCGGCACCTTCCAGGACCCTGTTGATGTTCGCCACGCCGAAGTTGGCGTACTTGAAGTAACCCAGGGTCGCCAGGTTGCCGACCACGCCCCAGATCACCCAGCGCTGCGCCGCCTTGCTGCGCACGCCGGCGCGATAAATGCGCAGGCCGAAACCGTAGTTCCACAGGGTGACGGCGACGAACAGCAGGAGGAAATCCACCCGCCACCAGGCGTAGAAGGCGTAGCTGCCGATCAGGATCAGCAGGTTGCGATAGCGATTACTGCTCAAGTAATACAAGCCGAGAAAGATCGGCAGGAACAGGAACAGGAATACGTTGGATGAAAAGACCATCCGTAGATCTCCGTTGAGTAGCAACTCTTCCGAGGCTCGCAAGCCCCCCTTTCCCCCCGCGAGCGAGAGGGTGTTTCATGGTTCGTATACGGACTTGCAGGTTGCCGTTATTGGTAGGATGGGTTGAGCGAAGCGATACCCATCGAAGTGCTCCTAAGTAAGCAAGCAGACGCGCCGAGCAACCATCCTCAGCTGTCGCCGTTCGGCTTCTGCGGGTCGAACAGCTGGCTCACGTCGCCGCCGAGGCGGAAGGTGTTGAACGGGCCCATTTTCCGTTTGAGTTCCTCGGTATCCGCCGAGCAGGTATAGAGCGTGCAATAGGGCGCCAGCCAGGCGAACTTGGTGTGTTTCTTCAGTTCCGCCATGTCCTGTTGTTCGCCGGTTTTACGGGCGAAGGCGTCCTGCTCGTTGACCCCGTCCAGCACCTTTTGCCCCAGGCGTTGCAGCGCGCCTTGGTTTTCCGGGCGCAGGTCGACGCCGTTGGCTTGGGCGAAGGCGGCAATCATCGCCAGGGGCGGCAGGCTGTAGTTGTGGTAGGCCAGGGCGCGTTGGCTGCGTTTCAGTTCGTTGGGCAGGAAACCGTCGGCGTCGACCTGATTGGCGCCCACGCGGAACTGCGTCACGGCCCAGTCGAACAGGTCGCGGCGATCGGTGGCGATGGCCGTGGCCATCACCGACCAGGCGGACCAGTAGCTGTGGTTGTTGATTTTTTTCAGCGGCAGATCGCTCCAGTCGTGCACCGTGTGATCGGCGAGTTTCTCGAACCAGGATTCGATCAGCTGCGCTTGCCGTGGGTAGGCCGCCAGCGGCTGCGATTCAGAGAACTTCAGGCGCAGGTAGGAGGAGGACAGACTGCCCAGGGCCCATTTACGGATCGACTTGCCGGTGTGGTTGTATTCCTCGCTGAGCAGGGCATTGGCCTGGGCCCAGGTGCCCATCCAGCTCAGCGCGCATTCCAGTTGCTGAGGGTCGCCCTCGCGCATGTAGCGCATCACCTGCCGGTTCACGCCGCGCTCCAGTTCGGTGATGTCCGCGGTGGCATCGCGAAAGGCTTTTTCGGAGGCTTTATTGAGGGTGGCGCGGGCCTTGCCCGAGCCTTCGTACTTGCTGCGAAATTCCAGCTTGGCGGTGTAGGGCTTGGGTGGCGCCGCGCAACTGCGCGGCTTCTTGTCGGCATCGACCACCGCTGCGAAGTAGCCAGCCGGCGGCACCAGGCTGGCAGCGAATGCTGGCTGGGCGAGCAACGCCGCGCCGAGCAGGCAGGGTGCGAGTATCCACGTGGGGCGTTTCATCGTGCCTCCTATGACCTTCACTGGGCTTGCGCCGTGAGGGCTTTGTCGTCAGCGCCGGGGCGTTTGCACAGGGTTGCTTCGACGCTGAGATTTGCCGGCATGTCTTCCGGGCTATGGATGTCCAGGGCGAGCAAATTGAGGTCGGTCCAATCGGCTTCGTTGCGCAGTTCGAAGACATAGCGTCCACCGGTAGCTGCACGGTCGCTCTGTTCGATTTTGAAGTTCTCGCGGCGCCCGGTGAGGTACCAGAGGGTGGCTTGGGACTTGTGTACGCCGGGGTCGCTGAAGGTCAGGTCGACCTGGTAGTCGCCACCGCGAAGATCCAGCAGTGGCTGGTTCTCACCGTTGACCAGAACCTGGTTGGAGCCTGGCTTGAGGGTGACTGTGTTGTTCATCACCGCCGGCCGGCCCTCGCAGCCGTTGTTCACCAGCGGCACGGCCTGACGGTAGAAGCTGGCTTGCGCCAGGTCGTAATGGGTGGCGAACTCCCAAATGAGAATCTTCGGCGGGTTTTCGTGGAATTCCCGGCTGGTCATGTATTGCAGCAGGGCGCTGTCGAAGCCACCACCGGTGACCGACCTGTTGAGCACTTCGACGCCACTGTATTGCTGCAGGAAACCGGCAAAGTTGTAGGCTGCGCCGCTGTTGCTGGTGCCGACCAAGGCGATCTTCGGGTCAGCCTCGTCGCCGAACAGGCTGGCGCTATCGGCTTCGCCCACCGGTTCGGTCTCGTAGCGCTCGACATACTGGGTGGCATAGCTGGTGCCGCAGAAGCCCGCCGCGGTTTTGTGCAGGGTGCCGGCCTTGCCTAGCAGGCCAGTCACCGTGCTGGCGAATTCCTTCTTCGGCGCCTCGTCGAAACCGGGCATTTGCTTCAGGGTTTCAGCCACCAGTTCTGCGGTGCGCGCGGCCCCGGCCGGCGTCCAGTGGTGGTCGGCCTTGAAGTAGTAGGCCGTGTCCACGTCGTTCTGTTCGTCGAACAGCGGCGACAGGTCGGTGACCCAGATTCCGGTCTTGCGGAAATCGGCAATGGCTTTCAGGTAATTCTGCTTGGCCAGCGCGAAGTTGAAGTTGGCTTTCTCGTGCGCGGTCAGCTGCTGACGGTTAACCAGGCCGCGGGTCGGCTGATAGACCACCATCAGCTCGATACCTTTGCGCTTGAGGGTGTCGCGCAGGCGTTTGAACTGGCGGTAACCGGCGGGCGTGGTGCCAAAGTCGCTGCGCAGGTCGTTGCCGCTACGGAACAGCCAATCGCCTTGGCCCTGCACCAGCGCGGTGAAGAAGCTCAGGTACTTGGTGTCGTACTGGCTCGGGTCCTGGGCGATCGGACACAGTGGCCCGACTCGCTGCACCTGGTACTGCGGTGCGGCCATGGCGCTACCCGCAGCGCCCAGCAGGGCGCTGGCAAGGGCCAGTTGGCGGAAATTGAAGTGGCGTTTGATCACGTTGTATTTCCTCAATCCTGGAGTTCGGCCTGACTCTCGACCGGGTCGATGAGTACGGCGAGTTTGCGGCGCACCATCAGGTCGAGAATTTCATCCTGGCGCTCACCGAGGATGCCGGCGAAGCTGATGCCGGTGCTCTTGCTCGGCGCGAGCATTTCTACGCGGTACAGCTCGACCGACAGCGGCGAGTCGATGTTCAGGGGGCTGGAGCCGTTGGCGGCAAGCTTGCCTCCAACCACGATCATCGATACTTCGGTGTCGAAGGGGTCGAGTTCGATGTTGCGGTCGGTGTCGGCGAGATCCTTGATGTGGCCGTACACACCCGTCAGGCCGTTGGCCGCCGAGATGTTTTCGTACAGGCGAATGTTGGTGCTGTTGCGCAGGCGAATACCGTGGCGGGCGTTGTTCAACACCCGGTTGCCCCACAGCAGGTTGTCCGAGCTCTCGTAGATGGTGATGCCGTCGCTTTGGTTCTGGTACACCTCGTTGTAGGCCACCAGATTGCGCACGCTGTTACGGTCGAGGACGATGCCCGAGAGCTTGTTGTCGTAGCTCTTGTTGTTGATGATCCAGCTGTCGTCGACCTCGCGGGAAATGATGATGCCGTGCTTCTGCTTGGTCCCGTGCACCGTGTTCTCGGCGATGATCAAGCCGTGGGAACGGTCATGCGGGTCGATGCCGTAGACGATGTTGTCGCGGTAGGTATTGCCCTTGATCACAACGTTCTCGGCTTCGTAGCAGTAGAAGCCGTACCAGTGGTCGACGAACTCCGAGTCGATCAACCAACCGGTAGGTTCCGCACGTTTGAGGCGCTCCTGCATGCCAGGGGTGTATTGGGTGATGCTGACGCCATAGGATTTGCTGTTGCTGTAGCCCAGGCTGGTGAATACGCTGCCTGAGATGTACAGCTCACTGCCGCCCCAGGACACCAGGAACGGGCGGAACTCGCTGCCCTTGCGGAAGCTGGCCGGGCCGTCGTCCGCCTCGCGCCAGGCGGTGAGTTTGGTGTCGGTGAAAAACAGCTGGCCGTCGTTGACCATAAAGCTGCCGCGCTCCTGGGACAGGCGCAGTTCCTTGGTGTCCTTGCCCACGTGCAGGGTGGCACCCTCGGCCACGACGATCGGCAGGCGCGCCAGGTAGACGCCCGGCTCGACCTCGCTGAACTGATTGTCCGGCAGGCTGCGGGCCAGGTCCTTGGGCGTCACATAGCCGCCTTCGATAAAGATCGCATGGGGCATGCCGTTTTGCCGCTTGACCCATTCGCGCAGGCGTTCGTTGCCGCCGACGAAGTCCTTCAGCGCGTCCTGTTGCACCATGCGCCGCACCACGACTTTGCCGCCGGGCGCACGCTGGATCTTGGCCTCGACGGCGGCAGCGGTGTAGCCGCTGAGGTCGGGCAGGGTAGGTTCATCCAGATGCAACAGCTCGGGAGGTACGCTGGTTACTGTGTAGTTGCTGGTTTCCTTGAGTGCCTGCTTAGCCGAAACATCAGGGCTGTCGAGCACTTGCGCCGCGTGCACCCAAGGCGCTGCCAATTGCAGCGCGCCGAGCAGTAGGCCGCTGCACAGCAGGCCTACTGCACAGCCTTGTTTGAGTTTGCCTGGTCGTTGCTTCATGGCGTTGTCCTCAGAGCTTGTGAAAATATCGAGCGCCGTCGCGAGATCGGCTCCAGGCGTTAGCGCAACGTCAGCAGCGGGTGGCTGGAGACGGTCGCAGTAGGCGAGAGGTTTTTCACAAACTCTCAGTACTTCCAGATAACGTCGACGAAGGCGCGATGCATCACCGAGTCGGTGTCGCTGCCGTAGGCATCGCCGGGCATGAACACGCCACCTCGGAAACGCACCAAGGCTGCCGGCTCGTCAATCGCCTCGCTCATCGCGGCAGGCAGCAGGCCCTGCTTGAAGTACTTGGTGACCACCAGATCCAGCTCCTGGCCGAGGTCTTTCTCGCCATCAATCAGGGCAACCTGGGGTGCCGGGACATTGTCCGAGAGCGGGTCATCGATGCGGGCGTTGATCCCGCTTCTGCCGATCTGCTGGCGGTCATCGACCCGCCAGAATTTGTGGTAGACCAGGCTGGCGTCATAGTCCTCGGCCATCTGCCAGGAGCCGAACAGGGTGGCTGACTGCAGGTTGTTCAGTTCGCCGCGGAAGGCCTCGCCATAGCGATGCACGCTGGCGCGGGTGCCGGTGAAGGTGGAACGGTTGCTTTGCAGGCCGGTCTGGCGATAGTTGCCCGTGCCGTTGCCGGCGTCATCGCCGCTAGCGCTGCCCCGTGCGTAGGCGCCGCCGACTTGCCAGTTGGGGTCCAGGCGAAAGCGCACACCCAGGTCGGTGGCCCAGGCGCTGACGTTGTCGCTGTTCTTGCCGGTGGCGATTTCCTGGCCGTTGTCGATGCCGCGCGTCAGGTCTTCGCGGTCACCGGTCAGCGAGGTGAGGCTGGCCCAGTAATTGACCGGCTTCTGGTTACGGAAGTTGTAGGCGTCGCTGTGGGCTTGCACGCCGAGCCAGGTCAGTTTGCCGGTGGCGCGTTTGTCCAGGGCGTCGATTGGCTGGCCGGGATTGGCCAGCTTGCCGTTATCGTCAGAGTGATGGGCGTTGAGGCCAGCCCAATGGCCCGGACGCCACTGGGTCGCGACATCGCCGAACAGATGCAGGCGGTCTTCATCTTCCGCGGCCAGTTCGTCGAGGTCGGTGCGGTACTCGCTGAAGCGCTGGGCTGTACCCAGGCTGGCGCGCAGCAGGGTGGTGTCGAAGGTCCAGTTCAGCGCTTCGATATTGGTATCGCGCCATTGCCCGTCATCGTTGTGCAGGCGTTGGCGGCCCAGGCGCAGGTGCTCGCCGGGGTAGTCGGTGAGGCCGGCGTAGCCGACCCAGAATTCGCGCAGGGCCAGGTAGTTCTTCTTCCGATCGCGGCCGTCGTCTGCCGGCGCATCGCTGGCCAGGTCGACGTCGGACGCCGCCAGGGTGTCGGTCTCGATAATGTCGCTGGCGACCACCGCCTGGCCCATGGCGAAGGCACTCCAGTCACCACGCTGGCCATACAGCCAGGGGCGCAGGTCGACACCGATACCGTTGACGTCGCCACCGTCGCGGGTGCCGAGGTCGCGGTCATCTTCCGATTGCGCGGTAATCTTGATGTCGAGACCGAAGTTGTCGTCGCTCATCTGCACCGCCCAAACCGAGCTGGCGGAGAGTAATGACACACTCAGGCCCAGGCCTGCGGTGATCCTGTTGAGTTTCATCGCGTAGTCCTTGTTCATTGGTTTTGCGCCTGTAGCGAGGCGTGCTCTTGCAAGGCGTTGCCGCGCACCTGACGCTCATCGCGCAGCAGTTGCTCGGCCTGGCTGCGTTGAGCCGGTTGCAGCTGTTGTTCGATCAGGCGGGCCAGCTCGGTGGCCTGCGGGGTTTCCTTCGGCAGCGCCAGTTGGCTGAAGACGAAGGCGTTGACCGGGTCGGGTGTTACGCCCTTGCCTTGCGAGTACATCTGCGCGAGGGCGAAGTCGGCATTGATCTGGCCGTTACGGGCGGCGCTGAGCAGGTGATCCAGGGCTTTCTGCGGGTAGATATCGCCGAGGTAGCCACGGATGTAGAGCTGGCCGAGGAAATAGTTGGCGCTGGGCTCGCTGGGCGCGGCCTTGCGCAGATGTTCTTCGGCTTTCTGCGGATCCTGCGCTACCAGTTTGCCTTCGTAGTAGAGCCGGCCGAGCAACAGTTCGGCGCGTGGCAGGGCTGCGGCGCGGCCGTTGTCGAGGTAGCCCATCATGGTCTCGATGTCGCCCAGCCCCGGGTAGTCATAGAGCAGGCGCGCCAGGCTGACCCAGGCGGCCGGGTAGGACGGGGCGATGACTTCGAGCAGTTCCTGGGCCTTGCCTTCGTCAGGGGTGCCCAGTTCGGCGTCGGCCAGCACCCGGGCAACGGCATCCACCCGTTGCGGGGCCACGGAAGCGCTGCGGTAGCCGCTCATCAGGCGTTGCAGCAGGGCTTTCTGTTTGTCGGCCTGGCCTTGCTTCTGGTACACGGTGGCCAGTTCGATGTAGCAGACATCGGCTTCGGCAATCAGGCCTTGGCAGATCTGCTCGATTTCATCCAGGTGCTGGTCGTAGTTGCCCTGGGTGCGATAGAGGAGGATTTGTGCCAGGTCGGCCTGGGTATGGCCTTGCTGGCGCCAGGTGGCGATGCGTTTTTGCACGTTCATACCGGGGAAATCCTGTGGGTATTGCAGGTAGAGCATGACCAGCGGCAGCAGGCTGCTCGGTTCACCCGCGGTGAAGGCGTCATTCAGCAACTCGCCCGCTTCACGGCGCTCGGCCTGGCTGGCGTCCACTTTGCGCGCGAGCAATTTGCCCAGGCGTGCCTTGGCCCGCGGTGACTCATCGAGAGCCAGGCGGTAGGTCTGCTCGGCCTTTTCCAGGTCTTGCGGCGTGCCACCGGCTACTTGCAGATCGGCCAGGCCGACCTGCGCATTGACGTAGCCCAACTCTGCCAATTGGCGGTAGTTCTGCTCCGCGGTGCTGGTGTCGCCGCGTTTCAATGCTTCGGCGGCCAGGCGCTCGTCCGGCAGCCCGGCGCAACCGGCGAGGCTTACAGCCAGGGCGAGCGCCAGCAGAGGTGCGGTATGCATGCGGCAGGGGGCTTTAGTTGCCATTACTGCGTCCTCCTCAGAGACCTTTCGCCAGGGCTTTGTCGATCAGCCAGTCGAACGACGGGCCACGGTCGAGGATGACTTCGACCGGCTGGCCGGCGAGGCTGCTGTTGAGGCTCTGTTCCGGCTCGATGATCACGCGGATGTCCGCTGACAGGCCGCCTTCATGCAGGCTGCTGCTGACGATCTTGCCGTAGCGCGGCGTGTCTTCGCCGGCCACCCAGAAGCTGGCACGGCTACCCGGGCGCGCCTGGGCGAAGTTGCGATAGGGGAAGCTGGCCAGCACCGTGGCCTTGGTGTTTTGCGGCACCAGTTCGAAGATCACATCGCCTTTGGCGGCGAACTGGCCGTCGGCCACCAACTGGCGGGCCACCTTGCAGTCGCACGGGCTGGTCAGGGTGCCCTTCATTTGTTTGCCGAACAGCGCTTCGACGTTCGCTGGCGACAGTTGCTCGTCGGTCAGGTGACCCTTGAGCATCTCCAGCATGCTGGCGGAGAAGGAGGCGATGGGCGCACCTTTCTCGACCATGGCGTCCGGGCCAAGCAGGCTATTCACCATGCCTTCGCGCGGCATGGTCACCTGCAGGCTGGGTACGTTGACCTGGGCCGATTGGGCATGGGTGACGAAGTAGATGCCGTAGATCGACTTGAAGATAAAGCCGAAGGCGGCCAACCCAACCAGGAAGATCGCCAGGCTGAAGGTCACGGCCTTGAAACGGCCGAATACACCCATGCCGGTGCCGCCCGCACCGTTCTTGCGTGCCTTGGTGAAGTTTTCCCGCTGCAAGGTGCTCAACAGGTCGCCGGCGCTGACCAGTTCGCCGCCGAGGAAGGCACTGATCAGGTAGCGCAGGGTGGCCTGCTCGCGTGGCTTGATGTTATGGAACTGGCAGCCCACGCGTCCGTCATCGGCATTCACCGAACGCACCTGGAACTCGATGTCGACGCCCAGGTCGAGGCTGTCCAACTTGAACTGCAAGCGGCCTTTATGAAAGTCGCCGACCTTTACCTGCTCCTTGCCGGCGCTGAAGCAGAAACCACCGGCCGAGATGTCGCCGATAGGCAGGTCGACGCGTTCGCGGTTTTTCGTCAGGTAGCGCAGCACGGCCGGGATTTTGACCCGCGCGTGTTGCCGCTGGGCTTCCGATTCATGGACCACATTGACGTTGACAGCTGTATTCATGGTTGCAATTTCCTGTTCGAAAAGGGGGCCGGTCGAGTTCCGGTCACAGCAACGCCAGAAGCGTGGCGATAAAGACGCTGGCAGCAGCAAAAGTCATGGAGCGCGAAGACCAGGTGTTGAACCAGCGCTGGAAGCTCAACAGGCCGCGATCGAGTTTGGTCGGCTGGCGGGTCCAGGACTGCTGGTCGAGGCGGAAGAACACGTAGACCTTCACCATCGCGCCGACGATCTGGTTGTAATAGAGAATCACCGGGTAAGCCGGGCCGATGCGGTGGCCGGTCACGCTGAGCAACAGGGTCAGCACCAGGCGGGTCAGGCCGATCCACAGCAGGTAGGCGATGAGGATGCCGGCGCCGTATTTGATGCTGGCGAGAAGCGCCACGCTCAGGCCGAGCAGGCTGGTCCACATCGACACGCGCTGGTCGAACAGCACCACGCTGGTAAACCAGCCGAGGCGGCGCGTGCCCAGACGCAGGGCGCGGGCGTTCTGCCGCAGGTTGTTGCCGTACCAGCGGAACATCAGCTTGCGGCTGGCCTTGATGAAGCTTTTCTCCGGCGGGTGCTCGACCGTATTGATCGACGCATCCGGCACGTAGAAAGTGTCGTAGCCCAGGCTCATCAGGCTGAACCAGCTCGACTTGTCGTCACCGGTAAGGAACTGGAAACGCCCCAGGCGCCAATGGTCGAGGTGATCGCTTTCCACATCGGCGATAAACACCGGGTTGGTGACCACTTCGGCGCGGAACACCGACATGCGTCCGGTCATGGTCAGCACGCGCTTGCTCAGTGCCATCGAGCACATGTTGAGGTGGCGCTGGGCGAAGCGCAGCTGGTGCCACTCGCTCATGATGTAGCCGCCGCGTACTTCGCAGAACTCGTTGGTGGTCAGGCCGCCGACATTCGGGAACAGCTTGAACCAGGGCACTGTCTTGCGCACCACGCCCTCACCGAGCACGGTGTCGCCATCGATCACCGCCACTACCGCGTCTGCATTCGGCATTTGCCGGGAAATGGCGCGAAAGCCGTAAGCCAGGCCGTCGCGCTTGCCGGTACCGGGAATGCGCACGAAGTCCAGCGTGACGTGCTCTGGCGGGTTCATCCGGGTCCAGAGGTTTTTCACCAGCAGCTCATCGGACAGCTCGACGATGGAACACACCACCGTCGTCGGGAAACCGCAGTCAATCGCCTCGCGAATCACCGAGCGGTACACCTGGGCGGTGGTCAACGCGTCGATGCGGAAGCTGGTGACCAGCAGAAACACCTGAGAAGGGTCGGCGTCCTTGCCGATTTTTTTCACCTTGCGGCGGTAATAGGGGTACACCACGTAAAGGAACAGGATGCCGCGCACAAAGTGCACGGCGCCCATGGAATAACGCCAGATGCCCACTGCGCCGATCAACAGGAGGTAGTCGCGCGACTCGGGGTCGAACACACTCCTGGGCAGCAGCAATGCGAGCAACATCAGCAGTGATAGGTAGAACAGCCACCCTGCGGCTTCCAGTAGGACGGTTTTTAGCGTGCTTGCTTGCATATGCATATCCATCGTGTACGCCGGAGGGATCTTGGGCGAGGGGCTGCTCGCGCGCCCGGGGCTCGGCCCAACTGGCCGACAGGCCGTTGAACAACTACCGCGTGTGTTCAGCGGCCTGTCGCAGGCTGGGATTACCAGCAGATACCTTCGGAACCGCTGCGCGAGGCGGTGGGCATGAAACCGACCAGATCGACCACGTGCTTGCCGTCGAGGGCCTGTTGCGCCAGGGGCGCGAAGCGCGCATCGCCATTGCCTAAGACGATGATCTCGGCGTTATCGACTACCGTGTCGAAGTCGTTGTTGAGCAGCGAGGAGACATGCGGGATTTTCGATTCGATGTATTCCTTGTTGGCGCCGTAGACGCGGGCATATTCGACGTTGCTGTCGTAGATGCTCAGCTCGAAGCCCTTGCCGATCAGCATCTCGGCCAGCTCTACCAGCGGGCTTTCGCGCAGGTCGTCGGTGCCGGACTTGAAGCTCAAGCCGAGCAGGGCGACTTTGCGTTTGTTGTAGCTGGCGATGATGTCGAAGGCGTTCTGCACCTGCACCACGTTGCTGCGCATCAACGCACCGATCAGCGGTGCTTCGACGTCCAGGGCGCCGGCACGGTAGGACAGGGCGCGCACGTCTTTCGGCAGGCACGAGCCACCGAAGGCGAAGCCGGGCTTCATGTAGTACTTGGACAGGTTGAGCTTGTGATCCTGGCAGATCACGTCCATCACCTCGCGGCCATCGACCCCCACCGCCTTGGCGATGTTGCCGATTTCGTTGGCGAAGGTCACCTTGGTGGCGTGCCAGACGTTGCAGGTGTACTTGATCATCTCGGCGACATCGATGTCCTTGCGGATCACTGGTGCGTCGAGTTCTCTGTAGATGCTTTCCAGCAGATCGCCCGAGGCGCTGTCGAACTCGCCGATCACGGTCATCGGCGGGAAGTCGTAGTCCTGGATCGCGGTGCTTTCGCGCAGGAACTCGGGGTTCACCGCCACGCCGAAATCGATCCCGGCTTTCTTGCCCGAGCAGTCTTCGAGGATCGGAATCACCACGTTCTTTACGGTGCCTGGCAATACGGTACTGCGCACGACTACGGTGTGGCGTTCAGGCTTGTTGCGCATGGCGAAGCCGATTTCGCGGCACACACCTTCGATGTAATCCAGCGCCAGGTCGCCGTTCTTTTTGCTCGGCGTCCCGACGCAGATAAATGAAACCTCGGTATCACGAATAGCATCGGCAACATCGGTGGTGCCGCGCAGGTGACCAGAGTTCAGGCCCTGTTGCAGTAATACTTCCAAGCCGGGTTCGACTATTGGCGATTTGCCATTATTGATCAGCTCGATCTTGTTGGCTGATATATCAACGCCGACCACATCATGGCCGCGCGCCGATAAACAACCGGCACACACGGCGCCCACATAGCCCAAACCAAAAATACTGATTCGCATCGTATTGCCTCGTCCGTTTATTACGCAATTTAATAGTGGCTTATTGGCCACAGTCGTTCATTTAACTCAGGCCGGCGGGCGGCTGAATTAAGGCAGGTATAAGGAATATCTGGCGTCCGCAGGGGAGGCCTGAGTTGGGTCTGTACTATGAAACGTGCCCTGTGCTGCTGAGCTGCTGGCCCTGGAGGCTCTAGCTAGTGGCTCTCGGCGGGTCATTGAGGGCGCTGAATAATTCTCCGGTAATGGGGCGGGAGTATGTATGTGAGAGAAGTAACGCGGTGCACTTATACCTGGCAATTACTGGCAGGCTTGGTCCATGTGAAGTTATCTGAATTAATATGTTACGTCGGTAAGAGTGTGCGATTTTTCCTATAGTTCCTACCGTTCGTCCTCTTTTCGACGGAGATGATGCTATTGCTGTGGTGGCGGTTAGTTGAACGTTGATAGCAATTTATAATTGCGGATTTGTACTGCCTGCGCGGTGTATTAAGTGCTGGGAAAGTTCAATGTGACAGGTGTAATTAATTAACCTGGCTGTTTATGCCAGTATTTTATTATCGCTGGAGAGGGTGCCGGCGGGCCGTCTGAGCGGCCCGTGGCGGTGCGGCGGGGAGGCAAAATCAGTCGTGCGCAAGGTCGCGTAGAAACACCAATTTGTCGGTTTTCGAGTGCTCCGCCGAATACGCGTAGCCCTGATAATCGAAGGCCTTGAGTTGTTCCGGGTCGCTCACACGCTCCTTGATCACATAGCGTGCCATCAGCCCGCGGGCTTTCTTGGCGTAGAAACTGATGATCTTGTACTGGCCGTTTTTCAGGTCCTTGAACTCGATGTCGATAATTCGTGCGCGCAGTGCCTTGCGTTTCACTGCACTGAAGTATTCGGTGGAGGCCAGGTTGAGAAGCACCTCGTCACCCTGAGCGGCCAGGGCATCATTCAGCCAGCCGCTGATGCGCTCACCCCAGAAGTCGTAGAGGTTATTACCGCGCGGGTTGGCCAGCTTGGTGCCCATTTCCAGGCGGTAGGGTTGCATCAGGTCGAGCGGACGCAGCACGCCGTAGAGGCCGGAGAGCATGCGCAGGTGTGCCTGGGCAAAGTCGAAGTCGGCTTCGCTGAAATCTACGGCGTTGAGGCCGGTGTAGACATCTCCCTTGAACGCCAGCAGCGCCTGCTTGGCGTTTTCTGCAGTGAAGTCTTTCGTCCAGCTGCCAAAGCGTGCGGCATTCAGGCCGGCGAGTTTGTCTGACAGGTGCATCAGTTCGGCAATCTGCATGGGTGTGAAGTCGCGCAGTTGGGCGATCAGGTCCTGGGCGTGATCGAGGTGCTCGGGCTGGGTATAACGCGGGGTCACCGGCGCGGTCTCGTAATCGAGGGTCTTGGCCGGGGAAATTACCATCAGCATAAAGTCTGCTCCTGAAAGTCTGGGGGCGATTCTAGGCCGAGCGGTGGTCGCGGCTCTAGCTATTAAGACGATGGATTGTTTTGTGTGCCGGCCCGGGTAGATCCCGGATTGAGGCGCACGCCTTGCGCAGTTCCGGCAAAGCCCTTTGCAATCGCCGAGGATTGCATCCGGGCTTCGCGCGTGCAAAAGCTTCGCGGGCATGGCCCGCTCCTACGGTTTCTGCGCCCTGCAAGGCTTGTACATAGATACAGAATCTTCGGGCTTGACCTGGTGGAGCCAGGGGTTTGTAGTTTGCCCAGGTCAAATCCTCCAAGGAGCCACCATGACCGCTTGCAATCATTCACGTTGGGAACCTAACCACGACTACCGGCCGCTGGAAACCCGCACCGAGCGTCAAGCCTGGCTGGTGGCGGCGCTGACCGGGGCGACCATGCTGGTGGAGATCACGGCAGGTTATGCCTACAACTCCATGGCCCTGCTCGCCGATGGCTGGCACATGGCCTCGCACATGCTGGCTATCGGCCTGACAGCGCTGGCGTATCTGCTGGCGCGGCGTTATGCCCACGATCCGCGCTTCGCCTTTGGTACCTGGAAGATCGAGGTGCTGGCCGGTTTCGCCAGTGCGCTGCTGTTGCTGGTGGTGGTGGCGATGCTGGCGTTCGAGTCGCTGCGGCGGCTGTGGCAGCCGCAAGTGATTGCCTTCGAGGTGGCGCTGTGGGTGGCGGTGGTCGGTCTGCTGGTCAATCTACTGTCAGCCTGGCTGCTGCGCGACCAGCATGCGCACGGCCATGCTCATGGCGATCACGATCACGATCACGATCACGATCACGATCACGATCACGATACGTCGGCGAAGGGGCGCGACCTCAATCGGCATGCCGCCTTTATCCACGTGCTGGCCGATGCGCTGACCTCGGTGGCGGCGATCATTGCACTGCTTGGCGGCTTGCTATTGGGTTGGAGCTGGCTCGATCCGCTGATGGGCGTGATTGGTGCGGTGATCATCGCGCTATGGGCCAAAGGCCTGTTGCTCGAGACCGCCAAGGTGCTGCTCGATCGGGAGATGGATAACCCGATTGTGGCCCGTGTGCATAGCGCGTTGGCGCAGGAAGCAGACACCGAATTGGCTGATTTGCACCTGTGGCGGGTTGGTCGCGCGCAGTACGCCTGTATTGCCAGTGTGGTGACCCATGGCGACATCTCGGCGGATCGCTACAAGGCCCGGCTGGCAAAGATTGGTGAGTTGGTGCACGTGACGATTGAAGTCAATCGCTGTGCCGAAGGCGAGCGGTGATGGCGCGACTGAGGCGGGAATTTTTTGCTGGGTGCGAGGGGTGTGACTTCTGACTTTAACGGTGCCTTTGCAGCGTGCCAAGCGCTATATGGCGAGGTGAAAAATAAACGTGGGAGAAATAAAAAAAACATTCGCCTGTCATGATTTTTGGAGTATTAAAAAGACAGACCGCCGAACCCTGCAGACAGGTGGCGACCCTTCACCTCGCTTGCAACTGCTCAGCCCCGTCTGAGCAGGCGGTGGTCCCCGCGGCGGAACGCTGCTCAGGCATTCCGTCGCTTGGCTCCTATAAGAAGGTGACCGAGTATGGACGACCACGGAAGCTTCAAGCCCACAGCTCCAACCCTCTACGCCCTCGACACCAATGTGTTGATTCATGACCCGAATGCGCTGCTGAATTTTCAGGAACACCACGTCGCCATCCCGATGACCGTTCTGGAGGAGTTGGACAAGCTGAAAACCGGCAAGCAGGGCGTCGCCGCCGAGTGCCGGCAGGCTATTCGTTTGATCGACAAGATCCTTGGTAGCGCGACACCCGAGGAAGTCGAGCATGGGGTCGCGATCCAGCGCGAGAAGAGCGGGCCTTGTGGTTTCCTCTCGATTCTCATGAGCAAAAGCGCCTCGCCGATTACCTGGCTGCCGGAGGATCTCAACGACAACAAGATCATCAACCAACTGGTCGAGCTGAAAGCCCGTCGGCCGGATATGTCCGTGGTGCTGGTGACCAAGGACATCAACATGCGCCTCAAGGCGCGCGCCTGCGGTATCGACTCGGAGGACTACCACACCGACCAACTGGTCGATGATGTGTCGCTGCTGTCCAAGGGTTATCACAGCATGAGCGGTTCCTTCTGGGATCGGGTGAGCAAGGTCGAGACCCGTCAGGACCACGGCCGCACCTGGCACCGGGTGCAACTGATCGACAACCTGCCGGCGGTGCACATCAACGAGTTCATCATCGACGAGCAGGGTTTCGTCGGCTGGATCAAGAGCATTCAGATCGATGAATTGCTGATCCTCGATCTGCATCAGGAACCCTTGATGCACCAGGAGGCATGGGGCCTGCGGCCACGCGATATTCACCAGGCGCTGGCGCTGTTTGCCCTGCTCGACCCGGATATTCACCTGGTCAACCTGTCCGGCGCCGCCGGTTCGGGCAAGACCATCCTGGCCCTGGCGGCGGCCATCGAGCAGACCATGGTCAGCAAGCGCTACCGCAGGATTATCGCCACCCGCAGCGTGCAGGGTCTGGATCAGGAGATCGGCTTTCTGCCCGGCACCGAGGCGGAGAAGATGGAGCCCTGGCTCGGCGCCATCACCGATAACCTTGAAGCCCTGCACATGGACGACGAGAACACCCACGGCAGCGTCGATTACATCCTGCAAAAGGTGCCGTTGCAGTTCAAATCCCTCAACTACATCCGCGGGCGTAGCTTCCAGCACAGCCTGATCCTGATCGACGAGTGCCAGAACCTCACCCCGCACCAGATGAAGACCATCATCACCCGTGCCGGTACCGGCTCTAAGGTGGTGTGCCTGGGGAACCTGGCGCAGATCGATACACCCTACCTGTCGGCGCCCAGCTCGGGCCTGACCTACCTCACTGAGCGCTTCAAGGACTTCCCCCACGGCGTGCACATCACCTTGCAAGGGGTGCCGCGTTCGATCCTGGCGGAATTCGCCGAAACCCATATGTAGGAGGAGTCACGCTGCAAGCCACAGGCTGCGAGTTGAATGCGCAGTGGGCCGGCTTGCAGCGTGCTGCTGCCATATCTTGACTGCTGGGTTTACAATCGGCTGATCCCTGCCTGGAGTAAACCTGTGCTAACCCATCTCGATTCCCAAGGTCACGCCACCATGGTCGATGTCAGCGATAAAGCGCTGACGGTCCGTGAGGCTGTCGCGCAAGCCCTGGTGCGCATGCGCCCGCAGACCCTGCAAATGATTGTCGACGGCGCGCATCCCAAGGGCGACGTGTTTGCCGTGGCGCGTATCGCCGGTATTCAGGCTGCCAAGAAGACCGCCGATCTGATCCCGCTCTGTCATTCGCTGATGTTGAGCAGCGTCAAGGTCGAGTTGCTCGCCCACGGCGATGATGCCGTCCAAATCACCGCGCGCTGCAAGCTGAGCGGGCAGACCGGGGTCGAAATGGAAGCCCTGACCGCCGCCAGCGTCGCCGCCCTGACCATCTATGACATGTGCAAGGCAGTAGACCGCGGTATGGTCATCGAAAGCGTGCGCCTGCTGGAGAAGCTGGGCGGTAAGAGTGGCCACTACAAGGCCGAGGACGATCAATGATACGCGTGCAGTATTTTGCCCGTTACCGCGAAGCGCTGGGCCTGGATGGCGAGCAACTGGGCGATACCCAGGCGCTCACTACCCTTGATGACCTGCGCCAGCACCTGCTGGCCCGCGGCGGCGTGTGGCACGTGTTGGCCGAGCAGAACCTGATGTGTGCGCGCAATCAGGAGCTGTGCAGCCTCGACGAGCCGCTGGAGGAGGGCGATGAGGTGGCGTTCTTTCCGACTGTGACTGGGGGCTGAAAAATTATCCTCACAGCTACTGCGCGTGGGTTATTTCGGGTTGGGCGGTGCTCGAAATCCTCATGTACAGCTGTACATTCCGGTTTCTGTGCTCCGTCCGCCCCGAACTCACACACGCTCGCTACGCTTTGAGGACAATTTTCTATGACCATTCGAGTGCAGGTCGAACCCTTCGATCCGGGGGTTGAAGTCAATGCGCTGCATGCGGCGAACGCGGGCGTAGGTGCGGTGGTCAGCTTTGTCGGCTATGTGCGCGATTTCAACGAGGGCCGCGCGGTCGGTGGCATGTTTCTCGAGCACTTCCCGGGCATGACCGAGAAGTCCCTGGCCAAGATCGCACTCGAGGCCGGTCAGCGCTGGCCGCTGCTCAACGTGCAGGTTATTCACCGCATCGGTCGCCTGGAACCGGGCGAGCCTATCGTCTTTGTCGGCACCACCAGCGCCCATCGCCAGGCCGCATTCGATGCCTGCGCCTTCGTCATGGATTACCTGAAGACGCGTGCGCCGTTCTGGAAAAAAGAAGACACGGCCGAGGGCTCTTGCTGGGTCGAAGGTCGCTGCAGTGATCAGGACGCAGCAGCCCGCTGGCACCAGTCATAGCGGCTGCTGCCGGTCAGGCATTCAAGCCAGTTCCCAATACACCTTCAGCAGGATGGGGGCGAACATCGACAGCATTCCAAGGCTGATCAGCCACACGCCCCACTCTTGATTTCTGTTGCTGAAGCCAATGACCAGCAGCGTAAAGCCAGTGACTACCAGCGCGATCATGATGTGGACTTCATCCATGGCTCGACTCCTGCGTAAGTTGATGAATGCTACGCGCAGTTTAGGCCGATGCAGCATTTTATGGCTGACTTGGGTCAGCGCTTGTGAGCATTTCGTGCGCTGTCGCGGCGCGGTCCTTTGACCCAGAAACCAGGCGTTGCAGTGCGCAGTTCACGTGGCTTGCGTGAATGGCATTGCGCATGAGCGCGCAGGGTTGCTCACTCAGCCCGTGCGCCAGGTGATTTCCTCGACGCCGTCTGTGCTGATGCGCATCCAGCGGTCTGCCTGTTCGTCGTGTTCTTCTTCCTGCCAGCTACCGGGGGCGCAGCGCACTTCGACGCCAAGGGCGGCAAAAGCAGCGTTGGCGCACTCCAGGTCGTCATTCCAGGGGGTGGTAGCGCTTTCCAGGAAGAGGCTGTGCCATTTGCCGACAGCTTTCGGCAGCCAGGTCACCGACACATCGCCGGCCAGGCACTTGAAAGTCTGGCCTTTTTGCTGCCAAGGCGTACAAGCGCCGAGTGCTTCGCTCAACCAGGCTGCTATGGCATTGTGGTCGGCATCTTTTAGGTAAATCTCGATATCTGGTTGGCGCATGGTAATTCTCTGTTTTCGGGGGCTGGGTAGGCCATTTGCATAAAAACGCGGTGTGGTCGAGCTCAGTCGTTTTTCAATGGCCTGTGCGCTCGATCCAATCGTAGCGTATGGCAACCGTCACCTCTAAAGGTTCGGCGATCACCGCGGCGCGCCGTTCGGCGCTGGCGCGCCAGCCGTGGGGCGTCATGGCCAGCAGGTCGGCGCGGGCCTCGCTGCTGTCCAGCTGCAGCGTGAAGGTCAGGGTTTCGCTGTGGGCCAGGCGCATGCCTTCGGGGATCAGTTCGAGGTGCTTCTGATCATCGTAATCGCGCACTTCGTCATACAATTTTTGCCGCAGTTCCATCAGGTGTTCGCGGGTCGGCCCCATGCGCAGCAGGCCGCCGCCGGGTGCGAGCAGGCGCTTGGCCTCTTGCCAGTCGAGCGGGCTGAAGACGCTGGCGAGCAGTTGGCAACTGGCATCGCTCAGCGGCACCCGGGCCATGCTGGCGACCAGCCAGGTCAGCTGCGGCGAGCGCTTGCAGCCACGCTTGATCGCCTCGCGAGAGATGTCCAGGGCATAGCCGTCCGCAGCGGGCAGGGCGTTGCCAATCTGTGCGGTGTAGTAACCCTCGCCGCAGCCGATATCCAGCCAGCGCGCGGGTGCGTACCCCTTGGCAAGTTCGGCCAGGCGCCTGGCCAGCGGCGCATAGTGGCCACCATCGAGAAAGCGTCGGCGGGCGTCGACCATGGCGGCGTTGTCGCCAGGGTCGCGACTGTTCTTGTGCTGCACCGGGAGCAGGTTCAGGTAGCCCTGGCGTGCGCGGTCGAAGCGATGTCCGGCCGGGCAGATCACGCCGTTATCGGCGGTGCTCAAGGCGCCTTGGCAGAGGGGGCAGGTCAGCATCAGGCGAGCAGCTTGACGAGGGTTTGATAGTAGATCTCGGTCAGTACGTCCAGATCACTGGCCAGTACCCGCTCGTTGATCTGGTGAATGGTGGCATTGACCGGGCCGAGTTCGACGACTTGGGTGCCGAGGGTGGCGATGAAGCGCCCGTCGGAGGTGCCACCGCTGGTCGATGGCTTGGTTTCGCGACCGGTCACGCTCTTGATGCTGGCGGCTACCGCGTCGAGCAGGGCGCCGGGTTCGGTGAGGAACGGCAGGCCGGACAGCGCCCAGTCCAGGTGGTAGTCCAGGCCGTGCTTACCGAGGATCGCCTCGACGCGCTGCTGCAGGCCTTCGACGGTGGATTCGGTGGAGAAGCGGAAGTTGAAGACCGCTTTCAGTTCGCCAGGGATAACGTTGGTCGCCCCGGTGCCGGCGTTAAGGTTGGAAATCTGGAAGCTGGTGGGCGGGAAGAAGGCGTTGCCGTCGTCCCAGTGCTCGACGGTCAGTTCAGCCAGGGCCGGGGCGGCCAGGTGAATCGGGTTGCTGGCCAGGTGCGGATAGGCCACATGGCCCTGCTTGCCGCGCACGGTCAGGGTGCAGCCAAGGGAGCCGCGGCGGCCGTTCTTGACCACGTCGCCCACCAGGGTGGTGCTCGACGGCTCGCCGACGATGCACCAGTCCAGGCGCTCGTTGCGTGCGCGCAGGCGCTCGACCACTGCCCTGGTGCCATGCTGGGCCGGGCCTTCTTCGTCACTGGTGATCAGAAAGGCGATGCGGCCCTTGTGTTTCGGGTACTCGGCGACAAAGCGCTCGACGGCGATAATCATCGACGCCAGGCTGCCTTTCATGTCGGCGGCGCCACGTCCGCAGAGCATGCCCTGTTCGTCGATCAAGGCGTCGAACGGTTGGTGCTGCCAGGCCTGCAGCGGCCCGGTCGGCACCACGTCGGTATGCCCGGCGAAGCACAGTACCGGCCCGTCCTGCTGGCCGTGGCTGGCCCAGAAATTATCCACTTCCTCGATGCGCATGGCTTCAATCTGGAAGCCCAGGGCAGCGAGGCGGCGCATCATCAGTTCCTGACAGCCTTCGTCGACCGGGGTTACGGAGGGGCGGCGAATCAGCTCGCAGGCGAGTTCCAGGGTGGGCGTCAGGGTCAGGGCGGGGGCAGTCATTACGGCTCCAGGGCGGCGTCAAGCGGAAAGGCCGCCATATTAACAGACCACTGAAAAACTACTGCGCTTGGCTATGCGTCGCTGCAGCTCGGCGCAGTCCGCAACGCTGCGTAACCGTTACCGATAAGGCGCAGTGGCAGGTTGAGGATGCCGGGGGCGCCAATTGAGTAGTTGAGCCCAATCGGTGCTTGGGAACGGCCGGCGAGCTTTCTATAATGCGCGCCTGCCCGTGTTCCGGGTGCTGAGGTGATGAGATGACGATCGACGAACAACGCTTTGCTGGAATCGCACGCCTGTACGGTCGCGAGGGTGCCGGGCGCCTGGCTGCGGCGCACGTCGCGGTGGTCGGCATCGGCGGTGTTGGTTCCTGGGCGGCCGAGGCGCTGGCGCGTTCGGGGGTCGGCGAGATCTCGTTGTTCGACCTGGACGATGTCTGCGTGAGTAATACCAATCGGCAGATCCAGGCGCTGGACAATACGGTCGGGCAGGCCAAGGTCGACGTCATGGCTGCGCGCATCCGTGCGATCAACCCCGCCTGCGTGGTCCACGCAGTGGCAGATTTCGTTACCCGCGAGACCATGGCCGAGTACATCACCGAGCAACTCGATGCGGTGATCGATTGCATCGACAGCGTAAACGCCAAGGCGGCGCTGATCTCATGGTGCAAGCGGCGCAAGATCCAGGTGGTCACCACTGGCGGCGCCGGCGGGCAGATCGACCCGACGCAGATCCAGGTCGGTGACCTGAACAAGACCTGGAACGATCCGCTGGCCTCAAAAGTGCGCTCGACCCTGCGCCGCGATTACAACTTCTCGCGCACGCCGGGGCGCAACTACAGCGTGCCCTGCGTGTTTTCCACCGAGCAGCTGCGCTACCCGAAACCGGACGGCAGCGTATGCCAGTACAAGGGTTTCGTCGGCGAAGGGGTCAAGCTCGACTGCGCCGGTGGTTTTGGCGCGGCGATGATGGTCACCGCCAGCTTCGGCATGGTTGCTGTAGCCAAGACCGTGGAAAAGCTGGTGGCCGGTGTCCGCAGGCCAGCCGAGCGAAGCCAATAAGGGTTGGGCGGGGTAGGGTGCGCCGCGCGCAGATGGTTGTTGATGCGTACAGCCAGCGGTCTTGATCCTTACGCGCCCCGGCTGTGCGACAGCGCGGGGTCGTAGGCGAGGCGCTACCTGCTACGGCATCTAAGCGTCGCTGGCCAGCTCATGCATGCGCCGCAGCACGGCATTCAGGCCATTGCTGCGTGATGGCGAGAGCTGGCGCGCCAGACCCAGTTGGTCGAGCCAGTCGGTCAGGTCGACGTCGGCCCGTTGTGCGTTGCTCAGGCCGTTGACCCGTGCCAGTAGCAGTGCCAGCAGGCCGCGCAGCAGGCGTGCATCGCTGCTGGCGCGAAACTGCCAGCACTGCTCGATGTGTTCGGCGACCAGCCAGACCTGACTTTCGCAGCCCGGTACACGATTGGCCGCGCAGCGCTCCTCCTCACTCAGGCCGGGCAGGCGCTCGCCCCACTGCATAAGCAAGCGCGCACGCTGTTCCCAGCCGGTGCATTGGTCGAAGGCGGCGAGGGCTTGCTGGGCAGCAACGGGTAGGCTCATCGCTGCAGCTCCAGGGCCTGATCCTGGGCATCGAGCATGGCCTGGAGTTTTTGTGCGGTGGCGGCGCTGTCCAGATAGGTCTGGTCTTCACCGTCGAGGGCCAGGATGCCGGGAAAGCCGCGACGCCAGGGGGAGGGCAAAGACATTGCAGGATTCCTGCGGGTGACGAGAACCGTAGAATGGGTTGAGCGCAGCGATACCCATAAAGCGGCTGCGCTTCAGTGATGGGTATCGCGGTGCTCAACCTGGCCTACAAAACGTATGGCTTACAGCGTTTAGCTGCTGTTAATTGTGGGCGTGCAGCGCTTCGTTCAACTCAATCGCCGACTTGTGGGTTTTGCATTCCACTGCGCCGGTCTGCGAGTTGCGGCGGAACAGCAGGTCAGGCTGGCCAGCCAGTTCGCGGGCCTTGACTACCTTGACCAACTCGCCTTTGTCGTCGAGCAGGGCCACCTTGGTGCCGGCGGTGATGTACAGGCCGGACTCCACGGTATTGCGGTCGCCCAGGGGGATACCGATGCCGGCGTTGGCGCCGATCAGGCAGCCTTCACCCACGGAAATCACCAGGTTGCCGCCACCGGACAGGGTGCCCATGGTCGAGCAGCCGCCGCCCAGGTCCGAACCCTTGCCGACGAATACCCCGGCGGAGACGCGGCCTTCGATCATGCCCGGGCCTGCGGTGCCGGCATTGAAGTTGACGAAACCTTCGTGCATCACAGTGGTGCCTTCACCTACGTAAGCGCCCAGGCGAATGCGCGCGGTATCGGCGATGCGCACGCCGCTTGGTACCACGTAGTCGGTCATTTTCGGGAACTTGTCTACCGAGAAGACTTCCAGCAGTTCGCTGCGCAGGCGTGCTTCCAGTTGCCGTCCGGGCAGTTCGCTGAGGTCGATGGCGCCCTGGCTGGTCCAGGCTACGTTGGGCAGCAATGGGAAAATACCGGTCAGGTTCAGGCCATGCGGCTTGACCAGGCGATGCGACAGCAGGTGCAGCTTGAGGTAGGCCTCGGGTGTGCTGCTCAGGGGAAGGTCGTCTTGGATGAAGGTGGCGACCAGTGGCTGATGGCTTTCCGCCAGACGCGTGAGCAGGGCGGCCTGGACGGTATCGATAGCTTTCAAGGCTTCGGCCAGATCGCCGGCTTGCTGGGTGGTGAAGCTGATCGCCTGGTTGCCGCCGCTATAACCCAGTTTCTCCGCCGCTTTGGCCACCAGTTCGGCCGCAGGGTTGAGCATTGGCTGGGCATAGAAGACTTCCAACCAGTTACTTTGACGGTTTTGTGTGCCAACGCCGAAGGCCAGGCTGAAGAGGGACATGGTCATGTTGCTTTCCTTAACGCGAATTCAAGTAGGGTGTTCAGGTCAGTTCAGCGGCATAGCGCTCGGGCTTGAAGCCAACCAGGGTCTGGTTGCCGAGATCAAGCACTGGGCGCTTGATCATCGACGGCTGAGCGAGCATCAGCTCGATTGCCTTGTTCTGGTCGAGATCGGCTTTTTGCGCCTCGTCCAGTTTGCGGAAGGTGGTGCCCGCGCGGTTGAGAATTATTTCCCAGCCATGCTCGTTGCACCACTTATCCAGGTTCTCACGGTCGATACCAACGGTTTTGTAATCATGAAATACGTAGCTTACCCCGTGCTCGTCGAGCCAGGCGCGGGCTTTTTTCATGGTGTCGCAGGCTTTTATGCCAAACAGGGTCTTGCTCATCAGAGGCTCTTCACAAAGTCGCGGATACGTTCGGCAGCTGCCACACACTCGGCCAGTGGCGCGACCAGGGCCATGCGTATGCGTCCTGCGCCTGGGTTGTTGCCGTCCACGGCGCGCGACAGGTAGGAGCCGGGCACCACGGTGACATGCTCGCGGGCAAACAGCTCGCGGGTAAATGTTTCATCGTCTATCGGCGTTTTCGCCCACAAGTAAAAGCCACCATCCGGACGCTGCACGTCCAGCACGCCGTCGAGAATAGCCAGCACAGCGTCGAACTTCTCGCGGTACAGCTCGCGGTTGGCTTTAACGTGCTGCTCATCATTCCAGGCGGCAATACTGGCCAGCTGGGTTTGCACCGGCATGGCGCAGCCGTGGTAGGTACGGTACAGCAGGAAAGATTTCAAAATGTCGGCGTCGCCGGCGACAAAGCCCGAGCGCAGGCCCGGCAGGTTGGAGCGCTTGGACAGGCTGTGGAACACCACGCAGCGCGCAAAGTCGCTGCGGCCCAGTTCGGCGCAGGCGGTCAGCAGGCCGGCGGGTGGGTTCAGTTCGTCGAAATACAGCTCGCTGTAGCACTCGTCGGCAGCGATCACGAAGTCGAATTTATCAGCCAGGGCGATCAGCTTCTTCAGGGTTTCGAGCGGGATCAGTGCGCCGGTCGGATTGCCTGGCGAGCAGAGGAAGAGAATCTGGCAGCGCTGCCAGACATCGCTGCTGACGGCGTCGAAGTCCGGATTAAAGCCGTGCTCCTCCAGGCATGCCAGGTAGTGCGGCTGGGCACCCGCGAGCAGGGTCGCGCCTTCGTAGATCTGATAGAACGGATTGGGGCTGACCACCAGGCCGTCAATGTCACGCTGCACCACGGTCTGGGTAAAGGCGAACAGCGCTTCGCGCGTGCCGTTGACCGGCAATACATGGCGCGCGGGGTCGAGCATGCCGGTCGGCAGGTTGAAGCGTCGGCTGCACCAGGCGGCGATCGCTTCACGCAGTTCGGCTATACCCAAGGTGCTGGGGTATACCGCCAGTTTCTCCAGATTGGCGCTGAGCGCCTCGGCAACGAACACTGGTGAGCGATGCTTGGGTTCGCCGATCGACAGGGCAATAGCCGGCATGTCGTTGGGTGGTTGAACGCCTGCGAGCAAAACGCGGAGCTTTTCGAAGGGGTAGGGCTGCAGCTGGTTCAATGCATCGTTCATGTGTCTGTCCTGGGGGCTACTCGCGGCAGCCGCACGAGGGGCTTGCCGCTGTCTTGATCAAATAGTTATCCGACTTGGCTCTGTGGTTTGCCCGTTGGCGTCCGAGAGTTGTTCGATGATGGTTTCCTGCAACCGCTGGCACAGTTCGGGGTCGGACAGCGGCTGATTATTGGCGTCGGTGACGAAGAACACGTCTTCCACCCGTTCGCCGAGGGTGGCGATCTTGGCATTTTGCAGTGACAGGTCGAAGTCGAGAAAGATCCGTCCGACTCTCGCCAGCAGGCCCGGGCGGTCGGGGGCGGTCAATTCGAGAATGGTCACCGGCCGCTGCGCGTCGTTGTGGATGGTCACCCGCGGCGCGAAGGCAAAATGTTTGAGCTGACGTGGTACCCGGCGCTGGATGATGTTCGGGTACTCGTCGGGGTTCTTCAGTGCGTCGATCAGGTCCTGGCGAATTTGTTTGATCCGCGCGGGGTTTTCGCCAATCGAGCCGCCTTCTGCCTCCAGCACGATATAGGTGTCGAGGGTGAACTTGCTGGTCGAGGTGAGGATTCGTGCGTCATGGATGTTCAGGTTGAGCTGGGCCATGGTGGCCACGGTCACTGCGAAGAAGTCGTGCTGGTCGGCGGCGTAGATAAAGATCTGCGTACCACCCTCGAATTCGCGCTGGGTGGTCTCCTTGATCAGTACCAGTGGATTGCCATCGTTGGGGTGCTGCAGGATGGCTTCGGCATGCCAGGCCACATCGCCAGCGGTGTGACGCAGGAAATAGTCATCGCCAAGCTGCGACCACAGTTGTTCGGCCTCGTCCGGGTCGGTACCGCCGCGCACCAGAATGTCCAGTGCGGCGCCCTGGGTCAGGCGAATCTGTTCTTCGCGGTCCAGCGGGTTTTCCAGGCCGCGGTTGAGGGCGCGCTTGGTTTCGGTGTAGAGCTGGCGCAGCAGGCTGGCGCGCCAGGAGTTCCACAGGCTGGGGTTGGTGGCGTTGATATCGGCCACTGTCAGCACGTAGAGGTAGTCCAGGCGCGTCTGGTCGCCGACCAGGCGAGCAAAATCGAAGATCACCTGCGGGTCGGACAAGTCCTTGCGTTGGGCGGTGGTCGACATCATCAGATGGTTCTGCACCAGCCAGACAATCAGTTTGCTGTCCCAGTTGGGCAGCTGATGGCGCACGCAGAAGGCTTCTGCGTCTACCGCGCCCAGCGCTGAGTGGTCGCCGCCGCGGCCCTTGCCAATGTCATGGTAAAGCCCGGCGAGGTAGATCAGTTCAGGCTTGGGCAGCTTGTCGATCAGCTTGCTGGCCAGGGGGAACTTCTCGGCCAATTCCGTCCATTTGAATTTGCGCAGGTACTTGATCAGGTTGAGGGTGTGCGCATCGACCGTATAGATGTGGAAAAGGTCGTGTTGCATCTGCCCGACAATATGCCCGAACTCGGGCAGGTAGCGGCCGAGAATACCGTAACGGTTCATTCGCCGCAGGTTACGGTGGATCCCCTGCGGTGTTTTGAACAACTCGATGAACAGGCTGGTATTGCGAATATCCTTGCGGAAATCATCGTCGATCAGGTGGCGGTGATCGCGCAGCAGGCGAATGCTGTCGGCGCATACACCTTTGATTTCGGGGTGCTGGGCCATCAGCACAAAGACTTCCAGAATGGCGAAAGGCGTGCGCTTGAATACGTTGGGGTGGGTGACTTCGATATAGCCATCACGCAGTTGGAAGCGGCTGTTCAGCGCCTGCGCCTGGCCACTTTGGCCGGCGCGAAGGATCTCTTCCTCGAAGTGCTGGTTGATCAGGTCGCTCAACTCGGCGATGCCCATCACCACACGGTAGTACTTCTGCATGAAGCGTTCGATCGCCAGTTTGGCGTCGCTGTCCTCATAGCCCAGCAGGCTGGCGATCTCGCGCTGGTGATCGAACAGCAGGCGGTCTTCGGCGCGACCGGCGAGCATGTGCAGGGCGTAACGGACCTTCCACAGAAATTCCTGGCTGGACACCAGGAGGGCGTATTCGCTTTCGAGGAGAAAGCCCTGGCCAACCATGGCGTGCAAATTCAAGGTGCCGAAATGCCGGCGGGCGACCCAGAGAATGGTCTGGATGTCGCGCAGGCCGCCTGGCGAGCCTTTGACGTTGGGTTCGAGGTTGTATTCAGTGTCGTTGTACTTGGCGTGACGAGCGCGCTGTTCTTTGCGCTTAGCCAGGTAGAAGTGCTTGCTCGGCCACATCTGCGCAGTGCTGGTGACATCCTGCATGCGCTGACGCAGGCGCTCGGGGCCGGCAATGGTACGGCTTTCCATCAGGTTAGTGACCACCGTCAGGTCGGCGCGTGCCTCTTCGGCGCATTCGTCGACCGAGCGCACGCTTTGCCCGACTTCCAGGCCGATGTCCCAAAGCAGGGTGAGGAAGCGTTCGATCGGTTCGCGGAAGGTTTCGTGGTCGGCGCTATCGAGCAGAACGAGCAAGTCGATATCCGAGTAAGGGTGCAGCTCGCCCCGGCCATAGCCGCCCACTGCAAGCAGGGCGATGTCCGCGTCGTCGCTCCACTCCAGGCGATCCCAGGCTTCACGCAGGATCTGGTCGGTGAACCAGGCGCGATCCTCGACCATTCGGCGTACCTCGCGGCCCTCTTTGAAGCGCGCGTCGAGCACCTCATGAGCGCGGCGGATAGCTTTCTTGAAGGCCGCGATAGGGCTGGCTTTCAGCGCCAGCTCGGCCTGGAATTGCCCGCGGTCGAACAGCTCGGGGTCTACCTGCGGCATGCGGCTGTCTTCCTTTATGTGGGCGTCGGTATGTACGCGCGTCGTTAATCAGGCCGAGGTGCGGGGGATGGTGTCGTCGCTGCGCAAGGTGAATATCTCGTAACCATCGCTGGTAACCAGGATGGTGTGCTCCCACTGTGCCGAGAGCTTGCGGTCCTTGGTGATTGCGGTCCAGCCGTCACCCAAGGTGCGGGTTTCCGCTCGGCCCTGGTTGATCATTGGCTCAATGGTGAAGGTCATGCCTTCCTTGAGCTCCATGCCGGTGCCAGCGCGACCGTAATGCAGCACCTGCGGCTCTTCGTGGAACACTGCGCCGATGCCATGGCCGCAGTACTCACGCACCACCGAGAAGCCATTTTTTTCTGCGTGCTTCTGGATCACTTCACCGATGTCGCCAAGGCGGGCGCCGGGGCGCACCAGTTCGATACCTTTATACATGCACTCTTGGGTGATCTTGGCCAGGCGCTCGGCCCACTCTGGGACTTTGCCGACCATGAACATCTTGCTCGTGTCACCGTGGTAGCCGTCCTTGATCACAGTGATGTCGATGTTCAGCACGTCGCCTTCTTTGAGTGGCTTCTCGTTAGGGATGCCGTGGCAGACCACGTGGTTGATCGAGGTGCAGATCGACTTGGGGAAGCCTTTGTAGTTAAGCGGGGCAGGGATGGCCTGCTGCACATTGACGATGTAGTCATGGCAGATACGGTCAAGCTCTTCAGTGGTGACGCCGGGCTTGACGTGCTCGCCGATCATTTCCAGTACGTCGGCAGCCAGGCGGCCGGCTACGCGCATTTTCTCGATTTCATCGGGCGTCTTGATAGTGACGGTCATATAAGCTCTCGGGCACAGACTGAAAAGATGCCCATGTTAGCAGCTTCAGGCTGCAAGCCATAAGCCGCCTGCGGTGTGGCATTGGCTTTCAGTTTGATGCGTGTAGCTTACCGCCAACTTTTATGGTATAAAACGCGCCGCTTTGCGGGCTGTATGCCTGAAAGCTTTAATCCACACACGCATCGACACGATTTCCTGGGTGCCTTACGCCACGTGCGAATGGTTGGAGATTGGGATGCGTGGAGGCCTAACCCGACTTATCAAGGAACTATCATGTCCCAAGTCAATATGCGCGATATGCTGAAGGCCGGTGTGCACTTCGGTCACCAGACCCGTTACTGGAACCCGAAAATGGGTAAGTACATTTTCGGTGCGCGTAACAAGATTCACATCATCAACCTTGAAAAAACCCTGCCAATGTTCAACGAAGCGCTGTCGTTCGTTGAGAAGCTGGCTACTGGCAAGAACAAGATCCTGTTCGTCGGTACCAAGCGTTCCGCTGGCAAGATCGTTGCTCAAGAAGCCGCTCGTTGCGGTTCGCCGTTCGTCGACCATCGCTGGTTGGGCGGCATGCTGACCAACTACAAGACCATCCGCGCCTCGATCAAGCGTCTGCGTGATCTGGAAGTTCAGTCCCAGGACGGCACTTTCACCAAGCTGACCAAGAAAGAAGCCCTGATGCGTACCCGTGATCTGGAAAAACTGGATCGCAGTCTGGGTGGTATCAAGGACATGGGCGGTCTGCCGGACGCTCTGTTCGTTATCGACGTTGACCACGAGCGCATTGCTATCACCGAAGCCAACAAGCTGGGTATCCCGGTTATTGGCATCGTCGATACCAACAGCAGCCCGGAAGGCGTTGACTACATCATCCCAGGTAACGACGACGCCATCCGCGCCATCCAGCTGTACATGGGTGCCATGGCTGACGCGGTAGTTCGCGGCCGTACCAACACTGGCGGCGGCACCGACGAATTCGTCGAGCAGGCTCCTGCAGTTGAAGCGGCTCAGGGCTAAGCGGTAAGCGTCAAGCGTTACTCGCTGCGCAAAAAGGGGGCTAGGCCCCCTTTTTGCCACGTTGAAAACCATTGTTGGCTGAGTAGTTGTTCATCGGGCCCAGGCAATGTGTTCCCAGAATTGATCGCCCGTTCAGGCGGGTGGAATGGTTAACAACCTATCCAAGAGGAATTTGAAATGGCAGAGATTACTGCGGCATTAGTCAAGGAGCTGCGCGAGCGCACTGGCGAAGGCATGATGGATTGCAAAAAGGCCTTGACCAAGGCCGGCGGCGACATCGAAAAAGCCATTGATGACATGCGTGCTTCCGGCGCAATCAAAGCGGCCAAGAAGGCAGGCAACATTGCCGCCGAAGGCGCTATCGCAGTCAAGGTTGCCGAAGACGGCAAGTCGGCTGTGATTCTCGAAGTCAACTCGCAGACTGACTTCCTGGCTCTGCAGGACGATTTCAAGAACTTCGTTAACGAAAGCCTGGAAAAAGCCTTTGCTGACCAGTTGGCCGAAGCCGCGCCGCTGATTGCAGTGCGTGAAGAAGCGCGTCTGGCGCTGGTAGCTAAAGTAGGCGAGAACGTCAATATTCGCCGTTTGGCTCGTGCAGAAGGCGATGTAGTTGGTGCTTACCTGCACGGTAACAAGATTGGTGTGCTGGTTGTCCTGAAAGGCGGTGACGCTGATCTGGCTAGAGATATCGCCATGCACGTGGCTGCCAGCAACCCTGAGTTCCTGCTGCCTACGGAAGTTTCTGCTGAAGCGATCGAGCGCGAGAAAGCCGTGTTCATGAGCCTCAACGAAGACAAAATCAAGGGCAAGCCAGCTGAAATCGTCGAGAAGATGGTTGGCGGCCGTATCCAGAAGTTCCTCGCTGAAGCCAGTCTGGTTGAGCAAGCCTTCGTTAAGGATCCGGAAATCAAGGTCGGCGCTTTGGCCAAGAAAGGCGGCGCTGAAATCGTTTCCTTCACGCGTTTCCAGGTTGGTGAAGGCATCGAGAAGCCAGTGGATAACTTCGCTGAAGAAGTTGCCGCACAGCTGGCTGCCAGCAAGCAATAAGACGCTTTGTTGCCCCGAAGAGGCTGCCCGCTTATGCGCGCGGCCTCTTTGTCAAAAAGGGCTATTGAGCTGTTTGGCACGCTGCGGTAGGCCTTGTGTAAAGGACTCCGGGTGATGTCAGTGGCTCGGCAAATACGTGCCGTGAGGCGCAAAGAATTCAAACGCCGCAGGAGAGACTGGTAATGGCTCAGCAGGTGAGTGGTCGTCAACCGCGCTATAAGCGCATTCTGCTCAAACTCAGCGGCGAGGCCCTGATGGGGGCGGAAGATTTCGGCATCGACCCCAAGGTGCTTGATCGCATGGCCCTGGAAGTCGGGCAGTTGGTAGGGATCGGCGTACAAGTCGGCCTGGTCATTGGTGGTGGCAACCTGTTCCGTGGTGCTGCTCTCAGTGCGGCGGGCATGGATCGGGTGACCGGCGACCACATGGGCATGCTGGCGACCGTGATGAACGCCCTGGCCATGCGCGATGCCTTGGAGCGTTCGAATATCCCGGCAATCGTGATGTCAGCAATCTCCATGGTTGGCGTTACCGATCACTACGACCGCCGCAAAGCGCTGCGTCATCTGAAGACGGGTGAGGTGGTGATCTTTGCAGCAGGCACCGGCAACCCATTCTTTACCACCGATTCGGCCGCCTGCCTGCGGGCCATCGAGACCGACGCCGACGTGGTGTTGAAAGCGACCAAGGTGGATGGGGTGTACACCGCTGATCCGTTCAAAGATCCGCATGCGGAGAAATTTGACCGCCTGACTTACGATGAAGTACTGGATCGCAAGCTCGGTGTGATGGATCTCACGGCCATTTGCTTGTGCCGCGATCACAAGATGCCGCTGCGCGTCTTCAATATGAATAAACCCGGTGCCCTGCTGAATATCGTGTTGGGCGGTGCCGAAGGTACTCTGATCGAGGAAGATGAAAAATGATCAACGAGATCAAGAAAGATACCCAGGAACGCATGCAGAAGAGCCTGGAGTCGCTGATCCATGCCTTCAGTCGTATTCGCACTGGTCAGGCCCATCCAAGTATTCTGGGTGGCGTGATGGTGCCTTACTACGGCTCGGACACCCCGCTGAATCAGGTGGCCAATGTGACCGTTAAGGATTCGCGGACCCTGCAGGTTGTGGCGTTCGAGCGCAACATGCTGGGTGCGGTCGATAAGGCGATCCAGAGTTCCGGTTTGGGCTTCAATCCAACCAACCTGGGTGAGTTGCTGCTGATTTCCATGCCGGCGCTGACCGAAGAAACCCGCAAGGGCTTCACCAAGCAGGCACGCGACGCCGCTGAAGATGGCCGTATTGCGGTGCGCAATATTCGCCGTGACGCCCTTAGCCAGTTGAAAGACCTGGTCAAAGAGAAAGAAATCAGCGAAGACGAAGAGCGTCGCGGCGCCGATGATATCCAGAAGCTGACTGACAAGTTCGTCGCGGAAATCGAAGTGGCTGTGAAGCAGAAAGAAGCGGATCTGATGGCCGTTTAGCGGTCAGGAGATCTTCATGCACAAGTCTATAGACGGCCCTAAAGTGGCCGTGCCGCGTCACGTGGCGATCATCATGGACGGCAATAACCGCTGGGCGCGCAAGCGCCTGTTGCCGGGGGTTGCCGGGCACAAGGCCGGCGTCGACGCGGTGCGCGCGGTCATTGAAGTGTGTGCCGAAACCGGGGTCGAGGTGTTGACCCTGTTTGCCTTCTCTAGCGAGAACTGGCAGCGCCCGGCTGATGAGGTGAGCGCGCTGATGGAGCTGTTCCTTGGCGCGCTACGTCGTGAGGCGAAGAAGCTCAACGAGAATGGCATCAGCTTGCGCATCATTGGCGATCGCTCGCGCTTCCATCCGGAACTGCAAGCCGCCATGCGTGAGGCAGAAGCGCTGACCTCTGGCGATAAGCGTTTTATCCTGCAGATTGCTGCCAACTATGGCGGGCAGTGGGATATTGCGCAGGCAGCTCAGCGCCTGGCGCGTGAGGTTCAGGGTGGGCACTTGCGGCCTGAAGATATTACTCCCGGCCTGCTCCAGGGTTGTCTGGCGACGGGCGATTTGCCGCTGCCTGATTTGTGTATTCGTACCGGTGGCGAACACCGCATCAGTAATTTCCTGCTGTGGCAGTTGGCTTACAGCGAGCTGTATTTCTCTGATCTGTTCTGGCCGGATTTCAAGCACGACGCCATGCGCAAGGCCTTGGCGGACTTCGCCAGGCGTCAGCGGCGTTTTGGTCGGTCCGCTGAACAGATCGATGCCGAGGCGCGTGCCTGATGCTTAAGCAACGGATCATTACTGCGTTGGTGCTACTGCCCATCGCCTTGGCTGGGTTTTTCCTGCTGGATGGGGCGGCCTTTGCGCTGTTCATCGGCGCGGTGGTCAGTCTTGGCGCCTGGGAGTGGGCACGCCTGGCGGGCCTGACTAATCAACCGCAGCGCGTTGCCTACGCCGCAGGGGTTGTTGCTCTGTTGTTCGGGCTCTATCACCTGCCGCTATTGGCGCCTTGGTTGCTGTTGCTTGCGGTCTTCTGGTGGCTGCTGGCGACTGTGCTGGTCATCAGTTATCCGGCCAGTAGCCGTCTTTGGGCCAAGCTGCCGGCCAGGCTGTTGATTGGTTTGTTGATCCTGCTACCTGCTTGGCAGGGCTTGGTGATGTTCAAGCAGTGGCCGTTGGCCAATGGCTTGATCCTGGCGGTGATGGTGCTGGTGTGGGGCGCCGATATCGGGGCTTACTTCACTGGCAAGGCCTTCGGCAAGCGCAAGCTGGCGCCACGAGTCAGTCCGGGGAAAAGCTGGGAGGGTGCGATGGGTGGGCTGCTGACTAGCTTGCTGATCACTCTGGCAGTCGGGCTCTTTAAGGGCTGGATGGCCAGTGACCTGCTCCTGGCGCTCGCCGGCGCGGCGCTGGTGGTGTCGATTTCCGTGGTCGGTGATCTGACCGAGAGCATGTTCAAGCGTCAGGCTGGGCTCAAGGACAGCAGTAATCTGCTGCCGGGGCATGGTGGTGTGCTTGATCGCATCGACAGCCTGACTGCTGCCATCCCGATGTTTGCAGCGCTGCTGTGGCTCGCCAATTGGGGTGCCCTGTGAGCCCGCTGCAGCAGATTACAGTGCTGGGTGCGACAGGCTCGATTGGCCTGAGTACCTTGGACGTGATCGCCAGGCACCCTGCGCGCTACCAGGTATTTGCCCTGTCCGGCTACAGTCGCCTGGCTGAGCTGCAAGCGCTGTGTGTGCTGTATCGGCCACGCTACGCCGTGGTGCCTGATGAGCGCTCAGCGCGTCATTTGCAGGGCGATTTGCATGCGGCGGGCCTGGCAACGCGGGTGCTGTTCGGTGAGCGGGGCCTGTGCGAGGTGGCTGCGCATCCCGAGGTGGATGCGGTGATGGCGGCTATCGTCGGTGCGGCAGGGCTCAAGCCAACGCTGGCGGCAGTCGAAGCGGGCAAGAAGGTTTTGCTGGCCAACAAGGAAGCGCTGGTGATGTCCGGCGCATTATTTATCGATGCTGTGCGACGCAGCGGCGCGGTTTTGCTGCCCATCGACAGTGAACACAATGCGATCTTTCAGTGCTTGCCTGGTGATTATGCGCGTGGCTTGGCGCAGGTGGGTGTGCGGCGGATCTTACTGACTGCGTCCGGTGGGCCGTTCCGCGAGACACCGCTGGAACAGTTGCATGAGGTAACTCCCGAGCAGGCCTGCGCTCATCCCAACTGGTCGATGGGGCGCAAGATCTCGGTGGATTCGGCGAGCATGATGAACAAAGGCCTCGAGTTGATCGAGGTTTGCTGGCTATTCGACGCCAAGCCCGCGCAGGTCGAGGTGGTGATCCATCCGCAGAGCGTGATCCATTCGCTGGTCGATTATGTCGACGGTTCGGTGTTGGCGCAGCTGGGTAACCCTGACATGCGCACGCCGATCAGTCATGCATTGGCCTGGCCGCAGCGCATTGACTCGGGTGTGGCGCCGCTGGATCTGTTTGCTATCGCTCGCCTGGACTTCCAAGCGCCAGACGAACAGCGTTTCCCTTGCCTGCGTCTGGCTCGTCAGGCGGCAGAGGCGGGTGGTAGTGTGCCGGCCATTCTCAATGCTGCCAATGAAGTCGCCGTTGCGGCCTTTCTTGATCGGCGGATTCGCTTTCCTGAAATCGCGAGTATCATTGACGCCGTGCTGAACGCCGAGCCAGGCGTTGCGGTCGATAGTGTAGAAGCAGTCCTGGCGGCAGATCGGCGGGCGCGTGAGCTAGCCGGGCAATGGTTGAGTCGTCGTGGTTAGAGCACTGACGCGGTTGTTTATTTGCTGCGAGTACACCCCCCGTCTCGGAGACGCTAGATGAGTGCGCTGTATATGATTGTCGGTACCCTGATTGCACTGGGGGTGCTGGTTACCTTTCACGAGTTTGGTCACTTCTGGGTCGCGCGTCGCTGTGGGGTCAAGGTTCTGCGTTTCTCGGTGGGCTTCGGAACACCACTGGTGCGTTGGCATGATCGTCAGGGCACTGAGTTTGTCATCGCCGCGATTCCCTTGGGCGGCTACGTCAAGATGCTCGACGAGCGCGAAGGTGATGTGCCACCCGAGCAGTTTGATCAGTCGTTCAATCGAAAGAGCGTGCGTCAGCGTATTGCCATCGTGGCTGCGGGGCCGATTGCGAATTTCCTGCTAGCGCTGGTTTTTTTCTGGGCGGTGGCGATGCTCGGCAGTCAGCAGGTGCGTCCGGTCATCGGAGCGGTACAGGTCGGTAGCTTGGCTGCGGAAGCTGGCTTGCAGGCTGGCCAGGAAATTGTCGCGGTCAATGGCGCGCCGACCACAGGCTGGGCGGCGGTTAATCTGCAGTTGGTGCGACGCCTGGGTGAAACGGGCACTTTGAATATCAATGTTCGCGACGAGGGCTCTACTGCCGACAGTCCGCGACAAATCGTGTTGAAAGATTGGCTCAGGGGCGCCGATGAGCCCAACCCGATCGATGCGCTTGGCATTCGCCCCTGGCGCCCGGCGCTGTTGCCCGTACTTGCACAGCTCGATCCGAAAGGCCCGGCGCAAGCCGCCGGACTGCAAGTGGGTGATCGCTTGCTGATGCTCGACAACGAGCCGCTAAGCGAATGGCAGCAGCTGGTTGATCGCGTACAGGCCATGCCGGCGCAATCAATAACCCTGCTGGTCGAGCGTGACGGGCGGGATGTGCAGGTAGCGGTTAACCTCGCCGCCCGCGGCGAAGGCGAGGCCCGCAGTGGTTATCTGGGTGCTGGTGTCGAAGGTGTCGAGTGGCCAGCAGAGATGCTTCGCGAAGTCAGTTTTGGGCCGTTAGAGGCCGTGGTTGAGGGTTTCCGGCGCACCTGGTCGATGAGCTTGCTGACCCTTGATTCGCTAAAGAAAATGCTGTTTGGCGAGCTCTCGGTAAAAAACTTGAGCGGGCCGATAACCATTGCTAAAGTGGCGGGCGCTTCGGCCGAGTCGGGTTTAGGGGATTTTCTCAATTTCCTTGCCTACTTGAGCATAAGTCTGGGGGTTCTCAATTTGCTGCCAATCCCGGTTTTGGATGGTGGGCATCTGCTTTATTACCTGGTCGAGTGGGTGCGTGGTCGCCCACTGTCGGAACGGGTGCAAGGTTGGGGGATGCAGATTGGCATCAGTTTGGTGATCGGGGTGATGTTACTGGCCTTGATCAACGACTTGGGTCGTCTGTAAGCCGTTACTGAATTACAACGCTACTGAATTGCAAGGCTACCGCCTCAGGCGGCAGATCTTTTATCGTCAGTTGGAATAAGAAAGGACTTCATGAAACGTCTGCTGCTACCTGCGGTGCTTGCCGCATTGATGATCGCCGAAGTTCACGCCGAGTCCTTCACCATCTCCGATATCCGCGTCAATGGCCTGCAGCGTGTGTCTGCGGGCAGCGTGTTCGGTGCCCTGCCGCTCAATGTTGGTGAAGAGGCTGATGACCGCTCGCTGGTGGAAGCCACTCGTGGTCTGTTTAAAACCGGCTTCTTCCAGGATATCCAGCTCGGTCGCGATGGTGACGTGTTGGTTATTACCGTGGTTGAGCGGCCGTCGATTTCCGGCATAGAGATTGACGGTAACAAAGCCATCAGCAGCGAAGACCTGCTCAAAGGGCTGAACCAGTCCGGGTTGGCGGATGGCGAGATATTCCAGCGTGCGACCCTCGAGGGCGTGCGCAACGAACTGCAGCGTCAGTATGTGGCCCAGGGGCGCTATTCGGCTGAAATCGAAACCGAAGTGATTCCCCAGCCGCGCAACCGCGTAGCACTGAAGATCAATATCAACGAAGGCACGGTCGCGGCCATCCAGCACATCAACGTGGTGGGTAACAGCGTCTTTGCTGACGAAGACCTGATCGATCTGTTCGAACTGAAGACCAGCAATTGGCTGTCGTTCTTCCGCAACGACGACAAGTACGCCCGCGAAAAGCTCTCCGGTGACTTGGAGCGCTTGCGTTCCTACTACCTGGATCGCGGCTACATCAATATGGATATTTCCTCTACTCAGGTGTCGATTACACCCGACAAGAAGCATGTCTATATCACCGTCAACGTCGACGAAGGCCAGAAGTACAGCGTGCGTGAGGTCAAACTATCCGGCGATTTGAAAGTGGCGGAAGATGACATTCGGTCATTGCTGCTGGTCAAAGAAGGCCAGGTGTTCTCGCGCAAGGTGATGACTACAACCTCCGAGCTGATTACCCGTCGTTTGGGTAACGAGGGCTACACCTTCGCCAACGTCAATGGTGTGCCGCAAGCCCATGATGAAGACAATACGGTGTCCATCACCTTTGTTGTCGATCCGGGCAAGCGGGCCTACGTCAATCGCGTCAATTTCCGTGGCAACACCAAGTCCGAAGACGAAGTGCTGCGCCGTGAAATGCGCCAGATTGAAGGCGGCTGGGCTTCGACTTACTTGATCGATCAGTCGAAAACTCGTCTGGAACGTTTGGGCTTCTTCAAGGAGGTCAACGTCGAGACTCCGCAGGTGCCGGGGACCGACGACCAGATCGATGTCAATTACAGCGTTGAAGAGCAGGCGTCTGGCTCGATCACGGCCAGCGTCGGTTTTGCCCAGAACGCCGGCTTGATCCTCGGCGGCTCGATCACCCAGAACAACTTCCTTGGTACAGGCAACAAGGTCAGCGTCGGTTTGACTCGCAGTGAATACCAGGAACGCTACAACTTCGGTTTCGTTGACCCCTACTGGACCGCCGATGGCGTCAGCCTGGGTTACAACGCGTTCTATCGCACCACCGACTACGACGAGCTAGACACTGATGTTTCCAGCTATGCGGTAGACAGCTATGGGGTTGGCGCCAGCATCGGCTACCCGATCAGCGATACATCGCGCCTGACTTACGGGCTGACCGTGCAGCAGGATGACATCAGCACCGGGGTTTATACGGTCGACGAGATCTTTGACTTCCTTGAGCAGGAAGGCGACAGCTACCTGAACCTTAAAGCCTCAGTTGGCTGGTCGGAGTCAACCCTCAATCGCGGCGTAATGGCCACCCGTGGTCACTCGCAGAGCCTGGTGCTCGAGACTACCGTGCCAGGTAGCGACCTGTCATTCTACAAGCTTGACTACCGTGGTCAGGTGTTCAAGCCGCTGAGCGACAGTTACAGCCTGCGCTTTCACACGCAGCTGGGTTATGGCGATAGTTATGG
This sequence comes from Pseudomonas sp., assembly GCF_030683065.1. Classification (GTDB taxonomy): domain Bacteria; phylum Pseudomonadota; class Gammaproteobacteria; order Pseudomonadales; family Pseudomonadaceae; genus Aquipseudomonas. The sequence continues at coordinate 55,625 of NZ_JAUXMX010000034.1, forward strand.
CTCGACTGAAGAGTTGCCGTTCTACGAGCACTACTATGCTGGCGGATTTGGTTCGGTACGCGGTTTTGAAGACAGCAGTCTGGGTCCTCGCAGCACGCCAAGCCGCGGCGCGGCAGTGACTGGTAATCAAGGAACCTTTGCTGACCCTGATCAAGATGCTCTTCCGTTCGGTGGTAACGTGCTGATTCAAGGCGGCGTGGAGCTGTTGTTCCCGATGCCGTTTGTGAAAGATCAGCGATCGCTGCGTACCGCGCTGTTCTGGGATGTGGGTAACGTATTCGATACCAGTTGCTCGTCCTCGTCGCCAAGTTGCAGTGGTATCGATGCCGGCGAGCTGGCAAGCTCCGTTGGTGTTGGCCTGACCTGGATCACCGCTCTGGGTCCATTGAGCTTCAGTCTGGCCATGCCGATCGTCAAGCCTGACGATGCCGACACCCAGGTATTCCAGTTTTCCCTCGGGCAGACGTTCTAAGCGTCTGATGACCGAACAACGACAACAGTTTTTGCAGGAGTTGTACCGTGCGTAAGTTGACTCATCTGGTTCTGTTAAGTGTGGCTCTGCTGGCGACACCAGCGTTTGCCGAAATGAAAGTAGCGGTTCTTAATTACCAAATGGCCTTGCTCGAGTCTGATGCAGCCAAGCGTTATGCGGTGGATGCCGAGAAAAAATTCGGTCCGCAGCTCAATAAGCTCAAAACCCTGGAGAGCGATGCCAAGCGCATTCAGGATCGCATCGTCAAAGATGGCGAAAAAATGCAGACCGCCGAGCGTGAGCGACTGGAGCTTGAATTCAAGCAGAAAGCGCGTGACTTTCAGTTCCAGTCCAAAGAGCTGAACGAATCCAAGGCTGTGGCTGACCGCGAGATGCTGAAAAAGCTTAAGCCAAACCTGGACAAGGCCGTGGAAGAAGTAATCAAGAAAGGTAACTTCGACCTGGTGCTTGAGCGTGGTGCAGTGATTGATGTCAAACCACAGTTCGACATCACGCTGCAGGTTATCGAGCGCATGAATCAGCTGCGCTGATTATGCAGGCTTTGGCTTTTACCCTCGGCCAGTTGGCCGAACGCCTAGGCGCCACCGTGCGTGGCGCCTCTGAAAAAGTGGTCAGTGGTTTGGCTACCTTGCAGGAGGCTGGGCCTGATCAGCTGAGTTTTTTGGCTAATCCGCAGTATCGTAAATATCTGCCCGATTGCCGTGCCGGTGCGGTCTTGTTGACCGCTGCCGATGCCGAGAACTACAGCGGTAATGCCTTGCTTGTTGCTAATCCATACCTGGCTTATGCGCAGCTCTCGCACCTGTTCGATCGTAAGCCGCAGGCTGCTGTCGGTGTGCATCCGACCGCGCTGGTGGCGGACGATGCCCAGGTAGATGCGAGTGCCAGCATCGGCGCCTATGCGGTCATCGAGTCGGGGGCGAGTATTGATGCTGGCGTCACGATCGGTGCGCATTGCGTGATCGGTGCGCGCTCGGTGATCGGTGAGGGTGGCTGGCTGGCACCACGTGTCACCCTGTACCACGATGTGCGCATAGGCAAGCGTGTGGTGATCCAGTCAGGTGCTGTGATCGGCGGTGAGGGCTTCGGCTTTGCCAACCAGAAGGGCGTCTGGCAGAAGATTGCCCAGATCGGCGGTGTGGTTATCGGTGACGACGTTGAAGTCGGTGCCAACACCACGATCGACCGTGGTGCTTTGGCCGATACCCTGATTGGTAATGGGGTCAAGCTGGACAACCAGATCATGATCGCGCACAACGTGCAGATCGGCGATAACACGGCCATGGCTGGCTGTGCGGGTATCTCCGGCAGCACCAAAATCGGCAAGAATTGCATGATCGCTGGTGGCGTTGGCATGGTTGGCCATATCGAGGTCTGTGATGGCGTATTCGTCACCGGCATGACCATGGTGACCCGTTCGATCACTGAGCCGGGTTCATATTCTTCCGGCACTGCCATGCAGCCTGCTGGCGAGTGGAGAAAGAGCGCGGCGCGCATTCGTCAGTTGGACGACATGGCGCGGCGACTGCAACAGTTGGAAAAACAACTGGTTGCAGTGACCTCCAGCGGAAATGCCTCATCTGATGCCTGAGCGCGGCGATGCCGTGCTCCTCTCTTTTTATTACAGGCTTCTCTGGACATGATGGACATCAACGAAATACGTGAGTACCTGCCGCATCGTTACCCGTTTCTGCTGGTTGATCGGGTAGTGGATCTGGATGTAGAGGGCAAGTGCATACGTGCCCACAAGAATGTCAGCATCAACGAGCCATTCTTTAACGGCCATTTCCCCCAGCATCCGATCATGCCAGGGGTGTTGATTATCGAGGCAATGGCTCAGGCGGCCGGCATTCTCGGTTTTAAGATGATGGGCTTGAAACCTAGCGACGGAACACTGTATTACTTCGTCGGCTCGGATAAGCTGCGTTTTCGTCAGCCGGTGGTGCCGGGCGATCAATTGATTCTCGAAGCCCGGCACCTCAGCAACAAGCGCAGTATCTGGAAGTTCGAGTGCAAAGCCAGTGTCGACGGCAAGGAAGTATGTTCGGCTGAAATCATCTGTGCGGAACGCAAACTATGAGTTTGATTGACCCTCGCGCCATCATCGATCCCTCCGCCAAGCTGGCCGACGATGTTGTCGTCGGCCCTTGGTCGATTATTGGGCCTGATGTGGAAATAGGTGAGGGTTCAGTGCTTGGGCCTAATGTAATCATCAAAGGGCCAACCAGAATTGGTAAGCACAATCGGATCTATCAGTTTTCCTCGCTTGGCGAGGACACGCCTGATCGTAAGTACAAGGGTGAGCCGACGCGTCTGGTGATTGGTGATCACAACATCATCCGCGAAGGTGTCACCATGCACCGGGGCACCATCCAGGATCGTGATGAAACCACTGTGGGCGACCACAACCTGATCATGGCTTATGCGCACATCGGTCATGACAGCGTAGTCGGCAATCACTGCATTCTGGTCAACAATGTCGCGCTGGCGGGCCATGTGCACATCGGCGACTGGGCGATTCTGTCCGGTTACACCCTGGTGCATCAGTTCTGCCATATCGGCGCCCACAGCTTCGCTGGTATGGGCAGCGCGATTGGCAAGGATGTGCCTGCCTACGTCACGGTTTCCGGCAATCCTGCGGAAGCACGCAGCATGAATTTCGAAGGCCTGCGCCGGCGCGGCTTCAGTGCCGAGGCGATTCAGGCGTTGCGCCGCGCCTACAAGACCGTATATCGCCAAGGCTTGACCATCGAAGAAGCCTTGGCAGACCTGGCCGAGCCTTCCCTGCAGTTCCCTGAGGTCGCGGTGTTCCGCGACTCGATCCAGGCGTCCAATCGCGGCATCACCCGCTAGCGTATGGCGGATCTATTGCGTGTCGCGCTGGTGGCTGGCGAAGCCTCTGGCGATATCCTCGGTGCTGGCCTGATGCAGGCCCTGAAGACCCGTTACCCGCAAGTCGAATTTATCGGCGTTGGCGGCCCGTTCATGCAGGCCGAGGGTCTCAATCCTTATTTCCCTATGGATCGTCTGGCGGTGATGGGGCTGGTCGAAGTACTCGGCCGGCTGCCGGAACTGCTCGCCCGACGCAGGCGCCTGATCAAGACCTTGATCGACGCCAAGCCGCATGTGTTTATCGGTATCGATGCGCCGGATTTCAACCTGGGTCTGGAGCTCAAGTTGCGTCGTGCCGGGATCAAGACCGTGCACTACGTCAGCCCCTCGGTCTGGGCCTGGCGGCAGAAGCGCGTGTTGAAAATTCGTGATGCCTGCGACCTGATGCTGACCCTGTTTCCATTCGAGGCGCAGTTCTACGACGCCCATCAGGTGCCAGTGCGCTTCGTCGGCCACCCATTGGCCGATGCGATTCCACCGCAGGCCGATCGTGCTAGTGCGCGCGAGGCCCTGGACTTGCCGCAAGCCGGCACCGTAGTGGCGTTGTTGCCGGGCAGTCGGGGTGGCGAGGTGGCGCGTCTGGGTGCGCTGTTTCTCGATACCGCGGTGCGCCTGCGTACCTTGCGTCCGGGTATTCGTTTCGTCATGCCGTGCGCCAGCCCGGAGCGTCGTGTGCAGCTTGAGCAGATGCTGGTCGGGCGTGACCTGCCCTTGACCCTGCTCGATGGCCGCTCCCACGATGCACTGGCAGCTTGTGATGCGGTATTGATCGCCTCGGGTACGGCTACCTTGGAAGCCTTGTTGTATAAGCGGCCAATGGTGGTGGCCTACAAGGTCGCGCCACTGACCTACCTGATTCTCAAGCGCCTGGTCAGCAGCGCTTATATCTCACTGCCGAATCTGTTGGCCCAGCGTCTGCTGGTTCCTGAGTTGATCCAGGATGCTGCAACCCCGGAGGCCCTGGCTCAGGCGTTGGCCCCGCTGCTCAATGACGGCGAAGTGCAGACCGAAGGTTTCGATGTGATTCATCGTGCCTTGCGTCGCGATGCTTCTGCTCAGGCGGCCGATGCCGTGCTCACGTTGATAGGGCAGGGTTGATGCAGTTGGGTCTGGATTTCAGTCATGTGCAGGAATTGGTTGCCGGTGTCGACGAGGTCGGTCGTGGTCCGCTATGCGGCGCCGTGGTAACCGCAGCGGTGATTCTCGATCCGCTGCGGCCGATTAAGGGGCTTAATGACTCGAAGAAGCTCAGCGCCGCGCGTCGTGAGCAACTCTTCGATGAAATCTGCGAGAAGGCCGTGGCCTGGTGTATTGCCCGCGCCGAAGTGGAGGAAATCGATCGTCTGAACATCCTTCACGCGACCATGCTGGCCATGCAGCGTGCGGTCGAAGGGTTGTCTGTGGTGCCGCTGCTGGCGCTGATCGACGGCAACCGCTGCCCTGTCCTGCAGGTGCCAAGCGCAGCTGTAGTCAAGGGCGACAGCCAGGTCCCGGCGATTGCCGCTGCATCGATTCTGGCCAAGGTCAGTCGCGATCGTGAGATGCAGCTGCTTGATGCGCAATACCCCGGTTATGGTATTGCCGGGCACAAGGGGTATCCCACGCCGGTGCACCTGGAGGCACTGCGGCGCCTGGGTCCGACTCCGATTCACCGGCGCTCATTCGCGCCCGTGCGCGCATTGCTGGCCGAAAACCCTGAGCGCGGATAGAAAGCCGGGTACTGCCTGGATGCCGATCAATGCGATCGGAGTCATTGCGTTAAAGCGTGATTCTCTGAAATCAACTGCCCTGGCTTATTGATTCGGCGATCAACTCGCCCAGTTGCACGTGTGTCGGGTGCTGGCGGTGGATGACTCGAATGCAGCCTTGCACCGGACGTATAATGCCACGCGTTGTCGGGTCATCGACGTCGTGTCGCTGCGCAAGAGCAGGGGTGCGATGGTAGGAATGAGGCGTTTGATCGACACGGCTCAGGCCATCAGCATTCTGCTTCGGACAATACAGTTCCCGCGATGAACAGCAGCTTGCCAGCTGACTGAGTTCGGCCTTGGACCGCGGCATGGGCCTCGGAAGGCCTCTCAAGCGTGCTGGCCACATTCTCCGTAGCTCTACTGATGAAGTGCCTGCAGCGTGCTGTCTGGAATGTCGATGCGACAAGTCCAATGGGTGACTAATACTTGACTAGAATGCTTGGTTATTGCATTGTGCAGGCCTGTCCAGAAGGCTTGGAGCTGTTAATGAGACTGACTACTAAAGACCGCTGTGTGCTGCCGGCAAGGCTCGATTTAGCCTTTCATGAGGGGCAAGCCCCCATTGCTTGTGCGCAAATTTACCGGCGCCAAGGCGTGTCTGGCTCATGTCTGGAGCAACTGTTTACCGCGCTGCGCCGCCATCTGCGGGCTAACAGTGCTAACGGGCGCAGCGGTATAGTTTGCCGATTATCAGCTGGGGAGATGTGCCTACCCATCATGCGTGGTCGGTCCTGACTGACTGGCTACAGCCTGGCTGATGCAGTCAGTTGTAAGGATACCCAAGACGTCCACTTCCGTCAGGACCAATATGATGGAACCGCACCCCTGCCGGACAACAGTCTGGTACGCATTATTTTAAAACGGCCATTAGAGCCGCCTGATTCGTGCAGCACTGATACCTGGCGCCATCGGCCCTCGTACCGAGACTGCAGCCTGAACTGACTTTGCTGCCAAGGGCCTTCGCCGCTTGGCTGCATGACTGAGGTGATACCGTGACTGAGCAAGTCGAAAGTCTTATCAAGCAGGACTACGCAGCTGGATTTCATTCAAATATCGAGTCGGACACCCTGCCGCCCGGCCTGAATGAAGACACCGTGCGCTTTATCTCGGGGAAAAAAGGCGAGCCTCAATGGCTGCTGGACTGGCGCCTGAAAGCGTTTCGCGCCTGGCTTGAAATGGACGAGCCAACCTGGGCTCATGTGCATTACCCGGAAATCGACTTCCAGGCCATCTCCTACTTTTCCGCCCCGAAAAGCATGGCCGACAAACCCAAGAGCCTGGATGAAGTTGATCCAGAGCTGATTGCTACCTACAAAAAACTCGGCATTCCGCTGCATGAGCAGGAAATGCTCGCCGGGGTAGCGGTGGATGCGGTATTTGATTCGGTCTCGGTGGTCACCACCTACCGTGCCAAGCTGGAAGAAGCCGGGGTGATTTTCTGCCCGATCAGTGAGGCTGTGCACCGCTGTCCTGAGCTGATCCAGAAGTACCTAGGCAGTGTGGTGCCGCAAAAGGACAACTATTACGCCGCGCTTAATTCGGCGGTGTTCTCAGACGGCTCCTTTGTCTACATCCCCAAGGGCGTGCGCTGCCCCATGGAGTTGTCCACCTATTTCCGCATCAACGAAATGAACACCGGGCAGTTCGAGCGGACCCTGATCATTGCCGAGGAAGGCGCCCACGTCAGTTACCTCGAAGGCTGCACCGCACCGATGCGCGATGAAAATCAGCTGCACGCGGCGGTGGTTGAGTTGGTCGCATTGGATAACGCGACCATCAAGTATTCGACGGTACAGAACTGGTACCCGGGTAATGCCGAGGGCAAGGGCGGCATCTACAACTTCGTGACCAAGCGCGGCATTTGCCACACCAGCGCGAAGATTTCCTGGACCCAAGTCGAAACCGGTTCGGCGGTCACCTGGAAATACCCCAGCTGTATTCTCAAAGGGGACAACAGCGTGGGCGAGTTCTACTCGGTGGCCCTGACCAATAATTTCCAGCAAGCCGACACCGGCACCAAGATGATCCACCTGGGTAAGAACACCCGTTCGACGATTATTGCCAAAGGCATTTCCGCAGGCCGCAGCAACAGTGCCTACCGCGGCCTGGTGCGCATCAATCCGGGAGCTGATGGGGCGCGCAACTATACCCAGTGCGACTCGCTGTTGATTGGCGACCGCTGTGGCGCACACACCTTCCCCTATATCGAAAGCAAAAACCCCACGGCAGTGGTCGAGCACGAAGCGACCACGTCCAAGGTCAGCGATGACCAGATGTTTCTCTGTCAGCAGCGCGGACTGGATGCCGAGAAGGCCATTTCGATGATCGTCAACGGCTTTTGCCGCGACGTGTTCAAGGAGTTGCCGATGGAGTTCGCGGTTGAAGCCGGCAAGTTGCTGGAAGTCAGTCTCGAAGGTTCAGTGGGTTGACCTGAACACCTTACAGCGGCCTTGAATGCCCCCAATTCATGCAGATATCAGGCATTAAATATGTTATCAGTCAAAGACTTACACGCAAAAGTTGAAGGCCTTGAAATTCTTAAGGGTCTTGCTATCGAGATCAAGCCCGGCGAAGTGCATGCCATTATGGGCCCCAATGGTTCCGGCAAAAGCACCTTGGGCAATGTGCTCTCGGGGCGTCCGGGCTATGAAGCCACTGCGGGCGTCATCACCTTCAAGGGCCATGATTTGCTGGCCATGAGCACCGAAGAGCGTGCTCGTGAAGGCTTGTTTCTGGCTTTCCAGTACCCAGTGGAAATTCCTGGCGTGAGCAATATGGAATTTCTCAAGGTGTCGGTGGATGCCAAGCGCAAGCACGCTGGCCTGCCTGCGCTGTCGGCGGTCGAGTTTATGAAACTGGCTCGGGCTACCAGTCAGCGAGTGGATCTTGATGCGAGCTTTTTAAAGCGCGGGGTTAACGAAGGTTTTTCCGGCGGCGAGAAAAAGCGCAACGAGATCATGCAGATGATGCTGCTTGAACCTGATCTGTGCATTCTCGATGAAACCGACTCGGGGCTGGATATCGATGCCCTGCAATTGGTCGCCGAAGGCGTTAACAGCATGCGTGACGGCAAGCGTAGCTTTATCGTGGTGACCCACTACCAGCGTCTGCTGGACTACATCGTGCCGGATTTTGTACATGTGCTGGCCGATGGCCGTATCGTCAAATCCGGTGACAAGAGCCTGGCCCTCGAATTGGAAGCCAAAGGTTACAGCTGGTTGGAAAACGAGGTCGCCTGAAACCATGACTGACTTTCAAAAAAACGCCATCACCCTGGCTGCCGAGCAAAGCACGCCGGCCTGGCTAGCTGCCTTGCGCCATCAGGGCGCAGCCGACTGGTCGGCGGCCGCTTGGCCAGGGCGCAAAACCGAGCTATGGCAGAACACCACGCTGGCCCCCCTGCAAACCAACGGCCCAGTCCGCTGGGCCTCTGCTGGTACTAACGACTGGCAGGCCAGCGTCGAAACCATGCCGTTGGACGCTACCCGGCTGGTGTTTGTCAACGGTCAGTTCGCTGCCGAGCATTCCAGCCCATTGCCGGAAGAAGTGGTGCGCTTTGCCGATGCCAATGCCGCACAGCAACAGCTGATTGAGCAGCACTTGGGGCAGGTGGTCGATGTCCAGCGGCACCTGTTTGCTGCACTCAGCAACGCTTGGCTTGCGGATGGGATTCTGCTGCAGGTGCGTCAAGGTCAGACGCTCGACAAGCCGGTGTATATTCTCAACGTCTCGACCCCCGAGGCGCAGCCTGCGGTGAGCAATCAGCGCGTGCTGTTAGTGCTGGAAGACAGCAGCCAGGCGGAAGTCATCGAGCATTACGTTTCCAGCTCTGCGCAACAGAATGGCTTCGTCAATTGCCTGACCGAGATAGTGGTGGGTGCCAATGCCCGGCTGCAGCATTACCGCATCAACCTGGAGCAGGAAGACCTGCTGCATGTCGGTGGCGTGCATGTGAACCTGCAACGCGACGCGCATTTTTACGGTTTCACCCTGGCCCAGGGTAGCCGCCTGAAACGCATCGACTACCAGGTCAACCACCGTGGCCCAGGTGCGCACCTGGAACTGCACGGCGTCTATCTGCCGCGCAACAAGCAGCAGATCGACTACCACACCAACGTCGAGCACTGCGTGCCGCACTGCACTACCAAGGAAATTTTCCGCGGCATTATTGGTGATTCGGCCAGGGCGGTGTTCAACGGGCGCATTCATATCCATCCCCAGGCCCAGAAGACCTTGGCCGAGCTCAGCAACAAGAACCTGCTGACCTCGCGCAGCGCCGAGGTTTACACCAAGCCGGAGCTGGAAATCTACGCCGACGATGTGCGCTGCGCCCATGGTGCGACCATCACCCAGCTCGATCAGACCTCGCTGTTTTACCTGCAGAGCCGCGGGCTGTCGCATGCCGAGGCCATGAGCATGCTCAGTTTCGGGTTTATCAATGAGCTGCTTAACCAGGTGCCGGAGCCGGCCATTCAGGCCTATTTGCGCCCGCGCATCGCTGCTCTGCTTGGCCGTGAAGCAGTCCATCTGGAGCAACTGAACGATGAGTGAGCACGCCCTGCAACCGCTGCCGAGCTTTGACGCCGAACGGGTCCGCAAGGATTTTCCGATTCTGCACCAACAGGTCAACGGTCATCCGCTGGTTTACCTGGACAATGCCGCCACCACGCAAAAACCCGAGGTGGTGATTCAGGCCATCGTCGATTACTACCGCCAGGACAACAGCAATGTGCACCGTGGCGCTCACGCCCTGGCCGAGCGCGCTACCGAGAAATTCGAGGCGGCGCGCGGCAAGGTCGCCGGTTTGCTCAATGCGCCGCACAGCCGGCAGATTATCTGGACCCGTGGCACCACCGAGGGCATCAATCTGGTAGCCGCCAGTTGGGGGCGCAGTCAGTTGCAGGCCGGCGACCGGATTTTGGTTTCGGCCATGGAGCATCACTCCAATATCGTGCCCTGGCAGATGATTGCCGCCGAGCGCGGTGCCACGGTCGAGGCGATTCCGGTGGATGCCAGCGGCACGCTGAACATGAGCGCTTTTGCCGACATGCTTGATGAGCGTGTACGCATGGTCGCCTGCGCGCAGGTGTCTAACGCCTTGGGCAGTATCAACCCGGTTGAGGACATCGTGCGCATGGCCCATGGCGTAGGTGCACTGTGCCTGGTCGACGGTGCCCAGGCCATCAGCCATTGGCCGGTGGATGTGCAGGCGCTGGACTGCGATTTTTATGTGTTTTCCGCCCACAAGCTGTTTGGCCCCACCGGGCTGGGCGTGTTGTATGGCAAGGCTCAATTGCTGGAAAGCATGCCGCCTTACCAAGGGGGCGGTGAGATGATCGAATCGGTGAGTTTTGCCGGCACCACCTACAACCAGCTGCCTTACAAGTTTGAAGCAGGCACCCCGGATATTGCCGGGGTGATTGGACTCGGTGCAGCCGTTGATTATGTGCAAAGCCTTGACCGCGTGGCCGCGGCGGCGCACGAACAGGCTTTGCTGGCCTATGCCGAGGAGCGCGCCAAGGCTACGCCGGGGATGCGCCTGGTAGGCACCGCCACGCACAAGGCTGCGGTAATGAGTTTTTTGCTGGAGGGCGCGCATCCGCACGATGTGGGTATGTTGCTCGATCAGCAGGGCGTGGCCGTGCGCACCGGTAGCCACTGCGCGCAACCGATCATGGAACAGTTCGGCATTCCCGGCACCGTGCGCGCCAGCTTCAGTATCTACAACACCTTTGCCGATGTGGATCGACTATTCGAAGCCTTGGCCAAGGTCAGGCAGTTTCTGTAGTCAGTGAGTTTCCATACAAGGTCAGACAGTTTTTCAGGAGTCATGGCATGAGCGTTGAATCCTTCGATCCGAGCCTCCAGGTGGTCACCGTCACCCCGGCCGCCCTGCAACACCTGCGCCGTCAGTTGGGTAGTCAGGCGGGCAAGGCGGTGCGTGTCAGCGTGAAGAAAAGCGGCTGCACCGGTTTTATGTATGTGCTCGACATGGTCGAACAGGCCGGCGAGCATGACCTGCATTACCGTCTGGATGAGCAGATCGAGTTGCTCGTCGACCGCGACAGCTTGCCGGTGCTCTCCGGTACGCAAATTGATCTGGTCAGGGAAGGCGTCAATAACCAGATCAGGTTCATCAACCCTAACGTCAAAGACCAATGTGGTTGCGGCGAAAGCTTCAGTGTGAGTTAAAAAATGGAACGACGTATGGTGGTTGCGCAGGCCGATTGCCCTGGGCGCCGGGTCCCCGATGGCACACCGCTGACCATTCCTAAAGACACCTTTGTGACCATTACCCAGTCGCTGGGCGGTAACTACACGGTGACCTATAAAGGCCAGATGGTTCGGATTGATGGGACCGATGCGGCCAATATTGGTCTGGAGCCGGAACTGCTGAGTTTCCCCGCACCGACCGATGAGCTGATCCGTGAAGAGCAGGTCTGGGAAGCCTTGCGCACGGTATTCGACCCGGAAATTCCGGTGGATCTGGTCAACCTCGGGTTGATCTATGCGGTTGAAATCGATCAGCCTGCCAAGCGCGTTGATATCCGCATGACCCTGACGGCTCCGGCTTGTGGCATGGGTCCGGTGCTGGTCGGTGATGTCGAGTACCGGGTGCGCCTGGTGCCCAATGTCGCAACGGTCAAGGTCGAGCTGGTCTTCGATCCGGCCTGGAATCGCGAAATGATGAGCGAGGAAGCGCAGCTCGAAACCGGGATGTTCTTTTGAAGATGCCAGGGTTGCAGGCGTACAGTTTGCGAGGGTCAAGGGTATGAGTCAGTTCGGCACCCAGATCAGCAGTGATGACATTATCGAGACGCTGTCTTTTTTCGATGACTGGGAAGATCGCTACAAATACATCATCGACCTGGGCCGCGAGCTGCCGCCGCTGGATGCCGCCCAACGTACTGATGAGCATCTGGTGCGCGGCTGCCAGAGCCAGGTCTGGCTGGTCAGCCAGCAGCGCGACGATCTATTGTTCTTCGATGCGGACAGCGATGCTTTTATCGTCAAGGGTCTGTTGGCCGTGGTGTTGGCTGCCTATAACGGCAAGCGCCCGGCCGACATCCGTGATTTCGATATCGAGCAGTATTTCGAGCAGTTAAACCTGATCAAGCACCTGAGCGTCACCCGCGGCAATGGCCTGCGGGCCATGGTCCAGCGCATTCAGGCGACCGCCGTCGCGGCCCTCTAGCCGCGTGTCGAGGCTGACGCGCGGCTACAAAGCTGCGCGTAAACAGGCGCCGGTCGGGCCCGCTAGCTGCGTGGCCAGTTGGTCGCTGGCCAGGTCGCTACCCCCCTGCAGCACCTCATTTCCAGCGTCGAATCATTGCGCTCGCTGCGGTGCTTGTCGATATGGGGCAATTCCCTGTCAGTGTCGTAGAGCTCGCTGAGCTGCTGACGAATTCCTGTCAGGTTCAAGGGCGCTCGAAATAGCCAGTATTTGAACCCTGCCAGTTATCGCTGCGAATGGCCCGCGGTTGGCAGCCGGCGCAGTATGGGCTGGCGCTTTGCAGCTAACGCGCTGGCGTCTGCGGCTCTGCGCTTGCAGCTTGGCGCTGCGAAGGCTGTACAATCAGCGCCCTGCCGATTTTGTGTTTTGTATGGAACTGCCATGACTGCTTCGTTCGTCCACCTGCGTCTGCACACCGAATTCTCCCTGGTTGATGGTCTGGTGCGGGTCAAGCCGTTGATCAAGGCTGTGACGAGCGCAGGTATGCCGGCGGTGGCGGTCACCGACATGAGCAACATGTGCTCGCTGGTGAAGTTCTACAAGGCGGCCATGGGCGGCGGTATCAAACCCATCTGTGGGGCCGACATCTGGCTGGCCAGCGCTGACGAAGATGGTCCGCTTTCGCGCCTGACCTTGTTGGCCACCAATGCCAAGGGTTACCGCAATCTGACCGAGCTGGTCTCGCGCGGTTGGACCGAGGGGCAAAGCAACGATCAGGTGATTATTCAGCGTGACTGGGTCAAGGCCGCCGCTGAAGGCTTGATCGCGCTGTCCGGTTCCAAGGAAGGCGAAGTCGGCCACGCCCTGCTCAACGGCGAACCGGCCGAAGCCGAGGCGTTACTGCGTGAATGGCTCGAGGTGTTTCCCCAGCGCTTTTACTTGGAAGTGCAGCGCACCAATAGGGTCAACGACGAGGAGCATTTGCACCTGGCAGTCGCATTAGCCGCCAAGGTCGGGGCGTCACTGGTGGCGACCAACGATGTACGTTTCCTCAAACAGGATGATTTCGCCGCCCACGAGACCCGGGTGTGTATCGGTGAGGGCCGCAGCCTGGACGATCCGCGGCGTCTGCGCACTTACTCCGATCAGCAGTACCTGAAGACCCCGGAAGAAATGGCCGAGCTGTTCAGCGACTTGCCGGAGGCGCTGGAAAACACCGTGGAGATCGCCCGGCGCTGCAATATCGAAGTGCAGATGGGTAAATACTTCCTGCCCGATTTCCCGGTGCCGGCCGGCATGACCATGGACGAGTACTTTCGCAAGGTCTCCTTCGACGGTCTCGATGAACGCCTGGCCGTGCTGCTGCCCAAGGACACGCCGGACTACGACGCGAAGAAGCAGGTTTACATTGACCGGTTGAATTTCGAGCTGGATATCATCATCCAGATGGGCTTCCCCGGTTACTTCCTGATCGTAATGGACTTTATCAAGTGGGCGAAGAATAACGGCGTGCCGGTAGGCCCGGGCCGTGGGTCGGGTGCCGGCTCGCTGGTGGCTTATGTGCAGAAGATCACCGACCTCGATCCGCTGGCCTATGACTTGCTGTTTGAGCGCTTCCTCAATCCGGAACGGGTCTCCATGCCCGACTTCGACGTCGACTTCTGTATGGATGGCCGCGACCGGGTCATCGATTACGTGGCCGAGAAATACGGGCGCAATGCGGTCAGCCAGATCATCACCTTCGGCACCATGGCGGCCAAGGCGGTAGTGCGCGACGTGGCGCGGGCCCAGGGCAAGTCCTACGGCCTGGCGGATCGCCTGTCGAAGATGATTCCCTTCGAAGTCGGCATGACGTTGGAGAAGGCCTACGAGATGGAGGAGCCGCTGCGCGACTTCCTCAAGGTCGACGAAGATGCCCGGGAAATCTGGGAAATGTCGCGCAAGCTCGAGGGCATCACCCGTGGTACCGGCAAGCACGCCGGCGGGGTGGTCATCGCGCCGACCAAGCTCACTGACTTCTCGCCGATCGCTTGCGATGAAGAGGGCGGCGGCCTGGTCACTCAGTTCGACAAGGACGATGTGGAAACCGCGGGTCTGGTGAAGTTCGACTTCCTCGGCCTGCGCACCCTGACCATCATCAAATGGGCGATGGAGACGATCAATCGCGAGCAGGCCAAGCAGGGTCTGCCGGATCTGAACATCGACTTTATTCCGCTGGACGATAAGCCGACCTACCAGATGCTGCAGAAGGCCGAGACCACTGCGGTGTTCCAGCTCGAGTCGCGCGGCATGAAGGAGCTGATCAAGAAGCTCAAGCCGGACTGCCTGGAGGACATGATCGCGTTGGTGGCGTTGTTCCGTCCGGGGCCGTTGCAGTCGGGCATGGTGGATGACTTTATCAACCGCAAGCACGGTCGCGAACAGATTTCCTACCCGCATCAGGACTATCAATACGCGGGACTGGAACCGGTACTCAAGCCGACCTACGGCATCATCCTGTATCAGGAACAGGTGATGCAGATCGCCCAGGTGATGGCCGGTTACACCCTCGGTGGTGCGGACATGCTGCGCCGCGCCATGGGTAAGAAAAAGCCCGAAGAGATGGCCAAGCAGCGCGGCGGCTTTATCGAAGGCTGCACCAATAACGGCATTGATGCGAATCTGTCGGGTAACATCTTCGATCTGGTGGAGAAATTCGCCGGTTATGGCTTCAACAAGTCACACTCGGCGGCCTATGGGCTGCTCTCTTACCAGACGGCCTGGCTCAAGGCGCACCATTCGGCCGCCTTCATGGCCGCGGTGTTGTCGGCGGATATGCACAACACCGACAAGGTCGTGACCTTGATCGAGGAGTGCCGCAGCATGAAGCTGCGTCTCGATGCGCCAGATGTGAATATTTCCGAATTCAAATTCACGGTTACCGATGGCGGCTGGATCGTCTACGGCCTGGGGGCGATCAAGGGCGTCGGTGAGGGCCCAGTCGAGGCCATCGTCGAGTCGCGCAAAGAGGGTCCGTTCAAGGATCTGTTCGACTTCTGTTCGCGCGTCGACCTCAAACGCATCAACAAGCGCACCCTGGACGCGCTGATCCGTGGCGGTGCGCTGGATCGCCTGGGACCGTACTTCCATGAAGAAATAAAAGCCTACAAGGCCAATATCGATCGTAATCGTGGGGTGCTGCTGGCTGCGATGGAAGAGGCTGTACAGGCGGCTGAGCAGACTGCACGCAGCCATGACAGTGGTCATATGGACCTGTTCGGCGGGGTGTTCGCCGATACCGAGGCCGATGTCTATGTCAATCACCTGAAGGCCCGTGAGCTGTCGCTCAAGGAGCGCCTCAAGGGTGAGAAAGACACCCTCGGCCTGTACCTGACCGGGCACCCGATCGACGAGTATGAGGGCGAGGTGCGGCGTTTTGCCCGCCAACGGATCATCGATCTCAAGCCGGCGCGTGGTGATCAGACGATTGCCGGCCTGATCGTCAACTTGCGGGTGATGAAGAACAAGAAGGGCGACAAGATGGGGTTTATCACCCTGGACGACCGCTCGGGCCGAATCGAGGCATCGTTGTTCGCCGAAGCCTTTGCCAGCAATCAGGCACTGCTGCAGAGCGACGCGCTGGTGGTGGTCGAGGGCGAGGTGAGCAACGATGATTTTTCCGGCGGCCTGCGCTTGCGTGCCAAGCGGGTGATGAGTCTGGAAGAGGCGCGCACCGGGCTGGCCGATAGTCTGCGCCTGAAGATTTCCAGCAGTGCCTTGAAGGGCGACCGTCTGCGCTGGCTGGCCGATGTGTGCAAGCGCCATCGTGGCGCCTGTCCGATTACCCTGGAGTACACCGGTGAAGATGCGCGAGCCATGTTGCAGTTCGGCGAAGGCTGGAGAATCGACCCGGCGGACAGTCTGATTCAGACATTGCGTGACCAGTTCGGGCGAGACAACGTCTTTCTGCACTACCGCTGATTTGTGAGGCCTTGGCTTCATGCATTGGTTGCGGCACTTGTGGCGTGAATTGTCAGTGAATCACCGAGTTTTGCTGACTTTTATCCTCGCCCGGGTGTCGACCTGAATGCGCCTGTTCCTATAAGGTAGGCGCGAAATGGATACAGCTCCCCGGCCGCATGGCCGTCGACGCAAGACGGATGACTATGAACCCGAATTTTCTCGATTTCGAACAGCCGATCGCCGACCTGCAAGCCAAGATTGAAGAGCTTCGCCTGGTCGGTAACGACAACTCGCTGAACCTCGGCGATGAGATCGCCCGCCTGCAGGACAAGAGCAGCGCTCTGACCGAAAGCATTTTCGGTAACCTGAGCAGCTGGCAGATTGCCCAACTCGCCCGTCACCCGCGCCGGCCTTATACCCTGGATTACCTGCAGCATATTTTCACCGAGTTCGACGAGCTGCACGGTGATCGGCATTTCTCCGACGACCCGGCAATAGTTGGCGGCGTGGCGCGTCTGGACGGTGAGCCGGTGATGGTCATCGGCCACCAGAAGGGCCGTGACGTGCGTGAGAAGGTTCGCCGCAATTTCGGCATGCCGCGTCCGGAAGGCTACCGCAAAGCCTGTCGCCTGATGGAAATGGCCGAGCGCTTCAAGATGCCGATCCTGACCTTCATCGACACCCCGGGTGCCTACCCTGGGATCGACGCTGAAGAGCGCGGGCAGAGCGAGGCGATTGCCTGGAACCTGCGAGTCATGGCGCGTCTGAAAACCCCGATCATCGCCACCGTGATTGGTGAGGGTGGTTCCGGCGGTGCTTTGGCGATTGGCGTGTGCGATCAGTTGAATATGCTGCAGTACTCGACCTACGCGGTGATCTCGCCGGAAGGTTGCGCCTCGATTCTGTGGAAAACCGCAGACAAGGCCCCAGATGCCGCAGAGGCTATGGGTATTACGGCTGAGCGCTTGAAAGGCCTGGGCATTGTCGATCAGGTGATTGGTGAGCCATTGGGCGGTGCCCATCGTGATCCAGCAGCTGCGGCTGAATCGGTTCGTCAGGAACTGGCTGTGCAATTGGCCATGCTGCGTAAATTCGACACGGCCGAACTGCTGGCCCGTCGCTACGAGCGACTGATGAGCTACGGCATCGCCTGACGGCTGCGCTAGGATGGGTGAGTATTTCGCCTGTCCTGGGTCTGTGTTGGGGCGGGCGGATCGCCGCCTGTCCCGTCCAGCTTGAAAGTGTGGATATGTCACTCGAATCCCGCGTATTGAAAGCGTTGCTCCCCTGGCGCAATGCGCCGGCTTGGCGTATTGCGCTTTCCGGTGGCCTGGATTCAACTGTGCTGCTGCATCTCCTGGCCCGTCTCGCGCAACGCGAAACGTTACCGCCACTTTCCGCTATTCATATTCATCATGGCCTGCAAGCGCTTGCCGATAGCTGGCCGGCGGTTTGTCGTCGCTTGTGTGATGAGCTGGGTGTGCCGCTGCAGGTGGACTATGTGCAGGTGCAGCCGGGCGCCAGTATCGAGCGCGCTGCGCGGCAGGCACGCTATGCGGCTTTTAGTGCGCGGCTTGCTTCTGGTGAGGTTTTGCTGGCAGCGCAGCACCGCGATGATCAGGCTGAAACGTTGCTGTTTCGCCTGTTGCGCGGTGCTGGTGTACAGGGCCTGGCGGCGATGCCGTCGAGTCGTCCGCTAGGTGCCGGCTTTCTGCTGCGGCCGTTACTGCGGTGTTCTCGCGCCGAGTTGCAGGCCTATGCCGACGAGCACCAGCTGCGTTGGGTAGAGGACCCGTCGAATACCGATAGCCGCTTTTCGCGCAATTACCTGCGCCATGAGGTCTTGCCGCTTCTCACCAGGCGCTGGCCACAGGCGACGGCCAGTCTTGCCCGTGCCGCCGAGCACCTGGGCGAGGCAGGGCAGTTGCTCGATGAGTTGGCGCAGCAGGACCTGCAGGTGGCGCAGGCGCCTGGCGAGTTTTCCTGGCTCGCGCTGCCGAGCCTGGCACTGACACCGTTGTTGGGGTTGAGCGATGCCCGTCAACGCAACGCCTTGCGCTATTGGTTGCGCAGCCTGACCCCGATGCCGGACAGCGAACATTGGGCGGGCTGGCAGGCGCTGCGCGATGCGGCCGGCGACGCCGCCCCGATCTGGCGCTTGGCGGCAGGCGAGCTGCGTCGATCCGACCAACGGTTGTGGTGGCTCAGTGGTGACTGGTTGTGCGTGCCGCAAGCTCCTGCGGTTCGGCTCAGCCCGGGGTGCTGGTTACCCTTGGCAGGCAATGGTTATGCGCGCATCGATGGCCAGTTGCCTGACGGCGACTGGCGCTTGGCTTATCGCCAGGGCGGCGAGGAGATGAGTCTGCCCGGGCGCGGTCATCGCGATTTGAAGCGTTTGTTCAATGAGCGGCAGGTGCCGGTATTTGTCCGTCCGCGCCTGCCCTTGCTGCTGTGCAATGGCGAGTTGCGGGGTGTGGCCAATCTTCCTGGGCTGGATGGTTCCGGTGCCGGGCAGTGGCAGCTGAGTTGGCGGCCACCAATCAATGATCAAGGTTTGAGCTGCTAAGGGCTTTCCGGTAGACTACGCTCCCGTCTTACTAGAGCTTTTGCAGACCCCTTTTCGTCAAGAGAATGGAGTCGGCAACAGCTTGCCAATTACGGCTTGTTCGTGATTGTGGCTTCGGCCTTCCTTCGCTTTTCCCGGCGGCGCTGACCGCCTAAACGCAGACTTCTAGGGTTTTTCATGACGCGCTTCATCTTCGTCACGGGTGGTGTTGTTTCTTCATTGGGGAAAGGCATCGCCTCGGCTTCATTGGCGGCTATCCTGGAGGCGCGGGGCCTGAAGGTCACG
This sequence comes from Pseudomonas sp., assembly GCF_030683065.1. Lineage (GTDB taxonomy): Bacteria > Pseudomonadota > Gammaproteobacteria > Pseudomonadales > Pseudomonadaceae > Aquipseudomonas. The sequence continues at coordinate 74,728 of NZ_JAUXMX010000034.1, forward strand.
ATGCTCAAGCTGGATCCCTATATCAACGTCGATCCGGGCACCATGAGCCCGTTCCAGCACGGTGAGGTGTTCGTCACCCACGACGGTGCCGAGACCGACCTTGATTTGGGCCATTACGAGCGCTTCATTCGTACGACCATGACCCAGGACAACAACTTCACCACAGGCCGTGTTTACGAGCATGTGCTGCGCAAAGAGCGCCGTGGTGATTACCTGGGCGCGACCATTCAGGTCATCCCGCACATCACCGATGAGATCAAGCGCCGCATCATCAAGGGTGCAGGCGATGCTGACGTGGCAATGGTCGAGATCGGTGGCACGGTGGGCGACATCGAGTCGCAGCCGTTCCTCGAGGCCATCCGTCAGTTGCGCGTCGAAGTAGGTGCCAAGCGCGCCATGCTCATGCACTTGACCTTGGTGCCTTACATCGCCACAGCCGGCGAGACCAAGACCAAGCCTACCCAGCATTCGGTCAAGGAATTGCGCTCCATTGGCTTGCAGCCAGACGTGCTGATTTGCCGCTCCGACCATCCGGTTGATATCTCTTCGCGGCGCAAGATCGCGCTGTTCACCAACGTTGAAGAGCGTGCGGTTATTTCCCTTGAAGATGTCGATACCATTTATAAGATCCCGGGTGTGTTGCATGCCCAGGGCCTGGATGATTTTGTCATCGAGCGCTTCGGTCTGGAGTGTGGCGGTGCCGATCTGTCCGAGTGGGAGCGGGTGGTCGACGCCAAGCTGAATCCGGAGCACGAAGTCACCATCGCCATGGTCGGCAAGTACATGGAGCTTCTGGATGCCTACAAGTCGCTGATCGAAGCGATGAGTCATGCCGGCATCCAGAACCGCACCAAGGTCAACCTGCGTTATATCGACTCCGAAGACATCGAGAACAAAGGCACTGCACTGCTCGATGGTGTGGATGCCATCCTGGTGCCCGGCGGCTTTGGCCTGCGCGGCGTGGAAGGCAAGATCCAGACCGTGCAGTACGCCCGTGAGAACAAGATTCCCTACTTGGGTATTTGCCTCGGCATGCAGGTCGCGGTGATCGAGTTCGCCCGCAATGTATTGGGCTGGAGCGATGCCAACTCCACCGAGTTCGACACCGCCAGCACTCATCCGGTGGTGGGCTTGATCACCGAGTGGCAGGACGCAGACGGGGTCACCGAACAGCGCAGCAATGCCTCTGACCTGGGCGGCACCATGCGCCTAGGGGCGCAGGATTGCCAGTTGCTCAACGGCTCGCAAGTGCATCAGTGTTACGGCAAAGACGTAATCGTCGAGCGTCATCGCCATCGCTATGAAGTGAACAACAACTTGCTGCCGCAACTGACCGAGGCTGGCCTCAAGGTCACCGGTCGTTCCGCCGACGGCGCTCTGGTCGAAGTAGTGGAAGCGCCTGATCATCCATGGTTCGTTGCTTGCCAATTCCACCCCGAGTTCACCTCGACGCCGCGTGACGGTCACCCGTTGTTTAGTGGTTTCGTGAGTGCCGCACTGGCGCAACATGCGAAGAAGGCATAAGGACATGACCCAGAAGATCGTGAGTCAGAAGACCATCAAGGTCGGCGGCATCGAGATCGCCAATGACAAACCATTCGTATTGTTCGGCGGCATCAACGTCATCGAATCGCGCGACCTTGCCATGCGTGCGTGTGAAGAATATGTGCGGGTTACCGAGAAACTGGGTATTCCTTTCGTGTTCAAGGCCAGTTTCGATAAGGCCAACCGCTCGTCGATAAGCTCCTTCCGCGGCCCCGGCCTGGAAGAGGGCATGAAGATCTTCGAGGAAGTGAAGAAGACCTTTGGCGTGCCACTGATTACCGACGTCCACGAGCCGCAGCAGGCTGCTCCAGTGGCGCAGGTGTGCGACATCATCCAGTTGCCGGCGTTTCTCTCGCGGCAGACCGACCTGGTGGTGGCCATGGCCAAGACCGGTGCGGTGATCAATATCAAGAAAGCCCAGTTCCTCGCGCCCCACGAGATGAAGCATATCCTGGCCAAGTGCGTCGAGGCCGGCAACGATCAGTTGATCCTCTGCGAGCGGGGCAGCTCCTTTGGTTACAACAACCTGGTAGTGGACATGCTCGGCTTCGGCATCATGAAGCAGACCGGCTACCCGGTGTTCTTCGATGTCACCCATGCCCTGCAAATGCCGGGTGGGCGCGCCGATTCTGCCGGTGGCCGGCGTGCCCAGGTCACCGACCTGGCCAAGGCAGGCATGAGCCAGGGCCTGGCGGGCCTGTTCCTCGAAGCGCATCCGGATCCGGACAATGCCAAGTGCGATGGACCTTGTGCTTTGCGCCTGGACAAGCTGGAACCCTTCCTCACTCAGCTCAAGCAGCTGGATGATCTGATCAAGAGTTTTGCACCGATTGAAACTGCCTGAAACGGTAATTCTGCAGTAAAGTAAAAATTGTATACAATATCGTTTCAGTTTTGTTGCAGTTCTCGCATCTGAATACTCGCTGACGTGCTCTGGGTGTACAGCCCAGCGCCATCCTTCTCGTCAACTTTTTGGAGTGCTACACGTAATGGCAAAGATCGTCGACATCAAAGGCCGTGAGGTTCTCGACTCCCGTGGCAATCCGACTGTGGAAGCCGACGTGATTCTCGATAACGGTATCATCGGCAGCGCTTGCGCGCCGTCCGGTGCTTCCACCGGCTCGCGCGAGGCGCTGGAGCTGCGTGATGGCGACAAGAGCCGTTATATGGGCAAGGGCGTGCTCAAGGCTGTGGCCAACATCAATGGCCCTATCCGTGAGCTGTTGCTGGGCAAGGACCCAGTCGACCAGCAAGCCCTGGACCGCGCGATGATCGCCCTCGACGGTACCGAGAACAAAGCCACGCTAGGTGCCAACGCCATCCTCGCGGTGTCCCTGGCCGCTGCCAAGGCTGCTGCCCAGGACAACGATCTGCCGCTGTATGCGCACATTGCCAACCTCAATGGCACCCCAGGCGTCTACAGCATGCCGGTGCCGATGATGAACATCATCAACGGCGGTGAGCATGCCGACAACAATGTCGATATCCAGGAGTTCATGGTTCAGCCGGTTGGTGCCAAGACCTTCGCCGACGCCTTGCGTATGGGTACGGAGATCTTTCACCACCTCAAGGCCGTGCTCAAAGCCCGTGGCTTGAGCACCTCGGTAGGTGATGAAGGTGGTTTCGCGCCGAACCTGGCCTCCAATGAAGACGCCTTGGCAGCGATTGCCGAAGCTGTTGCCAACGCCGGTTACACGCTGGGCGATGACGTCACTTTGGCTCTGGATTGCGCTTCCAGCGAGTTCTTCGCTGATGGCAAATACGATTTGGCCGGTGAAGGCAAGGTCTTCGACGCCGCCGGTTTCAGCGATTATCTGGCCGGCCTGGCTGAGCGTTACCCGATCATCTCCATCGAAGACGGCATGGACGAGTCCGACTGGGCTGGCTGGAAAGTCCACACCGACAAGCTTGGCAGCAAGATGCAGTTGGTCGGCGACGATCTGTTCGTGACCAACACCAAGATCCTCAAGGAAGGCATCGACAAGGGTATCGCCAATTCGATCCTGATCAAATTCAACCAGATCGGCACTCTGACCGAGACCCTTGAAGCGATCCAGATGGCCAAGGCTGCCGGCTACAGCGTTGTGATTTCGCACCGTAGCGGCGAAACCGAAGACTCGACTATCGCCGACCTGGCTGTGGGCACTGCTGCCGGCCAGATCAAGACCGGCTCGCTGTGTCGCTCTGATCGGGTTTCCAAGTACAACCAACTGCTGCGCATCGAAGAGCAGTTGGCCGGCAAGGCGCCGTATCGCGGCCGTGCCGAATTCCGTGGCTGAGAAGATGTGAAAAACGCTCGCCTCTGCTGCTGCGGGCTTCGCTCGTGGCATTTTCGCTGAGTGGTCTAGTCATGGTAAAAGAGGGGCGGCGCGAGTCGCCCCTCTTTTCGTTCGGATGCTTTTACTGTCATGCGTAGCCCTTATTGGTTGTTGGTCGTCCTGATTCTGCTGCTAGTTGGCCTGCAGTATCGCTTGTGGGTGGGTGATGGCAGCCTGGCGCAGGTCACCGACCTGAAGCATCAAATTGCTAATCAGCAAGGTGAGAATCAGCGCCTGCTGGAGCGCAATCGCATTCTCGAGGCGGAAGTCATGGAGCTGAAAAAAGGTATGGAAACCGTCGAGGAGCGCGCTCGTCATGAGCTGGGCATGGTCAAAGAGGGCGAGACTCTTTACCAGCTAACCGAATGACAACCAGCTAACCGAATAACAACCAGCTAACCAAATGACAAACCAACTAACCGGACAACAACCAACTGGCCGAATGACAAGCCCTGAATGACTACCTCCGTATTGCCATATTTCTGGGCCTTGATCCCCGCTGCCGGGGTTGGCAGCCGCATGCGTGCCGACCGGCCCAAGCAGTATCTCGAGCTGGCTGGTAAAACCATTCTGGAACACAGCCTGGCCTGCGTTCTCGATCACCCGCAGTTGCATGGCGTGGTGGTCAGTCTGGCGCTCGACGATCCCTACTGGCCGACCCTGGCGTGTGCCCATGACCCGCGAATTGCGCGCGCCGAGGGTGGCCGTGAGCGTGCGGATTCGGTGCTCAATGGCTTGCAGCGCCTGAGCGGGCTGGGGGCGCAGGAGGGCGATTGGGTGCTGGTGCATGATGCGGCGCGGCCCAATTTGGCCCGCACGGATCTGGATTTGCTGCTCGCCGAACTGGCCGATGATCCGGTAGGTGGCCTGCTCGCGGTGCCGGCTCGCGACACCTTGAAACGTGCCGGGCCTGATGGGCGGGTGCTGGAAACCGTCGACCGTGCGCTTATCTGGCAAGCCTATACACCGCAGATGTTCCGTCTTGGCTTGCTGCGCCGCGCGTTGGCGCAGACGCTGGCTGCCGATGTAGCGATTACCGATGAGGCGTCGGCCGTTGAATGGCTCGGGCAGGCGCCGCGCCTGGTCGAGGGTCGCGCCGATAACCTGAAGATTACCCGCCCGGAAGACCTTGACTGGCTTCGCCAGCACTGGGCCGGGCGCCGCTAAACTCGAACGTAGATGGATAAGTTGAGCGCAGCTTCGTCGGGTGGGTTACGTACGCCGCGCCCCTTTGGCGTGATGTCGGATAATTGCTATATGCGGCTAACCCACCCGACGCTATAGCCTCCGTAGGCCGTTCCTTCACAGGCTGTATTCGCTGCGTTGCGCCAGTCCCTCCTTGAGAAAACCCACCAACTGACGGACCTTGGGCGACAGATGCCGTTGCTGGGGGTAGAGCGCCCAGACTGCGGTGTTGGGTGGCTGTTGGTTATCCAGCAGGGACACCAGGGCACCACTGCGCAAATGTTCCCGTACGTAGTAGTCCGGCAGCTGACACAGCCCCAGGCCGCGTAACGCCGCATCGAGTACCGCCTGACCGCTGTTGCAGCGCCAGTTGCCTTGCGCGCGGTGCGCGGTTTCCCGGCCATCGAGCTGAAAGCTCCAGGTATCGGAGCTGCCTACCAGGCAGTTGTGCCGGTCGAGCTCGGACAGGCTGTGCGGACGTCCGTAGTGCTGCAGATAGTCTGGCGCCGCGCACAGGTACATGCGCCGGGGCGCCAGGCGGGTGGCGATCAGTCGCGAGTCTTGCAGGCGGCCGAGGCGAATGGCCAGGTCCAGGCCTTCGTGAACCAGGTCCAGGTTGCGGTTGCTCAGTTCAATGTCTACGCGCAGTTGCGGGTGGCGCATCATGAAGTCCGTCACCAGGGGCACGATAAAGCGTTCGCCGTAGGCCACTGCACAGGTCATGCGCAGCAGGCCTTTGGGTTCACTGCCGAGGTCGCCGACCGCCCGCAGCGCTTCTTCGCGTGCATCCTGCAGGCGCTGGCAATGCTGCAGAAAGGTTTGCCCTGCCTCGGTCAGCGCCACGCGGCGCGTGCTGCGGTAGAACAGGCGGGTTTGCAGGCGTTCTTCCAGGCGGGCGACCTGGCGGCTGACCTGGGAGGAGGACAAGCCCAGGCGCTCGGCGGCGGCGGTGAATTGCCCGCACTCGGCGACCGCAACGAATTCATCCAGGCCTTCCCAGCGATTCATCATTCTGTTCCTTGTCGGAGCCAGCTCGCTGGCGATCAGCAGAGTCTATTCCGGCTCCGCCTGATTATCCCTGTATGGCAATAATGTTTTGCCATAATGCCGATTAATACTTCCTGAGAGGTGATCTACACTCTGTGCCACTGTTATATCCCGTCGGAGAGCGATCATGATCAAGTCACGTGCTGCGGTAGCCTTTGCCCCCAACCAACCGTTGCAAATTGTCGAAGTGGATGTCGAGGCGCCCAAGGCCGGTGAAGTATTGGTGCGCATTGTCGCTACGGGCGTGTGCCACACCGATGCCTACACCTTGTCCGGTGAAGATTCGGAAGGGGTCTTCCCCTGCATCCTTGGGCATGAAGGGGGCGGCATCGTCGAGGCGATAGGTGAGGGTGTGACTTCGCTGGCCATCGGTGATCATGTGATTCCGCTTTACACTGCCGAATGCCGCGAGTGTAAATTCTGCAAATCCGGTAAGACCAACCTCTGTCAGGCGGTGCGCACTACCCAAGGCAAAGGCCTGATGCCGGACGGCACCAGTCGCTTTTCCTATCAGGGTCAGCCGATCTACCACTATATGGGTTGCTCGACCTTCTCCGAATACACCGTATTGCCGGAAATTTCCCTGGCCAAGATTCCCAAGGATGCGCCGCTGGAAAAGGTCTGCTTGCTCGGCTGCGGCGTAACCACGGGGATCGGCGCGGTCTTGAATACTGCCAAGGTCGAGGAGGGCGCCAGTGTGGCGATCTTCGGCCTGGGCGGCATCGGCCTGGCAGCGATCATCGGCGCGAAGATGGCCAAGGCTGCGCGGATCATCGCTGTCGACATTAACCCGAGCAAGTTCGAGATTGCCCGGCAGCTGGGGGCGACCGATTGTGTAAACCCCAAGGATTTCGTCAAGCCGATCCAGGACGTGATCGTCGAAATGACCGATGGTGGGGTGGATTACAGCTTCGAGTGCGTCGGCAATGTGCAATTGATGCGCGCCGCGCTGGAGTGCTGTCACAAGGGTTGGGGTGAGTCGACCATTATCGGTGTAGCCGGTGCTGGTCAGGAGATCTCGACCCGGCCGTTCCAGCTGGTCACCGGGCGAGTCTGGCGCGGTTCGGCGTTCGGTGGGGTGAAAGGTCGTACCGAGCTGCCAAACTACGTGGAGAAGGCGAAGACGGGTGAAATCCCACTGGATACCTTCATTACCCACAACATGCCGCTGGACGATATCAACAAGGCGTTTGACTTGATGCACGAAGGCAAAAGCATCCGCACCGTCATTCACTTCTAATGATTTGTTGTGGTGCGCGCAGCGCACCCTACGGGGACGTTATGACGCTGGAAAATTTGTCTTGCCAGAAAAGCTTTGGCGGTTGGCACAAACGTTATCGGCACCGTTCGAGCACGCTCAATTGCGACATGGTGTTCGCGGTCTACCTGCCGCCGCAGGCCGAGCAGGGTGCCAGGTTGCCAGTGCTTTACTGGTTGAGCGGGCTGACCTGTAATGACGAAAACTTCATGCAGAAGGCCGGTGCACACCGCTTGGCTGCGGAGCTGGGCTTGATCATCGTGGCGCCGGACACCAGCCCGCGCGGGGCGGACGTGCCGGGCGACCCTGATGGCGCCTGGGATTTTGGTCTGGGTGCCGGCTTCTACCTGAATGCCACCCAAGAGCCCTGGGCGCGCAATTACCGCATGCACGACTACGTGGTGCAGGAGTTGCCGGCGTTAATCGAGGCCAATTTCCCGGTCTCGGCCAAGCGTGGCATCAGCGGCCATTCGATGGGCGGGCATGGCGCGCTGGTGTGTGCATTGCGCAATCCCGGTCGGTATCAGTCACTCTCGGCCTTTGCGCCGGTTGGCAATCCGTCAAACTGCCCGTGGGGCGAGAAGGCGTTTTCCCGCTACCTTGGTGACGATCGCTCGCGTTGGCGCGAATGGGATGCTTGCGCGCTCATCGCCGAAGCGACCGAGCGCCTGCCAATCCTGGTTGACCAGGGCGATCGCGATGATTTTCTCGAAGGCCAGCTGAAGCCGGACGCGCTGAAGAATGCAGCGCAAGCTGCGGGACATCCGCTGACCCTGCGCCTGCAGCCTGGCTATGACCACAGCTACTACTTCATCGCCAGCTTTATCGAGGATCACCTGCGCCACCACGCTCAAGCGCTGCAGTAGGATGTGGCAAGAGCAGCGTTTTGAGGCGGTGAAACGGGTGCGGGCCGATTGCCGGTGTGCACAGCGAACCCTACAGTCAGGCTCCTGCATGTAGAATCACTGCCAGACTTTTTCAGGGCGTTGTTTTATGCGTATTGGCCACGGCTATGATGTGCATCGTTTTACCGAGGGCGATTTTATTACCCTGGGTGGCGTGCAAATTCCTCACACGCTCGCATTGCTGGCTCACTCCGACGGCGATGTGCTGCTGCACGCGCTTGCCGATGCCTTACTCGGTGCTGCTGCACTGGGTGATATCGGCCAGCACTTCCCCGATACCGATCCGACCTTCAAGGGCGTCGACAGCCGTGTGCTGCTGCGCCATGTCTTGGGTTTGCTGCAAGCAAAAGGCTGGCAGGTGGCTAATGTCGACGCCACCATCGTCGCCCAGGCGCCGAAGATGGCGCCGCACATCGCGGCTATGCGCGTTCTGATCGCCGAAGATTTGCAGGTCTCGCTGGATCAGGTCAACGTCAAGGCGACCACCACCGAGAAGCTCGGCTTCACCGGTCGCGAAGAAGGTATCGCGGTGCATGCCGTCGCGCTGTTGGTGACCCGATGAACGAGCTCGAACTGCTTGGCCCACGCGGCCATGGTGAGCCGTGCGGTGCGGCAGTACTCAAGGCCGTGGCGGAAGACTTTCAGGTCGACGAGGTGCTGGATATCCCTCTGGCTGGCGAAGGTGAACACCTCTGGCTATGGGTAGAAAAACGTGGCTTGAATACCGAGGAAGCAGCCAAACGGATTGCCCGTGCCGCGGGTGTCTCGGTGCGCATGATCAGCTACGCCGGTCTCAAGGATCGCCAGGCGTTGACCCGCCAATGGTTCAGCCTGCACCTGCCGGGCAAGTCCGATCCGGTTCTGAGCGGTGCCGAGGACGCCAGCCTGCGTATCCTCAAGCAGGTGCGCCACTCGCGCAAACTGCAGCGTGGCGCGCACGCAGCCAACGGTTTCACGTTGCGTCTAACCCAGCTTGATGCGGATCGCGATGTGCTGGAACGGCGTTTGACGCAGATTGCTGCGCAAGGCATTCCCAACTACTTCGGTCTGCAGCGCTTTGGTTTCGAGGGCGGCAATATCGCCCATGCCCGGCATTTTGCCGAGCGCCAGAGCTTGCCCGAACAGCGTAACGTGCGTTCGCGCGTGCTCTCGGCAGCGCGCAGCTTGCTGTTCAATCGGGTGCTGGCTGCGCGGGTCGCTGCGGGTACCTGGAACCAGGCGCTGCCTGGTGATCTGCTGGCCTTTACCGACAGCCGCAGTTTTTTCCTTGCCGCAGAGGCGGAGTGCAGCGACCCGCGCCTGGCGATTCTCGACCTGCACCCGACCGGACCTTTGTGGGGCGCGGGCACCTCAACGGCCGCTGGAGTCGCCCAAAGCATGGAGCAAAAGATCGCCGAGGACGAACGTGCACTGGTCGACTGGTTGGCAGAAGCGGGCATGACGCACGAACGGCGTATCCTGCGCCTCCCCATTGGCGGTTTGACGTGGCATTATCCCGAGCCTGACATTCTGCAACTGGAATTCGTCCTGCCGGCTGGATGCTTTGCCACCGTCTTGGTGCGTGAGCTTGTCGACCTGTTGCCTGCAGGGCAGACGGACAACCCATGCGTATTCTGATTTCCAACGATGACGGCGTTGCCGCGCCGGGCCTTGCCGCACTGCATGCTGCTCTGGCCGATTATGCCGAGTGTGCGGTGATCGCACCCGATCAGGACAGGAGTGGCGCCAGTAGTTCGCTGACCCTCGACCGTCCGCTGCACCCTTGCACCTTGCCCAATGGTTTTATCAGCCTTAACGGCACGCCTACCGATTGTGTGCACTTGGGCTTGAACGGGCTGCTGCCGCATGTGGCTGATCTGGTGGTGGCCGGTATCAACCTGGGCGCCAACCTCGGTGATGACGTGCTCTATTCCGGCACGGTAGCGGCGGCTTTGGAAGGCCGCTTTCTGGCGCGTCCGGCATTCGCGTTTTCGCTGCTGTCGCGGCAACCAGATAATCTGGCGACTGCCGCCTACTTCGCGCGCAAGCTGGTTGAGGCTCATGAGCAGCTGGATTTACCGCCGCGCACTGTGCTCAACGTGAATATCCCCAACCTGCCGCTGGAGCATATCAGGGGTATCCAGCTGACTCGCCTGGGCCATCGCGCCCGTGCGGCCGCGCCGGTCAAGGTGATCAATCCGCGCGGAAAGGAAGGCTACTGGATTTCGGTCGCTGGCGATGCCGAGGACGGCGGGCCCGGTACGGATTTCCATGCAGTGATGCAGGGTTTTGTCTCCGTTACGCCTTTGCAGTTGGATCGTACCTTTCAGGACGGTCTCAGCAGCCTGCAACCTTGGCTGGAGGGACTGCTCTGATGAGAAGTGAGCAAGACGAGCTGCTTCATCGCGGCATCGGCATGACCTCGCAGCGTACGCGTGAGCGGCTGATTCAGCGGCTGTACGAGGAGGGCTTGTCCAATGCCCGGGTGCTGGAGGCGATCCGCCGCACGCCGCGCCACCTGTTCGTCGATGAGGCTCTGGCCCACCGCGCTTACGAAGACACCGCACTGCCGATCGGCCACAACCAGACCATCTCGCAGCCTTATATGGTTGCGCGTATGAGTGAGTTGCTGCTGGGCGCCGGTCCCCTGGATAAGGTGCTGGAAATTGGCACCGGCTCCGGTTACCAGACGGCGATTCTCGCTCAACTGGTCGAGCGGGTTTTTAGCGTCGAACGCATTCAAAACCTGCAGGATCGTGCCAAAGAGCGCATGAGCGAACTGAACCTGCGCAATGTGGTGTTCCGCTGGGGTGATGGTTGGGAGGGCTGGCCGGCATTGGCGCCCTACAACGGCATTATCGTCACCGCCGCTGCCAGCGAAGTGCCTCAGGCCTTGCTTGACCAACTGGCACCCGGTGGGCGCTTGGTGATCCCTGTTGGTGCTGGCGATGAACAAGAGCTACTGCTGATTGTCCGTGAAGAGCAGGGTTTTGCCAGGCATACACTGGACTCAGTGCGTTTCGTCCCCTTGCTCAATGGCCCCTTGGCCTGATTTTTATCGTTTTCCTGGAAGGATCCATGAACAAACATATCCTGCTCTTCGCCAAAGGCATTGCCATGGGCGCAGCCGATGTCGTGCCTGGCGTTTCCGGCGGTACCGTCGCCTTTATCAGTGGTATCTACGATGAGTTGCTGCGCTCGATAGCCAGTGTGCCTGCCGCTCTCGGCATGCTCTTGCGTGGTCGTGTGCTTGCCGCGTGGCAGGCTGCCAATGCGACTTTCCTGTTGGTTCTGTTGGCGGGCATTCTGACCAGCGTGCTCAGTTTGGCGCGGGTGATCACCTTCTTGCTGGAGGAGCACCCGATCCCCGTATGGTCGTTCTTCTTTGGCTTGATCCTGGTGTCGGCGCATCTGGTTGCGCGTGAAATCCAGCGCTGGAACTGGAGCCGCTTTGTCAGTTTCGTCATTGGAACAGCTTTTGCCTACTGGATCACGGTGGCCTCGCCGGTGCAGTGGGGGACAGACTCGCTGAGTATTTTCTTTGCCGGTTCGATTGCCATCTGCGCGATGATCCTGCCGGGTATTTCCGGTAGCTTCATCCTCTTGTTGCTTGGCCTGTATCCTTTCATTCTCGGCGCAGTGAAGGGCTTGGATATCAATGTGCTGATGCTGTTTGCCAGCGGTTGCCTGGTTGGTATCGTCAGCTTCGCCGGGCTGCTGCGTTGGCTGTTGGTGCGCTGGCGTGACTTGACCCTGGCGTTGTTGACGGGGTTGATGCTGGGTTCGCTGAACAAGCTCTGGCCGTGGAAAGAAACCCTGACCTGGCAAGCGGACAGCCATGGGCAGCAGGTGCCATTGCTGCAGACCAATCTCTTGCCGGGGCGTTTTGCCGAAGTCAGCGGGCAGGATCCACAGCTACTATTGGCAATTCTTTTGGCTTTGGGCGGGATACTGCTGGTGCTCGGCCTGGAGTGGCTGGCTGGCCGCCGTCAGCAAAGCACTGGCTGCGCCGAATAATTGCGGCACAATACGCGCCATTCAGCAGCCGCCACTAGCCACAGAGGGAGATACGGGTGAGTTTCACTGCCATTCAATCGCGAATATGCAGGCGCGGTGCTCGGAGCCTGTTGGGGGCTCTTGTTACTGCTGCGCTGCTGGCCGGCTGTGTAAGTACGCAATCGGGAGGCGTGCAGGTCGTCGATCGGGATAATCGGGGCGGCGCGGTACAGCAACGTCAACCGGTAACCAGCGGCCAATATGTTGTGCGGCGCGGTGACACCCTCTACTCGATTGCTTTTCGCTTCGGTTGGGACTGGAAAGCCTTGGCTGCGCGCAACGGCATTGCTGCGCCTTACCTGATTCGGGTTGGTCAGGCGATTCGCTTCGACGGCCGTCAGTCTGGATCTGGCGCTGTTGTGGCCGTCGCGCCTGCAGTCAATCGACCCGCTTCCGTCGCTCGTCCGATTGCCCCCGCAGCGCGGCCACAGGCCCAGGTATCCGCGCCAATCAAGGCCACTCCGGCAACTACGCCAGTGCAGTCGGTTCAGCGCTCAGCGTCCGGCTGGGCTTGGCCTACTAACGGTGTGGTAATCGGCCGATTTTCCTCAAACGGCAGTTTGAATAAAGGAATTGATATCGCTGGTGATTTGGGACAGCCTGTTTTGGCTGCGTCTGATGGGTCAGTGGTGTACGCCGGGAGTGGTTTACGGGGCTACGGTGAGTTGGTCATCATCAAGCATAGCGATACCTATGTAAGCGCCTATGGGCATAACCGTAGGCTGTTGGTTCAGGAGGGACAACAGGTCAAAGTTGGGCAATCAATTGCCGAAATGGGCTCCACGGGAGCTGACCGGGTGAAGCTTCACTTTGAAATTCGCCGTCAGGGTAAACCCGTAGATCCGTTGCAATACTTGCCACGTCTTTGATCTGTCGCCCGTCTGTTCCATGACATGGGAGGGACGGGCTCAGGTGTTGCCGAGGTGCCACCCGAGCTTGCTGTCGAACTCAGCAAGGGACAACAATAATGGCACTCAATCCAAAAGAAGCGCCGGAGTTTGACGTCGACGATGAAATGCTCTTGATGGAGCCGGGCATCGTACTGACAGATACACCGAATAAGCAGGCAGAAACGCCAGTCACGCGTAGCAAAGCCAAGCAGTCCGGCACTAAGCAGCACAAATATATTGATTACACCCGCGCGCTAGACGCCACTCAGTTGTATCTCAACGAAATCGGTTTTTCCCCCCTGCTTAGCCCTGAAGAGGAAGTTTTTTTCGCGCGGCTGGCGCAGAAAGGCGATCCGGCTGGGCGTAAGCGCATGATCGAAAGCAACCTGCGTCTTGTCGTGAAAATTGCTCGGCGCTACGTCAATCGTGGCTTATCGCTGCTCGACCTGATTGAAGAGGGTAACCTCGGCTTGATCCGGGCAGTCGAGAAGTTCGACCCGGAACGCGGTTTCCGCTTCTCGACTTACGCGACCTGGTGGATCCGCCAGACCATCGAGCGGGCGATCATGAACCAGACGCGCACCATTCGTTTACCGATCCATGTGGTCAAAGAACTCAATGTCTACCTGCGAGCGGCGCGTGAGCTAACCCAGAAGCTTGACCATGAGCCTTCGGCGGAAGAAATTGCCAATCTGCTGGAAAAGCCAGTGGGTGAGGTAAAGCGCATGCTCGGCTTGAATGAGCGGGTTTCTTCGGTAGATGTGTCCCTTGGTCCAGATTCTGACAAGACTCTACTCGATACGCTGACCGATGATCGGCCGACTGATCCGTGCGAATTACTGCAAGACGACGACCTCTCACAAAGCATCGATCAATGGCTGTCCGAGTTGACCGACAAGCAGCGCGAAGTGGTGATCCGGCGCTTTGGTCTGCGCGGCCACGAGAGCTGCACTCTGGAGGAGGTTGGTCAGGAAATTGGCCTGACCCGTGAGCGAGTCAGGCAGATTCAGGTTGAGGCGTTGAAGCGTTTGCGCGAGATTTTTGAAAAAAACGGCCTGTCGAGTGACTCCCTTTTTCACTAACGGCTAACGGCTAACGGCTAACGGCAGCGCAAAGCCCGAACCGATTCCCATTGTGGTCTCTTGAACGGGGCCGCGTTGTGATGCATTTGAGGGCGCCGTCCCAGCCTGCGGCTGATGGGTAATGCGCGCGAAACTGCCGCGCAACTCATCGTGTTGCGTTGTGTGAGTTGAATTGCGCAGTAGCAGCTGGCAATCCCCTGACAGGTTAAGTTGCAACTTGTCCTCCCTCGCGTGTCTGGCAGACAGTTGTCTGCTTTGCTATGCGCGCCCCCGCAGCCGCTTCGATTCACGCCTGTGGCCGGTACTTGGCACATATTCCTTTTGGCTTCGTCCCTGTTTCGGCTACGGCAATCGTGGCCGTATGAATGATCCCTTCCAGCTGAGGATGTTTTCCTCTGTCAATGCCTGCCGCGACCCACCAGCGGTTGGTGCACAGGTCTGCGCTGAAATCCGAAATGTTCATCATCGAGTTTGCTCGACAAGGCTGCGCCCGCTGCCTGCAGCACCTGGCGGACTTGTCACTCCGTCACGATGCGGGTTGATTTCTGCAAGCAGCGGATTGACGGCCGAGTAACAAGGGATGCCGCGGCAGCTAGATGATTATCATTGTTATGATATAACATGTGTTTTGCTTTGGCCGGGTGTGGCAAGCCAGCGCGTAACAATGCACCTGGCATTTACCTGGTCTGAATTGCTCCGTGACACCAAGCCTGGCCGTCGCTATTCACAAAAGCGGGCGTAGGCGGTTACAGGGTCGCCACAACTCCGGCGGTTCCTCCAGGCTCCCCCTCTGAAAAATCAAGGAAATACATGAAGATCGAGCTTTTCCCTGTGGCGCTAATGGCGCTGTTGAGCAGCGGCAGTGTGCTCGCCGCTCAGGCTGGCGAGTCCACTATTACCCTGGGTTCACAGTATGTGAAGGCTAAATCCAGTGAGTTGAAAAAGACCGGCACCAGCGTGCTGACCTCCGTGGATGTACTCGGTGGCGACATGATCGAAGACAAAAGCGTGATGAACAGTTGGGAGTTACTGGGGCAGATGCCCGGCATCCAGCTGACTGAAACCCGCCAGGGGGCGGAATCTGGCAAGGCGACTTTCCGTGCGTTCAACGGCGAGGGTTACATCAATGGCATCAAGACCCTGATTGATGGCGTGCCGAGCAACGTCAACAGCGGCAACCAGCGCTTTATCGACATGGTCTTCCCGCTGGATATCGAGCATATCGAGGTGGTGCGCGGCACCAACGACCCGCGGTATGGCCTGCATAACATCGGCGGCAATATCAATTTCGTCACCCGTCAGGGCGGCAACTACAGCGATGGTCGGCTGACCTACGGCAGCTTCAACACCCGTGAGTTGCAAGTGGCCGTGGGGCGCGAGTCGGGTAACTTTGCGCAGAACTATTTCTTCGCCAAGCAAGACAGCGATGGCCATCGCGACCACAGTCAGTCGGACAAATACGCCATCGGCGGCAAGTGGTTCTTCACCGATGACGCCGAGCTGCTGAAAGTCGGCCTGGTGACGCGTATCTATCACCACGAAGCGCAAGAGTCCGGCTTTCAGACCAAGGCCGAACTGGATGCCGATCGCAGCGGTTCCGCCGCCAAAAATGCCAACGATGGCGATGATCGCGACATGCAGCAAGTGGCTGTGCACCTGGATTGGCAACTGCGCGATGACCTGGGGTTGAGCAGCAAGCTCTACCACAATCGCTACGACGATGACCGCCAAGTGACCTTCACCAATTATCCGCTCGGCAACGCGCCGCGTCAGCGCCGGCAGTGGAAGGAAGACCAGACCGGCGTGCTCAACACGCTCACCTGGTCAGCCCGCGAGTGGTTGACCCTTGAGGGCGGGGTTAACGTTGAGCAGCAAAATAATGAATACCGCCGCTACCGCTACAACTTCAGCGTGCCGACCGATTTCTCGGCTACCCCTGCGCGCATTCAGAACGACGACCATTACGAGCTGGATAACCTCGGCGCCTTCGTCCAGGCGGTGATCGAGCCCACCGACTCGCTGAAAATCATTCCGGCTTACCGGGTGGACAAGTTCTCCGGCGAAACCCAATTGCCGGGCAATATCGACGCTGATTTGCAGGATTACGGATGGATTGAGCAACCCAAGCTCAGTGTGGTGTACAGCCTGACGCCATCGGTAAACATCTATGCCAACTGGGGGCAAACCTTTCAGGTGCTGACCGGGTCGCGCGCACCGGCTTACATGACTGCCGGGCAGGCGACCTTCAAGCCGTCGATCAACACCGGCAAGGAAGTGGGCGTTCGCTTTGATCCGTTTGTCGGCGCCGAGGCGCGTGTCGCGGTTTGGCAACAGGACGCCACCGACGAAGTGGCCAACATGCCGAGTACCGGCACCACCGTCGGCCTGGGCGAAACCCGCCGCCGCGGGGTTGATCTGCAGCTCAACGCCACCCTCAATGACGAGTGGACGGTCTGGGCATCGCATTCGATTCAGGAGGCCAAAGTAGTCAGCGCTTTTACCGGCGCGGGTCAGTCCCTGGCGGGTAACGAGGTGTTTTCCACGCCGCGCTTTATCTCCAACCTGGGCGCGCAATACCAGCCTCATCAGGATTGGCAGTTCGGCCTGCAGGCGCGAGCCCAAGGTGACTACTACATCGATGAGTTGAACGAGCAAGGCAAATACGGTGGCTTTGCGCTGCTTGATGCCAACGTGAGGTACAACCTTTCGCCAACTACCAGCCTTGATCTGCAAATGAAGAACGTTCTGGATGAAGAGTATGAATACGTCTGGTACGACAACTTCTTCTGGGGCGGTGATGACCAGCCGATGTTCTCTGCCGCGCCTGGGCGTTCGGCCTACTTGTCGGTCAACCTGAAGCTCTAACGCTGCTTGTATATGTTGTTTGCGGATGTCGGCCCTTGGCCGATTTCCGCTCACCGATCATTTCAGCTGCTCGCGGGCATTCTTTGGCAAGCGTACGCAGACTTCCAGCCCGCCCAGCGGCGACTCATCGAGGCTGATACTGCCGCGGTGCAGTTCGACCACGCGCAGGACTATCGACAGGCCCAGGCCAGCGCCCTGGCCGTCACCCTGGCGGTAGAACCGTTCGAAGAGTTGCTCCCGCAGCGCAGGTTCAACGCCGGGGCCGCTGTCCTGGATACGCAGAGTCAGGGCATCGTTTTGCGCGTGCAGTTGCACCTGTATGCGTCCGCCGATTGGGGTGTATTGCACGGCGTTGCCGATCAGGTTCTGCAGCAGAGTCCCCAAGCTCGGGCCGTCGGCGAGCAGGTGGTAGTCGCTGCTCTCGTCAGCGTCGAGGTTGAGATCTTGCTGGCGATCGAGGGCCAGGGGGGTCAGTTCGGCCAGTTCGTTGCGCACGAAGCCGAGCAGGTCGAGGTCGACCATCGCCAGTTGCACTACGCTGGGTTCGAGGCGGGCCAGGGTCAGCAGCTGGGTGATTACGCGGGTCGCACGCTCGACGCCGCTACCGAGTTGGTGCAACGCTTCGTTGCGGTCGACCGGGTCAGGAGCTTGCAGGGCGTTTTGCGCGTGGATGCGCAGCACTGCCAGCGGTGTACGCAGCTCATGGGCGGCGTCGGCGATAAAGCGTTTCTCCTGGTTGAGCAGTTGGTTGACCTGCAGCAGCAGGCGGTTGAGTGCGGCGCCCATCGGTTCCAGTTCGCTGGGCAGTGGCGACAGCAGCAACGGCGCCAGGTTGTTCGGCGCGCGGGCCTTGATCAACTCTGCCATGCGCCGCAGCGGGCGCAGCCCCCAGCCCACCGCGAGCCAAACCAGCAAGGCGAGCAGGGGCAGACCAACCAAGTCGGGTAGCAGGCTGCGCAAGGCGACTTTACCCACCAGTTCACCACGCACATCGTCTCGCTCGCCAACCACAATCCAGTGACTATCTGGCCGGTCGTGCAGAATGAACAGGCGCCAGTGATAGTTGCCCATGGTCACCGTGTGGTAGCCGGCAAGCTGCTCGGCGATGTGGGTCAGCAGAGGCAGGCGATCCGTTTGCGTTAGGTCTTCGACCATTTTTTCCAGTACGCCGGTCGGTGCGCTGGCTGACTGCAGCAGCACCTGGCCTTGTTCATCGAGCACCTGGAAGGCCAGTTTGCCTTCGTAGGGGTGGCCGCTAGCTGTGCCATAATCGCTGTCATCATGTTGCGCCAGAACTGCCTGGTTCAGTGCGCTTTGCAGGCTTTGGCGCGCGCTGGGCGGCATATCGCGACTGAGCATGCCTTGCAGCAGGCGGGCGGTCTGCGCGAGTTGGGCATCGAATAGCTCTTCGATCTCATGCTGGGCATCGCGGTAGCTTTTATAGGAAATAAGGGTCATCGACAGGCTGAGCAAGCCGAGAACCAGTAGCAGGGTGCGGGCGCGAATCGACAGCATCAGACTTTGTCCACCAAGTAGCCGACGCCGCGCACGGTGCGGATCAGATCGGCGAAGAACTTCTTGCGCAGGTGGTGCACGTGCACTTCCAGGGCGTTGCTTTCCAGTTCCTCGTCCCAGCCGTAGAGCGCCTGTTGCAGTTTGTCGCGGGTCAGAACGCGGCCGGGTTGAGCAAGCAGTTCGTGCAGCAGGAGAAACTCCTTGCGCGGCAGGTTGACCACCTGGCCCTGAAAATTTACGGCTTGGCTGATCGGGTCGATGCTGATGCCGCGGTACTCCAGGGCTGGCTGCGCACGGTTGAAGCTACGCCGCAGCAGGGCGCGTAAGCGCGCCTTGAGCTCATCGACGTCGAACGGCTTGATCAGGTAATCGTCGGCGCCAGCATCCAGTCCGGCAATGCGGTCGCTGGTGGAGTCGCGCGCGGTGAGCACCAATACCGGCACCGGGTTGGCGGCGGCGCGCAGGTGTTTGAGCACCTGCAGGCCGTCCATGCGCGGCAGGCCGAGGTCAAGGATCGCCAGCTCGAAGCTTTCATGGGTCAGGGCATGCAGGGCGCTGCTGCCGTCCTGCACCCAGTCGACGGTGTAGCCCTCGGGCTTGAGGGCGGTGCGGATGCCTTCACCGAGGGCGGTATCGTCTTCGACCAGCAAAATGCGCATTGGGGTTCCTTGGTTAGGCTGCACCATGCGCACATGGGCGGCGGGTGATCTGTGATCATTCAACTCCGCTTAGCAGACTTATTCCAGCTTCTTGCTGACTTCACCGAGCAGTTGCCGTGTTTCGGCGCGGCGACCCGCATCGGCACTGGCGCGATCAGGGCGGTCGGGCGCCTGCAGGGCTTTTTCCAGGGTCACTTTGGCCTCGGCGTAGCGCTGGTTGCGCTGGAGAAAGTCGCCATAAAAGTAGTTCGGGTCGATGCCGTCCGGGTTCAGCGCAAGAGCCTGCTTGAGCATGGCTTCGGCTTTCTCCTCGTCGCCGAAGCCGACCGGCCAGCCCGGCACTTGATAGTAGAGGCTGCCGAGGCTGGTGTAGGCAGAACCGTCCAGTGCTTGGGGATCCGCGCTCAAGGCTTGCTCGAGGCTGGCCTTGGCCTGCTTGACCAGACCCAGTGCGCCCAATCCGCCCTTGGCGCCAGCCTGGGTGCTGAGGATGATGCCGCGCCAGATCAGCAATTCAGCGGCTTCTGGTTCGGCCTTGACCGCCTGTTGCGCCTGCTCGGCGAGCGTGGCGAAGGCCGCCTCGCGCTGTTTCTCCGGCAGTTGGTAATTGATCTCGGCCCAGCGGCTTTGCAGCTGTTGCAGTTGCTGCCGGCCTTGCTCGCTGAGAGCGAAAGCGGGCAGGCTGCCCAGGCAGAGCAGGGTGCAGGCGAGGGTGCGGGCAAACTTCATGGTGAAACTCCTTCAGGGCTTGGAGCGGGCGAAGCGTTGAATGATCGGCAATTGCTTGCGCAAAGCCTGGTCGACCAGGCGGGGCAGCAGACTGTTAAGGCGCACGAAGAGTTTTTCCGGCCAGCCCAGGTAGCTTTCCTCGTGTTCGCGGCGGATTGCCTCGATCAGTTGCGCGGCAACGCGCTGCGGATCGTCCATGGCGACGTTGAGTTCGTCGTTCATCGCCACCACGTTGGCGGCGTTCATCGTGGTGCGGGTGGCGCGCGGGGCGAAGTAGAGAACCTTGATCCGGGTGTCGGCCAGCTCGCGGCGTAGCGCTTCGGAAAAGCCGCGCAGGGCGAATTTGCTGGCGCAGTAGGCGGTGAAACCGGGGTAGCCGATGGAGCCGAAGGTCGAGCCCAGATTGATCACTAGCGCCCGGCCTTGCTGGCGCAAGAGCGGCAGCAGACGGTGAGTCAGTTGCAGGGTGGCGGTGACATTGAGGCCGATCAGCTCGGCGATGGCCTGCTCGTCGTGTTGTTCGAGCAGGCTGAAGCAATTGATCCCGGCGGCGTTGATCAGGGTGTTGATCCCGCCGAAACGCTGGGCGGCGGCGAGCGCGGTTTCTCGGCCTTCGCGTTCGCTGATATCGGCTTTTACCACCACGACCTGGCTTGGGTAGCGTTGCGCCAGGCTTTGCATGGGATCTACGTTACGCCCCACCAAGATGAGGTGCGCGCCACTGGCCAGCAGTTCAGTGACCAGCGCCTGGCCGATCCCGCCGCTGGCGCCGGTGATCAGGGCTCGGCAATCTTTCAGGTGCATGTTCACGCCTCGCTGGACAGCGGCAGGCTGCGGAATACATCGCCATACAGGCGGTAAACCACCTTGGCGGTGTGCACCACGGCGGCCTTGTCATCGTCGTTGTCCAGGCGGTTCATCAGGGTCTTCAGCAGTTCGATGTGCTCGAGGTCGAGGCTGCCGTGGGAGGTCAGGTAGCTGAAGGCCTTGTTCGGCAGCTGCAGCTTGTCCTGGATTACGCCAGCGACCTGGGTGGCCAGGGCGATGCTGGTGCCTTCCAATACAGTGACCATGCCGAAGAAGCTCACCGGGTTATGCCGGGCGATGCGGTCGTAGACGTAGCTGACCAGCAGCTCGGTGGCCAACCTGGGTGTGCCGCGTCGCACCGCTTCGGCATCGCCGTCACAGGCGCGGATGTCGTTGAGGATCCATTCCTGGTGGCCGTATTCCTCCTCGATGTATTCGGCAATTGCCTCGCGCAGCCATTCCAGGCGCTCGGGCAAGCGCGCGCCGCAGGCCATCAGCAAGGGCACGGTGTGTTTGACGTGGTGATAGGCTTCGGTGAGGAAAGCCAGGTAGCTGGGCAGGCTGACCTGGCCGCGCATGGCTTGCTGGATGATCGGCGCGGTGAGCAGGTAATCGCGCTCGGTGCTGGTCTGTTCGAGCAGGCTGTCGTAGAAACTCATGGGGCATCTCCGGGGCAGGGTTCAGAGGTTGTGAAAATATCGAGCGCCATCAACTCGTCGATGGCACTTCGGTAGTGCTGATAAAGGGCGGTGCGGCGCAGGCGGCCGTTGGCGGTGGCCTGCTGGTTGGCGCTGCTGAAGGGTTGCCCGGCGCGCAGCCAGTGGTGCACGCGGGCGTAATCGGGAAGTTGCCGATTGACCTGCTCGACCGCAGCGGCGAGGTCTTCGTCGCTGCTCTCGGCGAAGCGCGGCACCAGCACCGCGACATTCGTCGGCAGCGCTTCGCCATGCAGCCAGGCTTGGGCGATAGGCAGTTGCTGGACCAGTTCGGCCTCGACCCATTCCGGGTTGACGTTGCGCCCGAAGGCAGTGATGAACTGGTGTTTCTTGCGCCCGTGCAGGATCAGAAAACCTTCATCGAAGTGGCCGAGATCGCCGGTACCTAGCCAGTCGCCCTGGGGTGCTGGCTCGCCCAGGTAGCCGAGCAAGCGCGGGCCTTTGACCAGGACTTCCTGGTCCGGCCCGAGACGGATCTCGAGGTGCTCGAGTGGCTTGCCGACGCTGCCGATACGGCGCTGCTGCGGGGTATTCAGGCAGACCACCGAGGCGCATTCGGACAGGCCATAGCCTTCGAACACCGGCAGGCCGAGGGCGTCGGCGCGCTCGAGCAGCTGCGGCGCCACCCGGCCGCCGCCCACCGCGATAAAGCGCAACGAGCCGGGCAGCGGCAGACCGCGTTCGCCGGCGTTGACCAGGGCCAGCAGCAACTGCGGCAGGAGGATCAGGCTGTGCGGCTGCACGCGCTGCAGCGCGCCGAGAAAAGTCGGCAGGTCGAACTGACTGGCGCCGAGCAGGCCGACCTCGGTCATTGGCAGCAGCTCGACGCAGGCGCCGGCCAGCAGCGGCGCATAGACCCCGGCAATGTTCTCCAGCAAGGTGGCCAGCGGCAGCACGCACAGGTGGCGTTCGACCTGGCAGCTGGCGCTGGCGCTGACCAGGCTCTGGGCGACTTGTAGCTGGGTGTGGGCGTCCAGGCAAACGCCTTTCGGCTGGCCGGTGGTGCCTGAGGTGTAGGTGATCTTGCAGGTGCCGGCAGGCAGTTCGTCAGCCTGAGGCCGCGCACGTAGCAGCAGGCCGGCGCCTGTGGCAACGAAGCCCAGGTCGCGAAACGCCGGACTGTCCTGGCCAAGCAGGCAGTCGACGCTGGCGCTGTCGAGCACATGGCGTTGCTGATCCGGCGAGAAGAAGCCGGGCAGCGGTACACAGACCAGGCCCGCCTTGAGCACGGCCAGATCCCACAACAGCCAGTCGATGCCGTTGTCCAGGTCCAGGGCGATGCGTTGGACGCCGAGCTGCGTCAGGTAGGCGCTACGCCGTGACACTTCGTCGAGCAACTGACGGTAACTAAATTGCAGCTGGCCTTCACGCAGGGCGATACGCTCGGCGTGCAGGGCCAGTTTGGCGAACAGGCTATCAGCGGCAGGCCACATGGGGCATGTCCTCCAGTGCATACAAGGCTTGGTGGCCCAGGCGCGGATAGGCGCCGAGGTGCAGTAGGCGTTGATGGCCGGCGTAGATATCGCCGGCCATCACCTGTGGTTGACTGTCGTAGTAGCTGCCCCAGTCGGCCAGTTCGTCGCCCATGCAGTCGGGATTGGCTGGACCCAGCGGCAAAGGCGTCAGGCCCAGGCGCTGGAAGCTGTTGAGCAGCGTCGGCGTGCCGGTGAAGGTCACCCAGCGAAAGCCCAGTGCTACCAGTAGGTCGGTCAGCGCGACTATCAGTAGGCGTGCGGCGCCAGGGCCATTGGCGGCCAGGTTGCCAACCTCGACAATTTGCTGACGGCTCGGTGGGTTATGCCTGTGCTGCGCGGCGATCACCGCCTCGATCGGTTGCTTCAGGTAGCGTTCAAGAAATAGCGGGCCACTGGCGCCACTGCGTAGGCCGACCGCGCCTAGCAATTGACCGGCGAGATCCTCCAGGCCGAACAGGCAGGGCATGAAGTGGCGAACCCGGGCGCTATGCTGCTGCGCGAAGCGCTCATGGATAAAGGCTTCGAGTTGCGCCCGGCGCGGGCTGGAAGCTTGCGCCAAGTACAGGCTCATTGGTTGATCGCGGCCGATTCGAGCCAGCGCGTTGTCATGTTGCACCCAGGGCAGCTCCATCACCGGAACCTCATTTGTTGGCTTGGGGGTGAGTGTCGGCTGTGAGTCTTAACGCAGACTTAAGTGATCTGGATTTGTGCGGGCAGATTGAGCCGGGCCGAGCCAGAACGGCTGGCGGGCGGCAGAGGCCTGTTGAGCGGTGAGCTGCCTTTATCGGAGGTGCTTGCCTGAGGGCCATGCTTTGGCTCGGCGGCGGAGCATGGGCGCTGGTTCTGCAGGTGTGTCTGCCTGACCACGCAGAAACGTCCCGGCGTCTGATCCAGTTCGGTGATTTTTCTGCAGATTGTGCTGCGGGCAACCGGGCAATCACCGAGTTTTTCCGAAGACATGTCTTTATTGCGTTTAAAATGTCCCGCAATGACCCGGTAATAAAGTCCCCCCATGAATTCAGATGCCATCGCTACCCTGCAGCAGCAGTTGTTCGCCGCGTTAAGCCCACCTCCCGATGAAGCACGGCGCCTGTTTCACGGCCGCGGGCGCTGCTGGCCGGGGCTCGAGCAAATCACCGTAGACTGGTTGCAGGGTGTGGTGCTGGTATCGCTGTTTCGCGAGCCTGAGCCAGACGAACTGACTGCGCTTAAGCACATGCTCATGGCGCTAACCCAGTCGCCCGTCTGGCTGGACAGCCAGGCACATAGCCTGTTGCTGCAGCACCGCTACTTGCCGGACAGCATGACCCAGTGGCTGCTGGGCGAGGTTCGCGATGAATGGTTGATCGGCGAGCATGGCTTGCGTTTCAAGCTGGATCTGGGGAAGAAGCAGAACACCGGCTTGTTCCTCGACATGCGCTATGGCCGTCGCTGGGTGCAGGCCCAGGCCGAAGGTAAACGGGTGCTGAATCTGTTCGCCTACACCTGCGGCTTTTCGGTGGCGGCCATCGCGGGTGGCGCCGAGCATGTGCTGAACCTGGACATGGCCAAGGCGGCTCTGAGCCGCGGGCGAGACAATCACCGGCTGAACGGGCATGACCTGAGCCGGGTTAGCTTTCTCGGTCATGACCTGTTCAAGTCCTGGGGGGCGATCAGAAAACACGCGCCCTATGACCTGGTCATCATCGACCCGCCGTCTTTCCAGAAGGGCAGTTTTGTCCTGACCCAGGATTATCGAAAAGTCCTGCGCCGCCTGCCCGAGCTGCTCAGTGAGCACGGCATAGTCCTGGCCTGCATGAATGACCCGGACATCGGTCCCGACTTCTTGGTGCAAAGCATGGCCCTTGAAGCGCCCTGCCTAAGCGTTGTCCAGCGCCTGGAAAACCCGCCGGAGTTCGCCGACAGTCAGCCCGACAGCGGCTTGAAAGCCATGGTCTTCGCCCGCCACCCCGAGACGGCGTGAAAAACCTATAGCCTACTGCGACTCTCTCGCCTCGATATTTTCACAGACACCGATGCCTGCTGTAGGCTGCAATCCTGACTTAAGGAGACCCACATGCCCCCGATCGATCCCCAGCAGCGCCTGGCTATTCTCAGCAACCCCGACGCCCAGGACTGCACCGTCTACCGGCCGGATGACGATGATCCCGAGGTCGAAGAACTCGACCTCGGTGATGCCAAAGTGCTGTTCACCGGTGCGTTCAAGGCACCTGACGACTGGGACGAACTTGAGCGCGCCGAGTTCTTCGGCGATGCCGATCCCGATACGTTCGTCACCGCCTTTATCGAATGCGAGGCCAAGCCTGGCTCGGCTGGTTTCTTCGTGGCCGACGTCGGCGACTATGCCGCGACCATGCCGGGTCTGGGCGAGGTGGTGATGTTCTATGTGCATGACTACAGCGAGGATCAGCAGGGCAGGCACTACACCCTTATTCGCGACGATGAGCCGTTGGACTGAGGCCGGCGCTTAAACGACAAACCCGGCGCATGGCCGGGTTTGTCGTTTATCACAGTCGCGGTTACTTGATTTCAATCGCCAGGCTGTCGTGGATCTTCTTCTGCCAGATCGCAGGGCCGGTGATGTGCACCGACTCGCCCTTGGTGTCGACTGCCACGGTGACCGGCATGTCTTTTACGTCGAACTCGTAGATGGCTTCCATGCCCAGTTCGGCAAAGGCCACCACGCGCGATTTTTTGATCGCTTGCGAGACCAGATAAGCGGCGCCGCCGACGGCCATCAGGTACACGGCCTTGTTGTCCTTGATTGCCTCAATGGCAATCGGGCCACGTTCGGACTTGCCGATCATGCCCAGCAGGCCGGTGCTTTCTAGAATCTGCCGGGTGAACTTGTCCATCCGCGTAGCAGTGGTCGGGCCAGCCGGGCCAACCACTTCGTCGCCGACCGGATCGACCGGGCCAACGTAATAGATGAAGCGACCCTTGAGGTCGACCGGCAATTGCTCACCTTTATTAAGCATTTCGACCATACGCTTGTGCGCAGCATCGCGGCCGGTGAGCATTTTGCCGTTGAGCAATACGGTTTCGCCCGGCTTCCAGCTCTGCACATCTTCCGGGGTGATGGTATTAAGGTCGACGCGGCGCGCGCTCGGACCGGCTTCCCAGACGATTTCCGGGTAGGCGGACAGGTCCGGCGCTTCCAGCTCGGCCGGGCCAGTGCCGTCGAGCACGAAGTGCGCGTGACGGGTGGCGGCGCAGTTGGGGATCATGCACACCGGCAAGGATGCGGCGTGGGTCGGGTAATCCATGATCTTGACGTCGAGCACGGTGGTCAGGCCGCCGAGGCCCTGGGCACCGATGCCCAGTTGGTTGACCTTGTCGAACAGTTCCAGGCGCAGTTCTTCAATGCGATTGGACGGGCCGCGGGCTTTCAGCTCATGGATGTCGATGGATTCCATCAGCACTTCCTTGGCCATTAGCGCGGCTTTCTCGGCGGTGCCGCCGATGCCGATGCCGAGCATGCCTGGCGGGCACCAGCCGGCGCCCATTTGCGGCACGGTCTTGAGCACCCAGTCGACGATCGAGTCGGACGGGTTGAGCATGGCCATTTTCGATTTGTTCTCGGAGCCGCCGCCTTTGGCTGCGACGTCTACTTCAACCTTGTCGCCAGGGACGATGGAGTAGTGGATCACGGCCGGGGTGTTGTCTTTGGTGTTCTTCCGTGCACCCGCTGGGTCAGCGAGGATCGAGGCGCGCAGGACGTTTTCCGGCAGGTTGTAAGCGCGGCGCACGCCTTCATTGATCATGTCGTCGACGCTCATGGTGGCGCCGGTCCAGCGTACGTCCATGCCGACGCGGATAAACACGGTGACGATGCCGGTGTCCTGGCAGATCGGCCGATGGCCGGTGGCACACATGCGCGAGTTGATCAGGATTTGCGCCATGGAGTCGCGCGCGGCCGGGGACTCTTCCTTCAGGTAGGCTTCATGCATGGCCTGGATGAAGTCCACGGGATGGTAGTAGGAAATAAATTGCAGGGCGTCGGCGACGCTCTGGATCAGGTCGTCTTGCTTGATCACGGTCATGCTTGGCGCTCCTTATATAAAGACAGATTACATAGACAGATTACAAAGACAGATTACAAAGACAGGTTATAAATTCAGGAGTAGGGCAGGAACTTCGCGAGCGGCGAACCATGAGTCGACACGCGGGCGCAGTAAAAAAGGCGCGACAGTATACCGCGAGGGCCGCTGGGCGCACACCCGAGCGGCGGTCGACCTTGGTCGCTGATCGGCCGCTGAACGTACTGGGCATTTGCTTATCACGGGCGTAGAGTGGCGGCTGAATGCCAGTATGGGATGGAGCCCATAGCCCCTATGAGCCTAAATCACCAGCGGGTCTCTCAGCATACTCTGCAGCGCCTGCTCTTGAAGCGCTTCGGCATGGCGGCGTCGACCTACGCCCTGACGGGACTGCTGTGTTGGGTCGCGGTATTCAACGACCTGTTACGAGCCTCCATACCGACTGTGTTGCTGGTTACCGGGTTGGCGGCGCTCACTCAGGCGGTCTTCCTCGGCCTGTTTTTGTCCGGGCAGAATCTGCGTTTTCGTGACCCCAGCCTGACCGAAGCGCAGGTACTGGTTGCTCTGGCCTGGCTGACGTTTGTGCTGGGCATGTTCGCCAATGGCCGCGGTCCCCTGTTAGTGGTCTACGTGCTGATCCTGTTGTTTGGTGTATTCCAGTTGCCGCCCAGGGTGTTTACGCGCTGTGCGGTCATGGCTTTTTTCGGCTTTGCCGGGCTGAATCTTTATGAGGCGTATCTGTACCGTCTGGCCGATCCCGCTATGGCTATCGTGCAGGTCAGCGTGCTGGGCGGTGTGATGCTCTGGCTGAGCCTGTTTGCCAGCTATATGCACGCCATGCGTCAGCGCATGCGCCAGCGCCGTTTCGCCTTGCAAGCGCATCAGGACACCCTGCGCGGGATGATGCGACAACTAGAAGACCTGGTGTCCACCGATGAGTTGACTGGCCTGTTCAATCGCCGCTACTTCTTGCGCTTTGCCAACACGGAGTTGCAACGTCTGCAGCCGGGTAGTCAGCACGGCCTGGCGCTGATCGATCTGGACTACTTCAAACGGATCAATGATGCCCATGGCCACGCCGCAGGTGATCGCGTTCTGCAAACCTTCGCCAGTGTTGCGCAAACCTGTCTGCGCGATGGCGATATCATCGCCCGTTATGGCGGCGAAGAGTTCGTGCTGTTGCTGCCCAATACCCAGATCGATCAGTTCTCTGCCTGTTGCGAGCGTCTTCGTGAGGCCTTTAATCAGGCTGAACCCTTGGGCATTAAGGTGGATACTCTGAGTTTGTCCATCGGGATGACCTTGTTGACCGTAGACGATGATTTGGATGAGGCGCTGCAGCGCGCCGATCAGGCGCTCTACCGGGCCAAACGTAGCGGGCGTAACCGTTGCGAAGCAGCCTGGGAGGATGCCGATGCCTGAATTGACAGTGGGTCAGCAGCGCCTGACAGTTGCGCCTGCCAGCAACCTGCTTGATGCCCTGCTGCAGGGTGGGGTCGCGGTACCTTATAGCTGCCGTTCGGGCAGTTGCCATGCGTGTATGGTGCGGTGCCTGCGCGGTGAGCCGCTGGATGCCAGGCCGGATGCGCTCGACCCGCAGCGTCGCGAGCAGGGCTGGCGGCTAGCCTGTCAGTGTCGGATTGTCGATGACTTGCAGGTCGAAGTGTTTGATCCGTTACGTGATGGACGACCCGCGCTAATCGATGCCTGCGACTGGCTCACTCCGGATGTGTTGCGCCTGCGCCTGATGCTCCAGCAACCGCTGCGTTACCGCGCCGGTCAGCATCTGGTGCTTTGGACCGATACGGGCATTGCCCGGCCTTATTCGTTGGCCAGTCTGCCTGGCGAAGACCCCTGGCTGGAGTTCCACCTGGAGTGTCGCCAGCCTGGCGCATTCAGCGATGCCGCGCGGACGTTCAAGCCGGGTGATGCTTTGCGCATTGGTGAGCTGCGTGGCGGTGCTCTGCACTATGACCCTGACTGGCAGATGCGCCCGCTCTGGTTGCTGGCGGCCGGGACTGGGCTGGCACCGCTCTACGGGGTCCTGCGCGAGGCACTGCGGCTGGATCACCAGGGCGGCATACGGGTCATTCACCTGGGGCATGATCGAGCGGATCATTACTTGGCCGAACCCTTGGCGCAGCTGGCCGCACAGCATTCGCAGCTGCAGGTCGAACTGCTCAGTGCGGCCGAGTTGCCAGCTGCTTTGGCCGAACTGCGCCTTGTTTCGCGGCAAACCATCGCTTTACTCTGCGGCCACCCTGAGAGTGTCGAACGCTTTACCCGGCGCCTGTATCTGGCAGGTATGCCGCGTAATCAGATGTTTGCCGACCTGTTTTTACCGTACGCCCGCTAACCACCTCTGCGGGGTGCCCCCGGAGTATGAGTGATGAGCGAAAACCTGTTGGTCGAGCGCGAAGAGGGGCTGTTGACCCTGCGTTTTAATCGTTTGCAAAAGAAAAATGCCCTGACCCGGGCGATGTACAGCGGGCTGGCCGAGGTGCTTGATCAGGCCGATCAGGATGCCAGTGTTCGCGCTGTGCTGATCACCGGCGGTGAGACGTGCTTCACCAGCGGCAACGATGTGGCCGACTTCATCCAGGCGCCGCCGTCCGGGCTGGGCAGTGAAGTGTTCCGGTTCATGCAGGCC
The DNA here is from genome assembly GCF_030683065.1 of Pseudomonas sp. Classification (GTDB taxonomy): domain Bacteria; phylum Pseudomonadota; class Gammaproteobacteria; order Pseudomonadales; family Pseudomonadaceae; genus Aquipseudomonas. Next base: position 104,449 of record NZ_JAUXMX010000034.1, read on the forward strand.
CTGTTTGAGTTCAGTAAACCAGTAGTTGCAGCGGTTAGCGGGCCGGCGGTGGGCATCGGCACCACCCTGTTGTTGCATTGCGATCTGGTTTACGTCAGCCGCGATGCGAGCCTGAAGATGCCTTTCGTCAACCTGGGGTTATGCCCCGAATACGGCTCTAGCCTGCTTCTGCCGCGCCTGCTCGGCCATGTGCGGGCGGCCGAGTTGCTGCTGTTGGGGCAAGGCTTCACGGGTGAGCAGGCGGCGGCCTGGGGAATTGCCAATGAGGCGCTGCAGGACGGTCCGGCGACCTTGGCCAGGGCTCGCGAGATGGCTCAGCGTTTCCAGCAACTGGCGCCCTCGGCGGTAGCCGACAGCAAGCGCCTGATGCGTGCGCCGGGTCGTGAAGAGTTGCGCCGGGTGATCGAGGAGGAGGGCGCGCTGTTCGGTGAGCGCTTGCGCTCGCCAGAGGCCATCGAGGCGCTGACGGCCTTTATGCAGCGGCGCCCGGCGGACTTCTCCAGGTTCCGGTAAGCGGCTGTTTCGGTGCGCATGGCGCACCCTACGGCGTTGCGCAAACGAAAAGGCCGCTCATCGAGCGGCCTTTGTACGTTACGGCGCAGGCGTTACACGAGCTTTTCACCGACATGCAGAATTTTCATGCCATTGGTGCCGCCGATGGTGTGGTAGCTGTCGCCCTTGGTCAGAATTACCCAGTCTCCCGGCTCGACCACGCCACGCTTGAGCAGCTCATCCACCGCCGCTTGGCTGACCTTTTCCGGGGGCAGGGCCGCCGGGTCGAACGGCACGGTGTAGACGCCGCGGAACATGGCAGCGCGGGCCTGGGTGGCGCGGTGCGGGGAGAAGGCGTAGATCGGTACCGAGGAGCGAATCCGCGACATGATCAGCGGGGTGTAGCCGCTTTCGGTCAGGGCGATGATCGCTTTAACCCCGGGGAAGTGGTTGGCCGTGTACATGGCCGCCAGGGCGATGCTTTCGTCACAACGCTCGAAGGTCGTGCCCATGCGATGGCTGGAGGCTTTACTGGTTGGGTGCTTTTCCGCACCGATGCAAATCCGCGCCATGGCTTGCACCGCTTCCAGCGGGTAGGCGCCGGCGGCACTTTCCGCCGAGAGCATCACCGCGTCTGTGTAGTCGAGTACCGCGTTGGCTACGTCGGAGACTTCCGCGCGGGTTGGCATTGGGTTCTGGATCATCGACTCCATCATCTGGGTCGCCGTGATCACTGCCTTGTTGTGGCGGCGCGCATGCAGAATGATCTTCTTCTGGATGCCGCACAGCTCGGCATCGCCGATCTCCACGCCGAGGTCGCCACGGGCGACCATGACTGCATCACTGGCGCGGATCAGGCCGTCGAGAGTTTCGTCGTTGGCCACAGCTTCGGCGCGTTCGATCTTGGCCACTAGCCAGGCGGTGCCGCCCGACTCGTCGCGCAGCTTGCGCGCGTATTCCATATCCGAAGCGTCACGCGGGAAAGACACGGCCAGGTAATCCAGGTCCATTTCGGCGGCGAGGATGATGTCGGCTTTGTCTTTTTCGGTCAGTGCTGGTGCGGTCAAGCCGCCCCCGCGACGGTTGATGCCTTTGTGGTCGGACAGTGGGCCGCCGATCAGTACCGAACAGTGCAGGGCGTCGGCACTCGCCGTGTCTACACGCATCACCACCCGGCCGTCGTCGAGCAAGAGTTCGTCGCCGACCCCGCAGTCTTTGACCAGATCTGGATAGTCGATACCGACGATTTCCTGGGTGCCTTCGGTCAGCGGATGGCTGGTGGAAAAGGTGAACGTGTCGCCGACCTTGAGTTCGATGCGCTTGCAGGCGAACTTGGCAATCCGGATTTTCGGCCCTTGCAGGTCACCGAGCAGGGCAACATGCCGACCGTGCTTGGCGGCCAGTTCACGTACTAGCTTGGCACGTGCCTTGTGCTCGTCTGGCGAGCCATGGGAGAAGTTCAACCGGGCCACATCCAGGCCCGCGATGATCAACTGTTCGAGGACTTCGGGCGAATTGCTCGAAGGGCCAAGGGTGGCGACGATTTTGGTGCGGCGAAAGGTCATGCACAGACTCCTGAGTTGCGATTGAGCGCGAGGCTACTACGCCATAACCCTGTAGTCATTGTTGCTCTGCACTACCTTTCTACTCAGTGATTGTGAAAATATCGTGCCCGTCTCCAGGCGTTCGCGGCAAGCGGTTCTTGGTCAAAAGCAGGAGGGCATAGCGGGTTGAGTGACCCTGATTTTTGTTTAGAGCAACCACCGTTGTGCTCACAGCGGGCGTGCGTTGTTTCACCGCTGCTCAGGTTTGAGCACCAGTAAATCGCAGTCCACGCTCTCCAGAATACGTTCAGCGGTATGCCCAATCAGGGCTGTAGCCAGGTGGCCACGGGCGATGGCGCCCATCAGCAGCAGATCAACATGTTGCTCGCGAACAAAGCGTGGCAGTACTTCTTCGGCAAAACCCTCGATCAAGTGGGTGTCGGGCGTGGCGATGGGGTACTGGCCGATCAACTGATCGAAGGCTTCACGGTGCTGGGTGGCGCAGCGGGCGACATAGTTATCGTAATTGGCGACCAGTTCGGCATCGAACATCAGGGTGCGCGGCAAGGGCGAATAACTGTGCAGGTAGTGTGCCTGCATGCCCAGTTGACGGCTCAACTCGCTGGCTGCACGAATCAGCTGATGATCAAGCGCTGCCGGTTTGTCGGCACTGTGTACCGGATCAAGCGCCGCACACAGGCTATGGCCCTGCCACTCGGCATGGTGCACCAGCCATAGCGGTGCAGGGCAATGGCGGATCAGCTGCCAGCAGCTATTGGTCAGTAGCAGTCGACGCAGCAGGCTGTCATGCGCAGTGGACTTGAGCACCAGATCTGGCGCCTGCTCGGCCACTTTCTCCAAGACCAGCGTGTGCAGCGGCCTACCCCAGCGCACGTCCAGGTGCACCTCCAGGCCCTCGGCCCGGAGTGGCGTCGCCAGTTCTTCCAGCCACGCGGTGCCACGGTCGAGCAGGGCCGCACGTCCGCGACTTTGCAAGGCGGTATCGAACAGATGGGCGGCTTCCAGGGTGGCGTTATATTCGACCAGCAGCAGGTGCAATTGCGCGCGGGTCTTGCGTGCCAGCCATACGGCCCGCTCGAGTGCTGGTTGGCGTGTTTGCTGGGGATCGATGACAACCAGTAGCTGTTGCAGATTCATGGTCTGGGCCTCGTTTTGGGGTAGTTGTCCATTGCACCGCATGGCGGCGCAGCCGGCGTTGACCTGCATCAGCTTAGCGGACGCTGTGGGTGGCAATTGGCCGGCGGGCGAAAAGTTGACTGCTGGGCAGTTGGCTCGTGACTCGCTAACGCCCTGCAGTTTTTCGTGTACCAGTCGATACACTGTGTACTTGGAGGAGAGACCGATGCGAACCCTGTTGATTGTGATCCTGGCCCTTAGTGCTGCCGGTTGTACCCGCTGGTCGCTCGACCACCATTTGAATAATGCCTACCGTGATTATGAACGGGGCAATTGTCAGCAGGTCATGCTGGAGTTATCCCTGGCTGAGCGTAAAAGCCGTTCGCGCGCCTACTTGCAGCCGGAAATTTCCCTGTTGCGTGGTCAGTGCCTGGAGCGGCAAGCATTGTTCGTCGATGCGGCGCAGACCTATGCGTTCATCATCAGCCGTTACCCGTCCAGCGAATACGCGTTTCGCGCCCAAGCCCGCCTTGAGACCTTGCAGCAGTTGGGGCATCACCATCCAGCAGGGGCGGTCAAGGCCGCATCCACGGCACTCTGACCACTGGTCGCAGGGTTTCGCCACGTGGTGTTCCGGGAGTAAGCTGAAGCATCAATCAGGGAGGACACGTTTATGCGTTTGTTGCTCTGTCTCTTGTTAGTGCCTGGACTGGCAGTGGCAGAGATCTATCGCTGGGTCGATGCCAATGGTCAGGTGCATTTCTCCCAGCAGCCCGCTGCGCCAGGCGCTGAGCGAGTCGAGGTCAGGCCCCAGGTGATTGAGCGTGACCAGGCGACCCGCGAACGTGAGGAGCGTGGCGCTCGCTTCTACGAGGCACGTCGCGCCGAGCAGGTGCAGGCTTCGCTGGCCTCTGCCGAGCGCCAAGCGCGGCGCACGCAGGAATGCGGCGAGTTGCGCAACAGGTTGGCGCAGATTGCAGAAGGGCGGCGCTATTTCCACGCCGAGGCGAATGGCGAGCGCACCTATTACAGCGATGAACAGCTTGATGCCGCTCGTCGTCAGCTCCGTGACCAAGTGTCCGAGCGCTGCACCTGAGGCTGGTTTAAGCGCAGTAGTGCGGCCATACTTTAAATGTCATTTATAGCGATTTGCCATTATGCCTATTCAGCGCCGAATAGAACGTCAGCAGTTACCGTGCTACTTGAAGGTGTTCAACCGTATTACCGATAAGCCAATTGGCTATATCGGTAATTTGTCGTTGGACGGCCTGATGTTGATCAGCCAATTACCCTTGCTGGTTGGTGCGCGCTTTGACATGCGCGTTAAGGTTCCAGGGCAAAAAGCCCCGCGCTTCATTGATTTCTCGGCCACCTGTCAGTGGTGCCGTGAAGATGTAACCCCAGGCAGCTTCGACTCAGGCTTTGCCTTGGTGGCGCCGTCAGCCGAGTTCGTTGAGATGGTTGACTCGCTGCGTCAATACTTCAGCTTCTACCCCTTGGGTGCCTCCGCCTAGGCGGCTTGAACGGGTCGCGGCGAACCCTGCGCGGTGCTGTGGGTGACCAGCCGCAACGGAGCCGTGCGTGGATTGAGTGAAACCGCACCCATAAAAAAACCGCCTCGCAAGGCGGTTTTTCACAAGCGCTTAGTACTGCAGCCGATTCAAGCCATGGCCGGCTCGTTGAGTTGCAGCAGCTCATCGGAACGCGCCTGTACCTCGCTGTAGCGCGCGGCATCGCTGGCGAGAACCTCGGCCATGGCCGGGAAAATCTCGTTCAGCTTGCTGCGCCACTGCTCGGATTTAACCTGCTCGGGGAAGCAGCGCTTAATCAGATCGAGCATGATCGACACAGTCACCGAAGCGCCTGGCGATGCACCGAGCAAAGCGGCGATAGAGCCATCCTGAGCAGCAACCAGTTCGGTACCGAACTGCAGGATACCGCCGTGCTTGGCGTCCTTCTTGATGATCTGCACGCGTTGTCCTGCAATTTCCAGGCGCCAGTCTTCAACTTTGGCTTGGGGATAGAAACCGCGCAGGGTCTTCAGGCGCTTTTCATCGGACTGCATCACTTCCTTGATCAGGTAGCGCGTCAGTTCAAAGTTGTCACGTGCTACAGCCAGCATCGGGCCGATGTTGTTGGGGCGGATCGACAGGGGTAGATCAAGCAAAGAACCATGGCGCAGGAATTTAGTCGAGAAGCCTGCATACGGTCCGAACAGCAAGGATTTTTTGCCGTCGACTACACGAGTGTCCAGGTGTGGCACCGACATCGGCGGCGAACCCACTTCAGCCTGGCTGTAGACCTTGGCTTCGTGCTGTTTGACCACCTCCGGGTTGTCGCAGCGCAACCACTGGCCGCTAACCGGGAAACCACCAAAGCCTTTGCCTTCTGGAATGCCGGACATCTGCAGCAATGGCAAGGCGGCACCGCCGGCACCCAGGAAGACGAACTTGGCCTGGATCGTGCGCTGACCACCGTTTTGCAGATCCTTGATGCTGACGCGCCAGCCTTGCCCGTTGCGCTCGAGGCCGTTGACCTTCTGCTTGCATTTGACCTGTGCGTTGGGCTGTGTGCTCAGCTTGTGGAGCAGGTGCTTGGTCAGTGTGCCGAAGTTGACGTCAGTACCCGCCATGACCCGGGTCGCGGCAATCGGCTCTTGAGGATCGCGACCAGGCAACATCAGTGGCATCCACTTGGCCATGGTGGCGCGGTCTTCGGTGTATTGCATGTCGCTGAACGCGTGGTGCTTGGTGAGTGCCTGAAAGCGAGTCTTGAGGAAGTCGATGCCTTCCTGTCCACGCACGAAGCTCAAGTGTGGCACCGGGGTGATGAAGGACTTTGGCGAGCCAAAGCTACCGTTCTCGATCCCTTTCTCGACTAGATAAGCCCAAAACTGCTTCGATTCTTCGAATTGGGTGTTGATGGTTACCGACTTTTTGATGTCGATAGAGCCATCTGCCGCTGGCGGTGTGTAGTTCAGTTCGCACAGTCCGGCATGACCGGTCCCTGCATTATTCCAAGGGTTGGAGCTTTCGATCGCACCGGACTCCATCAGCTCGATGACCTCCAGTTTGAGCGAAGGATCAAGCTCTTTCAGCAGCACGCCCAAGGTCGCGCTCATGATGCCGGCGCCAACCAGCACCACATCTACCGTTTCGTAATCGTTCTGCGCCATTACCACTTCTCCTAAAAATGCAGCACCCAGTTGACGGCCAAAGGCCTAAGCGTGAAACAACGCCTATCAGCAGTCGCTGAGATGTCCTGGGGTGAGGCCGGAAGGGATAGCGGAGCATTTGCCAGCCGCAAGATCGTTCATTTTCGCCACACTCTTGTGAAGTTGTTGGAACCGTTTTTTTCACGCTCTTTTGGAGCCGTGAACCTCAAAAGCTCGTTCGCCCTGGCCTGCCTTTTTGCCCGCGCAAAGGTGCCGTTGCATCGCTGCAACGCATTTTGCGTTATGGGTAAACGGCGAGCCTGAGGGGCTGCACGAAGTGGGCGACTCTCTGGGGCGTGACCGATGGCTAGTGCATCAGCAGTACGGCGAGGCCCGATCAGGAGGCGTCCTTATAATCGGGGCGAGATTATAAGACGAATGCAGATAAATTGATCGCCTCAAGTGACTTTTCTTCCGCCGCCGTTCAGGCTGCCAATGCTTTGGCGGCGGTCGAATATTCCACGGCTGAGGCTATGCGGGCACTTGCGGGGAGTGGTTTATGCAGCCAGTCGAGCTGTTGCTGATTGACCTCGATCCATTCCAGGCCTTGCGGCGCCTGGGCTGAGTGGCGAAAGGCGCGGCACAGGCCGTGCTCATCGACGAGGGCAAATATGCGCATGTGACGGCGCGAGGCTAGCCAGGAACGAAGGGAGGGCATGGTACTGAACTCAGGCGATTGACGACTAAAGTCTTATGCCCGATCAGCATGACAAAGCAGTGACAAGGGGCTGTTTGTTGCTTGTTGGGCTGAAAAAGCGATGCTGTTAGCTCATGCTGCGGCTGGTTATACTGCAGGGCGATTTTGCGCCCCCACACCCATGGAGAGATGAGCATGCTGCATCGCCTGTTGTTTGGTCTGATTGCTGTTGTCAGTCTGACCCTGGTCGGCTGTGCCCACAGCCCGCAACAACTCAGCCCGCAACCCAAGATTAATGCCCCACTGGCAGCCGTTGGCCAGGGTCAACCGGTGGTTGTGAAGGTTGCCGATGGTCGTCCGTCGCCGGTACTCGGCACGCGCGGCGGCTTGTACCCTGAAACCAGCGCGATCGTGGTGACGGGTCAGGATATTCTGCCAAAACTGCAGGCTCAGGCTGAAGCGGCGGTGCGTCTGCTTGGTTTCACGCCGACTCCCAACGCCTACAATGCACCGCAACTGACCCTGACCCTGGCCGAGTTGAAGTACCAGTCGCCGAAAGAAGGCCTGTACGTCACCGAGTCGGATATCACTGCGACCTTCCGCGTCGACATGCAGAACAGTTCGCGTCGTTACAGCGGCCGCTACGGCGCTTCATTGAACCAGCGCTTCGGTATGGCGCCGAACCAGGAAACCAACACCAAGTTGGTGAGTGATGTGTTGAGCGACGCGCTGACCCGTGCGTTCAAGGATCCGACCATTGGCCAAATGCTTAGCCAGTAGTCGATAAACGCTCGACCGCAGCGCTGTTAAGCCAATACCCGTTTTGCTGGGTCCTGGTTGCCCGCGGCGCTTTGCACGGTAGTGAGCCGATTCGCTTGCGAGTCAGAAAAAATGCCGCTTTCCCGTAAGGGTGAGCGGCATTTTTCTTGAGTGCAGGGCTCGGGCTTGGCTTTTTAGGGTTTCAAGCCGCTTCGGCATAAAACTCCGGCAGACTGAAGCCGGTGTGCTGGTCGATGTCTGGCAGGTCATAGTGCTCATGACCGCCAAGGCTGCAATAGACCAACCAGTGGTGGTCCTGAACGTTGAAGGACAGCTCGTTGATGACTTCCTCTACCTCGTCGATCGAATCGATCAGGTAATCTCGATCAAGTGGTTGTGGGGTGAGCATGGCAGTTCTCCTGGGGCAGAGTGAATACGCTCCCGTACTGCTATGGCGGTAACGTAGCTGAATAGAACTCAAAGTCTAGGCCAGGAATGTGAAGGTTCTCAGACGATTTTGGGACGGTTCTTTCGTTCGTCGGAAACGAAACGTCTAAAAGACCGACTCCAGTAAACTTCCCCCAGTGCTGCGCATCGCTTTGTGGGGCGCGGGGCTATGAAGTGCCTGTGCGTTCTGTGTCTATCCCCGGGAAGTCGAGTTCCCAGGCTTGCGCATAATCAGCGCAACTGCTTTGCGCCAGTACTTACCTTTTCACGGTGCATCAGTCTGGTCTGTGCGCCAAATTCTCGTGGAGATTACTGATGTCGTTGCAGGCGCTCTGGTCTGTTTTCCTTGCCTATCCCGCGCAGTCGTTGAATACCCTTGCCCTGTTCTTCGGCTCGGCTGCTGGCTGGTTGCTGCTGGCCACTCGCGTGCGTGAGCAGCGTGCAGTGACGCGCTTGATCGCGGGCGGCGATGCCAAGGATATGGCTGAGGAGATGTACATGTTCGACGGCCCGACCCACCGACTTAACCGTTTTTTCTATCGTTTCGGTTTTGTCAGCCTGGCGGGGTCGCTTGCGCTGTCCTGGGGTAGCACCCAGTTCTGACTTGCCACGCGGCGGTAATAATGGATTCAGGCAATAAAAACGGCAGCTCATGAGCTGCCGTTTTTGTTACTGCGTCTGGCATTCCTAAAGCGCTAAGCCGGCTTTCACACGGTATTGGTTGCGCACCGGATTGGCATATTGCAGCACCAGATATGGCTGTTGTTCAGCCGGGCAGCGGGCCAGGCGCTTGTTCCACTCGGCTTCGGCGCGCGCCAGTTCCTCGGCAGGAAACAGCTGCGCTGCGCTTGGCACCTCGAGTGCCGGATCGCGTGCACTCCACATGGCATAGGCCAGGTAATGCACCGGGAATAGCCGGTAGCCGCTGAGTATCTGTCTGTCCATCTCGGCTGCAAGCTGCTTGCTGTCTTCCAGGCAGCGGCTCACGGGTGTGCTGAAGTGAATATGTACGCGGCCTTTATAGCCGGTAATGCCGAGGGCGATGCTCTGGTCGTCTTCGCCCGGTGCTTTGCTGTAACTGCCGGTGCTGGCGCGGATGAACAGCTCGCGTGCCTTGGCTTGGTCGCAGGGATCGTACTCATAGCTGATCGATACCGGGGTCAGTTTCAGCGCCGCGATCACCTCGGAAAAGGGTTCGCTCTTGCGGCTCATGTGGAACATCTTGAGGATCGCCGAGTCAGTGCGGTCGTTGCCATCCTTGGCGCGACCTTCGGCCTGGGCGATCCAGATAGACTCGCAGTCGGTGCGGATCGAGTGATTGATGTAGGCTGAAAGCAGTTGATAGGCCGCGAGTTTTTCTCGGCGTCCGCTGAGTGAACGATGCACGATAAAGCTTTTGTTCAGGCGCATCAGGTCGCTGACGAACGGCTTTTGCAGCAGGTTATCGCCAATCGCAATGCGCGGAGTCGGCAGGCCGGCGTGGTATACCGCGTAATTGACAAAGGCCGGGTCCATGACGATGTCGCGGTGGTTGGCTATAAACAGATAGGCGCTGCCGGTCTTGAGTTGTTCGACGCCGGAATAGGTCACGCCATCGGTGGCGCGCTCGATACTTTGGTCGACATACACTTCGACTTTTTCTTGCAGTGCGGCCACCGAGGCAACCTGACTGAACTCAAGGCGCAGTCGATAGGCTATAAGTGGTTTAAGCAGCCAGCCCAGTGCTCCGGCCACGCGCGGGAAGCGATACTGGGTGAGAATGTCGAGAAACGCGTCATCTGCCAGCAAGCGCGTCAGAACAGTGGGGACTTCGGAATCGGCGTAAGGTCGGATGGCATCGAATTCGCCCATCATGCTCTCTTGTCGTGGTTAGCTGTGGTTAGCAGAATATGGAGGAGGGTGGTCCCGCACGCGGGCCAGCGGTAGATCAGCCATTATACCTACAAGTCACATGGAGACAGCGATGCTGGAAAGTCAGGTTTATCAATGCCCGTACTGTGGCGAGTCGGTCGAAGCCTTGCTCGACCTCTCTGCCGGCGACCAACAGTACATTGAGGACTGCCAGGTATGCTGTTGTCCCATTGTCTTTGATCTGCACACCGACGGCACTGACTGGACGCTCGATGTGCGTGGAGAAAACGACTGATGCAGCGCATCTACGAGCCGCAGGATTTGCTGGAGGGTGAGTTGCTGCAGGGTATGCTGGCCAGCGAAGGGATCAATGCCCATCTGACCGGTCAGCATTTGACGGGGGCGGTCGGTGAGCTGCCGCCCTGCGGTTTGCTCGGTCTGCTGGTCGACGATGTTCAGGCCGCGCGCGCGCAGCAGTTGATCGCCACGTACAATGACGCGCAACCGCTTGCCAATGATGAACCAGAGAACTTCCAAGGTGTGCTGCTCTGCTAGCGGGCTGCCGGTGAATGTGACCTTCTGCTAGACCAAACTGTGCCGGTTCAGCTGTGCGAAGTCAGCCGAGTTGATCTGGTTGGGCTTCGTTCCTCGGCTTGCGCGCAGGCTTGCCATTGATGCGCAGGCTCCCGGCAAGTCGTTTGCTGGTCTTTTTCGTCTTGGCCCATCCTGCAGTCGGCTTGTCTGGCCTGCTGCCCATCTGTTATCGAGTTGCCCCATGTGTGGACGTTATGCCCTGTTCCGTTGGTCGCCAGTCTTCGCGGCCTTACCTGGTTTTCCTGCGGATCAGCAGCCGCAGTGGAATGTTTCACCTGGTGCCCAGGTTTTGTTGCTGCGTGCTGTCGAAGGTGAGCGCCAGCTGGTGCGCGCCCGTTGGGGGCTGACGCCGCCATGGCTGAAGGATCTGTCGAAAACCCCAGCTCAGGCGCGGGCAGAAACCCTGGTCGAACAGCCGATGTTCCGCGACGCTTTTCGTTTGCGTCGCGGGTTATTGCCGGCCAATGGCTTTTACGAATGGCGCGGTGCAGCACGCAAGCGGCCGTATTGGCTGACCAGCGAAGACAGCCCGCTTTACTTTGCTGCGCTGTGGGAGGCCTATCCGGTTGAGGGGTGTGTCTATCTCAGTGTGGCAGTGGTGACTCAAGCCGCTGCCAATCAGCGTCGCCCACTGATTCTTGATGCCGCTGCCCAGGCGCTTTGGCTGGCGGCAGACACGCCGCAAGATGAACTCAAAGCGCTATTGGCCAGGCCGCAGCCGCAGTTGCGTGAGCGGGTTCTGGCCAATCTGGTCAATGACCCCAAACTGAATGCCCCGGAGTGCCTGACGCCGGGATAGCTGGCGTCAGGCTGCGGCAGTGATGATCAAACCTTGAACTGATTGATCAGCCGGCGCTGTTGCTCGGCCAGTTTGGTCAGCTCGGCGCTGGCCTGGCTGGCTTCGTCGGCACCGCTGGCAACTTCGTTGGCGACTTGACCGATGTTGGTGACATTGCGATTGATGTCTTCGGCCACCGCGCTTTGCTCTTCAGCGGCACTGGCGATTTGCGTGTTCATGTCGTTGATCACCGCTACCGCCTGGGTGATCGCTTCCAGAGCCTTGGCCGCCTCGCTGGCCTGCTGCACGCTGATGTCGGTTTTTTGCTGGCTGTCTTCCATCACCATGACCACTTCCTTGGTGCGACCCTGTAGCTGCTGAATCATCTTTTGGATTTCTTCAGTGGCTTGCTGGGTTTTCTGCGCCAGGTTGCGAACTTCGTCGGCTACCACGGCAAAGCCGCGGCCTTGTTCGCCGGCTCGTGCTGCTTCGATGGCGGCATTCAGGGCGAGCAGGTTGGTTTGTTCGGCGATTCCGCGAATAGCCACCAGGATTGCGTTGATGTTTTCGCTGTCCTTGGCCAGCGATTGCACCACTGTGACTGCCCGGCTGATTTCGCTCGCCAGTGCGGTAATCGAATCGGCGCTGTGCTGTACGATTTGCTTGCCCTGGTTGGCTGCCTGGTCGGCATGCCTGGCGGCCTCAGCTGCATGGGTAGCATTGCGTGCCACGTCCTGCGCAGTCGCGGTCATTTGATGTACCGCGGTTGCCACCTGTTCTATTTCAGCTTGTTGTCTCTGCACGCCCTGGTTGGTGCGGATAGCGATGTCTGCGGTGTGCTCCGAGGAGTCGCTGACTTTCTCTACCGAACTCACTACCTGGCTGATCATTGCTTGCAGCTTGCCGAGGAAGGTGTTGAAACCTTTGGCGATCGAGCCGAGTTCATCGACCCGGTCGGTCGCCAGGCGCCGAGTCAGGTCGCCTTCACCCTGGGCGATGTCATCGAGCATGGCCACCATCTGTTTTAGCGGTCGGGCGATGCCGAAACCGACGAACCACACGACCAGCAGGCCGAGGCCTGCAACCAGCAAACCGACCAGCCCCATACCCAAAGTATCGGCGTCGCGTTGCGCGGCCAGGTCGCTCTGCAGTGTTTGCAGTTCAGCCATTACTGTGTCCAGCGGTAACACCAGCATGAACGTCCAGCGGGTGTCGGTGTCGCCGATATTGAAGCTCAGGAACAGCTCGATATGGCTGTCGGCAGGGTTGGCCTGGATGTCGGTATCGTATTTTATCTGCCCGGCCTGGAGGTTCCGCAGGTTGTTCAGTTCGTTGGCGTCGAGCAGTGCGCTGGCCGGGCTGCCGAGTTTATCCGGCAGTTGGGTTGAGGCTACCAGGCTGCCGTTGCTGGCGATCAAGGCCAGCTCGCCGGCGCCGTCGTAGAGTTGCTGGTCGGCTTTGAGCAATAGCTCCTGGATGAAGTTCATCGACAGGTCAGCCCCGGCGATGCCGCGAAACTCGCCGTTAACCAGAATTGGCGAGGTGAAGGATGCCAGCATCACCGTCTCGCCGCCGACTTCATAGGGTGCGGGGTCGATCACGCAGGGGCGTTTGCGTTCTTTCGGGCACAGGTAGTACTCACCTTCGCGCACGCCAGTGGGTAGCAGGGTTTGGCTTTCCATGGTGCCGATGGCATCGATCGCTATGCTGCCGTCAGTGTTGCGGTACCACCAGGGCAGAAAACGGCCGCTGCCGTCATAGCCATTGTCTTTTGGCCCGGCATAGATGTCGTCATTGCCATCGAAGGCATTGGGTTCCCAGCCGATGTAGCTGCCGAGTAGTTTGGGGTTTTGTTCGGTGGTCGCGCGTACCAGGTTGGACAGCTCTTCACGGCTGCTTGAAAGCTGCGGAGTGCCATCCACATCGAGCATGCCGAGTTGGGCATTGACCCGGGCCAGGTCCGTGGTGATCTGCAGTGGGCCTTCTAGTTCTCTCTGGATTTGCAGCACCTGGGCCTGTGCAAGAGCCGACAGGCGTTGCTCGATTACCCGCTCGAGCAAGGCTTGGGTGCGCTCCTGCACCAGTGCCTGGCTTCTGCTGCCGGCGAAGAGTGTGTAGAGCACCAGGGCAACGACTACCGCGAGCACGCTCGCGCCTGCCAGGGTCGCAACGGAGAACTGGATGGACTTTAGTTTCATGGTAACTCCGTCGAACAATGAGTGCCTGCGCCAAGCTATCGGCAGGCTGCAGAGAAATCCTTAGCCGAAAAATGCAAAAACAGCTGCGCACTATGCCGCGTTGTCTCGGGACTCACAAAAGCTTGGCGCGTATATGTATTCGGTGGTCGTTTTTGTGGCGTGGGGCACCAATGGCGATGCGCCTGGGCTCGTAGCATTTAACTGCCGTATTGTGACCGGCGCGGTGGCACTGGTTTGACGCTGTTGCCGTGCTTTATATCGATGCCGGCCCTTTAGTGCTGCATTGGCCGTAGGCTTCTCGCTTACTCTCGCCCGCTATTGTTGGTTGCTCGCGCGCGGCAGCGGGCCTAGCATATCGTGCTTATTAAAATGGAGACTCGGCATGAACCAGACGTTGTCCTTTACCGCGCTGGCCGCGGCCTTGCTGCTGGCCGGGTGCCAAGTTGTGAACACGACCAGCGCTGGCGCGGTGGGTGTCGAGCGCAAGCAGTACATGTTCAGCATGCTCTCGACCCAGGAGATCAATCAGATGTATGCGGCGTCGTATCAGCAAACGCTGAAAGAGGCGTCGAGCAAGGGTGTGCTGGATAAGAGCAGTGCCAATGCCAAGCGATTGCAAGTCATCGCCGGTCGCCTGATCAGGCAGGCGTCGATTTTCCGTCCCGATGCCGCGCAGTGGCAGTGGGAGGTCAACCTGATCAAGAGCCCTGAGCTGAACGCCAGTTGCGGGCCGGGCGGCAAGATCATCTTCTACAGCGGACTGATCGAGAAACTGCAACTGAGCGATGATGAAATCGCCGCGATCATGGGCCATGAAATGGCTCACGCCTTGCGCGAGCACAGCCGCGAAGCTATGTCCAAAGCCTATGGCGTATCGCTGGCCAAGCAGGGTGCAGGCGCGCTACTCGGTCTCGGCGAGACGGGGATGGCCATGGCCGATACTGTGGTGCAGTACAGCCTGACCCTGCCGAACAGTCGTGGTAACGAAAATGAGGCTGACCTGCTTGGGCTGGAGCTGGCCGCTCGTGGCGGCTACAACCCGAATGCGGCAGTCAGCCTGTGGCAGAAAATGGCTCAGGCCGGTAATGGTGCTCCGCCAGAGTTCATGAGCACGCACCCGTCGTCGAACAACCGGATCGCAGCCTTGCAGGCGGCTATCCCGAAAGTCATGCCACTCTATGAGCAGGCCAAAGGGCGCTAACAGCGCCGTCAGGGGCGCGCCCGGAGTAGGCGCGCGCCTCTATTCCTGCAGGTATGCCCTACGGTAGGGATTTTTCTGCGAAGGAGCGGGTATCCAGGCCCAGTTGGGCGCGGAAGCTTTCCATGTCGAACATGGTGCAGATTTCCTGGATCTCGTTACTTGGGGTCAGTGTCCAGAAGGCCATCGCAGCGATGCTCAATACCTTGTCGCTCGGCGGGTAGCCGAGGGCCGGCTTCTCGATGGTGCCGATCAGGGTGCTCCAGGTAACCACCTTATTGCCTTCGGCAATGCACTCTTCGACAACTACCTGCAAGTCAGGCATGGCATTGCGGATGTCCTGAACCAGTTGGGAGAACGCGGTGCTGCCTAGTTGCTGGCCGACAAACGAGCTTTTGTAGAGGAAATCCTTGCTGTGCAGCTGCTCGGCCAGCGCCAGGCAGCCTTTGTTCCACGACAGGTCGATATGCTGGCAGACCAACTTCTTTCGATCATCCACTGACATGTTCCACTCCCGGTTCGTTGGGCAAGGTGCGCAAGAGGCTGCGCACCTTATCGGCCGCAAGGTTAGCCAGAAAGTCGACTGTAACGCCAGAAGAACGGCGTCAAATCAGTACCATAAGTGTCCGCCGAGCTGCAGAGCCTGGTAGGTGGCATAAGCCGCCAAGGCGAGGAAGGCGGCAGCGGCCAGGCGGCGGATCAAGGTCAAGGGCAGGCGATCGGCGGCAAAATTACCAATCAGTACGACGGGGACGTTGGCCACCAGCATGCCCAGGGTGGTGCCGATTACGACAAGGATGAAGTGCGGGTACTGCGCGGCCAGCATGACCGTGGCAACCTGGGTTTTGTCACCCATCTCGGCGATGAAGAAGGCGATCAGGGTGGTCAGGAATGGGCCGTAGCGCTTGAAACTGGAGCTTTCATCGTCATCCAGCTTGTCGGGAACCAGGGTCCATAGCGCTACTGCGACAAAGGAGGCGGCGAGCATCCAGCTCAGGGTCACCGGGGAAAACAGGCCGGCTGCCCAGTTGCCGACGGCGCCGGCCAGGAAGTGGTTGGCCAGGGTGGCGATTACGATGCCCCAGATGATCGGCCAGGGCTTGCGAAAGCGCGCCGCCAGCAGCAAGGCGAGCAGTTGGGTCTTGTCGCCGATTTCGGCCAGGGCGACGATCAGGGTAGGTACGAGCAGGGATTCGAGCATCAGGCTTCCTAACAAGGGCGGGTCGACATGGCTATGACACGTACAGCCTTCCCGCCCCGGGTAAGGTGTGCGTGTCATAGGTCTTGTCAAACCCTGTGCGCAATGTCGTCAGCCAGTGGCTGGTTGTTGCAACATTGCGCAAGCCCGTATTGCTAGGCTTTGGGTCGCACGCACCATGGCCTGTTGGCCAAGTATGTTGACGCGTGCCGGGCGAGCTAGCGCTCGCGGGAGACTACTCCCCTAGGACGGGGCGCATTCTGCCCAACCTGGGCGGATTGGGCAAGCCTGCGTTTTTATCGGGTCGCTATGGCTTGCTCGCGCGGTAGATGCGAAAGCCCTTGGCTTGGGCCAGGGTATGGCAGGGGCCGAGGTATTGCTCAATCAGCGGTGGGTATTTGAGAAAGCTGTTGGCTACCAGGCGCAGTTGGCCGTGCCGTTCGAGGTGCTCGGCGGCATGGCGCAACAGGTTTTCCGTGGCCTGGTAGTGGGTGTGTACGCCCTGATGGAACGGCGGGTTACTGAGGATTGCGGCCAGGCCCAGGGGCGCGGCGGCAATCCCGTCACCACTTATGACGTCTGCCTCTAGGCCGTTGGCTGCCAGGGTCAGGCGGCTGCTGGCCACCGCGAAAGCATCGACATCCAGCAACGTGATCTGGCTCTCTGGATAACGGCGCTTCAGCGCCGCGCCGAGCACGCCGGCGCCGCAGCCGAAGTCGAGCAGGTGGCCTGTCGGCAGCTGGTCCAGATGCTCCAAGAGCAGAGCGCTGCCGATGTCCAGGCGACCATGGCTGAATACGCCAGGCAAGCTTACAACCGTCAGCGGGCCGTCACTCAGAGGCAGGCTGTAGTGGCGCGCCAGAGTGTCGAGATTCGGGGTGGCTGGGGCGTTTTCCACGGTGACTTGCCACAGCTGGCAATGCCGCGCGCTGTCGAGTTTGCGCGCTCTGCCGAATACGGCCAGTTGCTTGGCGGCGCGTTCGATGCCGGCGCGCTTCTCGCCGACTAGAAATAGCGGGCGTCCGGCCAGTTGTGCGGCGAGGGCGCTCAGCAGGTAGTCGGTCAGTTCGCGTGATTTCGGCAGGAACAGCACTGCGGCGACGAACTCGCCTGTGGGGGGCGTAACGCCAAAGTGGCTGCGTCCGCTAAAGCGGCTATCCAGTAGCGCCTGGTCGCCGGCATGCCAGCTCCAGCCCTGGGCTTGCGGCAGCTGGCCGAGCAGGTCATCGGCCGGCAGGCCGGCAAGCAGCAGTGGGCCGCCGAACAGTTCTGCCTGGCGCAGCAGCACTTCGCTTCGCGGGTCCATGGGGTGGCTCCTGAGAAAAGCGCGAAGAATAGCAAATCTGGCCGGGGCTTGAGAGGGACGGGACTGCGCTGATGCCGAGCAGATGGCCCCGCGCAGCTAGCCATTTGCCTCTTGGCGGCTAGTTCACCAGTCTGCGCGCGCTACCATCGAAGAACGCCTGGGCGTTCTCTGTCATCTGAATCACGATGCGCTGCCGCGCTTCGCGGCTGCCCCAGGCGCTGTGCGGGGTGACGATCAGGCGTGGGATGTCGGCGGCGAGTAGCGGGTTGCCATCTGTTGGTGGTTCCTGGGTCAGCACATCGGTGGCTGCGCCGCCCAGATGCCCGCGGCGCAGGGCGTCGGCCAATGCCTGTTCGTCCACCAAGCCGCCGCGTGCGGTATTGATCAGGAAGGCGCCGGGTTTCATCAGGCTCAGTTGGTATTCGCCGATCAGGTTTTGGGTGGCGGCGTTGAGCGGGCAATGCAGGGTCAGGGCATCGACCTGCGGCAGCAACTCGTCCAGTGGCAGGCGGTCTTGCCGAGGAGGGCGCCCTGGTAACTGGCCAAGCAATACACGCATACCAAAAGCTTCAGCCAGTCGCGCCACCGCGCCGCCCAATTCGCCGTGGCCTAGCAGGCCGAGGGTCTTACCTTCCAGTTCGACGATGGGGAAGTCCAGCAGGCAGAACTGTTGCGCGCGTTGCCAGTGACCGTCACGTACCACGCCTTGATAGTCGGGTAGGCGAGTTGCCAGGGCGAGCAGCAACATCAGGGTGTGCTGTGCCACCGAAGGCGTGCCGTAGCCCTGGCAATTGCAGACCAGTACCCCATGCTCGCGCGCGGCGGTCAGGTCGATATTGTTGGTGCCGGTGGCGGCGATCAATACCAGTTTCAGCTCGGGGCAGGCGGCAAAGATCTTGGCATCCAGCGGGACTTTGTTGCTGATCGCCACCTGCACACCCTGCAGGCGTTCGATCACGTGTTCGGGGCTGCTCAGCGAGTACAGGGTCAGCTCACCGAATAGCTGCTGCAACGGCGACAAGTCGAGATCGCCAAGGTCGAGCGTGCTGTGGTCAAGGAAGACTGCGTGGCTGCTATTACTCATCAGCTGTACCTTTTCTGCTGTTGGCGCGGGGCGTAAGGTAAATAGCCTATCAGACCCCTATGCCTGTTGCGGAGCTGTCATGTACTGGACGGAGTTTTTCACCGTTGCCCTGATTCACTTGCTGGCCGTGGCCAGCCCCGGGCCGGATTTTGCCATTGTAGTGCGCGAAAGCGTGGCCTTCGGCCGGCGTGCCGGTATTTTCACCGCGCTGGGCGTGGGTATTGGGATCTTCGTGCATGTGGCTTATTCGCTGCTCGGTATCGGCCTGATCGTTTCGCAGTCGATCGTCCTGTTCAACGCCCTGAAATGGCTGGCGGCCGCTTACCTGCTTTACATCGGGATCAAAGCGTTGCGCGCCAAGCCGGCTGACGCTGCCCGCGTCGAGCCAAGCGCGGAACAGACTCAGCGTTCAGCGCGTGCAGCCTTCACCACCGGGTTTGTTACCAATGGTTTGAATCCCAAGGCAACCCTGTTCTTCCTGTCGCTGTTTACCGTGGTGATCAATCCGCACACCCCGCTCACCGTACAGGCCGGCTATGGCGTCTACCTGGCGCTGGCAACGGCACTGTGGTTCTGCCTGGTGGCGATGTTGTTCAGTCAGCAGCGCGTTCGCAACGGGTTTGCCAGGATGGGGCACTGGTTCGATCGACTGATGGGCGCGGTATTGGTGGCGTTGGGCATCAAGTTGGCGTTTAGCGAGTTGCGCTGAACGGAGAGCTGAATCGAAAGAAGCCCCGCCTGTGCGGCAATGCTGTTCACTTAAGCCAAGTGAGCAGCATTTTTTTGTAGCCCGGATGAACTCCGGGGGAAGTCTGGCGCTTGATAATCGCTTCCGGATTGCATCCGTATATGGACTCCCCCCGTTTTGCCAGTGATACGCTCTTCAAACGAACCTAGGTACGACTGCTTCCGTATATCCGGCTTCTAATTAAGGCATTAGGTGCCTTGAGCCATAATGAAAATCCGCTCATGT
>NZ_JAUXMX010000035.1 GCF_030683065.1 Pseudomonas sp.
GGTGGTGCGCACGGCCTAGGCGCCCCCGCGTCACCCTACGAGCCGGCGTCCTGCAGCCCCTAACCAGTCAGACCAGATGCACCAACAGGCCCGCCAGCGCACAGGCGCCGATCACCTCGATCACTCCGCGCTTGTAGCGCAACAACGCCAGCGCCGCCGCCAACGCGATCAGCGCCGAGGGCCAGTCGAAAGTGCCGGCAAAGCCTTGCGGCCAGAGCACGTGGTAAGCGAAGAACAGCGCCAGGTTGAGGATCACCCCGACCACCGCGGCGGTAATGCCGGTCAGGGGCGCGGTGAACCTCAGCTCGCCGTGGGTCGACTCCACCAGCGGCCCGCCGGCGAGGATGAACAAAAAGGACGGCAGGAAGGTGAACCAGGTCACCAGCGTCGCCGCCAGGGCGCCGGCGATAAACACCTGCTCGGGGCCAAATACCTGCTGCACATAGGCACCCACAAACGCGACGAAGGCCACCACCATGATCAGCGGGCCCGGCGTAGTTTCGCCCAGCGCCAGGCCGTCGATCATCTGCGCTGGGGTCAGCCAGGCGTAATGGCTGATGGCGCCCTGGTAGACATACGGCAGCACCGCATAGGCGCCACCGAAGGTCAGCAGCGCGGCCTTGGTGAAGAACCAGGCCATCTGGGTCAGGGTGCCCTCCCAGCCATACAGCCAGGTCAACAGGCCCATCGGCACCAGCCAGAGCAGTGCACCGGCCGCCACGATCAGGGCCAGGCGCGAGGCGCGAAAGCGCGCATGGGATGGTGTCGGGGTGTCGTCGTCGATCAGCGCCGGACCGAATGTCGTGTCCGTCGTCGCATGAGCACCGCCGATGCTGAACTGCGCCGGCAGCAACCGGCCGCCGATATAACCCAGCAACGCCGCGCCCAGCACGATCAACGGGAACGGCACATTGAGGGCAAAAATGGCGACGAAGGACGCCGCGGCGATGCCCCACAGCCAGTTGTTCTTCAGCGCACGCGAGCCGATGCGCCAGGCGGCCTGCATGACAATGGCGGTGACCGCCGGCTTGATCCCGTAGAAGATCCCTGCCACCAGCGGCACGTCGCCGAAGGCGATATACACCCAGGACAGGCCGATCAGGATAAATAGCGACGGCAGCACGAACAGTACCCCGGCGATCACTCCACCCCAGGTGCGGTGCATTAACCAGCCGATATAGGTGGCCAGCTGCTGCGCCTCGGGGCCGGGCAGCAGCATGCAGTAGTTCAGCGCGTGCAGGAAACGCCGCTCTGACAACCAGCGGCGCTTCTCCACCAATTCCTGATGCATGATCGAAATCTGCCCGGCCGGACCGCCAAAGCTGATCAGGCCAAGTTTGAGCCAGAACCAGAACGCCTCAGCCAGGCTGACGGGTGACGGAGCAGCGTGCTCGGAAGGCGGTATGTACATTGATCATCGGTCCATTCAGGTTGAAACAGGCCGGCGCACTATAGCCCGCGGCCATTAAAGAGAAATGGCAGCCACGCGCCAAACGAAGAACCCGCTGTATGTGCCGCGCCATAGGGCGCCATTCACCGCGGCCAGTGCCGCGCGCTCAAGCGCTTGGCGGGTTATCGCTGCAACTGGGCGGCAGCATGTGGCGCAAGCGCCGCAGGCAGGAGGTTGTTTGACAGCCTGCTTGTGCACCCATTCGGCGCCACGCCCCTCACACGCGCACAGCCAAGGAACATTTTTGTCCATGCGGGCGGCGCCTCACGCCCCCAGCACGGCCCAGCAGCAGGGCCGCAGCCCTTATAAACAGAGGGCATGGCTCATCGTAATAAAACTGGCACACAGTCTGCATATGCTTAAGCAATCCCAGTTTCGGGGACCTTGGTACAGGCAGGCCGGGGATTCCCCTCTTTTATTCGTACGCCAGGTTGACCGTCAGCCGCCAGCGCCCGTCCAGCTCCTCAGTGAGCACCTCGCCACGCAGCGGACGGGCCGCCACTACTCGCAGCAGCAACACCCGCCTCTCGCGCTGAATCCGCCAATTAATAGCCTTACCCTGCAGACGCATCTGCCCCTCCTGCTCGCGGCCCATGCTTTCGACCCGCAGAAAAAACACTCCCTGGATGTGATCGATACGCACCGTCGGCTCGACGTTAAACCACAACTGCAGACCCTGCTCCACCTCCTCCACACTCGCCAGACGCAGCTGATCGGGCTGCAACAAACGGCCGACCATCAACCCTATCAAAAAGCCGAATAGTGCCAGGGAGCTGACCACCCGCACCCAAGGACGCGGCCGTGGACCCGGATCAGGAGTAGACTGTTGAGCGTATTCAGGCTTGGAGCCGAGCATGTTCCACGTGATCCTTTTTCAACCAGAAATCCCACCCAATACCGGCAACATTATCAGGCTCTGCGCCAACAGCGGCTGCCACCTGCACCTGATCGAGCCACTGGGCTTCGAGCTGGATGACAAGCGCCTGCGCCGCGCCGGACTCGACTACCACGAGTATGCAACCCTGCAGCGTCATGCGGACCTCCCCAGCTGCCTGGAGAGCCTCGGCCAGCCCCGCGTATTCGCCTTCACCACCAAAGGTTCCCAGCCCTATCATCAGGTGCGCTACCAGCCCGGCGACGCCTTTTTATTCGGCCCGGAGAGTCGTGGCCTGCCTCAGGACATCCGCGACAGCCTGCCTGTCGAGCAGCGCCTGCGCTTGCCTATGCGTGAAGGCTGTCGCAGCCTCAATCTATCCAATACCGTAGCCGTGGCCGTCTATGAGGCCTGGCGCCAGCAGGACTTCGCCACAGCACCATAAAAAATTGCAGTGCTCGCCGAGTAGGGTGCGCCATGCGCACCAGCCGCGCTGCTCACAACGCAACCTGCCACGCACAAAAAAGCGCCCCGCAAGGCGCTTTTTTCAACCCGGGCTAAAACTTAGTGGGTCGGAGCAGCCTCGGCAGCCTGCTGCTGAATGCGCTGCAGTTCTTGCGCATAGAGTGCGTCGAAATTCACCGGCGCCAGCATCAGGGCGGGGAAAGAACCACGCACGACCAGGCTGTCCAGGGTTTCGCGGGCATACGGGAACAGGATATTCGGGCAGAACGCACCCAGGGTGTGGCTCATGGATGCGGCATCCAGCCCCTTGACCATAAAGATCCCGGCTTGCTGGACTTCGGCGATGAAGGCGGTCTCTTCGCCATTCTTCACGGTGACCGACAGGGTCAGTACCACTTCGTGGAAGTCACCTTCCAGCGGCTTTTGCCGGGTATTCAAGTCCAGGGCAACGCTCGGCGTCCATTCCTTCCGGAAGATTTCCGGGCTCTTCGGCGCCTCAAAAGACAGGTCGCGGACATAAATACGCTGCAGGGAAAACTGCGGAGCCTGTTCGTCCTGAGCGGCGACGTCGTTGTTAGCTTGTTCTGTCATGGCAAAGCCTTCTTGTCGTAGGTACTGAAGATGAGGAGGGTACTAGCAGGCTGCTGAAAAATGTAGCAAGCGACGACCAGGCAAGGCGAAGTTAGCCTGGAACACGCAGTGTATGAACTGCACATGAGCATTTTGAGGCTAAATCCAATGCCATATTCAGCGGCCTGCTATGCCTCGAGCAGCGCATCCAGCTTACCCGCGCGCTCCAGGGCATACAGGTCGTCGCAACCACCAACGTGGCTGCTGCCGATCCAGATCTGCGGCACCGAGGTCTGCCGCGCTTTGCGGGTCATCTCCGCGCGCACCTCGGGTTTACCGTCAACCTTGATTTCGTCGAAGCTCACACCCTTCTGGACCAATAGCTGCTTGGCGCGCATGCAGTAGGGGCACCAATCACTGGAGTAAATCACGACTGCAGGCATATCACTTCACCAATGGCAGGTTGTCACCGCGCCAGCTGGCAATCCCGCCAGATAGCTTGGCTGCATTGAAGCCGGCTTTTTTCAGGTCGCGACTGACCGTGCCGGCATGCTGACCCATGGCATCGACCACGATCAGGGTCTTGCCTTTGTGCTTTTCCAGTTCGCCGATGCGGCTGGTGATTTTTTCATAAGGGATATGCAGAGCGCCGACGATATGGCCGGCAGAAAAGTCCTTCTGCCCGCGCACATCGAGGACCAAGCCTTGCTCGCGGTTAATCAGGGCGGTCAGCTCGCGGCTGCTCAGGCTTTGCCCGCCTTTGCGCAGCTCCGTGAAGATCAGCAGCGCCAGCAGAACAACGAACAATCCGCTCAATACAAAGTGGGTAGAGGCAAATTCAATCAGATTGGCAAGCATGAGGTGGTTCCGGGACGGTAAAATCCCGGCAGTATACACAGCCCTACAGATCGGCCACACCCCGCCCGGCGGTGACGGATCTAACACCAGGCTTTAAAATGCCCGACCTTTTGCCCCTATGCACAGCGAGCCAGATTAATGAGCACCACGCCCAAACCGTTGGTCCTGATCATTCTCGATGGCTTCGGTCACAGTGACAGCACCGAATACAACGCCATCCATGCCGCCAACACGCCGGTCTACGACCACTTGCGCGCCACTCAGCCGCACAGTTTGATCTCAGGCTCAGGCATGGATGTCGGCCTGCCGGACGGCCAGATGGGTAATTCCGAGGTCGGCCACATGAACCTCGGTGCCGGCCGCGTGGTGTACCAGGACTTCACCCGGGTGACCAAAGCCATCCGCGATGGCGAATTCTTCGACAACCCGACGATTACTCGCGCGGTAGATCAGGCGGTGAGCGCCGGCAAGGCCGTGCATATCCTCGGCCTGCTGTCCGACGGTGGTGTGCACAGCCATCAGGATCACCTGGTCGCCATGGCCGAACTGGCCGCCCAGCGCGGTGCCGAGAAAATTTACCTGCACGCCTTCCTCGACGGTCGCGACACCCCGCCGAAAAGCGCCCAAGCCTCCATCGAGCTGCTCGACGCAACCTTCGCCCGGCTCGGCAAGGGACGCATCGCCAGCCTGGTCGGCCGCTACTTCGCCATGGACCGCGACAACCGCTGGGACCGCGTCGAGCAGGCCTACAACCTGATCGTTGAGGGCCAGGGCCAGTTCAACGCCAGCAACGCGCTCGAAGGCCTGCAGGCCGCCTACGCCCGCGGCGAGAACGACGAGTTCGTCAAGGCCACCACCCTCGGCGAGCCGGTCAAGGTCGAGGATGGCGACGCCGTGGTGTTCATGAACTTCCGCGCCGACCGCGCCCGCGAACTGACCCGCGCCTTCGTCGAAGCCGATTTCCAGGAGTTCCCGCGCGCGCGCCTGCCGCAACTGGCCAGCTTCGTCATGCTCACCCAGTACGCCGCAAGCATTCCGGCGCCCAGCGCCTTCGCGCCGGCCAGCCTGAGCAATGTGCTCGGCGAATACCTGGCCAAGAATGGCAAGACCCAACTGCGCATCGCCGAGACCGAGAAGTACGCCCACGTCACTTTCTTCTTTTCCGGCGGCCGCGAAGAACCCTTCGAGGGCGAGGAGCGCATCCTGATCCCGTCGCCGAATGTCGCCACCTACGACCTGCAGCCTGAGATGAATGCGCCGCAAGTCACCGACCGGATCGTCGAGGCGATCGAGCAACAGCGTTATGACGTGATCGTCGTCAACTACGCCAACGGCGACATGGTGGGTCATACCGGGGTGTTCGACGCTGCAGTCAAGGCCGTGGAGTGCCTGGACAGCTGCGTCGGGCGCATCGTCGCGGCGCTGGACAAGGTCGGCGGCGAAGCCCTGCTCACTGCCGACCACGGCAACGTCGAGCAAATGGAGGATGCCTGCACCGGTCAGGCGCACACCGCCCACACCTGCGAGCCGGTGCCCTTCATCTACGTTGGCAAGCGCCAGCTGAGCATGCGCGAAGGCGGTGTCCTGGCCGATGTGGCGCCGACCATGCTGACCCTGATGGGCCTGCCGATCCCGGCGGAGATGACCGGCACCAGCATCATTCAGCTGAAGTAGCCGGCCGAAGTTGGGCTGAGCGCCGCGAAGCCCAACAACCCGGCAACCCCGGGACTGCTGGCGGCGCAGGCCAACGCATGTTGCAGCTTGCTGCTGGTTTTTTAGGCATACTAGGCCCGTCTCCCGCCCAGGTGTCGTCAGTATCATGTTTCGCCTTCTTGCCCTGATTTTCCTCGCTTGCCTGCTGAGTCCGGCGTTTGCCGACGAGAAAGCCGACGCCCAGAAACAGCTGGAAGCTGCCCGCAGCGATGTGGCTGAGCTGAAAAAGCTGCTGGATAAGTTGCAGCAGGACAAATCCGGCGTGCAGAAAGAGCTGCAGAAAACCGAAACCGAAATGGGCGAGCTGGAAAAGCAAGTCAAGGACCTGCAAAAAAACCTGAAGGACAGCGAAAAGGACATCCAGCGCCTGAATCAGGAGAAAAAAAAACTCCATGACGCGCGTCTTGAGCAGCAACGCCTGATCGGTATTCAGGCCCGCGCCGCCTACCAGAGCGGTCGCCAGGAATATCTGAAACTGCTGCTAAACCAACAAAACCCGGAAAAAGTTTCACGCACCCTGACCTATTACGACTACCTCAGCGATGCGCGCATGGAGCAGTTGGCTACATTCAACGAAACCTTGCGCCAGCTGGCCAACGTCGAACAAGACATCGTTACCCAGCAGAACCAACTGCTGGAAAACAAAGACGCTCTGGATACTCGCGTTGAACAACTCGCCCAGGCGCGCAAGGAACGCCAGCAGGCCCTGGCAAAACTGAACCAGGAATATTCCGCCCGCGACAAGAAGTTCAAGGCCCGCCAGCAAGAGCAGGCGCAGCTGGCCCGCGTATTGAAAACCATCGAAGCCACCCTCGCCCGCCAGGCGCAGGAAGCAGAGGCTGCACGCCAACAGGCCTTGATCGCGGCGCGCGAGCAGCAACAGCAACAGCGCAGCACACCTGCCGCCAGCACAAACCTGGAAAATGGCCCGCAGGTCAGCTCCGGTACTACGTATGGCGGACCTTTCGCCCAGGCGCGCGGCAAGCTGCCATGGCCGGTCGATGGTCGTTTGGTTGCCCGTTACGGAACCCAACGCGGCGCTGACGCTCGGACTAAGTGGGATGGTGTACTGATCGGCGCCAGCGCCGGTAGCCAGGTTCGGGCCGTACATGGCGGGCGAGTGGTATTCGCCGACTGGTTGCGTGGTGCCGGGCTTCTGGTCATTCTCGACCACGGCAATGGCTACCTGAGCCTGTATGGACACAACCAAAGCCTGCTCAAAGACGCCGGCGATGTGGTCAATGCTGGCGAGCCTATCGCCACAGTCGGCACCAGCGGCGGGCAAGATACGCCCGCGCTGTATTTCGCGATTCGCCAGCAGGGTCGTCCAAGCGACCCTGCACAATGGTGCCGCACGCAAGGATAAGCACTGCGCTCACCTCTTTAGGAGTTAGTTCGATATGCCGCATTTGTCTCGCCTCACCTCTCTGGCCCTGGCTATCGCACTGCTCGGCAGCCCTCACCTGCTGCACGCGGCAGAACCGTCGCCAGCGGCAGCCACCGGAAATGCCCCGCTACCGCTCGACGAACTGCGCACCTTTGCCGAGGTAATGGACCGTATCAAGGCGGCCTACGTCGAACCCGTCAGCGACAAGACCCTGCTGGAAAATGCGATCAAGGGCATGCTCAGCAACCTCGACCCGCACTCTGCCTACCTCGACCCGCAAACTTTCCGAGAGCTGCAGGAAAGCACCAGCGGCGAGTTCGGTGGCCTGGGCATCGAGGTCGGCATGGAAGATGGCTTCGTCAAGGTCGTTTCGCCGATCGACGACACCCCCGCCTCGAAAGCCGGGATTCAGCCGGGCGACCTGATCGTCAAGATCGACGGTCAACCAACCAAAGGCCTGTCGATGCTGGAGGCCGTGGACAAGATGCGCGGCGCCGCAGGTAGCAAGATCCTCTTGACCCTGGTGCGCGAGGGCGGCAAGCCCTTTGATGTGGAGTTGACGCGCGCGGTGATCAAAGTCAGGAGCGTGCGCAGCCAATTGCTCGACGATGGTTATGGCTACCTGCGCATTACCCAGTTCCAGGTCAACACCGGTGAAGAAGTCGGCAAGGCACTGAACAAGCTGCGCAAGGACAACGGCAAGAAACTGCGCGGCCTGGTGCTCGACCTGCGCAACAACCCCGGCGGCGTACTTCAAGCCGCAGTCGAGGTCTCTGACCACTTCCTCAAGAAAGGCCTGATCGTCTACACCGAAGGGCGCATCGCCAACTCCGAATTGCGCTTCTCCGCCGACCCGGCGGATGCCAGCGAAGGCGTGCCGCTGGTGGTACTGATCAATGGCGGCAGCGCTTCGGCCTCGGAAATCGTCGCCGGCGCCTTGCAGGATCATAAACGCGGCGTATTGATGGGCACCGACAGCTTCGGCAAAGGCTCGGTGCAAACCGTGCTGCCGCTGAACAACGACCGCGCCCTGAAACTGACCACTGCGCTGTACTACACCCCCAATGGCCGCTCGATCCAGGCCCAGGGCATAGTGCCGGACATCGAAGTGGCGCGCGCCAAGCTGACCCGCGAGCAGGATGACGCCAACATCAAGGAAGCCGATCTGCAGGGTCACCTGGGTAACGGTAACGGCGGCGCGGACAAACCCAGCAAGAGCAAAACCGGCCAGCCGGTACGTCCACAGGATGACGACTACCAGCTGAGCCAGGCGCTTAATCTACTCAAAGGCCTGAACATCACCCGCGGCGATTGAGCCGCTGACGCAAACACGAAAAAGCCCGGACGCGATGCCCGGGCTTTTTATTGGCTATATACCCGTTATGTGTTGCATGCAGCAATGCCCTGTAGGAGCCAGCTTGCTGGCGATGCTGTTGCATGGGATTGCTGGCCCGGATCGCCAGCAAGCTGGCTCCTACATGGGCAACACATAGCGGGTACATCGCTTTTTTATTGGTAATGGGTGTGCGTGCTGGATGAGGCCGCCCCACCCGGAGGAGATACCCCGTCATCCAGACGCCGCGCTGTCGCGCAGCAAACTGGGGGCAATTGCGTCCATCGGCGTGTAGGTACCTGCAGGCCCACGCCTACGAATCCGTAGCGCATCCTACGCCAGCGGCCCGCTGGCGGTATCAAGCCGGCGCTCAGTTGTCGTCGCTGTCGTCGTCGTCGGCGCCATCGACCTTCATGCCTAGCTCCTTGATCTTGCGGGTCAGGGTGTTGCGCCCCCAGCCGAGCAATAAGGCAGCGTCACGGCGGCGGCCTGCAGTGTGCTTGAGTGCGGTTTCGATCATGATCCGTTCGAAAGCCGGTACGGCGCTGTCGAGCAGGTCAGTCTGGCCGCGAGCGAGGGCCTGGTCGGCCCATTGACGCAGGGCTTGTTCCCAGTTGCTCACCGGCGCGCTGTCTTGCGGCTGGCTGAGCAGCTCCGGAGGCAGGTCGCCGACATGCACCTCGCGCCCGGACGCCATCACGGTGATCCAGCGGCAGGTGTTTTCCAGCTGACGCACGTTACCCGGCCAGGGCAGGTGCTGCAGATAATCCTCAGTCTCGCTTTTCAACAACTTAGGCTCGACCGCCAGCTCCAGCGCGGCGCGCGCGAGGAAGTGGCGAGCCAGGGTCGGGATGTCTTCGCGGCGGTCGGACAGGCGCGGAATGTGGATACGAATCACATTGAGCCGGTGAAACAGGTCTTCGCGGAACTTGCCTTCCTGGACCAGGGTTTCCAGGTTCTGGTGGGTGGCGGCGATGATCCGCACATCCACCTTGACCGGTGTGTGGCCGCCAACCCGATAAAACTCGCCATCGGCCAGCACGCGCAACAGGCGGGTCTGGGTGTCGGCCGGCATGTCGCCGATTTCGTCGAGGAACAGGGTGCCGCCGTCGGCTTGCTCGAAGCGTCCGCGGCGCTGATTGGCAGCCCCGGTAAAGGCGCCTTTCTCGTGGCCGAACAGCTCGGACTCCATCAGGTCTTTCGGGATCGCCGCCATGTTCAGCGCGATAAACGGCGAGGCGGCACGCGGGCTGTGCCGGTGCAGGGCATGGGCGACCAGCTCCTTGCCGGTGCCGGACTCGCCATTGATCAATACTGTGATATTGGAGTGGGAAAGCCGGCCGATGGCGCGAAACACCTCCTGCATGGCGGGTGCTTCGCCGATAATTTCCGGTGTGCGCGGCTGCTCGACAGGTACCTGCAGGCCTTGCTGCTCCTGCGCGTGCAGGTAGGCACGCTTGACCAGGGAGACGGCCTCATCGACATCGAACGGCTTGGGCAAGTACTCGAAAGCCCCGCCCTGATAGGACGCCACTGCGCTGTCCAGGTCGGAGTGAGCGGTCATGATTATGACCGGCAGGCGCGGGTAGAGTTCGCGGATCCGCGCCAGCAGTTCCAGGCCGCTGGAGCCGGGCATGCGGATGTCCGAGACGATCACATCCGGTTGCTGCCGGGTGAGGTGGCTAAGGACGCCGTCGGCGCTGTCGAAGCTTTGGGTGGTCATGCCTTCCTGTTGCAGGGCTTTTTCCAGCACCCAGCGGATGGAGCGGTCGTCGTCGACGATCCATACGGTTTCACTGCGACTCATGACGGCGTTACTCCTTGTTCAAGCGGCAGGAAGATCGAGAACACGGTGTGACCCGGATGGCTTTCGCACTCGATCAGACCCTGATGCTGACTAATGATGTTCTGGGTTATCGCCAGGCCCAGCCCGGTGCCGTCGGCACGCCCGCTGACCATGGGATAGAAGATGGTTTCCTGCAACTCGGCAGGTATGCCGGGGCCGTTGTCGATAATTTGCAGGCGCGCCACCAGGCGATGGCGGATGTGGCCAATGGTGAACTGGCGCAGGGTACGGGTGCGCAGGGTGATCCGACCCAGGCGCATCTCGTTCTGCGAACCGACGGCCTGCATGGCGTTGCGCACGATATTGAGCACAGCCTGGATCATCTGCTCGCGGTCGATCAGTACGTCGGGGATGCTCGGGTCGTAATCGCGCACCAAAATAATGCCACCCTGACTTTCCGCCTCAACCAGACTGCCGACTCGCTCCAGCACCTCGTGCACGTTGGTCATCGCCAGCGATGGCAGCTTGTTCGAACCAAGCATGCGGTCGACCAGATTTCGCAAGCGGTCGGCTTCCTCGATGATGACGTTGGTGTAGTCCTTGAGCTCTTCGTTCGGCAGTTCGCGCGCCAGCAACTGGGCGGCGCCACGAATGCCGCCAAGCGGGTTCTTGATCTCGTGGGCCAGGCCGCGCACCAGCATCTTGGTGGTCTCCTGCTTGGACAGCTGCGCTTCTTCCTTGGTGATGCGCAGCAGCCGGTCGCGCGGGTGCACCTCTAGCAGGAGCAAGGTCTCGCCGCGGCTAAGAATCGGCGTTACCGCGTAATCGACGGTAAGCGTCTGGCCAGTGACGGCCGTCAGTACCGCCTCGCGCTTGTTGAACGGATGCGCTTGTTCGACCGCCTGGCGCAATGCGCTCAGGGCATCAGCCGACTCAGTGAACAGCTCGCTGATAAATTGTCCGTGACTGCGCTGACCGCTGACGGCCAGGAGCATTTCTGCTGCAGGGTTCATGTACTCAAGACGCAGGTCGGCGTTGAGCAGGAGCGTGGCGGTGGTCAGGTTATCGAGCAACAGGCGGTGGAGTGCGTCATTGATAGTCATAGGCAAAGGCTTCCGGCAATGAGGCAGGAAAATGCAAGAAGCAAACCAAAGCCCTGAAAAGACGCGCGCAATCAGCAATGGTGGCGTTCGGCGGTGCTTTGGGCAAAGCAGTAGGCGGTGCGGACGCCCTAAAACAGGCACAGCGTAGCTTATGGTGCAACATTGCGCACCAATCTAGTGCATTACTCAGCGCATCAGATAAACGGGACGAAGGGGATGTCTTTCTTTTCTACGGGTTTGTCCTTGAGCGGGCATTCCGGGCGCACACCGTAATCGGCTTTTTTGCAGGGGCTGACCTGGCGTTTCTGCGCCAGGGAAATACGCTGCATGTGCAGCGGCTGACTCGGGGTGCGCTCTACGGTGCGGCCCTGGCTATCGACAATTTCAACAGCCAGTTGGTGAGTGCCACGATCGATATTTTCCAGCGGGAAAACCGGACTGCGCCCCGAGGTGCCTACCGCCTGGCCGTCCAGCAGCAGACGGAAGCTATGCCCGCTGTGCAGCGCCGGCTCGCTGGTGGCGGTAACGATCAGGTTGCCTGCGTTATCGCGAATGGTCGCGTCGGGGTGCGGCACCAGAATGCGCAGCATCTGGTAGCCCAGTGCCGGGGCTATCGGCGCCGCTACTGCTGGAGCCTGCACGCGGGGTTCGTTGCGTATTTCATTGGTGGGCGTCAGTTGAATAGGCTCAGCATTGGCCTGCTGGGGCTTGTCGGTAAATACCCGATTACCCTCAGCATCTATGTAGGTATAGACCTGGGCAGCAGCAGGCACGCTGATCAGTAACAGGCAAAGCAGGAGGTTGCGCATGGTTCAGGGAGCCGGTTTGGGGGGCGGTGGTGGTGGGCGCAGCGCTGGGCTACTGGTATTAACCCGCTGCACAGTGAACTGCAGCGCAGCGCTCTGCTGGATCGATACGTCACCGCTCAACACTTCGACCGCCAGGCTGTGCTCGCCGCGGTCGACATTGTTCAACTGCAGGCGCGGCACATTACTCGGCGGCCCAAAGGGCTGGCCATCGAGCAGCAAGCGCAGACGGTGACCGGAAGCCAGGCGTGGCTCCAGCTCAACCCCAACGCTGAAGGTGCCGTTGTTCGCGCGCAGTGCTTCAGCGCTGGGCAGACCGGTTAACCGCAGGAGTCGATATGGGGCTTGTGCAGGGGCTTCGCTGCGCTCGGGCGTTGCAGATACACCAGGGGTTTGCATCTCCACGGTGTTGGTTGGCGGCAGCTCAACGGGCTGCGTATCCAAGCCTTGCGGAGGTTGGTTGGTGAATACGGTATTGCCGCTGGCGTCAGTGTATTTGTAGATTTGCGCACTGGCCGGCAATGCCAGTAGCAGTAGCAGGCAGGTGAGTATCCGGCGCATGGCCAATCTCCCGATGTGTGTGCTGCCAAGACTTACACTGGCGCGCCGCGCTGGCAAGGATGCTGATGCAGCGATCATGACTGGCGCACGGCAAAAGCTGGAGGCGACGCGCGCAGTACCCATACAACGGCGAGCGGTTGCCTGGGTTACGCGACGCTCGGCAAGCGCGGCGTAACCCATAAGCAATAACGGCCATGGCACCGAGTCCCGGCCTGATGGGCTGGGCGGGGCATACCGGCGTTACAGATAACTATTGGTCATGTCCTCGACAAAACCTTCGCTGCGCAGTTCGTCCAGCGCCTTTTGCAAGCGCTGCACCACCTCGTCCGGGGTGTCCTTGTTCAGCGCCAGGTACAGCTCGGCCTCATTGAAGCGCAGCACGGTGGTCAGGCCGCTGACGCCCTCCTGCTTGGCCAGGTAGCGGCCAACCGGGTCAGTGGTGGCCCACAGGTCGATCTTGCCGCTGATCAGCTTCTTGACGTTTTCCTGGTCGCGCAACGCATTGATCGGCGTCAGCCCCTGGCCTTCCAGATGCTGACTGACCGCATCGTTCTTATAGGCGCCGACCTTGTATTGCCCCGCTTCTTTCAAGCTCGCCACACTGAGGGTATTGCCTGGCGCGGCAAGCAGCACCCAACCAGTCTTGGCGAGCGGCCCCACCCACTTGAACAACGGCTGGCGCTCTGGCGTAAAGGTGGTGGAGAACAGTCCGTAGCTGGGCTTGTCCAGGGTCAGGCGGTACAACCGATCCCAGGGAAAGCGCAGGCTCAGGCTGTAGTCGATCTTGGCGCGCTTGAACATCGCACGGACGATCTCCGCGCTGATGCCATCGATGCCGTCGTCGCGAGCGAAGTTCTTGTCGTCGACCGACATGTTGAACGGCGGGAAGTTTTCGGTCAGCAGCACCACCTTGTAACCGTAAGGCAATTCAGCGTGGGCCGCGCAGGCGCTGAAGAGCAGGCCGAACAGCAAACTACTTTTGATCATTTTCAACATAAGTCTTCCGCCCGCGTGTGTTGTGATTATGGCTAGCGGCAGACCGGCTCGTGGCCAACCTGCTGTGTACTGTTCTACAGATAGCGGCTCAGGATGTCATCGACCAATCCTTCGCTGCGCATCTGCTCCAGCTCAGTCTGCAGCTTCTGTACCACCTCGTCGGGCACATCCTTGTTGAGGCCAGATACAACTCGGCGCTGTCGAAACGCAGGATCGCCAGTGGCACACAAATCGATCTGCCCGGCCATGAGCTTCCTGGCGTTTTGCTGGTCGCGCAGCACCGTGATCGGCTCCACGCCTTTCGCCAGTAGATGCTCGGCAATCGCGTCGCCCTTGTAGGCGCCGACCTTGTATGACGTGGTCTGCTCCAGCCTGGTCAGGCTGATGGCGAAGCCGCCTCGCCCCAGCAGCACCCAGTCATCCGGACCAATCGGCCCGACCCATTTGAACATCGATGGAAACCGGCAAACACATTAACGTAGAGCGGCTGATGGCGCTGTCGACTCGCGCCCAGCCCGGCCCGACAGTGCCTCTCAGCGCACCACAATGCCGCGACTGGCCAGATAAGCCTTGGCTTCGGGGACGGTGTATTCGCCGAAGTGGAAGATACTCGCAGCCAGCACCGCATCGGCCTTGCCTTCGAGAATGCCGGCGGCCAGGTGTTCCAGGTTGCCGACGCCACCGGAGGCGATCACCGGAATACCGACCAGCTCGCTGATGGCACGGGTCACGCCCAGGTCATAGCCGCGCTTCACGCCGTCCTGATCCATGCTGGTCAGGAGAATTTCGCCAGCGCCGAGGTCTTCCATCTTCTTCGCCCAGAGCACCGCATCCAGGCCAGTCGGCTTGCGCCCGCCGTGGGTGAAGATTTCCCAGCGCCCCGGCGCAACTTGTTTGGCGTCGATGGCGACCACGATGCACTGCGAGCCGAAACGCGCAGCCGCCTCACCCACGAACTCCGGGGTAAAGACCGCCGCGGTATTGATCGAGACCTTGTCCGCGCCAGCGTTCAGCAGGTTGCGAATGTCCTGCACGGTGCGCACGCCACCGCCCACGGTGAGCGGGATAAACACCTGGCTGGCCATGCGTTCAACGGTGTGCAAGGTGGTGTCGCGGCCATCGACGCTGGCGGTGATATCGAGAAAGGTAATCTCGTCGGCGCCCTGCTCATCGTAACGGCGGGCGATCTCCACCGGGTCGCCGGCATCGCGGATGTTCTCGAACTGCACGCCCTTGACCACACGGCCGTTGTCGACGTCGAGGCAGGGGATAATGCGTTTAGCTAAAGCCATAACAGTATTCCGTAGGATGGGTTGAGCGCAGCGATACCCATCGTTGCGCCAACGGATGACTGCATCGGTGGGTTACGCCGCGCCGCAGCTAACCCACCCTACGCCCGAATCAGCCCTTGAACGAATCGCAGAAGGCCTGAGCCTCAGCCACATCCAAAGTGCCTTCATAGATCGCACGCCCAGTGATGGCACCGATGATGCCCGGCGAGCGCGCCAGCAGCAGCTTCTCGATATCACTCAGGTT
The DNA here is from genome assembly GCF_030683065.1 of Pseudomonas sp. Taxonomy (GTDB): domain Bacteria; phylum Pseudomonadota; class Gammaproteobacteria; order Pseudomonadales; family Pseudomonadaceae; genus Aquipseudomonas. The sequence continues at coordinate 15,439 of NZ_JAUXMX010000035.1, forward strand.
GTGGATGCCACCGGAGGCAATCACTGGAATGCGGCTGGCAGCGGCCAGGGCGGCGGTGGCTTCGACGTTGCAGCCCTGCATCATGCCGTCTTTGGCGATGTCGGTATAAACGATGGCCGACACGCCATCGGCTTCGAAACGCTTGGCCAGGTCAGTCGCCTGCACGGTAGACACTTCCGCCCAACCGTCGGTGGCGACGAAACCGTCTTTGGCATCCAGGCCAACGATCACCTTGCCGGGGAAGGCTTTGCAGGCATCGGTGACGAACTGCGGATCTTTCACCGCCTTGGTGCCGATGATCACGTAGCTGACGCCGGCACGCACGTAGTGCTCGATGGTTTCCAGGGTGCGGATACCGCCGCCAATCTGGATCGGCAGGTGCGGGTAGCGCTTGGCGATGGCGGTGACCACTTCACCGTTCACCGGCTGGCCTTCAAAGGCACCATTCAGGTCGACCAGGTGCAGACGACGGCAGCCGCCCTCGACCCACTTGGCGGCCATGCTCACTGGGTCATCGGAAAACACCGTGGAGTCTTCCATGCGGCCCTGGCGCAGGCGCACGCAAGCGCCGTCTTTCAGATCGATAGCGGGAATAATCAGCATCGGTTGAACCTGCTCAAGTCGTGTGAATTCGGTGGGTCAGCTCTTCTCGAGTGCCCAGAGGTCGCTTTCGATGCTCTCAAACCGTTCTTTCAGGTGAGTCTGCACATCGAAAATCGCCCGGTTGTAGTAATGCGGTGCAATCTCGCGGGCAAACAGTTCCAGCACCTCGGCGGCCTCGAAACTACCCAGCTCCAGCTCGAAACGCTCGGCCATGAAGCGCTTGAGTGCCAAGCAGGCTTCACGCTCCTGCTCGGCGCTCAAGGTCATGATCGGTTGCTTGTTCTTGGCCCGGCTCATTTACCAGCGGCCATCCCACGCGGCAAAGTTCTGCAGTAACTGCAGGCCATGGGTATGACTCTTCTCCGGGTGGAACTGCACTGCAAAACGCGAACCGTCAGCCAGCGCTGCAGCGAAATCCTTACCGTAATGGCCACGACCGACCACTTGCTTGGGGTTGCCCGCCTCGACGTAATAGCTGTGCACGAAGTAGAAGCGCGCCAGATCCGGGATGTCGTGCCACAGCGGGTGCTTGACCGTCTGCGCCACTTCGTTCCAGCCCATATGCGGCACCTTCAGCTGCTCGCCGTTCTCGACCATGCCTTTGCCGAAGAAGCGCACCTGACCGGGAAACAGACCGATGCAGTCGACCCCATCGTTCTCTTCGCTGCGCTCAAGCAAGGCCTGCATGCCGACACAAATACCGAGAAACGGCCGGTCGGCGCTGACTTCACGCACCAGCTCATCGAAGCCCAGGCGCTTGATCTCGGCCATGCAGTCGCGGATTGCGCCAACCCCGGGAAATACCACCCGATCAGCCTCGCGAATCACCTTGGCGTCGCTGGTCACCAGCACCTTGCCGGCGCCCACATGTTCCAGCGCCTTGGCTACCGAGTGCAGGTTGCCCATGCCGTAGTCGATTACTGCAACTGTCTGCATTTACAAACAACCCTTGGTCGACGGCATCTGCCCGGCCATACGCGGGTCCAGCTCGACGGCCATGCGCAGGGCGCGGCCGAAGGCCTTGAATACCGTCTCGATCTGGTGGTGGGTGTTGGTGCCACGCAGATTGTCGATATGCAGGCTGATCAGGGCGTGGTTGACGAAGCCCTGGAAGAATTCCTGGAACAGATCCACATCAAAGCCGCCAACTACCGCACGGGTGAACGGCACATGCATCTGCAAGCCGGGACGACCGGAGAAATCGATCACCACACGCGACAGGGCTTCATCCAGCGGCACATAGGAATGACCGTAACGAGTCATGCCTTTCTTGTCGCCAATGGCCTTGGTAAAGGCCTGGCCGAGGGTGATGCCAACATCTTCGACGGTGTGGTGATCGTCGATCTGCAGGTCGCCTTTGCACTGGATATCCAGGTCGATCAGGCCATGACGGGCAATCTGATCGAGCATGTGTTCAAGGAACGGCACGCCAATATCGAACTTGGCCTTGCCGGTGCCATCCAGGTTGATCGAGACCTTGATCTGGGTCTCCAGGGTATTGCGCTCGACGGATGCCGTACGTTCGGTCATCACCAGCTCCAGAAATTGCCCACGGAAAAAGGCTGCCATTATAAGGGCAAAGCTGCACTGGCGATACGCACCTCTCCTGCTGGACTGTATCTTGCAAGCACGCGAGCATTTACTGGCCGGAGATGGCAACCATGCACGAACGGAAAATGCCGGCCACCCTGCGCTTTATGTTGGCCGCCCGGCGCAGCGAACTACTCGGCCTGGAGGACCTGTCACAGACCTGCGAACTGGTAACCCGCATCAGTCAGCTGGTGCACGCCCTGCAAAAAGAGCGCGGCTACTCGAACCTCTACTTGAGCGGCAACGCCCCGCACCAGCGCCTGCAACTGGACAGCCTGAGCCAGGCGGTCGACAGCCTGGAGGGCCAGGTCCGCAACGACCTCGAACACATCGACCAGAACGAACTCGGCTCGGCCGACAAGACTCGCCTGTTCACCCGCATCGCTTATGCCCTGCATAACCTCGACGAATTGCCGGCGCTGCGGCGCAAGATCCGCGAGCACCGCATCAGCATGCAGGACGCCACCGCCACCCTGGTACGCCTGATCGGTGGCCTGCTGGCCGTGGTCTTCGAGGCTGCCGACACCGCCACCGACCCCGACATAACCCGCAGCCTGGTGGCGCTGTTCAACTTCATGCAGGGCAAGGAACTGGCCGGACAGGAACGCGCCCTCGGCGTCGCCGGATTCGCCAGCGGCTATTTCACGAGCGAAATGCTCGAGCGCCTGGAGCAACTACTGGAGAGCCAGGAGCGCTGTTTCGAAACCTTTAGCCGCTTCGCCAGCCCGACCGCCCTGGAACTCTGGCACCAACTCTGCGCCAGCCCCAACAGCACTCAGGCCTGTCGCCTGCGCGAGATTGCCCGACGCACTCGCCCCGACGCCCAGGTCGACTGCCAGCTCGGCGAGCTATGGTTCGAGCTGCACACCGCGCGCATCGACGCGATGAAAAGCGTCGAAACACGCCTGGAACAGGATCTGCTGCAACGCTGCCAGCAAAGCATCCAGCGTATCCGCAGCGACCTGCACAGCCACCGCCGCCTGCTCGACGGCCTCAGTGACATGCATGCCGCCGCCGAACAGACTCGGCTGTTCAGCGTGCACAGCAGCCACCTCGACAGCACGACTGAAGACGGCGTAAGCGCTAACCTGGCACGCTCGACCCTGGCCTTGCTGCAGACTCAGACCCAGCGCCTGCAGGCCATGCACGACGAGCTGCGCGAAGCACGCCAGGCCCTGGATGAGCGCAAACAGCTAGAGCGCGCCAAACAATTGCTGATCAAGCAACAAGGCTGCAGCGAGAGCGAAGCCCATGCGCGGCTGCGGCGTGCGGCAATGAATCAGGGTTTGCGCATGGACGAGGTCGCCCAGCGCCTGCTGGCACTCGATACCGAGCCACCCCCGGCCACGCCTCGAACACGCTAAAAGCACTGAACTCAGGCACAGGCCACCGCCACCGCACTGCAAACGTGCACTACGAGCAGGCATCGCCGACCGAACAGGCAACCTCGCAGCAACCTTAAAACCATCACAAGCCTTTGATTTAAATATGAAAAAAACTGAACTAGCGCAGCAGTCAGGACGCTCAGGGCATCCTGGCATGGCTTTCGCTAAGAGCATAACAAGCCCGGCAGCAATGCCCCGCGCCACAATCCCACAGGACAACGATGTCCACGCCCACCAGCTCATCTGGTCAGCGTGACATCGTTTTTTTTTGCCCAGAGGAAACCGGACCATGACTGACAAGCCAAGCAATGACGACAGCAACAGCGCACTCATGGCCTCGCGCCGGCGCTTCCTGAAACAGTCGATTGTCGCCGCCAGCGGCATGGCCCTGCTCGGCGGCATGCCGCTGGGCTTGTCTTCCAGCGCCTGGGCCGCCGGAACCGACGTAGAGACCACCAAGGCCAAGCTTGGCTTCATCGCCCTGACCGACGCTGCGCCTTTGTTCGTCGCGGCCGAAAAAGGCTTGTTCGCCAAATACGGCATGACCGACGTCGAAGTGCTCAAGCAATCGTCCTGGGGCACCACCCGCGACAACCTGGTGCTTGGCTCGGCCAGAAACGGCATCGACGGCGCCCACATCCTAACCCCCATGCCCTACCTGATCAGCGCCGGCGTCGTCACCCCGAACAACCAGCCAGTGCCGATTTCCATCCTCGCCCGCCTCAACCTGGCCGGCCAGTGCATCTCGGTGGGTGAGGAATACCGCGACCTGCAGATCGGCGTCGACAGCACCCCGTTCAAGGCAGCGCTGGAGGCCAAGAAAGCCACCGGCAAGAAAGTCAGCGCGGCCATGACCTTCCCCGGCGGCACCCATGACCTGTGGATGCGCTACTGGCTGGCGGCCGGCGGCATCGACCCGAACAACGACATCAGCACCATCACCGTGCCTCCGGCGCAGATGGTCGCCAACATGAAGGTCGGCAGCATGGACACCTTCTGCGTGTGCGAGCCGTGGAACGCCCAGCTGATCAGCCAAAAGATCGGCTACACGGCCAACACCACTGGCGAGTTGTGGCACAACCACCCAGAAAAATCCTTCGCCCTGCGCAGCGATTATGTGGCCGCCAACCCGAAAGCCGCCCAGGCGCTGACCATGGCCATCATGGAAGCGCAGATGTTCTGCGAACTGCCGGAAAACAAGGAAGAAGTGGCGAAGATCTGCTCACAGCGTCGCTGGATCGGCGCACCTTACGCCGACATCATCGACCGTATGAAGGGCAACTTCGCCTACGGCACCGGCAAGGTCGTCGAGAATCACCCCGAGCAGATGCGCTACTGGGACGATTTCGCCTCTTACCCGTTCAAGAGCCACGACCTCTGGTTCCTCGTCGAAAACCAGCGCTGGGGCTACCTGCCGACTGACTTCGACACCCAGGCGCTGATCGCCCAGGTCAACCGCGAGGACATCTGGCGCGCCGCCGCCGCCGCCATGAACCTGCCTGCCGAGCAGATCCCGACCTCGACCTCGCGCGGCGTCGAGACCTTCTTCGACGGCAAGGTGTTCGACCCCGAAAACCCGCAAGCCTACCTGGACAGCCTGACCATCAAGGCCATGGCCTGATCGCCATGGATTGCCCGCGAGGAACTACCCCATGAATGCCAACGTCAAACTCGATCCCGCCGCCGTGGCCAGCCCGGCGCCGCAAGCCGGCCCCTCGCGGCTTAGCCGTATCAGCACCCGCGTGCAGCAAACCCTGCTACGGGATCTGCTGCCGCCACTGGTAATTCTGCTGGTGCTCGGCCTGATCTGGGAGATGCTCTGCTCGGGCGCAGGCGCGGCCCTGCCACCACCTTCCCAGGTGATCAGCGAGACCTGGGAGCTGATCGTCAACCCGTTCTACGACAATGGCGGCAATGACGTCGGCCTGGCCTGGCAACTGCTGGCCAGCCTCAAGCGGGTCGCGGTGGGCTATATGCTCGCGGTGTTCGCCGGCGTCGGCCTGGGCGTACTGATCGGCCAGTCGGACTGGGCCATGCGCGGCCTTGATCCGCTGTTCCAGGTGCTGCGCACCGTACCGCCGCTGGCCTGGCTGCCGCTGTCGCTGGCCGGCTTTCAGGACAGTCATCCGTCGGCGATCTTCGTGATCTTCATCACCGCCATCTGGCCGATCATCATCAACACCTCGGTGGGCATCCGTAATATTCCGCAGGACTACCGCAACGTCGCCCAAGTGATCCAACTGAATGCCTGGGAGTACTTCCACCTGATCATGCTGCCAGCCGCCGCACCCTACATTTTCACCGGCCTGCGTATCGGCGTCGGTTTGTCCTGGCTGGCGATCATCGCCGCGGAAATGCTCATCGGCGGCGTCGGCATCGGCTTCTTTATCTGGGATGCCTGGAACGCCTCGCGCATCAGCGACATCATTCTCGCCCTGGTCTATATCGGCGTGGTCGGCTTCTTCCTCGACCGCCTGGTGGCCTACGTCGGCCAGCGCATCACCCGTGGCATCCCCGCCGCCTGAGGATTCGAACATGAGCTACCTCTCCATCGAACAACTGGACAAAAGCTTCGTGCGCGGCAACCTGGCCTCCCAGGTGCTGAAAAACGTCAACCTGCGCATCGACAAGGGCGAATTCATCTCGATCATCGGCCACTCCGGCTGCGGCAAATCGACGGTACTGAACATCGTCGCCGGCCTGCTCGACCCCAGCCTCGGCGTGGTGATCCTCGACGGCAAGGAAGTCAACGGGCCAGGGCCAGATCGCGGCATGGTGTTCCAGAACCACTCGCTGCTGCCCTGGCTGACGGTCTTCGAAAACGTCGCAGTGGCGGTCAATAAGGTGTTCAAGCGCAGCATGAGTAAGGCCGAGCGCCGCGAGTGGATCGAACACAACCTCAAGCTGGTGAGCATGGGTCACGCTATGGACAAGTACCCGCAGGAGATTTCCGGCGGCATGAAACAGCGCGTCGGCATCGCCCGCGCCCTGGCGATGAAACCCAAGGTGCTGCTGCTCGACGAGCCCTTCGGCGCCCTCGACGCCCTGACCCGCGCCCACCTGCAAGACGAGGTGATGCGTATCCAGGCAGACCTGGGCAACACCATGATGATGATCACCCACGATGTCGACGAAGCGGTGCTGCTCTCGGACCGCATCGTGATGATGACCAACGGCCCCTCGGCCACCATCGGCGAAATCCTCACCGTCGACTTGCCGCGCCCGCGCGACCGCATCGCCCTGGCCGACGACCACGAGTACAACCGCTGCCGCCGCGCAGTACTGAGTTTTCTCCACGATCGCCATCGCCTGCAGTAAGCGATAGCTTTCGCGGCTAAAACGGATCGCCGCCCGGCCCCTCCACAAACAACTCGTCGGCATACACCGATGCATTGACCTGCTTCACGCAGGTGGGAGGGGCTTGCCTGGTGCGCCCAACATCAGGTGGCGCGCCGCAAGCTGCTGGTGGCGGTAAGCGCGACAGAACGCGGCAAGCTCGATGCGCTGGCCACCCTCGGGCCTGGGCATCCACGCCACCCGGGACCTTGGCGGCCAGGTGCGCTTCGGACCGAATACCTCGACCATCTCGATTACCGGGTCGACGAACAGCTGCGCGAACCCTTTGCCAAGGCGATCCGCCTCGACAGCACGCGCCTGGCGCCAGGCTACAGCGGCATCCGGCCGAAACTCGCTGGCCTCGGGGAACCCGCTGCCGACTTCCTTATCCAAACCGCCAGCGATCACGGCTTGCCAGGCCTGATCAACCTGTTCGGTATCGAATCGCCCGGGCTGACCGCCAGCCTGGCAATTGCCGAACGCGTGGCCCGCAACCTGTAACCGCCGCTTGCATAATCGCGGCGCAACCTGGACTTTCATCGGCCTATTAATACTGGCGGCGCTATACTCGCCAACTCAATTCAAGTCATTCGAAACAAGGAATCGTCCATGAAAGCGCTCGGCAAAATCCTGGGTCTGTTTTTTCTCGGGCTGTTGCTGATCCTGGTGGCCTTGGGCTTTGCCCTGACCCACCTGTTCGATCCCAACGACTACAAAGACGAAATTCAACAACTGGCCCGCGACAAGGCCAACCTGGAACTGACCCTCAGGGGTGACATCGGCTGGAGCCTGTTTCCCTGGCTTGGCCTGGAACTGACCGACGCCACTCTGGCCAGTGTCACGACCCCAGACCAGCCTTTTGCCGACCTGCGCCTACTCGGCTTGTCGGTCCGCGTGCTACCGCTGCTGCGCCGCGAAGTGCAAATGAGCGACATCCGCGTCGATGGCCTCAACCTGAACCTGCAGCGCGATGAAAAAGGCCGCAGCAACTGGGAAGATGTTGGCCGTCCGCCACAACCCGCCGCAACCACCAGCACAGCCGCCAACGCAACGCCTGCAGCCAGCGCAGACGAGCAGCCAGCAAGCACGCCATCAGGCGCCCAACCGATCAAGCTGGATATCGACAGCCTGATCGTCAACAGCGCACGCATCGACTATCACGACACACAGAAAGGCCAGCAATTCAGCGCCGAAAGCATCCAGCTGACCACCGGCGCGATCCGTGAAGGGGCGGCCATCCCGATCAAACTCAGCGCCTTCTTCGGCACCAATCAGCCGGTCGTGCGGGCGCGCAGCGAACTGCAAGGCGAGCTGCGCTTCGACCGCGTGCTCAAGCGCTATCAGCTGGAAGACGCCAGGCTTTCCGGTGAAGCATCCGGCGAACCCTTCGACGGACAAACCCTGACCTATTCCATGCAAGGCCAACTGCTGGTCGATCTGGCCGCACAGGTTGCCGAATTAAATGGCCTGAAGCTCTCGGCCAACCAGTTGCGCGCCCTCGGCGAAGTTAAAATCCGCGACCTTGATAGCGCGCCTAAACTGACCGGCGGCCTGTCCGTCGCCCCCGTCAACCTGCGGGAATTTTTCGCCACCATCGGCCAGAAACTGCCGCCGATGAGCGACGCCAAAGCCCTTGGCCAGTTCGAGCTGGTCACCCGCCTCAGCGGCAGCCCCACCAGCCTGACCCTGCAAGAGCTGAAACTGAAACTCGACGACAGCAACTTCAGCGGCCAGATCGGCATCGCCGACTTCGCCAAGCAGGCCCTGCGCGTACAACTGAAGGGTGACAGCCTGGATCTCGACCGCTACCTGCCGAGTAAATCCCAGGACAGCAAAGACGCTGGCGCCGCGCGCCAGGCCGAGGTCAAGCAAAGCATCGCCAGTGCCGGCCAGAGCGGCAGCACACCGCTGCCTCAGGCGCCCACACAGCACGCCTGGAGCGCCGCCGCCGTGCTACCGATCGAGCGCCTGCGCAGTCTCGATCTGCAACTGGCACTGAGCCTCGACCAGCTGATTTACGACAAGCAAGCCATCAGCGCCTTCACCCTCAAAGCCAAGAGCCAGGCCGGCTTGCTGAGCCTGGAAGAAATGCGCGGCAACCTCGGCAGCGGCAATTTCGACCTCAAGGCAACCGTCGATGCACGCCCAGCCATCCCCCTGCTCAGCCTGCAAAACCGCCTGAGCCAGATCAGCGTAGAACCCTTCCTCAAGAGCGAACAGCAGCCCTCGCCGCTCAAAGGCCTGCTCAACCTGCAGGCCAACCTGAGCACCCGTGGCAACAGCCAGAAAGCCTGGGTCGACGGCCTCAACGGCACGGCCAGCTTCGCCCTCAACGACGGCGTGCTGGTCGGCGCCAACCTTGAACAGCAACTCTGCCGTGGCATTGCCGCACTCAACCGCAAGGCACTGAGCAGCGAGCCGCGGGCCAAGGACACGCCCTTCGAGACCCTGCAGGGCAATCTGACCTTCCTCAACGGCGTAGCCCACAACCCGGACCTCAAAGCCAGCCTCCCCGGCCTGCGCGTCAGCGGCAATGGTGACCTGGACCTGCGCGTACTTGGCCTCGACTACCGTGCAGGCATCGCCCTGATCGGCGACCAACGCGAAATGCCCGACCCGGCCTGCCAGGTCAACGAACGCTATGTCGGTATCGAGTGGCCGATACGCTGCCGTGGCCCGCTGGAAATGGGCGGCAAGGCCTGCCGCCTGGATCAGGATGGCATGGGCAAGGTCGCCGCCAAACTGGCCGGCGACAAGATCAACCAGAAGCTCGAAGAAAAACTCGGCGACAAGGTCAGCCCCGAACTGAAAGACGCCCTCAAAGGCCTGTTCAACCAATGAGCCCCACGCAGTTCTCCACCGCGGTACTCGACTGGTACGACCAGCACGGGCGCAAGGACCTGCCCTGGCAACAGGGCATCAACCCTTACCGCGTGTGGGTCTCGGAAATCATGCTGCAACAGACTCAGGTCAGCACCGTACTCGGCTACTTCGACCGCTTCATGACCGCTCTGCCCACGGTAAAAGACCTGGCTGACGCGCCGGAAGACGAAGTACTGCACCTCTGGACCGGCCTCGGTTACTACACCCGCGCGCGCAACCTGCAGAAGACCGCACAGCTCGTCATGGCCGAGCATGGCGGCACATTCCCCCGCGACGTCGACAAACTGACCGAGCTTCCCGGCATTGGCCGCTCCACCGCCGGCGCCATCGCCAGCTTGAGCATGGGCCTGCGCGCACCGATCCTCGACGGCAACGTCAAGCGCGTGCTGGCGCGCTATGTGGCCCAGGAAGGCTATCCGGGCGAGCCGAAAGTCGCCAAACAGCTGTGGGACGTGGCCGAACGCTTTACCCCACAGGCGCGGGTCAACCATTACACCCAGGCGATGATGGATCTGGGCGCTACCCTGTGTACCCGCAGCAAACCCAGCTGCCTGCTCTGCCCGCTCAAGAGCGGCTGCCAGGCCCACCTGCTCGGCCTGGAGATTCGCTACCCGATCGCCAAGCCGCGCAAGGTGCTGCCGCAGAGACGCACCCTGATGCCGATTCTGACCAGGGCTGGTGAGGTTCTGCTCTACCGCCGCCCCTCCAGCGGCCTCTGGGGCGGCTTGTGGAGCCTACCGGAACTGGACGACCTGCTCGGCCTCGACCTGCTGGCCAGCCGTCACGCCCTGCAACTGGGCGCACGCCGCGAACTGGCCGGTCTGATCCACACCTTCAGCCATTTCCAGCTGACCATCGAACCCTGGCTGATCCGCGTCGAAGCCGCGCCGTCGGCCGTGGCCGAGGCCGACTGGCTCTGGTATAACCTCGCCACCCCGCCGCGCCTGGGCCTTGCCGCCCCAGTGAAAAAACTACTGAAGCGCGTGGCCGACACACTCGCGACCGAACAGACCCCTGGAGAGCAGCCATGACCCGTACCGTACTGTGCCGCAAGCACAAACAAGAACTGCCAGGCCTCGACCGCCCTCCCTATCCGGGCGCCAAAGGCGAAGACATTTTCAGCAACGTCTCCAAACAGGCCTGGGATGAATGGCAGAAGCACCAGACCCTGCTGATCAACGAACGGCGCCTGAACATGATGAACGCCGAAGACCGCAAATTCCTCCAGGCCGAGATGGACAAGTTCCTCTCCGGCGAAGACTACGCCCAGGCCGAAGGCTACGTGCCACCCAGCGAGTAACCACGTACCACACTCACCTGCTGGAGCGGGCGACCCCGTAGGGTGCGTCACAACCTACAAAGGTGCGCACGGCGCACCCTACTCACCACTCCAAACACCGATGCGACACCTAACCACCCGTAATAGTTAAATATTTTTCAAAAACGCGCTTGACACCCCCCCTTCAAATCCGTCTAATAGCCGCCGTTGGCCCGGGTAGCTCAGTCGGTAGAGCAGGGGATTGAAAATCCCCGTGTCGGCGGTTCGATTCCGTCCCCGGGCACCACATACAGAAAAAGGCTCACAGCGATGTGGGCCTTTTTTCTATCTGCAGAAAAAGTGGGCGACCTCGCGCGCCTTGCGCCATCAGCCATACAGAACAGTCAGCCTGCGCATCCGCAGGCGAGCTGAGCCCGGCAACTGTCAAAGAATCCTGGACAGTTCGCGCGAAGGGCTACGGCCAGGTCAAACACCTCACCATGACACCGCATACCGGGTCACGCCGCTGCGCGAGCCTACTCGCCACCTGCAGCCCGGACGCGCCTATCAGGGCAATCAAGGCCAACACTAACCTAACCAGCACTGGGCTGGCGTTCAGCGACGCATCATCCCTAATGACCGCCAACGGCGGTGACTGCTGTGTGACGTTAAAAATTGTTCCCGTTAATTTTTGCGTCTACGCGTCAGCAAACTGTAGCCAAGCGACAGCGTGACCGAGCGAGCGCCTCCAGGCCGGTAAACGGCTTGGCGGTCACGGAAGCGCTATGCTAGGTTGACGGCTCGCCAGGGAGGCCACGCACGCCTGAGCGCACCCGAACAAGAAGAGGACCCCCCATGGCCGAGGCCACGCCCGCGCTGGAAATTCGTGATTTACACAAACGCTACGGCGACCTCGAGGTGCTCAAGGGCATCTCCCTGACTGCTCACGACGGCGCTGTCATCTCCATTCTTGGCTCATCCGGGTCCGGCAAGTCGACCTTTCTGCGCTGCATCAACCTGCTGGAAAACCCGCACAAAGGTCAGATCATCGTCGCTGGCGAGGAGCTCAAGCTTAAAGCCGCGAAAAATGGCGAGCTGGTGGCCGCCGACAGCAAGCAGATCAATCGCATGCGCAGCGAGATCGGCTTCGTCTTCCAGAATTTCAATCTGTGGCCGCACATGAGCGTGCTCGACAACATTATCGAAGCGCCGCGCCGAGTGCTCGGCCTGAGCAAGGCTGAGGCCATCGAACGGGCCGAGGCACTGCTGGCCAAAGTCGGTATCGGCGAAAAACGCCACGTCTATCCGAATCAGCTGTCAGGCGGTCAACAACAGCGCGCCGCCATTGCTCGTACTCTGGCCATGCAGCCGAAAGTGATCCTGTTCGATGAGCCAACCTCGGCTCTCGACCCGGAGATGGTACAAGAAGTGCTTAATGTGATCCGCTCGCTCGCCGATGAAGGTCGCACTATGCTGCTGGTTACCCACGAGATGGGCTTTGCCCGTCAGGTGTCCAGTGAGGTGGTGTTCCTTCATCAGGGCCTGGTCGAAGAACACGGCTCGCCCGAGCAAGTGTTCGACAACCCGGTCTCGGCACGCTGCAAACAATTCATGTCCGGCAATCGCTAAACACGGAGCAACTCTCGCATGCTGAAATACAAAAAGATTCTGCTGGCCGCGGCCGCCACCCTGGCTTTCGGCACCAGCGCAGTAGCCGCTGACAAACTCAAGATGGGCACCGAAGGCGCTTACCCGCCGTTCAACCTTATCGACGCCAGCGGCCAAGTGGGCGGTTTTGACGTAGAGATCGGCAAGGCCCTGTGCGCCAAGATGCAAGCCGAGTGCGAAGTAGTCACCTCCGACTGGGACGGGATCATCCCGGCCCTCAATGCCAAGAAGTTCGACTTCCTGGTGGCCTCGATGTCGATCACCGAAGAACGCAAGGTGGCGGTAGACTTCACCGAACCCTACTACACCAACAAACTGCAATTCATCGCGCCGAAAGACAGCGACTTCAAATCCGACAAGGCCAGCCTCAAAGGTAAGGTAATCGGCGCCCAGCGTGCCACCATCGCCGGCACCTGGTTGGAAGACAACCTGGACAAGGTAGTCGACATCAAGCTCTACGACACCCAGGAAAACGCCTACCTCGACCTCTCCTCGGGCCGTCTTGATGGCATCCTCGCGGACACATTCGTGCAGTGGGAATGGCTGAAAAGCGATGCCGGCAAGAGCTTCGAGTTCAAGGGTGAGCCGGTATTCGACAACGACAAGATCGGTATCGCCGTACGCAAGGGCGACCCGCTGCGCGAAAAGCTGAATACCGCGCTGCAGGCCATCATCGAAGATGGCACCTACAAGCAGATCAACGACAAATATTTCCCGTTCAGCATCTACTGAGCAGCCTGCCCTGCGTCGCCCTCGCGGGCGATGCAGGCTTCTGACCCCCCATGAATTTAGACCTCTACGGATTCGGCCCGGCCCTGGCCGCCGGCACCCTGATGACCATCAAGCTGGCGCTCTGCGCGCTGGCCCTGGGTCTGGTGCTCGGCCTGCTCGGCGCCCTGGCCAAGACTTCGCCGTACAAGCCACTGCAATGGTTTGGCGGCACCTATTCGACCATCGTGCGCGGTATCCCAGAGCTGCTCTGGGTGCTGCTGATTTACTTCGGCACCGTGCAGCTGATGCGCAACCTGGCCGACCTGCTGGGTATCGACAGCCTCGAACTGAGCGCGTTCGCCGCCGGCACCATCGCCCTGGGCATTTGTTTCGGCGCCTACGCCACTGAAGTTTTTCGCGGTGCCATTCTCGCCATCCCCAAGGGTCATCGCGAGGCCGGCCAAGCCTTGGGGATGTCCAGGCCACGCATTTTCTGGCGCCTGATCCTGCCGCAAATGTGGCGCATCGCCCTGCCCGGCCTGGGCAACCTGTTCATGATCCTGATGAAAGACACTGCCCTGGTGTCGGTGATCGGCCTGGAAGAAATCATGCGTCGCTCGCAGATCGCCGTGACCTCAAGCAAAGAACCGTTCACCTTCTTCCTGGTAGCAGCCTTTATCTACCTCGGTCTCACCGTGGTCGCCATGATCGGCCTGCACTTCCTTGAACAGCGAGCCAGTCGCGGCTTCATCAGGAGCAACTCATGAACTGGGAAGTGATCATCAAATGGCTGCCGCGCCTGGCCGAAGGCGCGGTGCTGACCCTGGAACTGGTCGCCATCGCGGTAGTCGCCGGCCTGATCCTGGCAATCCCCATGGGCATCGCCCGGGCATCCAAACATTGGTTTGTTCGCGCAGTGCCCTACGGCTACATCTTCTTCTTCCGCGGCACTCCGCTGCTGGTGCAGTTGTTTCTGGTGTATTACGGCCTCGCGCAGTTCGATGCGGTGCGCGAGGGGCCGCTGTGGCCTTATCTGCGTTCACCTTACTGGTGCGCCATCCTGACCATGACCCTGCATACCGCGGCCTATATCGCCGAAATCCTGCGTGGTGCGATTCAAGCCGTACCGCCAGGCGAAGTGGAGGCGGCCCGCGCCCTGGGCATGGCCCGCTGGCAGACCATGCTCTATATCATCCTGCCGCGCGCCGCACGCATCGGCCTGCCCGCCTACAGCAACGAAGTGATCCTGATGCTCAAGGCCAGCTCCCTGGCCAGCACCGTTACCTTGCTGGAGCTGACCGGGATGGCGCGCACCATCATTGCCCGCACCTACTTGCCGGTGGAGATCTTCTTCGCCGCGGGCATGTTCTACCTGCTGATCGCCTTCCTGCTGGTACGTGGTTTCAAGCTGCTGGAAAACTGGCTAAGGGTCGACGCCTGCCAGGGCCGCTAGCGCGACGGAGCCGCGCCATCCCGACCTGACGACACGACCATGAACGACTCCACTCTCAGCGGTGACAATCTGCTCCAGCGCTTCCAGGCGCTGGATGCATTTTTGCTGCAGCACCAGGCGCTATGGCAGCCACGCCCATTCACCCAGCAGCAACTGCCGTGGGAGCGCCAGCACCCCGAACTCGCGCTCTGGCTCAGATCGCGCAGCCTGGACCAGGCCGAAGCCAGCCACAATCAACCACACCTGCTTGCCGCACCCGCGCCCTTTACCGAGCTGGCCACCCAAGCGCGCGCCCTGAGCCAAGTCGGCGCATTCGCGCCACAAGCGTTGCCGCCACTGCCGGCGCGCTTCTCGGTCGACGTACCGGGCCGCAAGTGGCAACAGATCCAGGCCTTCGCCAGCAGC
Source organism: Pseudomonas sp. (assembly GCF_030683065.1). Lineage (GTDB taxonomy): Bacteria > Pseudomonadota > Gammaproteobacteria > Pseudomonadales > Pseudomonadaceae > Aquipseudomonas. The sequence goes on from NZ_JAUXMX010000035.1 coordinate 30,731, forward strand.
CTGCAGTTTCAACAACCTGCACAGCACTGGCTCGACTGGTGCGCCGGCAAAGGCCACCTCGGCCGCATGCTGGCGCATGACGGACGCCCCCTGACCTGCCTGGAACACAACCCCGAACTGGTACACAGCGGCCAACTGCTCAGCCAGCGCCTGGGACTCAACGCCCGCCACCTGCAACAAGACGTACTCGACGCCGATGCAGGCGCGCAACTCGGCCATGAGCACACCCCGGTCGCCCTGCACGCCTGCGGCGACCTGCATGTACGCCTGATGCGACTCGCCAGCGCGGCCGGCTGCAAGCAATTGGCCATAGCACCGTGCTGCTACAACCGCATCACCGACCCCGATTACCAGGCACTCTCCGCCACAGCCCAAGCCTCTAACCTGCAACTCTCGCTGGATGACCTGGCTCTGCCACTCAGCGAGACCGTCACCGCCGGCGCCCGCGTGCGCCGCCAGCGCGACCAGTCGATGGCCTGGCGCCTGGCGTTCGACGTACTGCAGCGCAAACTGCGTGGCATCGACCAGTACCTGCCCACCCCCTCCCTGCCGCCGGCCTGGCTGGCAAAAGACTTCGCCGACTACTGCACCGACCTCGCTGCCCTGAAACAACTGCCCGCGCCAAACGTCGCAACAGACTGGCAACAACTGCAGGCCCAAGGCTGGCAACGACTGGCCCAGGTGCGCAACCTGGAACTGCTACGCGGCTTGTTCCGCCGTCCACTGGAACTCTGGCTACTGCTCGACCGCGCCCTCTACCTGCAAGAGCAGGGCTTCGGCGTGCGCCTCGGCAACTTCTGCCCACACCTGCTCACCCCACGCAACCTGCTGCTGCTCGCCGAACGCAACTGACCCCGTCCAAGTTACCCACATTATCTGTGGATAACTGTGTTGATAGATTCTGAGCAGATTCACCTGACGCCTGCTGACAGCGGCCTCTGCAACACCTGATCGTTTTTTGAACAACAAATAAAAACCAATAAAAACATGTACTTATTAAAAACCGAGAAATCCCTCACAAAAGAGCCCGTGCACCCCGACCACATAAGCCCGACCTGTGCATAAGGATTTCGCCACTGATAGCGAAAAGAGCACTAAACAGCCCAACGCGCAGCACCTATGGGACGCAGCCGCGTCCATGCCAGCACGACTTAAACAGCCTACGGCCCTCTGATTTCGTGATGATCGGCATGCACGGAGAAAAACAAGCTGCACGCATTTTTGACAGCGCCCCCCCTAAAACTCAGGGCCGATGAACATCGAATGTCGTCGCCAAGCCATCGCGACAAGACACCTGCCGACAGTCGCAGCAAGCGAAAGCTTTCCCCAACCGATCCGTCCCGAGAAGACCTGCCACGCTTTGCCGACTAAAAGCTGACTGAAACTTGAAAATAATCAGAATAAACAATGCGCAGACGACTTTACTCGGCCAAATGAATGGATATAATAGCGACCCTGAAATGCCGGTATAGCTCAGCTGGTAGAGCAACTGACTTGTAATCAGTAGGTCCCGAGTTCGACTCTTGGTGCCGGCACCATATAAGCGTTTCATGCAGTGCAAAGCAGTGTCATGAACGCCCCAGAAAGCCCGCCTAGTGCGGGCTTTCTGCTTCATGCAGTGCCATCGAGTTTCATCCAAGCGCTTGCCATTTGAGTACCCGCACAAGTACCTTTGATTGGTTCAACAATCTTTGGGTACTCGACTCATGCCATTGACCGTCCTGCAAGTGAAGAACGCCGCGCCACGCGACAAGGATTACGGCCTTGCCGATGGAGGTGGATTGTTTCTGTGGGTTCGTGACGCAGGAGGAAAATCCTGGCGATTCCGCTTCCGCCTGGATGGTAAGCAGTCCCACATCTCCCTAGGCACTGTCGACAAGGTGACGCTGGCACAAGCCCGCCAGTTGGCCTCTGAGGCCCGTCAACTCGTAGCACAAGGCAAGCATCCAGGGCTTGAGCGCGATACCACGAGAGCGCAGGCAGCAATAGCCCGAGCTAATACCTTCAAGGCACTAGCGCTGGAATGGCACCAACACAAAACACCTCGATGGTCGGCGGGATATTCTAGCGACGTTTTGGAGGCCTTCGAGCGGGACATCTTCCCCCAGATGGGCAGCCTGCCCCTCGCCACCATCAAGCCCATGCAGTGGTTGCACGTATTCCGCAAGATCGAGGCGCGAGGGGCGCTTGAGGTACTGCGCAAGACTCGTCAACGCTGCCAAGAGGTCTACCGATATGCAATCGCTACTGGCCGTGCTGAGTACAACCCCATAGCGGATATTGGTGGCGCACTACAAACGCCCACCACAAAACACTATCCGTTCTTACCCATTACAGAGCTACCGGAGCTGTTGCGCTCTATCCAGGCCTGCCCAGGTAACGACACCGTCAAGATCGCCACTCGCCTTTTGATTCTGACGGGGGTGCGAACGGCTGAGCTGAGGGGGGCTCCCTGGTCGGAGTTTGACCTCGATAAAGAGCTATGGCTGATCCCTGCTGCACGCATGAAGATGCGCCGCGCTCACCTGATCCCACTCCCCAAGCAGGCGGTGGCGATACTACGTGAGCTGGATAGCATCACTGGTGGCTACACGCTCGCATTCCCTGGCCGTATCGATCCGGCAAGGCCCATGAGCGAGGCCGCCATCAACCAACTGCTGAAGCGCTCTGGCTACGACGGGCGTGCCACAGGTCATGGATTTCGTCACACAATGTCCACCACTCTGCACGAGCAGGGATATGCCAGCGAGTGGGTCGAAACCCAGTTGGCGCATGTAGACAAGAACAGCATTCGCGGCACCTACAACCATGCTCAGTATCTGGAGGGGCGGCGAGAGATGCTTCAGTGGTATGCCGATCACTTAGATTATCTACCCCGCAGTAGTACCGGGAATCAATCCATTGCAGTAGTGGAGGAAACCATATGAATGACGATCTGATTCGCCTATCTGACTTAGTGCCTGAGTACGCTCGTCACTATGACGTTAGTTTTCAGGAAGCTGCATATAATCTGCATGAGCTGATTGAGCAATTGTTCCGCGAGTACGCTTTGAAGCGAGGAAAGCCATTGCCCGAGCAAATTTGGTGTGTGGGTGGGGCAAAATCCTCTCAACGCTCAAGCAAGGGTTATGAACTGGATTTTGGAGGACTACAGAAGTATTTCAAAGCTTTGTTTGACTCGCCTGAGGCCAGTAACCCACACATTATTTGCTTCAGTCGCACGGACAGCGACTACACAAGCATCCCGCCAAGCGTCGTCCATTTTTATAAGGCAGCATTAGTTGAATGGATACAGGCTGCCGATATTGAGCCCCCAGCCTTTATATTAGACGGTAATGCAGGGGACTGCTCAACCGACAGCGAAGACACTGATGAGTTTAATGAAAAAGAATTGGTTTCTATTAGGCGGATTATTAGCGGCTTGATTGAGCTGATAATAGAAGTTAATAATGCGCACACTGCACCGACATTGGACGATGAAAAAAGAAAGCGTGCAGAAAATATCATACGCGCTGCATCCCGGTTAAATTCATCACGTAAAAATTTTAATCCGTATCCTGTTGTTATTTCCCTTGCAGACGCTGCTGGAGTTGAAATGCGCAAAAGCTGGAAGACACTAAAATGGTACGCGGAAGATCAGTAATTCCGACTAGAGCCTGCATTCTACTGAAATATATTTTTGGCATTTCCCTGAAAAAATGGCAATTGCCAAAACCCGCAGCATGAAGTCCCATTTAATCCTTAGCCATCCAATACGGTTCCAAGGAGATCCGACCCCATGGCTAATCAATCTGTCTCACCAGCACTACTTCGCCTGCCATCAGTCTGCGCAATAGTAGGACTAAGCAAATCACAGATCTATCGACTGATTCGTGCCGGACAGTTCCCAGCTGCTATAGCGCTTGGCGCTAACTCTGTTGCGTGGCCTGCTGAACATGTAAGCGCATGGGTTTCCGAAAAAATTAATGCGTCGCTAGGTTGACTCCGTATGTATTCGTCTGGGCGGAGCGCAAGCGTGGATAGGCAGCGTATTCAAGCTGAGGCCCGCCCTGGCGAATCGTGGGAAGAAGCGGCCGCCAGGCTGTTTAAAATCAGCTCAAGCAAGCAGGCGCTGGATGATGGCGAGCTAGCAGATTGTTTTGTTCTAACGGATGGCCTCCCACTCAAGGACATTCGTGACTATATGGATGTTGCACTGTTCCGAATGTCCAAGCGAGAAAGTCGTGCGGGCGATGTAATTCACTATAAGCTGGCGGATGGGTACATTGAGGTCAAAGCAGGGCCAGAGGGTATGGCATCAATATGGGATTACGACATTGTACTGATGCTTATTTCGCATTTAACAGAGTCGATGAATCGCTACAAACGAGGTCAAGGTGCAAAACCAGGCCGTTTTTTTTCACCGCATGCTTCGGATATTCTTAGGTTCTGTCAGCGTGGTGATGGCGGTAAGCAAGCGAGTGGTATTGAATTAGCACTGGATCGATTGAAGGGAACATCCATAAAAAGTGTGCGCCATCGCACGTCGCATAACGGAAAAGGCATCATCCGCGAGGTTAAAGGTGAGAGTCTGATTAGTAGTTACCTTGTCCTGTCACACACAGCCAGTGGTCGCGTAGATCGAGTTCAGATTGAAGCTCCGCACTGGATCTACAGGCAGGTGGTTGATAGTCGAGGACCGTTGGTTCTAACCGTTAACCAAACCTATTTTTCGATTAATTCTTCCGTCGTGCGCTTCATATATCGCTTGGCTCGACGCGCAGCAGGTAAAAGCATTGCAAAGTGGGGATTTAAGACAATTTATGAGCGAAGCGGATTGACATGCTTTAAAGAATTTTGTCGCATCTTGCGCCGCCTTATCAAAACCGACAGCCTCCCGGACTACCACTTGCGTGAAGACACAGGGCTATCTGGACCTCAACTGATAATTACACATAGAAATTCAGCTGCAGCGAGGTAGCCTGTGGATAACTCGCAGGTTGCTTTCCAAGCTCCGTATATTGCCCACCCCTTCCCGTATTTCACACACCCATACCCGTACTTAACCCAGCAAACTCCGTACTTCACCCACCTCCAGCGAACTCAAGTCATTAAAAAATATGATATTTTTAGATAATTATCGCCCTAAAGCTCTTAAAACAATTAATTAAACATTAAGGAAAACCCTGAAGAATACCTCCTGATTTTGGCAAAATTTCGAGATTCCACCCCGCAGAATTTTCCGATGAAGCAGATGACCTTCGCCCACACTGAGTACGCCGGCAAGCGCAAGCAAACCCGCAAAGAGTTGCTCCTGATCGAGACGGACCAGGTGGTGGCCGCGGACGGAGTTGATCGCCCTGATCGAGCCGCGCTAGCCAGAGGGTGAAGGCGGTCGTCCGGCCCAACGAGGCCTTACATGGTGCCCATCAAAACAGATGGACACCTCGCTGCAAGCCAGAAGAGCTGGCTCGAGGCCATCTGGTTGACAAAAAATGCTTTGAGCGTATTTTTGTCAACCATTGGAGGGCACATGATTTACGACAGAATACGACGCGCCAGGTTACTTCGAGGTCTCAGTCTGGAGGCCTTGGCCCAACAGATGGGAGACATTACCAAACAGGGCTTAAGCAAGCTTGAGAAGGGGCTTATTGCTCCTAACTCTACTCGCCTGTTGCAGCTGGCAGATGCTCTGAATGTTAGTCCGGAGTATTTTTTTCGCGCAGAACCGGTCCCGCTGGCTCCTTTGGAGTTTCGCAAACTCGCGAAAATGCCCAAATATCGTCAGGAACAGGTCAAAGAGCAGATTCGAGAGTATTTGGAGCGCTACATAGCTCTTGAAAGTTGTTTTGACCCTGCCGACATCCAGGCCCCGCTTACCCCATTCCAGTTTCTGGAGGTGACCTCAATTGAGGATGCGGAGAGAGCCGCGGGCGCTCTTCGTGAGCACTGGCAGATTGGCGGTGATGCTATTGCGAATTTCACCGAACTGCTGGAGGAAAACGGCATCAAGGTTGCGTTGTTGGACGGGCCTGATGACTTCGATGGTGCCTGTGCCGCTACCGAGGACAGGCAGCATGTTCTGATTGCGCTCAACGCTCAGCGACCAGGTGAGCGGATGCGCTTCACTGCCGCGCATGAGCTTGGGCATTGGGTAATGAAACTATCTGACGAGATGTCAGAGAATGATAAAGAGCGTTGTTGTCATCGCTTTGCGGGCTCATTTCTCTACCCGGCACATTGTGTAACTAGTGACTTTGGAAGCCATCAGCGTTCTCACGTGCACCCGCAGGAACTGTTGATTGCAAAACGGCAGTACGGTCTATCCATGCAGGCGGCGTTGTATCGTCTGAAGGATCTCCATCTGCTCAGTGACGCTGGCTATCAAGCGCTGACTATACAATTCAGCAAGCGCGGATGGCGTAAATCGGAGCCAGAGCCGCAACAGTGCAAGCCGCCACAGCGTTTTGAATCACTTGTTTTCTGGGGGCTGGCCGAGGGGCTATTTAGCAAATCTCGTGCAGCAGAACTGCTACGAAGGCCGGTCAGTGCGCTGGACGGTGATCTTGCAGGCCCGATGGAGCGGGCATGAGCAGGGTCTATATCAGTGATACAAACATCCTGATCGACTTCAGGAATGCAGGGTTGCTGGATCAAATGTTCGGACTGCCTTTTGCATTCTGCTGCACTGAGTTTGTTCTGCGGGAGCTGAGGGATTTTGCCCATGCTGAACTGCTAGGCAGAGGGCTGCGTGTTGAAATCATGGATGAGCAGAGCATCGCTAAATTATTTCGACTTAGAACTGAGCATAACAACAGCTCTTTGGCAGATGTCTCTTGCTATCTCCTTGCTCAAGATACGGGCTATCCATTACTAACAGGAGATGGCCGGCTACGTCGCCAGGCCTCTTCTGACGGGCTACAGGTTCGCGGTGCTCTTTGGTTGCTGGATAGCATGCTAGAGCACGGGGTTGTTCATGCCGGTGATGCGGCAAATGCTCTGGAGTTGATGCTCTCTCAGGGTGCCCGCCTTCCCGAAGAGGCGTGTCATTCACGTTTGAGTGCCTGGCGTAAGCCATAGTCCGGCGTGGATCTCCGGGCGAAGAGACTGGCTCCGCCCGGATTTGATCATCACGTCTTGGCTATGCCTTGGCTGACCAAACGAGCCGTTTGGGGGTCGTAGACCACATCGGTAATCGAGCCATCCCGAATGCGCTCAACCGCCTCATCGATCACCTGGAGCGGCACCAGGAACCACTCCTTCGGCTTAACAGGGTTTCCGAAACGGTCGTCGATAATCAGGTCGAGCTGCGCCGCGCCGAACAGGCGGTGGAAGATTTTTTCCAGCCGGGTGCGGTTCAGATTGTGCAGTTTGTAAGTGGCGACTACTTCCACGTCGGCCAGCAGGTAAGTGGCATCTTTGTTTGCGCCGGCGATGCGGGTTTCCACTTTGCCGCCGGTAACGCCGATCTTGTGGATCAGCTCGCGATGCTCGGTCACGAATGGATGGTTTGACTGGCTGCGCAGCACATAGATGGTTCCAGACTCGATATCGTCCGGCTCGGTTATGTCGCTGAACAGCGGACCGGAATCTACCTTGACGAGCCTAGACCCGGCACGCCCCTCGCTGTCTTTGTAGAGCGCCCGCTGTAAGGATCGTAATAGCAGATCGCTTTCCGTCTCATTAGAGTAAATGACGCGCAAGCGCCCATTCGTCTCTGCATTTGGTGTCTTGTAGGTGTCGCCCACCTCGGCGACATAGGCGATCAGTCCGCTCAGGACGAAAAAATCCCCAACCTCGATGCTGGCGTTCTTGCCAAAGGGCTTGGTTATCCACAATTTTTGCTTGAGGCCTGCTTCCACCTCATCAAACAGTGGCTTAAACCTCTCGAAGTCTTCACATGGGGTCCGGGCGGCAATTTCTTCCGCCGCCTTTATCGCCGCATGAGACCGAACATGCCGCAGTACAGTGATGTCGTCCTGATCGGTGGATTCATTGCCGATGCCCAGCTCCGCCAGCAAGGCGTCTTCGTCCAGATCATCGACATCTACCGAGGCCGCGGCGGCACCAGACAGCAACCCTGGGCCATCCAACTCAGCCAGCAGGGTTTGCGCTTCGGGCAACTTGCGTAGTTGATCCAGGCGCACGGCATACAAACGCTCAAAGATGTCGCGGTCTTCACCATGCAGTGGGGCACGGCCGTGAGTCTGATAAAAGCGCAGAATGTCCTCGAAGCCGGCGATGATGCGTTCTTCGCGCGGGGTTCGATTGACTGCCTTGAGTGGGGTGGCCTCTACGCCCAGCGCATCTAGCAGCTCGTCATCATTCATATCAGCCATTGGCGGACTCTCCCAGCGCCTGCGCCGCCTTGGCTTGGGCGCGGTAGCGTGCCAGCGCGGCCACGCCTTCAGCCATGTGTTTTTCCCAGGCATCGGCTGAGTTGATGTCCGGCAGGCGGCCACGCTCGTTCTTGAACTGCAAAGCGCGTTTTGCCAGCTCGCGGGCTTTGTCTTCGGGAATGCTCACCTTCTTGGCAGCAATGCTGGCCTGCACCTGGCGCAGGGATTTTTCATCCATTGCTTTCGCCAACACGGCATAGGCGGCGTCGAAGGGGTTGATGCGGTCGATCAGATCAATATCCAAATCGCGCACGTTAATAAACTTGCGTACACCATCCAGCAGCGCCGTGCTGCCTTGCACGGTGTCGCCACCATTGGCATCGATTACGGCCAACGCCAATTTGGCCTGTTGGGTGATATTCATTGTCGCGATGGCGTGTTGTCGTATGGCTTCTTGATCGGTGTCGCTCAACTCTGGGTAACGCTCGCGCACGATCTTGCCCATGCGCAGCTGGGTCAGCTCTTCGGGCAGGGTATTCTCTTTATCGAACAGGCCGCGCTCCAGCACGGTTTTGTCCTGCAAGAAGCTGGTCACCACTTCGTTTAAGTCTTCTTTGCAGATGCGCGTAGCTTCTGTGCTTTGCGGCGTGATCAGACCCTTGATCTCGACATGGAACTGGCCGGTGGTTTCATTCACACCCAGGTTGATTCCGCCCTGTTGATAGCCTTCACCGCCGTTGTAGACAAAACCGTCTTTCGGCCCCGTATCTTTCGGGGTGAACTCATAGCGCGGGGCCAGCACCTGTTCCATCAGCAAGCTGGCGGAAATGGCCTTGAGCATATCGTTCACCGCTTCAGCAACAGCCATTTGATCGGCTGCGGGTTCGGCGATCAGGTTGGTGAAACGTGAGCGCTCCTTACCTTCAGCATCACGCGTCGCGCGGCCAATGATCTGCACGATTTCGGTCAGGCTCGAACGGTAGCCGATGGTCAGCGCATGCTCGCACCAGATCCAGTCAAAGCCTTCCTTCGCCATGCCCAGTGCGATGATCACATCCACGTGGTCGCGGTTGTTCTTCTGCACCGGGTCTTTCAGCGCGGTGAGTACGTTGGAGCGCCTGGCCGCGTCGCTGTCATCCACCAGGTCGGCCACTTTCAGCGTGCGACCATCCTTGGCCTTGATCAGGTGGAAGCCAGTGGCTGGGTCGACACCCTGCCACTCGCCCAGCGCACTCATGATTTCGTTAACCTCGCGTTCCTTGTCTTTGAGGCTTTCACGGGCGTTCACGTTGGGGATATGGATGATGGTTTTCAGCGCTGGGTCCAGCACCTTGGCGACCGCATCCACATAGCGGCCGGTGTAGAAGAAGTAGCCGATGTCCAGCGACTTGAGCCAACGGTAGCCGTTGAGTTGCTCGTAGTAGGTGTAAGTCACCGTCTCAAACTTGGCTTCTTCTCCCGGGGCCAGCACGGCTTCGCTGTCGCCACGGAAATAGGAGCCGGTCATGGCCACCAGATGCACCTTGTCGCGGCTGATCAGCGCGCTCAGCTGGCTGCCCAGCTTGTTGTCCGGGTTGGCGGAAACGTGGTGGAACTCGTCGATGGCGATCAGGCGGTTATCGAAGGCTTCTAGCCCTAACTCTTCCACGGCAAAGCGGAAGGTGGCATGGGTGCAGACCAGCGTCTTGTCGGCGCTTGCCAAGAACGTGCGCACCGCCTCCACCTTGGACTTGGCCACGCGCGGCTCGTCGATGCCCGGCGCATTGCACAGGTTCCACTGTGGAGCCACCTGCCAGTCCCAGTAGAAACCCTGTTGGCTCAACGGCTCATCAGCAAAGCTGCCGCCAATCGAGCGTTCCGGCACCACCACAATGGCTTGTTGCAAGCCCTGGTTATGCAGCTTATCCAGGGCGATAAACATCAGCGCCCGCGACTTGCCCGAAGCGGGAGGCGATTTGATCAGCAGGTACTGCTCGCCACGCTTGGCATAGGCACGTTCCTGCATGGTACGCATGCCCAACTCATTGGCTTTGCTGGAAGCCCCGGTGTGCGCCGTGGCAATGGATACCGATGGCACTGTGTAGCTGTTGGTCGGGTTGGTTGAGTTAGTCATGCAAAATTTTCTCTAAATAGGTAATCGCCCAACAGCCGGCTGGACAATTCAGACATCTGGCCAGATTGGACTTCAGCGCCAACGGATGGCGCAACGCAATTGTGCAAGCACCTCCTGCACAAAGTCGGCCTCTGGCTCATGTTTTCTTCCCCTTTGGGCTGATCTTCGCACGCTGCGCAACCCGCGTTTCCAGCCATTCGATTTCCTGCAAGTCGAGTGCATCGGCCTCCAGCGCCTCGGTGGCGCGGCGCTGCTGGTCAAACACTTCATAGCGTTCATGTACGACGCGCTCCATTCCCTCCCGGCTGACCGAGCCCGCCCCCTCAAGGATGGCTTGATCGTTAAAGGCCAGCATCTTGTCCACATTGTTGCGCCAGAAGTCCAAGCTCAAGTCTTGGCGCTGCTTAACCCGCAGCTCGGCCTGTTCCAGGAAGATAACCACCAGGCGGTTGAGTGTGTCGATTTCATCGGCCGTCAGATAATTCTTGGCGATGATCACATCCTGTTTGCGCACGCGCGCGCCGCTCCAGGTGGTCAATGCCATATTCGGTTGACCGGGATTGGCGCGTTTGACCACCAACTCAGTGGCGGTGTGACCTGTTGTGGCGTAAAGCAGCTTGTTCTGCACCTCGGCAAAGAACAAAGCGGTTTCCTGGTCGCTTGCCCGATAGTCGGCACTCAGGGCAAACAGCTCGCGCACCTTCTGATAGAAGCGTTTTTCCGAGGCGCGAATATCGCGGATGCGTGCCAGCAGCTCGTCGAAGTAATCCCTGCCAGAGGGGTTCTTGAGGCGCTCATCGTCCATGACGAAGCCTTTGAGCAGGAACTCCTTGAGATGGGCGCTGGCCCACTGACGGAACTGGATGCCGCGTGGCGAACGCACGCGGTAGCCGATGGCCAGGATCAGGTCGAGGTTGTACTGGATCAACTTACGACGGATCTGGCGCCCACCCTCAACTTGAACTGTCAAGGATTCCTTGACAGTTGCCACCGGGCTCAACTCCCCGTCCTCAAAGATGTTTTTCGCGTGCAGCGAGACATTCTGCTTGGTGGTTTGGAACAGCTCGGCAAGCTCCAACTGGCTCAACCAGACGCTCTCGCCCTCCACCCGTAGATGCAACCGGGTTTGGCCGTCGTCCGAAGCGTAGAGAATCAGCTCGCTCATGCTTTTTTGACTCGTGGCTTTTTCGCCGCGACCTTCGCGGTGTCTGCGGTCATCTTGGTGTAGAGGTCAAACAGCTTTTCCAGTCGCTCGGTGTCGTTCTTGAAGCGACGACCAATATAGATGCGCTCCAGCACTTCATCGTTACGTTCGTGGACGCAGCGCAGGTTGTCCGGCATCGTGTCCGGGGCGTACAGGTCGGCGATAGTGGCGGGGAAGTGTGCTTCGCGGGCCAGCAGGATGGCCTCAGCACAAGCGGTCAGATCGGCCTTATTCTGCTCGGTGAGTAGCGGTACAGGGAAGGTGTTCCAGCCTAGGGTGTTGGAGTAGCGGAAGTCCGTTTTCATTTTGCCGCAGACGGTGCCAATCCAGACCAAGTGCAGGCGGGAGGCTATGAGTGCCATGTTCCAGAGCGGAGCGTCGTAAAAACCAAAGGCCTCGGTAATTATGGATTGCTCCGGCAATAGGCCCACCGGAAGGTATGGGCGACTCTCTGAGCTTACGCGCGGGACGATGACTGCGCAGGTGTAGTTAGGTGATCGAATCTCAACAAAGCGATGAGGAAGAGCTGCCCATTGTGTCGTCGCTAGTTTGGGACTTTTCGCCCGTTCTGCCGCAACCTTGAGCATTCGCTCCTTGACGCTTGGGATCTCGGCTGCGACAGCAATATCCTGGTCCTCAATCCATAGACAATAACGCTGAACGCCTTGAATGAACTCACGCGCGCCGAACATTGGTCTGACGAATTTTTGGGCCGCAGAGCCAAGTTCTGCAGCCTCGTTGCTGGATAGAAGCAAATGCCCACCATCCTTAGCAAAGTTACCTAGCAGCATTTCGGATACCACCGAAAGCGGCTTTTGGCGCCCCGCTACGTAAATTACCGGGCCGGAGGTAAGGTAGGGGGAAATACTTTCCACTTCTCGTGCAACCTCTCCATTTATGAGTTTGGCTGGCGCGCGTGCTCCACGGCAATCCAAGCCAACAATAACGCAGGTAACCCCTGCGTTATTCGCAGCGAGATTCGCCCATTTGAAGGAAAGCACTGCGAAATTCAATCGCACTTCGCCCAGAACCAGCGGCCAGAACTCGGCTACTTGCATTCCCTGGCATACAGAATTCGTTGATACGAGGGCTGAGGCCGCACGTTCGGTGGCCTTCAGATAGTTGGCTGCCTTAAATATGAATCCGCAGATGTAATCGAATGATCGCCACCGTGAACTGACACCACCAAAAAGGGCTTCCATGTCAGCTTTCTGGCTCGGAGACTGTTTTTTATCTCCAACGTATGGCGGGTTGCCACAGATATACGTCTCGCCACCCTCGTTCTCGAAATCGATTTCCGTCTGATTGAGTGGTGTACCAAATAAGTCGTCGGCAATTATCTTGACGCCTGTACCCGTAGGTCGGCAGATACTCAACCAGTCCAGACGTAGCGAGTTACCGCATACAATCCAGTTCTGCGCATTCAGCGGCAGAAACTCTGCCAGCGCATCCTGCTGGCCTCGATAGAGCACGTCGCACTGGAACTCGGCAATGATCAGCGCCAAACGGGCAATCTCTGCCGGAAAGTCGCGCAGCTCGATACCGCGGAAGTTGGTCAGTGGTATTTCGGACTTGTTGTTAGCCTCGTCCCGGCGGCGATTGATCTCTGCCTCGATATCGCGCATCTGCTTGTAGGCAATGACCAAAAAGTTGCCGGAGCCGCAGGCCGGGTCAAACACGCGGATATGCGCCATGCGCTTGCGCAGGTTCAGCAACTTGGCCTTGTTGTCGCCCGCCGCCTCCAGTTGCACACGCAGGTCATCGAGAAACAGCGGGTTCAGCACCTTCAGGATGTTAGGCACGCTGGTGTAGTGCATGCCCAGTGCGCCGCGCTCTTCATCATCGGCCACGGCCTGGATCATGCTGCCGAAGATGTCTGGGTTAATTTTTTGCCAGTTCAGGTTGCCAGCGTGCAGCAGATAAGTACGGGCCATGCGCGTAAAGCGCGGCACCTCGGTGCTGCCGGAAAAAAGGCCGCCATTCACATAGGGGAAGGTGTTGGCCCAATTGGGCAGGCGCGGCTGAGCGGTTGCTCGTTCGGCCAGCTTGATGTTCATTGCGCGGAAGATTTCTGACAACACATGGTCGGTGTTGGAGCCATCACGTTCGCTGTACTGCTCAACCGTTTTGGTAAACAGGCCATCTCCATTGAAAATATCGGTGTCTTCGGCAAAGAAGCAGAACACCAGGCGTGCCATGAAGTGGTTCATGTCGGCGCGGCGTTCGGCCTTGGCCCAGTCCGGGTTCTCATTCAGCAGCTCGACGTACAGCTTGTTCAGGCGGCTGGTGGCGCGCACATCGATGGGGTTGTCCTTGATCTCCTTGATGGTGGAGATGCCAGCCAGCGGCAGCAGGAAGCCGAAGTGGTTGGGCAAATCCGAGTAATCGCAGGTGATGGTTTCACCGGTGATCAGCTCTTCGGCCTCCAGCGTTTGCCCGTCGGTGGCGAGGATGAACTTGGCTTTGGCTTTTGTGGTGGCCGGGCTGGCGCGCAAAGCCTTGAGCGTTTCGCCCACGGTACCAGGCTCGCATGCGGCGATATGAATGTTGCTGCGCAGTAGTACGCCGCTGGGCACGTCCGAGACGTTGTTGTTGCCGGCACGCAGACGCTTGAGCGCGGTGTCTTTGTTGCCGAACGCGGCCAGGAAGGTGAACGGAAACTCTGCCCCATCAAAGGGCTCAAGGGCCAAGTCCGATATGGCGGACTCAATTTCTACTGCATTCATGGTTTACCACTGTCCAGATCGCTGATCCGCGAAGGCGGCGATTTTAGCCGCAAAATTTGTTGGGTGATGGCTACATCCCGGCCGGCACATACCGTTCTGTCGGCCTGGCTTCAGCATCGGCCACTCAGCTCTGCTCAGTCGCATCGGTTTATGCCGGATACCACTGAATGCGACAACCGAGAGCCCTGGGCCAGTGACCGGGGAACCAACCAGTACACGATGCCGGGGATGATAAAGGAAGGTGCTTCTGGAATGCGAAAAAGCCGAGGGTTCTCACAGCCCGATCTTAGACATGAAAGCAGCTGATTTGGGCGCGAATTCCCCTCGATTTTGAGACTTCAGCAGAGAGTGGTGTATCACCCCAAACAACACAACGTAATAGTCTCGCACTGATTTTTATGCGTGCAACGTGTGATACACGGCAGGCGTGCAGCATGTGATACAGCGTATGCGTGCAGCGTGTGATACAGCCGGTTTTTCTGGCCGTTTTTAGGTGGCATTGGGTAAGTTTTGACGTAGACCGTGCGCGCTGATTGAAACGACGAGCTTGGAAGGCATAACTCGACGGATGTACGGCCTAAATAACCTGCTTCACCTAAAGCACAGATTTGCGGATGAGTGGGTTTCGTGACACGCCATGCCATTTTCAGCCATTTGGTGTCACGTTTTGCCACGCTCAGTAGTGAAGTGGTAAACCGGGCGTGCTCGATCCATTTCGTACTGCAAAATGAAAAGGCTCTGTTCACGTTCCCCGTGGCCTATTTCATGGCATGCGAGAGCCAGGCCTCGGCACCAAGATATTTGCCGGAACGTTCCCGTAATCGCCTCCAGCCCAAGTATTTTGGTAAGTAGCGGGTGGCAACGCCATTGAAGCGGCGCATCAAACGCGAGTCGAAGGCGGCCACATGCTGGATATGAAAGACGCGTTGCCTGACCCGCGCACCCTGTACCAGGCTCAACCGCTCAGTGCCGCAGATCGAGCGGGATATAACTCCTGTGCTTACTACGCTCTGGCATTTGGAAGCTCAAAAAGGGGCTTTATCCCCATAGTCCAGGCCGAGAAATGCAGGTCAGCACGGTGGGCGCGCTGTTTAGCAGAGCAGCGGATTGATAACTTGCGCGTTTTATGTAAATTACTGAACTTAAGTAATTTTTTGAGGAACCATCATGCCTAAATCAAATACCCAGACACAGAGTGTGGCTGTCTTTAAGCGCGTCACATTCTCTCTTACGGACTCGATCAGCGAAGAAATTGACCGCCTTAGCCTCATCCCACGTGGATTCCGAGCCTCTCGCTCGGATGTTGTTCGTGCAGGGATAGCTGCCCTAGCAGCAATGACCGAAGAGCAAATCGTGGAGCTTTTGGATAAAGCCCGTCGCGAATAGCTGACTCAATGCGCAGCTCATCGGGCGGCTGTGGGCAGGTTTCTGTGAGTCGAAAAGGCAGTGCTACAAATGCTACTTACGTAAGTTGCTTAAGTTAAGCAGGCGGTCTATAATCATCATGTACCCAGATATAGCCGTTGCTGGCTCGTCAAGAGTTGCACCCAGGAAGGCTGCTTTAAGGTCACGGCTAAATGCAGGATGCTCAGATCTGAGCTAGTTGCAGCTGCCTGGATGCCATAGCTGCTCGTCGAGGCAGCGCAAGATGACCGGGTTGCAAGTGCGCTTGTTTATCCAGGGCGAGACATTACCCATCGCTGCTAGATCTGATCCAGAAGTAGGGGAAGCTCGTCGACCAATTGCTGGAGAATAGAGTGGCCTTGAATTCGCCTTTTCATGACATCTACCTGAGCATGCCGATCGAGGCGACACTACTGCCGGAGATCCACGGCCTGTCGTATTGGGGACGCACTGTTCACGAGATTCTTCATGAGGTGAATCCACGCCTCATGCGTTGGTTGGCCGAGAACCAGAAGCTGCAGGCCTTCGTCGAGCAGAAGCAAGCCCATCTTCAACTAGAGGCTTTGAAGCTTGAAAGAGAGTGGCGAGGGCTTCACCCGCTGAGTATTGTTGCTGGCTACCAAGCACGCGTTTGTTGGCTAAGGCATTGCAAGCTGGTTGCGCGGGAGATGCTGATTGATGAAATCACCAAAAGCCTAATATCAAGCTCCACCGCTCCATAGAACCCCTACCCTCAACCCCATTAATTCCAGGAGTTGCAGCTATGTCAGAGGTCAGGTCTTTCATCATAGGGGCTTGGACGTACTGCGTTTATATGCCGCTGTGCCTTCTATGGAGCGTTGCAGCTGGCTCCTTCAGAGCCTTCTTCGATTTTTTCTGTCCGACTGGTTACAAGCCTTGCAATGAGATGGTTGATGCGTTTGTTGAAACATGTGCCAATCGCCCAGCCGGGCAGTCCGTCCGCCTGCCGTGGGTGGATAGCTCAGCAACCCATTCGCTGGCGATGAACAATACTGGCCGCCTGCTTTCCTATGTCGCCATTAAAAGTGGCTGGTTTGGGCTGGCGGTGAAGAACTCCGGCACCAAGTCCAAGCCTAAACTTAACTATCGCTACTACTACCGTCGCAGCTTGACCGGTAACTGGCTTGCAGAAATCTGGTCGGTACCGAAGTCTGGTTTTATTGCTGCCGTCTTGGCCATACCTTTTGTGGATATGGCACGGGACGTGATGAAAGGGGTTACATACGTTAAAGGTGAGTTTGTGCCCCTGCTAGGGCATGAAGGCCTTCTTCTTCTGCTCGCTGGGCTCCTATTGGTGGTCTGTTTCCTTCCTCGTGCAATGCTCGGGCGCGGCACTCACTTTGCTGCCACTGCGCCTATCAATGGCGGCGCCTTCGGTGGTTATGGTTGTGCACAGGTCATTAACTGGGGCGCCGCTATAGGTGGTCTTTCATACCTTTGGCTTGCGCTAGGTGCTGAGTGGAATGTGGGAGCACTGATGAGCTTCATCACTACAAACCTTTCGGCCCTTGGCAGTGCGTTCATGGAGACGATTGCGAACCCAGAGCTTCAAGATCTGTTCATGATCCCCGTAATAGTTTTGGTGGGAATCCTGTTTGGCATGGCCTGGACTGTAATACCGGCGGCGGCCTTCTGGTATGTATCCCTTCGCTTCATTGCGGCACGTAATGCCAAAGCCCAGCTTGAGGCTATGCCAGTCAACTCTACTCAGGCGGCCATGTATGGCGGTAGTGATTTCCAAGTGGCTGCTGAATTACGAGCGCCGCAGATATTCCTGGGGTACCTGGCTTATATCGGGATTCTGCTGGGGATCATTCTGTATCCAATTAGTGCCAGCATTGCTGGACAGGCATGGAGCAAGCATGCAGAGGTTGACCCAGCCAGATGGAATGCGCTGGCTTCGGAGTACTTCAACCAGAACGTGCCAGCCATGAAAATTCGACCCGACCAGGAGTACCACCTGCAGGTTGTCGAAGGCGAACGCAAAAGTGGCAAAAGGATTTGCGAGGTTCGCGCGTTCATAAATGGTCGGGAGATAGGATTTCGTGAAACCAGGGGAAACGGCCCCTTTTACGACGGCTTCAATGCCTGCGACTACCGGGGTGTCCACATCCTTTACTCGAAGGAAAATGGTTACAAAGTCTCGACCAACTCTATGTTCATGGAGGAGGGAGAGGTTCTTGTCATGGCCAAGTCGTTACCCAAAAAGTTCTTCAGCATCTATGTCAACTAGCGATCTGGCTATTGACGCATTAATGGAGCTGTTTTTGGCGCGAATATTCCCAGGTTTCGAGAGTGAAATAGACACTGGTGTATCACCCTAAATGCCCTCCCGTAATAGTCTCGCACTGATTTTAAGCGTGCAGCGTGTGATACACGACATGCGTTCAGCCTGTGATACATACCATTAGGTGGCATTTAATGGCATTTAATGGCAGCTAATCAGACTGTGCAACGGACGGCAAAATGCGTTCAGCCTGTGATACATGCCATTAGATGCCATTAGATGCCATCTAATGGCATTTAATGGCATTTAATGGCATTTAATCAGGCTGTGCAACGGACAGCAAAATGCGTTCAGCCTGTGATACATGCCTGTTGGCGCTGATGGAAAATTGCCCCCCTGCCGATTGAAATTTGACTCAGTGGATTGCTGGTTTCAGCCTCAGCAGTTGTGCAGGGGGCGTCCAGCAGGCAGTACCCCATCGTTGTCTTCCGGAGATGTACAGTCACCCTACCATCATCGTAAATAACTAACGATAAAATAGGTTATCGTTAGTTTTCAGCCCCCACCTGGAATCACGCATGAAACCAACGCAGATCGTCATCGAAGACTGGGACGGCGATGGCGGCATCCGCCTGCCGGATGAGGTGCTGCAGGAACTGGGCGTGGATGTCGGCGATTCGCTGTACCTGATCGAGGAGGTCGTCGGCACCACGCGCACCCTGGTGTTCTCCAAAACACCCCGCCTCCCCGACCGCATCGACGAACTGACCGAGCAGTGGCATCGCCAGCAGCGCGCGGACGCCCACGATGAATAACCTGATTACAGCGACCGAGAGTCCTTCGACTGAGCGCCGCCTGACGGCCGCCGAATTCCAAGGCCTGACCGAAGTGCCGGCAGCGGCCGAGTGGTTCGCCAACCTGGACAATCCACGCACACGACGCGCTTACCAGGGTGACCTCGAAGACTTCTGCAGTTTCCTCGGCATCCATGCCCCCGAGCAGTTTCGGGCGGTCACCCGCGCCCACATCCTCGCCTGGCGCAGCCAGCTCGAACAGCGCGGCCTGTCCGGGGCCAGCATTCGCCGCAAGCTGGCCGCCCTGGCCAGCCTGTTCGATCACCTGCTCGATGCCAACGCCGTCGCGGGCGGCAACCCGGTGCATGGGGTGAAGCGGCCGAAGATTGAAACCAACGAAGGCAAAACGCCGGCTCTTGGCGATCACCAGGCCAAGGCGCTGCTGGATGCGCCCGATCCGGTCAGCCTGCAGGGGCTGCGTGATCGTGCCGTACTGGCGGTGTTGCTCTATCACGGTCTACGTCGTGAAGAAGCCGCCCGCCTGCATGTCCTGGACATGCAGGAGCGCCGGGGTATCAAGCACCTGTGTGTTCACGGCAAGGGCGGCAAGTTGCGCTACCTGCCCATGCACCCCGTCGCCCTGGAGCGCATTCATGCGTACCTGGAGATTTCCGGGCATCACCTGGAACAACCTGCGGCACCGCTCTTTATGCCGCTGCGCGGCACGAGTACGGGCAGAGGTCTGAGTGCCGATGGTATCTATGCCCTGGTGGGCCGCTATGCCAAAGTGGCCGGCATCGAGGTCGCCGGGCTGGGAGTGCATGGCCTACGCGCAACGGCGGCGACCAACGCTCTGGAACATGAGGCCGACATCGCCAAAGTGCAACAGTGGCTGGGCCACGCCAACATCAGCACCACGAAAATCTATGACCGGCGCGGCATGCGGCCGGAGGACTCACCCACGTTCAAAGTGCGTTATTGAGGTGATCTATGATCGAGCTTGAAATCGCCATCGTGGTGGCGCTGCTTCTGCTCACCGATATGGTCTGCAGCGGCATCGCCGCGTGGCGCTCGAACCCGCAGCTCAGCACCATTGCAGGCAGCGCAACGACTGGCGGCGCCACACTGGTTATCGGCGCAATGATCATGCCCCTGGCAGCGGCCGCTATCTGTGCCATTGCCGTAGCTGTGTGTCTGACCGGAATCAAAACCATGGCATTGAGGCAAAGCCATCCATAAGTCAGAACAACACTGCGGTTCACGCAAAACTTCGTTGATCCGATTAGGAGAAAAATCCACTTCTGCTAGTACTGATTTCAGGGGATTACCGCTCAACGTCAATCATAATCGCGCTCAAGGTATCGGGCGATCCGAGCATTGCTCCAGTCGCATGCCTTGCTCAGCACCTGGCCTTGAAGGCCAATCTGAACATCGTAACTGGCTACAGGGTATGAAGCGCGGTGCTCCTTGTCCTCATACCGCCAGTCCTCAGCCATAGGGCATCTAGCTCGTATGGCTGCAACCCTTCAAGACGAGCCGCGATGAAAGTGTCGATGACTTCCAGGTACACATCCCAAAAGAGCGACTCTTCTCCCTGCTGCTGAACGCATATTTCTTCCCAAACACTGCCCAGCCCGCTGAATTCACCGGAGAGCTGAGACTCATCACGCAAGCTCTGAATGCCGCGAATGACGCCTCTGACCAGCCGCTCCTGAAGCGACACACCCAAGTCGTGCGCGACCTGGTTTTCCGAAAGCGCCCTTGCCATGCTCGAGCCCCTAGTGAGAACGGTTGAAATATCCAACGCAGACAGGCTGCCCACGATCGTCTAGGGGAGCCCCCAGAATTCGTAAAAACCGTACGCTAAGCCAGTCCCGCTTATGCGCACATCCTGTTCCATTGCTTGCGAAACTGCACTGACTTTACAAGGACCTAATTGCATCGCCACTGACCAGTCGTTTGCATTAGCGCAGACCAGCTATTTGCAGTTGACCGGTGTCAGCAGGTGCCATTCAGGGGGTGAGTGCTCAGCCAAGCACTGAAGAACTGCAACCGACCCAAGCTGCCGGTGAGAATCGGCAGAAAGCGGCCCTTCGTGGAATCTACAAAAAGGGGCTATTCAGTTCGGCGTATCATCATTCTGAGATACATCTGACGGCTCGCGCAGCCCTTGTTTGAGCTGCTCTGCCAAGAGCATGGCAAGGGATGCGAAGCGTTCAAGGTGTGCGATCCTTTCGCGGTAAATTTTCTCACCTGCTCGAGCAAGTTGCGCCTTCGTCTCTCCGATGTCCAAGAGAAAACTAGCGAGGCGAACCTCGAGGGCCGTGTCGGCATTACCATTCACGGCTTCGCCAAGGGCTGTCTGGAATTCCGTACTGGCGAGCGCTTCCTGCGCTCCCTTCTGCAGAGAAAAGTGGATGAGGTCTTTTGATACGCGGTCGACCTGTAGAGCTAGCTTCAGCCAATCGTTCGGGTTTTTGCAGTCCTCATCGTTCGCCAAACCAAGGGCATCAGGGTTATAGCGGTATGCCGTACTTTCAGGATCAAGCGCACCCAAAGCTCGGGCGATAGGCTCGATATCCTTAAGGGGGTTCATGCGATGCGGAGCGGCATAGCGATGACTCCAGAGCCGAAGAATCTCTTGAACGCAGGCTTCCTCGGCCGCAGCCTTGTCCTCTGGTGGTGCCTGCTCCACGGCATCGATCCGCTCGGCAATAAGATGTGCCATCCATTCAGAGACGAGATCCTCGTCCTCCGCTAGAGAAGCAGCAATGCGTTTGCCCAGCGCAATGACGAATTTAGAGCGTGCGAGTAATTCCATTGCGATCCAGTAAGTAGTAACGCCTGTATGGCCACGGATATTGTTCAAGGCCGTCTCGCTCGGCTGCATGGCGATCCAGACGCCGACGGATCTCAACACACAGAACGATGCAATGGCCCGGTTTTGATTCGAGCAGGGCCTCGACGAAGGCGTTATCGGCACTTAGTCGCCGCCCCCATAGGGCAGTCTCATCGCGGCCATAGCCGACAACGCGTGTCCATGACTCTGACCGGAGAGATCCACCGTTCGCTACAGTCCATTGCCGCTCGTCTTCGGATATATCGAGCGCAAGTTCTCGGCAAGTGTCGTCGTCCGGACCTGGGGCTGGGTAGGAAATGCCTTGAGACCAAGGGTCCATTTCGTCAATCTGAACGTAGGGCGAATAGCGATTAATCCAGCCAATGAGCGGAAGCAGATTGTCCTCATCGTACCGATGGTCATCCGCGGCGGGAAGGTAGAAACGGTCACTAGTCGTCGTTTGAAGAGCTGCCACCAATGCCGGGGCCAGCGCCGCTTCGGTGAAGGCGCTCTGAACGGAGATGTCTTCGTCATCACCTGTGCGACCAACGCCCCACGCCCCCCAGACAACGAGCCGGTTGTCGTCGGTCAGAAGCTGGCGGTCGAGATCATCTTTCGTAACGCCCCAATACCAGTCATTGGGTAGATAATCGCTTGGCAAGGGCGGTTCGCTGGCGAGTTGAGGGTCTCGCAGATCCGCCAGCCACATCCCGTTTTCACGTGTGAGCAAATGTCTGGCGAGCCACTCCTGAAATCGGTTCTCGCTTTCACCGTCATCTCGGACAGTCGATCGTTCTTCGAGTAGGTCGGCCGCCACTAGCATCATGGCGTGGTAGGAGCAGTACGCCTGCAGATTGTCGACTCGGGGGTTGCTGCCATGTCTGTGGTGGGTTCCGTTCTCGTGCTGCCCGAAAATGCCGCGGCTATATCTCTCATCTCGACTCCAACTAAAGTCTCCGGCGAATATCTGATTTTCAATCGCCTCCCGGGCTTTCAGCTCAACAGATGCTTGCGACAAGTTAAAGCAGCGCCCCAGCGGCTCGAACCAATACGGTCCTATATCGATGCCGAAGGAATAATCCTTCTCGCCAGCGTTATGTCGATCCCGGTTAGTTACCGTTTCAACGCCATTGCGGTAGCTGACAGTGGTTACTTCTGAAAGTTGAGACAGGTTCGTGGCCAGAAACGCGGTCTTATCCTCAACAGTCTGGGCCGCCTCAACCGCAACCAACGCTTGTGCGGCAAAAGCGCGGATGAGCACATGCCGCGCCTTAAGTTCTTGCCGCAGAAGCGTGATGCAGGACGTCGGAAGACCTTTTCGGGCTAGCGCGCCCCGGGCAAGGCCGACAAGCAACCATTGGCGCGCGTGCCAACTATAGAACTCCAGCCGATGGTCCGAGAAAGATCCTGCGATCCTTGTCGTGGCGCGCAAAGCGAGTTCATCGAGGAGATTGTCCCATTGCACCTCCACCGCATTGCAAACGACGTGAGCGAACTGCCAACGTTCGGCCGCGATAGGAGAGCCGAGTCCAGACCAGATGTAGCCGCCAAGCGCCGACAGCACACTTGTAGGTGGGCGGAGCGCCTCGGTCCAAACACCGTCGCCCTTATCGTCAACTAGGGCCTCTTGAAGCAGGTCAATGCCATAGTCCAAGCACTCGGCAGCCTCTATTGGCGAGAGAGTCGTGGCGAGCGGTTCCAGAAGGCGGAAGAGCTCGTCGGCACCTGCGTCCTGCACTTGGTCCACGGAGCCGTTCAGGATGGCCGCAACGACCTCAGCGTCAGGAACGATGCCTTCCTCGTCGAGTTGTTCTAACGGAAGAAAAACCCAATCTCCTCGGCGCGTAATCCGGCTTGGCTCGCGTTTGCAGACGGTTAGTACTGCGGCCTTGATGGCTAAACGTACGGAGGATAGCTCCTTATAAGGCGGCGGAACCGCGTCGAGCAGACTTCGTAAATTGTAGAGATCGAAATCGCCCCAGGAAGACACCGCCTTCAGGAAGGCTGCAGCTCCGCCGAGGCCTGCTCTGCGCAGTCCTTCATCGACGAAGACAGCGTAGGACAAGGAATTGCCGGATTGCTTGCTCCGCTCAAAGATTTCCTTGAGGACGCCTGCGTCGTCTAGACGTGCGTTGTCGAGCTGCACTCTCCAGTCTTCCTGCGAAGATTCGCGCCTCTCTATCTCTGCATTTGAGCGGTTGCAGGGCAAATGAATGCTGCCGTCTTTCTCTATATCGTCGGATCCGAACAGGACCAGACGGTCAATGTCGAGCAGTTCGACACTGAGCTGTTCACCGAGAGCCCTGAGCTTTCTCCACGTTGCTTTGTTGTTTGATTGCAGCCGAATGTATCGATAAGCAGTTGCCAACAGCCGGCGTCGACCATCCAACGTGGGCTCGTTGTCGAGGGTGCGACTGAGGATTGCAACGCGATCCCATTGAGCGTCTAGTCCACCCATAACCACTGCTGCTTTCTCGGGTAACTGGCCTAGCTCAATAAGTTTCTCAATCGTATGCGAGACCAAGAACTCTTGATGGCCAAATCGACGGTCTCGCCAGCGGCTTGCTATCGCAAGCAAAGATGGGGCGCAGAGTCGGCCGAGTGCGTCCACCGTGCCGCGCCAATCAAAATGGTCTTCTGAATAGGAGTATGTCAGCTCTGCCGCTCGTGCGAGCTTGTATGCGAGCTCGGGCTGCGGATTATCAGGCGCGCCAGCGGCTTTGCCGAGATTTATCAGAGCATTCCAACGGCTGAGGTTTTCTTGTCCTATGCGGCTTGCGATTTCAATTGCCCGATCGAAGTACGCAGAGGCTTCTTCCTTGCTAAGAGGAAGGATGGCCCTAGCCAGTTCTTGGTAGTTCTGTACTCGGGACTCTGCATCGTCACCGGTGAGATTCTCGATTCGTTGATAGGTGTAGGTGGCCATCTTGAAGGCAAAGTCACACAGATCTCGGATATGTGCCGCGAGCCTGCAAATAGCAATCAGCGTAATGGGCCAGAGCGCCTCCTTGACAGTCTCCAGCCAACTCTCGTATTGGCTCCATGGCGCACCAGCGGTGAGTCGACTGACTCGCAGAACGAAGAGCCACTCTGTGGCCACTGATTGGGTCAGCGACTTTCCACCGTAGTAACGATAGGTCTCGGCAAGGCTCAGCTTCATCAGCGCCGCCTCCGCAGCCGCTTCAATGCTTATAGTGCCGTGTTCATATGTCGCAGAAGCTCCAAGGGTGAACCAGTCCAGCACACCCCCAACATCGCGACAAAACGATTCCGCTTTGCTGTTGTGATTAACCGCTTTGCCATCAAGGCTCACAAATTCGCTAATAGATTGTGGCGCAAGGGCATGAAGCGTTAACGCCTTACCTGATAGCTCGGCATGCAGTGCATAGGCCCTCAGAACGGCTGAAAGAACTCCTCCGTGCTGCTCGACAAGGCCCCAGGGTGGGGTCGAGGGTAAGTAGCGCTCAAGGATTTGACTCCAGCGAGGCGCATCTGCAGGAAGGATCTTCAGTGCAATTTCGATTGTAGCCGTCACCGCGGACAATAAGTCCCAATGGGTTCCCCTCGTTCCCTCGATCTCAAGAAAAACACGGCGGTTATCGAGCAACCTCAAGAGACGCTTCAAGGGCTTTGTATCTAGCGAGTGGCCCACCTTCGCAGACTCGAGTGCAACTCCCAGGAGGAGCCAGACATTGTTCCCAGCGGATGCAAACAACGCATCGACGGCGGACGTATCTCGTTGGTCGAGCAGTCGAGCGGTAACGCTTCGCCCAGCTTCGAGCGCCAAGCTTTTTGGTGTCCACTGCCTGAGAAAGTCCGCAGCACTGTCTGCCCCGTTCACGCGAAGATAGGTAAGGGTAAGTTCAGCGCGATCTGCATCTGTCACATGGAATCGCTCAGGCGAATCGTTGTCCTCCTTGGCACGTCGAGCCCATGCCATCAGCCAATCTGTTGCTATGCGAAGCCGACTTGCTGCATCGGTTCGGAGCTCTGGCCGGCCGGATAGCAGGCCGGCGTAGTAGGCCTGCGACGAGCCCATCCAAGTAGACCTGAAGCTCCGACGAGAGACGATCTCCTCAATTCGATCGGCGGGCAAGAGATAGGCCGCGAGGTCGGTGTTCTCTTGAACAAGCTCATTTTGGCGAGACTCAGCCGCAGATTCTCCTCCAGCACGAAGGGCCAGCTTGGCCGCAGCCTTGTATCGCTTGGAACTCAGACAAGCCTTGAGGGCGAACGAAAGGCGTTGGAGTTCGACGTCGCGCCGAGCCAGAGGATTGTCAGTCGGTAGGTCGTCGCCTGCCAGAGCTAGTTCGACGAGTTCGTCAAGCTTGCCTGCTTGCAGTAGTAGTTGAGGCAGCACAGCAGCAGCGTATGCGCTATGTGCGGTCAACGGGCGCATTCTCTGAAGCAAAACTTCCAACTCATGGGTGTCAGGCTTGAAGTTCTCGCGGAACCAGGTTTCCGAGGGCTCGTCGAGAAAGTGCAGGCTATCGCCCTTCACCAACAATGGCCGACGCAGATCCAGTGCGAAGTTGCGAATAGCCGCTTCGGTGGTGCCGGCCATCTTCGCCAGCACCGGAATCGGAATGAGTGGACGGAGCACGGCGAGGCAGCGACAGATAACGTCAATCTGCTCGGCTTCGATAACGCCGACGTGCTCTCTTAGCTGCTCGATGGCTCGGGCTAGCAACTCAGAGATGGTTCTATCGACAGTTGTAGGGGTGGGGCCTAGCAGCTTCAGCATGTCCTTCAGCGTAAGTCGTTGATCTAGCGCAATGGCTTGAACGCGCGGGTTGGAGCTGCTTAGAAGTGCAAACTCAGCAACGTCACGCGACGTGGCGCCCTGATAGAAGTGTCGGAGGTGTCGAGTGGTCTCCTGTTCCGAGAAAGGCTCCAACATGACTTTGATGGCAGAGCTGGGTACGCGCAGGTAGTGAAGCCGGTGGGTTCGGCTTGTGAAGACGAGGCGTACCCCGTCTGGCAATTCCATCCCTATCAGGTCGCCAACAAAACAACGCTCGTGAAGTTCCTCTGCGGCCATGCCGGCGTTGTCAGCGGCGTCGATGATGATGCACAGTACGGCGGTGCTGCTTCGTGCGCGCAGCAGCGATGCAGCCTGCACAAGTCGACCCCGAAATGCACGCATCAGCAGCTTTACATCCGCATGGCTTGTTGGGATGAGCGGGTGGCAGAGACCGTGAGCGGCAAGCTCATTGGCGACTTGAACCAAAGCATCGAGATGCCGATGTCGGAGGTTGAGCGCGTTGCGATACAGGCCGTCGCCATAGCAGTCGTAGACCAGAGCTATGGCGTCAGCCGGAACTGATGCGCTGAGACGCCGAGCAAGCATGGATTTTCCAATGCCACCATCGGCGTGGACGACGACTGGTGAAGTAGCCTGCAACACTATCTGCAGAATCTGCGCATCCTGCTCGCGAGCGAGCTCGAAGTCTGGCGTCGTAATCTGGCAGGGGGCAGGGAACAGTTGGTCCATGTCTACCTTGAAGGCGCGGAGCACATCTTCCTTGCGGATTGACGGGTCACTCTGGCCTTCCGACGACGCTCGGCGACTGACTAGGTCTTTGAGCTGGACTGCCGCGTCGGCATCTGGGTCCGACAGGAAGACCGACGTGTCGACACTGAGCAGATTGCGCTGATCCCATAGACCAGGCTCGCCTCCTTTGGCCGTGAAGAGCTGGAAAAAGGTTTGGATCTGATCGCCCAGTAGACCGGAATAGCCGGTCAATAAGGTAGCCACTGCTTTATGGCGAGGTTCGTGACCTGCGGCGAGATCTGCAAGGGTCTCTAGAACGTCCGTAGCGA
Organism: Pseudomonas sp.; assembly: GCF_030683065.1. Classification (GTDB taxonomy): domain Bacteria; phylum Pseudomonadota; class Gammaproteobacteria; order Pseudomonadales; family Pseudomonadaceae; genus Aquipseudomonas. The sequence continues at coordinate 58,200 of NZ_JAUXMX010000035.1, forward strand.
TCGGGCGATTGGTGAGGAACTGGAATTGGACTGTCTTCTTCAGTTCGCCGATTTGAAGTTGTAAACGCAATTTGACATAGCGACTGGCAAAGCCGGTGATCGTCTTCTTCAGACCACTTCCAGTCCAAGGAGTGCACGCATGAGTCGTAGAGTGCTTGAGCTGGATGTATTGGATGAGGCGAGCCTCGGCGAGGTCCTCACTCTTGAAATACAGGCCAACGTCAATCAGCTCCGCGCCCGCCTCGACAGCGTCTTCGTCGCCTTCCTTGGAGGAGGGTCCCTCAATCGTGACGGCGACCAAGTCAGTCGTTGTATCGAGCAGCTTCAGGCACTGCCGCGCGGCCCAGTAGTAATGAAAGTGATCACCATCGCGGCTAAAGCGGACCAAATCGACGTCGGACATTCTCTTCTTCTATCTGGTGGCGGTCGACTTGCAATCCGAGAAACGGGCCAAGATTTATGACCTCCAGACTCAATTCGCAACCTGTGGGGTTCGATATTTCTCAGTTTGATGATATTGGAGTTCGCCACCGGCCGCTTCTGGCCGGTTATAGCCTGTCGCGGCTGGCCGGGTCGTAATGATCACTACAGGCAGGGTTGGCCACAAAGAGCTTAAAAGTGATCAAAAATACAGTGGAGATACCCAGAGATGGGTTGAGCATAACAGCACGGCTCCTCGCTACAATGGCGTCACCCGCAATCGCTCTAGGAATCTCGCTTGACTGACACAACACTCACTGAAGTCGAGATGCGGCGCGCACTCGGTCTTGACTCCGCCCCGTCGAAATCGAAGCAGCCAATACCCAAACAGCACTCCACCTTCACACTCGTTGAGTTGAGCGTGCGCAAGAACGGTGGCTCGCCATTCCGCTTCGAGCACCGCTCCCGCTCCATCAGTACACTCGCGGCCCAACTCGAGGCCGAGAAAGCTGCTCGGGAGAAAGGGTACGAGGTCTGGGTCGTGTTGGATATCAGGCAGCTTTCATCGTAGAGCCACAACAGCCGCCAGTCAGTCCAGTCTCGCTGATTGCTCTGGGGCAATGAACTCCTGAATCAACTGGAGCCAGTCAGTTCGCACTCGGGCAGCTCTTAGCCGGTACCTGTCTCTTCCAGGGTAGGCCGCCTCAAGCGCTTACGTTACTGTCCATAACTGATCAATCCGCGTCGTATAGCTCGGGCTCATCATCTCCCGCCGCATGCCCCAGTCTGGTTTCGCCGGCACGCCTGCAGGCCGCATCGTTCCCCTCCCCCAGCGCGCATTGATCGCATCCATCACTCCCATCACCCGCTCAACAGCCATTGGCGGTGCCGCGACGAACAGGTCGTCGGTGAACTCGCCACGCTGGCGCAGATCGAGCAACAGGATCTCCGCCTTACTGAATGCAAAGCCGACCCGATAGATCAGTTCCAGCCCCGCGGCGGCAGCCTTGGAAATCAGCCGGGTATCGTCGGTCGGATATGGCAACTCACAGATAATGCCCTTGGCGAACTTAGGCTCGTCCGGGTTGAACATGCCGGTGCGGATGCTGACCCGTACCCTCTTGCACAGGGAGCGCTGCGCACGCAGTTTTTCACAGGCCCGAGCGGTGTAGGTGGCCACCGCTTCGCGGATCGGCGGTAGCTCATACAAGCGTTTGCCGAACATCCGGCTGCAGCAAATCTCCTGCTTCGGCGGTGCTTGCTCCTCGAGCGCCAGGCAGGATGTGCCACGCAGCTCACGGGCCGTCTTCTCCACCACTACCGAGAACTTGCTGCGCAGTGTCCAGGCGTCGGCTTGGGCAAGATCCCAGGCCGTACGAATGCTCATGTCGGCAAGGTGGGCGGTCATCTGCCGGCCAATGCCCCAGACCTCGCTGACATCCATCACCCTCAGCAGCTTGTCGCGTTTTTCGGGCTGGCGGATATCCACAACCCCACCGGTCTGCCGCTGCCATTGCTTCGACGCACGATTGGCCAGCTTGGCCAAGGTCTTGGTCTGGGCAATGCCCACCCCCACCGGGATGCCAGTGCAGCGCAGCACCCGTGCACGAATCTCCCGCCCAAGCGTCTCCAGGCTGCCAGGCATACCGGTCAGGTCGGCGAACGCTTCATCGATGCTGTACACCTCCAGCACCGGAACCATCCCCTCTAGGATGCTCATCACCCGCTGACTCATATCGCCGTAAAGTGCGTAGTTGCTGGAGAACGCCAAAATGCCATGCTGCCGAAGCTTTTGTCTGATCTGAAAATACGGCTCGCCCATCTTGATACCCAGCGCCTTAGCCTCGGCCGAGCGGGCGATCACGCAGCCGTCATTGTTCGACAGCACGACGATAGGTGTACGCAGCAGATCCGGGCGGAAGACCCGCTCGCAACTGGCGTAGAACGAGTTGCAGTCGATCAGGGCAATTGCCGACTCAGCCTGGGGCATGGCAGTGCACGCTGTGAGTGACCACGCCCCAGATCAGTAGCTCATCCCCTTCGAGTACATAGCGCGGCGCGTAGGCCTCGTTCTCGGCCCGCAGAATGATTTGTTCGCCTTCCTTGGCCAAGCGCTTGACCAAGGTATCGCCGTTGAGCGCGGCGATGACGATTAGTCCAGGCCGCCCCTCTAGCGCTTTATTGACGATTGCCAGGTCGCCATCGAACAGCCCCGCGTCGATCATGCTGTCGCCGCTGATGCGCACCAGGTACATATGCGGCGCGCGGAGGTCGAGCAGCTCGTCGAGGGATATCTCGGCTTCGATGTGATCCTGCGCCGGCGAGGGAAATCCGGCCGGGACGCGGAAGGAATAGAAAGGCAGGCTCACGGAGCTGCTGCTCAGTGGCCCGAGAATCGTGCAGGACATGGTGCACCTGTGATAATACTGTATATACGTACAGTACAGAACAAACCAACCCGCCTACAATCAAATTGATCAAGACGATGACGAGCGGACGGTCATGTGCGGACGATTTGCCCAGTATCAGGGGATGGCGGATTACCTGCGCGAGCTGAACAGCGAGCAGGAGGTGATCGGCGGCTACGACAACCTGCCGATCGAGCGCTACAACGTGGCACCACAGACCAACGTGCAGTTGCTGCACGCGGAGGGAGGCGGCCTGACGATCGCCGCGGTGAGATGGGGGTGGGCACCGCACTGGGCGAAGAAGGGGAAGATGCCGGCGCCGATCAATGCCCGTGTCGAGACGGTGGCGAGCGGCAAGTTCTTCAGGCAGATATGGCCGCACCGCGCGCTGGTCGCCGCTGATGGCTGGTATGAATGGGTGAAAGACGAGAGCGACCTGAAGCACAAGCAGCCCTACTTCATCCGCCTACGCGGCGGCGGGCCGATGTTCTTCGCCGCCATCGGCCAGCTACCGCCCGCCGGCAGCGAGGTTTGCGAAGACGATGGGTTCGTGATCATCACCGCCGACGCCCAGGGCGGCATGCTGGATATCCATGATCGCCGGCCAGTGGTGCTACCAGCGGACTTGGCCCGGGAGTGGATAGACCCGAACACAACTTCGCAGCGGGCCGAACAGATCGTGCAGGAGCTGGGCCTCCAGCCCGAGGAGTTTGAGTGGTACCAGGTCAGCAAGGCGGTGGGTAACGTGAAAAACACCGGGCCAGCGCTTATTGCACCTCTTGATTCCAAGGAATCACCCGACCGGGTCTGATCGGCCGGAGGGGATCTGAACCAGTCAGCTGCGGCTGGCGGGAACCGGCCAGAAGCGGACGACGATCTGCCTATAAATAAATCCGTCCCCATTTTTGCATTTTTGCATTTTTGCATTTTTGTCCATTGATCAGCAGGCCAAATGGACGACGCCCTTGCGATCATCGCCATGCTGGAAGATTTCGCTTGGGCGCCGGGCTCATCAAGGCAACCGGTTGGTCAGCGGTTCAGTGCGGCACGGCAGCCTGCCGGGCGATGGACCATCGCCTACGTTGGCCGCCGCGCTGCGCTGCCTCAATAGCGCGTCTGCAGCGTCAGCGGCGCCGCGTCGCCGAGCGTCTCCGCGGACAGGAAGGCGATGTCGCCGCCCATGGCCTGCACCTGTTCGATCAACTCATCGATCACGTCATCGGTCACCCCTTCGGCGGCGCCGTCGTCATGGGCGGTAATGGTGCGCGCATCGGCATCGATCGTTCCGGCCTGGATATAGCCACGGCGCACATACAGGCGCTCGGCATTGCCCGCGGTAACGGCCTGGTAGATCGCCGACAGGTCGGTGAGCAGCCGGTCGGCACCGCGCGCCTGGCCCAGTTGGTCCATCGCCTTGGATTCCAGCGAGGCCCGGTACAGGTCCACGGTCGGCTGCGCATCGGCGACCAGCGCGGTGATGTCGGCCTCCAGGTCGGGCGAGTTGGTGACCTCGCCGACGATGTCGTCGGGCCGGTCGGAGAGTTCCTTGAACAGGGCCACGTTGCGGGCGTCGCCGATCACGATCACCGGCAGGCGATCGCTGCCGCGCTTGCCCTGGATCTCCTGCAAGCTCTTGTCGGCGACATTGAGGAACTCCTTGAGCAGGTTGTCCTCGCTGGGCGCCTGCGAGCGGTCATGGCCGCTGGTGCTGTATAGCGAGTTGTTCTTGATCGGGAACGGATAGCCCTGCACCTGGGTATTGCGGTCGAACTCGTGCACCGGGCGATCGTTGTAGGCATGGATCAGCCGGGCGTATTCGCGCGAGACGACCACGATGAAGTAGCTGACCGAGTCGAACAAGCCACGGACGATGTCGCGGGTGGCGAAACTGCTGTCGATGATCGCCCGCTCGTTCACCGCAAACGGCAGCAGGACGATATTCGCGCCATCGGCGCCGGCAAACAGCGCCAGGCCATCGAGGTTATGGCTGTGGTCGTGCGCATCGACCTGGGCGTTGATGAGCTCCATGATCGGCCAGACCTCGCGCTTGTCCATGGTGTCCAGCAGTCGTTCTTCGGCTTGCTTGACCAGATTCTTGAGGGTGATCGTATCCTGCTTGTTGTCGGGGAAGGTGCGATGGGTCGGCATCAGTACGCTGATGGCCGGGTCGGTCTGGCGAGCCTTGAGATCGATCAGGACACTCTTGAGGTTTTTCATCTGGGCTCCGTAGGGATCGCAGCAAATCGTCGGCAGGCGTGAGGCATGTCGACCAGACGGCAATCGGTAAAAGGCATTATGTGCGCTGGAATCAGCGCGATCTTGATCACTTAGTCCCTTGGACTGACAACGCGGCGTGACAGGCGTTCAGCTGCCATCGACAGTCGCCACCCGGCCGCGCAGAGAATTGGGCATCGTCTCGGTGCTCACCACCTCGTCAAAGCCACCGATCAGGCGTTTCGGCCCCGAAAAGGTGACGATTTATTTTTATAGGGTAGACCGGCCGCTATCGGCCGATTCTGTTGAAAAAGTCCCGCCTCGATTTTTGCCCACAAAAGAGCGTGATCGACGTTGAAATCTGGTTCGCTCAGAAGGCGGAGCTGTCTTGGTTTTTACGTAGCAACGCCAAAATTGAGTGTTTTTTGAGCGTCTGAAAAGCAGCTCTCTCAGAGGTCGACTTTTTCAACAGAATCGGCCAGGAGCGGACGGTTTCTCAGTGGCCTGAACAGAGACTGTCCTACGGTTTGAGGGCATCTACGATACTTTTTGGGGCCCTACTCCAAGCGACCTCGAACACTATCTATGTAGAAAAGCCAAACAGATCTATGCAGATTTTTTTGATGAATCTAGTCTCTTCGTAGAGACGAATTTTTGCCTGACAGCCAAAATTTCTCCCGAAATATCCATTTTGAGGAGAACGAGATGCGCAGACGTTTGAACGAAGGAACGCCAATCCCTTTGCACGCCTTGAGTATCGGAATGCTAGTGCATTTGAAAGGCACTGATTTTGGTTGCGTATGGCGAGTTATTGGTATCGAGCGCGACGAACACGGTGAAATCTGGCTGCGTGTCCAGACACCTTTAACCAAGAAAATCTCCAGGGCCCGAGCAACCCGGGCTCGGTATATCCGGGCGCAACAGCCTAACCGTAATTCGTATAGGTATTGATCGTAGGGGTGCAACGGAGTGAAATCGCAAGCCAGTTCATCTCAGGAAAATAGTGCATATCTCGCGCTCATCATTGAGAAAAAAATCAATGAGTACAGAGGAGTGATGCCTCTTTATGAGCGCAAGACTCTCGCTCGCAATTTGGGGAGGCTGCTTACGACAGCGAAAGGACAGAAGGTCACAAAGAGTGCGATCGTTATCGAATCGCGTATCCCGCATAACGCGGATGCGCCCGTGAATGCCTTGAACGTCTTTTGCATCCTGCCTGATAGCAAAAGCAGACGTTCGGCTGAACCGCGATTGTGTGCTCACCCACAAAATTATTTAAAGCTTGCGCTGGCAGCTGCAAAGCTGGCGGGAATGATGCGGTCTTCCGTTATCAGTCAGCTTACGGAGGGATCAAACCTCTTCAGCGCTACCGCGAGGGTTGGTGATGAGCAACTTCCGCCAGTACAAGCAGTGTGGGAGCTGCTCAAGACTGAGTTGGCAGTCATCGTTGAACGTCATCAGCTAAAGCAGTTTTTCAAGGATGCCTACAGCATGTGGGCATCTTATGACGAGAACATACTGAATCCTGAATCCTGGGAACAGGACAGGGGGTTGGCACCGTCGACGTCGTACTGGCCTTGGGCTTACCTATGCGCGATAAGCCGTGACAGTAAGCCTGCTCGACTCACTCTCAACGAAAACAAGAAGGTAGTCAGCGGGACTGTCCACGCGATCGAACAAGTCTACCTAACCCTTGGCTGGGATCCTGATGGATGGGTGGTCGGGTATCTTGAATTTTTACCCGGTCTTGCGGTGCAATCGTACGAACGCGGTGACTCTAAACCTTTATATGATTTTCACTGCTCTGGGGAGACGTTTACTCAAGGAAGAATCGAAAACGTGAGTTTTGAGGTATTAGACGGAGCATCCATTCAGATACCAGGAAGCGGCTCAGGAGACTGGCCATTTCGTTTGCGATCACGAATTCGCTTTGAAAGATTGACCTTGCAGCAGCTTGCCAGTGCTCTGCTGGAGAGCAGCTTCTTTCCCACGCCAGACCCGAGCTTGGTTCCGGGCATCGACACGTCAGCAGTCATGTCTCCTCCCGACTCCTTGCTGGCAGTGATGGAAGCGCAGCTCCTAGGGCGCAAAATGCCATGGCCGAACAAGGGTGGCTTTTCGTTTCTGGAAGAATTGGAACAGAACATTCTTCGGCTGACTGGCAGTTTCAGGGAATGGCGCCAGGTGCAAAAAAATTTAGCAACGCAGGATTATCTTGCGCGGTCGGCAGCGGCCACTACAGAGCTTGAGAGACTTAAAAAAGCAGCATCTGCCTCCACCCTGCCAGATGAAGTTGCCCGGCATAGCCTTGACTGATCGAGTTTGCCTGGTTCATCGAAGCCATAAGCTGAGAGAAATGGGCCCGTGATGGTCATTGCCTGACAGGCAGCTTTCGGCCGATTCTGTTGAAAAAGTAGCTCCCCTGCTTGGCCTGCGGCAAAATCGCTTCATTGGCCGGTGGGGGATCACCAGCATGATGGGACAGTTATCGAGTGGACAGGAGCGACTGTTTTACTCGTTCAACCTTGAAGATCACATCCCAGCCAATCACCTCCTGCGCAGCATTGATCAGTGCCTCGATCTGAGCGACCTGCGCCACCACCTCGCCGATTTCTATAGCCCAATTGGGCGTCCGTCG
>NZ_JAUXMX010000058.1 GCF_030683065.1 Pseudomonas sp.
AAGTCAATAAACTCGTGGCCTTCAACGTCGATCACCGTGGCGTTCTGCGCCCGGTCGGCGAAGATCGGGTGGATCTGCCCGACGCCACGCGGAACGGCAGCGGTGCGGCGTTGCATCAAAGATTCGTTGGTCTTGCTCATGGTGTCCTCATTCGCCGCTCATCGGGCGGCGCGGTTCAAGGATGAATGCAACCGGGGAAGAGCGCTGCAGCATTCGATGATCGACTGCCACGCCCTGCCGGTTGCTCAGGCTGTTTTGACGCTGCTGTAAACCCAGGTGACCGGCTCGTTGGTTGAACCTGGGGCATTTAATTTTCTAACGGCTTCACCGTTCGTGAGCTTCGGGGCCAAGGCCAGACAAGGCGCAAGTGGACTTCAACGCGCAGCGTACTCAAGTACGCGAGCATTTGCAGTCCACTGCCAACGCCGCATCGCCGAAGCGCAGTAGCGACCGACTAGATACCCAGGCAGAGGTACTTGATCTCCAGGTAGTCCTCGATGCCGTACTTGGAGCCTTCGCGGCCCAGGCCCGAAGCCTTCATGCCGCCAAACGGTGCCACTTCGGTGGAGATGATTCCGGTGTTGATCCCGACGATACCGTACTCCAGCGCCTCGGCCACACGGAACACCCGACTCAGGTCGCGGGCATAGAAGTAAGACGCCAGGCCGAACTCGGTGTCGTTGGACATGGCGATCACTTCGGCCTCGTCCGTGAAGCGGAACAGCGGCGCAAGCGGACCGAAGGTTTCTTCCTTGGCGACCGCAGCATGGTTAGGCACGTTGAGCAAAATGGTCGGCTCGAAGAAATTGCCGCCCAGGCTGTTACCGCCAGCGACCAGCTTGGCGCCCTTGCTGACCGCATCGGCGATATGTTCCTGAACTTTGGCTACGGCCTTTTCATCAATCAACGGACCGGTGGTAATGCCGTCTTCGAGGCCATTGCCGACCTTCAGCTTGGCCACTGCGACCATCAACTTCTCGGCGAAGGCGTCATATACGCTGTCCTGCACGTACAGCCGGTTGGCACACACACACGTCTGCCCGGCGTTACGGTATTTGGACGCCATGGCGCCCTCCACCGCGGCATCCAGGTCGGCGTCATCGAATACGATGAAGGGCGCATTACCACCCAGCTCCAGCGACACCTTCTTGATGTCCTTGGCGCACTCGGCCATCAACTGGCGACCAATTTCGGTCGAGCCAGTAAAGGACAGCTTGCGCACGATGGGGTTGCCGGTCAGCTCCGCGCCGATATCACCTGCGCTGCCGGTAACAACGCTGAGCACACCCTTTGGAATACCGGCACGGTGCGCCAACTCGACCATGGCCAAGGCTGAGAACGGAGTCTGCGACGCCGGCTTGATTACCATGGTGCAACCAGCTGCCAATGCAGGGCCGGCTTTACGGGTGATCATCGCCGCCGGGAAATTCCACGGAGTAATCGCGGCCGTCACACCGATCGGCTGCTTGAGCACCAGAATGCGCTTGTCGGCCTGGTGGCCAGGAATGGTGTCGCCGTACACGCGCTTGGCTTCTTCGGCGAACCACTCGATAAAGGAAGCGGCATAGGCAATCTCACCCTTGGCCTCGGCCAGCGGCTTGCCCTGCTCCATCGTCATCAGGCGGCCAAGGTCATCCTGATTCTCCATCAACAGCTCGAACCAGCGGCGCAGCTTGGTCGCGCGCTCCTTGGCGGTCAGCGCCCGCCAAGCCGGTAGCGCCCGGTCGGCCGCTTCGATAGCACGACGGGTTTCCGCAGCGCCCATTTTCGGCACAGTGCCGATGATTTCATTGGTGGCCGGGTTATTGACCTTGATGGTCTGACCGCTGTCAGCGTCCAGCCACGTGCCGTCGATATAGGCTTGTTGACGGAACAGCTGGGGGTCTTTCAATTGCATGACAGTCTCCCTCATCGCGACACCCAGGCGTCGGACGGTTGTTGATGAGTCCACGGGCAAGCGCCCTTATAAATATGATCGAGCGGCACGATGCCGCGCCCTATCAATTACCCGGCCATCGCTTTATGTGAGATTGACCAGATTCGCACAGAGTTCCGAACGTTTTACGCAAGAACGTTTGAAATCTCAAACGAATGCTAGGGTCATGATGGGTAAAGGGCAAGAGTCTGTTCGAAAAAATTAACGAAAAGGCTCTTTTAGGCCTTTCCTGTAGGCAGCCATTTAAAAATCCACTCTATTCGTTCGGAATCACGCACAAACCGCCAGCATGGACGTACGCTCACGAGATGCGTATGATTGCGCCCGCGCTGCACCAGTAGCTCAGCTGGATAGAGTACTGCCCTCCGAAGGCAGTGGTCATGGGTTCGAATCCCGTCTGGTGCACCATATAAAACCAAAAGGCCCCAGGTGCAAACCTGGGGCCTTTTCGTTTATCGACGCATTCAGCAGGTCGCCTTACTGCACCAGGTCGCCTTTGAGCAGGCTCAGCAACGCATCAGCATCGAGCTTGCCACTGACCTCGCCACCACCCAGCAAGCTGTCGGCAAGATCGCGCTTTTGCGCGTGCAAGGCGACGATCTGTTCCTCGATGGTGTTCTCGGTGACCAAACGATAAATAGTCACCGGACGCAGCTGGCCCATGCGATGCGCGCGGTCGCTGGCTTGGTCCTCCACCGCCGGGTTCCACCACGGGTCGAGATGGATCACGTAGTCGGCGGCAGTCAGGTTGAGGCCGGTACCGCCGGCTTTCAGGCTGATCAGGAAGATATCGCCACTGCCGGCCTGAAAGGCGTCCATGCGCACCTGACGCTCCTTCGGCGGAGTGGCACCATCGAGGTACTGATAGCTGATGCCCTGCTCGTCGAGCCAACCTCGAATGATGCTCAGGTGGTCGACGAACTGGCTGAACACCAGCGCTTTATGGCGGTTCTCCAGCAGCTCCTCGACGATTTCGGCAAAGGCGGCCAGCTTGCTGCCGCCCAGGCCGCACTCGGGCATGACCAGGCTCGGATGACAGCAGAAGCGCCGTAGGCGGGTAATCTCCGCCAGTACCTGCAGTGACTTGCCCGGTGCCGTGGTACTCAGCGTATTCAGCGCTTGCTGCCGCAGGGCCTCGTACAGGTGCATCTCTTCGCTGGACAGCGGCACCTTGTAGGTGATCTCGGTGCGCGGCGGCAGTTCGTCGAGCACTTGGCTTTTCAGTCGCCGCAGGATGAATGGCTGAATCAGTGCTTTTAGCGCTTTACGTGCACCCTGCTCACCGCGTTCGATCGGCCCGGAGAAGCGCTGGGCAAAACGCTCTTGGCTGCCAAGCAGGCCTGGGTTGATAAAGCGGAATAGGTTCCACAGCTCGCCCAAATGGTTTTCCACCGGAGTACCACTGGCGATCAACTTGAAGTCGGCCTGCAGGGTCATCGCCGCTTGCGAACGCTTGCTCTGGGAGTTCTTGATCGCCTGGGCTTCATCAAGTACCACGCTGGTCCAGTGCTGGCTGGCAAATGCCTGGATATCCTGCTGTAGCAGGCCATAGCTGACAATCACCAGATCCAACGGCCCAAGGTCCTCGAGGTGGCGATTTTGCTGGTAGATGTGCAGCCTGAGCGTGGGCGCGAAGCGCGCAGTTTCCGCCGCCCAGTTAAGCGCCACCGAGGTCGGCGCAACTACAAGTTGTGGCCCGCCAGGAGCACGGTGCAAAAGCAGCGCCAGGGTTTGCACGGTTTTACCCAGCCCCATGTCATCGGCCAGGCAAGCGCCCACGCCCCACTGGGCCAGGCGTGCCAGCCAATCAAACCCTTCACGCTGGTAATCGCGCAGCTCGGCCTGCAGGGTGCTGGGTACCTGAGGCTGAAAGTGCTTGAGTGATTCAAGTTTGTCCAAGTGCGCTTGCCAGCCAGCATCGGCCTGAAACTCGCCCGCTTCTTCTGCCAGTCCGGCCAATAGCGGTGCCGTCAGCAGATTCAGACGCAAACCATCATCGCCAACCTGATCGGCCAAGTGAGCCAACTCGTCCAGACGCTTACGCAGGCTATCGCTCAGGGCCAGCCAGTCCTGCTCGCCTAGTTTGAGGAAGCGCCCAGTGCTGGACTTCAGTAACTCCAGAAGCTGGCGTAAATGCAGCACGCGACCATCGTCCAGCTGCACCTCACCGTTGAGCACAAACCAGTCGCCCTGCTGCTTGAGCCCAAGCTTGAGTTGGCCCATACCCGGCCGCGCCTTGATCCGCATGCGCTCACCTTCTGGCCAGACGCACTGCAGCCAGTCGCCTTCCAGTACCTGCAGCTCACTCAATACTTGCAGCGCATCCTGCGGCTCGGCCAGTTGCCACTCCTGACCATCGGTATCGGCCTGGGCGAGTGCCGGGCAGGCCTGCAGTACCCGCTGCAACGAGGCGGACTCTGCATGTAGATCACGACTGGCCTGCAGCGCCTTACCGTCCAATTCACCCAGTACATTCTCCAGCCCATGACCGGGCTTGAACCAACTACTGTTGGCAAGCGGTCGCACCAGCAACTGCAGACGCAGGCCTGCCTCCAGCGGCAACAAGTGAGCATACAAGGTGCTGTCGGCGGCCACGCTGTCGAGATGGCCAGCCAACTCGGGCAGATCCGAGTGGATCGGTAATAAAGGCGCGATTGCACCGATCGCCTCGACCAACTGCGCCTTGGCGGCCTGCGGCACGCTCAGGCCGTCGCCGACTATATCGGCAATCTGGCGTAGCTCACGGCTGACCGGATAGACCAGCAGGCGAGTCGGCGTCTCCTTGCGCAGACACACGTCAAGATTTCCCTGCACACCGCTGGGTTCGAGCTTGAGGTGAATATGCGTCCCTTGCGACTTAAGCTGCAGGCTCACATGACCGAGCAGTAAATCAATCCGCACATCCGGCGCATCCGCCCAGAACAAGGCGGGATGACCTACCAGTCGGGGCAAAGCGTGCTCGGCAGATAGCTCGTAGCGTGCCCCGCCGTAGTAGTAATCACTGCCCAGCTGGATCATACGAATCGTCTGTTTGTCCTGCTCCAGGAGAAAGTCCAAACTATCGCTGTCCTCGAACAGACGCTTAAGTGCTACGGCGCGGCCTTTGCTCCATTGTCCCTTGGCGCCAAGCTTCTGCTCGCGCGGCTCGACACTCAACTGATAAGGACTGAAGGTGACAAACCATGCCAGCCGTGCCGACTTCTGGATCTGCGCATGACCTGTCTCGGCCTTGCCCGGCTTGAGCAGGGACAGTGCGGTCAAGGCATGCTGCCAGGCTTCTTGCCGCTGATAGAGGCTTACCAACGGCACCAAACCTGCAGCCTGGTGCCAGTCGGGTTGACGACGGGGCTGTGCAAACTGCTGCGCCAGTAGTGCGTCCAGCTCTTCACCGAGCCAGTGGTAGCCAGCGGCAATAAGCGTGTCGCGAAAATCACTGAGCCGCTCATGCCAAACTGGCTCTCGCACCACAGATGCATCCGCCCAATACAACCCTAATGCCAGTAGCAGACCGTCGAAACCATTGAACGCGAGCGATTCGCTGAACTCATGATCAGGCCGCCTCACACTTGCCTGCTGCTGCTCGACCAGCATCTGCAGTGCCGAGTATGCGCGGCCGTAATACTCTTTTAGACCCAGGTTAACCGCCTGCTTGAGTGCGGGGTACAACTGCTTGTCTGCACAAGCCAACAACAGCAGGCAATAAAAACCATTGAGTATGGTCGGCAGATCGACCTTGCGCTTCTTGCTTTGCCGCTTGATCGCCAGCATCCACTCCTGAATGGCTAGCAAAGCTTGCGGATACTGGCCACGCAGCACTTGAAGAATAAACTGCCGGATGAATGCTAGACCACCCTGCCCCAGCGCTTCAAATTGCGTCCAGTCACCACGCCACAGGGCCTGCAACATCAACTGAAAGGCTAAATCTGGCTCGATTGAAGAATCCGTGATCAAGGACAGCCCTTGCCGATAAGCCTCTTCCGCAGGCTGCAACTGCCAGTTCACTTGACTCAGGTAATCTTCCAGCAACAGGCTTTTGACCTCATGCTTTAACGTAGCAAACACTTGCTTGCCTGGCTCGTCAGCCAGTAGTTGCTTGCAGGGCGACTCGCCCGTCAGGCTATGGCGCAGCGAACTCGATTGCAACAAAGCCAGTCCATGCCGCACGTCTCCAGCCTGCCCGCTGAGGATCGCCATCCACAGGTTCAGCCGCTGACTCGCCTCACTCGGTATATCCCAGGCGCTACGCGGCTGTACGATGCTACTGCGCAGTGCCAGCAACCAGCTATCTTTGCTGACATCGCTATTGATCTGTTGCAGCACTAGATTACGCCGTTCCGATGGCAAGCAATAAGGCTGCCCACTACCCCCGAGACTGACCCAATCGAGACGATGTAGCATCGTCAGTATCTCACTCAGCGCCGATCCATCCATCGCCTTGGTTGAGGAGCTACGCACCCCCATCTCGCGCAATTGTTCGAGCAAAGCGGTTTTATGCTTGCCTGGAAAAGACAGCGCCAGGACATAGAGCACGGCCTTGTAGGCATCTGGCAGGGCGGCAAGCCCGGAAGGGGTAGCAGGGGCGGACATCGGTTAACTCCAGCCTCAGAAATAAAAATTCAGGAGCGAGATATTAACAAACCAGCGGAATGGACGAGCTGAAGACTGCTCTTTCGTGAACTTTTCTGCGGTGCAAAGACAAACCCCCCACCTGCTCACGCAGATGGGGGGTTTGAAATACAAGCTTGACGATGACCTACTCTCACATGGGGAAACCCCACACTACCATCGGCGATGCATCGTTTCACTACTGAGTTCGGGATGGGATCAGGTGGTTCCAATGCTCTATGGTCGTCA
>NZ_JAUXMX010000065.1 GCF_030683065.1 Pseudomonas sp.
GAGCTCGGTGCCGGCTACAGCCATATCCTGGCTGCTGCCACCAGCAACGGTAAGAACATCCTGCCGCGCGTCGCTGCGCAACTGGACGTAGATCAAATCTCGGAAATCATCGCTGTTGAAAGCGCTGACACGTTCAAGCGGCCGATCTACGCCGGTAACGCCATCGCCACGGTGCAATCTTGCGCTGCCGTGAAAGTCATCACTGTGCGTGCCACCGGTTTCGATCCGGTTGCTGCCGAGGGTGGTTCCGCAGCCATTGAAGCCGTGGCTATTGGCTTTGATGCTGGCAAGTCATCGTTCGTCGGTGAAGCGCTGGCCAAGTCCGATCGTCCGGAACTGACCGCTGCCAAGATCGTGGTCTCCGGCGGCCGCGGCATGCAGAACGGCGATAACTTCAAGCACCTCTACACGCTGGCCGACAAGCTCGGCGCGGCAGTCGGTGCCTCGCGTGCCGCGGTCGACGCCGGTTTCGTGCCTAACGATATGCAGGTCGGTCAGACTGGCAAAATCGTTGCGCCGCAGCTGTACATCGCCGTCGGTATCTCCGGCGCGATCCAGCACCTGGCCGGTATGAAAGACTCCAGGGTGATCGTCGCGATCAACAAGGATGAAGACGCACCGATCTTCCAAGTGGCCGATTATGGTCTGGTGGCGGATCTGTTCGATGCTATTCCGGAGCTGGAAAAGCTGATGTAAAGCTGTCCCGTCCAAAGCGCCAGGTCGCTGGCGATCTCTGACATCTGCAGCAGATCACCAGAATGCTGAACATTCTCGAATTGACGCCTCACAGCTGCCCGCAAACAACCGGGCAGCTGCATGCTAACGCCCCATCATTAGGTCCTGATTTTGCTGCGCCATCTCGCGTAGAAAGTCCCAGGTCACACGGATACGCGCCAGGTCTTTGCCTTCTACCGGCATCAACATCCAGAAGGTGCGGACAAACTCGACCTGATCGGCGAGGATCTCCTTGAGCCCCGTCACCCGGCGGGCAGCGAAGCTGGGCAGAATTGCGATGCCGGCACCGGCAACGGCGGCGTTCTGTTGGGCTAGGATACTGGTGCTACGCAGTGCGATCTGCAGAGGCTTGCCGATCTCATCCAGGTAATGCAGCTCCTTGCTGTACAGCAGATCCTCGATATAGCTGACATAGGTGTGCTTGCGCAGATCATCGCGACTGTTGATTGGCGGATGCGTGTCCAGGTACTCCGTCGAGGCGTACAACCGCAGGCAGTAGTCGGTCAGTTTGGTGATGATGTACGGTCCCCGTTCCGGGCGCTCCAGGGTGATCACGATATCCGCCTCGTGCCGCGCCAAGCGCACCATGCGTGGCACAGCAAGCAAATCGAGCCCTAGATTGGGATGGCGCTTGGACAAGCACGCTAATTGCCCAGCCAGGAGTTCAACCCCGTAGCCCTCGGTGGCCCCGATACGCACCAGGCCAGAAACGCCTCCTGCGCTCCCCTCTGCACCATCATCCTGCTCGATGGACAGATAAGCACTTTCCATAGCCTCTACCTGCGACAACAAGCGGCGGCCAGCTTCCGCCAAGCTGTAACCGGCACCGCTGCGAATAAACAGCGGTTGACCCAGACTCTTCTCCAGTGCCTGCACGCGGCGCGCTACCGAATTGTCCCAGTCCATCGTGTGATTCCTGTGCAAAACCCTGTGCAAAAATACACATCAACCGTGCATTCAGCAGCATTGTAATGGTTATTTTACACCGGCAGAATAACATAAAAACATTGGTGTTTTTTATGTGCCAAATAAATCACCAGCACGAATAGAACCGCCCAAATCTTCTGCACTTTTATTCAACCCAAGGAGCCAGCTGATGGCCCTCGCACTGATGCAAATCGGCTATTCCCAAAAATATTACCGGCCTCCTTCAAGTCACAGTAACGGTAACCCGTTCGACCGTTGTTGCGATGCAACCCGCTACATTGACCTTGAGGAGATTTGACGTGCACATCGGTGTTCCTCTCGAAACCCATGCCGGCGAAACGCGGGTAGCCGCCACGCCAGAAACCATCAAGAAGCTGATCGGCCAAGGCCATCGGGTCACGGTGCAGAGCGGAGCTGGCGTTAGCGCC
>NZ_JAUXMX010000005.1 GCF_030683065.1 Pseudomonas sp.
GGCCACCTGACCCTGCGTGGCGACGGGCATGACGTGGCCTTTGCCGGCGGCGTACACAAGGCCACCGGCCTGGAACTGCCCGGCGCCCTGGGTCTGGTCAGCCGTGGCGAGACCTCGCTGCAATGGCTGGGCCCGGACGAGTGGCTGCTGATCGTGCCAAGCGGCGAAGAGTTCGCCGCCGAAAAGAGCCTGCGCGAAGCACTCGCCGGGCAGCACATCCAGGTGGTCAACGTCAGCGGTGGGCAGACGATTCTCGAGCTGACGGGCCCGAAAGTCCGCGAGCTGCTGATGAAATCTTCGATCTACGACGTGCATCCACGCAGCTTCCCGGTGGGCAAGGCGGTCGGTACTACCTTCGCCAAGACCCAGCTGGTAATTCGCCGCACCGGCGAAGAGACCTGGGAGCTGCTGGTGCGCCGAAGTTTCTCCGACTACATCTGGCTGTGGCTGCAAGACGCCAGCGCCGAATTCGGCTTGGCGATCAAGGCCTGAAGGTTGCAGTGGTCTTCTGTGGGAGCGGACTTGTCCGCGAAGCCTTTCGCGGCCAAGGCCCCTCCCACAGGTGTTCTCGGACAACTCCTTTTTCCGAGCGAAAAGGGTAGAAGTCACCGGAGTTTATTATGAGCCGCACCCCCGATACCTGGATTCTCACCGCCCACTGCCCAAGTGTGCTCGGCACCGTGGATGCGGTGACGCGCTTTTTGTTCGAGCAGCGCTGCTACGTCACTGAGCACCACTCGTTCGATGACCGGCTGTCTTCGCGCTTCTTTATCCGCGTCGAGTTCCGCCAGCCGGATGGCTTCGACGAGCAGGTCTTCCGCGCCGGCCTCAACGAACGCCTGGCGCCGTTCGACATGCACACCGAACTGACCCCGCCGGGCTACCGGGCCAAGGTGGTGTTGATGGTCAGCAAGGCCGATCACTGCCTCAACGACCTGCTCTACCGCCAGCGCATCGGCCACCTGGCCATGGACGTGGTGGCGGTGGTTTCCAACCACCCGGATCTGGAACCGCTGGCACGCTGGCACGACATTCCCTACCACCACTTCCCCCTCGACCCGAACGACAAGTCGGTGCAGGAACGCAAGGTTATGCAGGTGATCGAGGACAGCGGCGCCGAGCTGGTAGTGCTGGCGCGCTACATGCAGGTGCTCTCACCGGAGCTGTGCCGCAAGCTCGATGGCTGGGCGATCAACATCCACCACTCGCTGCTGCCCGGTTTCAAGGGCGCCAAGCCCTACCACCAGGCGTACCAGAAAGGCGTCAAGCTGGTTGGCGCCACCGCCCACTACATCAACAACGACCTGGATGAAGGGCCGATCATCGCCCAGGGCGTGGAG
>NZ_JAUXMX010000009.1 GCF_030683065.1 Pseudomonas sp.
CCGATCTGCTTCAAGCATCTCGTCAGCGGGAGGCGAATAATACAGCGTTTAAAACCGCTGTCAACCACCTCATTACCGCTTTCGATCTTCTCGACCAAATCACTAACAAGGCACCTACAACCACCTCGCTAGCCCGCCGCATTCTACACAGCTTTCGCTGTACTGCAACCCCTCTTTTTAAGCTAACTTCTTGTTTTACAAGAGGTTTACCGAGAGGCCTGCGCCAGAAGAGGTGCGGACTATAGGCCCAGCAGAATCTACGTCAAGGCTTTATTCGAAGTTATTTACCCGCACCCCAAATCATCCTCATCACACCCTGACAGTGCCTATTGCAGATAACGCCGCTGGATCATGTTTTTCACAGGGCGCCGCTCTCTTATATAGAAGAGCCAAAGTAATGCCCGGACGCCCCAGTGGAAGAGTTGGCGATTTTACTGGCGCTTCGCCTGCCCGGCAGGCGGCGCAGACCGCACGACACGCCACGCAGCAATGCCACTATATAAGGTCAGCAGAATAACCAGCGCTAAACCAATCGACATCACCCCACCCCCAGAAAAGCGCCAGCCCGCATCACGCGGGCTGGCAGTAACAGTCAGTCGTTTACCAGTCGCAGGCTGGCTGCTTGCTAAGCACCCAAGTTGCTGAGCAGGCGCTCGCTGTACCAGTCGATAAAGTTGACCACACCAAACTCGTAAGTCGTCGAGTACGGCCCAGGCTGATAAGCCGTGGAGTTGATGCCGCGCTGGTTCTCTTCGGCCAATCGACGATCTTGATCGTTGGTCGCGTCCCACACCTGGCGCAGACGAGCAACATCGTAGTCGACGCCTTCCACTGCATCCTTGTGCACCAACCACTTAGTGGTGACCATGGTTTCCTGCGCACTGATTGGCCATACAGTAAAGACGATGATGTGATCGCCCATGCAATGGTTCCACGAGTGCGGCAAATGGAGGATACGCATTGAGCCAAGGTCGGGATTCTGGATCCGCCCCATGAGTTTCTTACTACCCTGCTTGCCGTCCATCGTCATCGACACCGTACCCTTGAGCAGCGGCATACGCACGATACGGTTACGCAGCCCAAAACTGGCGTGGGCATAAGGAATCTTCTCGGCATCCCACTTGGCGGCGGACTCGGCGACGTGGTCCTTGAACGATTGGCTGGCGCGCGGATCGGTGACGTCGTCCCACTCCAGCAAGGTGTTTAGCAACTCCGGGTGAGCGCCGTTGCAGTGGTAGCACTCACGGTTGTTTTCCAGGACCAGCTTCCAGTTGGCTTTTTCCACCAAGGTGGACTGCACAGCGACCTTGGTGTTCTCCATGTCGTAGGGCTCCATGTAATGAGCCAGCGTGGCGAGAAAGTCGTCGATTGCCGGCGGATTCTCGGCCAGGGATATGAAGATATAGCCGCCGGCTGTTTTGCAGTTGACCGGCTTGAGGTTGTAATCTTTAAGGTCGAAGTCGGCACCCATCTCAGTGCCGGCAAACAGCAAACGCCCGTCGATCTCATAAGTCCACTGGTGGTAGGGGCAAACCAGCTTGGCGACCTTGCCTTTATCGCTGGTGCACAGACGTGAACCGCGGTGGCGGCAGACGTTGTGGAAGGCATGCACCACACCCTCGGCACCGCGGATAACGATGATCGGGTTATTGCCGATTTGCAGGGTCAGGTAGTTGCCCTTGGCCGGGATCTCGCACGCCATACCGGCGATCAGCCATTCTTTGTGAAAAATCTCCTGCATATCGATCTGGAACAAACGCTCGTCGCTGTAAAACGCTTGTGGCAACGAGAACGTACGCTCGCGGCTCTGCAGCATCTCGGCGGTGGCCTTGCGTGCCGGTTCCAGGGGGTCGCCCAGGCTCAGGGTGAAAGTAACGTCCATCGGTAACTCCTCAATGGCGACTCGTGGTGCGAGCGCCGCAAAAAGTGGCTATTTCGTTTGCTACGCAAGGCGGCGTGACTGACCCCTCGTAAGTCGCCTGCCGAATGGCGACTGGGTACGCGGAACAATGGTCGTGCGCTCTTATCCGTTTGCTTCGGCTAGGAGTGAGTGTGGCGATGGATGAAACGCAAACCTTATCCATGGACGACATAGCCACATCCGTTTCCGACGCGGCAAGCCGCGCGCCAGGCGGCAGGTCGCGATAAGCATGTAAATGTCGCTCATAGATAAATGAGTGCACCAACCGTTGCGCACAATTCACCGCAATAGGCCAACGTCAGGCCGCAGCGCGCGAGATACCGACCATGTCGAACGATTTCCTCAATCCCGTTACAACTCAGACTTGGAGCAACGGCCGTCACCTGGTGCGCTGCGTCAAAGTGATCCAGGAAACCTGGGACGTTCGCACCTTCTGCTTCATGGCAGAACAACCGGTGCTGTTCTTCTTCAAGCCAGGCCAGTTTGTCACCCTGGAACTGGAAATCGACGACCAGCCCGTCATGCGTTCCTACACCATTTCCAGCTCCCCTTCGGTGCCCTACAGCTTCTCCATCTCGATCAAACGGATGCCTGGCGGCAAAGTCTCCAACTGGCTGCACGACAATCTGCAAGAAGGTCAGGAGCTCGCGGTGCATGGCCCGGTAGGGTTGTTCAATGCCATCGATTTCCCGGCCGACAAGGTGCTGCTGCTCAGCGGCGGCGTGGGCATTACCCCGGTGATGTCCATGGCTCGCTGGTTCTATGACACCAACGCCAATGTCGACATGGTCTTCGTGCACAGTGCTCGCACACCGAAGGACATCATTTTCCACCGCGAACTTGAGCACATGGCAGCGCGGATCAGCAACTTCAGCCTACACATCATCTGCGAGAAACATGGCCTCGGCGAGTCCTGGGCTGGTTACCGGGGGTACCTGAACCAGAAGATGCTGGAGTTGATGACCCCTGACTTCATGGAGCGAGAAATTTTCTGCTGCGGGCCGACGCCCTACATGAATGCGGTCAAGCATCTGCTAGCTAGCAATGGCTTCGACATGCAGCACTATCACGAGGAATCCTTCGGCGCGACGCCTCCTGAAATCCGCGCCGAGGTCAAGGAGCTGGCTGCCGAAGCCGCCGACGCCGCGCCTGTCCCCGTCGCGGACCAACATCAGGTGGCATTCGTCGCCACCGGCAAGAGTATTCGCGTCGATCCGGGCGAGACCGTGCATGCTGCGGCCGCCAAGCTCGGCCTGCACATCCCCAAGGCCTGCGGCATGGGTATATGCGGCACCTGCAAGGTAATGAAGACTGCTGGTGAAGTGAGCATGGAACACAACGGTGGGATCACCGACGAAGACGTCGCCGAAGGCTACATCCTGTCCTGTTGCAGCGTGCCCCAAGGCGACGTGGTCATCGATTATTGATCGAGGCGCTGCGGCTCTGCGCTGCCGGCAACCCCCGCGGCGCAATGAGCAGGCTAGATGCGCCTGCTGATCCTGGGTGAAAAAGCTCAGCCACGCCACAAACTCACCCCGGCCATGGGCATATCGGATGTTTATTGATCAGCACGGGCACGGGCATATGCAGCGAGTGCTAGCGGCTGGCATGAACAGCTTATCCACAGTTCGCTGCACAGTTTTTGTGCGCAGAATGAAACCGACCCGCTGATACTCAATGGCATTACCTGTGGCGGCCGGCTCGGGCCTATCACCAGAGCCGGACAGGCGTGGACTAGACCGCAGCCATGGCCATACGAATATCTGCTGCCAGTTCGCGCACCCGCTCTTCTTCGGTATCCCAGGAGCACATGAAGCGCGCGCCACCGGCACCGATAAAGGTGTAGAAACGCCAGCCCCTGGCGCGCAGGTTTTCCAAGGCCGGCTCGGACATCTGCAAGAACACCCCGTTGGCCTCGACCGGGGACATCAGACTGACGCCCGGCACATCATCAACCAACTCGGCGAGCAGGCGCGCGCACTGGTTGGCGTGGCGGGCGTACTTCAGCCAGGCGCCGTTATGCAGCAGGCCGACCCACGGCGCGGAGAGGTAGCGCATCTTCGAGGCGAGTTGACCGGCCTGCTTGCAGCGGTAGTCGAAGTCCTCGGCAAGCGCCTTGTTGAAGAACAGGATCGCCTCGCCCACCGCCATACCGTTCTTGGTGCCGCCGAAGCAGAGCACGTCGACGCCAGCCTTCCAGGTCAGCTCAGCCGGACTGCAACCGAGGAAGGCGCAGGCATTGGAGAAGCGCGCGCCGTCCATATGCAGATTAAGGCCCAGTTCGTGGCAGGTGGCGCTAATCGCACGGATCTCCTCAGGACGGTACACGCTGCCGACTTCGGTGGCCTGGGTCAGGGTCACGACGCGCGGCTTGGGGAAGTGGATGTCCTGGCGTTTGAGCGCCAGCTCGCGGATGGCCTCGGGGGTCAGCTTGCCGTGCTCGGTCTTGGCCAACAGTAATTTCGAGCCATTGGAGAAAAACTCCGGGGCACCGCATTCGTCGGTCTCGACGTGTGCGGTCTCCGAACAGATCACGCTGTGGTAGCTCTGGCACAGTGCCGCCAGGGCCAGGGAGTTAGCCGCAGTGCCGTTGAAGGCGAAGAACACCTCGCAATCGGTCTCGAACAATTCGCGAAAATGATCAGCGGCGCGCGCGGTCCACTGATCGTCGCCGTAAGCGCGGTCGTGGCCGTGATTGGCCTCGGCCATGGCGTCCCAGGCTTCCGGGCAGATGCCAGAATAATTGTCGCTGGCAAACTGTTGCGATGAATCAGACATTGCTCATTCCTTGTTGTTGGATCATCGGCGCATGACACTACTTTACCCTCGCGGTGCGTCACGGGAAGCACGCTGTGGCGACATCTTGTTCATTCCAGGCGCTGTCTGACCCGCCGAATGGTTGGCTGGCACCTGTATGTAAATGAAAAGGAACTCATGGCAGCAGACGGCCTCACAACCAGGGTCCCGGCAATGCTTGCCGACGCAACTGACTCGAACAGGAACCCACAATGAACTACCGTCATTTGATTGCACTTTTTGTTCCGCTGGCATTCGCCCTGCCCGTCACAGCCGCCGACTGGCCAGCAGGTGCCAAGACCCAGTTCGTCAACGAGTGCGTGGCCGGCGCCCAATCCACCCACAGCAAGCCGCAGCTACAGGCCTTCTGCGAATGCGCGGCCGACAAGGTCAGCAGCGAGTTCAGCCAAGAAGAGCTGGAAGCGATGCGTAGCCAGCCGCAACCTGACCCTGCGTTGCAACAGCGCCTGGTCACCGCCTCCAGCAGCTGCAACGCCAAGCTGCAGGGCTGACCGCAGTACCGGCTGCGCGCTGCAGGTGTGACGCCGGACGGGCAGCGGCGACGATCTTGGGTTACCGTCGATCACCAGCCGCTGACCTGTGAGCGTCGCCATGTCATCCCCATCCCCAGTCCTGGCCAACCGCCCGCGTGATGCTGCGCTGGATCTGCTCAAGTGGCTGGCGCTACTGAGCATGTTGATCGACCACCTGCGCCATGTCTGGCCAGCGCTGTACCCTCTCTATATTCCCGGCCGCCTGGCCTTTCCGTTGTTCTGCCTGGCCATCGCCGCCAACCTGGTACGGCCGTCGGTGCGTCCACGCCTGCCGGTGCCGCTGCGCTATCTCGGCCTGTTGCTGCTGTTCTCGCTGCTTTCCGAGTGGCCGTATCGGCTGTTGGTGCAGGCACCGCAATCGCTCAACGTATTGCCGACCCTGGTGCTTGGCCTGCTGATCGCCAGTGGCGTGCAGCAGCCCAGTGGCCGGGCGCGCTGGCTGGCGCTGGGCACCCTGCTGCTGGCCGTGGTCGGCCATCCCTGGCTGATGTTCGGCGCCGCCGGGGCCTTGCTGCCGGCGGCCTTCGTTTATGCATTGAAGCGCCCTCATCCCGCCTGGATCTGGCCGCTACTACTGTGCCTGCTCGCCAATTACTGGCCGCCCTTCTATGTCGATGCCGCCCACGGCGATCCTTTTGCCTGGGCAGTGATCCTCAGTTGCGCGCTGGCGCCGCTGTTCGGTCTCTGGCTGCTGCGCCAGCCGCTGCATATCCGCGTGCCGCCGGTACGACGCTGGGCCTATTTGTTCTATCCAGGGCACTTTCTGCTGCTTGTCGCACTGCGCGAATATTGGCCGCACTGACGACCGCCGCCGTCATGGCCTGACCAGCAGCGGGCATTCGCATGACCGACGGCGACCTGCCGCAGACGCGCATGTCGCAAACACAACCTCCTGTGGCGTGCATAGGCATCTGGCTAGTCAGAGCGAGTCATACCATCGGCTCCACAGGGGTTGTGTGGCCGTGAATGAAATGACGGTGCTGCAGAACCCCGATTCCGACACATATGCGCTACAGCGTGGCGCCGCAGGAGATCAGCGATGTTCAGCAAACAAGACCAAATTAAAGGCTACGACGACGAACTGCTCAGCGCGATGGATGCCGAGGAGCGCCGTCAGGAACATCACATCGAGCTGATCGCTTCGGAAAACTACACCAGCAAGCGGGTCATGCAGGCGCA
>NZ_JAUXMX010000031.1 GCF_030683065.1 Pseudomonas sp.
GCGGGCCGTGGGCGCGCACTTCGTCGAGCAGTTCGGTGTGGCGGGGGTTGAGGTTCATCGGAGGTAGCGGAAAACGGGGCTACCCGAACATAACGGAATTCTTTTTGGCCTCGATCAGGGTAAATACCGAATAAAAACGAACATAAACGAACAATAAAATCCAGCAAACGAAATGCCATCCGATCATGGGTGTGCGGTTTTTCACGCTGGGAGTCGAATGCAGTTGTCTCTGGAGCAGGTGGGCAAGACCGTTGGGCCCGCCGTGCACCTTTATCCCCAAAGCCTGAGCCTGGTGAGCGGCGCAGTCACTGTGTTGCTGGGCGCCACGCAGGCCGGCAAGACCAGCCTGATGCGCGTGATGGCGGGCCTGGACGTGGCCACCACCGGCCGTGTGCTGGTGGACGGTGCGGACGTGACGCGCATGTCGGTGCGACAGCGCAACGTGGCCATGGTCTACCAGCAGTTCGTCAACTACCCGTCGATGACGGTGGCGCAGAACATCGCCTCGCCCATGCGCCTGCGGGGGGACCGCGATGTGGACCGAAAGGTGCGCGACATTGCTGCCCGCCTGCACATCGACATGTTCCTGGACCGCCTGCCGGCCGAGCTCTCGGGCGGGCAGCAGCAGCGCGTGGCGCTGGCGCGTGCGCTGGCAAAACAGGCACCACTGATGCTGTTCGACGAACCTTTGGTGAACCTGGACTACAAGCTGCGCGAAGAGCTGCGCCAGGAAATGCGCGAGCTGTTCAAAACCCGCCATACCATTGCCATTTACGCTACCACCGAGCCTAACGAGGCACTGGCACTGGGCGGCACCACCACCATTCTCCACGAAGGTCGGGTGATTCAGAGCGGCAAGACGGCCGAGGTCTACCACCGTCCAGAGCAGATGCTGGCAGCCGAACTGTTTTCCGAGCCGGCGATCAACCTGATGGACGGGCGGATCAGTGACACCGAGGTGAGTTTCGAGGACGTTGTGCACTTTCCGCTCAACCAGGACCTGCGCGTGCTGGGCGAGGGCGCTTACCGTTTCGGTGTGCGCCCCAGTCATATCGGTTTAGTGCCGTCCAACGACGATGACCTGGAGCTGGCCGTGACAGTGGAGCTGGCGGAAATCAGCGGCTCGGAAACGTTTCTACATGTGCGCAATGAGCATTTTGTGCTGGTGTTGCATCTGCCAGGGGTGCACGAGTACGACGTCGACGCCTCCATCCTGATCTATATCCCGACCCACAAGCTGTTCGTCTTTGACGCCCAAGGCCGGCTGGCCCAGGCGCCCAGCAGGCGTCTGGCGAGGAGCGCCTAATGGCCGAGATCCGTCTGCAGAACCTGGCGCACAGCTATAGCGCCACGCCAAAGGGCCCTGAGGATTATGCGATCCGGGCCATGACCCATGTCTGGGAGCAGGGCGGGGCCTATGCTCTGCTAGGCCCCTCGGGCTGCGGAAAGTCGACCCTGCTCAATATCATCTCCGGCCTGCTCAAACCTTCCGAAGGCCAGGTGCTGTTCGATCAGCGCGAGGTCAACGACTTGTCACCGCAGCTGCGCAATATCGCCCAGGTGTTCCAGTTTCCGGTGGTCTACGACACCATGTCGGTGTTCGACAACCTGGCCTTTCCGCTGCGCAATCAGGGTATGACCGAGGCCAAGATCCTCAGCAAGGTGCACGAGATCGCCGAGGTGCTGGAGTTGCATCCGTTGCTGCACAGACGGGCCAGCAACCTGACCGCCGACGAGAAACAGAAGGTTTCCATGGGCCGCGGCCTGGTGCGCGATGACGTGTCGGCGATCCTCTTCGACGAGCCGCTGACGGTTATCGATCCACACCTCAAGTGGAAGCTGCGGCGCAAGCTCAAACAGATTCACGAGCAGTTCAATATCACCATGGTCTATGTCACCCACGATCAGTTGGAGGCCTCCACCTTCGCCGACAAGATTGCGGTGATGTACGGCGGCCAGATCGTCCAGTTCGGCACCCCACGCGAGTTGTTCGAGCGACCCAGCCACACCTTTGTCGGCTATTTCATCGGCAGTCCCGGCATGAACCTGATCGAGGTGCAGGCCTGCCCCGGCGGCGTGCGCTTCGGCGACACCGTGCTGCCCCTGAGCGATGGCCTGAACCGTCGGCTCGCTGCTCTGACAGGTAAGTCCCTGAAGGTCGGCATCCGTCCGGAGTTTGTGCATGTCTGGGATGCCCCCAACGAAGACGCACTGTGCTGCGAGGTGAGCCACCTTGAGGACCTGGGCACCTACAAGATTCTCACCCTGAGCCTGGGTCAGCAGATCATCAAGGTGCGCTTGCAGGAGGACCATGCGGTACCGCAAAAACAGGCGCATATCAGCTTTCCAGCGCAGTGGCTGATGCTTTATGCCGATGAGTACCTGGTCGAAAGCGTCCAGCCGGAGGTGGTGGCATGAACAAGGTCTACAACAACAAGGCCTGGTGGCTGGTACTGCCGGTGTTTTTGCTGGTGGCCTTCAGCGCCATCGTGCCGATGATGACGGTGGTCAACTATTCAGTGCAGGACATCTTCGACCAGTCGACCCGTACCTTCGTCGGCTTCGAGTGGTACAAGCAGGTGCTGCAGGACACGCGGTTGCACGACTCACTGCTGCGCCAGTTCATCTTCTCCGGTTGCGTGCTGCTGATCGAGATACCCCTGGGGATAGCCATCGCCCTGACCATGCCGACCAAGGGTCGCTGGGCCTCGCTGATTCTGATCGTCATGGCCATTCCGCTGCTGATTCCCTGGAACGTGGTGGGGACCATTTGGCAGATATTCGGTCGCGCCGACATCGGCCTGCTGGGTTGGGGCCTGAACGAGCTGGGGATCGACTACAACTATGCGTCCAATACCCGTGATGCCTGGGTCACGGTACTGGTGATGGATGTCTGGCACTGGACCTCGCTGGTGGCGCTGCTGTGTTATTCGGGGCTGCGGGCGATTCCCGATGTGTACTACCAGGCCGCACGAATCGATCGCGCCTCGGCTTGGGCGGTGTTCCGGCATATCCAGCTGCCCAAGCTGAAAAGCGTGCTGCTGATCGCCGTGTTACTGCGCTTTATGGACAGTTTCATGATCTACACCGAGCCCTTCGTACTCACTGGCGGCGGGCCGGGCAATGCCACCACCTTCCTCAGTCAGACCCTGACGCAGATGGCCATCGGGCAGTTCGACCTGGGCCCGGCCGCAGCCTTCTCGCTGGTGTACTTCCTGATCATTCTGCTGGTGTCCTGGCTGTTCTATACCGCCATGACCCATGCCGACAAACAGCGCTGAGGAGTTGGTCATGACACTGCGTAAACAGATAGTGCTAGGACTGTACCTGCTGTTCCTGCTGGTACCGATCTACTGGCTGCTGAACATGTCGTTCAAGAGCAACACCGAGATTCTTGGCGGCCTGACGTTCTGGCCACGGGATTTTACCCTGGCCAATTACCGGGTGATCTTCACCGATCCCAGTTGGTATACGGGCTACCTCAACTCGCTGTACTACGTGTGCCTGAACACCATCATCTCCCTGGCAGTAGCTCTGCCGGCGGCCTATGCGTTCTCGCGTTACCGCTTTCTGGGCGATAAGCACTTGTTCTTCTGGCTGCTGACCAACCGCATGGCACCGCCAGCTGTGTTCCTGCTGCCGTTTTTTCAGCTTTACTCCTCAATCGGTCTGTTCGACACCCATATTGCCGTGGCCCTGGCCCATTGCCTGTTCAGCGTGCCGCTGGCGGTGTGGATCCTGGAAGGCTTTATGTCCGGGGTGCCGAAGGAAATCGACGAGACGGCCTACATCGACGGCTACAGTTTTCCGAAGTTCTTCGTGAAGATTTTTATCCCGCTGATCGGCTCCGGCATCGGCGTCACCGCCTTCTTCTGCTTTATGTTCTCGTGGGTCGAGTTGCTGCTGGCGCGCACCCTGACCTCGGTCAACGCCAAACCCATCGCGGCGGTGATGACCCGTACCGTGTCGGCCTCGGGTATCGACTGGGGAGTGCTGGCCGCTGCAGGGGTGCTGACTATCCTGCCGGGCATGCTGGTGATCTGGTTCGTTCGCAATCATGTGGCCAAGGGCTTTGCCCTCGGTCGCGTCTGAGGAGGTAAGACAATGGACTGGATGGCTTGGACCCTGCCCACGGCGCTGTTTTTCGGCGTCATTGCCCTGGTGCTGGTGAGCATGACGGTATGGGAGCTGCGCTCGCCCTGCGCCGAACGCCGGGGATTTTTGCCGATCACCACCACCCGTGGTGATCGGCTGTTTATCGGCCTGCTCGGTAGCGCCTACCTGCACCTACTGGTGGTGGGTGTGACTGATTGGCACAGCTGGACCGCCTCTCTGGTATCCGTGCTGTGGCTGGTTGCAGTAATGCGCTGGGGTTGAGCGATGCGCACGGCTTTTAACGGTTGTTGCAGCAAGGGTGTCGCGTGGTCTGCCGAACACCGATACCCATTTAAATCATCAAAGGAGATGTCTATGTTCAACAATAACAACAAGACCCGACATAGCACGGCACTGGCCGCCTTGTTGGCCCTGTCCGGGCTGAGTGGCGCTGCCTGGGCCGATGCCTATGAAGACGCCGCGAAGAAATGGGTAAGCGCCGAATTCGCCCCCTCAACCTTGACCCCCGAGCAACAGCTCGCCGAGTTGCAGTGGTTTATCAAGGCGGCCGAACCCTTCCGCGGCATGGAAATCAACGTCGCCTCGGAAACCATCGCCACCCACGAGTACGAGTCCAAGGTGCTGGCAAAAGCCTTTAGCGAAATCACCGGGATCAAGCTCAAGCACGACCTGATGCAGGAAGGCGATGTGGTCGAGAAGCTGCAAACCCAGATGCAGTCCGACAAGAACATCTACGACGGCTACATCAATGACTCCGATCTGATCGGCACCCACTTTCGCTACGGCAAGGCCGTGGCGATCAGCGACATGATCGCCGGCGACGGCAAGGACTTCACCTCGCCAACCCTCGATCTACCGGACTTTATCGGTCTTTCCTTTACCACTGGGCCGGACGGCAAGCTCTATCAGCTGCCTGACCAGCAGTTCGCTAACCTCTACTGGTTTCGCGCCGACTGGTTCGAGCGCCCGGAGCTTAAGGCCAAATTCAAGGAGCTCTATGGTTACGAGCTGGGCGTGCCGGTCAACTGGTCTGCCTATGAAGACATCGCCGAGTTCTTCTCGGAAAAGGTCAAGGAAATCGATGGCAAACGTATTTTCGGCCATATGGATTACGGCAAGAAGGACCCGTCCCTGGGGTGGCGCTTCACCGATGCCTGGTTCTCCATGGCCGGTGGCGGCGACAAGGGTCTGCCCAACGGTTTGCCGGTGGACGAGTGGGGCATTCGCGTCGATGGCTGCCGTCCAGTGGGTTCAAGCGTTTCCCGTGGCGGCGATACCAACGGCCCGGCAGCGGTCTATGCGACCACCAAATACGTCGACTGGATGCGCCAGTTCGCGCCGCCGGAAGCGCAGGGCATGACGTTCTCCGAGGCCGGCCCGGTGCCAGCTCAGGGCAGTATCGCCCAGCAAATATTCTGGTACACCGCCTTTACCGCCGACATGACCAAGCCCGGTCTGCCGGTAGTCAACGAAGACGGCACGCCTAAATGGCGTATGGCGCCGTCGCCCAAAGGCCCGTATTGGGAAGAAGGCATGAAGCTGGGCTATCAGGATGCGGGTTCCTGGACCTTCCTCAAGTCCACCCCCGATAAGCAGCGCCTGGCGGCCTGGCTCTACGCCCAGTTCGTCACCTCCAAGACCGTGTCGCTGAAGAAGACCCTGGTGGGATTAACGCCGATTCGCGAGTCGGACATCAATTCTCAAGCCATGACCGACGCCGCGCCAAATCTCGGCGGCCTGGTGGAGTTCTACCGCAGTCCTGCCCGGGAGCAGTGGACTCCTACAGGCACCAACGTACCGGACTACCCACGCCTGGCGCAGCTTTGGTGGCAATTCATCGCCGAGGCAGCCAGTGGCGACAAGACTCCACAGCAAGCGCTTGATGGTCTGGCGGCCGCACAGGACACCATGATGGGTCGCTTGGAGCGTTCGGGCGTGCAGGGCGATTGTGGGCCTAAGCTAAATGAGGCGCGTGATCCGCAATACTGGCTAGATCAGCCTGGAGCGCCTAAGCCGAAACTGGCTAACGAGAAGCCGAAAGGCGAAACCATCAATTACGAGGAGCTATTGAAATCCTGGGAGCAGGCGCGCAATTGAGGTGATCGATCGGTGACGAGAAGCTGTGTTGCCGGGTTGATGGGTATGTCGAGCGCCCCACGGTGCGCTCGATAACTAACGGCGCATAGGCATAAAAAACGGCACCCTCGGGTGCCGTTTTGTCTTGTGGTCGCTTTTATTGATGCAGGTGTTCCGCCGCATGCAGGGTATTTTCCAGCAGGCAAGCGCGGGTCATGGGGCCGACGCCGCCAGGTACCGGAGTGATCCAGCCGGCACGGGGCAGGGCGGCGTCATACTCGACGTCGCCAATCAGTTTGCCGTCCGCCTGGCGGTTGATCCCGACATCAATGACGATGGCGCCTGGCTTGACCCACTCGCCTTTGACCAGTCCTGGTTTACCTGCAGCCACCACCACAATGTCGGCCTGCGCCACATGGTTGGCCAGGTCCTTGGTGAAGCGATGAGTGATGGTGACGGTGCAGCCCGCCAGCAGTAACTCCATAGCCATAGGGCGGCCGACGATGTTCGAGGCACCAACTACCACGGCATGCAGGCCATAAAGATCCACGCCAGTGCTGTGCAGCAGAGTCATGATGCCTTTAGGTGTGCAGGGGCGCAGCAGCGGCATGCGCTGAGCCAGGCGGCCTATATTGTAGGGGTGGAAGCCGTCGACATCTTTGTCCGGACGGATGTGCTCCAGTAATAAAGAAGCATCCAGGTTTTCCGGCAGCGGCAACTGCACAAGAATGCCATCAATGCTCGGGTCATCGTTCAGTCGCTCGATCAGTGCCAGAAGCTCGCCTTGGCTGGTGCTGGCGCTGAGGTCATAGGCTTGGGAAACGAAGCCGACTTCTTCGCAGTCTTTGCGCTTGTGCGAGACGTAGACCTGAGAGGCAGGGTCGCTGCCGACCAGAATCACCGCGAGGCCGGGGGCGCGCAGGCCTTGCTGGCGCCGTTCGGCGACCCGTTTGGCGATCTGCTGGCGGAGGCTGGCGGCGATCGCTTTACCGTCGATCAGTTGTGCGGTCATTGCGCTTGGTTAACCATTACAAAGGGGTGAAAAAGAAGGCGCATTCTCGCATGGCGGAACCCCGGGGCAAAGGCGCACTCGAGGGTTTTCGCGTAACTCCTTTATATAACTCAATTTTTTTAGCTTTCCCTGTTGACGTGCTGGCGGCACCTCTATAACATTCGCCCCGCTTGTCGAGCACAGCCAGTCGCTGGGTAAGACGGAAAACGCAGAAGTCGTAAGGCCTCTGCTGAAGCCGAAAGCTTTAAATCTGCTTATGCAGATGGATAGGTGCCCGTAGCTCAGCTGGATAGAGCATCCGCCTTCTAAGCGGATGGTCGCAGGTTCGAGTCCTGCCGGGCGCGCCATTTGGCAGCTTTGGCACAAGTAAAAGCAATATGGTGGGCGTAGCTCAGTTGGTAGAGCGCAGGATTGTGACTCCTGTTGTCGTGGGTTCGATCCCCATCGTCCACCCCATATTAAGAAAGGCGCCAGGTCCAAAGCCTGGCGCTTTTGTTTGAAAGCCTTACCACGCGGACGTGGTGGAATTGGTAGACACACTGGATTTAGGTTCCAGCGCCGCAAGGTGTGAGAGTTCGAGTCTCTCCGTCCGCACCATCTTTTAGCTCCCTCCCGTTTGCCGCTAGCATCTAGGGTGACTTCTGCAAATTGACCCTCTAGAATGCATGCCCTTGATTCGGGGCCGGTAAACGGCCGGCCTATGTCTGTGCAACGAGGATTACCCATGCAAGTTTCTGTTGAAAGCACCTCTGCTCTTGAGCGTCGCATGACCGTCGGCGTCCCCGTCGAGCGCATCGAGACTGAAGTCAACAAGCGTCTGCAGCAGACTGCCCGCAAGGCTAAAGTTGCTGGCTTCCGTCCTGGCAAAGTACCGATGAGCGTCATTCGCCAGCGCTACGAAGACGCCGCTCGCCAGGAAGCCTTGGGCGATCTGATTCAGGCTACCTTCTACGAAGCCGTAGTTGAGCAGAAGCTCAATCCGGCAGGTTCTCCGGCCGTTGAGCCGAAAACCTTCGAGAAGGGCAAGGACCTGGAATACGTCGCAACTTTCGAAGTCTTCCCAGAATTTCAAGTGGCCGGTCTAGAGACGATTGCCATTGAGCGCTTTCAGGCTGACGTAGCTGATGCCGACCTCGACAATATGCTGGAAATTCTGCGCAAGCAGAACACCCGCTTCGAAGCAGTTGAGCGCGCGGCCGAAAATGGCGACCAGCTGAATATCGATTTCGTCGGCACAATCGACGGCGAAGCCTTCGCTGGCGGCTCTGCCACTGGCTCCCAGCTGGTCCTCGGCTCCGGTCGTATGATTCCTGGCTTTGAAGACGCCCTGGTTGGCGCCAAAGCGGGTGACGTGAAGGTCATCAATCCGGTCTTCCCGGAGGATTACCAGAACTTGGACCTGGCAGGTAAAACTGCTGAGTTCACCGTCACCGTGAACAGCATTTCCGCCCCTCAATTGCCTGCGCTGAATGACGAGTTTTTCGCTCAGTTCGGCGTCAATGAAGGTGGCTTGGAAGGCTTCCGCGCTGAAGTTCGCAAGAATATGGAGCGCGAGCTGCGTCAGGCTATCAAGTCCAAGGTGAAGAATCAGGTGATGGACGGCTTGCTGGCTGCCAATCCGATCGAAGTGCCAAAGTCCTTGATCGGCAACGAAGTCAACCGTCTGCGCGTGCAAGCCGTGCAACAGTTCGGCGGTAACATCAAGCCCGAGCAACTGCCGGCGGAGCTGTTCGAAGAACAAGCCAAGCGTCGCGTGGTGCTGGGTCTGATCGTTGCAGAGGTGGTCAAGCAGTTCGAACTCAAGCCTGACGACACCCGCGTGCGTGAAATGATTCAGGAAATGGCTTCGGCTTACCAAGAGCCTGAGCAGGTTGTAGCCTGGTACTACAAAAACGACCAGCAAATGAACGAAGTCCGTTCGGTTGTGCTGGAAGAGCAAGTTGTAGATACTGTTTTGCAGAAGGCTAACGTGACCGATAAATCGGTCTCTTACGAAGAAGCTGTCAAGCCGGTAGAAGCTCCGCAAGCCGACTGATTTCTTTACCTCGTTCGAGCACACCATAAGCCAGCCACCGTGCTGGCTTATGCGTATTTGATACATGACTGTTTAGGGAGCGAGTGCAAGAAATGTCCCGCAATCCTTTTATGCAACAAATGCCAGACATTCAAGCCGCTGGCGGCTTGGTGCCCATGGTCATCGAACAGACAGCCCGCGGTGAGCGTGCTTATGATATCTATTCGCGCCTGCTTAAGGAGCGCGTGATCTTCCTGATTGGTCCAGTCGAAGACTACATGGCCAACCTGGTAGCTGCGCAGCTGTTGTTCCTTGAGGCGGAGAACCCGGACAAGGATATTCATCTGTACATCAACTCGCCTGGGGGTTCAGTAACCGCCGGCATGTCGATCTACGACACCATGCAGTTCATTCGGCCAGATGTGTCGACTATCTGCATCGGTCAAGCGTGCAGTATGGGTGCCTTGCTGTTGACGGCGGGCGCTGCGGGCAAGCGTTTCTGCCTGCCGCATTCGCGGATGATGATCCATCAGCCATTAGGTGGTTTTCAGGGGCAGGCCTCGGATATCGAGATCCATGCCCGTGAAATTCTGACTATTCGTGATCGCCTGAACAATGTGCTGGCCAGTCATACCGGTCAGCCGCTGGATGTAATTGCCCGCGATACTGATCGCGACAATTTCATGAGCGGTGAAACGGCAGTTGCCTATGGCCTTATCGACAAGGTTCTCGATAAACGCCTGGCTTCCAGCTAATTATTGCTGATCGCGCGCGGCCGACATGCAGTCGGTCGCATTGCGGGCTTGAAAATGCTCGCATTTGCCTCCATCTTGTTTTTCAAGCCTATCGTATTGGATTGATCGAATGACTGACACCCGCAATGGCGAGGACAACGGCAAGCTGCTTTATTGCTCCTTCTGCGGCAAAAGCCAGCATGAAGTACGCAAATTGATTGCCGGCCCCTCGGTCTTTATCTGCGACGAGTGCGTCGACCTGTGCAACGACATCATCCGCGAGGAGGTGCAGGAAGCCCAGGCCGAAAGCAGCGCACACAAGCTGCCTGCGCCAAAGGAAATCAGCACCATCCTCGATCAGTATGTGATTGGTCAGGAGCGGGCTAAGAAAGTCCTGGCGGTGGCGGTATACAACCACTACAAGCGTCTTAATCAGCGCGAAAAGAAGGACGATGTCGAGCTTGGCAAGAGTAATATCCTGCTGATTGGTCCCACCGGTTCGGGTAAAACCCTGCTGGCAGAAACCCTGGCGCGCTTACTCAATGTTCCGTTCACTATCGCTGACGCTACCACGCTGACCGAAGCCGGTTATGTAGGTGAGGACGTCGAGAACATCATCCAGAAGCTGCTGCAGAAGTGCGATTACGATGTGGAGAAGGCCCAGATGGGCATTGTCTATATCGACGAAATCGACAAGATTTCGCGCAAGTCTGACAATCCTTCTATTACCCGCGATGTATCGGGCGAAGGTGTGCAGCAAGCCCTGTTGAAGCTGATCGAGGGCACTGTTGCCTCGGTTCCTCCGCAAGGGGGCCGCAAGCATCCTCAGCAGGAGTTCTTGCAGGTCGATACGCGCAATATTCTGTTTATTTGTGGTGGTGCTTTTTCCGGTTTGGAAAAAGTCATCCAGGGTCGCTCCACCAAGGGTGGTATCGGTTTCAATGCCGAGGTGCGCAGCAAGGATCTGGGTAAGAAAATCGGCGAGTCTCTGCGCGCCGTTGAGCCGGATGATTTGGTCAAGTTTGGCTTGATTCCGGAGTTCGTTGGCCGGCTGCCGGTTATCGCCACCCTCGACGAGCTGGACGAAGCTGCGCTCATGCAGATTCTGACTGAGCCGAAAAATGCGCTGACCAAGCAATACGCCAAGCTTTTCGAGATGGAAGGTGTCGACCTGGAGTTCCGTCCCGATGCACTGCGGTCTGTTGCACGCAAGGCTTTGGAACGGAAGACAGGCGCTCGTGGTTTGCGCTCGATCCTTGAGGGGATTCTGCTTGATACCATGTTCGAAATTCCCTCGCAGTCGGAAGTCAGCAAGGTTGTTATCGACGAGAGCGTGGTGGACGGTACGTCCAAGCCCTTGTTGATTTACGAGAACAACGAACCTGCTGCAAAGGCTGCACCTGACGCTTAGGTCTGCCTGTTACATGTTGAAAGCAAGGGGCCTGCGGGCCCCTTTGCTTTTGCTGTCGAAACGCTTGTTTTTTGCTGGGGCTGCCCCCATCTTAGGGTTAAGGGTTATCCCATCTATCTAAGGCCTGACAGGCCGCTGTAGAGCCAGAAATCATGAAGACAACCATCGAATTGCCACTCCTTCCGCTGCGCGATGTCGTGGTCTACCCGCACATGGTCATTCCGCTATTTGTTGGCCGAGAGAAATCCATCGAAGCCCTTGAGGCCGCGATGACCGGTGAGAAGCAGATTCTGCTAATCGCCCAGAAAAATCCTGCCGACGATGATCCGGGTGAAGACGGGCTGTACCGCATTGGTACCGTCGCCACGGTATTGCAATTGCTGAAGCTACCCGATGGCACCGTAAAGGTGTTGGTCGAGGGCGAGCAGCGCGGTGAGGTCGAACGGTTTATTGAGGTGGATGGTCACTGCCGCGCTGAAGTGCAGCTGATCGACGAAGTCGATGCGCCTGGGCGTGAGTCCGAAGTATTTGTCCGTACCCTGCTCAGCCAATTCGAGCAGTACGTGCAGCTAGGCAAAAAGGTTCCGCCAGAAGTACTTTCCTCGCTCAACAGCATCGATGAGCCGAGTCGCTTGGTCGACACGATGGCAGCGCATATGACGCTGAAGATCGAGCAGAAACAGGAAATCCTTGAGATCACTGATCTGTCGGCGCGGGTTGAGCATGTGCTCGCACTGCTGGATGCTGAGATCGATCTGTTGCAGGTCGAAAAGCGCATCCGTGGCCGGGTCAAGAAGCAGATGGAGCGCAGCCAGCGCGAGTACTACCTGAATGAGCAGATGAAGGCCATTCAGAAAGAGCTCGGCGACAGCGAGGAAGGTCACAATGAACTCGATGAGTTGAAGAAACGCATCGAGAACGGTGGGTTGAGCAAAGAGGCCTATGCCAAGGCCCAAACCGAGCTCAACAAGCTCAAGCAGATGTCGCCGATGACGGCAGAAGCCACGGTGGTGCGTTCCTATATCGACTGGCTGGTGAATGTGCCATGGACCGCGCGGAGCAAGGTGCGCCTGGATCTGGCACGCGCCGAAGCCATTCTGGATGCGGATCACTATGGGCTCGATGAGGTCAAGGATCGTATCCTCGAGTACCTCGCTGTGCAGAAGCGAGTGAAGAAGATCAAGGGGCCGGTACTGTGCCTGGTCGGGCCGCCGGGCGTGGGCAAGACTTCGCTGGCAGAGTCCATCGCTCATGCCACCAATCGCAAGTTCGTACGCATGGCACTTGGCGGCGTGCGCGATGAAGCCGAAATTCGTGGTCATCGTCGTACTTACATTGGTTCTATGCCGGGTCGTCTGATCCAGAAAATGACCAAGGTAGGCGTGCGCAATCCGCTGTTCCTGCTCGATGAAATCGACAAGATGGGGCAGGACATGCGTGGCGATCCTGCTTCCGCGCTGCTTGAGGTGCTCGATCCAGAGCAGAATCATAATTTCAATGACCATTATCTGGAGGTCGATTACGATCTTTCGGATGTAATGTTTCTGTGCACTGCCAACTCGATGAATATCCCGGCAGCGTTGCTTGATCGCATGGAGGTAATTCGTCTCCCCGGCTACACGGAAGACGAAAAGATCAATATTGCCGTCAAGTACCTGGCGCCCAAGCAGATTGAGGCTAATGGGCTGAAAAAGGGTGAGCTTGCATTCGAGCGAGAAGCCATTCGCGACATCATTCGCTACTACACCCGTGAAGCCGGTGTGCGCAGCCTGGAGCGTCAGATTGCCAAGGTCTGCCGCAAGGCAGTCAAGGAGCACAGTCTAGAAAAACGTTTCGAGGTATTGGTAACGGCGGATTTGCTGGAGCACTTCCTTGGTGTGCACAAGCATCGTTACGGCTTGGCAGAACAGCAAGACCAGATTGGTCAAGTCACAGGACTGGCTTGGACTCAGGTAGGTGGTGAGCTACTCACCATCGAAGCCGCCGTGGTGCCTGGCAAAGGTCAGTTGATCAAGACGGGCTCGCTGGGTGACGTGATGCTTGAATCCATTACAGCAGCGCAGACGGTTGTACGCAGTCGCGCAAAGAGCCTGGGAGTCCCTCTGGACTTCTATGAGAAGCGCGACATCCATATCCATATGCCTGAGGGGGCAACCCCGAAAGATGGCCCGAGCGCAGGCGTAGGCATGTGCACGGCCTTGGTCTCGGCCTTAACTCAAATCCCGGTGCGCGCGGATGTGGCTATGACCGGAGAAATTACCCTTCGCGGTCAAGTGTTGGCCATCGGTGGCTTGAAAGAGAAACTGCTGGCCGCCCATCGCGGCGGAATCAAAACCGTGATCATTCCAGAAGAGAATGTGCGCGATTTGAAAGAGATCCCGGAGAACATTAAGCAAGACCTGCAGATTAAACCGGTTAAATGGATTGACGAAGTCCTGCAAATTGCGCTGCAATACGCCCCTGAGCCCTTGCCTGATGCGGCTCCGGAGCTAATAGCAAAGGATGACAAGCACGAGACTGATTCGAAGGAGCGAATTAGCACGCATTAGCTGTGAGGCTTCCTTGACACAATTTTAGAGCCCTTGTTATAAAGCGGCTCTTAATTGTGTCGGAAGGCTATTTCACACTCGTTTTGCCTACACAAAAAATCAAGAAACAAACTCAACAGAAATTTAAGGGGACTTAGAGTGAACAAGTCGGAACTGATCGATGCCATCGCTGCATCTGCTGATATCCCGAAAGCTGTTGCTGGCCGTGCGCTGGATGCAGTGATTGAATCTGTCACTGGCGCTCTGCAGGCTGGTGATTCCGTTGTACTGGTTGGTTTCGGTACCTTTGCCGTTAAAGAGCGCGCTGCACGCACTGGTCGCAACCCGCAAACTGGCAACCCGATCAGCATCGCTGCTGCCAAGATTCCAGGTTTCAAAGCCGGCAAGGCTCTGAAAGACGCCGTTAACTAAGCGTCTCTTAGGTATTGCCCCAGGTCAGCTTAATCGCTGACCTGGCAGCGGAGCGGTAGTTCAGTCGGTTAGAATACCGGCCTGTCACGCCGGGGGTCGCGGGTTCGAGTCCCGTCCGCTCCGCCAGTTACGAGAAGGCGCATCCTCGGATGCGCCTTTCTTCTATCCGGATTTTACCCACACTGCACGACTGCTTTTTTTGTACAGTCGTTCTGGGGGAAGCATGCTGCAAAACATCAGGGACAATTCACAAGGTTGGATTGCCAAAACCATCATTGGTCTCATCGTGGTACTTCTCGCGCTGACCGGTGTTGAAGCCATTTTCACTGGTACCAGCAATAGCCAGAATGCCGCTGAAGTCAACGGCGAAAAAATCACGGTCAACGACCTCGGCCAGGCTGTCGAGATGCAGCGACGTCAGTTGTTGCAGCAGCTTGGGCGCGATTTTGATGCTTCCTTGCTGGACGAAAAACTACTGCGCGAAGCTGCACTGAAGGGGCTGATAGAGCGCACCTTGTTG
This sequence comes from Pseudomonas sp., assembly GCF_030683065.1. Classification (GTDB taxonomy): domain Bacteria; phylum Pseudomonadota; class Gammaproteobacteria; order Pseudomonadales; family Pseudomonadaceae; genus Aquipseudomonas. The sequence continues at coordinate 14,844 of NZ_JAUXMX010000031.1, forward strand.
CTGCAGGGCGCCACTGATGCCAAATTTGCTTTTTCTTCGCAGGCACTTGATCAGCTGATTCTGCAAACACCCGAGTTCCTGGTGGATGGCAGGTTCGATGCCAGTCGTTTCGACCAGGTAATCCGTCAGCTCGGCTACACGCGTATTCAGTTCCGTCAGATGCTCGAGCAGGAAATGCTGATCGGTCAGTTACGCGCAGGTTTATCCGGTAGCGCCTTTGTGACGGACACCGAAGTAACCGCTTTTGCGCGACTGGAAAAGCAGACCCGTGACTTCGCAACCCTGACCCTCAACGCAGATAGCGATACGGTTCAGCTCAGTGATGACGACATCCAGGCCTACTATGCGTCACAGGCTAGCCAGTTCATGAGTCCCGAGCAGGTCGTGCTCGAATATGTCGAACTGAACAAGGATGCATTCTTCGATCAGGTTGAGGTCAGTGATGAGGACCTGCAGAACGCCTACGAAAATGAAATTGCCAATCTGGCTGAACAGCGTCAGGCCGCACACATTCTGGTCGAGGTAAGTGCTTCGCTTGACGATGAGCAGGCCAAGGCCAAGATTGATGAAGCGCAGCAACGCCTGCAGGCAGGCGAAGATTTTGCCGCGCTGGCCAAGGAGTATTCAGATGACCCGGGTTCTGCTGCCAATGGTGGCGATCTTGGGTATGCCGGTCCTGGCGTATACGACCCGGTCTTTGAAGAGGCGTTATATGCCTTGAGCGAAGGTCAGGTTTCCGCCCCAGTACGCAGTGATTTCGGCTGGCACCTCATCAAGCTGTTGGCTGTTCAGGCGCCAGAAGTACCGAGTTTCGTGAGCCTGCAAGACAAGCTGGTTCGCGATCTGAAGACGCGTAAGCTTGAGCAGCGGTTTGTCGAGGTAAGCAAGCAACTTGAAGATGCCGCGTTCGAAGCGTCGGACTTGATTCAGCCAGCTCAGGAGCTTGGCCTGGAGATAAAAGTCGCCGAGCCTTTTGGGCGTGAAGGGGGCGAGGGTCTGGCTGCTAACCGTCAAGTGATTCAAGCGGCATTCAGCGCCGAGGTGCTGGAGGACGGCAGTAACAGCAACGCCATTGAACTTGATCCGAATACCGTCGTGGTAGTGCGCGTCAAGGAGCACAAGAAGCCTGAACAGCTGGCACTCGAGCAGGTCCAAGAGGGCATTCGTGCGCAACTGACCACGGTTCGGGCTACTGAGGCTGCCAAGGCTGAAGGTGAGGCGCTTCTGACAAGCCTGAGTGATGGCAAGACGCCGATTGAGCAGGCAGGTTCGGAGCAGTCCTGGAAAGTGGTTGAGGCGGCTACCCGTAGTCAGGATGGGGTCGAGCCTGCCGTGCTGCAGGCTTTGTTCCGCATGCCCAAACCAGGTGCTGTAGGTCAGTCGACGTTTGCTGGCGTGAGTCTCGGCAATGGTGACTACGTGGTTGTGCGCCTTAATGGTGTCAGCGAACCTGAGGCGCCACTGGCGGATGAGGAAAAGCTCATGTACAGCCGTTTCCTTGCCTCGCGTAGCGGGCAACAAGACTTTGCCGCATTCCGCAAACGACTGGAAGCTGAAGCGGATGTAGAGCGCTTTTGATGGCTCGTTAGCACAGCACACCGATATTCGGCGGCCTTCGTAAAATTCAGTCGCCGAAAAATAAAATGCCCGTATCGAAAGATAGGGGCATTTTTTTGCATTGCACTCAAGGTCGCGTGGCTTGTTTACCGGCAGGCTGAGCTGCTCGTGGCACGCGTTGAATGATGGGGTAGCCAGGTTGTTTATACCCGTAAATGCAAACGCCCCAACTTAGTCGGGGCGTTTTTATTTATCTCGCGGTATCTACACAGTGTGCTTTTTGATGGGCGGCTGCTGGCTAGATTAAGCCTTGGCTACGCAGGTAGTCATCGTAGGTACCGCTAAAGTCGATTACGCCGCTGGCGGAAAGCTCGATAATGCGCGTGGCCAGGGAACCTACGAACTCGCGGTCGTGGCTGACGAAAATCAGCGTGCCCGGGTAGTTCTCCAGTGCCAGGTTGAGTGCCTCAATGGATTCCATATCGAGGTGGTTGGTCGGTTCGTCCATTACCAGCACGTTGGGCTTTTGCAGGATCAGCTTGCCGAATAGCATGCGCCCTTGCTCGCCACCGGAAATCACCTTCACCGACTTGAGGATCTCGTCGTTGGAGAACAGCATGCGGCCCAGTGTGCCGCGCACCAGCTGCTCGCCGCCTTGGGTCCAGCGGCCCATCCAGTCGAACAGGTTGCTCTCGTCTTCGAAGTCGGAGGCGTGATCCTGCGCGTAGTAGCCCAGCTCGGCGCTTTCGGTCCACTTGACGGTGCCGGCGTCCGGGTGCAACTCGCCGACCAGGGTGCGGAGCAGGGTGGTCTTGCCGATACCGTTGGGGCCGATAATTGCCACGCGCTCGCCGGCTTCAACTGTGAAACTGAAGCTCTTGAACAGTGGCTTGCCGTCGAAGCCCTTGGCCATGTTGTCGACTATCACCGCTTGGCGGTGCAGCTTCTTGTTTTGCTCGAAGCGGATGAACGGGCTGATCCGACTGGATGGCTTGACCTCGGCCAACTGAATCTTGTCGATCTGCTTGGCGCGCGAAGTAGCCTGCTTGGCTTTCGATGCGTTAGCCGAGAAGCGACTGACGAAGGACTGCAACTCGTTGATCTGGGCTTTCTTCTTGGCGTTATCCGACAGCAGTTGCTCGCGCGACTGGGTGGCCGCGGTCATGTATTCGTCGTAGTTACCTGGGAACAGGCGCAATTCGCAGTAATCCAGATCCGCCATGTGAGTACACACACTGTTGAGGAAGTGGCGATCGTGGGAAATGATGATCATGGTGCTGTTGCGCTGGGTCAGGATATTTTCCAGCCAGCGGATGGTGTTGATATCCAGGTGGTTAGTCGGCTCGTCGAGCAGCAGCACTTCTGGATTAGAGAACAGTGCCTGGGCTAGCAGCACGCGCAGCTTCCAGCCCGGAGCGACTTCGCTCATCGGGCCAAAGTGCTGGGCAACCGGGATACCGAGGCCCATCAGCAGTTCGCCAGCGCGGGACTCAGCGGTGTAACCGTCCATCTCTGCGAATTCGGTTTCCAGCTCGGCCACAGCCATGCCGTCGTCTTCGCTCATTTCTGGTAGCGAATAGATGCGGTCGCGCTCGGCTTTGACGGCCCAGAGTTCTTCATGGCCCATGATCACGGTATCGATCACGCTGAACTCTTCATAGGCAAACTGATCCTGGCGCAGTTTACCCAGGCGCACGTTCGGCTCCAGCATCACCTGGCCACCGCTTGGCTCCAGGTCGTCGCCAAGAATTTTCATGAAGGTCGACTTGCCGCAGCCGTTCGCCCCGATCAGGCCGTAGCGGTTGCCACCGCCAAACTTGACGGAAACGTTCTCGAACAGGGGTTTGGCCCCGAATTGCATGGTGATATTGGCGGTGGAGATCACGAATCGTTGTCCAGGAAGCGAGCGCGCGAGCGCGAAAGGGGCAAGATTGTACAGCTTTCTGGCCTGGCAAGGCAGCCGGGAGGACGGAAGGGATGGTTTTGCCAGGCGATCTGCTTTTAGTCGCGGTAAAACACCTGTACCAGGTGATAGCCGAACTGGCTCTTTACCGGGCCATGCACCTCGCGCAGCGGTTTCTTGAAAATGACTTGGTCGATCGCCCGGACCATCTGTCCGGGTCGCACCTCACCGAGATCGCCGCCGCGTTTGCCGGACGGGCAGGTGGAATACTGGCGCGCGAGCAGGTCGAAGGCTTCGCCGGCGGCGATGCGCTTCTTCAATGCGGCGGCTTCTGCTTCGGTTTTCACCAGAATATGGCGGGCCATTGCTTTTGCCATGACGAGTTCCTCATTTCTACCGGGCGCGTATTGTGCCAGTGTTTGCTGCGCCATCAGAATGACGTCACCTTGCAAGTTTGCTGATTCGCCAGGGACATGGACGAATCCTGACCTGACGTATTAAATCCAATCGACGGAAGCGCTGCTCATGGATATCCACTCAATGCTGAAAGTCCTGGCCAGCCAGGACGGTTCCGACCTCTATCTATCCACGGGCGCGCCGCCGTGCGCCAAGTTCAATGGCGTGCTCAAGGCGCTCAGCCAGGAGCCTTTGAAGTCCGGTGAGGTGGCCGCCATCGCCGACGCGGTAATGGACAGCGCGCAGCGTGAAGAATTCGAGCGCGAGCTGGAGATGAACCTGGCAATTTCCCTGGCCGGGGTCGGGCGCTTTCGCATCAACATTTTCAAGCAACGTAACGAGGTGTCGATCGTCGCGCGCAATATCAAGTTGGACATCCCCAAGTTCGAAGACTTGAAACTGCCCGAGGTGTTGCTCAGTACCGTGATGGAGAAGCGTGGCCTGGTGCTGTTCGTCGGCGGCACCGGCTCGGGTAAATCCACCTCCCTGGCGGCGCTGATCGACTACCGCAACCGCAATAGCGGTGGCCATATCATCACCATCGAGGACCCGGTGGAGTACGTCCATCGGCACAAGAAATCGATCATCAACCAGCGTGAGGTGGGGGTCGATACGCGCAGCTTTCACGCCGCGCTGAAGAACACCCTGCGCCAGGCCCCCGATGTGATCCTGATCGGCGAGATTCGTGACCGCGAGACCATGGAGCACGCCCTGGCCTTCGCTGATACCGGCCACCTGGCGATCTCCACGCTGCATGCCAACAACGCCAATCAGGCGCTGGACCGCATCATCAATTTCTTCCCTGAAGATCGCCGTCCACAGTTGCTCAACGACCTGGGTAACAACCTCAAGGCTTTCGTCTCTCAGCGCCTGGTCAAAACCATCGACGGCAAGCGCCGCGCTGCGGTGGAAGTGCTGCTCGGTACGCCAACCATTCGTGACCTGATCAAGCGCAATGAGTTTTCCGAAATCAAGGAAATCATGGAGAAGTCAAAGAACCTGGGTATGCAGACCTTCGACCAGGCGCTGATCGACCTGGTCAATGAAAACGTCATCGATGAAGAGGAGGCGGTGAAGAATGCCGACTCGGCGAACAATGTCCGCCTGAAACTCAAGCTGTATCGCGACGCTCCGGCGACATCCAGTCCGGCGCCAGTAATGCCAGCAGGGGCCATATCATCAGCGGTCAAAGCGGATGCCGGCGACTGGGGGCTGGAATTGAAGCTGGAAGAGATTGAAGTCGACTTACCTGCGGAAGACCCGGGCCGCCAAGGTATATGAGTTTACCGAGCACTTGGCTGCGCCTGCGGTAACGACTCACCTAAGCCGCTACCTCTATTAGATGGCCGAGCACATGCCACGCAGGGCGTTCGGGAGGGTAACTAAGGGCTCTCTTTTGACTGGAAAGCGGCGTACTCCTTCGCGAGTACGCCTTGGACACTGATCCCTCTAGCGCAGCTCAAACCGACGTGTCTGTACGGCTTGCGAATCCAGGCCGACCTGCACCTCGAACTCACCCAGTTCAGCGACGTGCTGCAACTGCGCGTTGAAGAACTTCAGGTCCTCCTGATTGATGCTGAAGCGCACCTGAGTTTGTTCGCCGGCTTTCAGCGTGACTTTTTCAAAGCGCTTCAACTCCTTGACCGGACGCACCACAGAAGCCGCGATGTCGCGGATGTACAGTTGAACGACAGTCGCGCCGTCACGCGCCCCGGTGTTTTTCAGGGTCAGGCTGACGTCGAGGGTGCCGTCGCGCGCCAGGCTGCGGCTCGAAAGCTGCAAATCGTCAAGACTGAAATCGGTGTAGCTCAAGCCATAGCCGAACGGATACAGCGGTCCGTTGGGTTCCTCGAAGTACTGCGAGGTGTAGTTTCCCGGATGACCCTCGACAAAGGGACGACCGAGCCGCAAGTGGTTGTAGTAGGTCGGAATCTGCCCGACCGTTCGCGGGAAGGTGATGGGCAGCTTGCCGGACGGGTTGTAATCACCGAACAACACGTCAGCAATCGCATTGCCGCCCTCGGTGCCACTGAACCAGGTTTCCACTATTGCGTCGGCATTGGCCTGCTCCCAGTTGAGGGCCAGCGGCCTGCCGTTCATCAATACCAGCACCAGCGGTTTACCGGTTTTCTTCAGCGCGCGCAGCAACGCCTGCTGGCTGGGGGGAATGTCCAGGCGTGTGCGGCTCGAGGACTCGTGTGACATGCCGCGCGCCTCGCCAACCGCCACGACAATCACATCGGCCTGTTCGGCGGCTTGCAGCGCTTCGGCAATCAGCTCGGCGGGCGGGCGTGGGTCCTGCACCACCACCGGTTTGTCCTCCTTGAGGAAGTTCAGGTAGTCGATGATGCGCTGATCATCGGTGACGTTCGCCCCGAGGGCATAGACCACTTGCGCGCGCTCGCCCAGCGCTGCGTTCAGGCCCTGGCGCAGGGTGACCGACTGCGCGGCGTTACCGGCTGCCGACCAGCTCCCCAGCATGTCGATGGGCGAATCGGCCAGGGGGCCAACCAGGGCAATGCGCGCGGTCTTTTGCAGCGGGAGGGTCTGCTGACGGTTTTTCAGCAAAACCATCGACTGGCGTGCCACGGCCCTGGCCTCGGCACGGTGCAGGCGGCTTTCGGCCTGGACGTCGGCCGGGTCTTCGGCAGCGATACCGATGCGCCGGTACGGATCATGGAACAAGCCCATGTCGTATTTGGCCCCGAGCACTTCGCGCACGGCATTGTCGATTTCCGCCACCCTGACCTCACCCGAGCGCACCAGTGCGGGCAGCTCCTGGCGATACAGCGAGTCGGCCATGCTCATGTCGATACCGGCCCTGATCGCCAGCTTGGCAGCCTCGCGTCCATCCTTGGCAATCCCGTGACTGACCAGTTCGGTGATCGCCCCGTGGTCGCTGATCGTGACCCCAGTGAAGCCCCAATCGCGGCGCAGCAGATCCTGCATCAGCCAGGTGTTGGCGGTGGCGGGCACGCCGTTGATCGTATTCAGGGCGACCATCAAGCCGCCCGCACCGGCGTCGATGGCAGCACGGTAGGGCGGCAGGTAATCCTGATACATGCGCATCGGGCTCATATCCACCACGTTGTAGTCGCGCCCGCCCTCGACCGCACCATACAGGGCGAAGTGCTTGACGCTGGCCATCACACTGTCGGCGGCGCTGGGGGTTGGTCCTTGCAAGGCCTTGACCATGCTGCGGGCAATCTGCGAAACCAGATACGGGTCTTCGCCAAAGCCTTCCGAGGTGCGGCCCCAGCGCGGATCGCGGGTGATATCGACCATCGGTGCGAACGTCATGTCGAGGCCGTCGGCGCTGGCCTCGATGGCGGCGATGCGACCGCTCAGGGCAATCGCCTGCAAGTCCCAACTCGACGCCAGCGCCAGGCTGATCGGGAAAATGGTGCGGTGGCCATGGATCACGTCGTAGGCGAAGAACAGCGGAATCTTCAGCCGACTGTTCTGCACCGCGGCGTCCTGCATGGGGCGGTTGTCGCTGCGCGTCACCGTATTGAAGGTGCCACCGATGTTGCCGGCGGCGATCTCCTCGAGGATACGCGGGCGCGGCATATCCCCGCCGATACTGATCAAGCGCAACTGGCCGATTTTTTCCTCAAGAGTCATCTGCGTCATCAAATCGGCGATGAAGGCCTGTTTATTGTCCAGCAGGGGGGGAGAAGTCCCGGCCAGAGTTGCGGTCGTCGCAAAGCAGGCTATGAGGCCAAGCAGATACAGCCTGTTCATTCGATGGTATTCCTGAGTGATGCATACATGGACGCTAGGGAGGGCAGATTGGCTGGGCTGTGCCCACGCCAGATGTTGGCACGGCTCAGGCGCCTGGCATGATTCGCGTAGGCTGCGCTGTGCGCACCGGCCAATAACGCCATGCCTGACCGGCCGGGCAACGGCAGGCTCCGACTGGCAGCCCGGCAGTATGGCTTACAACCAGCGGCGAACTCTGGATTTATAGTGATCAAACTCAGCGCCGAACAGTGCCTCAAGCGCACGTTCTTCGGCAGTAATCTGAAAACGGTTCATATAGAGAGCGAAGCCAAGCACTCCCGCCAGCGACCAGGGCGATGCAAGAAAGACCGCCCAGGCAACGAGAAACAGGACAAAGCCAAGGTACATAGGGTTGCGCGAAACTCGATAGATCCCCGAACGCACCAGCGCCGATGCTTTCTCCGGTTTCAGCGGATTGACCGTGGTCTTGGCCTGGCGGAACACCAGTACACCGGCCAGACAGAAGACCGCGCCAAGCGACAGCATGACCAGGGTGATGACTATGCGCAGCCAGTCGCTTACCTCGACATGTGGCACAGCGCGTGAAAGCGCCCACATAAACAGCGCGAACAGGGTCGCGACCAGTGGTGGTGGAATCCTCTTTTCAAGTGCGTGCATAGGGTGTCCTTGCAGTGGGTGGCAACGTGCGTGGCGGGGCTCATTCTGGTCCAGAAAAGCGTCGGCCCGCTACAGTGCCGAACCAGGTTGTGCGCGAGCATTGACCCTCGTCATGTGCTGCGCCCGCGCAGCACCCTACAATCGCGGCATTATTGCCGGCGACCGGCGCAGGCAAGGCGGGCGCTCCGCTAGCCGCAGCTGCGGTTTTCCTATTTATGCTATCGAGGTGGTCGAACATGGACCAATCGCTGAACTTCAATCGCGCGCTGGTCGAGAAGTATGATCGCCCAGGGCCGCGCTACACCTCCTATCCCACCGCGCCGCAATTCCATCAGGCGTTTGCCATGGACGATTATCAGAGCGCCGTTGCCGCGAGCAATCGGGCGGTCGCGCCCAGGTCGTTGTCGCTGTACATCCACATTCCGTTTTGCCAGAGCCTTTGTTACTACTGCGCCTGCAACAAGATCATCACCCAAAAGACCCATCGCGCCGTGGAGTACCTGAGCTATCTCAAGCGTGAAATCGCCATGCAGGGCGCGTTGTTCGACAGCACGCGCAAACTGACCCAGTTGCACCTTGGCGGCGGCACGCCGACCTACCTGACCAGCGAGCAGTTGGCCGATCTGATGGCTACCTTGCACCAGGCATTCAACCTGGATGACAGCGACGACCACGAATTCTCCATCGAGGTCGATCCACGGACCATCAGCATCGAGCAGATTCAGCACCTGCGTGCACTTGGTTTTAACCGCCTGAGTTTCGGCGTGCAGGACTTCGACACGCACGTGCAGGCGGCGGTCAACCGGGTGCAGAGCGAGGAACAGGTCTACGCGCTGGTCGCCGCCTCGCGCGAGGCGCGCTTCAAGTCGGTCAGCGTCGACCTGATCTACGGCCTGCCGCTGCAGACGGTGGCCAGTTTCGACGTGACCCTGAGCAAGATCATCGACCTGCGTCCGGATCGCATCGCCGCTTACAGCTATGCCCACCTGCCGGAAATGGTGCGCGCGCAACGGCTGATCCGCCGCGAAGACATGCCGCCGCCGGAGCGCAAACTGGAGCTGCTGGAACTGACCATCAAGCGCCTGACCGACGCCGGCTACGTGTATATTGGCATGGATCACTTCGCCCTGCCGGACGACGAACTGGCCTTGGCCCGCGCCAACGGCACCTTGCAACGTAATTTCCAGGGTTACTCCACCCATGCCGATCGCGACCTGATTGGCCTGGGTGTGTCCTCGATCGGCAACGTCGGCGACAGCTACAGCCAGAGCGTCAAGGAGCTCTCGCAGTACTATGCGCGCCTCGACCAAGGCATGCTGCCGGTGCACCGCGGTTACAGCCTGAACGCCGACGACTTGCTGCGCCGCGAAGTCATCAGCGCCTTGATGTGCCATGGCCGGATCGACTTCGCCAGTGTCGAAGCGCGCCACGGGATTAACTTCAAAGACTACTTCGCCGAATCCCTCTCTATGCTCAAGGAGCATGTGGCGGATCGTCTGGTGGAAATCCACGACGACGCCTTGGTGCTGTTGCCGCAGGGGCACCTGATGATGCGCAGCGTGGCTATGGCGTTCGATGCCTATCTGGGCGACGCGCAGAAAGGTCGCTTCTCACGCACGGTTTGAATTGTGCAGCCTCTTGCCCTGATTAACTCCGGGGTGCACGCACGGCGCCGCTGCGCAGCTGACGCGGAGCGCCGCTCCACCAACTGACATGAGTTGATCTGGCCAAGGCTGGAGGCACTGATACGTCTGGACTCAGCGATTCAGGGCAAGCCGCTCCACTCATGCGAGCCCTGGTCTTGGTTTTGTATGCTCTGTCAGTGACACGCAGCCTCGCCGGCATGTCCATTAGCCTCGCCTGCTCAAACTATACAGATGCAATTTGGCGGAGTTCTGGCGCTTGGCGAGTGTGCCGGATTGTCTGCTGGCTACACAGTGGACTGAGCGCTTGTGGAAACTCTCGCCTTATGGCTTTTGATTTTTTCACATCTGCTAAATCAACGAGAGCTTGAGCCAATCGGGTCGTTTCAGGCGCGCGGTTTTTCGTCGAGGTTGACTCAGGTCAATGAGGTTTGCTGGCTACCCCTCGACACTTATACCGATTGTCATTCAGGAGATAACCTGATGCGTGAAACCATCAACTGGGACCACAAATTGCTCGGTCGCTATGCCCACAGTGATGTTAGCCATGGTTGCTATCCCGATACCACCGCCTTCCATCGCGGTATTGGCTCGCTGGACCTGTTGCGCGCCTTGCGCGGCAGTCGGCAGGCCCAGCGCGCCCTATCGCTGGCGGTGCAGTTGCCAGCCAACCGTACCTTCGGTCAGCCGCGTGCGAGTTGTTCGCCAAGTGTCTTCACCACCTACCTGGAGCGCCTGAAGCGGGAGGTCGACACGATCAGTTGCCACCTGGGGGCTCAACAGCGCGTCGAGCAATTCCACCTGGCCGGCGGCAGTACGCCCAGCGCTGATCAGCTGCACGGGCTGATCAGTCATTTACGCCAACGCTGCAATTTTCTCGATTACGACGAGGGCGACTACAGCATCGATATCCAGTTGCCTCACTCGGATTGGGCAACCATGGGCCGGTTGCGCGAGCTGGGCTTCAACCACGTCAGTATCGGTGTGCCTGATATCGCCGCGGTCAGTAGCGCAGCGCAGGCCTGGCAGGACCCAAGGAAAATTCGCTCGCTGATCGATGCCGCCCGCACACTCAACTATCGCTCGGTGAATATCGACATCGGCTATGGCCGTGCCTGGCAAACCCGGGCAAGTTTCGCGCGCAAGGTGGCGGCCATCATCGAGCTGCAGCCGAACCGGGTGACGGTTTTCGACTATGCCGATCTGCCACAGCGCTATCGGCCGCTGGTGCGGTTGGCCGCTAGTGGCCTGTCCGACCGGGAGGACAGGCTGGCCATGCAGCGACAATACGTAGAGCAGCTCAGCCAAGCGGGCTATCGCTATATCGGTATGGGCTTGTTCGCCCTGGCGGATGACGACCTGGCCATCGCCCAGGAAACCGCCAGCTTGCAGCTCAACTGCCAGGGTTTCAGCCAGCACGCGGGCTGCGACCATATCGGTCTGGGGGTCGCGGCCATCAGCCAGATCGACGGCCTTTACGTGCAGAACAGCTGCGATCTTCAGGGCTATCAGGCGCAACTGGACAGGGGCCAGTTGGCGACTTGCCGCGGCTTTCGCTGCGGGCCTGACGACTGCCTGCGTGGCGAGGTAATCGAGCGCCTGATTTGTGACTGCAGCCTGGATATCCGCCGTATTGAGGCACGTTTCGGCCTGCTGTTTCGCGAGTATTTCGCCGATGCGTGGCCGGCCCTGGAGCAGATGCAGCGCGATGGTCTGCTCAGGTTCGATGAGGCCTCCATCGCCATTCTTCCCGCCGGGCGTTTGCTGGTGAACGCGGTGTGCCGGTTGTTCGATCGCTACAGCGGGGTGGCGCCTGTGCCATCCGTTTTTAAGGCGGTTTAGCAGGCTGTTTTTCTACGGCCAGCTAGTCGTGCGCAAGACACCTGCGACCCCGGGTCGCAGTCGCTGCATTAGCAGCGTAAAGCCCCTGGCCGTAGGGCTTGAAGCTTGTCCAGAGCGCCTTGCTGCCCGAGGCATACCTCCAACGAGGAATGGGCTGCAGCAACGTAGCGGTGCAGTCTGCAGCCAGACATTCTATGGAGGCTTCCAGCATGGCTCATCTGTCCAGTGCCGATTTCCAGACATTACGCATCGCTGTCCTGACCGTCAGCGACACCCGCAGTCTAGCTACCGATACCTCGGGGCAGACCCTGATCGAAGGACTGGAGTCGGCCGGCCACGCGCTGGTTGAGCGCGCCCTGGTGATCGATGATATCTGGCAGATCCGCGCGCGGGTCTGTGCCTGGATCGCCAACCCACTGGTGCAGGTGATACTGATCACCGGCGGCACCGGTTTCACCGCACGGGACAATACCCCGCAAGCCGTAGCGCCCTTACTGGATAAACTGGTCGATGGCTTCGGCGAACTGTTCCGCCAGGTCTCGCTGGCAGAGATCGGCACCTCATGCCTGCAGTCGCGTGCCGTGGCCGGGATCAGTAATGGCGTGCTGGTCTGCTGCCTACCCGGCTCGCCCAACGCCTGCCGCACGGCCTGGGAGAAGATCCTGCGCGAGCAACTGGACAGCCGCACTGGGCCATGCAACTTCGTCGCCCATCTCAAACGCCTGGCCGATCAGCCGCAGACCCTGCTCTGCGGAGCCCGCTCGTGAGCGCCTGCGGCTGCGACGGCAACAATCTGCGCCCTGTTGACCAGGCCATCGCTGAACTGCTGGCGCGTGCCCCCGCACCGCCACCTGTGGAACGTATCGGCCTGAGCCTGGCACTCGGTCGGGTGCTGGCCGAGCCATTAATCGCGCCGTTCGAGGTGCCAGCCTGGGACAACAGTGCGATGGACGGTTATGCCCTGCGCGCCGCCGATCTGCCAGCCGCCGGTGGTTACCTGCCGCTGGCTGGACGGATCGCGGCTGGCGATTCGGCGGCGCAGGTTTTGTCCGCCGGCCATGCGGTGCGCATTTTCACCGGCGCACCCTTGCCGCCGGGTGCCGACAGTGTGGTGATGCAGGAGCAATGTCGGCTTGAGGAGGGTCGGGTGTGGCTGCCGCCGGTCAGTGGTGGCGAGCATGTGCGCCGGCGTGGCGAGGAACTGGCCGCGGGTACTCAGGTGCTGAGCGCCGGGCAGCGCCTACGTCCCCAGGAGTTGGGTCTGCTGGCCAGTTGCGGCATCGACCAGGTGGCGGTATATCGGCGCCTGCGGGTCGGCTTGCTAAGCAGCGGTAATGAGTTGCGCGAGCCGGGTGAGGCGCTGCAACCCGGACAGATCTACAACGCCAACCGCTACAGCTTGGCTGGGGTACTGAGCAGCCTTGGTCTGGAGGTTCATGACTACGAGATAATGGCCGACGAATTGGCGGCCAGCCGCGATGCCCTGAGCCTGGCGGCTTCGGAGTGGGACATGCTGATCACCTCTGGCGGGGTGTCGGTCGGCGAGGAGGATCACCTCAAACAGGCAATCCGCGAGCTGGGCGAATTGCACCTGTGGCGCCTGGCGATCCAACCGGGCAAGCCGCTGGCCTTCGGCGAGGTGGGCGGCAAACCCTGGATCGGCTTGCCGGGCAATCCGGCGGCGGCCTTGATCACTGCGCTGGTGGTGGCGCGGCCCTTTTTGCTCCGCGCCCAGGGTTGCCAGGACGTAGTGCCGCAGGCCCTGCGCCTGCCCGCTGGTTTCGCCTGGCACAAGACTAATGGTCGTCGCCAGTACCTGCGTGCACGGCTGGAAGCGCGGGACGGACAGCTGCGCGTGTGCCTGCACCCGCGGCAGGGCTCGGCGATGCTCACTGCGGCCTGTTGGGCCGACGGCCTGGCGCTGGTCGAGGTAGGCCAGACCCTAGAAGAGGGCGATCTACTCGACTACCTGCCGTTCAGTGCGTTGCTGCATTAAGTGGTGTAGGAGCCAGCTTGCTGCGGCCCGGCGATCCGGCGATCCGGCGGCCCGGCGATCCGGTATGGCGACGATCCGCTATCTGAAAGTCGGCTATCAGGCCGCAGATCGCCAGCAAGGACTCGGTGTCCCCCGGTCTCTTACAAGTCAGGCGCTGTACTGAAGATTCGGCTCGACCAAGTAATCCAGGGTTGGACCGAGCGGTGCTCCGTTTTAGCCGACCAAGGCGCCAATTCAGCGGCGGTGGGCTAATTGGCTGGTCTGGCGAGCCGAGGCTTGTTGACCGTGATGACTCGTTGCAGCGCTTTGTTTCAGGGCCTCAGTCATCCGAACTTGGGTTAATCAGCTAACTGTACAGGCCGCTAGACGGCCCGCCGGGCGTCAAGTGGGATTGCAATGATGTTGCGCGCTTTTGACGATGATCAATTTAATTGCAAGAAGCAAAAGGACTCGATATGTCTGACACCTTGGCGCACGGAATTCAGCGGCTACTACGCGGTTTTGGCCTACGCACCCTCAACACCCAGTTCTTCTTTTCCTACAGCCTGATCTTTCTCTGCGCGGCACTTACTGCCGGGGTGCTGTTCACCTCCGACCAGGATGCCCGGCAGCTGGATATGGCCGGCGCGCAACGCATGCTCAGCCAGAAAATGGCCAAGGAGAGCCTGCTGGTCGCGCAAGGGGCGCTGCCGCTGGCGAGCCTGGAGGAGACCCTGCAACGCTTCGAACGTGCCCATCGCCTGCTGGTGCAAGGCGATTCGGGGCAAGGCGTCGCCGCGGTAGAACTGCCGTCTGCCCAGGAGCGTCTGCGTCAGGTCGATCAGGCCTGGAGCCGTTACCGTACCTTGGTGCTGGCTGTGGCCCAGGGCGACAGCGCGGCGTTGCCAACACTGGCCAGCGACTCGCAATCCCTGCTCGCGGCAAGCAACGAGGTGGTGCTGTTGATGTCGGCCGCGGCCAACCGCAGCGCCACGATACAGCTCTGGGTGGCGCTGGGCTCGACCCTGGCCATCCTGGTGCTGGTGATACTCGGGCGGGTGACCGGGATGAGCTGGCTGATGCGCCAGCTCGATGAACTGCGCGGCAGGCTCGAACGGGTCAGCCAGGGCGATTTCTCCCAGCCGTTGGCGGTGGGTTACGCCGACAATGAATTGGGGCAGATCTGCACCGCCTACAATCTATTGCTGCAACAGGTCGGCGACATGATTCGCGCGGTGCGCCTGGCCGCCAATCAGGCCGATGGTCACTGCAGTCACATGGCAGCGGTTGCCGGTGAAAGTGCGCGCAGCGTGGTCGGTCAGCAAGCCGAGATCGATCAGGTGGCCACCGCCATGCAGGAAATGCTTGCCACCGCCCAGGAGGTAGCACGCAGCACCGTGGCGGCTGCGACAGCGGCCGATACCGCCGACGACGAGACCAGCAATGGTCGCGAAGTCATGCGCAGTTCGGTCGCTGCCATTCGCGATCTGTCCGGGCATGTCGATGGATTATCCGAGCTGATGTTGCAGCTGGCCGCCGACAGTCAGGAAATCAGTCGGGTGCTGGAAGTGATCAGTGCGATTGCCGACCAGACCAATCTGCTCGCGCTGAATGCCGCCATCGAGGCGGCCAGGGCCGGTGAACAGGGCCGCGGCTTTGCCGTGGTTGCCGACGAGGTGCGCAGCCTGGCTGCACGAACCCAGAGCTCAGCCGGCGAGATCAGCGGCCTGATCGGCCGCCTGCAGCAGCAGACCGGACGCGCCGGTCGGGCCATGGACGAATCACGGCGGGGCAGCGACGCCACCTTGCTGCAGATCGAAGCCGCGCAGGGCGCGCTGGAAAACATCGTCGGTGCGGTGCAGACCATTCGCGGCATGACCAACCAGATCGCCACGGCGGCCGAGGAGCAGTGCCAGGTGGCCGACGACATGCACCGTTCGCTGACCCATATCGCTGGCGTCGCCGATCAGGCAGCGGTGTCCACCCGCGATACTGCGTCGACCAGCCAGGCGATCACCCGCAGCATGGATGGACTGCAAGCGTTGACCGGGCGTTTTCGGTTACAGGGTTGAGGGGGCGAACGATGGGCAGAGCACTCACGCCAAAGCGGTGATGGCGAATAGGCGGCAGATGATCCTGCGGCCTATTTCATTCGCAGTAGCTGGTCAATCTGAGTGTATTGATGATGCGAATGTTGCGCTGCTCCATGGCGATCAGCCCTGCATCAATCAGCCGATGCAGGATGCGCGAGAAGGTTTCCGGCTGGATCCCCAATTGCGAGGCGATCAGGCGTTTTGGCACGCTGAGCTTGATCTGCCCATTGCCGGCTGCCTGTTCCTGACAGAGGAAACGCACCACGCGGCGGCTGGCATTGGCCACGGCGAGGGTGTCGATTTCAGCCAGCCGCTGGTCAAGGCGGGTACTGAGGCTGGCCAGCAGTTTCAGGCAGATACTCGGTTGCACTTCAAGCAGGTGGCGGTAGTGGGCACCGTCGATGCTCACCAGGCAGCTGGGTTTCAGTGCGCTGGCGGTTACCTGATAGAGGCGGGTATCGCAGAACAGCAGGGACTCGGCAAAAACCTGCCCCGGCTGGATGACCTCGACCAGTTTTTCGTTACCCTCCGCCAGCACGCGGGTCAGGATGATCTGTCCTTCCAGTAGCAGATAGAAACGCTCCGCCAGATCACCCTGGTGGAAGAGAACGTCGAGGCTGTGCAAGCGTCGATGAATCGCCAGGTTGCCGACTTCCTGGAAAGCGCTGTCGGGCAGCCTGTCGAATAATTGGTGCTCGCGCAAAATGGCAAGGGTCGTAGAGTCGCTCAGCATAGGTCACCTCAGTAGGCACCATCTTAGGCGTGCCAGCCGAGCGGCAATATTCCTCCTCGGCACTACCTCTTTGGTGGCAGTTCGATGAAGAGGAGGCAGGCCGATACATTCTTGACCGCCGACAATTCTGCCCTGGGCGGAGCATGGCTATCCTTCGCCATGCCCTTGCCGTCGCCGGGGATATCGGGAGCTTCGATGGACGTTGAACAACTGTTGGCCAATAACCGTTTCTGGGCCGAGTCGCTCAAGGCCAGGGATCCCGAGTTCTTTGCCCGTCTGGCCCGGCAGCAGCGACCGGAGTTTCTCTGGATCGGTTGCTCGGACAGCCGGGTGCCGGCCAACGAGGTGGTCGGTCTGATGCCGGGTGAGCTGTTTGTGCACCGCAACGTGGCCAATATGGTGGTGGCCACCGACATGAATTTTCTCTCGGTGCTGCAATACGCAGTCGATGTGTTGCAGGTCAAACAGGTGATCGTCTGTGGCCACTATGGCTGTGGCGGGGTGCGCGCGGCCTTGGGGCATGAGGCGCTGGGGCTGATCGACAACTGGCTGCGCGCGCTCAAGGCGCTCTACCACCAGAATCTGGAACGTTTCCGCGGCTTGGAAGCCGAAGCCCGGGTCAATCTGTTGTGCGAGCTGAACGTGCAGCGCCAGGTGCGTAACGTCTGCCACACCACTATCGTGCAGAACGCCTGGAAGCGCGGCCAGCCGCTGGCAGTGCACGGCTGGATCTACGGGCTTACCGACGGTCTGGTGAATGACCTGGAGGTGACGGTCAACGGGGCGGATCAGCTCGACGACAGCTTTCTTTACGATCAGTGAACGTGGGGATGTTGGTGCGCACGGCGCACCCTACCTGGGGCCACTGCGGGCATGCTTCACGGGCCGCCTAGGCCGTGCGCACCAGGGGCATTAGGCGATACACAGGCTTAACGCAAATGCTCCATCGCCCAAACCGCGGCCTCGACCCGCGAGCGCAGGCCGAGTTTGTGCAGCAGGTTTTTCACGTGAACCTTGACCGTGCCTTCGGTGATGCCGAGCTTACGGCCGATAACCTTGTTGCTGTGACCGGCGGAGATGGTCTTCAGTACCTGACGCTCGCGGTCGGTGAGGTCGACTTGCGAGCTGGTGTGAGGTGAGCGTAGCGCCTGGGCAAGGATCCGGGTCAGGGTAGGGCTGACTACCAGGCTGCCTTGCAGAGCATCGCGGATAGACTGGATCAGCAATTCTGGCTCCATGTCCTTGAGCAGATAACCGTCGGCATCCAGGCGCATGGCGTCGCGGATGTCGTCCTCGGAGTCAGACACGGTAAAGATCAGGATCTTGCCAGTAAAATTCAGTTCGCGCAGACGTTTGAGTGTCTGCAGGCCGTTCATCTGCGGCATGTTGTTGTCCAGCAGGATCAGTTCGGGCTGGAGCTGGCCGACCATATCCAGAGCCTCTTGGCCATGCCCGGCTTCGCCGACGACTTCCAGGTCTTCCTCAAGTTCTAGCAGCTGGCGCATGCCACGACGCATCATCGGGTGGTCGTCGACCAGCAGAATACTGTGGCGAATCGGTGGCTTCATGCGGCACTACCTTCTTCTTGACGCCCGAGAAACTCGGGGCGGAACTGTAAATGGATGCGCGTGCCCTTGGGCGCACGGGGTTCGATGTCAAGGCGGCCCTGCAGGCTGCGGGCTCGTTCCTGCATGATGGTCAGGCCGTGGTGCTGGTGCGGATCGAAGCCCGAAACCAGGCCGCAGCCATCGTCTTCAATCGTCAGCTCGACCTGCTCGCCGTGCTGGCTCAGACGCAGCCAGGTGTGCTTGGCCTGGGCATGCCGGGCGCAATTGGACAGTGCCTCGCGGGCAATTTGTAGCAGGTGAATCTGCTCGCTGGCCGAGAGCTGAAAGGCCAGGCGGTCGATCTGCAACTCGGCACTGAAGTCGCCACGCTTGGCAAATTCCTGCACCGTGTCCTGAAGCTCCTGGTCGAGGCCGCCATCCTGGATCTGCAGGCGGAAGGTGGTCAGCAGTTCACGCAGTTGTCGGTAGGCGGTGTTCAGGCCGTCGCGCAGCTCGTCGCTGACGGTTTCCAGGGTTTGTGCGTTTTCACCGCGGCGAATCAGGGTCTGCAAGCGGCTGACTTGCAGCTTCATGTAAGACAGCGCCTGAGCCAGCGAGTCGTGTAACTCGCGGGCAATGATGGTGCGCTCGTCGAGCAGTAGCAGGCGATTCTCCTGCTCGCGCTGGCGCTTGAGTGACAGCGCCGTGCCGATCTGATTGGCCAGGGCCTGGATCAGTGCGGTTTCCCAGGCCTGCGGCTTATGCCCGTCACGGTAGTAGGCTTTCAGTTCGCCCAGGTCATTGCCCTGGTTGCTGATGCTGAAGGTGGACTGGCTGGGGTTGGTCTTGCGTTCGCAGGTATCGCAATCGCTGCGGGCGCAGATTTCCCGGGTTTCACTGCCATGCAGCGCCAGCAATTGCTCGGCGGGCGCATGCACATTGTCCTGCAGGCACAGGGTCAGGCGCAGGCCTGGCAGGCGCTGCTGGAAGCGGCTGATCAACTCGTCGAGGCGCTCGGCATTGGCCTGGCGGGTGGCCAGGCTGCGGCTGCTCTGGTAGAGCAGTTCCAGGGCGGCATTGGTTTGTGCCAGGGTCTGGGTCTTCTGCGCCACCCGGCTTTCCAGGGTGCGGTGCGACTCCTCGATGGTCTCGGCCATGGCGTTGAAGCTCTCGGCCATCTGCCCCAGCTCGTCAGCCGAGCGAAACTCGACCCGTGCACCGTGATCCCCGCTGCGAAAACGCTCGGCTGCCCTGACCAGCTCCTGCAGCGGGCTGATCACATTGAGCTGCAGTTCGTACATGCCCACCAGCAGGATGACCACGGTAATCAGCAGGGCCGCGCCCTGGATGCTCTGTTGCCAGCCCTGGCGGCGTTCGCTCTGCTTCTGCAGGAGCATGACGAAGTGCTCCAGTTGGGCGACGAAGCTCTCGCTGTGCTGCTGGAAAGCGACCTTGTCGCCGCGATCCAGGGCCGGGCGCAGCTGTTCCTGCCAGAGCAGATGAAGATCACGGTAGGCGCTGGGCAGCGGGGCGTTCGGGCCGCCGCTGAGGTGTTGTTGCAGGCTGCCGTCCAGCCGCAGCTGCAAGTCATCACGCAGTGCGGCGATGCTTTCCGGGGGCGCACCGGCCTCGAGTTGCCAGTTCAGTCGATAGGTGGCCATGCGCAGCGAGCCTGCGGTATTGATCGCCGCCGCATCGTCCTCGCTGAACCAGGCAATCAGGCCGGCGCTGAGGGAGCTGCCCAGGGCCAATATGGCAATCAGGGTCACTGCCAAACCGGCTCTGACCGGCAGTGAACTGCGCATCCATCTCAACATCGCACGGACTACCTCTAAAGAACTCGGACTGCCCGCAGTCTCGTGAGCAATGATTTTTAATATTTATAACTATATGTTTTTAAAGGCATTTTTAACATGAATAAGAACTACCACTTAAGGGGTAGACGGGGGGAGGGCAGGCCTGGGCCACTCTGAATTAATTGACCCAGGTCAAGTGAACCGCCCCCTTGCCTATCTAGTGTGCCGCCCATGGTTCAGGAATTAGGGGGTTCGCTATGGCAAGTCTGAGAGCACAACAGGGCCTGGTTCTGGGCATGAGCACCCTGGCGTTCACCATCTGCTTCATGGTCTGGATGATGTTCGCCGTACTCGGCGTTCCGATCAAGGAGTTACTGCAACTCAACGATACCCAGTTCGGCTTACTGGCCGCCACGCCGGTGCTCACCGGCTCCCTGGTGCGCCTGCCGCTGGGCATGCTCACCGACAGGTTTGGCGGGCGCATCGTGTTCTTCCTGCTGATGCTGGTCTGCGTGCTGCCGATCTACATGATCAGCATGGCCACCGAGTACTGGCACTTTCTGGTTCTTGGCCTGTTCGTCGGCCTCGCCGGTGGCTCGTTCTCGGTGGGTATCGCCTACGTCGCCAAATGGTTCGAGCGGCAGAACCAGGGTTTTGCCATGGGCATCTTCGGTGCCGGCAACGCCGGCGCCGCGCTGACCAAGTTCGTCGCGCCGGCGATCATCGCTGCAGCCAGCTGGCAGATGGTGCCCAAGGTCTACTCGGCGATCATGTTCATCACCGCGCTGCTGTTCTGGTTCTGCACCTACGAGAACAAGGGCCATCGGGTACGCAGCAACGTGTCCCTGGCCGATCAGTTGCGCACCTTGAAAGATCCCAAGGTGATGCGCTACTGCCAGTACTACTCGATCGTCTTCGGCGGCTACGTGGCCCTGGCCCTGTGGATGACCAAGTACTACGTCGAGGAATACGGCTTCAACCTGCAGAGCGCTGCCTTGCTGGCCGCCTGCTTCTCCCTGCCGGGCGGCATCCTGCGGGCCATGGGCGGCTGGATGTCGGACAAGTGGGGCGCGCAGAGCGTGACCTGGTGGGTGATGTGGGTGAGTTGGGTGTGCCTGTTCCTGCTGTCCTACCCGCAGACCGAACTGATCGTGCAGACCATCAACGGCCCGCAGACCTACAACATCGGTCTCAATGCCTGGGCCTTCACCGTGCTGCTGTTCATCGTCGGCATCGCCTTCGCCTTCGGCAAGGCCTCGGTATTCAAGTACATCTCCGATGACTACCCGGACAACATGGGCGCCATCTCCGGCATCGTCGGTCTGGCCGGCGGCCTCGGCGGCTTCATCCTGCCGATCATGTTCGGCGTTCTGGTCGACCTGACCGGCGTGCGCTCCTCCAGTTTCATGCTGATGTACGGCGTGGTCTGGGTCTCCCTGATCTGGATGTACTTCAGCGAAGTTCGCAAAACTCCCGTTATGGGTCTGACGACTCCAGAAAAGTCCAAGGCTCCTGCTTTCCTGCCGCTTGAAGGAGAATGAGCATGTCCGCAACCAAGAATCCCCCTGTCGCCGGACAGCCTAGCCAGGGGCCGGTTATTCACGACTGGCGCCCGGAAGATCCGCATTTCTGGGGCAGCACCGGCAAGCAGGTTGCAACACGCAACCTGTGGATCTCGATCCCCGCGCTGCTGTTGGCTTTCGCTGTGTGGATGGTCTGGAGCGCGGTGACCGTGCGTCTGAACAGCATCGGTTTCACCTTCACTAACGACCAGTTGTTCTGGCTGGCGGCGCTGCCGGGGTTGTCCGGGGCCACCCTGCGGATTTTCTACTCGTTTATGGTGCCGATCTTCGGTGGCCGTAGATGGACCGCCCTGAGCACCGCCTCATTGCTGCTACCGGCCCTGTGGATGGGCTTCGCCGTGCAGGACACCAGCACCACCTACAGCGTGTTCGTGATCATTGCGCTGCTGTGCGGCTTTGGCGGCGGCAACTTCGCCTCAAGCATGGCCAATATCAGCTTCTTCTATCCCAAGTCGCAGCAGGGTACGGCCCTGGGCCTGAATGCCGGCCTGGGCAACCTCGGCGTCTCGGTGATGCAGTTCAGCGTGCCGCTGGTGATTGGCGTCGGCCTGTTCGGCGCAGTCGGCGGTCAGGCCCAGGAACTGGGCGAAGGCAGCCAGCTGTGGTTGCAGAACGCCGGCTTTATCTGGGTGCCGTTCATCATTGCGGTGGCCGTGGCCGCCTGGTTCGGCATGAATGACCTGAGCAGCGCCAAGGCCTCCTTCAGCGAGCAGGCGGTGATCTTCAAGCGTAAGCACAACTGGTTGATGTGCTGGCTGTACCTGGCCACCTTCGGCTCCTTTATCGGCTTCGCTGCCGGCTTCCCGATGCTGATCAAGACCCAGTTTCCTGGCGTCGATCCGCTGCAGTTCGCCTTCCTCGGCCCTCTGGTCGGTGCCCTGGTGCGCCCATTGGGCGGCTGGCTGGCAGACAAGCTGGGCGGCGCGCGGGTCACCCTGTGGAACTTCGTACTGATGATCGCGGCGGTGTTCGGCGTACTCGCCTTCATCCCGGTTGCCGGCACCGAAGGCAACTTCTACGGCTTCCTGGCCATGTTCATGTTGCTGTTCGTCACCACCGGCATCGGCAACGGCTCCACCTTTCGCATGATTCCGGTGATCTTCCGCACCCTGCATGAGCGCGGCAGCATCGGCCAAACCGCAGCGGTCAACGAGCAGGCGATCAAGAACGCCGGCAAGGAAGCGGCCGCGGTACTGGGCTTCAGTTCGGCGGTGGCGGCCTACGGCGCCTTCTTCATCCCCAAGTCTTTCGGCACCTCGATGGCGCTGACCGGCGGCCCGCAAATGGCCCTGTACGTGTTCATCGGCTTCTACGTCAGCTGCATCGGGGTGACCTGGTGGTGGTACTCGCGCAAAGGCGCGGAAGTCCCCTGCTAACCGGCAAAAAATTCGAATCATTGCGTGTGCGGGACGCAGATCCCGCAGCAAGCCTGAGAGGAAAAAGAGATGAGTCATCTACTCGACCAATTGCGTTTCTTCAACCGTAAGCAGGGTGAGTTCGCCGAGGGTCATGGCGAAACCCGCATCGAGTCGCGCGATTGGGAGAACGTCTACCGTTCGCGCTGGCAGTACGACAAGATTGTGCGTTCCACCCACGGTGTGAACTGCACTGGCTCCTGCTCGTGGAAGATCTACGTGAAGAACGGCCTGATCACCTGGGAAACCCAGCTGACCGACTACCCGCGTACCGGCAACGACCTGCCCAACCACGATCCGGGCGGCTGTCCGCGTGGTGCCAGCTACAGCTGGTACATCTATAGCGCCAACCGCCTTAAATACCCCAAGGTGCGCAAGCCGCTGCTCAAGCTCTGGCGTGAAGCGCGGGCCAGTCTGAATCCGGTCGAGGCCTGGGCGAGCATTGTCGAGGATCCGGTCAAGGCGGAGTCCTACAAGAGTAAGCGCGGCATGGGTGGCTTCATTCGTTCTAACTGGAACGAAGTCAACGAGATCATTGCCGCAGCCAACGTCTACACGGTCAAGGAGCACGGCCCGGACCGCGTGGTTGGCTTCTCGCCGATCCCGGCCATGTCGATGGTCAGCTACGCGGCAGGTAGCCGTTACCTGTCGCTGATCGGCGGCGTGTGCCTGAGCTTCTACGACTGGTATTGCGACCTGCCACCGTCCTCACCTCAGGTGTGGGGCGAGCAGACCGACGTGCCGGAATCGGCCGACTGGTACAACTCCAACTACATCATCGCCTGGGGCTCCAACGTGCCGCAGACGCGCACACCCGATGCGCACTTCTTCACCGAAGTCCGCTACAAGGGCACCAAGACCGTGGCCATCACCCCGGATTACTCCGAGGTGGCCAAGCTGACCGACCTCTGGCTGAACCCCAAGCAGGGCACTGATGCGGCGCTGGCCCAGGCGTTCAACCACGTCATCTTCAAGGAATTCCACCTCGACAAGCCGAGCGCCTACTTCACCGATTACGTGCGCCGCTACACCGACTTCCCGGTGCTGGTGCTGCTGAAAGATCACGTCGGCGCCACGCCTGAACTGAACGGCTACCAGCCGGATCGCTTCCTGCGCGCTGCGGATCTTGCCGACAACCTCGGCCAGGAAAACAACCCCGAGTGGAAAACCATCGCCCTGGACAGCGAAACCAATCAACTGGTCTCGCCACTGGGTTCGATCGGCTATCGCTGGGGCGAGAAGGGCAAGTGGAACATCGAGGCCCGCGAGGGCGGTGACGGCCGTGAGGTCAAGCTGCAGCTGAGCCTGATCGGAGAGGATGTGGCCGAGGTGGCCTTCCCGTACTTCGGTGGGCAGACCCACGAGCACTTCCAGCATGTCGCCGGTGAAGCCGTGCAGCTGCGTCGCGTACCGGTGCGCAGCATCACCCTGGCTGACGGCACACAAGCCAAGGTCGCCACCGTATTCGACCTGTCGGCGGCCAACCTCGCCATCGACCGCGGCCTGGGTGGCGGTAACGTCGCCAAGGACTACGACGACGCCACTGTGCCGGGCACCCCGGCCTGGCAGGAACTGATCACCGGCGTGTCGCGCGAGAAGGCGATCCAGATTGCCCGTGAATTCGCCGACAACGCCGACAAGACCAAGGGCCGTTCCATGATCATCGTCGGTGCGGCGATGAACCACTGGTACCACATGGACATGAACTACCGCGGCCTCATCAATATGCTGATGATGTGCGGTTGCGTCGGTCAAACCGGCGGCGGCTGGGCCCACTACGTCGGCCAGGAAAAACTGCGTCCGCAGTGCGGCTGGCTGCCCCTGGCGTTCGGCCTGGACTGGAGCCGTCCACCACGGCAGATGAACGGCACCAGCTTCTTCTACGCCCACTCGTCCCAGTGGCGTCATGAAAAGATGAGCATGCACGAACTGCTGTCGCCGCTGGCCGACAAGTCGCAGTTCCCCGAGCACGCGCTGGACTACAACATCCGCGCCGAACGCGCCGGCTGGTTGCCGAGCGCCCCGCAGATGAACCGCAACCCGCTGCAGATCACCCGTGACGCCAAGGCCGCCGGCATGTCGCCAGTGGATTACGTGCTCAAGTCGCTGCAGGACGACTCCCTGCGTTTCGCCTGCGAGCAGCCGGACAACCCGGCCAACTTCCCGCGCAACATGTTTATCTGGCGCTCCAACCTGCTGGGCAGCTCGGGTAAGGGCCACGAGTACATGCTCAAGTACCTGCTCGGCACCAAGAACGGCGTGATGAACGAAGACCTCGGCAAGCGCGGCGGCTTCAAACCGAACGATGTCGACTGGGTGGACGAAGGCGCGATCGGCAAGCTCGATCTGGTCACCACCCTGGACTTCCGCATGTCCTCTACCTGCGTCTACTCGGACATCGTTTTGCCGACGGCGACCTGGTATGAGAAGGACGACATGAACACCTCGGACATGCACCCCTTTATCCACCCGCTGTCCGCGGCTATCGATCCGGCTTGGGAATCGCGTTCCGACTGGGAAATCTACAAGGGCATCGCCAAGGCCTTCTCCGAGATGTCGGTCGGTCAACTGGGCGTCGAGCAGGACCTGGTCACCGTACCGATGCTGCACGACAGCCCCGGCGAACTGGCCCAGCCGTTCGGCGGCATCGACTGGAAAACCGCCGGCGAAACTCCGGTGCCGGGCAAGAACTGCCCGAACATGACCGTGGTCGAGCGCGACTACCCGAACGTCTACAAGAAGTTCGCCTCCCTCGGCCCCTTGCTCGACAAGCTGGGAAACGGCGGCAAGGGCATCAACTGGAACACCGAGCATGAGGTCGAATTCCTCGGCGAGCTGAACCACAAGGTCAAGGCCGAAGGCGTCAGCCAAGGTCGGCCACAGATCGAATCGGCCATCGATGCCTGCGAGGTGATCCTCACCCTGGCCCCGGAAACCAACGGCCATGTGGCGCTCAAGGCCTGGGCGGCGCTGTCCGAGTTCACCGGCCTGGATCACAGCCACCTGGCGATCAGCAAGGCGCACGAGGCGATTCGCTTCCGCGATATCCAGGCGCAGCCGCGCAAGATCATCTCCAGCCCGACCTGGTCGGGTCTCGAAGACGAGAAGGTCAGCTACAACGCCGGTTACACCAACGTTCACGAGTTCATCCCGTGGCGCACCATCACCGGCCGCCAGCAGTTCTACCAGGATCACCCGTGGATGCAGGCGTTTGGCGAGCAGATGATGAGCTACCGGCCGCCGATCAACACCCGCACCATTGATTACGTCAAAGGCAAGCGGCCCAACGGCAACACCGAGATCGTCCTCAACTGGATCACTCCGCACCAGAAGTGGGGCATTCACAGCACCTACTCGGACAACCTGATCATGCTCACCCTGAGCCGTGGCGGGCCGATCATCTGGCTCTCGGAAAACGACGCCAAGCGCGCCGGCATCGAGGACAACGACTGGGTCGAATGCTTCAACGCCAACGGCGCCCTGACCGCCCGTGCGGTGGTCAGCCAGCGGGTCAAGGACGGCATGGTGATGATGTACCACGCCCAGGAACGCATCGTGAACGTGCCCGGCAGCGAGACCACCAAGACCCGCGGCGGCCACCACAACTCGGTAACCCGCGTGGTGCTCAAGCCCACCCACATGATCGGTGGCTACGCCCAGCAGGCCTACGGTTTCAACTATTACGGCACGGTCGGTTGCAACCGCGACGAGTTCGTCGTGGTGCGCAAGATGGACAAGGTCAACTGGCTTGACAGCACCGATGTCGGCGGCCTGGGCGACGAAGCCCTGCCACAACCCCTGCCACAAGACATTTGAGGAGCATTGCCATGAAAATTCGTTCGCAAGTCGGCATGGTCCTCAACCTGGACAAGTGCATCGGTTGTCACACCTGTTCGATCACCTGCAAAAACGTCTGGACCAGCCGCGAAGGCATGGAATACGCCTGGTTCAACAACGTCGAGACCAAGCCCGGGATCGGCTACCCCAAGGAGTGGGAAAACCAGGAGAAATGGCGCGGCGGCTGGATCCGCAACAAGGACGGCTCGATCAATCCGAAGATCGGCGGCAAGTTCCGTATATTGGCGAACATCTTCGCCAACCCGGACCTGCCGACCATCGACGACTACTACGAGCCGTTCGATTTCGACTACCAGCACCTGCACACCGCGCCGCTCGGCGAGCACCAGCCGGTCGCACGGCCGCGTTCGGTGATCACCGGCAAGCGCATGCAGAAGATCGAGTGGGGTCCGAACTGGGAAGAAATTCTCGGCACCGAGTTTGCCAAACGGCGCAAGGACAAGAACTTCGACCAGATCCAGGCCGACATCTATGGCGAGTATGAAAATACTTTCATGATGTACCTGCCGCGTCTGTGCGAGCACTGCCTCAACCCGACCTGCGCGGCGGCCTGCCCGAGCGGGGCGATCTACAAGCGCGAAGAAGACGGCATCGTCCTCATCGACCAGGAAAAATGCCGCGGCTGGCGCATGTGCATCAGCGGCTGCCCGTACAAGAAGATCTACTTCAACTGGAAGAGCGGCAAATCCGAGAAGTGCATCTTCTGCTACCCGCGTATCGAGGCCGGCATGCCGACCGTGTGTTCGGAAACCTGCGTCGGTCGGATCCGCTACCTCGGCGTGTTGCTGTATGACGCCGACCGCATCCTTGAAGTGGCCAGCACGCCGAACGAGCAGGACCTGTACCACAAGCAACTGGAGATCTTCCTCGACCCCAACGACCCGCAGGTCATCGCCCAGGCCCTGGCCGACGGCGTGCCGCAATCGGTGATCGACGCCGCGCAGAAATCCCCGGTGTACAAACTGGCGGTCGACTGGAAGCTGGCGCTGCCGCTGCACCCGGAATACCGCACCTTGCCGATGGTCTGGTACGTGCCGCCACTGTCACCAATCCAGAACGCCGCGACCGCGGGCACCGTGGGCATGAACGGGGTGATCCCGGATGTCGACAGCCTGCGCATACCGCTGCGTTACCTGGCCAACCTGCTGACCGCTGGCGACATCATTCCGGTCAAGTTGGCACTCAAGCGACTGCTGGCCATGCGCGCCTACAAGCGTTCCGAGCAGGTCGACGGCGTGCAGGACCTGCAAGTGCTGGCCGATGTCGGCCTGAGCGTGGCCCAGGTCGAAGACATGTACCGCTACCTGGCCATCGCCAACTACGAAGACCGCTTCGTCATCCCCAGTGCGCACCGCGAGGAGGCGAGCAGCGATGCCTTCGCCGAGCGTTCCGGCTGTGGCTTTAGCTTCGGCAGCGGTTGCAGTGGTTCCTCCGACACCAACATGTTCGGGGCGAAGAAGGCCAACCAGCGCGACATTCTTAAAACCGTACAGTTGTGGGAGGACTGAGCATGCAAATTCTCAAGGTGATTTCCCTGTTGTTGGATTACCCGACCGAGCAGTTGCTGGAGGGCCGCGACGAACTGGCCCAGGCCATCAGCGCCACTCGCGAGATCAGCCCGCAGCAACGCAGCGCGCTGCACGAACTGCTGGCGCTGATCTGTGACAACGACCTGATGGACGGCCAGGAGCACTACGGCGCGCTGTTCGGTCGTGGTCGCTCGCTGTCGCTGCTGCTGTTCGAGCATGTGCACGGCGAGTCGCGTGACCGTGGTCAGGCCATGGTCGACATGATGGCGCAGTACGAAGAGGCCGGTTTCGCCATCGGCATCAAGGAACTGCCGGACTATATCCCGCTGTACCTGGAGTTCCTCTCCACCCGCGAAGACCTAGAGGCCCGCGAGGGCCTGGCCGATGTCGCACACCTGCTGGCGTTGTTGGCCACTCGTCTGGATGAGCGTGAAAGCGCTTACGCCAGCTGCTTCCGCGCGCTGTTGCAGATTGCCGGCGTCGAGCCGCAGGTGGCCATGGCCGAGGTGCGCGAACAGGTTGCCGCCGAGGTGCGCGACGACTCGCTCGAAGCCCTCGACAAGATCTGGGAGGAGGAGGCCGTGGACTTCCTCCAGGCCGAGCAGCAAGACCGCTGCCCGAGCCAGACCACTTTGCCGGGCAAGGCCCGTGAAGAGTCGGCGGTGCCGCTGCACTGGGTTGATTTCAATCAGGATGGGTTAGCCACCGAGCTGATCCAGGAGGTGCGCAATGTCTAACATCAATCTGTTGGCGTTCGGGGTGTATCCCTATGTTGCCCTGGCCATCTGCATCATCGGCAGCTGGGCGCGTTTCGATCTGTCGCAGTACAGCTGGAAGGCCGGTTCGAGCCAGATCTTCGCCCGCTCGGCGTCCGAGCAGCGCTACATGCGCATCGCCAGCAACCTGTTCCACGTCGGCGTGCTGTTCGTCCTGGCCGGTCACTTCGTCGGCCTGCTGATGCCCGAGGCGCTCTACCACTCGGTCATCAGCACGCAGAACAAGCAGCTGCTGGCCATGGTATCGGGGGGCTTCTTCGGCGTGCTCTGCCTGATCGGTTTGCTGATGCTGCTCAAGCGCCGCCTCGGCGATCCA
The DNA here is from genome assembly GCF_030683065.1 of Pseudomonas sp. Classification (GTDB taxonomy): domain Bacteria; phylum Pseudomonadota; class Gammaproteobacteria; order Pseudomonadales; family Pseudomonadaceae; genus Aquipseudomonas. The sequence continues at coordinate 44,267 of NZ_JAUXMX010000031.1, forward strand.
CGGGTGCGGGCCAGTTCCAGCACCTCGGACCTGCTGGTGCTGGTGGTGCTGCTGGTGCAGCTGGTCCTGGGCCTGCTGACCATCGTTGCCTCGACCAGCCACATGGATGGTTCGGTGATGGTGATGCTGGCCAACTGGGCGCAATACACCGTGACCCTGCAACCGATGGCAGCCGCTGCGGCCATCGAGCCGGTGGGCCTGGTCTACAAGCTGCACGTATTCCTCGGCCTGAGCCTGTTCGTGCTGTTCCCCTTCACCCGCCTGGTGCACATCATCAGCGCACCGGTGTGGTACCTGGGGCGGCGCTACCAGATCGTTCGGCAGAAGGGTGTGCAACGGCCGCAGGTTCGTCCGCTGGCCCAGCCTGTGCGTGAGAAACCTGTGCCAGCACCGCAGCCTGGCTATGCCATGGGCGCGGTCAAGGCCAAGGATATTTAAGCGGTCAGTGGTGGGCCGGGCGGCGATCCGTTTTAGCCCACCACGTACCGGCACTTGAATGAATGATTCAAGCATTAACGAGGAACTTGTCATGGGATGCGGATGTGGTGGTGGCAATGCAGGGCAGGGTGGTTGCGGCGCAGAGAAGCCGCCAGTCGACCTGATGGTCGACGCACCTGGCGTACAAGAGGTAACTCCGGAGTCGCGGCCCTCGGACGATGAGCCAGAGGCACTCGCCGAGCAGCTCGAGTCAGCTCCCACGCTGATTGCCAGCAGCGAGCAGGAGTGGCCACGGGTCACGGTCAACGGCGTGACTATCGCGCCTGAGGCCATGGCCCAGGAGCTGCAATATCACCCGGCGGGCAGTCGCGAGGAAGCGGTGTTTCTTGCCGCCCAGGCCCTGGTGATTCGTGAGTTGCTGCAACAGCGCATCGTCGAGCTGGGCTTGTCGGTGCAGGTCGAACCTGGCGAAAGCGCGGAGGAGGCCGCCACCCGCCAGCTGATCGAGCTGGAAGTGGCCCTACCGGAGTGCGACGAGCAAAGCTGTCAGCATTATTACCAGAGCAACCGGGCGCGCTACGTCACCGCGCCCTTGTTGGCGGCGCGGCATATTCTGCTCGAGTGTGCCCCGGACGATGGCGAGGCCCGCAGCCTGGTGCGCGAGAAAGCCGATCAGTTGCTTGAGCTGCTGCGCGTCGATGGCGGTCGCTTCGCCGAATTGGCCATGGCCCACTCGGCCTGTCCGTCCAAGGCCCAGGCTGGCGCGTTGGGGCAACTGAGCAAAGGCCAGACCGTGCCCGAGTTCGAGCGGCAACTGTTCAAACTGCCTGCCGGGTTGGCCGGCCAACCGCTTGAAAGCCGCTACGGCTGGCATGTAGTCAGCGTCGACCAACGCATTGAAGGCAAGCAATTGCCCTACGACGTGGTCGCCGGCTCGATCCGCACCCTGCTGCAACAAGGCGTATGGCAGAAGGGGGTGGCGCAGTACCTGCAAACTCTGATTGGCGCGGCGGATATCGTCGGCATCCGCTTGCAAGGCGGCCGATTCACCGTTGCTGCAGTAGAGCGCAGCAAGCGAAGAGCACTCGGGCTACGGGAGCGCACGCCGCCTGTAGGAGGGGCCTTGGCCGCGATTAATGTTCCCACCGTCCGCGTGGGAACCCAGTGGCTGAGGCTCTAGGGCCGAGCGAACCATGGACGCAGAGGGTGGGCACGACCGAAAATAGGTCGCCCGTTATCGGAGGAATGATGGACACACAACTGCAGGATGGCTTCGGCCGCACTATCGATTACCTGCGCATGTCGGTCACCGACAGATGTGATTTTCGCTGTGTCTATTGCATGGCCGAAGACATGACCTTCCTGCCGCGTCAGCAGGTGCTCGGGATCGAGGAGCTGTACCGGCTGGCGGCGCTGTTCGTCGGCCTGGGCGTGAAGAAGATCCGCCTGACGGGCGGCGAACCGCTGGTACGCAACGGTATCGTCGAGCTGTGCCAACGCATCGCCGCCTTGCCCGGCCTGCGCGAGCTGGTGATGACCAGCAACGGCTCGCAACTGGTCAAGCTGGCCAGGCCGCTGGCCGACGCCGGGGTCAAACGCCTGAACATCAGCCTCGACAGCCTGGATGCCGGCAAATTTCGTGGCATCACCCGTACCGGCAGCCTGCGCCAGGTGCTGGACGGCATCGAAGCGGCGCGCGATGCCGGCTTCGAGCGGATCAAGCTCAACGCGGTGGTGATGAAAGGGCGCAACTTCGACGAAGTGCTCGACCTGGTCGATTACGCCATCGCCCGGCAGCTGGATATCAGTTTTATCGAAGAAATGCCCTTGGGCGATGTCGGCCGTTCACGCGGCGAGTCGTACTGCTCCAGCGAAGAAGTACGCAACCTGATCGCCACTCGGCATGCCCTGCTCGACAGCGCCGAGCACAGCGGCGGGCCGGCGCGCTACGTGCGCCTGAAGGAACATGCGGCTACCCGCATCGGCTTTATTTCACCGAATTCGCACAACTTCTGCAGCACCTGCAACCGTGTGCGCCTGACCGTCGAAGGCCGCCTGCTGTTGTGCCTGGGCCACGAAAACGCCATCGACCTACGCGCCCTGGTGCGCCGCTACCCGCTGGACGATCAACCGATCATCGACGCGGTGCAGCAAGCCCTGCAACGCAAACCACTGCGCCATGAATTCAGCTCCGACGGTGAGGTGAAGATCCTGCGATTCATGAACGCCAGTGGCGGCTGAAGTCGTGTTTGCGCTGTTCCTTCGAAAAGCTCCGTTTACCCCCATGCAAGTGCACGTTCCTCTGGCGTGATCTGCAAGCGGGTCATACAGAGGACGAGTCCTCGCACCCCAGCCAGCGTCCAGGTCGACGTGAGAAACACGGCCCAGACCGCGAGAAACAGGACAAAACCAGGTACATAGGGTGGCGAGAAACCCGGTAGATCCCCGAACTCACCAGCACCGATGCCGTCTGCAGCTTCAGCGGCTAGACCATGGCTCTGGCCGCCTGGATCGACCAGGAAGAAGAACGCCGCCGCTTGACCCGCGAAGCACTGGCCGATGTTGATGCCGGCCAGGTCATCGATCATCAAGCCGTTCAAGCCTGGGCCGAAAGCCTCGGCAGCGACACTGTGCTACCGGTCCCGCGCTAATGGAGTTGAAGTGGACCAGCAAGGCGCTCAATGACTTGGCCAGGCTCTACGAGTTTCTGGCCAGCGTGAACAAGCCTGCCGCCGCGCCCACGGTTCAACAGCTCACTGCCGCGCCGATAACCCTGCTGAGCAACCCGCGTCTTGGCGAACGGCTGGAAGAATTCGATCCGCGCGAAGTGCGACGTATCCTGGCCGGGCACTATGAGATGCGCTACGAGATCCAGGAATCCACCCTCTACCTGCTGCGCCTGTGGCATACCCGCGAGAGTCGATAGCAGAATCAATGGGGCCCACGCGCAACAAAAAATCCCTGACTCGGCGATATGGCTTCGTAAGCTGTGCCGTGCGCACCGATTGCCTGTGGCGCTGGGTGCGCGCGGCGCACCCCACGGGTTAGGTGTCCGGCTGAGCTATGGGGTCTGTTGTCAGCGCTGGAGTTGGCCGTATCTAGCGTTGTGGCAGGTCGTTGGTGGATCTTGATCGAGGTCAATCCCGTACTGACGTTTCTCGGGTAACTTTCACTGCATATTGTGGTTATAGATAAATAAATATCTATATGTAGTGTCAGGAGGCGACATGCTCAGCCCGGTTAAAGCCCTTCATCCTCAGCAGTTATGCAAGCGCGATGGCAGCATCGCGGCGTTCGATCTCGGCAAGATCCGTCTGGCGATCTACGCGGCGGGGGAGGTCAGTGGTGAATTCGACGAGGCTCTGGCGGGGGAGTTGGCCGAAGCGGTGCTGCTGCGCCTGCAGGACTTGCCCAGTATCGATATCGAGCAGGTGCAAGACCGCGTCGAGCGGGTGTTGATGGAGGCCGGTTTCTATCAAACTGCGCGCGCCTATATCGTCTACCGCGAACGTCATGGCCGGCTGCGTCGTGACCGCAAGGCGCTGGTGGATGTGGCCGCGTCGATGAACGAATACCTGTCGCGCGAGGACTGGCGGGTGCGCGCCAACGCCAACCAGGGTTATTCCCTTGGCGGGCTGATTCTCAACGTGTCAGGCAAGGTCACCGCCAACTACTGGCTGGACGAGGTGTACAGCGAGGCCATCGGCCAGGCCCATCGCGAGGCCGATCTACATGTTCACGATCTGGACATGCTCGCCGGTTACTGCGCCGGCTGGTCACTGCGCAGCCTGCTCAATGAGGGTTTCAACGGTATTCCCGGGCGGGTCGAGGCGGGGCCGCCCAAGCACTTGTCCAGCGCCCTGGGGCAGATGGTCAACTTTCTCGGCACCTTGCAGAACGAGTGGGCCGGCGCTCAGGCCTTCAGCTCCTTCGATACCTACCTGGCGCCCTATGTGCGCAAGGACAACCTGGGTTTCGCCGAGGTGCGTCAGGCGATCCAGGAGTTTATCTATAACCTCAACGTGCCGTCGCGCTGGGGCACCCAGACGCCCTTCACCAACCTGACCTTCGACTGGGTGTGCCCGGAAGACCTGCGCGAGCAGATTCCCTATATCGGCGGCGTGGAAATGCCGTTTGCCTACGGCGATCTGCAGGCCGAGATGGAGCTGATCAACCGCGCCTATATCGAGGTGATGCAGGCCGGCGACGCCATGGGCCGGGTGTTCACCTTCCCGATTCCGACCTACAACATCACCCATGACTTTCCCTGGGACAGCGAGAACGCCGACCGCCTGTTCGAGATGACCGCGCGTTATGGCCTGCCGTATTTCCAGAACTTCCTCAATTCGGACATGCAGCCCAATCAGGTGCGCTCGATGTGCTGCCGCCTGCAACTGGACGTGCGCGAACTGCTTAAGCGCGGTGGCGGCCTTTTCGGTTCGGCCGAGCAGACCGGCTCCCTGGGGGTGGTGACGATCAACTGCGCGCGCCTCGGCTATCTGTACAAGGGCGACACCCAGGGTCTGCTCAAGCGCCTCGATCAGTTGATGGAGCTGGCAATGGAAAGCCTGGAGGTCAAGCGCAAGGTGATCCAGCACCATATGGACGCCGGCCTCTATCCCTATACCAAGCGTTACCTGGGCACCCTGCGTAATCACTTCTCGACCATCGGCCTGAACGGCATGCACGAGATGCTGCGCAATTTCACCGGTGACCAGGAAGGCATGCACACGCCGAAGGGCCGCGAATTCGCCTTGCATTTGCTCGACCATGTCCGCGCCACCCTGATGCGTTTCCAGGAAGAAACCGGGCAGATGTACAACCTCGAGGCGACGCCGGCCGAGGGCACCACCTACCGTTTCGCCAAGGAAGACCGCAAGCGCTACCCGGACATTCTCCAGGCCGGCAGTGCCGAGGCGCCGTACTACACCAACTCCTCGCAATTGCCGGTGGGCTTCACCGACGACCCCTTCGAGGCCCTGGAACTGCAGGACGAACTGCAGTGCAAGTACACCGGCGGCACCGTGCTGCACCTGTATATGGCTGAGCGAATTTCCTCGATCCAGGCCTGCAAGCAACTGGTGCGCAGCGCCCTGGGCCGTTTCCGCCTGCCGTACCTGACGATAACCCCGACCTTTTCCATCTGCCCGGTGCACGGCTACCTGGATGGCGAACACGAGTTCTGCCCGAAATGCGACGAGGCGCTGCTGCACAAGCAGCAAGGCTGCGCCGCCACAAACGACGCCTCTTGAATACCTAGGATTCCCCCTTTACCCACAGCAAGGAGCGACACCATGCAAAACACTCAGCAACTCCCAGAAGCACAACGCCAACGCTGCGAAGTCTGGACCCGGGTGATGGGCTACCACCGCCCGGTCACTGCCTTCAATCCAGGCAAGCAATCCGAGCACCGCGAGCGTCAGCACTTCACCGAAGCGGCGGCGCGAGTCAGCGCTGCGTGAGTAGAGTGCTTCGGGTCGGGGGCATGGTGCCCCTGACCACCCTCGACTATCCCGGGCTGCTGGCCTGTGTGCTGTTCTGTCAGGGCTGCGCCTGGCGTTGTCGTTATTGCCACAACCCGGACCTGATCGCGGCCCGTGGCGAGCATGAAATCCCCTGGTCGCAGGTGCTGGACTTCCTCCAGCGGCGCCAGGGACTGCTGCAGGCCGTGGTCTTCAGTGGCGGCGAGGCGACCTTGCAAGGCGGCCTGGTGCCGGCGATGGAGCAGGTGCGTCAGCTGGGTTTTCGCGTCGGCCTGCACAGCGCCGGGATCAAGCCCTGGGCCTTTGCCTGGGCGCTGCAAGCGGCGGACTGGGTCGGTTTCGACATCAAGGCCCTGGCCGAGGATGCCGAGCTGATCACCGGGGTCAGCGGCAGTGGCAAGGCCAACTGGCGTAGCCTGGAACACCTCTTGGTCAGCGGCGTGGCCTACGAGTGCCGCACCACCGTGCATTGGCACCTGCTGGATGTGGACAAGCTCTGGCGCATCGGCCAGCGCCTGCATGCCTTCGGCGTCGAACACTTCGCCGTGCAGCTGGTGCGCAGCGCACGCATGCTCGACCCGGAGCTGCCCATGACCGCGACACCCAACGAGGCGAGCGAGCTGTGGCTGCGTCTGGCACAACTGTTCCCGCATTTCGAATTGCGTGATCACTGATCGCCAGCAAGCTGGGCTCCTACGATCATTAGGATCTTGTTATGAGCTATTCACTGCTGCATGTCGTGCACCTGCTGGCGGCGATTGCCTTTATCGGCACGCTGTTCTTCGAGGTGATCATCCTCGCCAAGGTCAAGCCGCAACTCGCCCCTGGCGCGCGGGTCGAGCTGGAGCAGGCCCTCGGTAAACGCACGCGCACGGTGCTGCACTGGGTGGTGTTGCTGGTCTACGGTGCCGGCTTCGGCCTGGCCTGGTATCACCGCCAGGCCCTGAGTAACCCCTTCGCCAGCAGCTTCGCCACGCTGCTGAGCCTGAAAATAGTGCTGGCCGTCAGCGTATTTCTCAGCTTCGGCCTGGTTGCCATGCTGCTGCGCTCCGGGCGCATGAACCCGAGCCTCTACCGCAAACTGCACTGGGCGGTACTGGCGCAGATGCTCGGCATCGTGCTGCTGGCTAAGGGCATGTTCTATATCCAGTGGTGATCGAAGCCAAGGCCGCGATCCCGTAGACCGGATGAAATCCGGGGAGCTTTGGCGCGTGCAACACCGCTCCCGGATTGCATCCGGGCTACAAAAGCCCTAACAGCTTTACCACCTTCGCTAATGATCCCGGTCAAGGTTCGTGGCCTGCTGCGCGGCTGTGATGGGCAGCGATTCAGGTGCTCGAAGATCCTGGGTTTCTCCTGTTTTCCGGCCTAACGTGAAACCTCAAGCCATTATCAATTCGAGGTTCGCCATGCACTTCGCCTACAGCCCACGCACCGAAGCGCTGCGTCAGCAGCTGCACAATTTCATGGACGTATATGTGGTGCCGCGCATCGGCGCCTGGCACCAGGCCGTCGGCGCAGGGCAGTTTCCGGTGCCCTTTATCGCCGATCTCAAGGCCCTGGCCCGCAGCGAGGGGCTGTGGAACCTGTTCTTGCCGTCGTTGCAGGCTGATGAGCCAGGCACCCGCCTGAGCAACCTGGAATACGCGCCGCTGGCGGAGATTATGGGCCGTGTGCATTGGGCTTCGGAGGTGTTCAACTGCAGCGTGCCGGACACCGGCAATATGGAGCTGCTGCACCTGTTCGCCAGCCCCGAGCAGCGTGAACGCTGGCTGTTGCCGCTGCTCGATGGTGCGATCCGTTCGGCCTTTGCCATGACCGAGCCGGATGTGCCGTCTTCGGATGCCAGCAATATCCAGACCCTGATCCGCCGCGACGGCGCCGAGTACGTGATCAACGGGCGCAAGTGGTTCATCACCAATGCCTCGCACCCCGACTGCAAGCTGCTGATCGTCATGGGCAAGACCGACCCGGATGCCGACGCGCACCAGCAGCAGAGCATGGTTCTGGTGCCGTTCGATACGCCCGGCGTCGAGCTGTTGCGCAATATCCCGGTGATGAACCACATCGCCCCGGAAGGCCATAGCGAGCTGCTGCTGCGCAATGTACGGGTGCCGGTCGGCAACCTGCTGGTCAAGGAGGGCGCGGGCTTCATGATGGCCCAGGCGCGTCTCGGCCCCGGCCGCGTACACCACTGCATGCGCTCGATCGGCATGGCCGAGCTGGCCCTGGAATTGATGGTCGAGCGCTGCCAGGAACGCAAGGCCTTCGGCAAGCACCTGCACCAGTACGCCAATATCGGCGACTGGATCGCCGAGTCGCGTATCGAGATCGAGCAGGCGCGACTGCTGGTACTGAAGACCGCCTGGATGATTGACGAAGTCGGGGCCAAGGCCGCGCGCAAGGAAATCGCCATGATCAAGGCGCTGGTGCCCGGCATGCACACCCGCGTGGTCGACCGCGCCATGCAGGTCTACGGGGCCATGGGCCTGACCCCGGACACGCCCCTGGCCGACATGTGGACCACCGGCCGCGCCCTGCGCTTCGCCGACGGCCCGGACCAGGTGCACCTGCGCAGCATCGCGCGCATGGAACTCAAGGCCAGCGAGGCTTCGCGTGGGGCGAGCGCTGTGTATCTGACCCCTCACGGTAGCTAACGTGACGTTGGTTGGATCGGGTCACGTTGATCGGATCACGTTGATCGGATCACGCTGATCGGGTCACGCTCACCGCGGCAGGTTGGCTGAGCCTGCGCACTCAGGGCGGGTGATGCCCGCCGAGACACCCCGTAGCCCGGATGCAATCCGGCACCCACAAAATCGCTCCCGGATTGCATCCGGGCTACGAGACTGGACTCGGTGCGCGCGGCGTAAGGTCCGGGTAGGGTGCGCCGTGCGCACCGATGCCCGGATGCGTTAGCCCGGCCGACTGCAATGGTGGGCCGCCATTGAACGTGCAATGCAATGGACGACGAGGCAGGCGCCTAACCCTGCCTACGGGTCTGCGGCGGTTTTTCGCAACTTGATTGCGGTCAAGGGCAGTACGAGGAGGCATCCCTACCATAACCGCACAATCCCGCTGCATAAGCCGAACCGCCAATGATCCGCCACCTGCCGATGACCTCTCGCATGCCACACTCATGGGCTGTGCGGCTGCTGATCCTGCTGGGGCTGCTGTTCGCTGCCCTGCAGGGCGTGCAGGCAAAAAGCTACGGCGAGAGCGAGCAACAACGCATCGATCTGGTTTTTCCCCAGGCCGATAGCCCCTCCGAGCCGCAAGGCGAGTTCAAGGTACGCACCCTGTCGAGTGGCGACGAGGTGCTCGGCTATGTGTTCCAGAGCCTGGATGTGATCGATATCCCGGCCTACTCCGGCAAGCCGATCAACATGCAGGTGATCCTCGACACCGCCGGGGTGATTCAGGACGCCTACGTGCTCGAACACCACGAGCCGATCCTGCTGATAGGCATTCCCGAAGCCAAGCTGCATGCCTTCAACGCCAAGTACCAGGGCATCAAGGTCAACCAGCGGGTGGTGGTTGGCCGTTCCAGTGATCCTAATGCGGTGACCGTCGATGCGGTGACCGGCGCCACCGTCACGGTGATGGTGGTTAATGAGGTGGTGATGCGGGCCGCCCATACGGTGGCGGTAGCGCTCGGCTTGGTCGAGGATAATGCCGGCCTGGCGCAGAAGCCGGCGACGCTGCGCGAGGATCTCTATCAACCGGCCGACTGGGCTCAGCTCACCGGTAATGGTGCCATCCGCCGCCTGCACCTGACCCGTGGCAAGGTCGACGAGGCGTTCAAGGGCAGTGAAGCCGAGGGCGTTGAAGAGGCCAGCGCCGAGCAAGTCGACGACACCTTCATCGACCTCTACACCACTCACCTGAATGCGCCGACCATCGGCCGCAACCTGCTGGGCGACAACCAGTACCGCCTGCTGATGGCCTCACTCAAGCCCGGCGAGCAGGCGATTGCCGTACTGGGCAGCGGCGACTATTCGTTCAAGGGCTCAGGTTATGTGCGCGGAGGCATCTTCGATCGGGTGCAATTGCGCCAGTTCGGCACCACCATCAGTTTCCACGACCGCGATTTTGAGCGCCTGAGCGATGTCTACGCCGAAGGCATGCCGGACTTCGGCGAGATGGCGATCTTTATCGTGCGTGAGCCGTATGGCTTCGATCCTGGCTCACCCTGGACCCTTGAACTGCTGGTCAAGCGCCAGACCGGCCCGATCAGCGGCATCTTCAGCAGTTTCGAACTGGCCTATCAGATGCCCGAGGAGTACCTCGAGCGGCCGCAGCCCACCGCCGCCGAGCTGGCTGCCATCGAGGAGGCCAACCGGCCGCTGTGGCTGAATATCTGGTACCAGAAGAGCTTCCAGATCGGCGTGATACTCATCGCCTTGCTGCTGCTTACGATGATCCTGTTCCTCCAGGACAAATTCACCCAGCGCCCGCATTTCCTGCATTGGCTGCGGCGTGGCTACCTGATGTTCACCGTGGTGTTTATCGGCTGGTACGCCTTGGGCCAGTTGTCGGTGGTCAACGTGCTGACCTTCGTGCATGCCCTGGTGCAGGACTTCCGCTGGGAGCTGTTTCTCACCGACCCGATCATTTTCATTATCTGGACCTTCACCGCGGCCAGCATCCTGCTCTGGGGCCGTGGCGTGTTCTGCGGCTGGTTGTGCCCCTTCGGTGCGTTGCAGGAGCTGATCAACGAGGCCGCGCGCAAACTGAAAATCCCCCAGTACGAGCTGCCCTTTGCGGTGCATGAGCGGCTGTGGGCGATCAAGTACATCATCCTCTTGCTGCTGTTCGGCCTGTCCCTGGAATCGCTGTCCACTGCCGAGCGCTTCGCCGAAGTGGAGCCGTTCAAGACCGCCATCACCCTCAAGTTCGACCGCCAGTGGTGGTTCGTGCTCTACGCGGTGCTGCTGCTGGTGATCAACATCTTCACCCGCAAGGTCTACTGCCGCTATGTCTGCCCGCTGGGCGCGGCGCTGGCCATCCCGAGCAAATTCCGCCTGTTCGACTGGCTCAAGCGCCGCAAGGAATGCGGCAATCCGTGCCAGCTGTGTGCCAAGGAATGCGAGATCCAGGCGATCCACCCCGACGGCCATATCAATGCCAACGAGTGCCACTACTGCCTCGATTGCCAGATGACCTATCACAACGACGACAAGTGCCCGCCGCTGATTCTCAAGCAGAAGAAACGCAGCAAGAAGGCGCCTGTCAGCGCCGAGTTGATACCTGTAGTGCAAGTAGTCGTCCCTGAACGAACCCGTTAACCGCGTGAGCGCGGCCGTATTTATCCAGTCAAGGAGCAGAACCCGTGAGCGATAAAGAACCGAAGAACACGCTGGTGATCGATAGCCAAGAGCAGGCGCAAATGCTGGAGAAAGCCGGGTTGAGCCGCCGCGGCTTCCTCGGCGCCAGCGCCATGACCGGCGCAGCTCTGGTCGGCGCGACAGCGTTGGGCAGTGCGGTAATGACCCGGGAATCCTGGGCCGCAGCGGTCAAGGAGTCGACATCGAAGATCCATGTCGGTCCCGGCGAGCTGGATGACTACTACGGTTTCTGGAGCGGCGGTCACCAGGGCGAAGTGCGGGTGATGGGCGTGCCCTCGATGCGCGAGTTGATGCGTATCCCGGTGTTCAACGTCGACTCGGCCACCGGCTGGGGCCTGACCAATGAAAGCAAGCACATCATGGGTGACAGCGCCAAGTTCCAGAACGGCGACTGCCACCACCCACACATCTCGATGACCGACGGCAAATACGACGGCAAGTACCTGTTCATCAACGACAAGGCCAACAGCCGGGTCGCGCGTATCCGTCTGGATATCATGAAGTGCGACAAGATGCTCACCGTGCCCAACGTGCAGGCCATCCACGGCCTGCGTCTGCAGAAGGTGCCCTATACCAAGTACGTGTTCGCCAACGCCGAGTACGTCATTCCGCACCCCAACGATGGCAAGGTTTTCGACCTGCAGGATGAAAACAGCTACACCATGTACAACGTCATCGACGCCGAGAAGATGGAAATGGCCTTCCAGATCATCGTCGACGGCAACCTCGATAACACCGATGCCGACTACAGCGGCCGCTATGCCGCAGCCACCTGCTACAACTCGGAGAAGGCCTTCGACCTCGGCGGCATGATGCGCAACGAGCGCGACTGGGTGGTGGTATTCCATATCGAACGCGCCGAGGCAGCGGTCAAGGCCGGCAAGTTCATCACCCTGGGCGACTCCAAGGTGCCGATACTCGACGGGCGCAAGAAGGGCGACAAGGACAGCGCGTTCACCCGCTACATCCCGGTGCCGAAGAACCCGCATGGCCTGAATACCTCGTCCGACGGCAAATACTTCATCGCCAACGGCAAGCTGTCGCCAACCTGTTCGATGATCGAGATCGCCAAGCTCGACGACCTGTTCGACGACAAGCTCAAGGACCCGCGCGACACCATCGCCGCCGAGCCGGAACTCGGTCTTGGTCCGTTGCACACCACCTTCGACGGCCGCGGTAACGCCTACACCACGCTGTTTATCGACAGCCAGGTGGTCAAGTGGAACATGGCGGAGGCCGTGCGCGCCTACAAGGGCGAGAAGGTCAACTACATCAAGCAGAAGCTCGATGTGCACTACAACCCGGGGCACAACCACGCGTCCCTCTGCGAAACCAGTGACGCCGATGGCAAATGGCTGATTGTGCTGAGCAAGTTCTCCAAGGATCGCTTCCTGCCGGTCGGCCCGCTGCACCCGGAGAACGATCAGCTGATCGATATTTCCGGCGATGAAATGAAGCTGGTGCACGACGGCCCGACCTTCGCCGAACCGCATGACTGCATCCTGGCGCGCCGCGACCAGATCAAGACCAAGAAGATCTGGGACCGTGACGATCCGTTCTTCGCACCGACCGTCGCACGGGCGAAGAAGGACGGCATCAACCTGGAAGCCGACAACAAGGTGATCCGCGAGGGCAATAAGGTCCGCGTGTACATGACCTCGATGGCGCCGTCCTTTGGCCTCACCGAGTTCAACGTCAAGCAGGGCGATGAAGTCACCGTGACCATCACCAACATCGACCAGATCGAAGACGTATCCCACGGCTTCGTCATGACCAACCACGGTGTGAGCATGGAGATCAGCGCCCAGCAGACCTCGTCAATCACCTTTATCGCCGACAAGCCCGGCCTGCATTGGTACTACTGCAGCTGGTTCTGCCACGCCCTGCACATGGAAATGGTCGGACGCATGCTGGTCGAACCGGCGTAACGACACGGCCTCCTGTAGGCGCCAGCTTGCTGGCGATCCAACCCCGTAGCGCGGATTGCATCCGGGCTACGGACTCACCGCTAAATGGCTCAAGGTAAACCGCCGTGTTAAACACCCAGGCAATGGCATGGCTGCACGCCAGCGCACTATTGCTGCTTATTCTCTGCGGCGCTGCTCAGGCGGCGCCGCTACCCATCACCGCGCTGCCGCTACAGGCGGAGGGCGACAACCGCTGGCGCCTGCCCGCCGGCGAGTATCAGGGTTCGTTCAGCGTCGATCAGCCGATGCATATCCGCTGCGAACCGGGCGCCGTGTTGCAGGGCCAAGGGCAGGGTAACGGCCTGATCATCAGCGCGCCCGAGGTGACCATCGAGGGCTGCACGCTGCTCGATTGGGGCCGCGATATGACCGCCATGAACGCCGCCATATTTATCCAGCCCAAGGCCCATGGCGCGCTGATCAAGAACAACCGCTTGCAAGGGCCGGGCTTCGGCATCTGGGTCGATGGCACGGCGGACGTCAGCCTGATCGGCAACAGCATCCAGGGCGATCCGAGCATCCGTTCCCAGGATCGCGGCAACGGCATTCACCTGTATGCAGTGCACGGCGCCAAGGTCATCGGCAACCAGGTGCGCGATGCTCGCGACGGTATCTACATCGATACCTCCAACGGCAACCTGCTCGAAGGCAATACCCTGGAGGACCTGCGTTACGGCGTGCACTACATGTTCGCCAACGACAATCAGCTGCTTGGCAACACCACCCGGCGCACCCGCACTGGCTATGCGCTGATGCAGAGTCGCAAGCTGACGGTGATCGGCAATCGCTCCGAGCAGGACGAGAACTACGGCATCCTGATGAACTACATCACCTATTCGACCATCCGCGACAATTTTGTCAGCGACGTGCGCAGTGGCTCGACCGGCGACAGCATGATCTCCGGCGCCGAAGGCAAGGCACTGTTTATCTACAACTCGCTGTTCAACAGCATCGAGCATAACCACTTTGAACGCAGCGCCCTGGGCATTCACCTGACCGCCGGCTCTGAGGACAACCGCATCGTCGGTAACGCCTTTGTCGACAACCAGCAACAGGTCAAGTACGTCGCGGTGCGCACCCAGGAATGGTCCCGCAACTACTGGAGCGACTACCTGGGCTGGGATCGCAACGACGACGGCCTGGGCGATGTTGCCTACGAACCCAACGACAACGTCGACCGTCTGCTGTGGCTGTACCCGCAGGTGCGCCTGTTGATGAACAGCCCGAGCATCGAACTGCTGCGCTGGGTACAGCGCGCTTTTCCGGTGATGAAATCCCCTGGCGTGCAGGACAGCTACCCACTGATGCAGCTGCCCACCGCCGATCTGCTGCAAAACCGCCAGGAGCCAACCCCATGAATGCCGTCGAAATCGAAGGCGTCAGCCAGCAGTACGGCAACATGAGCGTGCTGCACGACTTGAACCTGAGCCTGGGCGAAGGCGAAGTACTCGGTCTGTTCGGCCACAACGGCGCCGGCAAGACCACCTGCATGAAACTGATTCTCGGCCTGTTGCAGGCCAGCAGCGGCCGGGTGCAGGTGCTCGGGCGCAGTCCGAACGATGCACTGGTGCGTCAGCAGCTCGGCTACTTGCCGGAGAACGTGACCTTCTACGCCCAGCTCAGCGGCCGCGAAACCCTGCGCCATTTCGCCAGGCTCAAGGGCGCGCCGCTGAGCCAGGTAGACGAACTGCTGGAGCAGGTCGGCCTGGCCGAGGCCATGGAACGCCGGGTCAAGACCTACTCCAAGGGCATGCGCCAGCGTCTCGGCCTGGCCCAGGCATTGCTCGGCGCGCCGCGGCTGCTGTTGCTGGATGAGCCCACGGTCGGCCTCGATCCCATCGCTACCCAGGACCTCTACCAACTGGTCGACCGCCTGCGCCAGCAGGGCACCAGCATCATCCTTTGCTCCCATGTGTTGCCGGGGGTCGAGGCGCATATCAACCGCGCGGCGATTCTCGCCCATGGTCGCCTGCAGGCAGTCGGCAGCCTGGCCAGGCTGCGCGAAGACGCCGGCCTGCCGGCGGTGATCCGCGCCAGCGGGCTGAAACAGAGCGCACAGCTGTTGCAGCGCTGGCACGCTGACGGCCATCAAGCCCGTTCGGTCGGCGTCGATGGCGTCGAAGTGGTGGCGATCAACGGCCATAAGCTCGGCCTGCTGCGCCAGTTGCTCGGCGAGGGCGAGGCGCAGGACATCGAGATCCACCAGCCTTCGCTGGAGGATCTGTACCGGCATTACATGGACAAGGCCCAGAGTATTCAGGCCGGGGAGGGCGTGGCATGAGCCAAATCTGGAATATCGCGCGCAAGGAACTCAGTGACGGCCTGCGCAACCGCTGGCTGCTGGCCATCAGCCTGCTGTTCGCGGTGCTGGCGGTGGGCATCGCCTGGCTCGGCGCGGCGGCCTCCGGGCAACTGGGCTTCACCTCGATCCCGGCGACCATCGCCAGCCTGGCCAGCCTGGCGACCTTTCTGGTGCCGCTGATTGCCTTGCTGCTGGCCTATGACGCCATCGTCGGCGAGGACGAGGCCGGCACCCTGATGCTGTTGCTGACCTATCCCCTGGGCCGCGGCCAGTTGCTGCTGGGCAAGTTCGTCGGCCACGGTTTGATCCTCGCGTTGGCCACCCTGATCGGATTCGGCTGCGCGGCGCTGGCCATCGCCGTGCTGGTCGAGGACGTCGAACTGGGCCTGCTGGCCTGGGCCTTCGGCCGCTTCATGCTGTCCAGCACCTTGCTCGGTTGGGTGTTTCTGGCCATGGCTTATGTGCTGAGCAGCAAGGTCAGCGAGAAATCCAGCGCCGCCGGCCTGGCCCTGGGCGTGTGGTTCCTCTTCGTGCTGGTGTTCGACCTGGCCCTGCTGGCGCTGCTGGTACTGAGCCAGGGCAAGTTCAACCCGGATCTGCTGCCCTGGCTGTTGCTGCTTAACCCCGCCGACGTCTACCGGCTGATCAATCTGTCCGGCTTCGAGGGCGGCGGTAGCGCCGTCGGCGTGATGGCCCTGGGCGGAGACCTGCCGGTTGGCAGCGGTTTGCTCTGGCTGTGCCTGCTGCTGTGGGTTGGCGCGCCGCTGCTGTTGGCCTATTGGCTGTTTCTGCGGCGGCCGACGTGATTCTTGCCTGCGCCGCGCCGGCGTTTGCCCTGGTGCGCACGGCGCACCCTACGAGATCTTTTTAAGCATTAAGGAGTAACCATGAAAACCCTGTTTAAAACCCTTTTGACGTTAGTGATCGGTCTGGCGCTGCTGGCCTGCAGCGAGCCTGAAAGCGAGCAGCAGAGCCTTGCCCCGGTGGCTTTTCACGACACTGACGAGTGTCACGTGTGCGGCATGATCATCACCGATTTCCCCGGGCCAAAAGGTCAGGCGATGGAGAAGGCCAGCGTCAAGAAATTCTGTTCCGCCGCCGAAATGCTCGGCTGGTGGCTGCAACCGGAAAATCGCATCGGCACTGCCAAGCTTTACGTGCACGACATGGGTCGTAGCGAGTGGGCCAAGCCCGACGACGGCAACCTGATCGATGCCACCAGCGCCTTCTACGTGGTCGGCCTCGGCGATAGCGGATTGAAAGGCGCCATGGGCGCGGTGCTGGCCTCGTTTGCCGATGAGCAGGCGGCGCGTAAACTGGCCGCCATCCACGGCGCTCGGGTGTTACGCTTCGACGAGATCGACCAGGACGTGCTGCAACAGGCCGCCGCTACCCAGCATGTGGGTATGCACGGGCGAGCCACGCATTGAGTGCAGGTCGTAAAGGTTTGCCATTATTCGCAAGGTAGGAGCTCAAAATGGGTATCAGCATCTGGCAACTTCTGATCATTCTGCTGATCGTGGTCATGCTGTTCGGCAGCAAGCGATTACGCGGGCTGGGCTCCGATATTGGCGGGGCGATCGGTGGCTTTCGCAAATCGATGGGCAGCGACGATGCGCCGCAACAGCCGGAATCGACCAAGCAGCCGTAGCCTGTTGCTCCCGGTCTGCCAAATAGCCCGGCCCGTATCTTATTGATTTTATGGGTTATGACATTTCCCGTAGGAGCCAGCTTGCTGGCGATCCGGCGATCCGGCGATCCGGCGTCCCTCTGGCTCCTACCCAGTTTGCTACGCGACAGTGCTCCGTCGAAGATGGTGCGGTTGTTCCTATGGCCTACGTTTGCCTGAAGTAGCGACCCTGACCGCTATGAGCCTCCATTCGAAGTCCCTGGCGATGGACGCGACCCTCGCGTTCGCTCAGCGCGATCTATGTGCCTGGCGCGCAAAGCTGATCGCGGTCAAGTCGCCAAAGCCCTTCCTCCCTGTAAAAAGAACCTAACGGCTGCCGCTTTCCTTGCAGCTGAAATGCCCCGGCTGGCCGCTGCTTGCCGGGCGCTTGATGACCTTTTCAGGAGCCTTGCCATGCACGTTCTCGACCGGCGTACCGCCCTGAGTATCCCGCCCATCTGGCGTCTTGCCTTTCGCCCGTTCTTCCTTGCCGGCAGCCTGTATGCGTTGCTCGCCATTGTTCTCTGGGTGCTGGCCTGGAGCGGCCACGGGCCCGGCTGGCAGCCCGCCGGTGGCTGGCTCGCCTGGCACCGCCACGAAATGCTGTTCGGCTTCGCCGCCGCCATAGTGGCGGGTTTTCTGCTCACCGCGGTGCAGACCTGGACCGGTCAGCCGGGCCTGAGTGGCACGCGTTTGATGCTACTCGCCGGGCTGTGGCTGGCCGCACGACTGGGCTGGTTGTTCGACTTGCCGTCGCTGCTGCTGATTCCGCTCGACCTCAGTTTTCTGCTCGCAGTAGCTGCCCTGATGGCGCGCATGCTCTGGGTGGTACAGCAGAAGCGCAACTACCCGATCGTTGTGCTGTTGTGCCTGTTGGCTGCAGCCAATGCCTTGCTCTTGGCCGGCCTGGCCCAGGGCGACGATGAGTTGCAGCGGCGTGGCGTGTTGGCGGGCTTGTGGCTGGTCGCGGCGCTGATGGGCCTGATCGGTGGCCGGGTGATTCCCTTCTTCACCCAGCGCGGCCTGGGTCGGCTCGATGCGCTTAAACCCTGGCTGTGGCTGGACATTGCCTTGCTGCTCGGCACCGGCCTGATCGCCGCGCTCTACGCCAGCGGTGTAGCCCTGCAGGCCCAGCCATTATTGGCCGGGTTGTTTCTGGCGCTGGCGGCGGGGCATCTGCTGCGCCTGGCACGCTGGTACGACAAGGCGATCTGGACGCTGCCGTTGCTGTGGTCGCTGCACCTGGCGATGCTCTGGCTGGTCGTTGCCTGTGTCGGCCTGGCGCTGTGGCATGCCGGTCTGTTGGCCACGTCCAGCCCGGCCTTGCATGGCCTGACCATGGGCGCCATGAGTGGGCTGATTCTGGCCATGCTCGCCCGCGTGACCCTGGGGCATACCGGGCGGCCATTACAACTGCCGGCCGGCATGGCTGCGGCCCTGGTGGTGTTCAATTTGGCTTGCGTGGCGCGGGTCTTGGTGTATCCGCTCTGGCCGCAGGAAGGGTTGTGGCTATCGGCCGGTGGTTGGTCGTTGGCGTTGGCCATTTATGCCTGGTGCTATGGGCCGATGCTGGTCAGGCCACGGGTCGATGGTCACCCGGGCTGAGAGCCTGTTCGCCGCCCGTCTGCTCATGCAGTAACGCGTGCACCGCGCTGTCTGGTCATTGATATCCGCTCGCCTGTGCCTTGCGCATGGGCGGCCTTGCCGCTCGGCACTGCCGGGCATCGGAGAAGCTGATGAAAACCGAATTTCAAGATCGTTTGGCCGTCGTCACCGGCGCCAGTTCAGGTATCGGCCTGGCACTATGTGCCGCTTTGCTGCAAAGCGGCGCCAGGGTGCTGGCCATGTCGCGCAGCCTGGGCGGCTTGCAAGACCTGCAGGTAAGCTATCCCGAGCGCCTGGTCTGGCATGCCGGTGATGTCACCTCGAGCGGAGACCTGGCCAGCCTCGGCCAGCGCGCCGCGCAACTGGGACAGGTGGACTATCTGGTGCCCAACGCGGGCATCGCCGAACTGGCCGATAGCCTCGACCTGACGGCATTCGATCGACAGTGGGCAGTCAATGGGGCAGGCGCATTGAATACCCTGGCGGCGCTGCGCGACACGCTAGCGACGCCCAGTTCGGTGGTGTTCATCAGCAGCTTTCTCACCCGCACGACGTTTCCCGGCCTGGCCGCCTATATCGCCAGCAAGGCGGCACTTAGCGCCCAGGCGCGCACCCTCGCGGTGGAAATGGCGCCAGTCGGTGTGCGCATCAATCTGGTTTCTCCCGGACCTACGGCAACTGCGATCTGGGGCAGCCTGGGGTTGAGCGACGAGCAGTTGGATGAGGTCGCCGACAGCGTCAGCAAACGCCTGCTGCCGGGCCACTTTCTCGATGCGGCGGCTGTCGCCAGCGTGATCCTGTTCCAGTTGTCGGCCGGTGCGCGCGGTGTCTATGGCCAGGATTGGGTAGTCGATAACGGCTACGGCTTAAGCTGAGCCATGGTCAAAACTGTCGGAGCCAAAGGGCTCCGACAGTTAGAGAAGGCGGGCAGGGGAAACGCCAGGAGTCTGGCGCCCTGCAGCAGGTTACTTGAGGCTCAGCACCCACTCGGCGAGGATCTTCGCTTCTTCGTCGGTGACCGGGTTAGCCGGCATCGGCATCGGTCCCCAGACGCCTTGGCTGCCATTCTTGATATGACCGGCCAGCAAGTCGACAGCGCCTTCGGTGCCGGCGTACTTGGCGGCAACTTCCTTAAGTGCCGGGCCGACCATCTTCATGTCTACGTTATGGCACGCCGCACAGGGCTTGCTCTTGAACAGCGCTTCAGCGTCAGTGGCGAAGACGGGCTGCACGCTCAGCGCGGCCCCCAGGACGAGCAAGGGGAGCAGGATTTTCTTCATGACGATTATTTCCTCAAGGCTATAGAACGCAGGGCACAAGCCCTGCCAATTTGCGCTGCAATTTCTGTTATGCGTCTTCTTCTGGCGCGGCCTACACCGCTTGCAGCAGGTGCTGATTGATGCCCCATCAACAAGCACCGACAGCAGCAGTTGCAGGGCAGGGATGTGAATCGGTCAGGTCCAGCGAGCGGTCAATTTAGCGCTACGGGCAGCATAACCAAGCGGATTGCCGATGGGCTTGACCGCAATCAAGAGTGGCCCGCACGCGGCTTGAGGGCAGCGGCTGGTCGCGGGTAGCGTGCAGGCATGATTAATCACCTCGCTGAGGTACTGACTGTGAATGCACCTGTGAAACTCGTCGACACGGCGGCCGTGCTGGATGCGCCGTTCTACCAACCGCTGGGCAATGAACAAGTGCTGTTCGAACAGGCCTGGCAGCACGGTATGCCGGTGCTGATCAAGGGCCCGACTGGTTGCGGCAAGACCCGCTTCGTCCAGTACATGGCGCACCGCCTGCGTTTGCCGCTGTACACCGTGGCCTGCCATGACGACTTGAGCGCCGCCGACCTGGTCGGTCGCCATCTGATCGGCGCCCAAGGCACCTGGTGGCAGGACGGTCCGCTGACCCGCGCGGTGCGCGAGGGCGGCATCTGCTACCTGGACGAAGTGGTCGAGGCGCGCCAGGACACCGCCGTGGTTCTGCATCCGTTGGCCGATGACCGGCGCGAGCTGTACCTTGAACGCACCGGCGAGGTGTTGCGCGCGCCACCGGGTTTCATGCTGGTGGTGTCCTACAACCCTGGGTACCAGAACCTGCTCAAGGGCATGAAGCCGAGTACCCGCCAGCGTTTTGTTGCCTTGCGTTTCGCTTATCCGCCGGTGGCCGAGGAAGAACGCATTGTCGCCAACGAGGCGCGGGTCGGTGCCAAGCTGGCCGCGCAGGTGGTCAAGCTCGGGCAGGCGCTGCGCCGACTGGAACAGCATGATCTGGAGGAGGTCGCCTCGACCCGCCTGCTGATCTTCGCCGCACGGATGATCGGCGCCGGCATGAGCCCCCGTGATGCCTGCCTGGCCTGCCTGGCCGAGCCGCTGTCGGATGATCCGCAGACCGTCGCCGCGCTGATGGATGTAGTCGATGTCCACTTCGCTTGAACGTGTCGCCAGCCCGGCTCGGCACCTGCCGGGCGACCTGGCGATGTGGTTCTTCATCCTCGCCGAGTTGACGGTGTTCGCCCTGCTGATCCTCACCTTCGCGGTGGCCCAGGCCTTGCAGCCGCAGCTGTTCCACGACAGCCGCCTGCTACTCGACAGTTCCACCGGCCTGGCGCTGACCCTGAGCCTGCTTACATCCGGCCTGTTCGCCGCGCTGGCCCAGGAGCAGGTGCGCCAGGCGCGAGCGCGGCGTGGCGCATGGTTGCTGCTGGCGGCACTGCTGTCGGCCAGCGTCTATGTGTGGCTGAAGCTCGGCGAGTACAGCCATCTGGCCGGGGCCGGGCTGGGCATGGA
This sequence comes from Pseudomonas sp., assembly GCF_030683065.1. Taxonomy (GTDB): domain Bacteria; phylum Pseudomonadota; class Gammaproteobacteria; order Pseudomonadales; family Pseudomonadaceae; genus Aquipseudomonas. The sequence continues at coordinate 65,865 of NZ_JAUXMX010000031.1, forward strand.
GCACAACACCTTCTTCACCCTGTACTGGATCCTCACCGGCTTTCATTTCGTCCATGTGCTGCTCGGCTTGGTGATTCTTGGTTGGCTGGCCGAACGTTGTCGGCGCCGGCTCTATGGGCCGGGCAATTGCAGCGCACTGGAGTCCGGGGTGCTCTATTGGCACATGGTCGATCTGGTCTGGGTGCTGCTGTTCCCGCTGGTCTATGTCCTGAATTGACCAAGGAGGTCGCCATGTCCGCTTCGACTACCCTGATCGCCTGCTGGCTGGCCCTGGCCGTGCTGTCCGTGACCAGCGTGCAGCTGGGCAATAGCGGGGCGACCCTGTTGGTGGCCAGTGCTGTGTTGTTCGCGGCCCTGGGCAAGGCCTGGCTGATCACCGACGGCTTTATGGAGCTGCGTCATGCGCCGCGCCTGTGGCGCTGGCTGCTGCTGGCCTGGCCGCTGACGATGGCATTGGGCGTGTTGCTGGCGTTGCAGTTGTCCTCGTAGCCCAATGACGGACAAGCCTTCTGCATGTCCGGCCTGCGTCTCAGCCTGCGAATACTCGCTTGCGCTATATCCGACCGATTTGATAGGGCTTTCTTGATCGCCATCAAGCAGATTTCGTTAGCAAGCTTTCTAGAATGGTCACGCCAAGCAAAGAGGAAGTGACCATGTCAGAGACCTTCACCAAGAGCATGGCCAGGAACATCTACTTTGGGGGGAGCGTGTTCTTCTTCCTGGTGTTCCTGGCCCTGACCTATCACACAGAGCAGACCTTTCCGGAACGCACCAATGCCTCGGAGATGAACGAGTCGGTGGTGCGCGGTAAAGCAGTCTGGGAAAACAACAACTGCATCGGCTGCCACAGCCTGTTGGGCGAGGGTGCCTACTTCGCGCCTGAACTGGGCAATGTATTCACTCGGCGTGGCGAGGACGCGGCCTTCAAGCCCTTCCTGCATGCCTGGATGAAGGCGCAACCGCTGGGTGTCCCAGGCCGCCGGGCGATGCCGCAATTCAATCTGACCGAGCAGGAAGTGGACGATATGGCGGAGTTCCTCAAGTGGACTTCGAAGATCGATACCAACGACTGGCCGCCAAACAAGGAGGGCTGATAGATGACCATTGCCAATCCCCATCTGAAATTCGCCTCGCAAGCCGTGGCCAAGCCGTACTTTGTGTTTGCCCTGATGCTGTTCGTCGGCCAGGTTCTGTTCGGTCTGATCATGGCCCTGCAGTATGTGGTCGGTGACTTCCTGTTCCCGCTGATTCCCTTCAACGTGGCGCGCATGGTGCACACCAACCTGCTGATCGTCTGGCTGCTGTTCGGCTTTATGGGCGCGGCCTACTACCTGATTCCCGAGGAGTCCGACCGCGAACTGCACAGCCCGCTGCTGGCGATGATCCTGTTCTGGGTGTTCGCCGCCGCCGGCGTGCTGACCATTCTCGGTTATCTGTTCGTGCCTTATGCGGGGCTGGCGGAGATGACCTACAACGAGCTGCTGCCGACCATGGGCCGGGAGTTTCTCGAGCAACCGACTATCACCAAAATCGGCATCGTGGTGGTCTGCCTGGGCTTTCTCTACAACATCGGCATGACCATGCTCAAGGGCCGCAAGACCACCATCAGCATGGTCATGATGACCGGCCTGATCGGTCTGGCGGTGTTCTTCCTGTTTGCCTTCTACAACCCGGAAAACCTGGCGCGCGACAAGTACTACTGGTGGTTCGTGGTGCACCTGTGGGTGGAAGGGGTGTGGGAATTGATCATGGGTGCGATGCTCGCCTTCGTCCTGATCAAGGTCACTGGGGTGGATCGTGAGGTGGTCGAGAAATGGCTGTATGTGATCATCGCCATGGCCCTGATCACCGGCATTCTCGGCACCGGTCACCACTTCTTCTGGATAGGCGCGCCCGAGGTCTGGCTGTGGGTCGGCTCGATCTTCTCGGCGATGGAGCCGATACCCTTCTTCGCCATGGTGCTGTTCGCCTTCACCATGGTCGGTAATCGGCGTCGACAACACCCCAACCGCGTAGCCACCTTGTGGGCCAAGGGCTGTACCGTGACCGCGTTCTTCGGCGCTGGCGTGTGGGGCTTCCTGCATACCCTGGCCCCGGTGAACTTCTACACCCACGGTACGCAACTGACGGCGGCCCATGGTCACCTGGCGTTCTATGGTGCCTACGCGATGATCGTGATGACCATGATCAGCTACGCCATGCCGCGCCTGCGTGGGCTTGGCGAGGCATCGGACGAGCGGGCGCAGAGCATCGAGATCTGGGGCTTCTGGTTGATGACCCTGTCGATGGTGGCGATCACCCTGTTCCTCACCGCTGCCGGCGTGGTGCAGATCCAGTTGCAACGTTTACCGATGGATGGCACAGCCATGTCGTTCATGAACACTGTCGACCAATTGGCCGTGTTCTTCTGGTTGCGGCTGGTGGCTGGGGTGGTGTTCCTGATCGGCTTGATTTGCTACCTGTACAGCTTCAAGCAGCGCGGTCGGGCCACCGCCCGTGATGAAGCCGCCTTGGTCGTTTCGGCTTGATAGCTGAGCGCTAGATAAGTCACGGCCCGGCTAATACAGCGGGCCGTTTTTGCATTTGGCTCTGCGGAGCATAGCGAACAAGGTGAAACAGATGGCGTTTACCGTCGAACTGGAAGAGTGGGTGGGCAGCGTCTGGCACCGCTTTATCACCCGCCGCGCCAGTCCGGATTTTCCCGAGGCACGGGTCGAGCTGGCCAGCATGCAGCGGCCCCTGGCGTTGCTGTTCCGCGCCATGGGCGGTGCCAGCGGGGTCGGGGTGCAGGCCGCCAGCCCGCGCGACCTGATGTTGCGGCGCAGTGTGCTGCAACAGGTGGCCGGCACCTGCAAGCAACTACCGGTGGCCTGGTGTGATGCCAACAACCTGCGCCTGCCGCCAAGCCTGGCGGTGTACCCCGAGGTCGCGCTGAATCAGGATCTCTATCGCTGGCTGGCGCTGTTGGCTGCGCAAGCGGGGGAGATGCGCCACTGGGCGCGCGATAACCAGCGCTGGACCCGGCAACTACTGGAAGCCTACCCGGCCTTGCGCCCGCGCTACCAGCGCCTGGTCGAGGCCCATCTGCAGGTGCGCCCGGACCTCGCGTCGTTGGGTAAGGGCGAGGCCGAGCTGGAGATCGCGCTCTGTCAGGCCCTGCGCGAGCCGGGCAGTGTCGAGCACTTCCCACGCAGCGAGCTGGCCCCCTGGCCATTGCCGCTGTGGCTGTACCCGGCGGAAAACCTCGGCGAACCCCAGGCCTGCGAGCTGGGCGAGGACAGTGAGGGCAATCTGCTGACCCCGCCGGGCGAAAGCAAGGGCGGCCCCAAGCGCGCCAAGCGGGTCGAGGAGAGCACCCGCAAGGGCGGCCTGATGATCTTTCGCCTGGAAAACCTGTTCAGCTGGTCCGAGCATATAGAGCTGGATCGCTGCACCGACGACAGCGAAGACCTGGACGCCGCACGGGTCGCCGAGGATCTCGACGAACTGGCGCTGTCCAAGCAGCGCCTGCGCAAGGGCGGCGGGCTCAAGCTGCACCTCGATCTGCCGCCGGCGGATGTCGACGACATTCCGCTGGGCGAGGGCATCAAACTGCCGGAGTGGGACTATCGCCAGCACAGCCTGCGCGAGGACTTCGTCAACCTGCAGATGATGGTGCCGCGCGGCAGCGAAGCGCAGCCCTTGCCGCCGCGCCTGGCACCATTGGCCAAGCGCCTGCGCCGGCAGTTCGAGCACCTGCGCAACGACCGTCAGTGGCTGCGTCAGCAACCCCAAGGCTCGGAGCTGGATATGCAGGCCTGGCTGGATTTTCATGTCGAGCGCCAGCATAGCCAGTGCGCCGAGCGCGGCCTGTTTATGGAGCAACGGCCAACCCGGCGCGACCTGGCCTGCCTGCTGCTGGCGGATGTGTCGATGTCCACCGATGCCCATCTGGACGATCAGCATCGGGTGATCGAGGTGATCAGCGACAGCCTGCTGTTGTTCGGCGAAACCCTGTCGGCGTTGGGTGACGATTTCGCCCTCTACGGCTTCTCGTCCCTGCGTCGCCAGCAGGTGCGCATGCTCGAACTGAAATCCTTCAAGCAGCGCTACGACGACAATACCCGCGGGCGCATTCAAGCCCTCAAGCCCGGCTATTACACCCGGATGGGCGCGGCCATCCGCCAGGCCAGCGTGCTGCTCGGTGCCTGCAAGCAGCGGCGCAAGCTGCTGTTGTTGGTGACCGATGGCAAGCCCAATGATCTGGATCTCTACGAGGGCCGTTACGGCGTGGAAGACACCCGCGAAGCGGTGCTGCAGGCGCGGCGCCAGGGCCTGTTGCCGTTCTGCATCACCATCGACAGCCAAGCCGGCGATTACCTGCCGTACATGTTCGGCGCCAATGGCTACACCCAGATCCGCCAACCGCAACAATTGCCGCTACGCCTGCCGCAGTTATATCGGCAATTGACCCAGGCGTAGCCAATCGCGGCCAAGGCCCCTCCCACAGGAGTGCTGCGTTGCTCTTGTAGGAGGGGCCTTGGCCGCGATTATCGAAGCGTAAGTTGGCTCGTAAGGTCAGGCGATGCTGCGCGGCAACCAGACGACCATCACTGCGCAAAATACCGTCAAGCCGATGCAGAACCACATAAACCGCCGTTGCCGACGTTCGCCCGCGCCGTCGGCAAGCGCCGGCAGCGGCATGCCGCAATTGCCGCACTCGGCTTGCTGGGGGGGATTGTCTTGTTGGCAATACAGGCATTTAGGCATGCTGACTGCTCACTGCTGAAGACCGAGGCTTCACTCGAACTGCTCCAGGCACAGGCGATCGAGAATCACGATCTGCCGACCTTCCTGGGTAATGATGTCCTCGTCGATCAGGCGGCGCATGATCCGTGAGAAGGTCTCCGGCTGGATCGACAGGTGCCCGGCAATCAGCTGCTTGGCCATTGGCAGTTCGAAGCTGTTGCTCGCGTCCGGCTGGCGCGCGAGCTGGGTGATCAGGTAACGCACCACGCGGTGGGTGGCGTTTTTCAGCGACAGGGTTTCGATCTCGTTGACCCGCTGGTGCAGGCGCACGCAGAGCTTGCCGAGCAGGGCAAAGGTCAGCCGGCTGTTGCTCTGCAGCAAGCGCATATAGGTGCTGTTGGCGATGCGGTAGAGCTGGGTAGGACACACCGCCTCGGCCGAGGCGACGTAATTGGGCGTGTCCATCAGCATCATGGCTTCGGCGAAGGTTTGCCGATTGCCTATGACCTCGAACACCTTCTCCTGCCCGTCCGGCGTGAGGCGGTAGATCTTCACCGCGCCGGCGATGACGAAATAGAACGAATGGGCCGGCTCGCCCTGGCGAAACAAGGGCTCGCCCTTGTCGAGGCTGAGCAGCTGGCTGGTGCTCATCAGTTCATCCATCTGCTCTTCATTCAACGGCTCGAACAAATGATGACTGCGAAGAATCTGGTGATGAACGCGATGAAGCACCATAAAGGACATCCTGATTGTGTGGCGTGAAGGTCGGCCCTGGGCGACCTGGAGTCTGGCCTGTCAACGTGACGGGGCAGGCTCGGTCTTGCGTGGTACGAGGTACTAGACAACCCGGATGGCGGGCTGTTGTAACTCAATGCTGCTCGGGCACGGCCAGCGCTTGCCAAGCAGGATCGTCGAACAGCTGCGGATAGCGGTTGAGTGTCACCAGTAAATGCAACATGGCCTGTTTACGGTCGGCATCAGCACGCAAGGCTTCGCTGCCTTGCAGCAGTTCACCGAGCAGGCCGTGCAGCGTCGCATCGGCTTTTTCCGGCAGGGTGCAGTGGCTGATCATCGAGGCAACCTCGGTTTCTATGGCCTGTGACAGCTCGGTGGCCTGGGCATCACTGATGGGCGCCTGACTTATCGGCAACGCCTGCTCAAGCGCTTTACGGATGTGCGCCATGCCCTCACGCAAGGGTGCATCGGTGGCCCATTTCTGCCCTGGCGGCGGCAGTGGCAGATGCTCGCTGGCACCGTGATGGTGGTCGATGCTGGCGGCCAGGGCCATGTTGGTGACGACGCTCAGGGCGATGCCACTGGCCATGGCCACTACCGAGGTCAGGACCAGGTACCAGGCTAGTGGTTGCAGAACTTTTTTCATGGAGACTCCCGGTATGGTGGTCATGCAACTCATGTCGCGGTCATGGAGAACCATCCATGCTTATCCTTCTATAAACCGCGCGCAATATGCAAGTTATTGAATTTAAAGGTTTAATTGCTGTAAATTATGAATGTGACGGCGCCATTGCAGGGTTGTAAATACCAGCCGGGGCGCTTTAACCATAAGGCCAGTGTCGAGCCGCTCACTTCGACGCTTGGGTGTCTGCGGCTCGATTCGGCAGTGCCTGGTGCGCCGCAAATCCGGCTTGCGCGCCCCCCGGTTGGTCGAGACCGCTGGCGATGATGCGGCTCATGTCCTCGAACAGCGCGTCGGCTTCTGCCGTGCTGCAATCTTCCCGGTAGCGTTTGCGCAGGCCATAGCAGCTCAGGGTGATATGTACGTCGGCGCCGATGCCGTGCTGGGCCAGGCAGGCGCTGGCGCAATGCAGGGGACAGCCGTCGATGGCCAGGATCGGTCGGCCCGAGCGGGCCTTGTTCACCAGCGCCTGAACATGGCCACCGACGCCTGCGATGCAGGACATCTCCGCCAGACCTGCACGATCCAGGCGCACGGCGACGGTATTGGCCAGCTGTGCCACGTTGGAGCAGCCCGAGCAGGCGTAAACCAGGGGGAGAGTTGTCTTGGACATTACGCACGCCCTCCAAGCGTCAAAAGTCTGCTTAGTCTGAACCACGTGCGGCAGCTGACGTTGACCAGAGTCAATTCTGGATTTGTGGCCTACTAGTCTTCGTAATTGCTCAGCCCCTGCAGGTCGATGATCTCGATGCGTCGACGCTGTACGGCAATCACACCCGAGTCGATCAGCCGATGCAGGATGCGCGAGAAGGTTTCCGGTTGGATGCCCAGCTTGGAGGCAATCAAGCGCTTCGGTACATCGAGCATGATCACCCCGTTACCTTCTTCCTGGGCCTGGGCCAGAAAACGTCTAACCCGGTGGCTCGCATTGGCCAGGGTCAGGGTGTCGATTTCGTTCAGCCGCTGGTGCAGGCGAATGCTCAGGGTGGCGAGAATATCCAGGCAGATACTCGGATGCTCTTCCAGCAGCCGCCGGTACTGTGCGCCGTGCAGGCTGGCGATCTGGCAAGTCTTCAGTGCAGTGGCGCTGACCGGGTAGTGCGGCACGCCAGTGAACAGCAGCGCCTCGGCAAAGGATTCACCGGCGCGGATGATTTCAACCAGTTTTTCCTGACCGTCGCAGACCACTCGATGCAGTTTCACCTGGCCGCTGAAGACAACGTAGAAACGATCGGCCTTGTCGCCCTGGTGGAACAGCGAGGCCCCCGCAGGCAATCGCTTGAGATTGGCCGCGGCGCACACATCCTGCAGTGCCGCCTCCGGCAGCCTGCTGAATAAATGATGGCGGCGCAACGCTGCGACTAGTGATGGTTCGGTCAGCATGGTCTCGCCCTCAACTCAGCGGGGGATTGCTCGGGCTTGCATGCTAGAGGCTCGATAGCCGCGGCTTCCTTGATTTCAAACAAGTCCAGATGCTGCGTGCCGGCAGGACGAGAGGAGGGTGCGTTCGGCGGCTGTCGATACCGCTCAACTCCAGCCCCAGAACTGCAACCACCAGCCATAGCCGACCCATGCCGAGGCCAGCAGCAGGCAGGTAAAAGCCGCGAGCCGGTTCAGCCCGCAGGCAGCATGCCGGCCAAGCACCTGCCAGCCGAGCCACAGGCTCCAGGCAATCGCGCCGACGAGCAGAGCGGCGCGGGTCGGTTGCGCCCAGGCCAGCGCCAGCCCCTCATAACGCAGCAGCTTGACGGTGGTGGCGCTAAGACCGAGAAACAACCCGCATGCGCCCAGCGGAATCAAGCTTAGCGCCAGGTGCTCGAAGACATTCCCGCTGCGCCCCACCACGTAGGCTGCCGCCCGCAACAACAACCACAGGCCGCCGCCGAGCAGCAACGTGCTGGCGCTGAGGTAAGTGAGGATCAGCAGGCCGTCGAGCCAGTTGAACAGGTCGTTGGCCTGCGGGTAATGGGTCAGCAGCCACCAGGGTGCATCGGCCTGTAGCGGCCAGTAGATGTCGCGTTCGACCAACCAACTGGCCGTTGCCTGCTTGAGCGCGATAAACCAGGGGCTGACCGTCCACTGGAAAGCGCCCATGGCCAGGCCAATCACGCCAAACAACAGCAGGCGGCTGTCCCAATGGCCGGCATGGCGGACGCCGACTATCAGCACTTCGTCGTTTACCGAGCGCACACTCAGACGCACTGCATCGCGTTGTCCGCTGCAGCGTCCGCAGGCATGGCAATCGGCGCCGCCTTGCATGCGGCGAATATCCAGCAGTGGCGCGCAGTTGGGCGGCGGTTGGCGGGGTGGCGGATTGTCCAGCCAGCGCTGTTCGTCGACCTTGTAGTGCAGCGGCGCCAGGCGGGCGAGGAGGGCGAACACACCGCTGACCGGGCACAGATAGCGGCACCAGACACGCTTGCCGCGGCCATAGAGAAAACCCACCAGCATCGCCGCCACGGTCGAGCCGCCAAGAATCAGCAAGGCCGCCTGGGCATAGTCGTAGACGCTGATCAACTGGCCATAAACAGTGGTGAGGATAAACGCCAGGGTCGGCCAACCGCCCCAGCGGATCCAACGCGGCGTGCCACGGCCCAGGCCACGCCAGCTGATCCACTCGCTGAGCGCGCCTTCGGGGCAGAGCACGCCGCACCAGAGCCGACCGAACAGCACGACTGAGAGCAGCACGAAGGGCCACCAGAGACCCCAGAAAATGAACTGGGCGAGCAGGGTCAGGTTGTCGAAAATGCGTGCCTGGCTGTCCGGCAGAGGCAGCAGCGCCGGGGTGACCAGTAGCAGACCATAGGCGACTATCACCGCCCACTGCAGGCCGCGGATCAGCCGGCCATGTCGGCGCAAGGCGTCGCCAAAGCCCCCAATCACAGTGTTCACAGACATCGCGATCTCCCAGACGCGCTCGACTCAATAACCGCCTTTTTTGCCGATACCGGCGTAGGTGAACGCGTAGTGCAGTTCGCAGCGCTCGAACCAGGGCGCCACACCGGTTTCCTTGTCGGTGTGCCGGCCAAACATGGCGTGCGCGCCACCCGGCGGCAGGATGCTGTAGGTCAAGCGGTACTTGCCGGGGCCGAATAGCTTGAGGTTATCGCCGTAGTGCGGGCCGTCGTTGGCGACCATGGGGTGAAAGTCGCCCTTGAGTTCTTCGTCGCTACCGACCTTGCGCAGCACAAAGGAGACATTCAGGTAGGGCACGAAGCTGCCTTCCTGAAAGCCGTGGGGATTGTTCTTCAGGGCGCTGATATCGGCTTCCAGGTGCACGTCGGAGTCGGCGCTGGGGCGCATCATGCCCGGAGGGTCCATTTCTATCGGTTGCAGGTACACGGCTCCCACCGCCATACCGGCGCATTGCTGGGGCTCGCCGATGGTGTATTCCTTGGCCTGGGCGAGTGTCGCTACCAGTAGCAGGGCAAGTGAGAAGGGCAGTTGGGCGCGCATTGACGTTTTCCTCTGAGCGTTGGCTTGGTTGCGGCCTAGCTTAGGTCTTCACGAATTAATGATAATGATTAGCGTCAAGATTCGGGCTTATGCAGGCAAGGTAGTTGAGCCAGATCAACGTTGTATGGAGTACCAATCAAGAGGTATGGCGACGGGCCTGCAGTTGCTAGAACCTGGCAACCTGTCAACCATGCGCCCCTCGCTGCAGGCCCAGCCTGCGAGCTGTCGATGCTGGACCGCCAATCGATAGGGGCTGCCACCGAAGCAGGAACCGCATATGCACCACAAACAACTTACAGCCTCGACTCTGGCTCGCCTGCATCAGAACCAGGTCGCTCTGGGGGAAGCCGTCTGGCAGCTGGCCAAGTGGATCGAGCAGCGTGGCTCAACGGAGGTGGCCCAGGGCGTGCGGGCGCAACTGCTGTTAATGACGCAGAACTCGGCATTGATCAACCAGGCGCTCAGCGAGCTGATCGAGAGTCAGCTCGACACATGAGTCGCACAGGGTCCGTGTGCACCTGAGGTTTGGATCATTGCAGTCGAGGCAATGCACAAGGGGGCATTCGCCAGGGGAAGAGGGCGGGCACTTATCGTGCGAACTACCCATCGAGATCAAAGACACTGCAGAAACTCCGGCGCATGGTTGATCCAGGCGCGCAAGCTGGAGCATGACAATGACTCGCGACGAAATACTGGAAATCCCCATCCGCGACAGAGTAAGCGCTGGCCAGGCGCTGGCACGCCTGCTGGGCGCTTATCGTCGGCGCCCTGACGTGATCGTGCTGGCTTTGCCGCGCGGTGGTGTGCCCGTGGCGTACGAGATCGCCAAGGCACTGCAGCTGCGTTTGGACCTGATGCTGGTGCGCAAACTCGGCGTGCCCGGTCACGCCGAGCTGGCCATGGGTGCCATCGCCAGTGGTGACGTGCGGGTGCTCAATCGCGATGTGCTGGCAGCGTTGCATATCGATGGCGCCACCGTCGACGCCGTGGCCGCCAGGGAAAGCCTGGAGTTGCAGCGCCGTGACCGTGCCTACCGCGGCGAGCGACCGCCTCCGCTGCTGGATGGGCAGCAGGTAATTCTGGTCGACGATGGTCTGGCTACCGGTGCCACCATGCACGCTGCGGTCGAGGCGGTACGCCAGCAATCGCCCGCGCGGATTGTAGTTGCCGTACCCGTGGCGCCGCCCGACAGCGTGGCGCTGCTGCGTCGGCAGGTCGATGAAGTCATCTGCCCGTTCATGCCCGAGTCGTTCACCGCCATTGGCCGCTGGTACGTGGACTTTTCCCAGACCTCGGATCAGCAGGTACAGAGCCTGCTGCACCAGGCCTGGCAGCGCGAGCAAGAACAATAATTGCAGCAGCGAAGGAGGCTAACGCCATGCAAGCAATAGTGTCGCGAACCTTGACGCTGCCCGTGAGCGATGCCGAATTGACCGCCGATTTGCTGCTGCCGGCCGAAGCCATCGGCCTGGTGGTGTTTGTCCATGGCAGCGGCAGCAGTCGGCTCAGTCCGCGCAATCTGCAGGTCGCGCATTATTTCAATGACCTGGGCTTGGCGACCCTGCTGTTCGACTTGCTGACTGCACAAGAAGAACGCGTGGATCGACTCAGTGCCGAGTATCGCTTCGATATCCCGCGCCTGAGTCAGCGCTTGGTTGGGGTAGTCGACTGGCTTACGGGCAATGCCGACTTCGCCGCCCTGCGCATCGGCCTGTTTGGTGCCAGCACCGGCGCAGCGGCGGCACTGATTACAGCTGCGCAACGACCCCAGGCAGTGCATGCCGTGGTCAGCCGTGGCGGGCGCAGCGACTTGGCCGGTGAGGCGCTAGCGGGGGTGAGGGCAGCAACCTTGCAAATTGTGGGGGGCGCAGACCCGCAAGTAGTGCGTCTGAATCGTAAGGCAGCTCAGAAACTGCGTTGTGAGCAACAATTGGCAGTGGTACCGAGGGCTACACACCTGTTCGAGGAGACGGGTACGTTGGAACAAGTAGCCCTGCTGGCAGGTGACTGGTTCTGTCGACACCTACGCAAGAGTGGTCAATGACGCACAAGCATTAAGCGTGTCTGTTCACATGGTTTGTTGCTGCACCTCGATCTTGCCCAATCGATTCAAGGCCGTAGGTTGCATCAGGTGTAATTCGCGGCCCTTGATTTGCAGCAGGCCCAGCTGGCGAAAACGGCTAAACAGACGGCTGATTGTCTCGGTGGTCAAGCCCAGATAGTTGCCGATTTCGCCACGACTCATCGACAGGATGAAGCTCGTTGCCGAGAGGTTGCGCCGACTGTAGCGTTGCGAGAGGTTGAGCAGAAAAATGGCCAAGCGCTGCTCGGCACTCTCCCGGCTATGGCTGTAGTGCTGCTGCTCTTCATGCAGCTCACGGCTCAGGGTCTTCAGCAGCTGCTTTCTGAGGCTGGGAATGCTGCCCGCCAACTCTTCCAGGTCGGTTAGAGGAATGGTGCATACCAACGATGTCTCCAAAGCCACGGCATAGCTGGGGAAGCAGTGATTGCCAAAGGCATCCAGACCGACTAGCTCGCCGGGCAGGATAAAGCCGGTGATCTGCTCGCTGCCATCCTGATCCAGCAAGTAGGTTTTCAGTGCTCCCGAGCGCAGGGCATAGACCTGTTGCATGGCGTCGCCGGCCCGGAATAAGTGCTCGGCTTTGTGCAGGGGGCGATTGCGTTTAACGATACTTTCCAGCAACTCGACCTCACTGTGCGCCAGGCAACTGGGCAGACAGAGCCGGTTGAGGGTGCAGTCATGGCAATTCATCTGGATCTTTAATGCGGAGGTAAAGATGCTGTGACGACCATTGGCTGACATGATTCCATCCTTATATTTTTTTAAAAAACTGTTCTACATCAATGACTCTAGCTTTCTAATTTATTTATGCAGGAATTTAGTCGGATATTTGACTATCTTCAGCAGGCAGAGTGAAGGGCTACCTTCTGAAATCAGACCAAAGGTTGCAGTCGCGTTCATCGAGTGGTTCTGGGCACCGTGCGAGCAACAGGGGGTTCAGCGATATGGGGGGGGAGAGTTGCTGGGCGACCGTCGTGAGGATGAGTTATGGATCAGAGCAAGCTGCCGCTGCACACCGATAAAATCACCTCCCCAGGAGATGAAATCCATCGGGCTAGAGGCAAGATTGAGCATTTGCTGGAGCGTGCAGGAATCGGCCTCAATGGCAGCCAGCCGTGGGATGTGCGCGTGCTTGATCCGCGCGCTTATCCGCGCATTTTGTCCCAGGGCAATCTTGGGCTCGGCGAGACCTACATGGACGGCTGGTGGGAGTGCGAGCAGCTCGACGAATTTATTCATCGGGCGTTGCGTGCCAATCTCGAGGCGCAGGTCAGCGTCAGTTGGCAAGAAGCCTGGCAACTGTTGAGCGGCTTGCTGGCCAATCTGCAGTCCAAGGCTCGTGCCTACATGGTTGGCGAACGCCACTATGATCTTGGTAATCAGCTTTATCAGTGCATGCTCGATTCACGCATGACCTATACCTGCGGCTATTGGCGCAACGCTGCCGACCTCGAACAGGCGCAGGCCAACAAACTCGACCTGGTCTGCCGCAAGATCGGTTTGCAGCCTGGCGACCGCGTGCTCGATATCGGTTGCGGCTGGGGCAGTTTTGCCGAATTCGCAGCGCGCAATTATGCCGCCGAGGTGGTTGGCATCACCATTTCTCGCGAGCAAGCCGAGCTTGCCCGGCAGCGTTGTAGCGGTTTGCCTGTGGACATTCGCCTGCAGGATTACCGCGACCTGCGTGAAACCTTCGACCACATCGTTTCGCTCGGCATGTTCGAGCACGTGGGCTGGAAGAATTACCGCACGTATATGCAGGTCGTGCAGCGCTGCCTGCGCGACAAGGGCTTATTCCTGCTGCACAGCATCGGTGCTAACCAGAGCGGCCTGCACAGCGATGCCTGGATCAACCGGCATATTTTCCCCAATGGCGGCTTGCCGTCGATCGCACAGATCGGCAAGGCCATCGAACCCGATTGGGTGATGGAGGACTGGCATAATTTTGGCGCCGACTACGACCTTACCCTGATGGCCTGGTATGCCAATTTCGAGCAGCACTGGGCCGAACTGGCGCCGCACTATGACCAGCGCTTCTATCGTATGTGGCGCTATTACCTGCTGACCTGCGCAGGGGCATTCAGGGCGCGCAACCTTCAGCTGTGGCAGATCGTTCTGTCCAAGGGCGGCGTGGCAGACGGCTATCGTTCGCTGCGCTGAACGGAACAACCGCTGCTCTAAGGAAGACGCCAGGGAACCGCCATTTCCGGGCTGACCCTCAGTGTGACCTGGGCCAAACCAGCGCAAAGCTGCTCTCGCTGGTGGGGCGTACGGTGCAAGCGAATTGCGCCGACTCACGCTGCAGGGTGTCCTGCAGCCACTGGCGATCCATGCCTTTGGCCCGATGGATACTCAGCTGGCGCTGACAGATCGGCAACAATTCCAGCGCCAGCAGGCGGCCATCTCTAGCCAAGTCGGCAAAATACAGCAGGCCCAGATCGCCACGGTAAGCCGCGTGACCATCAATACCTTCATAGTCATTTAGCAGGTCGCCACAGCCATAGATAATCAGACGCTGACGGTAAACTTCCAGGCCCTTGATGTGGTGCGACGAATGGCCATGCACCAGATCTACCCCGGCTTCGTCAATCAGCCCATGGGTAAAGCGTTGTTGCGCAGGCGCCACGGCAAACCCCCAGTTACCGCCCCAGTGCAGGGAGACCAGCACTCGGTCACCGGGTTGTTTGAACGCCCGAATGTGCTGGGCGATGCGCTGCACGCTGCGCGGCGACAGGTCGTCGAGGCGCGCAACCCCGGGGCGCTGCTCGCTGGCCGCCCAGTCCGGCGGCACCCCGCAGTCGCCTGTGGCATAGGCGAACACCAGCAGGCGCCCGTCATCGGCCAGCGGCACAATCGCAGGCGCCAAGGCGCTGGCCAGGTCGAGACCGGCACCGGCATGCCGCAAGCCATGACCATCAAGGCTGGCCAGAGTCTCGGCCAAGCCGGCTTCGCCCCAGTCCAGCACATGGTTGTTGGCCAGCACGCAGCAGTCGATCCCGGCCACTTCGAGTACCGGCAGATTGGCCGGATTCATTCGGTAGTTGATGCCTTTGGGCTGCGGCCAACCGTTGCAGGTGACTGCGGTCTCCAGGTTGACCAGGCGCACATCCGGGCGGCGCTGCCTGAGCGCCTCCAGAACCATGCCCCAGACATAGGCATAATCCACCGGCTGGGGTATCACACCGTTACGCCGCTCTGCCAGTCGCACATAGTCCCGAGCATCCTTAACGTAGGCTTCAGAAATATGAGGGTCGCCAGGGTGCGGCAGAATTTGGTCGATGCCGCGGGCACACATCAAGTCACCCGCCAGAAACAGCCGCACAGCAGAGGGGTTGCCAGGCATACGGACCTCCAATTCCGATAAGTCCTGCACGCTATAGCTGGGCGCATGGGCGGGTCTTGATCTGGATCAGGCGGCGGCGAGGCGTACAGTCTATTCCTCCACAAGGCCACCGCTAGGCGCTGCAAAGCTGGCGGGTTGTCGCTGCTCGCCGAACAGAACGCAGGACGGGCGAGGGCTTTGCACCATCGCTCATCCTTGCAGAACATAGTGCTCGGCCAGCATGGCCACCACCGCTGCGCTGCTGTCGATGATCTGCAGCCGCCGGGCAGCCAGCGTGGGCTCCAGACGAAACGGTGGCACGCTGTCGCAGATGACAATGGCTTCCAGCAGGGGGCTGTCGAGCAGTGCGCTGCCGCCGGTAAACAGACCGTGCACCGCGGCGGCGAAGATCCGTGTTGCGCCGGCAACCTCGCAGGCCTGGGCGGCGCGCAGCAGGGTGCCACCGGTACTGATCAGGTCATCAACAATGATCGCGGTCTTACCACCCACGTCGCCGACCAGCAGGGCGCCAGTGACCACATCATTACTGCGGTATTTTTCCATGTAGGCGCTACCCACCGCTCGACCGATGCGTCGTTGCAAGGCCTGGCGAAATTGCTCGGCGCGCTTGGCCCCACCAGCATCCGGGGACACGGCCACCACTTGCTCGCCGGCACCAAGACGCTCGGCGAAGTGCTCGGCAAACAGTTCGGCACCTTGCAGGTGCTGGGTGGGGATGCGAAAGGCGTTGTCGAAGGCTGCGTCGTTATGTACTTCCAGGGCCAGCAAGCGGTCGACGCCACAAGCCTCCAGCAGTGTGGCGACATAGCGACTGATGATGGGGTCCTGGGGCTGGGTGCGGCGTTCCTTGCGCGCATAGCACAGGTAGGGCGTGACCAGGTGTACCTGACGAGCGCCGGCATCTTTCAATGCACCGCAGAAGAACAACAGGCGGCAGAGCTTGTCGTTGACGCTGTACTCGGCATCACCGTAGAGCGAATGAAACACCAGCACCTGGCGGCCGTCGACCGGTTGCAGCGGACGACTCTTGTGCTCGCCATCCTCAAACGATCGTTCTTCATGGGCCGCCAGTGGGTAACCGAGTCGCTGGGCTACACGGGCGGCATATTGCTGGCTGCCATCCAGGGCGAACAGCAGGGGACTCTCTCTAGGCATGAGCCTGTGCTCCTGAACGTCAGTCGTTGATCCGGCGGCGGCGCGGCGCGTGCAGATAAGCCTTGGCTTGCAGGAGCAGCGCCTGCGCCTGCTTGGCTTTTGCCGCACGCATGTGCGCCTCGGGCAGGCGCACGGCGCTGCAGGCCAGGGTGAAACAGCGGGTGGCTGCGCGCAGCGAGAGAAATAGCGGCAGCAGGCGGCAGTCTTCGGCCAGGGGGCTGTGCTCCAGATAACTGTGCAACAGCCTGTCGGCATGACCCGCCAGGTCATGCTGACGCAGATCCATCAACACAAACGCAAGGTCGTAGAGCACGTCGATGCACGCGATCTGCTCGCTGAATTCGATACCGTCGAAAAGGGTCGGTTGGCCCTTGTACAGGCAGATATTGGCCAAACGCAGATCACCGTGACAGCAGCGCACCCGACCCTCGCGGCGGCGTTGCTCGAGGATTCCAGACAGTTCATCGAGGGCGGCTAACGAGGCATCGTGCACGTCGTGCACCGTAACCGGGTCGAGCAGTGCCTGGTAGTGGCTCAGCTCACGGTGATTGTCCTCAATAGCCTGGCGGATACCTGCCACGCCGCCAAAGGCATGAGTCAGTTCGGCACTGGCATGAAAACGGGCGATCTCCGCTCCCAAACTGTCCATCAGCGCCAGGGTCAAGCGCCCATCCAGCGCCATGCGTTCGAGCAGCGCATCCTGGGCAAAGCGGCGCATCACCACCACCCAGTCGAGTACCTGGCCACCGCCATTGAATCTCAGGCCCCCGTCGGCAGCACGGTTGATCGAACGTACCTCAAGATAGAGCTCAGGAGCGGTGCGCCGGTTGAGGCGCAGTTCGGCTTGGCAGGCACGTTCGCGGCTGTCCAGGCTGAGAAAGTCGAGGGCCGCATAAGCGATAGCGCGTTTGAGTTTGTAAGCACGCTGGCCGTGCAGAAAAATCAGCGAGCCGTGAGTCTCGATCAGCTCCACCACATTCCCAGGCGCGCCATAGCTCTCCGGACGAGAGAGAAAAGCGATGACTTCCTGCTGAGCATTCATCGGCACCTCGATACGATCAACGCGGTCAACGGCTGTGTGCAGTCGTCTGCCAGCCAGGCAAATACCCTTGAATACGGTTTAAGCCAGCAGCATGCGCGCCTGGATAGCCGGTCGATATTGATATTGATCAAGCCGCAAAAGGTTCATGGCCGGCAGGTGACTGCGGCAGACGGTCAGCTCAGAGCGCTAACGAGGCGCTTTGATGTAAATCAAAGTGGCCGTGATGCGCGCGGCGCACTTTGTCGTACAGCAGGCTGTGGCTAGGCGCAGTCAACACCTGCAATCACGCGCATAAAAAGCCAATTGTTTGGAGGTGCTCATGGGGCAATATCAACGTCTGTTTCTCATCGCCGACCGGGAAATGCGTCATTCGTCCGGGCTTCAGCGTGCTGCCGCATTGGCCATCGCCAGTGGCGCCGCGTTGCATATCGCCGCCTTCGTCGAGCCCTTTTCCACCCTCGCGCTACTGGACAAGAGCATCCAGGAGAAAACCCGCGAGAGCTATTTGCAGGAGCACCGCGAATGGCTCAAGGATGAAGCCGAGTTGCTGCGCAGCAAAGGCATCAAGGTCACCACCGAAGCGGTGTGGACCAACCATGCACTGGAGGAAATCCTCCTGCACGCAGCAGAAATTCAGGCGGATCTGCTGATCAAGGACCTGCAGCACGAACCGGCGCTTAAGCGTGCGTTTATCACCCCGCTGGACTGGCGCCTGCTGCGCGACTCGCCGATGCCGGTGCACCTGGTCAGCACGCTCGGCAATCCGCTGCCACGCCGGGTGGTCGCCGCAGTCGACCCATCGCGCGCTGAAGCGCAGGAAAGCGGCCTCAACCAACGGATAATCGAGGCCGCCAATGGCCTGGCCCTGCAATGCGATGCCGAGTTGCACGTGCTGCATACCTACGACCCTTCGCTGGCTTATCTGACCAACGTGGTAGCGGGCAGCGTGTCGCGCGGCGGGGATCTGGCGGCAGAATTACGCAGCAAACTGCAAACCGGTTTCAATGCGTTGGCCGACGATTACAGTGTGCCGGCTGAGCGCCGCCATTTCATTATCGGCTCGCCAATCAGTGCCATCGCCGACTTCGCCCGGTTAAATGAGACCGACGTAATCGTCATGGGCACTGTCCAGCGCAAAGGGCTCGACAAGCTGATCGGCAGCACTACCGAACATATCCTTTATCAAGTGCCGTGCAGCATTTTGGCGGTCAAGGCTTAACCACGCGGGGGGATTGGTCTCTTGTAGGATGCGGTTGAGCGCAGCGATACCCATCGTGTCACTGCGTAGCGCGATCGCCTGCACTTGCCCCGCGGCCCAACGGCAGGTGGCTATGGGTGGTGATGGGTATCGCTGCGCTCAACGCCATCCTACGGGGCTGTGCGCAAGCAGCTCAGCGCGGTGGTCTGGACAAGCTGATCGGTAGCACCAAGGAACATATCCTTTATCAAGTGCCGTGCAGCATTTTGGCGGTCAGGGCTTAACCACGCGGGGGATTGGTCTCTTGTAGGATGCGGTTGAGCGCAGCGATACCCATCGTGTCACTGCGTAGCGCGATCGCCTGCACATGCCCCGCGGGCCAGCGGCAGCTGGGTATGGGTGGTGATTCAACGCCATCCTACGGGGCTGCGCGCAAGCCGTTTTAACCAAAAAAAGGGCTATGTCCCAATAGCGTGTTGCATGGGAGATTCAGGCCTAAGCCCTTTTCGCACAGCTGGCAACGGGTAGGGTGACGCGGGGCCGCCCAGGCCGTGCGCACCAACGCAGGCAACGAACACTGGTGCGCACGGCGCACCCTACAGACCCAGACCACCTCAAATGCTGTGGCGATAACTGAACGCAACACGCTATTGGTACATAGCTAAAAACAAGCCCCTGCGCGTTGCCGCCAGGGGCTTCGGTCATTGCCAGCACTCAGCTGACTTTTATGTCGATGTGCTTTTCCGGTTTTATAGCTTCTGGCTTCTTCGGCAGGCTGATGGTCAAGACACCCTTGCTGAAATGCGCCTCGATTTTTTCGGCATCGACGCCCTTGGGCAGGTTGAAGATGCGTTCGAAGGAGCCGTAGTGCCGCTCGGAGAGGTAGTAGTCCTTCTTTTTCTCCTCGGTTTGTTCCCTCTTCTCGCCCTTGATCACCAGGTTGCCGTTGGACAGTTTGATCTCGATGTTCTTCTCATCCATACCGGGCAATTCGGCGGTGATTTCGAAGCTTTTCTCCTTTTCCGCGATATCCACGGCAGGGATGCCATGGCCCATCAGCTCGCGTCTAAAGAATGGCTCGACGTCGAGCATCCTGCGGCCGAAGGGCAGCTGCAGCGGGCTGTGGGAGAAGTCCTCGAACAGATGATCAATCTGCTGACGCAGGTTGGCCAATGGGTGCCAAGGCTTCGCCAACGCCGAGCGCTTGCTCTGCGTGTCATCGGCGGTTACCGGCATTTTCTTTTCAGAACTGGGCATTTCATTCCTCCTGAAGGTCGTCCGGGAGCGGACAAAATCGATTCTGCGAGCGCTCAAGGCCAGCAACTTTGATCTTGATCAAACCGACGCCCTTGCTTGCGGACACTGCACCGCGAATCGTTGATCTTGATCAAACGTGCGGCACGATCGGCGGCCTAGCCTGAATTGATAAGAGCCAATTCTGGAGATCGGCATGCGCGTGGTACCGAGTATTTGCACGTTCTGCGGGGTAGGGTGTGGCCTTGGGTTACGCATCGAGGAGGGTCGCGTCATCGGCGTCGAGCCACAACCCGGGCACCCGGTCAGCCAGGGCCAACTCTGCGCCAAGGGCTGGGCCACCAGCTTCGCGATTGACCCCTACAAGCGGTTGACCCAGCCGATGATCAAGGAGCATGGACGCTTCCGTCCTGCCAGTTGGGGCGAAGCGCTGGGGCGGGTCGCCGAGGAATTTCGCGCCGTACTGGATGAGCAGGGGCCGGGTGGCGTTGGTGTGATCAGCTGCGCGCGGGCCACCAACGAAGATAACTACGCCGCACAGAAGTTCGCCCGCGCGGTGCTCAAGACCCACAACATTGATCACTGCGCGCGGATCTGCCACAGCCCCTCGGTGGCGGGCTTGGCACGCACTCTGGGTTGCGGCGCGATGACCAACAGCATTGCCGATATCGACGTGGCTGACTTGATTCTGGTGATCGGCGCCGATGTCACCGAGAACCACGCAATGATCGCTGCACGCATGCTCAAGGCCCAGGCGCGTGGCGCTACCCTGGTGGTGGTCGATCCACGCAAGACCCGCTTGGCACGCCTGGCGGACATCCACCTGCAAATACACCTGGGTAGCAATATCGCGCTACTCAACGGTTTGCTGCAGATCATTCTCGACAACGGCTGGGAGAATCAGGCTTTTCTCGAGAGCCGCTGCGAGGACATTCAGCCATTGCGGCAGCACCTCGCCGGGCTGACCCCGGAGCAGACCAGCGCAGCCACCGGCGTCGCGGTGGCCGAGTTACAACGCCTGGCCTTTCTCTACAGCCATGCCAAGGCGGCTTTCACCGCCTATGGCATGGGCATCACTCAGTTTCAGAGCGGCACCAACAATGTAATTGCGGTCTCCAACCTGGCGCTGGTCTGCGGCCAGATCGGCCGCCCCGGCACTGGCATCAATCCGCTGCGCGGGCAGAACAATGTGCAAGGCGCCTGCGATATGGGCTGCCTGCCGAACGTCTACCCCGGCTATCAGGATGTCAGCGACCCGGCGGTGCAGGCCACGTTTGCCGCAGCCTGGGCTACCGAGCTGGCGCAAACGCCCGGCCTGACTTCACAAGGTATGCTCAAGGCCGCGCAGCATGGCGAGCTGCGTGCGTTGATGATCATGGGCGAGGATCCGCTACTGACCGATCCGAATCAGAACCAGGTGGCCCGCGCCCTCGCAGCCCTGGATTTTCTGGTGGTGGTCGAACTCAGCCTGACCGAGACGGCCAAATGCGCCGATGTGTTGTTACCGGCCGCCGCGTTCGCCGAGAGGGACGGCACCTTCACCAACTGCGAAAGGCGCGTGCAGCGCATCCGCCAGGCCATTGCCGCGCCAGGACTGGCGCGCAGCGATTGGCAAATACTGGCTGAGCTGGCCCGGCTCATGGGTTATCCGGGTATGGCCTGGGCCGATAGTGAGGCGCTGTTCGTCGAGATGGCGGGCTTGACCCCGATTTATTCCGCGATGAGTTACCCCGCGCTGGATCTCCATCATGGCCTGCAATGGCCCTGTGATGCCGCCCACCCGCAGGGTACGGCGATTCTCCACGAGCAGCGCTTCCCCCGTGGCCGTGGGCGCCTGCTGCCGGTGACTCAGGTGGCGCCGGACGAATGCCCGGACGCGGACTTTCCCTTTGCGTTCACCACCCACCGCCTGCATTTTCACTACGGCAGCGGCTCGATGACCCGCAAGTCGCCGCTGCTCGAACGCGAGACACCGGCCGGGCTGCTGATCATGCACCCGGCCGACGGGGTCAAACTGGGGCTGCACGATCACCAGGGGGTGCGCGTGAGTTCGCGCCGCGGTTATCTGGAAACCCGCGTGCAGCTCAGCGATGACGTGCCTGCAGGCACCCTGGCCATGCCGTATCACTTTCATGAAGCGCCCTGTAACCGCCTGACCAACGACGCCGAAGACCCGACCAGCAAAATGCCTGAGCTAAAAGCCTGCGCAGTGAAGGTCGAGCCACTGCCGCCTGGACAGGCGCCCTGCATCCAGGCCGGTAGCCACGAGGTTCGTCATGCAAGCCTATAGCCTGGATCAACCGGAGCGCCTGCGTGCGCACCTGGCGCTGCAACACCGCGTGTATGAAGTACGCGGTGATGGCCAGGGCGGGCAACACTGGCAAGTGGTCAGCGCCAAGGATTTTGCGCCATTCGAACCCTTGGCCGAACCGCCGCCGTTTTCCGCCAAGAGTTTTTTCTTCGCCGAGCGCGAGTTGCTGTTTCGCTTCGACGGCGGGCAGTTCTACTCGGCGCTGCCAGCGGTGGTGCCACAGGTGCTGTTCGGCCTGCACGCCTGTGACCTCAAGGCCGTGGTCTACCAGGATCGTTTCTTTGCCGAAGACCCGCATTACCAGGCGCGCCGGCGCGCCACGTTGCTGGTGGGCGTCGATTGCCTGCACAGCTGCGTTGGCGGTTTCTGCAGCATTGTTGGCAGCGGCCCGACGGTAGGCGAGCACACTGCCGACCTGATCCTGTTGCCACGCCAAGACGCTGCGGCTGACTGGTTGCTGCTGGTCGCCAGTGAGGCCGGTCACGCCGCCTTGCGCGGCCTGCGCTTGCCGGCTGCAGGCAATGACTGGCAAACAGAACGTCGCGCCAACGAGGTCTGCGTGGCGGCTGAACAGGGGCCGCAGCAGGAGATAGTCGACGGCATCGTATCGCTCAATGCCGGGCGCATCGACGCCGATACCTGGGAGGCGCTCGGGCTGCGCTGCCTGGGCTGCTCCGGTTGCACGACGGTGTGCCCGACCTGTTCCTGCTACGCCCCGCTGGAGCGGCTCAATGCGCCAGACGCCATGCAGCACGAACGGGTCTGGGACTCCTGTCTGTATCAGGGCTTCCAGCAGGAGGCGAGTGGCCACAACCCCAGCGCGACTGCAGGCCAGCGGGTGCAGCGCTTCTGGTCGCACAAGTTCGGTGATGGCTTCAAAGCACAATTCGAGGCTTATGGCTGTGTCGGCTGCGGTCGCTGTGACCGTGTCTGCCCAGGCGGTATTGGCGTACATGGCGTTATGCAGAGGGTAAACCCGAGATGATCGATTCGACGCCACGCACGCTGCGCCTGCTTGATCATTACGCAGACGGTGAGGAGGCGCGCCACTTCAGCTTGCGCCTCGATAAGCCACTAGCCAGTGATATGGCAGTAATTCCCGGTCAATTCTTCATGCTCGCGGTACCAGGCTTTGGCGAGGCACCGTTCACCTACCTCAGCCTGCCCGACCAGCAAGGTCGCTTCAGCGCCCTGGTGCGGCGCATGGGCACGCTCACCCAGGCCTTGTTCGAGCAGCCGGTAGGCGCTGTGCTGGGTTATCGCGGCCCCTTCGGCAAGGGCTGGCCGCTGTTTTTTTGTGCGCGTCGGGTGCTGGTGGTGGCCGGTGGCTGCGGCCTGGCACCGCTGGCTGGGGTGATCGATGAAGCCAGCTGCAATCGCCTGCCGGTGCGACTGAACATCATCTATGGCGCGCGCAACAGCGCGGCTCAGGTACTGGGGCGCGAGCGCAAACGCTGGCGCCAGACCATGTCCTTTATCGAGACTTGCGATGAGGCCACGCCCGGCCAGCGCCAAGGCTCGCCACTCGATCATCTCGACGAACTATTCGCCGCACAGCCGCCCGATGCGGTGCTTTGCTGCGGCCCCGAGGCGCTGATGCTCGCCACCGCCGAGGCCTGCCTGCAGCGCGGCATCGCCGCCGACAAGATCTGGCTCTCGCTGGAACGGCGCATGCACTGTGCGGACGGCTTGTGCGGGCATTGTTACCTGGGTACCAGCTACGTCTGCAAGGACGGCCCAACTTACCGTTATGACCGTTATCTGCAGCTGCAGGCCGGTGGTCATCAAACGCGTATTGCGCAAGATCAACGGCCTTGTTGAGTCGTCAGTGCAGTGAACCTGGAGAGAAGTCTATGCGCCCGACCATCATCGAAAAAACCGCTGCTGAACTGCGCGTCAAACCCAACTGGGACGACAGCCTCAAGGCCCGCAAGGGCTTTTCCTGGCAGGCCCAAGCCGCAGGGTTGGCAGGCCTGCCCAACGGCGGGCTGAACCTGGCATACGAAGCCGTCGACCGGCATGCCCAGGGGCGGCACCGGCGGCATGTCGCACTGCGCATCCTGGACCGTAATGGCGGCCATTGTTCGATCAACTATGCGCAGTTGAGCAGCTTGAGCAATCGCTTTGCCAATGTGTTGCAGGGCCTTGGCATCGGTGCGGGGGCGCGCCTGTTCGTGCTCTGCGAGCGCGGCCTGGAGCTTTACCTGGGGGTGCTTGGCGGCTTGAAAAATGGCTGTGTGGTCTCTCCGATGTTCTGCGCCTTCGGTCCCGAACCGCTGGAAACGCGCCTGCGCCTGGGCGAGGGCAGTGTCTTGCTGACCAGTGAGAGCCTCTATCGGCGCAAGATTGCCGGCATCCGCGAACGACTGCCGGCGCTCAAGCATGTGCTGTTGTATGACGAGAACGGTGGCACCAGCACCCCGCCAGAAGGCACCCTGAGTTTGCATAAACTGCTGGCCCAGGCCGCTGAAGACTTCACTATTGCCCCAACCACGGCTGACAGCCCGGCCTTGCTGCACTTCACCAGCGGCACCACGGGCACGCCCAAGGGCGCCTTGCATGTGCACGGCGCGGTTCTGACCCACTACGTCAGCGGCAAGTACGCCCTCGACCTGCATCCCAATGACATCTATTGGTGCAGCGCCGACCCCGGCTGGGTCACAGGCACCTCCTACGGTATTCTCGCGCCGCTGTTAGTGGGTGTGACCAGCGTGGTGGACAGCGGCGAGTTCGATGCCGAGCGCTGGTACAGCATCCTCGAAAGAGAAAAAGTCAGCGTCTGGTACACCGCGCCCACCGCCATTCGCATGCTGATGAAGGCCGGACCGGAGCTGGCCAAACGGCATAATTTCGCCCATTTGCGCTTTATCGCCAGTGTCGGTGAGCCACTCAATCCGGAGGCTGTGTGGTGGGGTAAGGAGGTCCTCGGCCGGCCGATCCACGACAACTGGTGGCAGACCGAGACCGGCGGCATCATGATCGCCAACACGTTGGCCATGCCAATCAAACCAGGGTCAATGGGCAAGCCGCTACCAGGCGTCGAGGCGGCCATCGTCACTCGCAGCGAGGACGGCAGCCTGCAACTGCTGGCGGACGAGCAGGTCGGCGAACTGGCGTTGAAGCAACCCTGGCCGGCGCTGTTTCGCACCTACCTCGGCCAGGAAGAGCGCTACCGGCGCTGCTTTGTCGGCGACTGGTACCTGAGCGGCGACCTGGCCCGGCGCGATGCCGACGGTTACTACTGGTTCGTTGGCCGCGACGACGATGTGATCAAGTCGGCCGGCCATCTGATCGGCCCGTTTGAGGTGGAAAGTGCCCTGATGGAACACCCGGCGGTGGCCGAAGCCGCGGTAATCGGCATCCCCGATGCGCTGCTCGGTGAGCTGGTCAAGGCCTTCGTTTCGCTGAAGAGCGGCTTCATCGCCAGCCAGGCGCTGCACGACGATCTGCTCGGTCATGCGCGCAAGCGTCTTGGCGCCGCAGTGGCGCCCAAGGCGCTGGCGTTCCTGCCGAGCCTGCCACGCACCCGCAGCGGCAAACTCATGCGCCGTCTGCTCAAGGCCCGCGAATTGGGCCTGCCCGAAGGCGATACTTCGACTCTGGAGAACCCGACATGAACGCGCCCGTGCCGTATGCGCGTGATTTCGCCCTGGTGTTGCTGCGCGACATGCTGCGCATCCGCCGGCTGGAGGAGCGCGCGGCCGAGTTGTATGGCCAAGCCAAGATCCGTGGCTTCCTGCACCTGTATATCGGCGAGGAGGCGGTGGCGGTCGGCGCCCTGCATGCCCTGGCGTCCGACGATGCAGTGCTCGCCACCTACCGCGAGCACGCCCATGCGCTGATCCAGGGCGTGCCGATGACTACGATCATGGCCGAGATGTACGGTAAGCAGGAGGGCTGCTCGCGCGGGCGCGGCGGCTCGATGCACCTGTTCGATGCCAAGACCCGCTTCTTCGGCGGCAACGCCATCGTTGCCGGCGGCCTGCCGTTGGCTGTCGGCCTGGCCCTGGCCGAACGCATGCAGGGTGGCACGCGGCTCTCCGCTTGCTTCTTCGGCGAAGGCGCGATGGCCGAAGGCGCCTTCCATGAGGCACTCAACCTGGCTGTGCTTTGGCAACTGCCGGTGTTGTTCTGCTGCGAGAACAATCTCTACGCCATGGGCACCGCCCTGGCCCGTTCGCAGTCGCAGACCGACCTGTGCGCCAAGGCTGGCGCCTATAAAATCACCACTCTGGCGGTGGATGGCATGGACGTGGTCGCCGTGCACCAGGCCACCCGCGTGGCGGTCGAGCAGGTGCGCGCCGGGCAGGGGCCGTATTTTCTCGAATACCAGACCTATCGCTTCCGCGCCCACTCGATGTTTGATCCGGAGTTGTACCGCGATAAAGCCGAAGTCGAGCAGTGGAAAGAGCGTGGGCCTATCCACAGTTACAGCGCGCGGCTAAAGGCCCAGGGTCTGCTGGACGAGCAGGGCTTCCAGGCCATTGCTGCCGAGGTGGAGCAGGAGGTGGAAGCCGCGGTGGCCTATGCCGAGGCCGGCAGCCTGGAGCCGCTGGAAGACCTGTGCCGCGATGTCTACACACCGGCGGCCGGAGTGGAGGGCAGGCCATGAGCCAGCGCATAACCTACCGCGAAGCGCTGCGCGAAGCCTTGCGCGAGGCGCTGCAACGCGATCCGCGGGTGTTTCTGATGGGTGAAGACGTCGGCCGCTATGGCGGCACCTATGCGGTAACCAAAGGCTTGCTGGAGGAATTCGGCGAGCAACGAATCCGCGACACGCCCTTGTCAGAGCTCGGTTTTGTCGGTGCCGGCATCGGTGCAGCGCTGGGCGGCATGCGGCCAATTGTCGAGGTGATGACGGTGAACTTCAGCCTGCTCGCCCTCGACCCGATCATCAACACCGCCGCCACCCTGCGGCATATGTCCGGCGGTCAGTTCTCGGTACCGCTGGTGCTGCGCATGGCCACCGGTGCCGGGCGTCAGCTGGCAGCCCAGCATTCGCATAGCCTGGAGGGTTGGTTCGCGCATATTCCCGGCCTGAAGATCCTCGCCCCGGCAACCCTGGAGGATGCCCGCGGCATGCTCTGGCTGGCGCTGGAGGATCCCGATCCGGTGCTGATCTTCGAGCATGCCCAACTGTACAACCTTGAAGGCGAGCTGGATGAAAGCGAGCCGCTGGACATCTGTTCGGCCAAGGTGCGCCGCGAAGGCCGCGACCTGACGCTGATCACCTACGGCGGCACCCTCGGCAAAGCCCTGGCGGCGGCTGAGCAACTGGCCGGGGAGGGCGTCGCCGCCGAGGTCATTGACCTGCGCGTACTGCGCCCGCTGGATGATGCGACCATTCTCGCCTCGCTGCGCAAGACCCGTCGCGTGCTGGTGGTCGACGAGGGCTGGCGCAGCGGCAGCCTGGCCGCCGAGATCATTACGCGGATTGTCGAGCAGGCTTTCTACGAGCTGGATGCGCCGCCGATGCGGGTATGCAGCGCCGAGGTGCCGATGCCCTACGCCAAACACCTGGAATACGCGGCGCTGCCGCAGGTACCGGCAATCGTCGCCGCAGCCCATGAGCTGTGCGGCTAGTTGTAGGGGCGGGGGAGACGCGCTCGCCCAGAATCGGTTCGACAGGAGCGACACATGATCGATTTCAAACTGCCGTCCCTCGGCGCCGACATGGACGAGGGCACCCTGCTGGAGTGGCTGATCAAGCCTGGCGACGCGGTCAAGCGCGGTCAGGTGATTGCCGTGGTCGATACCGCCAAGGCTGCAGTCGAGGTGGAATGCTGGCAAGCAGGCCAGGTCTTCGAGTTACTTATTGAGCCTGGCGCCAAGGTGCCGGTGGGTACGCCGCTCGTCAGCTTGCTGCAAGCCGGGGAAAGCGCCAAAACCGCGCGGCGTCAGGTGTCGCGCAAACCGCCTGCCGAGCAGGCAGCGCCAGCACCAGGCATGCCGTCCCAAGCAGTGCCAGCGACCAGCCGGCCACGGATTTCCCCGGCGGCGCGCAAGCGTGCCGGCGAACTGGGCCTTGACCCAGCCACGCTGACGGGCAGCGGGCCACATGGCGTGGTCACCCTGGAAGATGTCGAAGCCGCCAGCCAGACGTCGACGCCAGCCGAACGCGGGCCGACCGATCGCCAGGCCGCCATGCGTCAGGCCATCGGCGCGGCCATGAGCCGCTCCAAGCGCGAGATTCCGCATTACTACCTCAGCCAAACCATCGCCCTGGGCCCGGCCATGACCTGGCTGCAGGTGCGCAATGCCAACACCACGCCAGCGGATCGACTGTTGCCCGGCGTGCTGCTGCTCAAGGCAGTGGCGCTGGCGCTGCGCGAGTACCCGCAGCTCAATGGTTTCTGGCACGAGGGCGCCTTCCAACCGGCCGCTGACATCCACCTCGGCGTGGCCATTGCCCTGCGCCAGGGCGGCCTGATTGCGCCGGCGCTGCACGCGGTTGCCGACAAATCGCTGGAGCAATTGATGGGCGAACTCGCCGACCTGGTGCAGCGCACCCGCAGCGGCTCGTTGCGCAGCTCCGAGCTGAGCGACGCCAGCCTAACCGTCACCCAGCTCGGCGATCAGGGCGTGGACACGGTGTTCGGGGTGATCTACCCGCCACAGGTAGCCCTGGTCGGCTTCGGCAGCATCGCCGAGCGGCCCTGGGTCGATGCGGGCAAGCTGTGCGTGATGCCCTGTGTGGTCGCCAGCCTGGCCGCCGATCACCGGGTTAGCGACGGTCACTATGGCGCACGCTTTCTCGGTGAAGTGCAACGCCTTCTGCAACGCCCCGACAGCCTCTGAGGAACATGACCATGGATCAACAACTGCTGCGCCAGCAGGTGCTCGAAGAGTTGCAGCATATCGCGCCGGAACTTGAGCCAGAGGCGTTACGCAGCGACCGGCCGCTGCGCAATGAGGTCGACCTCGACTCAATGGACTGGCTGCGTTTTCTCGGCGCTTTGCATCGGCGCCTGGGGGTGAATATTCCCGAAGCCGATTATCACAAACTGGACAGCCTCGACGCGCTGATCGTGTATCTGCAGCCGCGACTGGCCGCTTCGTCACCCTGAGGCAATGGCCACAGCGGCACTTGATCTGCATCAAACCGTCGCCCGTCGCGGCTGGCTAGGGTGAAACCCTTGGGTAATTGCCTAGCAGCGCCGGAGGAAACCCTTCGCATGATGACTGACATCGTTTCTCCTCAGCCGCCTCAAAACAGCGGAGCAGCACCTGCCAGAGGCTTTAATCGGGTGGTGGCGTGCATTGGCACGGGTGAGCAGCTCAGCCGGGTGATCCTGCATGCCATTGCGATGGCCAATAGCCTGGCTGTTCCGCTGTTGTTGCTGCGGGTATTCGTCACGCGTCCAACCGGCGAGGAGTGCCAGGACCCACTCGACTGGGAGATTCGCCGGCGCGAGGCCCACGGCTTGGTCGAGAGCCTGGTCGAGCAGTATCGTCACTTGTGTGCGGCCATCGAGGCCGACGTTGTCGAGGGGCAGGCGGCCGAGCAAATCAGCTTGTGGGCGCAGAGGCATCCCAACGAACTGACTGTCCTGGGCACCCACGGCGATTGGCGGCCGCAAGGCTGGGGGCTGGGTGATACGGCGCGCGAAGTGGTCGATCATGCGCCGGGGTCACTGCTGTTAATCCCCTGCTCAGCAACCAATAAGCCGCAGACGGCTTATCGCCGCCTGCTGGTGCCGCTCGACGGCTCCTGCCGGGCCGAAAGTGTACTGCCCTTTGCCATGCACCTGGCCAAGGCGCAGCACGCCGAGCTGCTGCTGGTGCATGTGGTGCCGCCTAGCAACTTGACCGAGGTAGGGCCGGCCGAAAGTGAAGATGTCGAATTATGCGAACGTCTGTCGCGGCGCAACCAACGGGTTGCCCAGCAGTACCTGGCGCGCTTGCAAACGCGCGCCAGCGAACACGGTCTTGTAGTACGCGCCAGTGTGCTCTGTGAAGACGTACGCAGCAGCTTGATGCGTATTTCTGCCCAGGAAGGCATCGATCTGATTGTGCTCTCCGCACACGGTCGCAGCGCACGCCTGGATATGCCCTATGGCAACGTCACCAGCTTTCTCATGACACATATCTGTCAACCCATGCTGGTCATGCGTCAGCAACCGTCGTTCAACGCATTCGAGGATGACGGAGGCGGTCAGCTGGAGTTGCATTTTTCCTCGCCGAGGGTACGGTGAGCCTGACAGAACCTAGCCTCCCCAAGGGGTTACTCGACAGGGTGGCCAGCCAGTTGCGCGAGCGCCATCTGCTGGTCGCGGGGCAGCCAGGCGATTTGCCGGTATGGCTGCATATCGACACGCTCGACACATGGTTGCAGGCTGCACAGCGACTCTGCCTCGATCCGCCAGCGGAGGTCGCCAAAGCTGCCGAGTGGTTGCTCGACAATGACTACCAGGTGCAGCGCGCAGCACGGCAAATCAGCGAAGATCTACCACGCGATTTCTATCAGCGCCTGCCGTGCCTGACCAATCCGGGTGAGGAGGGCGTTCCGCGAATTTTCGCCATTGCGCAAGGCTATCTGCACGCCTCGCGCCTGCAGTTGTCGCTGCCCAGTGCGGTGCAGTTTGTCAGCACCTACCAGGCGGCCACGCCCTTGACCATCGCCGAGTTGTGGGCGTTCCCGACCATGCTGCGCCTGGCCTGTGTGGAAATTCTGGTCAGCGCATTCGGCCGCTTGCTGCCGCAGCTACGTGCGCCCTTCGAGCCGACCCGACATTGCGTCGAGTTGGCCGCCTTCGATGACACTGAATGTGTGGCGCGCGCCCTGGCTAACCTGGGGATTATTGCGGCGATTCCCTGGAAGGATTTTTTTGAACAAAGCAGTCGCGTCGAAGCGGCGTTGCGCACTGACCCTGCGGGCGTCTATCCGTACATGGACTTCGATACCCGAGACCGCTACCGCAAAGCACTCGAGGAACTCGCCGCGGGCGCGCAGTGCAGCGAGACGGAGGTGGCCGAGCAGGTGCTGCAGCACGCTCTGGCGGGTAACCCGGCAGATGCCTGTGGGCATGTCGGCTACTGGCTGATTGGTCCGGGGCGCGAACACTGCGAGAGTGGTCTGGGTTATCAGCCAGGCTTGGCAGCGGCGTGGCGGCGCTGGCTGTTTGGCCATGCCGGGCAGTTCTACGCCGCAGCGCTCAGCCTGGCCGGGGGCGTCGCCTTAGTACTGCCAGCCTGGTATCTGGCACTGGCCGGTGCGAGTCCAACGGCGTGGCTTGTGGGCATCATGCTGGCCGTGCTACCGGCCTCGGTGCTGAGCATTACCTTGGTGCACTGGCTGGTCACCCTTAACCTGCCGCCACGGGTGCTGCCCAAGCTCGACTTCAGCAAGGCCATCGCTCACAACTGCGCCACGGCCGTTGTGATACCGGTGCTACTGGGCAGCACCGATGAAGCCTTGGAGGTGCTCGAACAGCTGGAAATGCACTACCTGGCTAACCCGGACCCGCTGTTGCGCTTCGTCCTGCTCAGCGATCATGCCGATGCGCCGGCGCAGCACATGCCCCACGATGCAGAGTTGGAACAGTTGCTGGTGCAGGGTATTCGCCGACTCAACCTGCGCCATACCGACAACAACGACGGGCCGTTTCACCTGCTGCAGCGCCCGCGCTTGTACAACCCCGGCGAGGGTTGCTGGATGGGCTGGGAACGCAAGCGCGGCAAACTCGAACAGTTCAATCACCTGGTGCTGG
The DNA here is from genome assembly GCF_030683065.1 of Pseudomonas sp. Classification (GTDB taxonomy): domain Bacteria; phylum Pseudomonadota; class Gammaproteobacteria; order Pseudomonadales; family Pseudomonadaceae; genus Aquipseudomonas. The sequence continues at coordinate 97,562 of NZ_JAUXMX010000031.1, forward strand.
GAGCCGAGGACGGCGCCTTCAATCTACATGAAGGGGCTCCTGCGGGATTGCGCGGCATCCGCTTCGTGGTCACGGTGGACGCCGATACCGGCTTGCCCGCCGGGACGGTCGCGCGCCTCGTCGGCACCCTGGCCCATCCGCTCAATGGCGCTGAGTTCGACCCCCTGAGTGGCCGGGTACTGCGCGGTTACACGGTGCTGCAGCCGCGGGTGGAAATCGCCCCGGAGCGTGGCAACCGCTCGCTGTTCGCGCGGTTGTATACCGGCGACACGGCCATCGACATCTATACCCGGGCAGTTTCCGACGTTTATCAGGATCTGTTCGGCTCCGGCATCTTCGTCGGTAAAGGCATCTACGAGGTCGCGCCTTTCCAGCGCAGCCTCGAAGGACGCATCCCGGAAAACAGCCTGGTCAGCCACGACCTGTTCGAAGGCATCCACGGCCGTGCCGGGCTGGTCAGCGATATCGTGCTCTACGAGGGTTTCCCCGCGTCGTATCTCGACTACGCCCGTCGACAGCACCGCTGGCTGCGCGGCGACTGGCAATTATTACCCTGGTTGCTGCGCAGGGTGCCGGCCAGTGATGGCTCCAGACTGAGCAATCGCCTGCGCCCGCTTGATTGCTGGAAGATTATCGACAACCTGCGCCGCAGCCTGATTCCGCTGTCACTGGTCGCGTTGGTGAGCGCTGGTTGGTTGTGGTTGCCCGGTTCACCCTGGGTCTGGACACTCCTGGCCGTCGCCGCACCGGGTGCCTATCTGTTCACCGACCTGGTCACAGGCTTGGCCGCCGGCCGCCGACGCGGTGCTGTAAGAGGCATGTTGAGGCGCTTGCGTGACCATGCCGGACGCTGGTTTTTGGCATTGGTGTTTCTGCTTAACGATGCGCTGATTGCACTCGACGCACTGGGCCGCACCCTCTGGCGGCTGACGGTGTCGCGCCGTCACCTACTCGAATGGACCACTGCTGCGCACCAGGCCCGGATGCTCGCCGAGCGCGGTTCGCGGGCTTATTTCTGGCGGCACATGTGGGGTTCGCCAGTCTTGGCGACGCTGCTGGGCAGCCTGCTGGCGCTGCTCAATCCAGGCGCATTGCTACCCGCCACGCCGTTGCTGCTGCTCTGGCTGCTGGCCCCGGAAATCGCCCTGGGTATAGCCAAACCACGCCGACCGGCCGCGATCGAACTGGATAAGACCCAGCGCGCCTTTCTCCGCCAACTGGCGCGACGTACCTGGCTGTTCTTCGAAACCTTTGTTGGCCCTGACGACAACTGGCTGCCCCCGGATAATTATCAGGAAGAGCCCTACAGTGAGATCGCCCACCGGACCTCGCCGACCAATATAGGCATGCTGTTTCTGTCGACCCTGGCGGCTGCGGATCTGGGCTATATCGGCGCCAGCGACTTGTCGGCGCGAATCCGCCGTGGCCTGGACACCCTGCAACAACTCGAACGCTACCGCGGCCACTGGCTCAACTGGTACGACACACGTCTGTTGAGTCCGCTGGAGCCACGCTACGTCTCGACCGTCGACAGCGGTAACCTGGCGGTATGCCTGCTGACCTTGCAGCGTGGCTGCCTCGAACTCGCCTCCGGTCCAGCGCTGCGTGAACAACGCTGGACCGGCCTGATGGACACGGTCGAACTGCTGCGCGCAGCCCTGAGCATGGTCGAGCATGCTCAGGTGAAGGAATACGTGGCGGCCTTTGTCATCGCGTGTCAGCACGCCAGTGACGCTGCGCACAGCCTGGACGCACTGCAAGAACAGGAAAGCGCGCTGCGTGTAGCGATAGCCCAGGCCATCACCCGGCAGCGGGGCCTGAGCGTGCAGCAGCTCAAGGAGATCCAGTGCTGGCTGGAGCGCATCCATCATCACCTGCTCGATATGCGTCGCGACCGCGAGCAGCTGCAGCCCTGGCAGAGCCTGCTGCAAGCGCCACTGCACGGGCGCAGGTCGCTGGTAGAACAACTCGCCGCCTGCCTGCCGACGAGCCTGAACATGAGCGAAGTTGCCACCGCCTGCGTTGAGGCCCAGGCCTTGCTAGCCGGCTTCGTCGCCACCGATGAGGCTGACGAACGCTGGCAAGGTGAACTCAAACAGGCACTGGAAGACGGCTGTCAGGCGCAACTATTACTCCGTCAAAACCTGCTGGATGAAGCCGCACGGGCCGAGTCGATGGCCTTGGGCATGGACTTCAGACCGCTCTACGATGAGCAGTCACGGCTGTTTCACATTGGCTACAACCTGAGTGCCGATCGCCTCGATATTCACCATTACGACCTGCTGGCGAGCGAGGCGCGGCTGGCCAGCTATTTCGCCATCATGAAAGGCGACGTGCCGTTGGAACACTGGTTCTTCCTCGGTCGGCCCCTGGCGCAGATGGCTGGCGGGCTGTCTTTGCTGTCCTGGAATGGCTCGATGTTCGAGTACCTGATGCCGCCCTTACTGCTGCCCAGTCATGCCGGTTCGCTACTCGGCCAGAGCGAGCGCGCCGCCGTCGAGGTGCAGCGTCAACATGGCCGCGACAAGGGTGTGCCCTGGGGCATCTCCGAATCGGCCTTCGCTTCGCGCGACCCTGAGCACCGCTACCGTTACCGGGCATTCGGGGTGCCCGGGCTGGGCTTGCGCCGCGAGCAGGCGCATGACCTGGTGGTGGCGCCTTACGCAACGGCGTTGGCGCTGGCGGTCAACCCCGCTGCAGCACTGGATAATCTGCTGGAGCTGCAACGTCTCGGCCTGATCGGCAGCTACGGACTCTACGAGGCGGCAGACTATAGCGTTGAGCGGGTTGCCAGTGGCCGGCGATTCACGGTGGTGCACGCATTCATGGCCCATCACCAGGGCATGATTCTCGCGGCGCTGGACAACGCCCTCTGCGCTGATGTGCTGGTACGGCGTTTTTGCGAAGAACCGCGGGTGCGGATCATGGAGCTATTGCTGCATGAGCGCATCCCCCAGGAGCTGCCTGCACAAACCCAGCGGCTTGAGGCACGGCAAGTGTCTGTCAGCAGTCGGGTGGCACCACCGCATGCCTGGGTGCCCAAAAACGCCGAACTGTTCCCCCAGGTTCATGTACTCGGCAATGGACGCCTGTGCAGTTGGATATCCACGGCTGGCGGAGGCGGGCTGAGCTGGCATCAGCACGCGCTGACACGCTGGCAGGGCGATGCCACTCGCGACAGTCAGGGCTTGTGGATCTACCTGCGCGACGAGCAGAGCGGGGCGCTGTGGTCGGCCGGCCGACAGCCAACCGGCGTATTTTCCGAACATGAACAGGTGGTTTTCCATCCGCACATGGCGGAATTCCAGCGTTACGACCATGGCATCCGCCTGCGCATGGAAGTCGCCGTCGCCGCTGCCGACGACCTGGAAATTCGCCGCCTGACCCTGAGCAACGAGAGCGATCGACCGCGTACCCTGCAACTGACCAGCTACGGCGAAGTGGTGCTGGCGCCGCCGCTCGATGACGAGCGGCACCCCGCGTTCAGCAAGTTATTTGTCGGCAGCGAGTATCTCCCGCACCTGCATGCTTTAGTGTTTACCCGGCGCACGCGCCATCCCGGGGAAAAGTCGCCGCTGCTTCTGCATCGCGTGGTGATCGATGACCCACGCACGGCCTGCGTGACGTTTGACAGCGACCGGCAGAGCTTCCTCGGTCGTCACGGCGATGAACGCCAGCCGCCAGGCGTCCTTCATGGGCTGGGGGGCAACAGCGGCTGGACGCTAGACCCGATAATGGCCCTGCAGGTGCGTTTGGTGCTCGAACCCGGAGCGCATCAGCAACTGGCTTTCCTGACCCTGGCTGGTGGCTCACGGCAGTCGCTGCTTGAGCACGCTGAGCGCTACTCCACCCTGGCCGCGCTGCAATGGGCTTTCGCCGATGCGGCCAGCGAGGCCAGTCGCGAAGCCCGCCAGCTGGAGCTGGAGCCCGCCTGGTTGATGGAGTTGCAACTGCTTGCATCCTTAATGTTGCACCCGCATCCAACCCTGCGCGGTGCTGCATCGACCCTGCTGGCCAACCGCCTGGGTCAACCGCGTCTTTGGGGGATGGGCATCTCTGGCGATCGGCCAATGCTGCTATTGCGTATCGGTCATGGCCAGGATACCGGCTTGCTGCGTACCTTGGTGCGTGGTCAGCGTTTCTGGCGGCGTCATGGCCTGCATGTCGATCTGCTGGTATTGCGCCTGGGGGCCTCCAGCTATGCAGAGCCGCTGCGCGAGCAGTTGCATGCGCTGCTGCAGGAAGTCGGGGTGCAAGATGAGTTGCCCCTGCACAGCGGCGGGGTGCACCTGTTGTTCGCCGATCAACTAACCGCCGATGATATCGGCTTGCTCGAAAGTGCCGCGCGGGTGGTGCTCGACGAGACTGCCGGCACGCTCGCCGAGCAACTGCAGGCGGCCATGTTGCCGCGCCCGTCGCTGCCGCTGTTTAGTGGTACTGGTCTGCCGTTAGACGACATCGCCAGGCCCTTGTCCCGACCGACCGATCTTCGCGAGGACAACGGCTTGGGCGGTTTCAGTGCCGACGGCTGTGAATACCTGATCCATCTTGAAGCGGATCAGTGCACCCCGGCCCCGTGGTGCAACGTGCTGGCCAATCAGGACTTCGGCAGCATTGTCAGCGAGGCCGGCCTGGGTTTTAGCTGGGCGCTGAACAGCGGTGAGAATCGCCTGACCCCTTGGAACAATGACTCTCTCGCCGACTGTGCCGGCGAAGCGCTGTATCTGCGCGACGAGGAAACCGCAGCAGTGTGGACCACCACGCCATTGCCGGCAGGCCAGGGCAGTGCCTGCCAGATTCGCCACGCTGCGGGCTACAGCAGCTGGCGGCGCAACAGTCAGGGCCTGGAACAAGAGGTGCTGGTCTTTGTCGCGCAGGAAGACCCGGTGAAGGTCATTCGCCTGCGTCTGCACAACGTCAGCACCCGCCCGCGACGGATCACGGCCACTTATTACGCCGAATGGCTGCTCGGGGCGCTGCGCAGCACCGCGAGAACCCATGTGGTCTGTGAGTACGAGCGCGACAGCCATTCACTACTGGCCCGCAACCCGTGGAACCCGGAGTTTGCCGAGCGAGTGGCATTCCTCAGCGCCAACCGCCCCCCTCACAGCCTGACCACCGACCGTCAGGATTTTCTCGGTATGGCCGGCCATCCGAGCAGTCCCGCCGGGCTGCAGCGCTGGGCGCTGGGTGGACGAATCGAACCCGGCGATGATCCCTGCGCCGCGTTTCAGGTGCACCTGGATATCGCCGTTGGCGCCACTGTCGAGGTGGTGTTCCTGCTCGGTCAGGGCAGTGATCGCGAGCAGGCTACGGCATTGTCCCGCTACTGGCAGCAGGAGGGGCAGGTCGAGCACGCCCTGACTCAGGTCACCCAGCACTGGGATCGCCTGCTGGGCACCGTTCAGGTACAGACGCCCGACCCAGCCTTCGATTTGATGGTCAATCGCTGGCTGCTCTATCAGACCCTCGCCTCGCGCATTCTGGCCCGCGCCGGCTTCTATCAGGCCGGTGGCGCCATCGGCTACCGCGATCAGTTGCAGGACGTACTCGCCCTGTTGCACGCCGAACCGCAACGCGCCCGTGCGCATATTCTCGCGTGCGCCGCCCACCAGTTCGAGGAGGGCGATGTACTGCACTGGTGGCATCCACCGCAGGATCGTGGCGTGCGCACGCGGTGTTCGGATGACCTGTTGTGGTTGCCCTACGTCACCAGCCAGTACGTCGAGGCCACCGGTGACCGCAGCATCCTCGACGAGCAGCTGGCTTTTCTCCAGGCGCCGCCGCTGGCCGCCGACGAGCATGATCGCTACGCGCGCTACCTGCCTGGCAGCCAGCTTTACTCACTCTATGAACACTGCAAGCGCGCGTTGCAGCAGGGCATCACCCGGGGCAGCCATGGCCTGCCGTTGATCGGTGGCGGCGACTGGAACGATGGCATGGATCGTCTTGGCCGCGAGGGCCGCGGTGAAAGTGTCTGGCTCGGCTGGTTCGCCGTGGCGACGATGAAAGGCTTTTCCGGCCTTGCAGAACGCCAAGCCTGCTTCGATGAGCAGATCTACTGGATCAAATCGGCTCAGGCGCTGACACAGCAAATCAACCAGGTGGCCTGGGATGGCAACTGGTACTTACGCGCCTTTGACGACGACGGTCGCCCTCTGGGCAGCCACACGGATGATGAGTGCAACATCGACTCGATCTCGCAGTCATGGGCGGTGCTGTCCGGCGGGCATGCCAACTCAAGGCCCAGGCACGCCGTCGAACACGCTGCCCGCGAGTTGATCAGTGAGCAGCACCGACTGATTCGCCTGCTCTGGCCACCGTTTGCCAATACCCGACGGGAACCCGGCTATATAAAAGCCTATCCACCCGGTATCCGCGAAAATGGCGGCCAGTACAGCCACGCCGCTGCCTGGCTGGGCATGGCCTTTGCGGAACTTGGCGATGCTGGAGAGGCGTGGCGGGTTTTTCAGTTAATGAACCCGATTCACCAGGCCGACAACGCCGAACGGCTGGCGCGTTACCGGGTCGAGCCTTATGTACTGGCGGCCGATATTGCCAGCGTCGCCCCCCATTGCGGGCGCGGTGGCTGGACCTGGTACAGCGGCTCGGCAGCCTGGACCTGGCGACTGGGTGTGGAATCAATCCTCGGCCTGCGCCTGCGTGAAGGGCGGCTCTCGATCTCACCTTGCCTGCCGCCAGGCTGGCCAGGTTTCAGCGCGCAGATCCAGGGCGCACAGGGCACGTTGCGCATCGTTGTTGAGAAAATTATCACCAGCGAGACGCAGACCGCATGGCCGCGCATGACCCTCAATGGCCAACCGCTGCTGGAGGAAACCGTGGCGTTCCCCTGCGACGGCTCCACGGCTGAGGTCAGGGTCTGGCTGTACTAGGAGGGCCCACATAGTTCGGAAGAATCGATAAGCGCAGCGATCACTGCGCTTACCGATTTGCCTGCGGCAGGTGGGCATAGGCGCATCGATGGTCGATGGGTATCGCTGCGCTCAACGCCATCCTACAAAAGGGTCGCGGGCTCAGTCGCGCTGCCAGTGGATGCTGACTGCGACAGGCAGGTACCCGTTATCTGTGCTGACAGGCGGTGCGTTGTAGCGCTGCCGAGAGGGCATCCATTCAGCCGCCGTGGCGTAGCACCTCGATGCGAAATGCCTGCTCGTAAGGCGGCACGTTGCATTCGATGATGTCGCCTGGGGCGATCTGCAGGCGCACACCGACGATATCGGCATGCACCGGTTGCGTGCAGACGCAGCGATCGACCAGCACCGCCGCACGCACCCGCTGGGCTCCGAGGCGCGACAGGTAGGCGCAGGTGCGCAATAGCGAGTGGCCTTCATAGAGCACGTCATCGACCACCAGCAGGGTGGTGCAAGACAAGTCCAGCGCAGCCAGTTCGGGGTTCTCGGTCAGTGCAGTCTGTGCATGCAGCAGGCTGAGGTCATCGGCGTAGCGTTTGACCTTGAGCGCATACAGGGGCAATTCGGCTTGCCCGGTAAGTTGCGCCAGTTGCTGTTGCAGCAGGCGCGCCAATGGCTCGCCGCGGCGCAGAATGCCCACCAGCGCGCTCTGCCCGGGCGGTAACAGGGCCGCAGCCTGGCGGGCCATGCTGCGCACAATGGCGGCGAGTTCTTCGCTGTTGTACAGGCATAGCCGCTGCCCGGTGGATTTTCTCTGCATTGGGATTGCCTCCATCTGAACGCTAGACAGGCAGCGGACGCAGCGCCGGGAACTCCTCGGGAGTCAGGGTTTCCTTTTCCAGCAGCAACTGAGCACCTTGTTCCAGCTCGGCGCGGCGACTCTGCAGCAGAGCCTTGGCCCGCGTATAGGCGACATCGATCAAGGCCCTGACACTCAGGTCGACTTCGCGCGCGGTCTCCTCCGAGTAGTCTTTCTCACGCAAACTGATTGCCTGCTCGCCCAGGTAACTGGCGCTTTGCCGCTCCAGCACGGCTTGGCCGAGTTCTGCGGTCATGCCGAAGCGGGTGACAATCTGTCGGGCGATATCGGTAACCTTGGCCAGGTCGTCGGCGGCGCCGGTGGAAATCTCGTTGAAGATCAGGTCTTCCGCGGCGCGTCCTGCAAGCAGCACCACCATGCGGCTTTTCAATTCTTCCAGGGTAATCAGGAAGCGATCTTCGGTGGGCCGTTGCAGGGTATAGCCGAGCGCACCGACCGAGCGCGGGATGATCGAGACCTTGTGCACCGGGTCCATGCCCGCCAGGCTGGCGGCTGCTAGGGCGTGGCCCATTTCATGATGGGCCACCACCTCGCGTTCATGGGGTTGGAGCAAGCGCCCACGGCGTTCGCTGCCGATCACGATACGCTCAACCGCGGCGGTGAAGTCGAGCATGCTCACGGCATCGGCGCCGCGGCGGGTGGCGAGAATCGCGGCCTCGTTGACCAAATTGGCCAGGTCGGCACCGGAGAACCCCGTGGTGATCCCAGCAATACGCTCCAGGTCGAGGTCAGCGGTGGCGCGGATGCGCTTGGCATGCACCTTGAGAATGGCCACCCGGCCGCCTCGGTCCGGGCGGTCGATGACGATCTGCCGGTCGAAACGCCCAGCGCGCAACAGGGCCGGGTCGAGGATCTCGGGGCGGTTGGTGGCCGCCAACAGGACCACGCCTTCGCGGGTATCGAAACCGTCCAGTTCGGCGAGCAACTGGTTGAGGGTCTGCTCCTTTTCGTCGTTACCACCGAACGCGCCAACGCCACGGGCCTTGCCCAAGGCGTCCAGTTCGTCGATGAAAATGATGCAGGGCGCGGCCTTGCGCGCCTGCTCGAACAAGTCGCGCACGCGTGCGGCGCCAACCCCGACGAACATCTCGACGAACTCCGAGCCGGAGATGGAAAAAAACGGCACGTTGGCCTCGCCGGCCACTGCTTTCGCCACCAGGGTCTTACCGGTGCCGGGTGGGCCGACCAGCAAAATGCCCTTGGGAATCCGCGCGCCGAGGCGACTGTACTTGGGCTGGTCTTTAAGGAAGGACACTACCTCGAGCAGCTCGGACTTGGCTTCGTCGATACCGGCCACGTCGTCGAAGGTCACCCCGGTATCGCGCTGGACGAACACCTTGGCCTTGGACTTGCCAACATTGACCATGCCGCCAAAGCCCTGTTTCTCGGCAAGGCGCCGGAACAGGAACGACCAGAGGGCGAAGATCAGAATAAACGGTAACAACCAGCTCAGCAGGTTGCTAATCAGACCGCCCTGACGGGTGCCGCTGAAGGTTACCTGCGACTGCGCCAAGGCCTCGGCCAGATCGGGTTCAACCCGCACGGTGACAAATTGGCTGCGGTTATTGATCGGTTCCTTGAGTTTGCCGCTGATCTGTTGCTGCTCGATGCGCAGGTCGCTCAATTTCTCCTCCTTGAGCAGGCGCATGAACTCGCTGTAGGGCAGGGGTTCGACCGCGCTGCGCGTGCCCCACCAGTCCTGAAACACCAGGAGCAGGCTGAAGGCGACGAGGAAGAACCAGAGGTTCCATTGATGCTGCTTTTCCATGAGGCCGGCTCTCGGTGGAATGGTTCGACGTTATGTTTACCCTCAGCAACCAGACAGCGTATTGATGCCTATCAAGGCGCTATCGGTTATAGCCGCTGACGCCAAACTAAACAGCACCAAGCCGAGAGCCATGCCCACCAGCAGTTCGCGGGCAAAATCATCCAGCGCGGAACAGGAACACTTGGCCCAGCGGGCCCACACGAAGCGATCAGCCGCAACCGGGCGGCCAGGGAATTACCTGGAGGAAGCCGTCAACGGGGCAGGGCGGTGGCACGCGAATCTAGCGTGCCGAGGCAAGTCGTTAAAGCGGCTCGACTGTAGCCACTAATCCTTGATGCGCAGATTTTTTACCGAATGCGCGCGCTGCTCATCGAGCGAGTTGTAGTAGGTATTCTGCGTGGTGCTCAGGCTGTTGTGCCGCAGGTCGGCCTGTAGGTCCTTCATGTCCCGGCGCGGTGCATCAAAAGTCGCCGAGGTATGGCGTAGCCAGTGCAGCGAGGCAGAGCGCAAATGGTCGACTTCGTCGTCACTCCAGCCTTCGTCGACCATCCGTTGCAGGGCTCGATCAAAGACCTGCTGCAGCAGCAGGCGCAGGTGGCGATCGGAAAGACCCGCACGGCCTTTAAGGGTCGATAACAGTGGCTGGGTTTCATGGGCTGAGGGCAGGGCAGACAGCCCCAGATAACGCCGGTAGCGTGTCAGATACGTCTGGATATAGTCATCGCGCACGCTGATCTTGGCGGCTTTGTTACCCTTGCCGACCACATGAAACCACCAATTACCGGCGGTATCCCGGCGGAAATCGCCCATGGTCGGTTCCCAGTTGTCACGACCGACCAGGTCGGAGACTCGCAAGTACATGGCAAACAGGGTGGTCAGGATGAACAGCGTGCGTTCGTGCAATTCATCTTCGTCAGCCATTTCTTCAGCAGTTTCAATCACATAGCCCCATTGCAGCGGGTTGAGCGAGCGACCAGCAACGTCCAGCGTATTGCGCTGTTTGTAGATGGACTTTTGTTTAACTGCACGAAACGGATTGACCTCAGTCAGGCCTTCATCGATTGCATGCTGGAAAAAGCTGCCACACACGGCAAATACCTGGGCCACCGAGCCTTGGGACATCTTGTACGGGCGGTTCGTGATGTCCTGCAGGCCTGTTTCAGCAAGCGATCGGCTGCGTTTGGGCAAGGTAACGCTGAATGGTCGCCAGGCTTCATTGACCTGATAGCTATCTGACTCAAGTTTCTTGCGTCCGCCGATCCGTACAAACCGCGATTTGACCATCGGCCCAACCCAGTCCTTTGGCGGCCGCAGGCAAAATTCCATAAATGCTTCGGCATCACGGCGGCGTAATTCGAGCAGTGGCTTGTTCGCGATCAGCAATGCCCACAACAACAGACGCTCGACGTGGGTGCGGTAAGAATTGAAGGTGGTGTCGTTGCCGGCGTATGACTTCAGAAAGCCTCGAACCGCTTGATAGCCATCAAGCGCATTCAGTTCAGCCGCGAAGCTGGCCAGGTAATCGCGGACTATCGGTAACTCTTCGCTGAGCTGCTGAAAGTTCAGCTCCTGGAAGCGACCATAGGTCTCGAACAACGGGCACGGGGCTGTAGGCATAAAAAACACTCGAGCGTGGACGTATCTATAAAAGCGGCCAAGCGACGACCGCAGGCAGCAAAAACGCAGTATATACAATATCCGGGTCTGGTGATTATCGGATATTACATATGGGTAAAGCGCCTCCTGATGCCTGTACCCGATGAATCCTCCTGCCTGACTCGACCTCAGAGATAACGGCTCACCTCGATCAGATTGCCGTCAGACACCGACTCGATTGGACCAACTGCACCGGTGCGTTTTACCGGGCCTTGCTCGACGGCAACGCCTTGTTCAGCCAAGTGCTTGAGCACTGCATCGGTCGACCAGTTTGTGATCAGGCACAGGTCAATCGCCCCAGGCGTCGGTTGGCGGGCTTTGGGTTCGAATTCGTTGCCGTACTGATGCAGGTTGAATTTCTGCTGGCCAAATACCAGAGCGCTACGGCCTTGGCCAAAGACCTCATGCTGCATGCCCAGCACCCGTTGGTAAAAAGCGGCCGTGCGGGGAATATCGGCAACGGTCAATACAGGTGGTCCAGGCTTTCGATCATGCTCAATCCCGATCCAGCAAGTGGAATCGTGGTAGCGAGAAACGCCAGCGGATGGCCGCCAGGCGGATAAACAACACGGTAAGCATGGCCACACTGGTGTCCAGCCAATGTGGCGTATCCAGCGCACGCAGGCCGATAAACACCAAGGCGCCGGCAATACAGGCGGTGGCGTAGATTTCCTTCTGGAAGATCAGCGGGATTTCATTACAGATCACGTCACGCATGACACCACCGGCGACGCCGGTCATAACACCCATGATCACCGCGGTACTCAGCGGCACGTTGTGCTGCAAGGCGACTTCTGTGCCGATCACGGTGAACACCGCCAAGCCGAAGGCATCGGCGATCAGCAGGCCTTTTTCATGGATTGGCTGGGTAAAGCGCACCCATACCACGGTGCCGATAGCCGCCAGGGATGCGATGACGATATAGATGTCGTCACGTATCCAGCTAACCGGGTGATTGTCGAGGATCACATCGCGCAAGGTTCCACCGCCCAGCGCGGTGATGACGGCAATCACCAGTACGCCGAACAGGTCCATGGATTTACGACCGGCCATCAAGGCACCGGTGATAGCGAATACGGCTACGCCGAACAGGTCGGCCAGGTAGAAAAGTTGTGGCATGGTTTTTTCAGGTAGTCACAGGGACACGCATGGTAACAAACTCCTCAGCAGCCGTCGGGTGCACGCCAATGGTCTCGTCGAAAATCTGTTTGGTCGCGCCTGCTTTCAACGCTACGGCAAGACCCTGGACAATTTCCCCCGCCTCGGGGCCAACCATATGGCAGCCCAATACGCGGTCGCTGTCTGCATCTACAACCAGTTTCATCAAGGTGCGTTCCTGGCATTCGGTGAGCGTCAGCTTCATCGGCCGGAAACGACTCTCATAGACGTCGACCCGATAGCCCTGCGCCCTCGCCTGCTCTTCGCTAAGACCCACAGTGCCAATATTCGGCAGGCTGAAAACCGCGGTCGGGATCGTCTGGTAGTCGACCTTGCGGTACTCCTCGGGCTTGAACAGTCGCCGCGCCACTGCCATGCCTTCAGCCAGCGCCACTGGCGTCAACTGTACTCGGCCGATCACATCGCCCAGCGCCAGAATCGACGGCTCCGTGGTCTGATACTGCTCGTCAACCTTGATATAGCCCCGCTCATCAAGCTCGACCCCGGTATTTTCCAAGCCCAGGTTATCCAGCATCGGACGCCGGCCGGTGGCATAGAAAATACAGTCGGCGGGCAGTTCGCGGCCGTCCTTGAGGGTTGCGAGCAAGCTGCCATCGGGCTGTTTATCGATGCGCTGGATATCGCTGTTGAACTGCAGATCCAGACCGCGCTTGCTCAGCTCTTCGTGCAGGTGCTTGCGCACTGCACCGTCGAAGCCACGCAGGAACAGTTCACCACGGTACAGCAATGAAGTCTGGGCACCGAGACCGTGAAAAATAGAAGCAAACTCTACGGCGATATAGCCACCGCCGACCACCAGCACACGCTTGGGCAGTTGCTCGAGAAAGAACACTTCATTCGAGCCGATGGCATGTTCATGCCCTGGGATTTGCGGGATATGCGGCCAGCCACCGGTGGCGATGAGGATGTGTTTGGCGCTATAGCGCTGCCCACCCAACTCGACGCTGTGCGCATCGAGCAGGCGCGCGTGCCCCTCAAGCAGGGTCACCCCGCTGTTTACCAGCAGATTGCGGTAGATGCCATTGAGGCGCTCGATCTCACGGTTCTTGTTGGCGATCAAGGTGGGCCAATCAAACGTTGCTTTAGCCGACAGCGACCAACCAAAACCCTGAGCCTGTTGGAAGTCTTCAGCAAAGTGCGCGCCATACACCATCAGCTTTTTCGGCACGCAGCCGACATTGACGCAGGTGCCACCCAAGTAACGGCTTTCTGCTACGGCCACGCGGGCACCATAGCCGGCGGCAAAGCGCGCGGCACGCACGCCACCGGAACCGGCGCCGATTACAAACAGGTCGAAGTCATAGGTCATGGTCAGTCTCCTTGGCAGGTCGCAAGCATAACCCAGTTGTACCTCGTCCCTGTGTTAGGCCTAAGCTTGAAACATCGCCAAGAGGAGAAACGCCATGCGCCCTACCCTTACCCATTTGGCTTTGCATGTGCCAGACCTGGATGCCTGCGTGGCCTTCTACAGCGAATTTTGCGGCATGCAGGTGATCCATCAGCGTGAGGGTAAAGGCTCACGTATTGTCTGGATGGCCGAGCCGGGCAAGGAGCACCTGTTTATTTTCGTGATCATGCCTGGCGGACAGCCTAGGCAGTTGGCCGCAGACGATTACAGCCATGTGGGGTTTGCCGTGGACAGCCGCGAGCAGGTCGACAGCATCGCCGCTCTTGCGCACAAGGCTGGCTGCCTGGTCTGGGCGCCACGTGATGAGCCCTACCCTGTCGGCTATTACTGCGGTTTACGTGACCCAGCAGGCAATTATGTCGAGTTCAGCTACGGCCAACCACTGGGTCCTGGATCGGAGGCGATGCCGATCCCCTGACGTTAAAAAGCCACCCGAAGGTGGCTTGTGTACAGCACTACTGGCTCATGAAACCTTGCCGGCCTTGTAGAAGTTCTCGAAACAGAAATTAGTCGCGTCGATATAGCCTTCCGCGCCGCCGCAGTCGAAGCGCTGCCCCTTGAACTTGTAGGCCAGCACGCAGCCATTCTGGGCCTGTTTCATCAACGCATCGGTGATCTGGATTTCGCCACCCTTGCCCGGCGGAGTGTCTTTGATGATGTCGAAGATATCCGGGGTGAGGATGTAACGACCGATGATTGCCAGATTGGACGGAGCATCTTCGGGCTTGGGCTTTTCGACCATGCTGTTTACCCGGTAGATGTCGTCGCGAATCATCTCGCCAGCGATCACGCCATATTTGTGGGTCTCCTCTGCGGGGACTTCCTGAATGGCGACAATCGAGCAACGGAACTGGTTGTACAGTTTGACCATTTGGGTCAATACGCCGTCGCCTTCAAGGTTCAGGCACAGGTCATCGGCCAGTACCACGGCAAATGCCTCGTCGCCGATCAATGGCTGTGCGGTGAGAATCGCATGGCCAAGACCTTTCATTTCAACCTGGCGGGTATAGGCGAAGGTGCACTCGTTGATCAGGCGACGGATACCAGTGAGGTATTTTTCCTTGTCGGTATCGCGAATTTGTTGCTCAAGTTCGTAGCTGATGTCGAAGTGATCTTCCAGTGAGCGCTTGCCACGGCCGGTGACCATGGAGATCTCCGTCAGCCCAGCTTCAAGCGCCTCTTCGACGCCATACTGGATCAGTGGCTTGTTCACTATCGGCAACATTTCCTTGGGCATGGCCTTGGTTGCAGGTAGAAAGCGCGTGCCGTAACCGGCTGCTGGGAACAAGCATTTCTTGATCATGGGACTCCTTGAAAATGAAAAAATACAAAATAAGTCTATCAGGCTGACCTTGGAGGCAGTGAAAAAACTCCCTTTTGCTGCGGACGCCTCGACGCGTTTACCGCTGACCCTGGCCTAAATGCGCGGCTGAAAATCTGCCCCTGCGCGCCATGTAGAGGACGCCTCGCTGGGGCGACGCTCGGTGTAGCGCACACCAGCTGCCGTCTCCGAGCGCTCAAGACAGCGCGTTCAATTGCTCGAGCAAAGCATCCTGCAAGTCATGAAGATTGCCGAGCTTTGCCTGTACCTGCGCGCCTCGCCCCTTGGCATGCAGCTCGCAGAGCTCGCTGGTCAACGTATAAATCTGCGCATGCAACGCGGTGATAGCCGCAAAGGATGGATGAGTGAGATGACAACCGTGGCCATCGCCTTGCAGCCACTGCGCGAAGTAGCTCTGCTGCCTGTCCAGTGACGGCGAGGTTGCACGTTCACCCTTGAGGTAGTTGTCAGTGGACTTGAACCAGGCGCGCAGTTCGACGCGGGCAATCAATCGCGATAAATCCTCCTTGCTTGCCAAAGGCAGATTGCACCAACCCGAACGCTGCCACCAGGTCGCAACCCAACTGGGCAGTTCATCTGCAGGCATCGGTGGGGCGATGCCGAACCCTTGGGCCTGCTCGCAGCCCAGTTGCAGCAACAGGGCGCCATGCTCCTGGCTTTCAACCCCCTCGGCAATTACCTTAAGGCGGAATGCGCTGGCCAGACCCACCACGCCCTTG
The DNA here is from genome assembly GCF_030683065.1 of Pseudomonas sp. GTDB lineage: Bacteria > Pseudomonadota > Gammaproteobacteria > Pseudomonadales > Pseudomonadaceae > Aquipseudomonas. Next base: position 113,386 of record NZ_JAUXMX010000031.1, read on the forward strand.
AGAATCGACAGATCATCCGGGTCGTCAAGCATGCCGAGAACAAAACTCTGGTCGATTTTCAGCATGGCCACCGGCAAATGCTTCAGGTAGGTGAGCGAGGAATAACCTGTTCCAAAATCATCCAGTGCGAACATCACACCGAATCCGCGGCACGCCTCGATCACCTGAAATACGTGGGCGACGTCTTCCAATGCGCTGGTTTCCAGAATCTCCAGCTGCAGGCGTGCAGGGCTGACCTGCGGGTGCGCCTGAAGAATGGCTCGCAAACGCTCAACGAAATTCTTCTGCTGCAGCTGGCGCGCACCAATATTGACACTGACTTCCATGTCCAGCCCGACCTTGAGCCAGTCTTCCATTTGGCTCAGGGCTCGATTTATGGCCCACTCTCCGATCTCGATGGCCAGTAGGTGATCCTCAATCACCGGTAGAAATATCGCAGGGGCCAGCAGCCCTCGTTGAGGGTGCGACCAGCGGATCAGCGCCTCAACACCGATGACTTCACCGGTGCGCATGTTCACCTTGGGTTGGTAATGAAGGACGAACTCGCGCTCGGCCAATGCCCGGCGAATGTGTTCCAGGCTCTCATGATGGCCACGCACACAACGATCCTGCTCGACATCGAAAAAGTGCAGGCGGTTCTTGCCCGATAACTTAGCTTGGTACATCGCCTGATCGGCTTGACGCAGGAGCTGGTCCGCGTCGACCTCTTCCTGTTGCGGACAGAAGGTCACGCCCATGCTGGCGGATACCTGCAGCGTCAGATCACCTACACGGACCACTTGTGCCGCCGCCGCGAGCAATCGGCTGAGCATCGGCATACTGGTTGCCACATCCGGCAGGTCGACCAGCACCGCAACGAATTCGTCACCACCAATGCGTGCAAGGGTGTCGCACTCACGCAGGGCCTGTTTCATGGTGGCAGACAAGGCAATCAGCAGCTTATCGCCAGCCTCGTGGCCGTGCGTGTCATTAATTGCCTTGAAACCGTCGAGGTCCAAGTAAACGACTTCCAGCAGTTGGCCTCGCCGCTGCGCCTGGACAATGGCATGCCGCAAACGGTCGGCCAATAGCACGCGGTTGGGCAACGAGGTCAGTGCATCGTAGTGTGCAATATGTTCGAGCCGGCTCTGGTGCGCCTTGATTTCGGTGATGTCAGAGAACAGCGCAACGTACTGCACAACGTCGCCGTTGGAGTCGCGCACGCTGCTGATTGTTTGCATTTCTGCATAAATTTCGCCGTTTTTACGCCTATTCCATATCTCACCGTACCAGTGGCCTTTTTCACTCAAGCTCTGCCACATAGACTCGTAAAACTCACCGGGGTGACGGCCCGAACTTAGAAAGTGCGGGGTTTTCCCTACGGCTTCCTCGCGGCTATAACCGGTGATCCTGGTAAATGCGGCATTGACGTTAATGATGTTGCCGTCGGCCGCGGTAATCATGATGCCTTCACGCGAATGCGAGAACACGCTGGCTGCAAGCTGGAGTTTCTCTTCGGCTTGTTTACGCTTGGAGATATCCCGTACAAACACAAAAACCTGTCCGCCGGCTGCATCGCGAAACGTGCTGCTAACCTCGACCTGCCAGGGAGAACCGTCCTTACGACGATGCACGGACTCGAACTGTCCGTGACCGGTTTCTATGAGGCTAAGGGTCTGTTTTGCCGTGGCTGCCGCGCACTCGGCCAACTCCAGGTCGATAATGTTCATCTTCAGCAGTTCTTCGCGGGTATAACCCGAAAGTTCGCAGTACGCAGGATTCACATCGAGAATGTTGCCGTGGATATCGACGCGCCAAAAACCATCGAGGGTCGCGTCCAGAATGCTCTGTAGTGCCTGATAACTCTCCTGCAACGCATCTTCTGCAGACTTGCGCGCACTGAAGTCACTCACAACAAGGCGCAGCGCCGGCGCACCGCTTTCATCTTCTGATTTGGTTGCATCCAGGTGTGCCCACAGCAAGGTGCCATTGCTTTTGACCATGCGCAGTTCGCACGTCTGTGGTTCGCCCGTGGCAATCAGCTGCTTTCGCAGTTGGTAGAAAATATCCTGATCGTCGCGAAAGATGAAGCGTGTGATCGGATGTTTGATCAGGTCCGCACGCACCACATTCAATAAATGAGTAGACGTGAGATTGGCCTGAACAATAGTCCCTTGCACACTGAGGGTCAGATAACCCACAGGCGCCAGGTCATAAAGATCGAAATAGCGTTCTTTGGCATCCTCGAGCTTTGCCTGTACTTGACGTAACTCCTCGTTCTGCATCTCCAGTTCGATCTGGTGCACACGCAACTCGTGCAGAGTCTGCTGCAGCACTTCTGGAGGCATGTGTTGCAGGTTTGCTTGCTGTACGTCCGTATCATCGCCAATGACTTCTTCCGCCATCTGGCGCAGCAACGTCCCAGAATCCACCAACTGTGTGATTTTTCCCTGTCGTACATCCTTATCTTTCATCGGCAGCCCTTATTTACCTTGGACGTGTGGGGGGCGGCCTTTCGTGCTAAGCGGCCGTGAAAGAAGCATTACCTGCTGCTGCCTACAAACGCCTGAAAACAGGCTCACTGTGTCGTTCATCTCGTGCGCTATTTTCAGTGAACACATGAGTACTAATGCGGTTGTTCGGTGACCTCAACCACGGCACCCGTGATACCAATGATGGCGCCTGCGTCATCACGCAGCGGTTCAACGGTCATGTCACAAGGGATTGGCTCGCCATAGATATTGGCGTTAACCCGCCTGCGTGTCCCCTCCCCGCGCTCCAGTACTTGCCTTTTGATAGCGGTCAGGTTGGCAGCCGCCTCTGCCGGTAGCAATTCGGCATCTGTTTTCCCCAAGAACTGCTCAACAGGCACCGCTGATTTAGCATTGTAGATCCATGTATAGCGCAATTCCTGGTCTTGGTTGAATATCACGACAGGCGTAGCCTCCAGCGCCACCCGCAGGCGCTCTTCATTAACCCGTAGTGCTTCCTCAGCCTGTTTGCGCGCAGAAATATTGAGCATTGCGCCGATCATGCGAATAGCCTGTCCGCGTTCATTACGCAGGACAAAACCACGGTCGAGTACAACCGCATAGGTTCCATCGACCTTGCGAAAGCGATATTCGTCGTCCCAATGCGTGCGCGAACTATCTGCTACCGCAGCTTGGATGCCATCGTTGACCCGCTGGCGATCCTCCGGGTGGAGACGCTCAAGCCACCAGGTAATCGATTGCGGCACTGAAACGATATCGGTCCAACCAAACAGCGAGATTCCGGCCTCATTCCAGCGCTGCTCGCCCTTGATGATATCCCAGTCCCAAATGACGTCCCGCGCAGCTTTGGCCGCCAGCCGGTAACGTTCTTCGTTGAGGCGCAGCGTCTCGTGTTCATTGATATCGACATAGGTGATCACCGCGCCTTCGATCACGTTGTCCAGGGTGCGATACGGCAAAATACGCATCTTGTACCAGCGCCCTTCCACGGTTTGCACATCAATTTCTTTGGGCGTCAAGGTATCCAGTACCGCCTTGACGTCGGTCACCAGTCGATCATAGCCAAGCAGATTGGAGGCGATGTGGCCGACCGGGCGGCCGACATCGCTTGGGATCAGGTTGATTATTCGCGATGCCGCCGGGGTGAAACGCAGAATCCGTAAATTGAGATCAACAAAAACCGTACCGATGCCAGTGCCCGCCAGCAGGTTGTTCATATCGTTATTGGCCTGCGACAACTCGAGCACCTTGGTCTGCAGCTCGGCGTTGATAGTGGCCAGTTCCTCGTTAACCGACTGCAGCTCTTCCTTGGAGGTTTCCAACTCTTCGTTAGTGGATTGCAGCTCCTCGTTGACCGACTGCATTTCCTCATTGGAAGACTTGAGTTCTTCGCTGGAGGTCTCCAGCGCCTCGATGATGCTCTGCAGATAATCTTCCTTGCTTTGCAGCTCCTGCTTGAGCGATTCAAGGCGTGGGTCTATATCACCACTGTTCTCAGCAGCAGCATCTGCCTGCACGGTAATCGGTTGCGTCGGCGACGCAGCCAAGGCTGACGCCTCCTCCAGGATGACCAGGAACAGAGAGGCCTCCATCGCTGCAGCAGGGCCCGACTTCACCGGCCAGATAGTCAGGTTGACAGAGGTAACATGGCCGTTGGTTTTAACCTGCAGTGCCTTTACCCGCACAACCTCTTTGCTGGCAGCCGCCTTATGCAGGCTGGTAGCCAGCCCCGAGTGCAAGCCCTCGCGCGCCATCTTGAGAATATTGTTGATCCCCGCCTCACCCGGTGCAGGCTCCAGGAACATGCCACTGCGGCCATGCAGATACAGAATGTCGCCTTGCGCGTTGACCAGCGCGGCTACTGCCGCCAGGTGCTGCAAAAGCGCCTGTTCGGTTATCTCCCGCAGCGGTAATTTACTCGGGAAAATCGCTTTGGCACTGCCTGGGCGGCGCGCAACGCTGATCATGTCGGCAGCAGTCACCGGGGACAGAAAACGGCTGAGGAAGGTGCGCCGCATGCCACTGAAGTCTTCCTTGCGCTGATACAGCTTGGATTTGCGATCAAGCACGTTGAACAGCTCATCAAAGTCGCCGACGCCTTCCGATGTTCCGAGAAACAAAATTCCACCCGGCTTGAGTGCGTAGTGAAAAAGCGGAATTATTTTCTTCTGCAACTCCGCCCCTAAGTAAATCAGCAGGTTGCGACAGCAAATCAAGTCCAGCTTGGAAAACGGAGGATCCTTGATCAGGTCCTGTTCGGAAAATACCAGCATGTCGCGAATGCTTTTGTGAATGCGATAACCGCTGCCATCGGACTCAAGGCTAAAAAACCGCTTCAGCCGTTCGGGGCTTATGTCGGCGGCCATACTGGCTGGGTAAATACCGGCGCGAGCCGTGGCAATCGCCCGGCTGTCTATGTCGGTGGCGAATACCTGAACCGTGTAATCCTGCTGAAGGGTTTCACGGTATTCCTGCAAGAGGATGGCCAGCGAGTAAGCCTCCTCGCCGGTTGAGCAGCCGGTTGACCACACCCGGATCGCTGAACCCGGTGGATTAGCGGCGAAGAGCTTGGGTATGACCAGTTCCTCAAGCGCCTTGAAGGCAGCTGGGTCACGGAAGAAATTGGTCACACCGATCAACAGGTCACGAAATAGCGACTCCACCTCGCGGGGGGTTTGGTGCAGGTACTTGACGTAGCTGTCGATATTTTCAAGTTGATGGACCGCCATGCGACGTTCAATGCGGCGCAAGATGGTGCTCGGCTTGTACTGTGAAAAGTCATGGCCGACATGGGTGCGTAGCGCAATGAAGATCTTTTTCAGGGCATCTTCGGCCTTGGAGCTCGGGATGCTGACTAACAGCGGCGGTTTGCCGAAGGCATGTGCGCGGTACGCCATGAGCTGCACCGGCATTTCGGCAGGCGGCAGAACGTAATCGACCAAGCCGGTGGCAATGGCACTGCGCGGCATACCGTCGAATTCAGCAGAGTCGGGATCCTGGGCCATGACCATCCCGCCCTCGGCCTTGATCGCGCGAACGCCCAAGGTGCCATCACTGCCTGTGCCCGAAAGTACAATACCTATGGCCCGCTCGCGCTGGTCAAGAGCTAGCGATCTGAAGAAAAAGTCGATAGGCAGACGCTGACCACGGGGCTCGCTCGGTGAGAGCAGTTGCAAGGTGCCATTGATGAAGGCCATGTCGTGATTGGGCGGGATGATGTAGGCACAGTTAAGCTGTATCTGCATGCCATCCACCACCTCGAAGACCTGCATACGCGTGAAGCGTCGGATCAGATCCGTGAGCATGCTTTTGTGGTCCGGCGCCAAGTGCTGGACCAGCACGAAGGCCATATTGGGGTTGGTATCGGTCGGCATACCGGAGAAAAACGCTTCAAACGCAGCCAATCCACCGGCAGAGGCGCCAATCCCGACAATCGGAAATGCACAGGCATTGTTCGCAGGCAAATCTCCGGCCCCTATGACCAACTGCCCATCAGCTGTACGCGCGTCTTTCGACTCTTGCGCCATATGGGCGGAGCCTGTTTTTCTTTTTGCCATGATTGCCACCTTGTATGTGCGCTGCAGTGTAACGCTGGGTTCCTGACAATTGCACGCTGGCCACGCTCTCCAACACAAGTAAATAACGGCTCAATTAACCTGTGGCATCTGACCAACTGCCCACCATAAAAGTGCGCCGTGTGTAGCCGTACCCACGAGATAGGAAGCCTATTTTTACGCGTTCATTTCGACCGGCCACAAACAACTTCAGTTGCCTCACTGCAACTCAGACCAGTAGCTAACAGTGCACATTGCCGATGCCGCGGCCGACGCACAACCAGCCAGGCTGCGCGGGCACTTCGACAAAAGTCGACTTGTGCCGCTCAGCTAAATAATGATCCGGGACAACTGGCGATGAGAAAACGCCGCACTATTTTTTGCAAACTCCAAACTTTCTTAAATAAAGCAAATTTCTAGATGGCACGGGCTTGGCGATTTGCGATAGTGACCGGTATCAGCGGACGAGGAATGCGGTATGGATCGCAAGTACTACGATGAAATGTACGATGCACAGGGCAAGTGTCGCCCACACTATTTAGAATTTGCCCGTTGGCTGGCAGCCATCCCGCCAGAGCAATTGGCCCAGCGACGCCGCGAGGCAGATCTGTTGTTTCACCGCGCTGGCATCACCTTCACCCTGTATGGCGATGAGCAGGGAACCGAGCGGCTGATCCCCTTCGACACCATCCCGCGTAGCATTCCTGCCAGTGAATGGCGAATGGTCGAGCGCGGCTGTATCCAGCGCGTGCAGGCGCTGAACATGTTTCTCGCTGACATCTACCACGATCAGCGCATCATCAAAGCGGGGATCATTCCCGCCGAACAGGTGCTGGCCAACGAGGGCTACCAGATCGCCATGCAGGGTTTGAATCTGCACCGTGATCTGTATGCGCATATCGCCGGGGTCGATCTGGTGCGCGATGGCGATGGTAGCTACTACGTGCTGGAAGACAACCTGCGCACCCCGAGCGGCGTCAGCTACATGCTCGAAGACCGCAAGATGATGATGCGCCTGTTCCCCGAGCTGTTCGCCGCGCAGCGCATCGCACCCATCAATCATTACCCAAACCTGCTGCTTGAGACCCTGAAGACCTCCAGCCCGTTGGATAACCTCAACGTGGTGGTGCTGACGCCGGGACGTTTCAACAGTGCCTATTACGAGCACGCCTTCCTGTCGCGCGAGATGGGCGTTGAGCTGGTCGAGGGCGCGGACCTGTTCGTGCGTGACGACAAGGTCTACA
>NZ_JAUXMX010000052.1 GCF_030683065.1 Pseudomonas sp.
GCTGGTTGGCCCGGCCGCGAGCAAGGCCGAGATCGAAGACTTTCGCGCCCGCCTGCTGGCCAGGCCGCAAGCCTATATCGCCCAGCCGACCCTGTGCCTGTCGACCTGCCCGACCTTTGTCGAGAATGGCATTGCGCCGCGGCACATCGACCTGCGACCGTTCGTCCTGTCGGGTCGCGAAGTGCGCCTGGTGCCGGGCGGCCTGACTCGGGTCGCGCTGCGCGAAGGCTCGCTGGTGGTCAACTCGTCGCAAGGCGGCGGAACCAAAGATACCTGGATCGTGGAGGACTTGAAAAATGCTGAGTAGAACTGCCTCCGATCTGTACTGGATGTCGCGTTATCTGGAGCGCGCGGAAAACCTCGCGCGCATGCTCGATGTCAGCTATTCGCTGTCGCTGATGCCGCAAGACGGCCGTGGCGATGGCTTGGAAGAGCTGGCCATGCCACTGCTCATCACCGGCACGCTTGAGGAATACATGGCGCGCCATGGCCAGTTGCACGGCGAGCGCATGCTGCACTTCTTTGCCCTGGATGCCGAAAACCCGGCGAGCATTTACAGCTGCCTGGGCGCGGCACGCAGTAATGCCCATGGCGTGCGTGGACGCATCACTGCCGACATGTGGGAAAACATCAACGCCACCTGGCTGGAAATTCGCGGCATTGCCGAGCAAGGGCTGGGGCGCTACGGCATCAGCCGCTTCTGCGAATGGGTCAAGGAGCGCTCGCACCTGTTCCACGGTGCCACCTCTGGCACCATCATGCGCGGCGATCCGTACCGTTTCATTCGCCTGGGCACCTTTATCGAGCGTGCCGACAACACCCTGCGCCTGCTCGATGCGCGCTACGAGATGCTTGGCGAGGACATCGACGAGGTCGACGGCCGCCCCGCACGTAGCTACTACCAGTGGAGCGCATTGCTGCGCGCACTGTCCTCGTTCGAGGCTTTTGCCGAGATCTATCGTGGCTCGCCGGGCACGCGCAAGGTCTCCGAGCTGTTGCTGTTGCGCCCTGACATTCCGCGTTCCCTGCGCGCCTGCGTGGATGAACTGCACCTGATGCTCGCCAGCCTGCCGGGTGAGAACGGTCGTCCGGCCCAGCGCCTGGCGGCCGAACTGGAAGCCCGCCTGCGCTACACCAGCATCGACGAAGTGCTTGATGAAGGCCTGCATGCCTGGCTCACCGACCTTATCCTGCTGGTGCGCGACTTGGGCCAAGCCATTCAAAGTTCTTATCTGGAGGTCGCATGAGACTGTCCATCAGCCACGACACCACCTACCGCTACGAAAAGCAGGTGCGCACCAGCATTCAGTACCTGCGCCTGACTCCGCACGACAGTGAGCGTCAGCGCGTCCTCAACTGGCAGCTCAACCTGCCGCGGCCGGTGCGCGCCCAACTCGACCCCTACGGCAATATCCTGCATGTGCTGACGATGGATGAGCCCCACGAATCCATCGTCATTGGCGCCCGTGGCCTGGTCGAAATAGACGGGCAGTGTGAATCCGAGCACGATAGCCGCTCGGCGTTACCGTTCATGCGCTTCACCCGCCTGACCGAGGCAGATGCGGCCTTGCGCGAGTTCGCCCTGCAGCACTGCAAGCAGCGACGCGACCGCAATGCCTTGATCGACTTGATGCATGGCCTGAATGGCCACATCAGTTACCTGACCGGCAGTACTGCGGTGGAAACCAGCGCCGCAGAAGCCTTCGCCGGCCAGCAGGGTGTTTGCCAGGATCATGCCCATGCCTTTCTCGCCTGCGCGCGCAGCCTGGGTATCCCTGCGCGCTATGCGTCCGGCTATTTATACACCGACAGCGACGATCATCTGGCTAGCCACGCCTGGGCCGAGGCCTGGCTGGATGGCGCTTGGTACAGCTTTGATGTGACCAATTGCCTGGCCAAGCCGGAGCGCCATTTAAAGCTGGCGGTGGGCCGCGATTACCTGGACGCTTGCCCGGTGCGCGGCATGCGCCGTGGCGGTGGCACCGAGCAGATGCATGCGCATGTCGAGGTGGAAGTAGAAGCCTTGCCAATGCTCCAGGTACAACAGCAATAGCCGTCAGCAGTGAACGCCAGGCACAGTGCTCGTCACTGCGCCTGGCGCACGCGTCATGCGTGTACAGCTGGCGAATTTATTGCCAGCTCTTCGCTGGCAGGGATCACCGTCACACGCACCTGTAGTTCTTGTTCGCCGCCGCCTAGCACCACACCACGCAGGGGCGTTACATCACTGAAATCACGTCCCCAGCCCAGGGTAATGTGCTCAGTCTGCACCAGGCAGCGGTTGGTCGGATCGAAGTCGACCCAGCCAAGCTGCGGACAGAATACCGAAACCCAGGCATGTGACGCATCGGCGCCGATCATCCGCGGCTGCCCAGCCGGCGGATGGGTAAGGATGTAACCACTGACGTAGCGCGCCGACAGGCCAAGACTGCGCAGGCAACCAATCATCAACTGGGCAAAGTCCTGGCAAACGCCGCGCCGGCCTTTGAGGACCTCAGCCAGTGGGGTAGAAATCTCGGTGGCAGTATCGTCGAATTCAAAATCGTCAAAAATGCGCTGAGTAAGATCCAGTGCGGCATCCAGCAATGGCCGGCCAGGGCTGAAACTGTCGCGGGCATAATGCGCCAGCGCTGAACCGCACTGGATGTGGGGTGAGTCATAGAGATAGCGCACTGCTTCAAGAGTCGCCGGGTTACGTATCTGTTGCAGCATCTGCGCCAGTGCTTCCCAGGGCATGCTGCCTTTTATCTGCCCAAGACCCGGCCGCGGATGCAGCAGCACGGTCGACTCGGCATGCACCAGCAGCTCCTTGTGCGACTCGGTGATGGTGATGTTGCGCGTGTGATTGCCAAAATAATCCAGCGCATCGAGGAGATGTTCTTGCTGCGGATCAACCCAGATAGCCTGCGACTCGGTCTGCTGATATGCAAAAGAGCGCGGTGTCAGGTGCAGGTATTGCTGCGAGAGCGTCACCGGGAACTGATAGGTGTAGTGGGTTTCATGCACCACGCGGTAGCGCACGGGGCCAGAATTAGCAGCGGGGATATTGCTCATACGGCGCCCTTACCCTGGTGTTCGCTGGCTGTGTAGCTGAAGAAACGCGCACTGATCTGCTGCGACAATTCCACGCTCGCATGGTTGATACGCTGCAACAGGCTGATAAGGGCTGGATTGGCGCAATACAGGTCTTCATCGGGATCGAGTGCCAGCAATGCGGTTTTCAGCGGCAGTAACAGTGTCTCGCCACAGCTACCGTAAGTGAGCGCCAACTTGGCCAGGCTTTTCAAAATCCCGGCTATTTGGAACAGCACCGAGCGTGGATTGCTGCTGTCGAGCAGTAACAAATCCAGCACCGGTAACCATTCGGACTGCGCCCGATAACGAGAGCGATAAGTGACGATACTGTCGGATAACTCCAGTAGCCAGTCCAGGCCTCCGTCTGTCTCCATCGCCAATGCGCGCTGCAGTACCAGCGTCTGGAACTGCAAACGCTCCAGGCGTCGGCCAATAGACAGAAAGCTCCAACCCAGATCGCGGGTCATGCCATCCAGGGCGAAACCGGACAGGGTCATCAATGACGCGGCGGCGTCATCAAGAACGCTCATGGCCTCTGAGGGTGTCAGCCGTGCATCGCTGTTGCCGCTGCGCTGCAGCATGCGATTAAGCGCACGCCAATTATCCGCAGACAAACGTTCACGCAACTGGCTGGCGGTGTTGTAAAGCTGCTGCTGCTGACTGGCGAGACCGGGCACGCTGGGCGACACAACAGCCAGCAACAAAGCTGTCTCGATGCGCGCATCGCTCCAGCGCACCACTGGTGGCGCGCTTTGTTGCTGGCTTTGCGTTTGCCCCAAGCCCTGGCTTTGCTGCGCGAGGGCATCTTTGTCTGGGGTCTCGATCAGCTGAAACCAGGCGCATAGCCCCTTTACCGTGGACCACTCCGCGCCACGCTCCTGCGGGCTGACATTCAGCAGCACATGCAGCGTGACACGCATCAGTCGCGCGATATTGTCACAGCGTTCAGTGTTTCGTCCCAGCCAGAACAGGTTTTCAGCCATGCGACTGGACAGGTGTGTATCGTCGCGAATCAAGTCTTTACTGGTAGTGGTACGCGTAGGCGGTCGGTGAGTCGTCGCGTGCGCACGGGCTTGCACCCAGGTGTCTTTACTGCTGCCGCCGCGCTGCATGGCGATAACGCGTGAATCTGGCCCGGTGGCAACCCGGGTCAACCCGCCGGGCATCACCACGTAGCCGTTCGGTGTGGCACAGGCGTACACCCGCAGACCGACAGCGCAGGCACTCAACCCGGCTGGCGCGCTGGCCTTCCATACAGGCGACTGCGACAAGCGCACCAGTTCCTGGGCGACATAGTTGCGGGGATTGGCGCGCATCTTGGCGATTAGCGTCGCGCGCGCTTCGCCGCTGAGGTCCTGACCAAACATCGACAGTTGGCGCAATTGCGGAAAGCTCGACTTGATCACCAGCTGGTCGAGATTAGCCAGCACTTGCTCAAGCGCCGCCGGTTCGCCACACCACCAGGTTGCTACGGAGGGCATCTGCAATGACTCGCCGAGCAGGCGTTTGCAGAGCGCCGGCAAGAAGCCCAGCAGTGCGCCGGACTCCAGAAGACTGGAGCCAAGACTATTGGCGATCAGCACGTTGCCGAGACGAGCAGCCTCAGTCAACCCAGTTACGCCCAGTGCCGATTCGGTGCGCAGCTCCAGCGGATCACAGAAATCATCGTCGACCCGGCGCATGATCACATGCACGCGTTGCAAGCCGGACAAGGTTTTCAGCCAGACGATACCGCCGCGCACCGTGAGATCGCTGCCCTCTACCAGCGGCAAACCGAGATAACGCGCCAGGTAGGCTTGTTCGTAATAGGTCTCGTTGTAGGGACCCGGGGTGAGCAGCACAATCAACGGTGATTCGCTGCCACGCAACGGCACCCCACCATTGGCGGCGCACTGCCGGCCCCAATGGGCCAGGCTGTCACGCATGCTGCTGAAAAAGCCGGCTAGATCCTGCACGTTTAGGTCGCGCAACTGATCCGGGAACGTCCGTGCGATCACTGCACGGTTTTCCAGTGCATAACCGGCACCCGAGGGCGCCTGGGTACGATCGGCCACCACCCACCACTGACCATTGGGCGCGCGCGCCAGATCAACCGCGTAAAAATGCAAGGCCAGGTTGTCAATATGCCGAATGCCGTGGGCCGGACGCAGGAAGCCTGCATGGCCATGAACCAATGCAGGTGGCAGTAAACCTTCCTGGAGCATGCGCTGCTCGCCGTACACGTCGCCGAGTATCCGGTTCAGCAAGGTTGCACGCTGAACCACCGCAGCTTCGATGCCCGCCCATTCGTCATGGGGCAGGATCAGCGGCAGCAAGTTCAAATCCCAGGGGCGCTGCATGCCTTTGGTATCGGCATAGACGTTGTAGGTCACACCGTTTTCACGGATCTGACTTTCAACCGACTCCAGGCGCTGACGCATGACCTGCGGCGACTCTTTGGCCAAGCTGCCGAGCATGGCGCGCCAGTGCTCGCGCGGCTGTTTAGCCGCATCGAGCAATTCGTCGAAACTGTTGGGTGCGGCGCGATACTCGGCGAGTAGTTTTTTCAGCATTGGCTCAGTTCTTTTGCTCGCAAATGAAGCACTGGAGGGCTCCCAGGCTTAATAGGGCTGCCAGCGTAAATCGAGCGTCATCGGGAAGCTCGGATTGAGTTCTTCCTTGTACACGCGCATTGGTCCGGGAGTATGCCCGTGGGCCCAGAAACGGGCAAAGCGCCGTGCTTCAGCTGCATTGGCATTCACTGGCGAACTCTCCTCACTACGACCGCCCGGATGCACCACATGATAGGTACAGCCGCCGATAGCGCGACCGCTCCAATTATCAACCAGATCAAACGTCAGCGGCGCCTGCACTTTGATCGTCGGGTGCAACGCAGACCAAGGGCTCCAAGCGCGGAAACGCACCCCGGCAACGTACTCACCCGGCACACCGGTCGGGTGCAGCGGCAGACGGCGACCGTTACAGGCGATCTCGTGGCGGCCATCGGTCAGGCCACGCACCAATAACTGCATACGTTCCACCGAAGAATCGACGTAGCGGGCCGTACCGCCAGCGCTCATTTCCTCACCCAGGACATTCCAGGGTTCGATGGCCTGACGCAGCTCCATCTCGACGCCCTCGTATACCACGGTACCAAACCGTGGGAAGCGGAACTCGACAAAGGGTTCGAACCAATGTTCCTCAAAGGCATAGCCTGCTGCGCGCAAATCCTTGACCACGTCGCGAATATCCTGGGCGACGAAGTGCGGCAGCATCCAGCGGTCGTGCAGCGCAGTGCCCCAGTTAACCAGCTTGGCCTGATACGGCTCGCGCCAGAAGCGCGCGACCAGTGCGCGCAACAACAGCATCTGCAACAGACTCATGCGCTCATGCGGCGGCATCTCGAAGGCGCGGAATTCGACCAGGCCGAGCCGGCCCGTCGGGCCATCGGGTGAATACAGCTTGTCGATGGAGAACTCGGAGCGATGGGTATTACCAGTCAGATCGACCAGCAGATTGCGCAGCAAACGGTCAACCATCCACGGCTTATCACCAGGCTGCATCGTCGGCAGGATCTGATCCATCTGCTGAAAGGCAATCGACAGCTCATAGAGGTTATCGTCACGCGCCTCATCGACCCGTGGCGCCTGGCTGGTAGGGCCAATAAACGTGCCGGAGAACAGGTAGGACAGCGCCGGGTGGTTCTGCCAGTAAGTGATCAGGCTTTTTAGCAGGTCCGGGCGGCGCAGCATCGGGCTGTCTTCAGCGGTCGCGCCGCCCAAGGTTGCATGGTTGCCGCCACCGGTACCGGTATGGCGACCGTCATGCATGAATTTTTCGGTCCCCAAACGCGTCAGGCGAGCTTCCTGATAGAGGGTCGACATGTTGTAGACCAGCTCATTCCAGCTGGCCGCAGGGTGGATGTTCACTTCAATCACGCCCGGATCCGGAGTGACGCTGAGCAACTTGATCCGTGGGTCGCGCGGCGGCTGATAGCCCTCAATACGCAGCTTCAGCTTCAGCTTGGTAGCGGTATGCTCGATGGCCGTTACCAGCGCCAGATAATCCTCAATACGCTTGAGCGGCGGCATGAAGACATGCAAGCGCCCTTCCCTCACCTGCACGCAGAGCGCGGTATGAATCACATCGCGCGGCTCGATCGTGCTGTCTGCGGCGATGCTGGCGGCATTCTTGCGGCTCAGCGTCGGGCGCTTATCCGTTTTGGCGGGCGCTGGATCCACGGCAGGAGCAGCGTTAGCCAATGCCTCGCGCGGTGCGAAGGGATCTACATCGAAGCTCTGCGGCATGTCTTCCGGCATGACCCACGGCAGCGCGTTCAGCGGCAAACGCAGGCCCATCGGCGAGTCGCCTTCGATCAGATACAGGTGTTCACGCTTGAGCGGCCATGGGCAGGTGCGCCAGGCAACTCCCAGGGCGATAGTCGGGTCGAGTGCCTTGGTCGACAGCGGCAGTACATAGCCAACCACTTCGCCCAGGCCTTGCTCCAGCAGCCGGGCCAGACGCTGCCGGGCCTCGGGGGCCTTGAGATCCAGCTGCAGTGGGTCGAGGTTATTCGGCAACCCTTGCTCAAGATGGACTTGCTGCACCACGTCCTCATAGGCAGGGATTGGGCAGTTGGCTGGCAAGCCGAGAATTTTCACCAGCTCGGCGGTAAAGCGCTTGGCTTCTTCGGGGCCATAGCCTTCGCTGTGGTCATCGGCAGAAAATAGCGTCGCATCGAGCCACATCGGCAGACCATCGACGCGCCAGAAAATATTCAAGGCCCAGCGCGGCAGCGGTTCGCCCGGATACCACTTACCTTGGCCGTAATGCAGCATGCCGCCTGGCGCGAAGTGGTTTTTCAGGCGATGCATCAACTCCCCGGCCAGCTCGCGTTTCTGCTCGCCATGGGCTTCGGTATTCCATTGCGCGCCATCCATGTCGTCGATGGATACGAAGGTTGGCTCGCCACCTTGGGTGAGGCGCACATCCTGGCGTTTCAAGTCGGCATCGACCTGCTGACCGAGCTGATCGATTTTTTGCCAGTCTGCTTCCGAATAAGGCTTGGTTACCCGCGGATCCTCATGGATGCGGGTGATGGTCATTTCATGCTCGAAGGTCACTTCGGCTTTGTCGGTATAGCCGCTTATCGGCGCCGCTGACGATGGCAGCGCAGTACAGGCCAGGGGAATATGCCCTTCGCTGGCAAGCATGCCCGAGGTCGGATCAAGGCCAATCCAGCCAGCACCCGGGATATACACCTCGGTCCAGGCGTGCAGGTCGGTGAAGTCGACTTCCGCCCCGCTCGGCCCATCGAGTGCTTCCTGGTCGGCCCGTAACTGAATCAGGTAGCCGGAGACAAAACGCGCGGCCAAGCCCAGTTCGCGGAGAATTTGCACCAGCAACCAGGCGCTGTCGCGGCATGAGCCCGAGCGTTTCTCAAGGGTTTCCTCAGGCGTTTGTACACCTGGCTCCATGCGCAACAGGTAGGCGATATCTGCTTGCAGACGCTGGTTGATGGCCACCAGAAAGTTATTGATTGGTTGCGCCTTGCCAAGCATCTCGCTGCGGGCTGCCTCCATCCACTTGCCCAGCAAGGGGCCAGGCTCTTCAACCTTCAAGTAGGCTGCCAGCTCATCGCTCAATTGCGCCGGATAACTGAAGGGGAACTGCTCGGCGTACTTCTCGACAAAGAAGTCGAACGGATTGATCACCGTCATGTCGGCCACCAGGTCGACAGTGAACTCCAGGGTCGCGGACTTTTCCGGAAAAACAAAACGTCCGATGTAGTTGCCGTAAGGGTCTTGCTGCCAATTGATGAAGTGCTTTTGCGGGGTCACACTCAATGAGTAAGACAATATCGGCGTGCGCGCGTGGGGCGCCGGACGCAGGCGCACCTCATGGGGCGACAGGCCAACCTGGCGATCGTAGTGATAAATGGTCTTGTGATGCAGCGCGATACGTATGGCCATTGACGTTGCCTTCCATGAAGAATGACGCGCTACGGTGGACCTCGTCCTACCGTCCCACTGAAAACGAACTCATCGGCAGTTTGCAGAATTCATGCCGCACGATATGCCGCATAAGCCTTGCTGTACGCCCCATTATGGCCAGCAGAGCGCTTGCCGTTGGTGCACTCAACCCGCACGCGCACCGATATGCGACACCGGCCAGCATAATACCGCCAGTGCGCGGTGTGGCCAGTGCAATTTTCAATTACTGCAAGGCTAACCGCGCAGCAATGACGTCGCGCTCGACCAGGATGCACACCACCGGGTCACCCCGACATACCAAGATCCATGCCGCTCGCTAGTCGCTGTAGCCGATCAGATAAAAAATCCTCGGCGCAAGCCTCCCGGAAGTGGCGAGAGCCTGCACAACAGGTCGTATAGAAGACTGCAACGCGCCTATCTGTGCGTGCAGCAACGGCCGCGCGTCAAGCGGGCGGGTATAGATCGCGGCACAATCCTGTTCAGGATGGTCGATGGCAGAGGTGGCAGTCACTCCCGACATTCCCGTGACGGTGGAAGCCACTGTTCGTGGCTATTTCACACCAGTTCGCGCTTCTCGCGCCGGCCGACTCGAATATCCTTCACTGTGGCCACGCCAATGACCACCAGTACAACGAGGGATATCAGCGGCCAGATCAGTACATATAACGCCAATATAGATACGTGCATGTTCCTTCCCCTTGTTTGGCTGGCGCGCCATGGCGCACCAGCGGGTGTGAGTTCAGCTCATGCCTAAGCCTGAGGCTTGACCGGATCGTAGTTGATGACTTTTTGATCAATCTGCGCGAAGTCAAATTCGCTCGAACTCAGCAGGCTGATAGCGACACAGACGATGGTGCTGACGCCATAAGCCATCAGGGAGGCCAACAGCACGGTGTAGTCGCGCAGGAAACCGACGACGAAGAATGCCAGGGCAATGGCGCAGACGGTGCCGACCAGCAAGCCGACACGACGACCGCAGAACCCGAAGGCCATCAGGCCAAGCACCACGCCGCCACCTACCGCAGCCAGCAACTCGAATAGCACGGCGATCACGCTGATCATTGGCAGCAATTCAAAGCGGGCAATACAGAACATCAGCAAGCCGGCGATCACCGCCGAGGTAAAGGCCGCGTTGGTCACCCGACTCCAGAAACAGCTGGCGATCACCGGAAACACAATCGCGCCCCAGAGTGCGCCGACAAACACCAGCATGATCAGAATGTCCATCGAGAAGCTGGCGAGGATTACCCCGATCAGCGTAGCGGCGATCATGGTCAGCCTGCCGATAAACAGCATCTTGGTCGGGTCTGGTTTGTTTTTGGCGATATTTTTGCCGTACACATCAGCCATGACAATTGCTGACATGGCGGACAGGTCCGAGTCGGCGGTCGAGGACAGCGAGCCGATCACCAGGATGAAGAACAGCCCGATAAATACCGGTGGCAGATACATCGAGACCATTTGCGGGATCAGGTTGTTCATATCGCCATCGATTGGCTCCATGCCCGTCATCAGGGCCATCAGGCCAATCATCCCCAGCCCGATGACAATCGCACCGTAGCCAATGGTCGCGGTGATAAAGGTCGGCTTGATGTGGTCTTCACGCACCGCAAACAGCCGCTGGGAAATCGTCTGGTTGCCAATCGCATAAGCCAGCACAGCGACAAAGAACGGAGCGCCCTGGTTGAGGATGGCGTCCATCGAGAACAGGTTTGCCTGTTCAGCTGTGAGCAGGCTCATACCGTCTGCGAGAACCCCCGGTCCACCAAGAGCAAACAGCACCGCCGGAATAATCAGAATGGCGACCGCCATCATGGCCATCAGCTGGGCAAAGTCCGTCAGTACGGAGGCGCGAAAGCCCGACCACAGCGTGTAGGACAGCACCCCAGCCCCGGCGATTGCGACCCCGGCCTGGAAGGACAATGGCGAGAGCACCGAGACCAGCGCGCCCGAAGCCGTAAAGTTGACCATCAGGCTGATGATGCTGCCCAGGATATTGGAGGACGCCAGAATCAGCTGGCTGGAGGAGCCGTGTCGGGCATGAATCAACTCGCCCAGCGTATGCGCATTGGGTGCGAGTTCACGGAAGCGGCGACCAAAGGGATAGATGAATAGAATCATCAAGGCGCCCCACAACCCGTAATGCAGGGGGCCGGAAATGCCGTAGGTGTAGGCCGAGGTGGCGGCACCGTAGAACGAGGCCGCCCAAATCCAGGTGGCGGTCATGCTGGCAGCGCCAAGACCAAAGCCGATCTGATGATTGGACACCATGAAGGCGTCGGTATTTTCCTTTTTCTTCTTGATCAGTAAGGTCAGCAAATAAGTGCCGCCGTAAAAGGCGATCAGCAAGGCGAGTACGGTCAGTGTCGAGAACTGATAGAAACTTTCTTCGTTCATTGGATACCCATGAGCTATGCAGCCCAATCATCCTTCGCAGGGGCCAGAATTCCGAGTACGGAGCGGCCACCGCAGGACGTAAGCAAAAACAGAACATCTTTCTAGGAATGTCTGTAGCGAGGTGAAGGCTGCGATTGGCAGCACTCGTCGTGCAGGAGTCGGACGCTAGAAACGCCGTGGTAAAGCGGATAGACGAACGCAGACATTGGGAGCACTGAAAAGTGCTCAATATGTCGATGCGGTGGCAATAACCCTACCCGCTCAAGCCTGGCCCGTCCAGGCATGATTCCCCTGCCCGTCCTCCGGACAGCAACCACAAGCGGCTGGATGAACTCAAAATGATCGGGGCTTGCGGTGGGTCGAAACCCGCGAGGCAAGCGCGTCGCCGCACATCTATTAACGCCAGGCGTGACGGCATACTGGGCGTAAGACGTGGAACCCAAGGCCATATCGCTTGCCTTGCTCAGACCAGGCGCAGCATTGTTCGCAGCCAACGCGTCCAGGCCTTCCAGATAATTCACGTGGGTATTTCGAAGGTTTTTGCCATCTGACGAAGATCATCTTGCGGCACAGTTGAGCTCATCATCCGGCCGAATAAGACCACGCCTTCGCTCCTGGTCCCTTCACCACAGAGACAGCATGGCAGGCATCCACCCGATTTTTTGCCTTCATGGCACACCGACAACTGCCTTGCAAACCACCGCACCTGACAACCTGTTTTGGCTGGCCTGCATGACCATTCCGCGGCTAAATCCTCGGGAGTTACGCCAAGAACCGCAAGCCAATCGGCATCGGTGATGCCTGACTAAGGCGACAAATAAGACTAATCTCACCCCACAAAAGCAATTAATGATCTGCTGGGGGAGAAACCGGATGTCGCACTTGCACGATTTGCAAGAACAAGGCCCGCTGCAGCTCAAGCTCGGTTACCTGCTGCAAACCCTGCAGCACAAATACCCGGAGGTGGAGCGCTTGGCCGTGGCGCTCTATGACCACGGCAGTGATTGGGTGAAAACCTTTGTTGCCGTAGAAAACCAGCCCAATCCCTTGCCGCTCTACCACGCCCGCCTAAGTCAAACCACCTGGCTGCAGACCGTGGCAGCCAGCCAGACACCGCGCATCATTAACGACTTTAGCGTGCTGCAAAATAGTCAGAAGCTTCATGTCAGAGCCCTGCTCGATGCTGGCTACCGCGCCAGCTACACCCTGCCGATGTGTGTGAATGGCTACTTTTTTGGCTTCGTGTTTTTCAACGCGCGCACGCCTAATCTGTTCCAGGGCATGTTGCTGAACGAACTGGATGTACTCGGCCACTTGGCCAGCCTGATGGTCTACAACGAACGCTCCAGCGTGCGCACCTTACTGGCCACACTTAAGTCCGCCATGACCCTGACCCATGCCCGCGACCCGGAAACCGGCAACCACCTTGACCGCATGTCGCGCTACTCGCGGCTGATCGCGCAAAAGCTGGCCGACCAACGCGGCCTGGACGACAGTTTTGTAGAGCACGTTTACCTGTTCGCCCCGTTGCACGACCTCGGCAAAATCACCATTCCCGACCGCGTACTGCTCAAACCAGGCCGCCTGGACGACGACGAACAACGCATCATGCGTCATCACTCGCGCGCAGGCCTGGAGCTGATTGATCAGCTGCTGGCCAATTTCGGCCTGGCCAGCGTCAGCCAGGTAGAGATGCTGCGCAACATCGTCTTGCACCATCATGAGCTCTACGACGGCAGCGGCTACCCAGACGGTCTGGCCGGTGAGGCCATTCCGCTGGAGTCGCGCATTGTCACGGTATCCGATGTGTTCGATGCCCTGACCAGCGACCGCCCTTATAAATCAGCCTGGAGCAATGAAGACGCCTTTGCCTGGATGAGTGAGCGCTCCGGCACCATGTTCGACCCCGACTGCCTGCAAGCGCTGCTGGCACAAGCTGACGACATGGTGCACATCCAACACTGCTTCCGCGAGAACGTCTTCGGCTAGCAGCAGCCCCATGGCTATAACGCTGCCAGTGGGCCAATAACTCTGGCACCTCGGCCTCATCGTCGAGGCGGGCCAGTTCGCGGTTATCGAGCAAGGCCTGCACCTGCGGATCGCTCATGCTCAGGCCCATCGCACCCTCGGGTAAACAGGCGGTAATGCGATAAGGCTGCGACTGCGCATCGGTGCAAAGATTGTGCATATATCGAGCACCGTCGTATCCCAGCACAGCATTCGCAAGAAAGCCGCAGTAGGCGTGGGTCTTTTCACCCGCTCTTAGTATTTAGCCAATACCAACGTGTCTTCATCGCGATAAGCAATCAGCAGCAAGCTGGCCGCGAAGATGATTAGCGAGGGGTAGAACAGCGCATTGCTGCCTGCCAAGACCCAACTCCATGGATCGATTACCGACTGCAGCACGGCAAGGAGTGAGGCCGCGTTTAAGAGCACCTGCGCTGGGTAGACCCAACGCCGCGCAAAACCAACGACCACAGCCAAACCAATGAGTATTTGCAGCACACCCGCCACCTGCAGCGCGCTCTCGATTGCGAGAAAGCCGAAGTAGAACTTGTTGGCCACTGCCATGCCGTGCTCGACGTTGAACACCTTGTCGGCGCCCCAGATGACCAGCAGCCAGCCCAGCGATACGCGCAGTAGCATCAGGGTCCAGATTTTCATTGCAGCTTCTCCTTGTAATGACCGAGTTCGTGCCCCGACCATGGTTGTCCACCACGACCGGGTTGGTCGGGTGGCTTTGGGGACATCATTGTTTGCCGAGATGCCGACTGATAAAGGCGCGGTCGTACAGGTAGCCCTGCCAGTCGACGCTCACCAGACTTTTGCACATCACCGAGTCGAGGTTTTCCGGGCGGTAGCTGGATTGACCTGCAATGCTTGCAGTTGGCCTCGGGCGATCGCGGGAAAACTCAACGCATTGAGTAGGGGTAAAGTGGCATGCATGAGGATTCAGTCTCTTGGAATACTGCTCTTTTGAGACGCGAGGCGCGCATTCGTTACGGCGACTCGTTTACGCCATGGGTTGCCGGTAGACCGCTGACAAGCGGCTAGCCACTTCGCCAAAGCCCTCAAGTGTGATATCGGGTTGGCTCTCCCATGGGTCGAACTGGCTGGTCGGATCGCGCCGCAGCCAGGCACTGCGCAGGCCGGCATGGGCGGCCCCGAGGACATCGAAAGGGTTGCTCGACACCAGGCATAGCTGAGCAGCGGGCACGCCACAGCTGCGCACAAGGTGGGCGTAGACAGCCGGGTCCGGCTTGAATGAGCGCACATCCTCGACGCTCACCACCGATGTGAAGTAATGGCCAATACCGGCCCGTTCCAGCAACCGCTGCACAGCGGCGCGGCTGCCATTTGAGAAGGCATATAAATGCATGCCTTGCTTATGCAACGCTTCCAACCCCGCTGGCACATCGGCAAAGGCATCGAGGTCGGCATAGGCCTGCATGGCCAGTTCGATCGCCTCTTCGCCGATCGCTACCGCATGCTCGCGACAGGCAAACACCAGGGCTTGCCGGGTACACACCGAGAAATCGCAGTAGTCATGCATCAAGCCCCGGCGAAAGCTGTACTCCAGCTGCTTCTGTCGCCATGACCGCGAGACGGCCGGGGCCTTGTCGCCGATCAGATCGGTCAGCCTGGCGAGCACGGCCTGGGTATCGATCAAGGTGCCATAGATGTCGAAGGCAACAGCGTTGCTCATGGGGAACTCCTGGTTATGTCACTCACTTTCGGACTGATAAGTCCAAAATAAGGCAAAAAAATTCAGCGAACGTTCACCATCACTAATTCGATGACTGTAAGTAGATCTTTCCGAGCGATAGCGGACTTGGCCTGGGTGCGTAAGCCGCTCATGGCGCAGTGCATATAAAGCGCCAGGGCGACGGGAGATTGCCTCTCCGACAACTCGCCGCGAGCCTGGGCCTGCTCGAAGGCGCACTCGAATACCTGGCGGAATCGCCGTGTGGCCAACTCGATCAAGGACTGCACGGCAGGGTCTGTGGTGGAGAATTCGTTGGCCACGTTAACCAGCATGCAGCCACGTGGTGTGCCGCGCTGCGCATCGTCAAGCACGGACAGCAAGCAGCCGCGAATAAAGCCCAGCGGCGAATCGGCCTGCTCCAGGCGCTCACGCATCTGCGCGGCGCGCGTGTTGAAATAGCGGGTGAAGGCGGCCTCGAACAGGCTCTGCTTGTTGCCGAAGCTCTCGTACAGGCTGCTCTTGGACAGCCCCGTGGCTATCAGCAGATCCTGCAGGCTGGTGGCCTCATAGCCCTGACTCCAGAAAAGCTGCATGGCATTTTCCAGAACAAGGTCGGGGTCGAAGTTTCTTGGGCGTCCGCGGTTCATGCCACGCATTCTGGACCGATCATTATTTAATTCACAGCGCCGCTGCCCCAAAGCTGTAACAAAATCCCTTGCCCAGCATCAGAGCCGGACATCCGGTCAACCACCAATTTCGCTAGCGACGGCTGTAGCCGGCTCTGGGACACCAGCCTTGTCGAGCCGAGCGCACCCCTAAAAATACCCCTAAAATCCCCGGATGCCTATGGAACGCCATGTACAAAAAAACCGGCAAAAGGGCCGTTTTCTGGGGCTTCCAGAGCATTCAGTAGACTGCTATGGAAGCTATCATGGTGCCCGATTAGTTACGTCTTGCAAGGCTGCATTGATTTCCTGCACATACGTTGACGCGACACCCAAAGCGATAGCCAGATCGTCTTGGGTGAAGTCATTACCATCAAGCAGAACCCTGCGAGCCGCGTCCAACCCTGACCGTGAAGACACATACCGTACCCCCGGCCAATGCTTGGCTGACTCAGCGGAAAGAGGCAAGGAAAAGTCCCCCTCAAAAGCAACAAGATCCGACTCTCGGATAAATGGGAAAACACCCAACCAGTTGTGCTTGTAGATTTTTACCCAAACCCCAGCGGGCCAATGCAACTGCCTGATGTGCAGGGAGTAGAAGATGACGGCCTTATCGTTTGCGGATCGCTCACGCTCAACTTGAAGCTGGCCTGGATCAACCCCCAGGACAGGCTCCTTGCCTAGACGCTCTTCCAGATCGACAAATGCATCAACCACCTTACGTTCAATGCAGCTGTTATGTTGCCTCACGATCTCTTTGTAAGCCGCCTCGTTCTTGCTAAAAAGCTCCCAGCACAACGCTTGAGTTCGAGTACTTCCTGTCATATGCAGCTCGATATGGTTTACAAATTGATCAATGAAAACAGCTGCATTTTTAGACAAACCAGGCGCACGCGTGCAGGCCCTGCAGATATCAGCAATCTGCCCATAATCCATGCAATACACCGGTACGCCGTCCTGCGTATTGGCAGTCTTGGGCACTCGCCCATTTGGACTTAAGAAGACCATTGCCTGCTTAAACCCAGGAAAACGCTCACCCAGTGTCGCTTGATACCGGGCGACCTGCTTCTCCTGCTCACCGGCATCCAACTTGTTCTCGATGCCAATGACCAGTTGATGCGCCGGAAAGACGATGACCAGATCAATGCAATTCAGCTCTCGGTAGACCTGAGAGTGCACATTCGGTTTAACCACTGCTAATAACGCCCCTGAATCCAGCGCTTCACCTGAGAACAGTCGCGTCTGCGGCTGCAGCAGTGCCATAACGAATCGATTGAGAAAATCCGGCCCCAGGTTGTGGAGCCCGGCGCGATTCAGAAACGTTGCCAGGATGCGCGAATGCACCAGTTCCTTGCTATGAATCCCCATAGCCCTAAAGGGCTCAAACTGGTGAGTAAACTCAGTCAGCTCCGCGAATGCCGGATCCTGCATCAGGGCTTCAACCATCTCCGGGGCGCTCATTGGCGAGCCACCTGCAGCAACTCTGCCCCAGCATCCCTCTTCAGCAGCTCATACACCACCGTCAAGAACACATCCCGCGTCGACTCATCGCTGAGTAGTTTGGTCGCCATGCTCGTGTGGCTACTCATTGCCCCGGCAATGGCCTGAATCGCCCGCGCCGGCAGATCCGCCTTCATCGCCTGCTCCATGGTGTTGTGCTGCACCTGCGCCATCAGCACGCCATCGGCACGCAGTTTTTCCGACACATGCACGGCCAAGGCCACCTGATCGGTGTCACTGATGTCTTTACCCAGGGCGTTGTTGAGCTTTTCGATCAGCTCGGTGAGGTATTTCTTTTCCCGGTCTTGGGCGTCGCGCAGGCCGTTGTCGGTGATGCCATACAGCAGCGGCGTTTCGCCGGCTGGCAGCAGGCCGCCCAGGTTGTCGCCCTTTTTTATTTTGTAATGACTGAGCTTGAGATCACCCAGATCCACCTGTTCGGGCGTAATGCCCTTGAGGCGTTTACGCAACAGCCGTGCATAACTGGCAAACGCTTCCAGCACCGGGTCGCCAAACTCCACCAACTGGGCGATGTACTCGTAGTTGCGCACGAACTTGCTCAGGCTTTCACTGAACACCATGAGCGCGTCCCGCTCTTTGGCGTATTCCGAACGCTGCACGTCGGCGTATTCCATGTCTTTCTCATTGCCTTCGTCATGGGCTTTTTCCCAGGCCTTTTCCCACTGATCGATGGCATCGTTGAGCGTCTTCAGCTTGCCATTGAAGCGGTCGGTGGCCGGCTGAGTCAGTGAGTACAATTTCTGGTGCGTGACATTGCGATCCACGATGGCCTCGCCAAACGCATCAATCTCGGCAGCCTCATAAATGAACATGCCATCCAGGCGCTGCTTGATGTCGTAGACGATGTTCGGATCCTGAATATCCGCCACCTGGGCATCGCGATAGAAAGTCTTGAACGCCGCCAGAATCTCCTTGGTCTCGTTGGCGAAGTCGATGACGTAGGTCTTGTCCTTGCCGGGGAAGGTTCGATTCAACCGCGACAATGTCTGCACGGCCTCAACACCCGAGATCTTCTTGTCCAGGTACATGGCCACCAACTTGGGTTGGTCGAAACCGGTCTGGTACTTGTTGGCAACGATCAGCACCCGGTAATCCGGGGTGTCGAACACCTTACGCATGTCGCGACCATTCAGGCCAGGGTTCAGGTTGAACTCACTAAACTGATGATCCGCCGGCAGGCTGCTTTCCTGCACATCGCCATTGGGCACATCGCCGGAGAACGCCACCATCGCCTGCACGTTGTCGTAGCCCTTGCGCCGGCAGTAATCCAACAGTGCCAGGTGATATTTCACCGCAGCGGCACGCGAGCTGGTCACCACCATGGCCTTGGCCTGACCGCCGAGCAGGTGCGCCACGTTCTTGCGGAAGTGCTCGACGATCAGCTCGACCTTCTGCCCCACATTCACCGGGTTAAGCGACAACCACTTGGCCAGTTTGCGCCGGGCGCTCTTCTCGTCCACACGCTTATCGTCGACAAACTCGCTGCCGATTTTGAGCGCCACGTTGTAGCCTGTGTAGTTCTTCAGCACATCGAGGATGAATCCTTCCTCAATAGCCTGCTGCATGGTGTAGAGGTGAAACGGCGCTGGCGGGTTTTCCACACTCGCCGGTTGCTGCGGCTTACGCGGACGGCCAAACAGACTCAGCGTCGAATGCTTGGGCGTGGCGGTAAAAGCGAAGTAGCTGGCATTACCGGGGCGGCCGCGTGAGGTCTGCCACACCGACAGGCGCTGCTCTTTGCTCAACTTTTCCCACTCATCCTCGCTCTGCCCGGTCAGTACATAACGCAGGTCGTCGGCGGTGCTGCCACCAGTTGAGCTGTGCGCCTCGTCGATGATGATGGCGAAGCGACGGTCGCGCAGGCTCTGCTCGCCGAGAATGATCTTCTGCGCATAGGGGAAGGTCTGCAGGGTACAGACAATGATCGGCACACCGTCGAGCATGGCCTTGGCCAGTTGCTGACTTTTGGGCAGGTTCGACTGCTGGCGGTCGATGGCGCACACCACACCGGCCTGATGCTCGATCTGCTGAATGGCTTCCTGCAGTTGCTGGTCGAGCACCTGGCGGTCGGTGACCACGATCACGCTATGGAAGAACGGCTCACCATCCGGGCGACGCACGCGAATCAGCGAATGTGCCGTCCAGGCGATGGTATTGGTCTTGCCCGAACCGGCGCTGTGCTGGATCAGGTACGGCTGCCCTGCCCCTTCTACGCGAACGGCTTCGATCATTTTGGTCACGCCTTCCCATTGATGGAAGCGCGGGAAGATCAGGCCTTCCTTGAAGTAGGTCTTACCATTTACGTCCTGGGCTTCCTTGCGTTCCTGCAGCACGAAACGGTGGAAGATGTGCAGCCAGTTGTCTTTCTGCAGTACCCGCTGCCACAAGTAGCTCACCGGGTAACTGCCGTTGTCGCCAGGCGGATTACCCGCAGCGCCATCGTTACCCCGGTTGAACGGCAGGAAGAAGGTCGAGTCCCCCGCCAGCTTGGTGGTCATGCGGATATCGCTGTCACTCATGGCGAAGTGCACCACCGCGCCACGCTTGAAGGTCAGCAGCGGCTCCGTGCCACCGCTTTTACGCGCGGGATTACGATCCATGCGGTACTGCTGCATGGCGGCCTGCACTGACTGGGTGAAGTCGGTTTTCAACTCCACTGTGGCCACCGGAATGCCGTTGATAAACAAGGCCAGGTCAAGCTCGTCAGCCTTATCCAGCGAATAACGCAGCTGCGGCACCACGCGCAGGCGATTGGCCGCATAGCGGGCAATGACCGTGTCATTGCGCGCATCTTCTGGCAGCGCCTGGCTCATGGCCAGGGTGCCGCCACCGGCGAAAGCAAAGCCGTAGCGCAACAGGTTCACCGTGCCGCCTTCGACCTTGTTTTCCAGTTGCTTGACCAGCCGATCCAGCACCAGCGCCGCTGTACCGGCACCATTCATGGCGCGGATCTTGGCCATGGCCTGCGGTTGGCTTTCGTCCAGCCAGCCGAGCACATCCTCAGGAAACAATGCCCGCGCCGCGTCATAGTCAGATGACTTGCCCACCAACCAGCCGGCAGCAGCCAGCTGCTCGACGATATGGCGTTCCAGCTCGCATTCGTGGTGGATGTGGCTCATGGTCGATCCTTCGGTTGGCAACACCCCAACACGTCAGAGCGTGAGGTAGTTTGTCTTAGGTTGTCTTAAGTTTGTCTAATGCTGAACGTCTTTAGACGAACTCAACATCCAGCGGCCTTTGTGCAAACCACCTGACTTCTCAATGGTTTGGTCGCGCTTTGACATGGCGTGAAGCAGGTTGCGGAATTTTGTTTGCTTCTGCTTTTCATCTAGAGCGTCCGAAAGTTTGTCTAGGATCAGATCTTTCAGCTCATTTCTCGAAGCCGATCCGTACTTTTCAAGGCACTGCAAAATCAGGTCTTTGTAGTAAGCATCATCAAAGGCTCGGTTTCGGATGTAGTCACCTTTGCCGCCGGTGGTTTTGGCAATCTGAGCGGCTGCGTAGTAGTTCGGTTTGCGCCCCTCAATCAGCCCCTGCTTGCGCAGCAGTGCCGCAGCATCATCGGTGATCGGCTGCTTCTTCTGCACCCGGTCGAGCAGCATCACGGTGTTAAGTGGCAAGTCCTGATGCTCTAAAAGCAGACGGGTGTAATTTTCATCGATTACATGGCCGTAGATCTCCAGCACCACTTTGCTCGCATCCGACTTGCTGTAGTCGGGAAGCGGGAAATAGCGTTTGCGCTGCGAGAGGGTCATGGTGCGGATACCAAAACCCATGGTATCGATCATGTTCAAGCTGACCATGGCCTGGGTCAGCCAAGGGTTACGGTAGCGGCTCGGAGTTTGCTCGCCGCTGAAATAATCCTCAGGTTTGCCCTCAAAGAAACCGCCGGCATTCTCGAACACCAGTCGGTCAAGGCGCTCGGTCACCAGTATGCGTGAGGCGCGCTGGTAATCCTGGTGGGCGATGCAGTTGTGCAATGCTTCCAAAATGACCCGCGTGTCGTATTTGCTCACCTCAGTGGCCAATAACTGATTCTGCGGGAACAGCTTTTGCGGAATATTGCGTATGCGTTGCAACACCTCGGTCGTTGTCAGCAAGAACGGGGGGCTGAAGTGCTGATAGGCCTGCTCTTCACCCGTAAGCTTCCAGGTAATCTGCGCCATAGGCAGAAAGTGAGTCGCCTCGCGAGCCCCCAACAAGAGCAACGCGGTGTGCGTAATACCCCCCTGAATGGTGATCTTGGCCTTATCCAGAAAGGTCGGCACATCCCAACCGGCAATATCTGCAGCGAAACTCGACTCCCGGTACTTCTCAGCAAATTTCTGCTTTGCCAACTCGATTGCGACTGGATCAAGGTCTCGAAGTGATGCCCCTTCGACAACCTGCGCCGACCAATCGCTGACAGTGATGACCTCATGCAGGATGGCATCCAGGCGTTCCTGGCGCATTTCCACCAACGACTCATCCAACCGTTGCCAGGCTTTGTCATGGGCATACACCGGCATGCGCGGCCGGTGTTTGGGAATATGAAAAACCCATACAGTTTTACCGGTATCGCCCGTGATGAAAGGCTCGACGCGGAAAGCTTCCGAATCCAATGCACGGCAACGCTCCAGCAGCCGCTGGCGAACGTTGTCCACCGTCTGGTTGTTGAAGTCCTGAATACCCACGATGCGCAGCGTCGCATCTTCCACGCCGATAACCAGATGACCACCTTCCATATTGGCGATAGCGGAGAGGTAGCTGATCACATCACTGCCGGCACTGCCGACCAAGGCGTGGCGCAGGTTCTTGAACTCCTTCCACTCGCAGGCGGCATTCTCCTTGGGGTAATGCTCAAGCAGGTACTGCTGCAGCTCCGCTTCGTTCATTGCCGATAATCCAAAAAACGTGGTGAATGGGCCGACTCAATTCGCGACGCAGTGCGTCGCGAATTGGCGTAACCGACAGAAACGGCATGCATTGCGTGCAACGCTATCTTGTAAACCACTAGCGCAGAGCGCACATCCAAGGCGTTGCGCTTCCCTCATGCCATTCCCGGCTCGAATGTCACACTGTTCAACTGCTGATCCTGCCAAGCCGCATACGTCTGCCCTGTGCCTTCTACCAACCACGACGTTCGACCATTGGCTGAGCGGCCGCTGACCACGGCGGCAGCGGCGCTGGGGCTGCTAAAGGCGCAGTCGTCGCTGAAGCGCATGTGTTCGCCATCGACTACCAACACGCCTTCATCAACCAACTGCTTGAACAAGCCCTGATAGCCACGCTCGGTGCCGACCCATTCGGCGCGAGCCTTGGAGCCTTTGAGCACGAAGAACTCGCCGTCGATTTCCTGTGCCAACGCATATCCACCTTCTCTGGGAACCTCCCGGCGAAACACCGGGGAGCGTTGTATCGCGGACACAGCAGAGTCGTGGGTTGGCGCGGAGGGTTTGGTCAGCTCACGCAGAAAGTCGAAGCCCAGCACCGGCAGCACAATACGGATCTGCTCCAGAAAGAACGCCATATCGGCGCGGTCGGATTCGGGCAGGTTGTTGTAGCTATGCGCAGTGCCGTTACCCAGCACGCAGCGAGCGGTTTGGGTGGCGATCTGGATCAGCTGGCTTTCCAGGTACTTAGCGTGGGCTTTGGTCAGGTTCTGGTCCTTGCTGGTGATCAGGCACACGCGCTCCCAGAAGTCCTTGCCGCCCTGCTCTTCCGGGCGGTTATGTTGTTTAAGGCGCTGGGCCACATCATCCGACTCGCCGATATACACCCGCGTGCGCAGGCTGTCGTCCGGGTCGGGGCCGACCAAAAAGTACACACCGGTACGCCTGCACTCGGGGCGCTGCACCAGTTCGGCGAGCTTGCTGCGCGGGCCGGTCAGCACATGGCCGGTCCAATTCATAATCTCGGCGGTGAGCAGGCCATTGGGCGTGCCATCCACTAGAAACAGTCGAATGCTGCGGCCAGAATTCATACCGCCTCCCGTAGGTCAATTTGGCCGGTAACGGCGGCGGTGATCAGGGCAGAGCGACGCTCTTTTAGAAGGCCTATGCTGAGCTCGGTTTTGCCAATCAAGCTATCTAGCCGCCCAGTATCTTTATCGAGGTATTCCGTGATTGCTTTCTGCTCTGACGGAGATGGAACTGCAAGCCAAATTTCTTTTGTTTTCTCTTGGTTCATGATCCCTATGGTCGCCGCATTTGCCAGGAACCACATTGCTTCGGTCTTAACCGAAAGCGAATAAGCTAGGAAGTATCCATTCACCCGGGAACTAGGGATGACTGCATTTATCTGCTGATTTGCCGAAGCTGGATCAACGATATAACCAACTTTTCCCAGCGTGGCACCTATGCTCACAACAAGCACTGAGCCCGCTGGATAGACCTTTGCCTCTCCAGTGCTGACAGCTAAAGCACTGACGCGCTTTTCAGAAGAAGTAAGCACCAGCGAACTACCGAAGTCTCCAGGTGTGTACCACGCTAGGCCATCCGCATCTGGGGCAGGTAGCTCCTCGGACGGAGTACCACCGGTTTTCACAGCACTGACTACACGCCTCAGAGGCAGAGCCTCCCAATGCTCAGGCACCTCCCCCAGCCACTCCACACCCGA
Organism: Pseudomonas sp.; assembly: GCF_030683065.1. Classification (GTDB taxonomy): domain Bacteria; phylum Pseudomonadota; class Gammaproteobacteria; order Pseudomonadales; family Pseudomonadaceae; genus Aquipseudomonas. The sequence goes on from NZ_JAUXMX010000052.1 coordinate 23,934, forward strand.
GTCTTTCATCTTCACGTTCGGGTCGAGGCCCTTGGTGACGGCATGGGTGATCAGCGCCTGGCGCTTCTCGCGCAGCAGTTCGATAAAGCGGGTTTTCTTTTCAATCAGCGCGTCGATGCGGGCGGTTTCGCGGTCGAGGTGAGCCAACACCGCAGGTAGCTCATCATCTGGCGGAACCACCACCGGAAGCTCCATCACGTTCGAGGATGAAATGGACGCGAGATTGGTGCTCTGCTTAGAGCGCCCCATAAAGTAGAACTGCGCTGGCTGGGAGCCCGAAAAAGCATTCAGCCAATACGATGGAACCTTAGCCGGTCGAACAGCAAAAACGTGATTCTGGTGGATACAGGGAGCAATCTCACCCTGCCAGACATGGCCACGCCCAAGCTTGTCGAAATCGCCGCCTTCGTTCATCAACACATCGCCCGGCCTGAGGCTGTAGCGAGGCAGGTCTTCTCGAGGGATCTCGATGGTGGTCACGTCATCAAGCGATAAGTATCCATCCTGAACGTTGGCCACACGCAGATAGGGAACTTCGATTGTGTCCTTACCCACATTGTCTTTGCCCTTGGCAATGCCGGTTTGGACAGTGGCGATAAACTTGAGACGCTTGACCTGCCAATGCTCCGGCACCCTCCCCAACCATTGCACCCCGGAATCCTTGTACGCCGAGTACGGCTTGTAATGACTCACGCCGTCACCTCGCCCAGCAGCGCAGCAATCTCGGCCTCCACCGCTTTTAAGTCAGCATCAATCTCGACCAGCGGGCGCGGCGGCTGGTAGATATAGAAGTAGCGATTGAAGTTGATCTCATAGCCGACGATACCGACCTGGCCGTCTTTCGCATCGGTCTTGCCGGTGTCGATCCAGGCATCCGCTACATGGGGCAGCACTTCGCGGGCGAAATAGTGGTCGATGTTCTGGTTAAGCGGCACGTTTTCGAACTCGCGCAGGTCGCTGTCGGCCTGCAGGTTGCCCTTGTCGTCCAGCACCGGCTGGGCGTTGGCATCGCGCTCGCCAAAGCAACTGAGCGCAGCTTTCAACGCGCCCTTGCCCAGTTTTTTGATGTCAGCGGCCTTTAGGAACGCAGGCAGGTTGTCAAATTCACCCTGCACACTGGCGAAGGCGTCTACCTGATCCGCTCCCTTGGTGGCCTGATAGGCCGCGAGCTTGCTCGGCGTGACCGAGAAGCGCAGGCGCAGCGGGCGCTCGACGGTGATGCGCCGGTAACCAAAATCAGTGGTGGCGAACACCTTGCTGTGCGAGCCGTCCTCAAACGCCTCGTGCAGTTTGGCGATTTCAGCGATCTGCCCTTCAGCCAGAAACTTGCGCTTGCTGCCCAGGCTTTTGCGCATGGGTGCATGCATGGCGGTGGCGTCGATCAACTGCACCTTGTTCTTGCGCAGCGCGTCCTTATGGTTGGACAACACCCAGATATAGGTGCCGATGCCGGTGTTGTAGAACAGGTCGTTAGGCAGGGCGATGATCGCCTCCAGCCAGTCGTTCTCTAGTATCCAGCGGCGGATCTCCGACTCGCCGGAGCCTGCACCGCCGTTAAACAGCGGCGAGCCAGATAGCACGATGCCGATGCGGCTGCCGCCCAGTTCGATGGGTTTGCGCTTGGACAGCAGGTGCATCAAAAACAGCAGCGAGCCATCGCCCACACGCGGCAAGCCAGGGCCAAAGCGACCAGCGAAACCCTGAGCAGCCTGCTCAGCCTGCACCTGTTTCTGCACGTTTTCCCACTTCACGCCAAACGGCGGGTTGGCCAGGCAGTAGTCGAATTGCTCATGGGGCAGTTGGTCGTTGCTAAGGGTGTTGCCGAGTTTGATGTTCTTGGTGTCGTAGCCTTGGATCAATTTGTCCGCCACCGAGATGGCGTAGGTTTCCGGGTTCAGTTCCTGGGCATAGGGCACCAGGCGGGCATTGGGGTTCCACTCGTACACCTGCTCGATGGCCGAGGACAGAAAGCCCCCGGTGCCAGCGGCGCAGTCATACACGGTGCGCACCACGCCTTGGCCATTCAGCGCCTGGTGATCCGGGGCGAAGATCAGGGTGGTGGCCAGCCGTACCACGTCACGCGGGGTGAAGAACTGCCCGGCGTCGTCGTTGGAGGCCTCGGCAAACTTGCGAATCAAGTGCTCGAACACCAGGCCCATTTCGTGGTTGCTGATGACGTTGGGGTGCAGGTCGATGGCGGCAAACTTCTGCGCCACCAGATACAGCAGATTGGCCTTCTCCAGTTTTTCCAGCCAACGATCAAAGGCAAAGTGCTCGAACACCTGACGGGCGTTGGCGGAGAACTTGGCGATGTAGTCCTCAAGGTTGGCGCGGGTGCTGGTGGAGCCGACTGAGCCTAAGGAAAACTGCGAGACGTTATAAAAGGTGGCTCCGGCGCTGGCGGGCAGTATCAGGTCCATGTCCACGCCGCTGGCCTTCATTGCCTCAAACTGGTTGCGCACCTTGTCGCGGGTGGGCTCCAGCACACACTCCAAACGCCGCAGCACAGTAAACGGCAGGATGATGCGGCCGTACTCGGAGGGTTTGAAGGCTCCCAAAAGCAGATCTGCGATGTTCCAGATAAAGGGGGCCAGGGTCTGCTGGTTCACGCGTTGTTCCTTACTTGATGGGCAAGGAAGGCGCTTTGCGCCGCCTCCCTGCGAGATGTCTTTTACGATGCCGAACCTTAACCGGTTGGACGATTGCGGGCCAGATTAACCCTATTAAGTGGCTGATTTAGTGGGTGCAGATCAATGCTATATGGATGGCCTGGCATTGGCCTATGCGCATACCGAGGTGCTGCAGGTGCCGGATCGCACGGTGCGCCCGGAACTGCTGCGCCCTCTTCTGCGCGCCTGCCGTGATGGTTTGCGCCTGGAGTGTGAGCATGTGTCCTTCGCTACGCCGGACGCTGAAATCCGGCTGATCACCCCGCACACGCTGATTTACACCGGCATGCGCTGGCACGTGCGCGCGTATTGCGAGAAGAACAAGGATTACCGGGACTTTGTGCTAAGCCGCTTTCGTGGCGTGCCACCTGTCGCTACCCTTCTCGCTGCATCCCCTGCTGATACTGCTGCCCGGCGCGGCCATGCTGGGCATGGCTGTCGCAATCACCGCGGCCACCTTCAAGAAATACCTATGAGTACGACCCTGCGCTGAGTTTTCTCTATAACTCCCGATCAGCGCGTCAGGTCAGCAGGCTCTGCGCCGCATCCATCTGCTCGTGTTCGAAAGCCGGCGCGAAATCCTCCAGTTCCTCCCAGCGCAGGCCGACCTCGGGGCTGAGTGCAAGGTCCCGCCAGTTCGACACGGCGGCATGCACCTCAGTCAGCACCGTCAGCGCCTCGTCCCGGCTCAGGGAAAAGTAGATGCTGCGATTCAGCAGCATCGCGAGGTCGGTGATCGGCCCATCCTGCTCCGACAGCCAGGTCTTCGACTCGCGCTCCTTGTCCGGGAAGGGATTGATATCGAAGGCTGGAGCCAACCGCCACAGGCCCTTCTCCACGTGAAGAAAACCGTGGTTCTGCAGGTGATCGTCCACATTGGTGACCAGCAGGTTGAACAGCATGCGCCGCCAGAGTTGCCGCACATCCGCCGTGGGCCGATGGCCTGTGGCACGGATGGCGTCGGCGATCTCCGTGTAGCTGCGATCCTCCTCGCGGGAGGCCTGGAGCAGCGAGGCGGCGGACAGGTAGGGGATGCGCCCTTCGGCGCCATCACGATCAAAGCGGCGGATAATGGCCACCGGAACGCCCTCCAGTTCAACGATGCGCGCTGGCGCCGCGTCGATACCGGCGCGCTGCGCCAGACGTAGCGCCAACACCTCGCCACGCGTCACGCGTCACGCTGCGCGTATCACCCACACTCGGAAATTTGCCGATGGCCAACCACCCATCGTCGTCGACCACCGTGCATTTGGGCCGCATGCCGCCCAGGGACGTGCCCTTGCCTTGCAGGTAGCGCAAATCCTCAGTGGTCTCCTGCCCCTGCTCGACCGCGCGACTGGCCTCGTAGATGCGCCGTAACTCCAGCAGCGGCGGCGTGCTGCGCCGGCCCTGCTCGACTGTCCGACAGAAGTGACCGGCCTGATCACGCAGGCGCAATGCGCCAACCCGGCTGAAATCGTCGACCGCCAGCAGGTAGTCCATCTCGCTCAGTGGCGCGAGCGCCGGGTTGCCCCGGCGCCGCTTGGCATGATCGCGCGCGATAACCCGGCGTCCCCAGGCGTCCGGTGCCGTGTCGGCGATGGCGAAGGGGAAGGCCGAGTCAACGGCGGACGGTGCCTTGCGTGGCTGATAGCCCGTGACCAGGTCAAGGTCGGGAGAAATCGCGAAGCGGTCCGGGTTCGCCAGCCAACGCTCGTCGTAGGCGAACGCGGTATTCTCGCGCCGCCCCTGCCTGGCGTAGACCAACCGCCCCACCGACGTACCCACACGCCCGATGCAGACCTCCACTTCCTGCCTGATCGACTCCAACGTCTTCATAATGCCCCCGTCTCGTCCTTGCCGCGCTTGCTGCGCACCCGCTGCGGCAGGCGCTCATCCATCAGGACCAGGCCGATGTCGTCCCGGGCGGAATCGATCAACCCCGCGAGCGCCTCGATCTCACCGAAAACCTGCAGCGCGCGGGCAATGAAATGGATGGGGACACGCGGATCGCCCTTCTCCATGCGCCGGACCGTGGACAACGAAGCGCCCATGCGTTCGGCCAGGGACTGCTGGGAGATGTGCCGGCGGCGCCGAGCCAACGCCAGATCGCTGCCGAGTTTGCGGATAGCCCGCTCGGCAGGCATGGGCAGCGGTAACTTTTCGGTATATCCGCTCCCACCAGAACGCTTATCTTCTTTAGGCGCTTCCATGGGAATTCCTAATCAAAAAGTTGCTTAAGTTGAAAATAATAACTCCCCACGGGGCACTTAAACAATATAAGAGCTCCTACAAGAACACTAAGTAGCATCCAGCGACGTTTGACCCATTGATCTGCTACCCGGCCGCCATGATTCACTCGCTCAGCCCGGTTTGCTGTCTGAGCCTGCGGTACACGAAAGCGATCCGCCCACCTTCGCTTTTCCTGCTGCCTCCTTCCGACCACTCCGTCCATGCTGGTGCCAGATGGTTCCGAGGGTCTTCACCATGCGCACTGCCCCTGTCCGCTGCCCGCCATGGATACTCAAGCCTTTCAGCGCTGGTTGGCTCAGGTGAGCCAACTCAGCAGCAAGCAGAAATCCGCACTTCATCAGGCTTTGCAGGAACCGCCTACAACGGAGGTTCTTGATAGTTTGCCCGCGTTACAGAGCTGCCCGTACTGCCAAGCAAAGGCAGAGCATCTTGCGTCCTGGGGCTGGTCGCGTGGCTTACGTCGTTATCGTTGTCGGGCCTGTCGGCGGGCATGCTCGGCCGTTTCAAGCAGTGGTCTTGCTCGCTTGCACTATCCCGAGCGCTGGAAAAACTACGCCAAGGCGCTGATCGACGGTCTGAGTGTGCGCAAGGCAGCCAAGCAATGTGGCATTAGCAAGAACACCGCCTTTCTCTGGCGCCATCGCTTCTTGGCCTGCGCGGCCCAGCACCATGCAGCACATTAAGCGGGCATTGTTGAGGTCGATGAGACGTTCTTTCTGGAGTCCTTTAAGGGTCAGCGCAAGCTGCCACGAGCACCCCGCAAAAGGGGCGGAGTGGGCAAAACGCGCGGCACGGGCAAGGATCAGATTCCGGTCATGGTGGTGCGTGATCGCGAGGGGCATACCGCCGACTTCAAGCTTGAGAAGCTTGAGAAGCTTGATGCGGAGCATGTGCGAGCAGCCTTACTGCCGCTGATCGACCGAGAGGCCGCACTGTGCAGTGATGGCGCCGCGGTCTACGCCAACTTTGCGCACTCAGGGCATTACTCACCATGTCGTTCACTCGCGTCCTGGCGAGCGGGTACGACAGGGCGCTTTCCACATTCAGAATGTTAACGCCTACCACAGTCGCATGAAGAGCTGGATGACTCGCTTTCACGGTGTCGCCACCCGCTACCTCCCGAATTATCTGGGCTGGCGGCGCATGCTTGAGCGCTATCAACAGCGTATTCAGCCGATTCACTGTATTCAGGAGGCGATTGGGCGCACCACGCAACACGCTATTGGGACATAGCCTAAAAATACCCCTAAAATCCCCGGATGCCTATGGAACGCCATGTACAAAAAACCGGCCAAAGGGCCGGTTTCTGGGGCTTCCAGAGCATTCAGTAGACTGCTATGGAAGCTATCATGGTGCCCCGAGCCGGAATCGAACCGGCATGACCTTACGGTCGTCAGATTTTAAGTCTGATGTGTCTACCGATTTCACCATCGGGGCTTTTAAAAATTGCTGTTTACACAGCTAAACAGGTGCATCTCAGCCTGGAAGGCCTTTTTCGCCAAGCAAGGCTGATTGTCAGCACCTTGTCTCTACAGCTTTCGCCATTCGGGCGGTAGGCCTTTAGCGCAGCCCTTGGACTATATACAGCCCTATAAGGCCTCGCAAGGTTTCCTGACTCAAAAAAAAACTTCGCAAATCAATGATCTACGAAGCTTTTTAATTGGAGGCTGAGGTCGGAATCGAACCGGCGTTCACGGATTTGCAATCCGGTGCATAACCACTCTGCTACTCAGCCTTGAAACTAAACGGACCGTACTAGACGGTCCGCTGAAAATGGAGCGGGAAACGAGACTCGAACTCGCGACCCCGACCTTGGCAAGGTCGTGCTCTACCAACTGAGCTATTCCCGCTTGTCTTGTAGACGGGCGCCATTCTATATCTTCAGAGCGCCCCGTCAACCCCTTGATTCAAAAAAGTTTATTTCTTTTCAGTGGAAGTGCTGAGGTGCGGCCAGGCGGCTAGCAAATACTGCAGCATCGACCACAGGGTCAGGATCGCGGCAACGATCAGCAGCCCATAACCGAGCAGCACCCAGAAGGTGAACAAGGGTGGATTTGCCAGCAGTATGATCAAGGCAACCATCTGTGCAGCGGTTTTCCATTTGGCCAGTTCGGACACGGCCACATGAGCGCGCGCGCCAAGCTCAGCCATCCACTCGCGCAAGGCTGAGACGACAATTTCGCGACCAATAATAATTGCCGCCGGCAGCGTCAGCCACAAGTTGGCATGCTCGGCCACCAGCAAAACCAGTGCAACGGCGACCATCAATTTGTCGGCGACCGGATCGAGAAAGGCTCCGAAGGGTGTGCTCTGCTCCCAGCGGCGCGCCAAAAAGCCATCAAGCCAGTCAGTAAAGGCGGCAATAGCAAACATCGCACTGGCGGCCCAATAGCTCCAGCTGAATGGCATATAGAACAGCAGAATGAAGATTGGGATCAGTGCAACACGGAGCACGGTAAGCAAGTTAGGAATATTCATCGGCACAACTGGCTGCAAGGTGAGCCGGCATTCTACTCGCTGTGCAGTGCTGCATAAATCAGCTCTGCAAGCTTTTTACTGACCCCGGGCGCTTTGGCGATTTCTTCGCTACTGGCTCGAGACAATTCCTGCAGGCCACCAAAGTGATTGAGCAGCTCACGACGGCGCTTCGGCCCTACCCCGGCAACCTCCTCCAGACTTGACGTACGGCGCGTCTTGCCGCGACGAGCGCGGTGCCCGGTAATGGCGAAACGGTGCGATTCGTCGCGAATTTGCTGAATCAGGTGCAATGCCGGTGAGTTGCCTGGCAGGGTGAACTCATGGGCAGCATCGTTGAGGTAGAGGGTTTCCAGCCCCGGCTTGCGCGTCGCGCCTTTGGCTACGCCCAGTAGAATCAGCTCAGGCACGGCCAATTCGGTCAGTACGTCCCGCGCCATGGCCAGCTGCCCCTTGCCGCCGTCAACCAGCAAGATGTCTGGCAGCTTGCCCTCGCCGTCCTTGATCTTGCTGAAACGCCGCATCAGCGCCTGGTGCATGGCGGCATAGTCATCACCTGCGGTGACGCCTTCGATGTTGTAGCGCCGGTAATCAGACTTCAAAGGACCTTCCGGCCCAAACACCACGCAGGACGCGACCGTAGCCTCGCCGCTGGAATGACTGATATCGAAACACTCCAAGCGCTGCGGCACCTCGTCCATGCCCAGCGCTTCGGCAAGGGCTTCAAAGCGTGCGGCCACATGTTGACGACTGGCAAGGCGAGCTCCGAGCGCTTGCTCGGCATTAGTCACCGCTAACTGTTGCCAGCGCGCGCGAGTGCCGCGCACCCGATAGCTGATAGTTAACTCACTGTCGCGAGACTCGCCGAGTGCTGCGATAAGCGTGGGAAAGTCTTCATGCTGTGCGTTGACAATCAGTTCGGCGGGCAGTTCGCGCTCCTGGTTGCCCAGGTAATACTGGGCAAGAAAGGCTAGCAGCACTTCGCTGACATCCTCCTCGATCGCCACTTGCGGGAAGAAGTTCTTACTTCCGAGCACCCGGCCACCGCGCACGCTGATCAGGTGCACGCAGGCACCACCTGGGTTGACCATGGCGGCGACTATATCGACATCACCAGTGCCGCCCTCCATGCTCTGCTGATCTTGCACACGGCGCAGCAGAGCCATCTTGTCGCGCAACTCGGCGGCACGCTCGAAATCCAGGATGGCGGCAGCTTGCTGCATACCGCTCGACAGTTCATCGCCAAGTGCATTGCTGCGCCCATCGAGAAACATCACCGAGTGCCGCACATCCTCGGCATATTCCGCCGGCTCGACCAAACCGACACAGGGCGCCTTGCAGCGCTTGATCTGATACTGCAGGCATGGCCGGGTGCGATTTTTGAAATAACTGTCTTCGCACTGGCGCACCAGAAAGGTTTTTTGCAGCAGGCTGAGGCTTTCGCGGATAGCACCCGCGCTTGGATAGGGGCCAAAGTAGCGACCCTTCAGCTTTTTAGCCCCGCGATGAATGCTCAGGCGCGGGTAATCGCCATCCGATAAAAAAACATAAGGATAGGATTTGTCGTCACGCAACAGGATGTTATACGGCGGCCGCCACTGCTTGATCAGTGTTTGCTCAAGCAGCAACGCCTCGGTTTCATTGGCGGTGATGGTGGTTTCAACCTGAGCGATGCGCCCAACCAATGCCGCAGTCTTCGGCGCCAGGCCATTCTTGCGAAAATAGCTGGCCAGGCGTTTCTTCAGGTTTTTCGCCTTGCCGACGTAGAGCAGCTTGGCCCCCACATCGAACATGCGATAGACGCCCGGACGACCGCTGCAAGTGGCCAAAAAGGCACTAGAGTCGAATGGCACGGTCACGTCCAGCGTGGGAATCTCAACTATTGGCATCGACCATGCCATGGCGCACAGCGAGTAATACAAGTTCTACATCGCTGGTAATCGACAGCTTTTCAAAGATCCGATAACGGTACGTATTGACCGTTTTCGGCGACAGGCACAGCTTGTCGGAGATGCTCTGTACTTTCTGGCAACCGGCAATCATCAAGGCGATTTGAATCTCGCGCTCAGACAACAAGTCAAAGGGCGAGTTGTTGTTTTGCGGCTGAAAGGACTTGAGGGCCAATTGCTGAGCGATTTGCGGACTGATATAGCGCTGCCCGGCAAACACCTGGCGAATGGCCTGCACCATCTCAGCAAGGGCAGCGCCCTTGGTCAGATAGCCGGCGGCGCCTGCCTGTAACAGGCGCGTAGGGAACGGATCATCTTCGCAGGCGGTCACCGCCACGACCTTCAGGTCGGGATGACTGCGAAGAAGCTTGCGGGTCGCCTCAAGGCCGCCAATGCCGGGCATTCTGACGTCCATCAAAACCACGTCAGGTTTCAGTTCACGGGCTTTTTTTAGCGACTCTTCGCCTGATTCAGCCTGCCCCACGACTTCGAGACCATCGATATCGGCCAGCATACGGGTGATGCCTGTACGAACTAAATCGTGGTCATCGACCACAAGCACCCTTATCAAGCGAACTCCTCATTGCGCACCAAAAAGGTGGGCTTAATCACGCGGCCCAGCTGATAAAAAACATGGTAGGGCGCTAGTTTGGCGCATCGTAGACAAATAGCAAACGCTGACAGTTTGGCAGGCAAGCGCAGTAATTCATCACCCAACTCAGGCCGGGGCAGAGAATATCATGACAACTGGCTGCAATATCAAAGGGACGCATAATTCACCAGCCCTACTTGCCGGCTCACCACCACGATGAGCCAAACAACACGATGCCTGGCACAGCACAATAAAAACGCCCGATGCACTGCATCGGGCGTTTTTTATTGGTGATGGATGCAAGCCTGCCTCAGGCGACTCGATCAGCCCTCTGCTTTAACGATGCAGACTATCGACCCCACCCACACGAGACTCGCGGGCGAAGTGCTCGCGGGTCAACTTGACCACTACCGGGCTCAGCAGCAACAGGGACAACAGGTTGGGGATTGCCATCAAACCATTGAGGGTATCGGCAACCAACCAGGCAAAGTCCAAGTGAGCGACTGCGCCGAACGGCACAGCCAGGACCCAGAGAATGCGGAACGGCAGGACGGCCTTGGTGCCCATCATGAACTCCCAGCACTTCTCGCCAAAGTAGCTCCAGCCGAGGATGGTGGTGAACGCGAACACCACCAGGGCGATGGTCAGAATATACCCCCCAACACCTGGCATCGCCGACTCGAAGGCTGCCGCCGAGAGTGCTGCACCACTGATGCCGCTGGTCCACACCCCGGAACAGATGATCGCCAGGCCAGTCAGGCTGCAGATAACGATAGTGTCGATAAAGGTGCCGAGCATACCAATCATGCCTGAGCGTACCGCACTGTTAGTGGTACCTGCTGCCTGAGCGATACCGGCAGTACCCAGGCCTGCTTCATTGGAGAAAATACCGCGTGCCACACCGAAGCGGATTGCCGCCATGACCGCCGCACCAGCGAAACCGCCAGTTGCGGCAATCGGGGTGAAGGCATAGGTGAAGATCATCTCGAACGCGGCAGGAATCTGCGCGGCGTTGACTACCAACACGACGATGGCGGCAATAATGTAGGCCACGCACATGAAGGGAACCAGTGTCGCAGCGACCTTACCGATGCGCTTGATGCCACCGAGAATGACCAGGCCGACGAATACCATGGTAACCAGACCGGTTAGCCACAGTGGCACGGCGAACGTCGCCTCCAGGGCTGCAGCCATACTGTTGACCTGAACCATGTTGCCAATGCCAAAGCCCGCGAGGCCACCGAAGATGGCGAATGCGGTGCCCAGCCACAGCCACTTCTTACCCAGGCCGTTCTTGATTGCATACATCGGCCCGCCGACATGCTCGCCAAGCTTATCTTTCTCACGGTAATGCACCGCCAGCACGACTTCAGCGTACTTGGTGGCCATGCCTACCAGGGCGGTGCACCACATCCAGAACAGGGCACCGGGGCCACCGAGAAAAATTGCGGTGGCTACACCGGCGATATTGCCGGTACCGACAGTGGCCGCCAGGCAGGTCATCAACGCCTGAAACGGGGTGATTTCACCGGTTTCCGCATCGCCTTTCTTGCGCCCTTGCCACATCAGCTTGAAACCGGCGCCGATCTTGGTCAACGGCATGAATTTCAGGCGCAGCATCAGGAACAAACCGGTGCCGAGGATCATCACCAGCATCGGTGGGCCCCAGACGATGCCATTGAGTTGATTGACCAAACTGTTGAGGGTTTCCATCTAAGGTTCCTTATTCTTGTAGTAGTCGCGAGGTTGGGTGACCTGCGCATGCTCGACCGCCGGATAGGCAGTGCTGTTCGATCGACTGCCGCCATCAGCAACACATTCAGCAAGGGCAAACGCTGAAACCGCCCGACCTTGCTACAGCGGGCGCCAGTATATGAAGAGATGCGCAGTCTATTTCACTATTTAGGCGGTAATGCTTGGATTTATTTACCGTAAAAATAACGATTAACCAGAAATTAATGGGCACATATCGCTTGGCTACCGCAGATTAAGCGATTAACCCTGCACATCAATCTCCCGCGAGCACCCGACACCGCGCCGTGTGGCTAGAAATCGCGACGGTAGAACAGGTCAAGAGAACTGGCCAGACCGCTGGCAGCCTCAAGATAGAGGCGCTTGCTCAGTTCATAGCGCAATGCAATGGTGTTTGCCGGCTCGAACACACCAACCCCATAACGCAAGCTCAGGCGCTCTGACAGACTGCCGCTGGCTACCACGCTGGTACTGACGCCGCTGCCTTCGCTATCCAGCTGAAAATCAGTGATGCCGAGTGCCTGCGCCACACTGCCGGTCACCGAGGCGCTACCAGCCAAACCCATGGCGAGCGCCGCCTGGGCCAGCATGTTGTTCTCACCGCTGCTTTGCCCGAGGGGCCGGCCAAGTACCAGGTAGGACAGCGCTTGCTGCTGGCTCATGGCTGGCTCAGAAAACACCTCGGTGGTGGGCTGTTCGGCATTGCCGCTCAGGCGCAGCCCAGCGACGACCGTGTCGACCCGGCGAATCGCTTCCACATCCAGGTAGGGCTGATCAATCGGTCCGGCGAACAGCAAGCGCGCGCGGCGGATGGTCAAACGCTGGCCGTATGCACGATAACGGCCATTGTTCAGGTTCAACTCGCCACGGGTGTCGAGGTCATTGCCGACATGCACACGCCCAGCCAGATCCGCATTCAGACCGAAGCCGCTGAAGCTCAAGCGCTCCTGCCCCACCTCGACGTCGATGTCCATGGCGATCGCCACCGGCTGTTGCTCAAGGCTTTCACTGCCAACAATCAGCGCATCGTCGGAGACCTTGACTGTCGACGGCGGCAATTCGCGAATCACAATCTTGCCGCGCGGGATCAGAATTTTTCCGGCTATCGACAACTGCTCGGCAGCGATGCGCAGGCTCAAATCCGGATCGACCTCAAGCTGCGCATAGGGCTCGATGTTGACTGGCAAGCGGCTACCGCGCAGGCGTAATTCGCCCAGCAGCCCTGCGCTCCAGGTCAGCTCGCCAGCCAGGCTGGCCTGGCCCTGCTCACCACTGCGCCAGCCGCCGCTGAGCTGCAGGCTTTCCCCGGCAATCGTTGCATCCAGCTGCAATGCCTCGACCGTTATGGGCAGTTGTCCGCCGGACAGCTCACCCTCGCGGAGCTGCAAGCGGCCATTGATGTGTGGCGCCAGCAGGCTGCCGGACAGGCTGCCGCTGCCGTCGAGCCGGCCCGCCAGGTGTTCGACCATTGGCAGGAACGGTCGGGCTAAGGCTAGATCCAGGCCAGTCAGGCGGAAATCGCCGGCCAGTGTCTTGCTTGCTGGCCGTGGGTCGAGGCGTGCCTGGAGACGTAGCTCGCCGATTTTTGGCCCGCGCAGTTGTATCTGGGTATCGATTTTCTGCGGGCTGAGCTGGCTCTCCAGCCGCAGGCTGTCATAGGCGAAATCCAGCCATTGACTCTGATCTCGAATGCGCCAGATGCCGCTGCCGGCATCCAGCACCACCCTCCCGCTCGGCCCCGCCACAGGCAGATCGAGATGCACCTCGGCATTCAACAGGCCTTGCCAGGCAAGATCCTTGGGTAACCATTGAGCCAGGCTGTCGAGCGGGAAGTCACTGAGGCGGTAGCGCAACCGTGGCTCGGGCAGCAGCCGTTGATCCTCGCCGCACAGGCTGGCCGCGCCGGAACGCCAGCAGTGTGCGCCGACAGTGAGTTGGCCATTGGCCAAACGCTGTAGGCTGGCCGGCTGCTGCAAGCGCCAATCCTGACCACCGCTTTGTACCTCGCCACTGCTCAGGTGTCCGCGCCAGGCACCCTTGTCCAGGTTGCCAGCAAAGGCCAAGGCGCTCTGCAGCAGGGGACCGGCAAGCTTGAGTTGCAGGCGTTGCTGGCGCTGATCGCCCTGCCCGCTGGCCGTTAACCGGCCCAGCTCGGTTTCGCCCACAAGAATGCCCTGGACATCCAGTTCGACTCGCGCTTGCTGGGCACTATCGAGCGCCGCATCGAGTTGCAGGCGCTGCAGGCGTTGCTCGATATAGCTCAGGCGCTGCCCCTGCAGACTCAGTTGGCCCTGTGGTGCCTGCAAGGTGCCTGCAAGATCGAGCTGGCCCTCGACCTGCCCCTGCAACTGCGGCCAGAGCTGACCCAGGCGTGGCAGATTCAGGCGCAATTGCCCGCTCAAGCGCTGATTCAGCTCACCACTGCCATCGATGCGATTGTCACCCAGGCGCAGTGCCAGGCGTTGCAACGACCAGTGCTCGCCGCTGCCAGTGGCCTCGGCCTGGAGCTGCGCGGGTTGACCACGCAGGCGTCCATTGAGGTCGATCTGGGCATTCAGGCTCAGCTGCTGATCGTTCAGCTCGCCCTGGCTGTGCAGCGGTCCGCCCAGAGTGCCCGGCAGCTCCGCCAGCCAGTAGGCCGGATCAACGTCGTGCAGTTGCAAGCGCGCATCCCACCGCAGGCCGTCGGCAAAACCCACGCTCAGTTGACCATCGAGCCGCCCCTGGCCTGCACGTAACTGCAGGTCAGGCAGGTGCAACTGTTGCAAATCGCCACTGAGCGGGCTCTCCAGGCTGAAATCTCCGGCAGGGCCATCCAGCCCGGCGGCGAAGTGGCCCAGGTAGTTGCCGTCACGATAAGTCAGCTCACCGCTAAGCCGGCGCAATGCAACAGGCGGTTGTTGTACGCCGGGATACAGACGCTGCCAGGGAAAGTCCTGCCAGTCGAAACGGCTGTCCAGGGCAAAGCCTTCGCGCCAGTCCAACTCGCCGCTGAGGCGCACCTGCTGTTCGGCACTGGCACTCAGACTCAGGGCGGCAATCTCGGCGCCGTCAGCCTTCAACAGCCCTTGCAGGGTCAGTGCCAGTGGCCCGCCCTCGCCCGGCAACTCGGCGTTGCCGTTGACCTGGTAGCCGCTGGCCAGATCGCCGCTGGCAGTCAGTTCTATCTTGTCCAGACGCAAGGTATCCGCTAGCTCGCTGCTGGCCTTGAAGCCATCGGCATGCACCTGCAGGCTGGCTGGCAGATTATCCGCCAGCGGTTGCACTGCGCCATGCAGACGCCCAGTGAGGTAGCCCGTACTAGCGGCCGTCACCTGCAGGCTCTGCTGCAAATCACCGACAATAGTTACCTCAAGCTGCCAATCCTGTTGCTCGGGTGCAGGCAGTTGCACCTTGCCGGCGATGCTCAGCGGCCAGTCGCCGCCGGGTAGTATCTGCCCACTCAGCGCGACAGAAAGGTCGTCACGCTGCAACCGCAGGCTGTCGATCTGCATGCCTTCACGGGTCCAGCGCGCTGCGAGCTGCAGACCCTGTAGCTGTTCGTCGCCATTGAGCTGCAGACTGCCGATGTGCACCTCGCCCAGCTGCAGCGCCAATGGCAGCTGCACCTGCGGCAAGCGCAATGGCGGGCTGTCCTCCTCCTCGCCAGGTGGCAAACGCAGCTCGATCCGCTCGACGTGCAGCCGCTCGACGCACAGTGTCAGGCGCAGCAAACACAGCGGCGACCAGGCCATCTCGGCAAGACGAATCTCTACCTGGCTGTCACCTTGCTGCCAGCGCAACTGCTCGGCGCGCCACTGCCCGCCCAACTGGCCGCTGAAATTGCTTACCTGCAAACCTGGCACCTGGGCCAGCGCCCAGCGGCTGCCCGTACTGCTGGCAAGTATCCAGGTCATGCCCAACACCAGCATCAGCAAGGCGCCCAACAAACCGAAGACCACGTACTTCAACCCGCGCCTCACAGTTCTGGCCCCATGGAGAAATGCACGCGCACTCCGCCCTCGCTATCCAGCGGATGCGCCAGGTCGAGGCGCAGCGGGCCGACTGGCGAGACCCAGCGCAGGCCAATACCGACAGCACTTTTCAAGGAGGGGAAGTCCAGCGAATTAAACGTATTGCCTTGGTCGACAAAGCTCGCCACGCGCCAGCGCTCAGCCACGCTGTACTGGTATTCGGCGCTGGCAGCGAATAGATAGCGGCCGCCGATTTTATCGCCTTGGGAGTTTTCCGGTGACAGGCTCTGGTAGTCGTAACCGCGTACGCTCTGATCGCCGCCAGCGAAGAAGCGGAGCGACGGCGGCACCGAGGAAAAGCCGCCAGACTCGGTGCCGCCAAATTGCACCCTACCGAGCAAGCGGTGCTTGTCCGCCAGCGTAGTCAAGCCTTTGAGCAGGACATTGCCGTGCAGCACGTCGGCATCAGAGAGTACGCCGCGCTTGGCCGCAGACAGATCGAATTGCAGGCGGTAGCCATGACTCGGATCGACCTGATTATCGCTGTGCAGGTAGGCGTAGCTGATGCCCGGCATCAGCAAAGTGCTTAGTCCGGAGTCATCGCCAAGTTCGTATTGCTCATGTTGCCACTTCAACGAAATAACCCGCTGCCAACCGCTCTCCAGTTTGCTGTGCCACTCCGGCCCCAGGGTCAGCAAGCGGCTGAGGCTATCGGTGTTGGCCAGCGCTTCATATTGGTAGCCACCGGCGAAGCGCAGCTTATCGGTCAGGGGAGGATCACCGGGCACGTCGTACCACAGGCCGACGTTCTGCCGCGGCGCCGACAACTCCATCTCGGCGCCGTAACTGTGACCTTGCGGGTTGGCCCAATGGCGTGTCCAGTCGGCGCGGCCGCGTGGGCCAACGTCAGTGGAAAAACCCAGCCCCAGGCCCAGACTCCTCGGTTTACGGGGGTGTAGCTGGACATTGACCGGAATCCGCTGCTGCTCAGCGCCGCTCGGATTGGCATCGACGTTCACCGTCTCGAAATAGCCACTGGAACGCAGCGCTTGGTAAAGTTCGGCAATCAGCTCGGAGTCATAGGGAGTGTCTCCGGAAAAAGGCACCATACGCTGCAGCAGCTGTTCCTCGAAGGGCACATCGCCTTCAAAGCTCACTGCGCCAAGCTGATAGCGCGGACCACTGGCATAGATCAGCTCAATGTCTGCGACCCCGGCCTGCGGATCGATGCTCAAGCGTTGACGGGTGAAGCGCCCGGCAAAAAAACCATAACGCGAGGCCTGATTCTGAATCTGGCGCTTGGCGGCGTCGTAGCGACCATGATTGAGCACCGCGCCGGCTGTTAGCTGAGCGTCCCTGGGCAAACGAAACGCGCGCAGCTGATTGGCTGGCCCGTCGATGCGCAGCGTCACCTCACGCAGCCTGACCGGCTCACCGGGGACGATGCGCAGGGTCAGGCGCAATGGATCGCCTTCACTTACTTCACTGACAATCTGCGCCTGATAGTAACCCAGAGCCTGCGCCGCACGTTCTGCCTGCCCCTCGGCCACCCGGCGAAAACGCTGCAAATCGTCTAGGTCGCGCTCGCCCAGGCTACCGACATAGCCTTCAATGTTCTCTTTGAGCGCAGCATTGGCAGGCTGCACCCTCACCACCAGACGTGCCTCGGCCAATACCGAGCTGCTAAGGATAAACAGCGCCAATCCGGCGCAAAATATTGGAATCGTTCTCATGACGCGAATGCTAGCACGTGCTGCGCGTTAGCCTGGAGCGTCTGACAGTGTTCTGACTACCACCTTGGGTGGGCTGACTCAGCCCACCGACTCGGCCATGCAGACCTGCATGCCGTCAAGCGCTGGCTTTAACGGCGTGCTGCGGATTGGGATGAAAAAACACATGCTCGATGATCGGGCCAACCGCCACCTCACCAATCTCCTCGTAACCATGGCGCTTGTAGAAGTTCAGGTAATGCGGGTTGCCGGTGTCCAGAACCACGCCAAGCGAACCTGCATCCTCGGCACACCAGTTGTGCAGGGCTTCAAGCAACTGCTCGCCGAGGCGCTGACCCTGGAACTCAGGATGAATGCCAATCAATGGCAGCACGTGGTAAGGCCCAGGCGGCAGGCAAGCGAGGATGGCATCGTGGTATTGCAAGTAACGCTTGGTACAGCGAAAGCCTGTAGTTAGCAGCATACGCATGCGCCAATTCCAGCTCTCGGTGATATCCAGACGGCGCTGCGGGGGTGCGATCAGCGCCATGCCAATCAGGCGATCATCGATCAACAGGCCAATCGCCGGCAGATCCTCACTGAAATGCTGCTGCACCAACTCACGGACAGTGGCACGAACGCGCTGGTCATAACCGGGGCGCTCGGCTTCAAACAGGTAGGAAAAGGTCGGTTCATGGCGATAGGCGTGATACAGCAGCGAGCGTGCTTCACGGGTATAACCGCTATCAAGCATACGGACTTCAGCGAGACTGTTCGGCATAGGGTGCGACCTCTGGCTTTTGTTGATCTACTTGGCCTGCTAGCCACCCTAGCACCGCAATCCAGCGACAGCCAGAACTGGCCGTGCGGTTGCCTGATCGGCTAGCATCGCAGCTTCGTTACAACGACCCCAGGACTTGCCGCTCATGAAGATCGTCTCCTTCAATATCAACGGCCTGCGTGCGCGCCCACATCAATTGGCGGCCTTGATCGAGAAACACCAACCGGACGTGATCGGCTTGCAGGAAACCAAAGTCGCCGACGAGCAATTCCCCGAAGCGGATATTCGCAACCTTGGCTACCACGTGCACTACCACGGCCAGAAAGGCCACTATGGCGTCGCCCTGCTGTCGCGCCAGGAACCGTTGGCGCTGCACAAGGGTTTCCCTGGGGATGATGAAGAGAGCCAGCGGCGCTTTATCTATGGCACCTTCGCCGACGCCCTGGGCAACCCGGTGACGGTAATGAACGGTTATTTTCCGCAAGGCGAAAGCCGTGACCACCCGATCAAGTTCCCCGCCAAGCAACGCTTCTACGCCAACCTGCAACAGTTATTGCTTGATCAGTTCCAGCCGGAACAAGCGCTGGTGGTGATGGGTGATATCAATATTTCACCGGAAGACTGCGACATCGGTATTGGTGACGAGAACCGCAAACGCTGGCTCAGGACCGGCAAGTGCAGCTTTCTGCCGGAAGAGCGCGAGTGGCTGGCCAACTTGAAAGACTGGGGCCTGGTCGATAGTTTCCGCCACCTGAACCCCGCAGTGAACGATCGTTTCAGCTGGTTCGACTACCGCAGCCGCGGCTTCGAGGACGACCCTAAGCGCGGCCTGCGCATCGATGTGATCCTGGCCTCGCGGGTCCTGCAATCACGTTTCAAGGATGCAGGCATCGACTACGAGCTGCGCGGCATGGAAAAGCCCTCGGACCATGCACCGATCTGGCTGGAACTGAGCTGAACTGAACTGAGAGGCGCTGAAATAGCTCTCGTCTGCTGCGGCTGCCGTCAAACACTGCGACCCATTACCTCGAGTAATCCGGGTGTATCGCTCACTGCTGACAGCGCACCACTGGTTTGCCGGCGCGGTACATAAAGCCGGCGGGTTGTCGCTGCGCGTTGAACGGATCACCGCCAGGCCAACGTTCCACTGTCATCTTCCAGTCATCTGTTGGTCTTATTGTCGCGGCACCTTCAATTGCCTTTATAAGGTAGCTACTGCATGTCGCACGACTTGCCTGCTTGTGATGAGACAGCCTGGAGCAGTACCTGCGCAGGCCTTTTGCTCGGTTTCATCTGCTATGCCCTGCCCTGGTCAGTATTCGCTGCGCTTCCGATCCCTGCCGACACCAGCAGCGTTCTGCGTATCCAGGGTTCCAACACCATCGGTGCAACCCTCGGCCCTGCGCTGGCCAGAGGATTGCTCGAAGAGCAAGGCCTGAGCGCAATCCGCATCGAGGCAGGCGCCGCCGAGAATGAGCAGAAGATCATCGGCACCAATGCCAACGGTCGCAGCGTGACCATTGAAGTCGCCGCCCACGGATCCAGCACCGGCTTCACGGCATTGCAGGAAGGCAGCGCCGACCTGGCGGCCTCGTCAAGACCGATTAAAGACAGTGAAGTCAGCGCCCTGGCGACCCTGGGCGACCTGCAAAGCCGTGATGCCGAGCACGTCATCGCCATTGATGGTTTGGCGATCATCCTGCACCCAAGCAACCCACTCAGCGCTTTGCGCATTGATCAGCTGGCGCAGATATTCTCGGGTGAATTATCGAACTGGTCACAGCTGGGCGGCAAAAACGGACCAATCACGCTCTACGCTCGCGATGACAACTCGGGCACCTACGACACTTTCAAGGAGCTGGTGCTGAGTGCCAACGGGACAAACCTGGCGGTCAGTGCACGGCGCTTTGAGTCCAGCCAGGCATTGTCAGATGCGGTTAGCCAAGATCCCCAGGGGATCGGCTTTATCGGTCTGCCGTATATTCGCCAGGCTAAAGCGCTGGCCATCGCGGCGGGTGAGTCGCAGGCGATGCTGCCTAGCAGAAGCTTGATCGCGACCGAGGACTACCCTCTTTCACGGCGGCTGTTTCTCTACAGCCAGCCGGACTTGAGCAACCCCTGGGCTAAAGCACTGGCCAGTTTTGCTCATGGCCCGCGCGGTCAGGCTATCGTCGCGCAAAGCGGTTTCATCGCACAGACCGTGCAGGCAATTGATATTGCCGCTGACCCCCTCATGCCGCAGGCCTACCAAACCCTGGCCCGTGAGGCGCAACGGCTTTCTGTGAACTTCCGCTTCCAGCAAGGCAGCGCCGTGCTGGATAACAAGGCTCATCGTGACCTGGAACGACTGCTCGCCTACCTGACAGCACAGGACAAACTGCAGCGAAAAGTGGTGTTGGTCGGTTTTGGCGACGCCAAGGCCGATCCTGCAAGAGCCGAGCTGCTGTCCAAGCTACGGGCCATGGCAGTACGCCGCGAACTGGCACGGCAAGGCGTGATTTTGCGCCAGGTAACCGGGCTCGGCGACGAGCTGCCGGTAGCCGCCAACAATGCCGATGACGGACGGATCAAGAATCGCCGGGGCGAGGTCTGGGTGTATTGACCGCACTCCAGCAGTGCGTGAAAGCAACGTCGCGGGCTGGTGCTGATCTTGTCGCTGCTGACAACCCGCAATCGCCCAGCAGAGAATCGCTAAGCCCGGTAAGCACAAGGCCCGCATAAGTGCGGGCCTTGTCATGTGGATCGGCAAGCTGGCATTACTGGCCACCCTGCCCCCGCGTTAGCGGCGGGCTGTCACGGCATCACTTCGCCATGTACTTGCCGATCTCGAACTTGCCGATGGCCATGCGATGCACTTCATCCGGGCCGTCGGCCAGGCGCAGGGTGCGCTGCATGGCATACCAGTAGGCCAGCGGGAAGTCGTTGGAAACCCCGGCACCACCATGCATCTGGATCGCGCGGTCGATCACCTTGAGCGCAACGTTTGGCGCCACTACCTTGATCTGGGCAATTTCACTGGCAGCGATCTTGTTGCCGACGGTGTCCATCATATAGGCCGCATTAAGGGTCAGCAGGCGCGCCATGTTGATCTCCATGCGCGAATCAGCGATGTGATCGATGTTGCCACCCAAACGCGCCAGCGGCTTGCCGAAGGCGGTACGGCTTATCGAGCGCTCGCACATCAACTTGAGTGCACGTTCGGCCATGCCGATGGAACGCATGCAGTGGTGGATACGGCCAGGGCCAAGGCGACCCTGGGCGATCTCAAAGCCGCGGCCTTCACCGAGCAGCACGCTGTCGTAGGGTACGCGGACATTCTCAAACAGCACTTCGGCATGCCCGTGGGGCGCGTCGTCGTAGCCAAATACCGGCAGCGGTCGCACCATCTTCACACCAGGGGCGTCCATCGGCACCAGGATCATCGAATGCTGCTGGTGGCGCGGTGCGTCAGGGTTGGTCAGGCCCATGAAAATCATGATCTTGCAACGCGGATCGCAGGCCCCTGAAGTCCACCACTTGCGACCGTTGATCACCCACTCGTCACCCTCGCGTACGGCGCGGGCTTCCATATTAGTGGCGTCGGACGAGGCTACCCCAGGCTCGGTCATGGCGAAGGCCGAACGGATCTCGCCGGCCAGCAGCGGCTTGAGCCATTGCTCCTTCTGCGCCTCGTTGGCGTAGCGCACCAGCACTTCCATATTGCCGGTGTCCGGCGCGGCGCAGTTGAACGGCTCTGGGCCGATCAAGGAACTGCCCATGATCTCGGCCAGCGGCGCGTATTCGGTGTTGGTCAGGCCGGCGCCAAGCGCCGAATCTGGCAGGAACAGGTTCCACAAGCCTTCAGCCTTGGCCTTGGCTTTCAGCTCTTCCATGATTGCGGTGGGCTGCCAACGGTCACCTTGATTGACTTGCTGTTCAAAAACGGCCTCGGCCGGATAGACATGGGTCTCCATAAACGCGGTGACGCGCTCGCGCAGCGCCTGAACCTTGGGGGAGTAAGCGAAATCCATGAGGGCTACCTTCTGCGGACGGTTTAGTGAGGTGTTCGATCTACGAATGATGCTAGAACAGGGGCTAAAATTTACCTAACCTATTCTCAGCGTGTATAAACATTCATCACCGATATATGATCCACTGATACCGACAACCTTCGGAGCGAACGCGGAATGAATTTGAACAAGGTCGATCTCAACCTATTTATCGTCTTCGATGCCATCTATACCGAAGCTAATCTGACCCGTGCCGGGCAGATCGTCGGCATCACTCAGCCGGCGGTGTCCAATGCTCTCGCCCGCCTGCGCGAGACCTTCAACGATCCCTTGTTCGTGCGCACCGCCCAAGGCATGGTGCCCACGCCGATGGCGCAGAACATCATCGCGCCGGTACGCAGTGCGTTGCAGCAATTGCGTATTTCCGTGCAGGAAAGTCGCATCTTCAACCCCGCAGAAGCCAACAAGACCTACCGTATCAGCCTGACCGATTTGACCGAGGCCGTGCTGTTGCCCTCCTTGTTCCAGCGGCTACGGCGACTGGCGCCTAATGTCACCATCGAGAGCATGCTCGCCCGCCGCCGGGAAACCACCAAGGAACTGGCTGCGGGGCGGCTCGACTTTGCCGTCGATGCACCGCTCAATACCGACCCTCAGGTGCGTCACGTCAAGATGATGGAAGACCACTATGTCTGCGCCATGCGCAAGGGCCACCCCCTGGCCAAGGACAAGATCAGCCTGGACGAATACCTGTCGCTGACCCATATCCATATTTCCAGCCGCCGCAGCGGCCTCGGCTATATCGACCTGTCACTGGGCAAGATAGGGCTGAAACGGCGGGTCGCCCTGCGCTCACAGCATTACCTGATGGCTTCAACCGTGTTGCAGAACACCGACATGGCCATCACCGTGCCGGAACGCTTCGCTCGGCGTAACGACCTGCATTACATGACACTGCCGGTCAACGACGTGCCGGCCCTGGAAACTCATCTCTACTGGCACGAGAGCACCGATCAGGACCCGGCAAACCGCTGGATGCGCGAGCAGATCATCGAAATTTGCCAGCACGTAATAGCTCAGGAAAAGAAGCTCGAAAAAGCTTCATAATAGCCACTTAAGCTGTTGATCTAAAATAGACTCATATGGAATACCAGCTGAGTTCGCGTGATCGGGATCGCGATGAATGCCGCTCTGCCGGCCCTCATAAACACCGCGAAGCGATGGGCCGACGTAGTCTGCCCATCGCTTCCCCGATCAACCCGCTTACGCAGTCGCTTCGGCCTTTCCCTGCGCGGCCGGGACTTCTACCGCCTGCCCCAGCGCGCAGATCAACTGCCACAACTGCGGCGGCAAATCATCGGGATCGAGGCTGTCGAGCAGGTTCTTGATCCCCAGGCCCAGGTCGGTGTCGCCCTCGATCATCAGGCGGCGGCGAAAAAACAGGGTATCCGGGTCCTCCTGACGACTGGCCAGCAACAGGAACTCACGCCAGTTACCGCGAATGCAGACATCCACCGGCGCCTCGGCCGCGATGCGCAGACCGCTCTTATCGCGGGTCAGGCACCAGGCCAGTTGCAAATCACTGATTTCCAAACGCAGCCAGCGGCCCTGCAGCAGGTCGAATTCCCCTGCCGCCAGGGGTTCAGCGAACAGGCGGGCAATGACTTTCTCCAGCACCAGGCGCTGCAGCGGGAATGGCACATGGCGACCCAGCGGCAAGAGTGGTGTGCCGAGACGCATGGCCAGGCGGGCCAAGGTCTTCATAGCAGCACCTCGTCGGCGCGCAGCATGCCGGGGCGACCATGCCAATACCCGTTGCAGCCTTCCACTGCCAGGGGCGGCAGCGCGCCGCAGCGCACCGTATCGAAGGCCGCAATCACCCCGGCCATGCCCTCGGCGCGCGGACTCAGGCGTAGCAGATCGGCGCCGACCGCAGCGAGTTGCGCATAGTCGGCAAGCAGGTTGTTGACCTTGGCCGACATGGTCTGGATGCCGTTGAGGGTGAACAACGCCTCACCTTCCTGGCTGTGCAGGACGATCCCTTCCGGGAAACGCTCGCAGCAGATCTGGCAGTCGTCCTTGGGCCGGTTTTCCGCGCGGGCGGTAAAGCAGCGCGCCGAG
The DNA here is from genome assembly GCF_030683065.1 of Pseudomonas sp. Lineage (GTDB taxonomy): Bacteria > Pseudomonadota > Gammaproteobacteria > Pseudomonadales > Pseudomonadaceae > Aquipseudomonas. The sequence goes on from NZ_JAUXMX010000052.1 coordinate 48,156, forward strand.
TAGGCCAGCGGCAAATGCCCATAGGCGAACAGCTCCACCTCGGGCCGCGCCAGGCCGAGGCTGTCGAGTTGCTCCAGGGTATTGCGAATCAGTGCGCCGGAGCATTCGACCGGCGGCACCCAGCGTTGCAGGCCGCAGTCGATCAGCTCGGCCAGGGCATGGCCGTTGTACAGATTGAGGGCAGGACCTGCGACGAAGGGCAGCTTGCGCTCACGCAGCAACTGCACCGCGCCCATGTCGTTGGCCTCCACCAGCAGTTCGCCGTTGTCGCACAGGCGTTTCAGGCTCGACAGCTCGGACGCCGCCTCGACCAGCGCCATGCCCGACAGCACCAGCTCGGCGCGGCTGCACTCGCCCAGCTCGCGCGCCAGGCCGAGCCAGTCATCCAGGCCGAGGGCGCGACGTTTGGCGCACACCGTCTCGCCGAGGTAGATGACATCGAGCGGCTGTTCGGCCATATCGGCGTAGAAATCCAGCAGTTTTTCGCGGCTCCAGTAGAACAGGACGGGGCCCAGACTGAGCTTCATGATGATTTCCTCATTGCCAGGAACGGTGGTAGGCGCCCAGCGTGGTCTGGCTGCCCTCGGACAAGCTGTCCAGGGCGCTGCGCCATTGCGGCTGCACCGTGAAATTCTGTGGCGCACGGGCGTAGGCATCCAGCGCCGAGCGCCAGACCCGGGTGACCTGTTCGACATAGGCCGGGCTGCGCTGACGGCCCTCGATCTTCACCGCGCTCACACCGATCGCGGCGAGCTGCGGGATCAGGTCGAGGGTATTCAGGCTGGTCGGCTCCTCCAGGGCATGGAAGCGCTGGCCATTGACCAGAAAGCGACCCTTGCACAGGGTCGGGTAGCCGGCCGGTTCGTCCTTGGCGTAGCGATCGATCAGCACACCATTGAGACGCGAGCTGAGCCCGTCGGCATCTTCCTGCCAGCGCACCGCCTTGGCCGGCGAACAGACGCCGCACAGGTTGGGCGATTCGCCGGTAAGGTAGGAGGACAGATGGCAGCGCCCCTCGGCCATGATGCACAGGCTACCGAAGGCGAACACCTCGATCGGCACCGGGCTCTTCTCCGCCACCTGGCGCACCTGGGCCAGCGACAGCACCCGGGGCAGCACGGCGCGGCGGATACCGTAGCGCTGCTGATAGAGCGTCAGCGCGGCGGCATTAGTCGCCGAGCCCTGCACCGATAGATGCAGGTTGAGGCTGGGGTGACGGCGGCAGGCATAGGCCAGCACTCCCGGATCGGCGGCGATCAGCGCATCCACCCCCAGCGCCGCGGCCTGGTCGACCGCACGCTGCCAACGTGCCCAGCCGTCCGGCTGGGCATAGGTATTGACTGCGATATAAAGCTGACGGCCCTGCTGACGGATCAGCTGCAGGCCGTTTTCCAACTGCTTGTCGTCGAAATTCAAACCTGAAAAATGCCGGGCATTGGTGTCATCGCGAAAACCGACATAGACGGCGTCGGCGCCCTGCCGAACCGCGGCTTTGAGGGCAGGCAAGCTGCCTGCGGGACAAACCAGTTGCATGGAGACTCCTTGCGGGCGGAATACTACCGGGCACTGTAGGGGCTGGCTTTAAGCAAGGCCTTGACCGCGGTCAACAAGCCTCGACTCGCCAGGCACATCTCTAGAACCAAACTTTCGCCACATCGCCGGACATACAGGAACTGCCGCGCCGAGCATCAGGGCATGACGCTGCAGATCACGCCAGGAATCACCAACTCAGGTAGAACATGCCCTTGGCCAGCAGCACGATGCCGACCATATGCGCAAACAGGCTGAGGTGGATGATGCGCAGGTAGTGCGCATTCATGCGCTTGCTCCTGAACAGCCACATGGCGCTGAAAAAATGCCCTAGCACGCTGGTGGCGAGCATGATCTTCAGGGTCAGCAGGGTGTTGAAGGACGACGCCAGCGGCGCACCCAGTGCTGGCAGATAACGCAGCCAGAGCATGCCGAGGCCGGCGCCGAACAACACCAGCAACACCCAGGGCATCAACTGCCGGGCACGCCAACCGATGCCCTGCTCGATCAGGCGCATGGCCTCGGCCGGTACATGCTTGCGCACGCTTAATGGCAGCCTGTTGCCTGGGGCGATCAAGGCGTGGCGCAAACACTCGACGTCTTGTTCGGGATTGCCAACTGTGGCATCGAGCATAGGGATTGACCTTTTGCTGCGGGTCATTAGCCGACACGCGGCCACCCAATCTCGGCATACGGCCTCGCACCGTTACCGGGTACCCAGCAGCCTATAGGCCTGACTCAGCACTCGAAGGTGCGCGGGGAAGAAACGCCCCCGGAGCAGTGCAGCATGGCAACGCGATCCGGGGCCAAGCAGCTATAGCCAGAGGCGGTTGACCTTTCGGGCACAACGCCGTAGCCGTCGTTTTTCTGATCCGCAGGTTTCACTCGCCGCAGCCAGTTCACCACGCACAACGAGGGCAACGCAGATCCGCCGAGGTCTCGCTACGCTCCGGCCGAACCAGTGATGCGTTGGCGGTTATCCTGCAACCGCTCAGGGCAGAACCAGCGCTACTCGACCACGTTTCGGGCAGGTTTCCATGTACTGGTGGGCTGCGATGAAGTCAGCAAAGGCAAACACCTTATCGATGACCGGTGTGAGCAAGTGGTCTGCGGTCAACTGGTTAATGTGCTGCAAGGCACGTTGCACCGCCTCACGGTTGGGCTCAATACCCAGTTCAGGGTGACCGGTGAAATCGAGCACGCAGTGGCGAAAAAGCTGCATGTGCTTCTTGAACGCAGCGCACGCCGGAAATGCCGTGTCGTTGCCACCGTTGACGCCACACATGATCAGCTTGGCGCGTGGCGCGGCAACATCGCCGAGCAACTTCATCTGCTGCCCGGCGCACTGATCGAGGATCACCTCGACCCCTTTGCCACCGGTATAGCGTTCGATTTCCAGAACCAGATCCTGCTCTTCGGTGACCACCACCTTGTCGGCGCCCAACTCACGCAGAAACTCACGGTTACCCGCGTCGCTGGTCGAGGCGATGACCGTGGCACCCAGCGCCTTGGCCAGTTGCACGGTCTGCGGCGCCAGGCAGTGGCTGGCCTCGGTGATCAGCACATGCTGGCCAGGCTGTAGCCTGGACAGATCGACCAGAGCGAAATAGGCGAACAACAAGGCGGTGTAGTGCACGCTGGCTTGCAGTGGCGACAACAGCTCTGGGTATCGGGTCAGGGCTGAACGCGGCATCAGCACCACATCGCCCCAGGTCGGGTAACGATTGGCCGTACCAGCCGGAAAACTGGCGACCGGCGTACCGATATCAAGATCGTCGATACCCTCGCCAAGGGCTTCGATGGTGCCGGCCAATTCGCAGCCCATGCCTGCAGGCAAACTGGCCTGCTCGGCCGCCAGGTTCTGCCGCCACAGCACATCATTCCAACTCAGCCCTACGGCCTGGACGCGCACCAGTACCTCGCCAGGACCAGGTGTAGGAGTGGGCACCTCTTCATAGCGAAGAACATCAGCGGCGCCGAATTTATGGAAACGGATCATGTGGGACATCGTTACCTCAAACTCTGATCACGAATTGACACTTCAATGACTGTGGACTCTATCCGCTGATGTCCGGCAACACCACCCGCAGCCATTGATAGTTGTCATGCCTGGCAGTGATTGCCGGCTTTCCTTCTCGGCACTGCAGCTCGTACTATTGCTCGGCGAAGGCCGTGACGGGCAACGAATTACTGCTGGAAAGTAATGGCAGAACCCGCTGCATGCCACGCCTGATCGCATCAAGGCCGCTTCACTTCGAATGGTAACCGGATGAACCGTAACGACTTGCGCCGCCTCGATCTCAATCTGTTGATCGTCTTCGAGACATTGATGCACGAGCGCAGCGTGACCCGCGCGGCGGAGAAACTGTTTCTCGGCCAGCCGGCAATCAGCGCCGCCCTTTCACGCCTGCGCAGCCTGTTTGACGACCCGTTGTTCGTGCGCACCGGCCGCAGCATGGAACCGACCGCCCGTGCCCAGGAGATTTTCGTCCTGCTCTCGCCGGCGCTTGACTCGATCTCCACGGCAGTCAGTCGCGCCGCTGACTTCGATCCCGCGACCAGTACCGCGGTGTTTCGTGTCGGCCTCTCGGATGACGTCGAGTTCGCCCTGCTGCCTGCCCTGCTCCGGCGCCTGCGCGCCGAGGCGCCCGGAGTGGTGCTGGTGGTACGCCGGGCCAACTACCTGTTGATGCCCAACCTGCTGGCCTCCGGCGAAATCTCGGTAGGCGTCAGCTACACCGAAGAATTGCCGGCCAACGCCAAGCGCAAGACCCTGCGCCGCAGCAAGGCCAAGCTGCTGCGCGCCGACTCGGTGCCGGGCGCCCTGAGCGTCGATGATTACTGCGCCCGGCCGCATGCGCTGGTGTCCTTTGCGGGCGACCTCAACGGTTTTATCGACGATCAACTGCTGCAAATGGGCCGTAGTCGCAAAGTGGTGCTGGCAGTGCCACAGTTCAACGGCCTGGGAACCCTGCTGGCCGGTACCGACCTGCTCTCGGTGGTGCCGGACTACACCGCTGCCGCCCTGGCCGCTGCTGGCGGTTTGCGCGCCGAGGACTTGCCCTTCGAGACGCGCAGCTTCGAGATGTCCATGGCCTGGCGCGGCGCCCAGGACAACGACCCTGCCGAGCGCTGGTTACGCTCGCGGATCCAGATGTTTTGCGGCGACCCGGATAGCCTCAGCTGAGCCGATGCGGCCCGAGCGCAGGCCTGCATCATCGTTGCCTGCTGACCAAGCGCCTCCTGACGCTGCGTCATCGCTATCGCGTGCTATCGATATAAGCGGCCCATTCATCATTACCAGTGATAGTCATCTTCACATCGTTCGATTCGTCCGCCGCCCAGTCACCCAGCAAACTCCGCCGATCCACAACACCCTCTGGCGGAATCATCGATGGACCAGCCCAACAACCCTGTCTGGCAGTTGCCTGTGGCCCTTGCAGCTGTATTGCTGCTCAGCGCCTGCGGCGAGGCCTCGGATGCGATGCAGTCAATGCCCGCGGCGCAAGTCAGCGTTGCTGAAGTCATTGAGCAACCGATCAATGAATGGGACGAGTTCACCGGGCGCCTCGAGGCACCGGAGTCGGTAGATGTACGGCCAAGGGTGTCTGGCTTTATCGACCGCGTCGCTTTTTATGAGGGCAGCCTGGTAAAAAAAGGTGACCTGCTGTTCCAGCTCGACCCTCGGCCGTTCCAGGCCGAGGTCAAGCGTCTAGAAGCCCAGTTGCAACAGGCTCGTGCCAGCCAGGCCCGCACAATCAGTGAAGCGCGCCGCGGTGAACGTCTGCGCAAGAGCAATGCGATTTCCGCAGAGCTGGCTGACGCTCGCGCCAGCGCTGCTCAGGAAGCCCAGGCGGTGGTCGCCGGCATTCAGGCAGAGCTGGACAATGCTCGCCTCAACCTCAGCTTCACTCGGATCAGCGCGCCCATTGACGGCCGCGTCAGCCGTGCCGAAGTCACTGCCGGCAACCTGGTCACCGCAGGGCAAAGCCTACTCACCACCCTGGTCAGCACCGGTAAGGTCTTCGCCTACTTCGATGCCGACGAGCGAGTCTTTCTCAAGTACGTTGAACTGGCGCGCCAGTCCGGCGCGCAACTCCGTGACGCCAGCCCGGTCTACCTGGGCCTGTCCAGCGAAGAGGGGCACCCGCACCTGGGCACGCTGGACTTTCTCGACAACCAGGTTAACCCGCAGACCGGCACCATCCGTGGCCGCGCGGTCTTCGATGACGCCGAGGGCCGCTTCACTCCGGGCCTCTATGCACGACTAAAACTGGTCGGCAGCAGCCAGTACGCCGCTACGTTGATCAAGGATGAAGCGGTCGGCACGGATCTCGGCAAGAAGTTCGTCCTGGTGCTCGATAAGGACAACGCCGTGCAGTACCGCGCCGTCGAGCTGGGGCCGAAGCTGGAAGGCCTGCGCATCGTGCGTCAGGGCCTCTCCAAGGGCGAGAAGATCGTGGTCAACGGTCTGCAGCGTGCCTTCCCCGGTTCCACGGTTGATCCGCAAAGCGTACCCATGGCCGACGCAGCCACCCTCGCCCAACTGGCCCGCCTGCGCCAATCCGTGGCGGATCACGACGCCCCACGCCTGGCCGAACAGAACGCCAAAAGCGGCACGCCGCGCAGCTGATAACGCCTTGGTGCGCGCAGCGCACCCTACCCGACCGTAGGGTGCGCCGTGCGCACCAGCGTCCGAGGACCGTCCAATGAATTTCTCGCAATTCTTTATCCAGCGGCCAATCTTCGCCGCCGTGTTGTCACTGCTGATCCTGATCGGCGGTGCCATCTCGCTGTTTCAGTTGCCGATCAGCGAATACCCGGAAGTGGTGCCGCCCACCGTGGTGGTCCGCGCCACCTTCCCCGGGGCCAACCCCAAGGTGATCGGCGAAACCGTCGCCTCGCCCTTGGAACAGGCGATTACCGGCGTGGAAGGCATGCTCTATATGTCGTCCCAGGGCACTGCCGACGGCAAGATGACCCTGACCCTGACGTTCGCCCTGGGTACCGATCTGGACAAAGCCCAGGTACAGGTGCAAAACCGCGTGACCCGCACCATGCCAACGCTGCCCACTGAAGTGCAGCGCCTCGGCGTGACCGTAGACAAGGCTTCGCCCGACCTGACCATGGTGGTACACCTGACCTCGCCGGACGACCGCTACGACATGCTCTATCTGTCCAACTACGCCGCGCTCAACATCAAGGATGAGCTGGCGCGCCTGGACGGCATCGGCGATGTGCAACTGTTCGGCCTCGGCAACTACTCGCTGCGCGTGTGGCTCGATCCGCACAAGGTGGCCTCGCGAAACCTCACTGCAACCGACGTGGTCGAGGCCATCCGCGAGCAGAACCGTCAGGTCGCCGCTGGTTCCTTGGGCGCACCACCCTCGGATGCGGGCAACAGCTTCCAGTTATCGATCAACACCCAGGGCCGCCTGGTTACTGATGAAGAGTTTGAAAACATCATCATCCGCGCCGGTGAAAATGGCCAGATCACTCGCCTGAAAGACATCGCACGGATCGAGCTGGGCTCCAGCCAGTACGCCCTGCGCTCGCTGCTGAACAACAAGCCGGCGGTGGCTATTCCGGTATTCCAGCGCCCCGGCTCAAACGCCATCGAGATTTCCGACGCAGTGCGTGAACGCATGGCCGAGCTGAAGCAGAGTTTCCCGCAAGGGGTGGATTTTGAGATCGTCTACGATCCAACCATCTTTGTCCGCGGCTCGATCGAAGCGGTGGTGCACACCCTGCTCGAAGCCATCGTACTGGTGGTGCTGGTGGTGATTGTGTTCCTGCAGACCTGGCGCGCATCAATCATTCCCCTGGTAGCAGTACCGGTTTCGCTAATCGGCACCTTTGCCGTGATGCATATGCTCGGCTTCTCGCTCAACGCGCTGTCGTTGTTTGGCCTGGTGCTGGCGATCGGCATCGTGGTGGACGACGCAATCGTCGTTGTGGAAAACGTCGAACGCAATATCGGCCTGGGCAAAACTCCGCTGGAAGCCACCAAACAGGCAATGAAGGAAGTCACCGGGCCCATCGTCGCCACGGCCCTGGTGCTGTGTGCGGTGTTTATCCCCACGGCCTTTATCTCCGGGCTTAGCGGGCAGTTTTATCAGCAGTTCGCCCTGACCATTGCCATCTCCACGGTAATCTCGGCGATCAACTCGCTGACCCTGTCCCCAGCCTTGGCCGCCGTGCTGCTGAAAAGCCATGACGCGCCGAAGGATCGTTTCTCCAAACTGCTCGACCAGCTGTTCGGCGGCTGGTTGTTCACACCGTTTAACCGGATGTTCGACCGCGCCAGCCATGGCTATGTCGGCACCGTGAAACGCGTGCTGCGCGGCAGCGGTATCGCCCTGTTCGTCTACGCCGGCTTGATGGGCCTGACCTACCTGGGTTTTGCCACGACGCCCACGGGATTTGTACCCGCGCAGGATAAACAATACCTGGTGGCTTTTGCCCAACTGCCCGACGCGGCAACCCTGGATCGCACCGAAGATGTGATCAAACAAATGTCGGCAATCGCCGGCAAGCACCCCGGCGTGGCCAACACCGTGGCCTTCCCCGGCCTGTCGATCAACGGCTTCACCAACAGCCCGAACAGCGGCATCGTCTTCACCCCGCTCAAACCTTTCGACGAGCGCAGTGATCCATCGATGAGCGCCACCGCCATCGCCGCTGAGTTGAACGCGCAATTCAGCCAGATTCAGGACGCCTATATCGCCATCTTCCCGCCACCACCGGTGCAGGGGTTGGGCACCATCGGCGGCTTCCGTCTGCAGGTGCAGGACCGTGGCAACCTCGGCTATGACGAGCTGTACGTACAAACCCAGAACGTCATCGCCAAGGCGCGTCAGCTGCCAGAGCTGGACCCGATGTCGGTGTTCACCAGCTATCAGGTCAACGTGCCGCAGATCGATGCGGATATCGACCGCGAAAAGGCCAAGACCCACGGCGTGGCGATCAGCGACATCTTCGACACCCTGCAGATCTACCTGGGCTCGCTGTACGCCAACGACTTCAACCGCTTTGGCCGTACCTATCAGGTCAATGTGCAGGCCGAGCAGCAGTTCCGCCTGGAGCCGGAGCAGATCGGCCAGCTCAAGGTGCGCAACAACCGGGGCGAAATGGTCCCGCTGTCGGCTTTCCTCAAGGTCAGCGCCAGCTCCGGCACCGACCGTGTGATGCACTACAACGGCTTTCTCACCGCCGAAATCAACGGTGCCGCTGCCCCCGGCTACAGCTCCGGCCAGGCCGAAGCGGCCATCGCCAAGCTGCTCAAGGATGAATTGCCTAACGGCATGAGCTTCGAGTGGACCGACCTGACCTACCAGCAGATCCTCGCCGGTAACAGCGCGCTCTTCGTTTTCCCGCTCTGCGTGCTGCTGGCCTTCCTGGTGCTGGCCGCCCAGTACGAGAGCTGGAGCCTGCCGCTGGCGGTGATCCTGATCGTACCGATGACCCTGCTGTCGGCCATCACCGGGGTAATCCTGGCGGGAGGCGACAACAACATCTTTACCCAGATCGGCTTGATCGTACTGGTGGGATTGGCCTGCAAGAACGCCATCCTGATCGTCGAGTTCGCCAAGGAGAAACAGGAAGAAGGCATGGACCGCGTCAGTGCAGTACTGGAAGCCTGCCGCCTGCGTCTGCGGCCGATCCTGATGACCAGCTTCGCCTTCATTATGGGTGTGGTGCCGCTGGTATTGTCTTCCGGTGCCGGCGCGGAAATGCGCCATGCCATGGGCGTCGCGGTATTTTCCGGGATGCTCGGCGTTACCTTCTTCGGCCTGCTGCTGACCCCGCTGTTCTACGTGCTGATCCGCGCTTTCGTGGAGAAACGCGAAGCGCAGAAGGTGGCGCGCTTGCAGGAGCTGCATAGATGAAGACCTTTGCTGCCAACGCCCTCGCTTTGCCGCAAGTTCGATGACTCCGTCCTCGACCAACGGGGGCAACAGTGCCTCCTGCAACATTCAGGGCGGCGACTGGCAGCCTAGCGCCTAAGGTCGAGGTTTTACCCGGTTGGCCTTGCCAACCCATTCCCGCCCCACGGCAGTTGCTCCTTGCCGTGGGGTTTTTTTTGAAACAAACGAGGCCGACTTCTTTTACGCTAGCGGCTTGATTGCACCTTATGGCTTCAGCCTGCACCATAGCCTGGCCACAGCACTGCGGCAGTGCATCAGCGCGCCTGATAGCGCCACTACTAGGCAGCTGTTTCAGGCAATTACCCGCTCCCCACGGAATTTCACATGACCCGCCACACATCCACTATCGCGCTGCTCTCGATCATTAGTGTTGCCTGTTTTGCCATGCTCGGCGGTGCGTTGCTCTTGCAGCATCTGTTCGCCTGGGAACCTTGCACCCTCTGCGTGCAAATTCGCTTGTGGCTGTTGCTGGGCGGCACGCTCAGCCTGCTGCTGATCGCTGCCGAGCGCGCCGGGCAGCGCTGGCTGAGCTTTATACTCTGGCCGTTACTGTTCGCGGCGGGGTTTATGGCGGTATTCGACAATACCCATCTGGTGCTGATCGAGACCGGCGTCATAGAAAGCTCCAGCTGCTCGCCCTTCCCTTTTTATGCCTTCTACCTGCCCCTGCACGAGTACCTGCCTGAGGTGTTCATGAGCGCCGGCGTTTGCGGGCAAAACGACTACACCATCCTCGGCGTGCCCTTCACCAACTGGACGCTGTTGAGCGTAACGCTGCTGTTTACCTTCATGCTGTATGTAGCTTGGCGGGCGATTGGCAAATCCGCCGACTAGCTGCACGCTCAACCCTGGCTTGCCGCAGGCACTATTGGCGCTAGCTGCTGTGCCGCTTCGAGTAGCGCCGCGCTGATGAAATATTAAGCCGCTGCCTGCCGTTGCGGCGGCGTCATTGGTCAATGCCGGCGCATAGCCGGCAGGCGGCCCACACATGCCTACGCGAGGTGATCGCTGCTGACGCACTAGCCTGGCGAAAACCAGCGAACATCCGCCTATCGGCACTTCATCAATGGCGAAAAGCCGCCACCCAATGCGAACAGGATCACATCCCTCGCTCGACGTTTGCAGGGCTGCACTGTGCACGCCCCGCTGGCACAGGCATTGCCATACAGTCACTGCAGCCTTTCGCCACCCAACCACGGCTGCACTCTTGCGGGCAGTTGCCTGGCCGTGCAGACCGACCAATAAAAACAAAGGACATCAAATGTTCAAGCCGATCTTCGCCCTGGCCGCTAGCGCCCTGGCATTAGCCTCTGCCTGCGCGTATGGCGCGCCAGCCCAAGGCCCCATCCTGATCAAGTTTGCCCATGTGGTCGCCGACAATACGCCCAAGGGCCAGGGCGCCCTACTGTTCAAAAAGCTGGTGGAGGAGCGCTTGGGCGGCAAGGTAATTGTCGAGGTCTATCCGAACTCCACGCTGTTTGGCGACGCCAATGAGCTGGAGGCTTTGATTAAAAACGAGGTGCAGTTGCTGGCACCGTCACTGGCCAAGTTCGAGAACTACACCAACAAACTGCAGGTATTTGACCTGCCCTTTCTGTTTGATGATCTGGACGCCGTCAACCGCTTTCAGAAACGCGCCAAGGGCCGTCAACTGCTGCGCTCGATGGAAGATCACAACATTGTCGGCCTGGCCTATTGGCACAACGGCATGAAGCAACTCTCGGCAACCAAAGCCTTGCAGTCACCTGCCGATGCAAACGGTTTGAAGTTTCGCATTCAACCTTCAACCGTGCTTGATGCACAGTTCAAGCAGCTGGGCGCCACCCCGATTGTGATGCCGTTTGCCGAGGTGTTTGACGCGCTGAAAGACGGCACGGTACAGGGCGCTGAAAATCCCTGGTCGAACATCCACAGCAAGCAGTTGCATACCGTGCAGCCCTACATCACCGAAACCAATCATGGTGTGCTCGACTACATGCTGGTGAGCAATTCACGCTTCTGGTACACCATCCCCCATCTTATTCGCACCGAATTAGAAGGCATCATCGATACGGTGACCTATGAGGTCAATCGCCAGGCCGAAGCCGCCAACCAGGCCGACCGCGAGCGCATCGCAGCAGCCAGCGGCACCCAGGTGATCGTCCTCAGCGAGGAGCAGCGCGACGCCTGGCGCAAAGCCATGCAACCGGTGTGGCAACAGTACGAAGGGGCGATCGGCGCTGACGTTATCAAAGCGGCGCAAACGGTTAACCGCAACCAGCGCGACTAGCTACCGGCATAGCCCATAGGGTGCGCCGTGCGCACCAAGCCCCCCTCAGCCTGGACTGGCGCGCACAGCGCACCTTACTGCTGCCAACCGCCACCCAGGGCGGCAATCAGCTGCACACTGGCGGTCAGGCGGCTGCCGAGCAAGGCCAGGTTGCTGCGCTCATTGCTCAGCGCGGTGGCCTGCACGTTGACCACGCTGTTGAAGTCGACGGCGCCAGCACGGTACTGGTTCTCGATCAGGCGCAGGGACTCGCGGGCAGCGTCCAGTGCCTGCTCTTGAAACACCACCTCCTGCTCCAGCACCCGCAGCTGCACCAGGTAGTCTTCTACCTCGCGGAAGCTGTCCAGCACCGCCTGCCGGTATTGCGCGACGGTCTGGTCATAAGCTGCTTCGCTGCGTTCCAATTCGGCGCGGCGTGCGCCGCCATCGAACAGACTAAGCGCCAGTTGTGGGCCGAGTGACCAGAAGCGGTTAGGCAAGCTGACCCAGTCGGCAAAGCTGCTGCCACGGTAGCCGCCAGTGGCGGAAAGGGTCAGGTCCGGGAACCAGGCAGCCTCGGCCACGCCGATCTCGGCATTGGCGGCGATTACCCGACGTTCGGCGGCAGCCACATCCGGGCGGCGTTCCAGCAACTGCGACGGCAGCGCCACAGGAATCTCAGGCAGCGCCGGCAATTGCTCACGCACGGCTAGACTCAACTCGCTCGGCGGCACACCGATCAGCACAGCAATCGCATGTTCCAGTTGAGCACGCTGCCACTTCAAGTCGATGGCCTGGGCTTGGGTGCTTCTCAGCTGAGTCAGCGCCTGGCTGACATCGGACTTGGGCACGATACCAGCGTTGTACTGGTTTTCGGTGAGGCGCAGCGAACGGGCGTATGCAGCCACGGTGGCATCGAGCAGGCGCTGCTGATCATCCAGTACGCGCAGTTGCAGGTAGGTTTGCACCAGTTCGGCCTGCAGGCTGAGCTTGAGCGCGGCCAGATCGGCGGCGCTGGCCTCGAAACCGGCACGGCTGGACTCCAGCGAGCGGCGCAGTTTGCCCCATATATCCAGTTCCCAGGCGGCGTTCAGGCTCAGATCATAGCTGCTGGAGACGCCGCTGCTGTTCGAGTTAGTGGAGCTGGACGCGCTCTGGCTCCCAGCACCCTGTCCGCCCCGGCTGGCCCCGGCGCTGCTCGACACGCTCGGGTAGAACGCCGCTCGCGCGCCACGCACCAAGGCGCGAGCCTGGCGATACTGCGCCTCGCTGGCGGCCAGGTTCTGGTTGGAGACATTCAGGCGCTCGACCAGGGCATTCAACTCGCTGTCGCCATACAACTGCCACCAGCTGCCGCGTTCCAGCACATCACCGGGCTTGGCCTGGGTCCAGCCTTCAATCTGTTTGAACTGTGCCGGGGTTTGTAGCTGCGGGCGCTGATAATCCGGGCCGATGGCGCAGCCGCCTAACAATAAGCTGAGTGTAACCAGCCCTATGTAGGAGCGGGCCATGCCCGCGAATGGCTTCATCACGGCAAAGGTTTCGCGAGCATGGCTCGCTCCTACGGGTAGTGGCAGCAGGGTCATAACGGGATTTCCAAAGCAGCGTCAGTACGCACGCCGCGCCAGCGGTTGACCCGGTGGCGCAGGCGATCGAAATACAGGTAGATCACCGGGGTGGTGTAGAGCGTCAGCAACTGGCTGAGAATCAGCCCGCCGACGATGGTGATGCCCAGCGGCTGGCGCATCTCCGAGCCTTCGGCACTGCCCAGCACTAGCGGCAGGGCGCCGAGGATCGCCGCCAGGGTGGTCATCATGATGGGCCGGAAACGCAGCAAACAGGCGCGACGGATCGACTCCTGCGCACTGAGGTGCTCCTGGCGTTCCAACTGCAGGGCCAGGTCGATCATCAGGATGGCGTTCTTCTTGACGATGCCGATCAGCAGGAACAAGCCGAGCAGCGAGATCAGGCTGAATTCGATGCTCATCAGTTGCAACGCGAGCAAGGCGCCGACCCCTGCCGAAGGCAAGGTTGAAAGGATGGTCAGCGGGTGGATATAACTCTCATAAAGCACACCGAGGACGATATACACCACGACCAGCGCCAGCAGGATCATCCACGGCTGGTTCTGCTGAGTCTGCTGGAAGGCGCCACCCGTGCCACCGAGCATGCCTTGCACCTCGGTCGGCAGGTTGAGCCGCGCGACCGTGCGTTCGATGGCCACACTGGCCTGCTCCAGGCTGACGCCTTCGGCCAGGGCGAAGCCGATATTCTCTGCGGCGAACTGGCCCTGATGGTGCACCCGGTCCTCTTCCAGGCTGCGCTCCCAGCGGGCGAAACTCGACAGTGGCACCCGGGCGCCCGCTGCGCTGATCAACTGGATCTGCTCCAGCGCTTCGGGGTGCTGGGCGTATTGCGGGTTGATCTCCATCACCACGCTGTACTGGTTGAGGCTGTCGTAGATCGTCGACACTTGACGCTGGCTGAAGGCGTTGTTGAGCACACTGGTGATCATGGCCATGTCTATGCCCAGGCGCTTGGCCGCATCGCGGTCGACCAGCAGGCGGATCTGCTGGGTGCCGTCGGCTTCCTTGGCGTCGATATCGGTGAGTTCGGGCAAGGCGCGCAGCGCCTCACGCACAATCGGCAGCCACTGGCGCAGCAGGTCCAGATCGCCGGACAGCAGCATGTATTCGTTCTCTGAACTGCGCCCTTCACGCCCGCCAATCTGCAGGTCCTGATCAGGCATGAGGAACATCCGTCCGCCGGGCACCTTGGGCGCGCTGCGGCGCAGGCGCTCAATCACCTGTTGCGAAGAAACCTTGCGCTCGCTCACCGGCTTCAGGCGCACGATCATAAAGGCGTTGTTGATCCCGCCCGAGCCACCAATAAAGCCCGCCACACTGTCTACCGCCGGGTCGGCCAGTACCGCGCGACGGAAAACCTCCATCTTTGGTTGCATGACCTGGAACGACAGGCCGTTGTCGCCGCGGATCATGCCGATCAGTTGGCCGGTGTCCTGCTGCGGCAAGAAGGTCTTGGGCACGCTGACGAACAGAAACACATTCAGCGCGATGGTCGCCAGCAGGCTGAACAGCATCAGCAAGGGATGCCGTAATGCCCAATCCAGGCTGCGCTGGTACACGCTCAGTACGCGCGTCTGTACACGTGTCCCGATGCGCTGCATGGCATTGGCTGGCTGTTCCAGGTTCTCAGGCTTGAGCCAGCGCGCGCAGAGCATTGGCGTAAGGGTCAGCGAAACCAGCAGGGAGATGACGATGGCCACCGCCAGGGTGATGGAGAATTCATGGAACAAGCGTTCGACGATGCCGCCCATGAATAGAATCGAGACGAACACCGCGACCAGCGACAGGTTCATCGCCAGCAGGGTGAAACCCACCTCGCGCGCGCCCTTGAAGGCGGCGGCCATTGGCGTATCACCGGCCTCGATATGCCGGGTAATGTTCTCCAGCACCACGATGGCATCGTCCACCACCAGGCCGGTGGCGATAATCAGCGCCATCAACGACAGGTTATTCAGCGAAAAACCGAGCAGGTGCATCACCGCAAAGGTGCCAACCAGCGACACCGGCACCGCCAGCGCCGGGATCAGCGCCGCGCGCCAGCGGCCGAGGAAGGCGAACACCACCAAAATCACCAGCGCCACGGCAATCAACAGGGTGTGTTCGGCTTCCTGCAAGGTGGCACGAATCACTGGCGAGCGATCCATTGCCACCTCTACCTTGACGCTGGCCGGGATCACCGCACGCAGCGCCGGCAACAGCTCGCGAATGCCGGCGATGGTTTCGATGATATTGGCCCCGGTCTGGCGGTTGACCACCAGCAGCACGGCCTGCTCGTCATTATAGAAGCCGCTGTTGTAGCGATCCTCTACCCCGTCGCTGACCGTCGCCACATCGCCCAGGCGCACAGCGGCGCCATCCTGGTAGCGGATGATCAGCGGCAGGTAATCGGCGGCTTTCTCCAGCTGATCGCTGGCCTGCACCTGCCAGTGCCGGTCGCCCTGCTCCACCGCACCTTTTGGCCGCTTGGCGTTGGCTGCGGTGATCGCCTGGCGCACCTCGTCCAGGGCGATGCCGTACTGATCGAGCAGGCGCGGTTCCAGGGCCACACGCACTGCCGGCAGCGAACTGCCACCGATGCTCACTTCACCGACGCCGGTCACCTGCGAGAGCTTCTGCGCCAGGATGGTCGACGCCACGTCATACAACTGGCCCTTATCGAGCACCTCGCTGGTCAGCGACAGCACCATGATCGGCGCCTGCGACGGATTGACCTTGCGATAGGTCGGCATCGCACGCATGCCGCTGGGCAACAGTTCACGCGCGGCATTGATCGCCGCCTGCACCTCACGGGCGGCGGCGTTGATGTCCTTGTCCAGATCGAACTGCAGCATGATCCGCGTGTTGCCCTGACTGCTGCGGCTGTTCATCTGGCTGATGCCGGCGATGGTGCCAAGCGAGCGCTCCAGCGGCGTCGCCACGCTCGACGCCATGATCTGCGGGCTGGCGCCGGGCAGGCTGGCCTGTACCGTGATAGTCGGGAAATCCATCTGCGGCAGCGGCGCCACTGGCAACAGGCCGAAGCTGACCCCGCCAAGCAGGAGAATCGCCAGGCTTAGCAGCAGGGTCGCCACCGGCCGGCGAATAAAGGGCGCGGAGAGGTTCATGCTAAAGCTCCCGTAGGAGCCAGCTTGCTGGCGATCCGAAGCAACAGTGCAGCATCACAAGAACACTGATCGCAGGGGCACCGATCGCCGGGTCGCCGGGCCGCAGCAAGCTGGCTCACACCGCCACCCCAGCCGCGCTGCGTCCGGTCAGGCGCCGCGACAGGCGGTCGAAGTACAGGTAGATCACCGGCGTGGTGAACAGCGTCAGCACCTGACTAAGCAGCAGGCCGCCAACCATCACCAGGCCCAGCGGATGGCGCAGTTCGGCGCCGGAGCCCGAAGCCAGCATCAGCGGGATGGCGCCGAATAGCGCGGCCAGGGTGGTCATCAGAATGGGGCGGAAACGCAGCAGCGCCGCCTGATAGATCGCCGCCTCCGGTGCCATGCCCTGGTTGCGTTCGGCGTCGAGGGCAAAGTCGATCATCATGATTGCGTTCTTCTTGACGATACCGATCAACAAAATGATGCCGATGATCGCGATCAGGCCCAGGTCGTTACCGGTCAGCAGCAACGCCAACAGTGCGCCGACCCCAGCCGAGGGCAAGGTCGAGAGGATGGTAATCGGGTGAATGTAGCTCTCATAGAGCACCCCGAGGACGATGTACATGGTGACGATTGCCGCCAGGATCAGTAGCAAGGTGCTCGACAGGGACGCGCGGAAAGCCTCGGCCGCGCCCTGGAACTGGGTCTGCACCCCGCCCGGCAGGCCGATGTCCTGCTGCACCCGTTCGATCACTGCCACCGCCTCGCCGAGGGAAACCCCTTCGGCCAGATTGAATGACAGGGTCGCCGCCGGGAACTGACCGATGTGGTTGATCAGCAGGCTGGCCGCACGCTCGTCAATACGCGCCAGCGACGACAAGGGGACTTGCCCGCCCTCGGCAGTTGCCACATGAATCTGGCGCAGCGCTGCCGGGCCGATGCTGCCGGCGTTCTGGCTTTCCAGCACCACCCGGTATTGGCTGGCCTGGGTATAGATAGTGGATATCTGCCGCTGGCCGAAAGCGTCGTAGAGGGCGTCGTCGATGTCGGCGATGCTCACGCCGAGACGCCCGGCGATGTCCCGGTCGATCTGCAGGAATACCTGCAGGCCACGACTTTGCAGGTCGCTGGCTACATCGCTGAGTTGTGGCTGGTCGCGTAGCGCGGCGACCAGCTTGGGTACCCATTCTTCCAACAGCGCCTGCTCTGGCGACTCCATGCTGAACTGGAACTGGGTGCGACTGACCCGATCCTCGATGGTCAGGTCCTGCACCGGCTGCAAGTACAGTTCGATACCGGTGAGTTTGGCAAGCTCCGGGCGCAGGCGTTCGATGATCTGGCTAGCCGTCACATCGCGCTCGGCATGCGGCTTGAGGTTGATCAACAGACGTCCGCTGTTGAGCGTTGGGTTGTCACCATCCACGCCAATATAGGACGACAGGCTGACCACCGCCGGGTCCTGCAGGATCAAATCGGCCAGGCGTTGCTGGCGCTCGCTCATGGCGCCGAAGGAAATCGACTGCGGCGCCTCGGATATCCCCTGGATCACCCCAGTGTCCTGCACCGGAAAGAAACCTTTGGGCACGGCCAGGTAAAGCAGCACGGTCAGGCCCAGGGTAGCGATGGCCACCAGCAGGGTCAGCGGCTGACGCTTGAGCACCCACTGCAGCCAGATGCCATAGCGCGCAATCATGCCATCGATAAACGCACCGCTGGCCTTGTAGAAGCGCCCCTGCTCCGCCTCCGGTTCATGCTTGAGCAGGCGCGCACACATCATCGGCGTCAGTGTCAGCGAAACCACCAGGGAAATCAGGATCGCCACCGCCAGGGTAATGGCGAACTCGCGGAACAGTCGCCCCACCACGTCGGCCATGAACAACAGCGGGATCAGCACCGCGATCAGCGAGATAGTCAGCGAAATCAGCGTAAAGCCGATCTGCTTGGCGCCCTTTAGCGCAGCATTCATGGGGGTTTCGCCAGCTTCCAGGTGCCGGGCGATGTTTTCCAGCATGACGATCGCGTCGTCGACGACAAATCCGGTGGCGATGGTCAGGGCCATCAAGGTCAGGTTGTTGATGGTAAAGCCGGCCAGGTACATCACGCCGAACGTACCGACCAGCGACAATGGCACGACGATCGACGGGATAATCGTTGCCGAGAGCTTGCGCAGGAACAGGAAGGTCACCAGCACTACCAGTAACACGGCCAGCAGCAACTCGTGCTGCACATCACGCACTGCAGCGCGAATGGTCTGGGTACGGTCAGTCAGCACGCTGACCTCGACACTGGCCGGCAAGCCTTCGGTGAGGCTGGGCAGTAAGGCCTGGATGCTATCGACCACCTCGATCACATTGGCACCGGGCTGACGCTGGACATTCACCAGCACCGCCTCGTTACGGTTGGCCCACGCCGCCAGGCGATTATTTTCCGCACCGTCGACTATTTCGGCAACATCCTTCAGGCGCAGCGCCGCGCCGTCCTGGTAACTCAAGATCAGCTCGCGGTATTCGTCCGGCGATTTCAGCTGGTCGTTGGCATCCAGTTGCGAGACCCGGGTCGGCCCATCGAAGTTGCCTTTCGGTTGGTTGACGTTGCTCGCGGTGATCAGGCTGCGCACATCGGAAAGGTTCAAGCCATAGGCGGCCAGAGCTTGTGGATTAACCCGGATACGCACCGCTGGGCGCTGGCCACCAGCCAGGGTGACCAGGCCGACGCCGCTGGTTTGCGCCAGTTTTTGCGCCAGGCGGGTGTCGACCAAGTCGAATACCTGCGGCAACGGCAGCGTGTCAGAACGAATCGCCAGGGTCAGCACCGGGGTATCCGCCGGATTGACCTTGTTGTACACCGGCGGCGCCGGTAGATCGCCGGGCAGCAGGTTACTCGCCCCGTTGATTGCCGCCTGCACTTCCTGCTCGGCGACATCCAGCTTTACGTCCAGATTGAAGCGCAGGGTAATTACCGAGGCGCCGCCGGAACTGGTCGAGGACATCTGTTTCAAGCCCGCCATCTGGCCAAACTGGCGCTCCAGCGGCGCGGTCACCGCACTGGTCATCACATCCGGGCTGGCACCGGGATAGAGGGTCATGACACGAATGGTCGGATAGTCGACTTCCGGTAGCGCCGACACCGGCAGAATACGGTAGGCAATCAGACCACTAAGGAAGATTGCCAACATGATCAGGGTGGTGGCGACCGGGCGCAGGATGAACAGGCGGGAGGCATTCATGCGTCTTTAGGTATCCGCGCTTCAGCTTGCTTGATGGTCGGCACCCGGCCTTCGCCAACCACCTCGACGGCGCTGCCGTCACGCAAACGGTCGGTGCCCTCCAATACCAGGCGCTCGCCCACAGCGACACCCTCCTCAATCAATGTCACCTCACCATTGCTCGGCCCTGCCGCGACCGGGCGCACCTGCACCTTATCTTGCTCGTCGATCACATAGACGAAGGTACCACTCGAGCCAAACTGCAAGGCCGCAGCAGGAATCAGCAGGGCCTCCTCGCGGGTTTCTACCAGGAGACGGACATTGACGAATTGATTGGGAAACAGCAGCTCTTCGGCATTCTCGAAGCGCGCCTTGAGCTTGACCGTGCCGGTAGCGGTATCAATCAGGTTATCCAGGCTGTCGAGTTGCCCTTCGGCCAGCTTGAGTTTCTCGCTACGGTCCCAGGCTTCGACGCGCAAGGCCTGCCCCGCCCTGAAATGACGCAGCACCGCCGGCAACTCGGCCTCAGGCAGAGTAAACATCAGGGAAATCGGCAAGGTTTGGGTAATCACCACCAACGGCAGTGCATCACCAGAGTTGACCAGGTTGCCGAGATCCACCTGACGAAGACCGAGACGCCCGCTGATCGGTGCACGCACTTGAGTAAAGTCGAGGTTCAGGCGTGCTTCAGCCACTGCGCCCTGATTACTTTTCAGGGTGCCACGGTATTGATTGACTAGGGCCTGCTGGGTGTCGAGGGTCTGTTTGGCAATCGAGTCTTCGGCGTACAGGCCGCGGTAGCGAGCCAGATCGGACTCGGCATTCTGCAGCTGTGCCTGATTCTCCTGCTGCGCCCCCAGGGCTTGCTGCAGGGCCACTTCATATGGCCGTGGGTCGATCACCGCGAGCAAATCGCCAGCTTTGACTCGCTGGCCATCCTCGAACAGCAGCTTGACCAGCTCGCCTTCCACCCGGCCACGCACATTGACCGTATTGTAGGCGGTCACGGTGCCCAGGGCTTTCAGCTCAACCGGGAAATCGCCTTGCGTGACAGTCGCCACCCGCACCGGCACCGGCCCGCCATCGCGCCAACGACCACCAGCGGGGGCCTGCGGCTTACCGGGCCAGAACCACCAGATCAGCACGAGCAGCAGCGCCAATAGAATCAGGCCAATCAGCCATTGGCGTGACTGCTTGGAGGTACGGGGTAGTGCAGTTGTGTCAGGCATGGCGGGGTCACTTCCTTGGAGTGACTGAACGATAAGCAGTATCAGACGTGAAGCAAAGCCTCTTTACCGGCTATTTACCTACAGCTGACGCAGCTAAGCCACTGAGACACAAATGAAAACGGCCTCCAATGGAGGCCGTCGGGTATTGCCGGGGTATTACTTGAGCACAGTCAGCGCAGACTCGTAGCTCGGCTCGTCACCGATCTCGGCAACCAGTTCGCTGTGCAGGACCTTGTCGTGTTCATCCAGCACCACCACTGCACGGGCAGCGAGGCCCGTCAGCGGGCCATCGGCGATGGCTACACCGTAGCTGCTGAGAAAATCGGCGCCGCGCATGGTCGATAGGTTGATCACGTTATCCAAGCCTTCGGCACCGCAGAAACGCGCCTGAGCGAACGGCAGGTCGGCGGAAATGCATAGCACCACAGTGTTATCCAGCTGGCTGGCACTGGCGTTGAACGTGCGTACCGAGGTCGCGCAGGTCGGGGTATCTACGCTAGGGAAAATATTCAGTACTTTGCGCTTGCCTGACAGGCTAGCCAGGCTGACATCGGCCAGATCAGTGCCCACCAGGCTGAACGCCGGTGCTTGTTGGCCGACCTGAGGCAGCTGACCATCTACGTGTACCGGGGTGCCGTGCAGGGTTACTTGAGCCATCGGAAGTGTCCTCTGTGGGGGGGGGATGTAAGCGAAAAATCAGTCAAGAGTTAAACATGACGTCGATACAAAAGGCTAATGCACCTGTCAGGTGTTGCATACGCTTAATATGAAGATGGGATCACAGGATGCTATACGCTAGCCGGCATACTGCCCGGGATGCCTGCGAACGCCAACTGCAGTGCTGCGCAACATGAAAAGTGGCCCAAGCAAAAAGCCCGCACGGCATTACCGGCGGGCTTTTCTTGTGCGACACGTACTGCAGACACAAAAACGCCGCTCAGTGAGCGGCGTTTTTGTTTATTTGGAGCGGGAAACGAGACTCGAACTCGCGACCCCGACCTTGGCAAGGTCGTGCTCTACCAACTGAGCTATTCCCGCGGTGTATCTACAACAAAATGGCGTCCCCTAGGGGACTCGAACCCCTGTTACCGCCGTGAAAGGGCGGTGTCCTAGGCCACTAGACGAAGGGGACCTGGAACTTATTGCTTCAACCGGTTGGTTACCGGATGACTCGAACAGCGCTGTAAGGCGCTACTGGAAAACTG
>NZ_JAUXMX010000054.1 GCF_030683065.1 Pseudomonas sp.
CTCCATTGGCCGCCAACAGACGTGCAATGCCTTCGCCAATGCCGCGACTGGCTCCCGTCACCAAGGCTATCTTTCCAGACAGATCAAACAGGTTTTGCATGGCCACTCTCTTTTTATTGTCAGTTGGGTTGATCCACTTGCATCGTCATGATGATGCCGTGACGACGACTCAGGGTCATCAGCGGTAGGTGAGCAAGGCGGGGTCGTCATGCACGTCCAGATGTGCAGTGGCATTGAAGGAATGTAATGTCACCATGTCGCCACTGTAGAGCAGCCGGGTGACACTGCTATTGTGGGTAATGCCATTGAGGGCAAAGCAGTTGGCATCACTCAGCCCCAGTACGGCCTGCAACATCACGCTGACCACACCACCGGAAGTAAAGATGATGGCATCTCCTGATGCCTGACGTAATTCCACCGAGGCCGCCCGCACACGGTCACGGAAGTGCGGCCACGACTCGTTGTACTCGCCATCGAAACGGCCGTCATGCCAGCGCTCGACTGCGGAGGTGAATATTTCGTGAAAGGCTTGGCGTGGACGCGGTGTCGTCGCCAGAAAATGGGCAATCACGGCCTTGTCTGCAAAATCTGGGCGATAGACTTCGAGCACATTCTCGTGATCGAACTCGGCCAGACCGTCTAGTGTCGATGCCACGGGCAATTCACCATAAGCACTGGCGAACGCCTCCAGGCTTTGCTGATGCCGATACATGGGGCCACTCACCACTCGCACCGGCTTTTTTGCACGGTGCCGCCACCACTCGCCCAGCAAGCGGCATTGCCGCACACCGGTATCCGATAGCGCATCATAATTGTCGGCACCAAAAGAAGCCTGACCGTGACGCACAAGAAAAAGACTGGCCATTAACGCGAAGACTCCGCAATGAGACGCTGACAGCGCTGATCAAGGTAATTCACCATCTGGCCAAACATCGCGAATTGCGGGTTTTGGGTTTGGCCGTGATAAAAGCGGTAATAAATCTGCTGGGCAATCGCCGCCAGGCGAAACAGGCCGTAGACCTCATAAAACGTGAAGTCATCGACGCGCCAGCCGGTTTTTTCACCGTAATAGGCAATCACTTCTGCTCGCGTCATCATGCCGGCGGCATTGGTAGGTTGGCGGCGCATCATCTGCAACACGGCGTCATCATCAGACTGCACCCAGTAGGCCAGCGTATTGCCAAGGTCCATCAGCGGATCGCCGAGCGTCGCCATTTCCCAGTCCAGCACGCCGGTCACCTGCATCAGGTCTTCTGCGTCCAGCACCACATTGTCGAGGCGGAAATCATTGTGGATGAGGCAGATAGCCACTTCTTTCGGTGGCTGGTTCACCTCCAGCCACGCCATGACGGCTTCTGCGTCCACGACATCCGGCGTGCGTGCATTGCGATAGCGCTCTGACCAGCCACTGACCTGGCGCGCCACATAGCCCTCGCCTTTACCAAGACTGTCGAGGCCGGCGGCCTTCACGTCCACCTGATGCAACTCGATCAGCCGGTCGATGACATGACGGCAAAGCGTGCGCGTCTGCTCGGGCGTCAGAATGAGTTCATCGGGGAAATTTTTTCGCGGAATGATGCCGACCAGCCGTTGCATGACATAAAAATCGGCATCCATCACGGCAGCATCCTGACACAGGGCCAGTACCTCCGGCACATAGGGATAGACTGGTTTGAGCGCCTGCATGATGCGGGCTTCGCGTGCCATGTCATGCGCACCTTTGGCTTTTTTCCCAAAGGGAGGGCGCCGCAGGATGAGATCACGGTTGTCGTAGCGGATACGGTAGGTGAGATTGGAGGCACCGCCCGGGAATTGCGTAATGACAGGACTTCCCTGCAAGTCCGGCAACACCGATTTCAACCAGGCATCAATCACCGGGCCATTGAGTTCTTCACCTGCGCGGATGGCACCGGCATCATCAATCAGACTCATTTTTTTGTCCTTTTCAGCGCGGGATGTACTTGCCGACTTCGGCCTTGGCAATCAAAGCGCGATGCACTTCGTCCGGGCCGTCCGCCAGACGCAGGACACGCGCATACGCGTACATCGCCGTCAGCGGCAAATCATCGGAGACGCCGGCCCCTCCATGCATCTGGATGGCCTGATCAATCACGAGCTGCGCCATGCTGGGGGCCACGACCTTGATCTGGGAAATTTCACTCTTCGCGCCTTTGGTGCCGACCGTATCCATCATCCACGCGGCTTTCAAGGTCAGCAGTCGCGCTTGTTCAATACTCATGCGGGCATTAGCAATGATGTCGCGATTCCCCCCCAATGCGGCCAGTGGCTTACCGAATGCCACACGCGTCAGTGCACGCTGACACATCAACTCCAGTGCACGCTCGGCCGCACCAATGGCGCGCATGCAATGATGAATACGACCTGGCCCTAAGCGGCCCTGCGCAATCTCGAAGCCACGACCGGGCCCGGCAATGATGTTCGTCACCGGCACACGTACATTGGTGAAGGTCACCTCACCATGCCCATAGGGCTCATCAAGGCGTCCGAATACCGGCAGCATGCGCTCAATGTTCAAACCCTCTGCATCAATCGGCACGATCACCATGGAGTGCTGCGAATGCTTGGGTGCCGAGGCATCGGTGAGCCCCATGAAAATCACGAATTTGCAGGCCGGATGGCCGATGCCCGAGCTCCACCATTTGCGCCCGTTGATAACGACTTCATCGCCCTCAATCACTGCCGTCGCTTGCATGTTGGTTGCATCCGAAGACGCCACTTCTGGCTCCGTCATGCAGAATGCCGAGCGGATTTCAGCGTTCAGCAGCGGCTTGAGCCACTTTTCCTGCTGCGCCTCATCGCCATACTTCACCAGCACCTCCATATTGCCGGTATCCGGTGCATTACAATTGAACACTTCCGGCGCAATGAGTGAGCGCCCCATCTCTTCCGCCAGTGGCGCGTACTCCACGGTGGAAAGCCCGGCGCCACCATGCTCCACATCGGGCAAGAAAAGATTCCATAAGCCGGCGGCACGCGCCTTTGCTTTCATTTGCGTCATCAGTGCCGGCTCCTGCCAGGGCGCGGAGGCCAGCGCCTTGAAATAGTCGGTCTCATACGGCGTTACTTCGGTCGCCATGAAGGCGCGCAGGCGCTCGATATGGTCCTGGGCACGCGGGGAATGACTGAAGTCCATGGGACGCTCCGGCAAGGTGAGAGTGCAGGCATCGTACGCGCCGGGCTACCATGCGCCAAATCGATAGTTTTTATAGCGAGCCATTCATCATATGGATATCAGGAAGCTCGACCTCAACCTGCTGGTCGTTCTCGAGGCCATCCACGCCGAGGGCAATCTGACACGCGCGGCCCATCGCCTGCACCTGAGCCAGCCGGCTCTCAGCCATGCCCTCGCCCGGCTACGTGTCGCACTGGATGATCCACTGTTCATCCGTTTGGGTAATCGCATGGTGCCCACACCACGGACACAGCGCCTCATGGGCCCGCTACATGAGGCACTAGGCCTGATTACGGAGGGCATTCAGGAAGGGGCTCGCTTCGACGCGGCCAGCTCACGTCAGGAGTTCACGCTCGGACTGCGTGACGTGTTTGAAGCCACCGCCCTACCCGGGTTACTGACGGTCATGGCCCGTGAAGCGCCGGATGTGCGGCTGGCCAGCGTGCGTGTGGACCGGCGAGAGCTGGAGAGTGATCTGGTGGATGGCCGGCTGGATGTCGCACTCGACGTTCTGCTGCCACTGTCAGATGACATCCGACGGGCACCCGCGTCGCAGGACCGGCTGATCGTGGTGGCGCGTGCAGGACATCCCGGCATCCAGCGTAGCCGGCTCAGCATCGAGAGCTATCTGGCCGCCCAGCATGTGCTGGTGTCATCACGCCGGCGTGGCCCCGGTTTTGAAGATCAGGAACTGGCGCGGCTCGGACACCGACGGCAGATTGTGCTCCGGTGCCAGCATTATTTTGCTGCGTGCCGCGTGGTCGCCGAAACCGATTACTTGCTGACCATGCCGGCGCAATATGCGGCGCTGGCCAATGCAGGGCTTGGCAACCGGCTACTGGAAATGCCCGTACCGATTCCCGCCATGGATGTGTACCTGTACTGGCACGAAAGCCGCGAAACCGACCCGGCGAATCGGTGGCTGCGCGAACGTTTGCTCAAGCTGTTCGCCAATCGCCGTGCCTGAGACTCCCGGCATGCGCCGTGAGCCCCTCAGAAATACGCGGCAGGATCGCTGATATCGAGCTGCTCGGGCCGCAGATAGATACGCGCGTATTTTTCCCACACGCGCGAAGAAAGGAACAATGCATAAAGATCAGGATCGATATGACTCTGCTGGCGCATGCGCTGAAGAATGCTTAATGCCTGCGATATCTTCATCGGCGCCTTGTAAGGACGATCGCTGGAGGTCAGGGCCTCGAAAATGTCGGCAATCGCCATCATGCGCGCCGGCCAGGACATCTGCTCACGCTTCAGGCCACGCGGGAAGCCGGTGCCATCCATTTTCTCGTGATGGCCACCGGCATATTCCGGCACCCGTTTGAGATTTTTCGGGAACGGCAACGATTCCAGCATCTGGATCGTCACTTTCATGTGGTCGTTGATTTTCTGGCGCTCGTCATACGATAGCGTGCCACGTTCGATGCACAGGTATTTCACTTCCTCATCCGTGAGGATTGGCTGCTCCATGCCGAGATGATCACGCCAGCGCCGCGAAGCGATTTGCTTCACCCGCGCCTGATCCTCGGGCTTCATGAACTCGCCCCCCACATTCGCCTTCTCGATGAAAAGACAATCATCACGCAGGGCCGCCAGCTCCTCTTCCATGACTTCCTGCAACACGGCAGTTTGGGCGGGCTGACTGGCAATCTGGCGCAAAAAGCTGATCTCAAGCTGCGCCATGGCCGCGGTAAAACGCGTCTTCACGGCATCGATACCATCGAGCATCAGGTGCAGCTTGGTTGCCTTGTCCAGCACCCAGTCGGGTGTGGCCAGCTTGCCGCAGTCATGCATCCACGAGGCGACGCGTAGCTCATACCATTCGCTTTCATCAAGATTGAAGCTCTGCAACGGGCCCTCGTCCGTTTCGCAGGCAGCTTGCGCGATCAGCTCCGTGAGCACGGGTACGCGCTGGCAATGGGCGGAGGTGTGCGCCGACTTGGCGTCAATCGCTTGGGCAATCACCTTGATGAAGGCATCGAGCAGGTCTTTGTGATCCTGCAAGAGAATCTGGTTATCGAGCGCAATCGCCGCACTCGAGGCCAGTGCTGCAATAATCGGCTCGATACTTTTCGGGAAGGCGACCGATTCACCCGATTCAGGATCCTTGGCATTGACCAGTTGCAGGACGCCAATGATTTCATCGGCATGATTGCAGAGCGGAACCGTCAGAAAGGATTTGGAGCGGTAGCCGGAGCGCGCATCAAAAGCCTTGGTGCCGGAAAAATCGAGATGCTGCGCAAAATAGGCATCCTCAATGTTTTCCATGCGCTTGGTCAGCGCTGTATGCGTGGCGATATTGTTGTGATTGGGCGTGCCGTCATCGCGATAAAGTGGCAGTGGTGGAAACTGGATCGGGTTGCCAGATGTGCCGCCAAGACGCAGCTTGAGGGAGTTATTGCGGAGTATCTCGAACTCGAGAACAGGCTTGCCTTCCTCGTGCTCCTTGATCAGGTAAAGCGTGCCGCCATCGGCATGGGTGATGTCTTGAGCGGCATCCAGAATGCGCTCGAACAAACGGGAAGTATTGCGCTCACCGGACAGCGCGGTGCTGATTTCGATCAGCCGCCAGAACAGGCGCTGATCCAGCTCGGCGGTCACATCCGTGGTCGTCATGGCAGGCTCCGGACAGGGTTAGCGGGACTCTAGCACAAGGCATCTGACGGGCTGATGTCTCCGTCACATTCATCAATAACCGTTTGTCGACACGGCATATCCACTGGCAATTGCCACATTGGCGCCTTGTGAAAAGACATGGTGCATGTGCAGGCGAAGCGCCCCATGCATGGGCGCTTGCCGCCTCATGAAAATACAAAAGCCCGCTACTGCGGGCCTTTGTATGTGTTGGCGTCCCCACGGGGATTCGAACCCCGGTTACCGCCGTGAAAGGGCGATGTCCTAGGCCTCTAGACGATGGGGACTTGCCCTGGTGCGAGGCGGCCCCCATCAATGATGAAGGCGCTCGTGAAGCTGTTCGGAGCATGCCGACTACCGCCTGAGTGGCCATGCCCGCGAGGCGCGGATTCTATGCAGCGCCCCCGGAAGCGTCAACGACAGCCGCCGCCGCGAGTGCTGCCGCTGACTGCTCACGCCACGCTTTGTCCCATTCTTTCAGCTCGTTTTTCGACACCCCACCCAGCACGGCAAGCGCATGGCGAAGACGGGCACGGGTCATGTCCGGCCCCAGAATCGCCATTGCCTCCATCACTGGTGTACTGGACACCGAACCGGCAATAGCCACAAAAAACGACGGCATGAAGTCTCGCAGCTTGATGCCCATGACGGTGCTCACCCGCGACAACAGTGCACTGATGGCGGAGTGCTCCCACTGGCGCAACGCCTCCAACTCCCAGAGCGTGATTTGCAACATGCGCCGTACCTCATCGGGCGAGAGCTTCTTGTGGGCAAAATCCTCAGGTGTGAGCTTGAGTTGGCCTGCAAAGAAAAAGCCGGCCCAGCTCACGGCATCTGACAAGGTCTGGATACGCGTCTGGATTTGCGGCACCACTTTTTCCAGATAGGCAGGATTGAAGGCCCAGCGCTGGAAGGCCTGCATCAGCTCAGGCACCGGCATTTCACGCAGCCAGACGCTGTTCAGCCACGAAAGCTTCTCGATATCGAAAATCGGTCCGCCCAGCGACACCCGGGTGATATCAAAATTCGCCACCATTTCAGCCAGTGAGAATTTTTCGCGCTCATCCGGCATCGACCAGCCCATACGACCGAGATAGTTGAGCAACGCCTCCGGCAAAAATCCCATGCGCTCGTAGTAAGTGATGCTGGTGGGATTCTTGCGCTTGCTGAGCTTGGATTTATCGGGATTACGCAGCAGCGGCATATGGCAAAACACCGGTTGCTGCCAACCGAAAAGCGTGTAGAGCAGCACGTGCTTTGGCGTAGAGCTGATCCATTCTTCCCCACGAATCACATGCGTGATTTCCATGAGGTGATCATCCACCACATTGGCCAGATGATAGGTGGGCAGGCCATCGGCCTTCATCAGCACCTGCATGTCCACTTCAGACCAGGGAATTTCGATATTTCCTCGCAGCATGTCGGGAATCACGCAAACGCCCTCGCGCGGCACCTTCATGCGAATCACGGCCGACTCGCCCGCCGCCAGCCGTTTTTCCACTTCGGCCTTGCCGAGACTCAGGCAATGCCCGTCATAGCCCGGATTCTGCTTGGCGGCCATCTGTTCTGTGCGCAGGACATCCAGACGCTCTGAGGAACAAAAACAGTGAAAGGCATGCCCTTTTTGCACCAGTTCCTGCGCATGTGCCTTGTAAATCTCACTACGCTCGCTTTGCCGGTACGGCGCATGCGGGCCGCCCACATCAGGGCCTTCATCCCACTGCAAACCCATCCAGTTGAGCGCAGAGAGAATCTGCGCCTCTGACTCCGGCGTCGAGCGAACCTGATCCGTATCTTCGATGCGCAAAATGAACTGGCCCTGATGCTGGCGCGCAAAGCAGAGATTGAACAACGCAATATAGGCAGTCCCGACGTGGGGATCACCGGTAGGCGACGGTGCAATACGTGTACGAACTGTGGTCATGGGAGATTCCCGGCGGCATGAGTCAGAGCAGATACGGAATTATATACAGGGGCAGTAAAGAATCAGGTGCCCAGAAAGCACAACGCCCCGCAAGGCGGGGCGTTGTGTTCTGTCTGGCGGAGAGGGAGGGATTCGAACCCTCGGTAGACTTGCGCCTACGCCTGATTTCGAGTCAGGTACATTCAACCGCTCTGCCACCTCTCCAAACGAGCGCGCAAAGATACCGGCTCAGCGCCAACCAGACAAGTGCTGTCAGATGGGAATATCGTCAACCGTGTTAGCCGCGCCCTGGATGGCATCGTTAGCCGTGTTGCCCGCAACAGGAACAATCGACACAACCGCCCCTACCACACGCATCGGCACCGTGACCACTTTGGTCAAAAAGCAGCCACTGAGCGTCGACACCATCGCCGTAACTGCCAGCAAACGCAAAATATTCTTGTTCATTTTGATGAGCTCCATGTGATCAAACCGCAGGGCTTGCGCCTTGCGCGCCGAGTCAGTCTGACAGGGCCCTGTGGGCCCCGCAAGCCTCAGTCGAACGCCACACCGATACGCTGACCGACTTCTTCGTACGCCTCAACTACGCCACCCAGACCTTGGCGGAAACGGTCTTTATCGAGCTTTTTGCGGGTGTCTTTGTCCCAGAGACGGCAACCGTCCGGAGAGAACTCGTCACCGAGCACGATTTCGCCATGAAACACGCCGAACTCCAGCTTGAAATCAACCAGCAGCATGTTGCCGGCATCAAACACACCCTTTAGCACATCATTGACGAGGAAGGACAGCTCCTTCATACGCTCCAGTTGCACATCCGTGGCCCAGCCGAACGAACGCACATGGAACTCGTTCACCATGGGATCGCCCAGCGCATCATTCTTCAGGAACAGCTCGAAGGTCGGGGGCGTGAGTTCTTTGCCCTCTTCCACGCCCAAGCGACGCACCAGACTGCCGGCGGCAAAGTTGCGGACCACACATTCAACCGGAATCATGGTCAGGCGCTTGACGACGGACTCGGTATCGGAGAGCAGCCGCTCGTGGTGAACGGGAATCCCGGCCGCCGCGAGCTTGTCCATGATGAAGGCATTGAACTTGTTGTTGACCATGCCTTTGCGGTCGAGCTGCTCGACTTTCTTGCCATCAAACGCCGAGGTGTCGTTACGGAACAGGATGATCAGCCGGTCGGCATCATCAGTGGCATACACGGATTTGGCCTTGCCGGTGTAGAGCAGATCGCGCTTTTCCATGAACCTCTCCGGAAGTCAGGGCCAACGACTGACAATCGACTCGAACAAGGTTCGCGTCACTGCCTGCGGGGCCAGGGTATCGTCATTTTGCTGCAGGGCCAGCGTGTAGTCTGTCTGGCCACGGGTGACACGCAACTGATAAATCACTGGCTTGCCATCCGTATTGGCAAGACTCAGGAAATACATCGCCAAGCGCTGGTCGCGGTCGTCAATTTTTACATTCGCGGCACGCAGCGCCTGATCCAGCGTATCCCATACGGCATTGAATTCACCCTGGATGCTCAGCACCGGATAGCCATTGCCGTCTTGCGTCATGACCGGTTTATTGGCGCCCTTCACATCCGGGGTCGGAGCGGCAACACCTGACACCGCGTCCTGTGGCAACGGACGCGGCTTGGGAACCTCAAACTTTGCCGGCCACTCCACAGGCCCCGTCTCTGGCGGAACCGGAAAAAGCGGACGAACCGGACGCGCCTCCTGCCCTGCCGGCAACACCAGCGGAGCAACATCTTGTGCCTGCCGGTAATCCAGTGCGCGATCCCTGAACGGTCCGACGCAGGCAGTCACCAGAACACAGGACAGCAAAATGCCAGCAACGCGCAACGTAATCATTTCAGCTGAGTACTCCGGCATGGCGTAACGCCGACTCGACCGGTGCACGGCAGGACTCTGCCAGCACCGTCAGCGGCAAACGGATACCGGTATCAATGCGTCCCATGGCGTGCAGGGCCCACTTCACCGGAATCGGATTGGACTCGATAAACAGATCACGATGCAGCAGTTGCAGCGGCGCGTTGAGCGCCTCGGCGGCAGCACCATCACCTGCCAGTGCAGCGGCGCAGACACGCGCCATGGCACCTGGGGCAACGTTTGCTGTTACGGAAATATTGCCCTTGGCGCCGGCCAGTATCAGCTCCCATGCAGTAGGATCATCGCCGGAGTACACGGCCATACGGTCGCCGACCAGACCAATCAGCTCGCGGCCACGCTCAAGATTGCCGGTGGCATCCTTGATAGCGACGATATTGGGCGTGCCAGCCAGTCGAGCAACGGTGGCATTACTCATGTCCACTCCGGTACGGCCGGGGACATTGTAGAGAATCTGGGGAATGGCCACGGCCTCGGCGATGGCCTTGTGATGCTGGTAAAGGCCTTCCTGGGTGGGCTTGTTGTAGTACGGCGTCACCAACAACACCGCATCTGCTCCAGCAGCAGCGGCAGCACGTGTCAGTTCAATGGCTTCGCTGGTCGAGTTGGCACCCGTGCCCGCGATAACGGGAATGCGTCCGGCGGCCGTTTCAATCACGGCCTTGACCACCGCCATATGCTCATCGACATCCAGCGTTGCAGATTCGCCGGTAGTACCGACCGCCACAATCGCATTGGTTCCCTCCGCCACATGCCACTCCACCAATCGGCGCAGGGACTCCCAGTCCACAGAACCATCGGGATGCATAGGGGTGACAAGGGCAACAAGGCTGCCGGTAATCATGCTGCTCTCCGCAGAGTTGCAAAGCCGGCAATCTTAATGCCGGGCACCGGGCTTGAACAGGTCGCACGATTGGCGCGACCGGCCAGCCGGAAAAGAAAAAAGCCGGCTACAAGCCGGCTTTTCTTGAACTGGAGCGGGAAACGAGACTCGAACTCGCGACCCCGACCTTGGCAAGGTCGTGCTCTACCAACTGAGCTATTCCCGCATATACAGCATTTGCCTACAACAATAATGGCGTCCCCTAGGGGACTCGAACCCCTGTTACCGCCGTGAAAGGGCGGTGTCCTAGGCCACTAGACGAAGGGGACGCAACCCGGAACCAACAATTAACTCTCCGGCTTCCGTTCAATGCTTTAAAGCATTGCTCTGGAAGTGGCGCGCATTCTATGGATCCTGCGCGGGGCCGTCAACCTCTCTGTAAAATTTTTTTAAAATCAACGACTTCAGACCAGATTATACGGTGGCTCTATCAGCACCGAGACTAAGGCACTACACTCCGACGAAACCAGAATCTACGAGGCGGTACCGATGTCCCCACTGGTCATTACCCTGCTGATTGTCGGCGGTATCGCCTTATTAATAGCGATCGCCTTTGTCAATCACATGGTCGAACAAAGCAAGCTGGAGAAGACCCGCCTAAGGACCGAGCTCAACGACCGTATCCGCCGCTGCAGCACTGTATCGGAATTATTGCCCGGACAGCTGATGACACCCCAGCTAAAGCTGATACTGACTCGCCTGCAGCAACACTTCACTCAGCGCCTGGTGCAATTGCAGCCAGGCAATGCTGACAGCAGAGCGCAGCTGGAGGCACTGCGCCTGCTGATTGCCCAGGGCGATGCGATCCCGGTACAGAACCCGCCACAGCAGATCAATAACGAAGCCAAAGCCAAAGAAGTACGCTTTCAGCTGGAAAATCTGCACGGACAAATCACCCGCTGTGCCCAGGACGGCATTCTGCCGACCAAGGAAGCCAAGCACTGGGCAAATGAAATACGCCTAATGCTGGTGCAACTGCATATAGAGCTGTTCGGCAACCTCGGCCACCAGGCCCTGCAGCAGAATCAGCCCGGGCAGGCACGCCTGGCTTTCGAGCGCGGCGCACAATACCTGCGCAAACAAGCCGATACAGCACGCTACCAGGCACCCCTGCAAAAATTCGAAAGCCAACTCGCCCGCGCCAATGCAATGGTCGTGGACATGGGCAAACCGAAGGCGGATGACGTCAGCGAGCTGACCGATGGCTTGAAAAGCCTGGGCGGCGATGAAGATTGGAAGAAGAAGAATATTTACGATTGAGATGCAGTAGAAAGGCCATATCCCCGCGCGCTGCTGCTTGCACCACAACAACCGCCCCACGGGTATTGCTGAGCCAAACCCGGAGCATTGCTGATCGCGCCACTACCCTGCAATTGCATTGCGGCAGCAGGCACTAGGCACTAGGCTGGTTTATCAGCCCATCGACAAGCGCACTGCATGCGCTACCAGCCATGGCTAAGTGCCTGCCCAAAACCTGCGTATAAAGGCGCCACCACTCACCAATGCCGCCTCGGTAGCATTGGCGTGATTGCAGCGGCCCACGCACCGTCACCCTCAAAGCCAACGGCCAGCGTCCAATACGGCAACAAATCCCGCTCGGCAGGCATAAAAAAACCGGAACCTTTTAGGGTTCCGGTTTTTTTGCTGAACACCTGCTCAGCGATTCACCACCAAGATGAACGACACTGCCCTGCAATGAGGACCTTGACGTCATCCGACAAGCACAACGCACCTAATCCAGAATCGAGAATGTGTACGTAACTGCTTGTTTAAATTGGCGGAAGCGGTGAGATTCGAACTCACGGACCCTTTCGAGTCGACGGTTTTCAAGACCGTTGCAATCGACCACTCTGCCACACTTCCTGGTTCTTCCTATTGCGGCTTTCGAGGCCGCTGCGTTCAACCACGCTTTAGCGCTTGTAGCGTTGAACGGGCGGCAATATTACCCGAACGCAACACACTGTCAAACTCTCTGGGTTGGCTATGCTCAGCGCTCTGTTATTATCGAGCTTGATTTTGGATTAGCCTCTACAGGAGTGTCGCCATGCACGAACAAGATTACGCACTCAGTCACGCCCAGGTTGAGCAGCATGAAGTCAGCCGCGTACTGCGCAATACGTATGGCCTGCTGGCCATTACCCTGGCTTTCAGCGGCTTGGTTGCCTACATGGCTCAACGCGCCAATGTGCCCTATCCGAATATCTTCGTGGTGCTGGTTGGCTTCTATGGCCTGTTCTTCCTCACCGCCAAACTACGCGACTCGTCCTGGGGGCTGCTGTCCACCCTCGCACTGACCGGCTTTATGGGCTACACCTTGGGGCCGATTCTCAATCGCTACCTGGGCATGGCCAACGGCGCCGAAGTAGTCAGCTCGGCCTTCACCATGACCGCCCTGGTTTTCTGCGGCCTGTCAGCTTATGTGCTGATTTCGCGCAAGGACATGAGCTTCCTCAGCGGCTTCATTACTGCAGGTTTCTTCGTCCTGATCGGCGCGATGGTAGCGGGCTTCTTCTTCCAGATCAGCGGCCTGCAACTGGCAATCAGCGCAGGTTTCGTGCTGTTTTCCTCGGCCTGCATTCTGTTCCAGACCAGCGCCATCATCCATGGCGGCGAACGCAACTACATCATGGCGACCATCAGCCTGTATGTGTCGATCTACAACCTGTTCATCAGCCTGCTGCAGATCTTGGGCATCATGGGCAGCAACGACTGATTACCGAGCTGTACCGAAAGCCCGCTTCGGCGGGCTTTTTCATGCCCGCGGCGAGCATCTTGCGCGCTCAGGCTTTATCATTGCGCCAGATTTAGCTGCCGGGTTTTATATGAAGTTCGCCATCGCTCTTTTCGCCCCACCGCACGCGCCCTCCTCCCGACGCGCCCTGCGTTTCGTCCAGGCAGCCCTGGCAGGCGGCCACCAGATCGAACGGCTGTTCTTCTATCAGGACGCGGTGCATAACGCCTCGAGCAATGTGGTCAGCGCACAGGACGAGCTGGATGTCCCAAGAGAGTGGCGCGAACTAATCGATCAGCAGCAAATCGATGGCGTTGTCTGTATTGCCGCAGCGCTACGCCGCGGCATTCTTAATGAGCAGGAAGCGCAACGTTACCGGCGTGGTGCCGGCAATCTGGATGCACCCTGGGTACTTTCTGGGCTCGGTCAACTGCATGAAGCAGCGCAAACCGCCGATCGCCTGATCTGCTTCGGAGGATCTTGAGGTGAGTAAGTCCTTGCTGATCATCAGCCGCCAGTCGCCCTGGTCCGGACCAAGCGCCCGCGAAGCGCTGGATATCGCCCTGGCTGGCGGCGCATTCGACCTGCCCCTTGGAATGCTGTTTCTCGACGACGGCGTGTTCCAGTTGGCGCCGGCGCAACAGCCAGCTGCCCTGCAACAGAAAGACCTCAGCGCCAACCTGCAGGCGTTGCCGATGTTCGGCGTCGATGCGCTGTATGCCTCGGCGCGCAGCCTGCAAGAGCGCGGCCTGGAGCAACAGATGCTGACGCTGGCGACCGAGCTGCTGGACGATGCCGCCCTGATCGCGCTTATCGACCGCTACGACCAGGTGATCACCCTCTAATGGCTACCCTGCATGTGTTATCCCATTCGCCGTTCAGTGACAGCCGGCTGAGCAGCTGCCTGCGCCTACTCGGCCCTACCGACGGCCTGCTGCTCTGCGGCGATGCGGTATACGCTCTGCAGCCCGGCACGGCGCAGCGCCAGGCGCTGGACTTGATGCCCATGGGTATCGGCCTGTTCGCCCTCGACGAAGACCTCTGCGCTCGCGCTCTAACCGCGCCGGTAAGGGTCCAGGTAGTCGACTACCCGGGGTTCGTCGAGCTCAGTTGCCGCTTCGATAAGGTCAACAGCTGGCTATGACGCATTTGATTGTTGCCGGCCAGTGCATCGAACTGGACCAGGATGGCTACTTGGTCGCCCTGACGGACTGGTCGGAACCGGTGGCTGAAGCCCTGGCGCAGCAGGAGCAGTTACCCCTCAGTGCCGAACACTGGCAGATCCTGCATTTGCTGCGGGCCTTCTACGCCGAGTTCCAGCTGTCGCCAGCCAATCGGCCACTGATCAAATACATAGCGCTCCAGCTGGGCCCGGAAAAGGGCAACAGCCTGCACCTCAATCTGCTGTTCAAAGGCGCTCCCGCCAAACTCGCCGCAAAGCTGGCGGGTCTGCCCAAACCGACGAATTGTCTATGAATCTTGTCACCCCAGCCGAACATCCTTTTGCCCAATTCGTGCGCATCCTCGGCAAAGGCAAACGCGGCGCGCGCAATCTGACCCGTGAAGAAGCTCGTGAAGCGATGGGCATGTTGCTCGACGGTAAGGCCGAAGAAACCCAGCTTGGCGCCTTCCTGATGCTGCTGCGGCACAAAGAGGAAAGCGCCGAAGAAATGGCTGGCTTTGCCGAGGCAGTACGCGAGCGTTTGCGGGCGCCGGAAATTGCGGTCGACCTGGACTGGCCCAGTTATGCCGGCAAAAAGCGTCATTTACCCTGGTTCCTCCTCGCCGCCAAGGCCCTGGCCAACAGTGGCGTGCGCATTCTCTTGCATGGTGGTGGCGCGCACACTGCCGGACGGCTGTATAGCGAGCAGGTCATCGAACGCCTGCAGATCCCACTGTGCCGCAACTGGACCGAGGTGGAACGCGCCCTGCAGGAGCAGCACTTGGCATTTATCCCGCTGGGCGACTGGATGCCGCAACTGCAACGGATGATCGACCTGCGCAACATTCTCGGTTTGCGTTCGCCGATCCACTCACTGACCCGCATCCTCAACCCCCTCTCGGCCCGCTGCGGCCTACAGAGCATCTTTCACCCCGGTTATCAGGCGGTGCACCGCGAAGCCAGCCAATTGCTCGGTGATACAGCGCTGGTGATAAAGGGTGAAGGTGGTGAGGTAGAAATCAATCCGGACGCCACTAGCCATCTCTATGGCACAGCCAACGGCGAGAACTGGGACGAAGACTGGGCACCGCTGTCAGCGCAGCGCCACGTCAAACCCGCGACGCTTGAGCCTGAGCACCTGCAGGCGTTCTGGCGTGGCGAAGCCGAGGACGCTTACGGCCGACTCGCGGTACTAAGCACTATGGCCATGGCCCTGCGCGGCCTGGGTATAGCACACGAAGAGGCGTACAAGCAGGCTGAGCAGCGCTGGGCCGCCCGACACACATTGATCTAGCCGATCTTTAGATACAGGTTTTTCCATCTTTCAATCGAACTGTTGCCGTTAGACTGAATGCCTGAGCCGTAAAGCTAAAGGAGTCAGGTAATGGGTTTATTAATTGACGGAAGCTGGCATGACCAGTGGTATGACACGGCCGGTGACGGCCGCTTCAAACGCGAGGATGCCCTGCGGCGTAACTGGATCACCGTCGACGGCAGGCCGGGGCCAAGCGGCGAAGGCGGTTTCAAGGCGCAAGCCGGTCGCTACCACTTGTATGTTTCTCTCGCCTGCCCCTGGGCCCATCGCACCCTGATCCTGCGTCAGCTCAAGGGCTTGCAGGACCTGGTCGATGTATCGGTGGTCAGTTGGCTGATGCGCGACGATGGCTGGACCTTCGACCCGACTCATGGCTCCACGAGTGATGCGCTGGACGACTTGGAGTTTCTGCATCAGCGCTACACCGCCGATGACGCCAATTACACTGGGCGGGTGACCGTCCCCTTGTTGTGGGACAAACAGCAACAGCGCATCGTCAGCAATGAGTCAGCAGAAATCATCCGCATGTTCAATTCGGCGTTCGATGGGCTGACGGGGAATACTTTCGACTTTTATCCCGAAACACTGCGCGGCGCGATCGACGCACTCAATCAACGCACCTATTCGGCGGTCAATAATGGCGTTTACCGCGCCGGTTTCGCCACTACCCAGGCGGCCTACGAGGAAGCCTTTGGCGAACTTTTCGACGAACTGGATTGGCTGGACGCACGCCTCGGCGAGCATCGCTACCTGGCTGGCGAATACCTCAGCGAAGCCGATTGGCGCCTGTTTACCACCCTGATCCGCTTCGATGCGGTGTACCACGGGCACTTCAAGTGCAACCTGCGCCGCCTCGGGGACTACCCGAATCTGTCCAACTGGCTACGTGAGCTTTACCAATGGCCTGGAGTGGCAGCAACCGTGGATTTCGAGCACATCAAAGGCCATTATTACGCCAGCCATCGCACCATCAATCCGACCGGCATAGTGCCCAAGGGTCCAGCGTTGGACTTGTCCTGCGGCCATGACCGCATGCGTCTGCCGGGCAAGGGCGTTTGGGGAATGTAGGAGCGGCCGGGCTGCGTTCCGCTTTAGCCGCGAATTCTTCGCGGCACAGCCAAAGCTTCACGGCTGAAGCCGCTTTTACAGGATGGCTCGGCTCACATCTCAGCCTGAGCGCCTTCGAACCAGGCGAGCTTTTCACGTAACTGCACCACTTCGCCGACAATGACCAGGGTCGGCGCATGAACCTGATGCCGGGCAACCAATTCCGCCAGGTTAGCCAGGGTTCCGGTGAAGACCCGCTGGTTGCGCGTGGTGCCCTGCTGAATCAACGCAGCTGGGGTGTTGGCAGCACGGCCATGGGCAATCAATTGCTGGCAAATAATTGGCAAACCGACCAGCCCCATATAAAACACCAGGGTCTGGCTGGGCGTCGTCAGTTCCGCCCAAGGTAGATCGCAGCTACCGTCCTTGAGGTGGCCGGTAACAAAGCGCACCGACTGCGCATGGTCGCGGTGAGTCAGCGGAATCCCCGCATAAGCCGCACAACCACTGGCCGCGGTGATACCGGGTACGACTTGGAAGGGGATGCCGTGGGCCGCCAATTCCTCGATCTCCTCGCCGCCACGGCCGAAGATAAACGGATCACCACCTTTCAGGCGTAACACCCGTTTGCCTTCTTTAGCCAGGCTGACCAGGCGCTGATTGATCTGATCCTGCGGTACGGCGTGTTCGGCGCGCTGCTTGCCAACATAAATGCGCTCGGCATCACGACGGCACAGCTCGATGATCGCTGGAGCGACCAAGCGATCGTAAAGCACCACATCAGCTTGCTGCATCAGACGCAGGGCGCGAAATGTCAGCAGGTCCGGGTCGCCCGGCCCGGCACCGACCAGGTAAACCTCGCCAAGGGCGCGTGGAGCGGCACCGGCGACTTTTTCCTCAAGCAGGCGTTCGCCTTCCTGCAGCTTGCCCGCGAATACACTTTCAGCAATTTGCCCCTGGAATACATCCTCCCAGAACACCCTGCGCTGCTGTACATCAGGGAACAAGCCTTTGACTTGCGCACGAAATTTCTTCGCCAGGCTGGCTAGTTGCCCATACCTTGCCGGAATCCAGGTTTCGATCTTGGCCCGAATCAACCGCGCCAACACCGGTGCATCGCCGCCACTGGTAACAGCGACGATCAGCGGCGAGCGATCGACGATCGCCGGAAAGATCACGCTGCACAGCTTCGGTGCATCGACGACGTTGACCGGAATACCCAGCGCTTGTGCCTGCGCGGATATTTGCGCGTTCAGCGGTTCATCGTCGGTCGCGGCAATGATCAATACCACGCCAGCCAAGTCTGCGGGCTGATAGGTGCGCAGCAGTACCTCGCCACTCTGCCCGACCAACTCACGCAGCTCATCGCGCACCTCGGGCGCCACGACCCGCAGCCGGGCGCCGGCATCGGCTAGCAGACGCGATTTACGCAGGGCCACCTCACCGCCACCGACCACCAGTACCAGGCGATCCTGCAATTTGTGGAACAGGGGAAGAAAGTCCATGAGCATGATCCAGGCAAGTGGCAGTGGCGCGGCACGAGATAAAGGCCCCGCGGGCTTCAGTCCACGGGGATTGATGGCAGCGGCGGGTGGAAAGCCACCCTACCAGGTAAGCCCTTCGCGATTTAACCGATGACTTCGATGCCGCCCATATAGGGTTTTAGAACCTCGGGCACACGAATACTGCCATCGGCCTGTTGGTAATTCTCCAGCACCGCCACCAGGGTACGGCCCACCGCCAGGCCCGAGCCGTTGAGGGTGTGCAACAGTTCCGGCTTGCCGGTTTCCGGGTTGCGATAACGTGCTTGCATGCGTCGCGCCTGGAAGTCACCGCAATTGGAGCAGGAGGAAATCTCGCGGTACTTGTCCTGGCTCGGCACCCAGACTTCCAGATCGTAGGTCTTGGTCGCGCTGAAACCCATGTCGCCGGTGCACAGAGCGAGCACGCGGTACGGCAGTTCGAGCAGTTGCAGGACCTTTTCGGCGTGGCCGGTGAGCTCCTCCAGCGCCTGGCTGGAAGTGCTCGGATCGACGATCTGCACCATCTCGACCTTGTCGAACTGATGCTGGCGGATCATGCCACGGGTGTCGCGCCCGGACGCGCCAGCTTCGCTGCGGAAACACGGGGTGTGAGCAACCAGCTTCAACGGCAATTGCTTAGCATCAAGAATCTCGCCAGCAACGATATTGGTCAACGACACTTCGGCAGTCGGGATCAGGTACAAATCGGCCTCATTTTCGCGGCTGATCTTGAACAGGTCTTCCTCGAACTTTGGCAGCTGGCCAGTGCCCTGCAGCGCCGGGGCCTGAACCAGGTAAGGGGTGTAGGCCTCTTCATAACCATGTTCGCCGGTGTGCAGGTTGATCATGAACTGGGCCAGGGCGCGATGCAGGCGAGCGATCGGCCCGCGCAGCAGGGCGAAGCGGGCACCGGACAACTTGGCGGCAGTTTCAAAATCCAGCCAGCCGAACTTCTCGCCCAGCGCAACATGATCCTGAATGTCGAAGTCGAAAGCCTTGGGCGTGCCCCAGCGGCGCACTTCGACGTTGCTCTCCTCATCCGCACCGACCGGTACCGACTCATCCGGCAGGTTGGGAATGTTCAGCAGCAGGCTGTCCAATTCGAGCTGAATGGCATCCAGCTCCAGCTTGCCTTGGTCCAGTTCGCTGCCCATACGATCGACATCCGCCAGCAGCGGCGCGATGTCTTCGCCGCGCTGCTTGGCCTGACCGATTGCCTTGGAGCGACTGTTGCGCTCGGCTTGCAACTGTTCGGTGCGGGTCTGTACGGTCTTACGCTGGGTTTCTAGTCCTTCAAAACGCGCCACATCCAGTTCAAAGCCGCGCGCGGCAAGGCGCTGAGCCACATCGTGGAGTTGGCTGCGCACCAGTTTTGAGTCAAGCATGTCAGGTTCTCGTCGATCAGAGTTTGGTGAATGATAGGCCAGCCCAGGTAGCGAGCAGGCCACCCAACACACTCAGCGCCACATAGCCGAAGGCCATTGGCGCCTGGCCGCTTTCCAGCAGGCGCAAGGTGTCGAGGGAAAAGGATGAAAAGGTGGTCAAACCGCCGAGAAAGCCGACGATCAAGCCAGCACGTAACTCCAGCGGTATATCCGGGCGCAGCAGAAACAGCCCGTACAAGTAACCGATCAACAGGCAGCCAACGATATTGACCGCCAAGGTCGCGGTGTAGAAATACTGAGGCCAGTTTGCATTGATGAAGTTACCCGTGGCGAAGCGCAGCAGTGAGCCGCATGCCCCGCCAGCGGCAACTGCGATAACCGCCGCGATCATGGCTTTCTCCGCTGGCGTGGGCTGGCCGCATCCTGGCTGGCCAGGTGCGCGAGCTTATCGCGAATTTTCTGCTCAAGGCCGCGCGGAACGGGTTGATAGTACTGTCGCGCCGGCAGGTGCTCGGGGAAGTAGTCCTCACCGGCGGCGTAGGCATCCGGCTCGTCATGGGCATAGCGGTATTCGTCGCCGTAGCCCAGCTCTTTCATCAGTTTGGTCGGCGCGTTGCGCAGGTGCAGCGGTACTTCCAGGGAGCCATGCTCGGCGGCATCGCGCATCGCTGCCTTGAACGCGCTATACACCGCATTGCTTTTCGGCGCGCAAGCCAGGTAAACGATGGCCTGGGCCACCGCTAGCTCGCCTTCAGGGCTGCCGAGACGCTCTTGCACATCCCAGGCATTGAGGCACAGCGTCAAGGCGCGCGGGTCGGCGTTGCCAATGTCCTCGCTGGCCATGCGCACCACCCGGCGGGCGATATACAGCGGGTCGCAGCCGCCATCGAGCATGCGCGCAAACCAATACAGCGCGCCATCCGGGCTGGAGCCACGCACCGACTTGTGCAACGCGGAAATCTGGTCGTAAAAGGCCTCGCCCCCTTTGTCGAAGCGCCGACGGCTGTCGCCGAGCAGGTCCAGCAACAACTCAGTGCTGATGGCACTGCCGTCCTCGGCCAGATCCGCGGCATTTTCCAGAAAATTCAGCAAGCGCCGGCCATCGCCATCTGCAGCAGCCAGGAGGATCTTGAAGCTTTCTTCCGGCAGGCTCAGTTGCCGTTCACCGAGCCCCTTGGGGTCAACCAGGGCCCGGGTCGCCAGCTTGTGCAACGCCTCTTCGCCGAGGCTTTTGAGGACATACACGCGCGCCCGCGACAGCAAGGCGTTGTTCAGTTCGAACGAGGGGTTTTCGGTGGTGGCGCCGATAAAGATCAGGGTGCCATCTTCCACATAGGGCAGAAAAGCATCCTGCTGCGACTTGTTAAACCGATGCACCTCGTCGACGAACAAGATGGTTCGACGCCCGTACTGGGCGGCATGCTGTTGTGCAACCTCGACCGCCTGGCGGATCTCCTTGACCCCGGAGAGTACCGCGGAAATAGTCTCGAAGTGGGCATCGGTGACCTGAGCCAGCAAGCGCGCCAAGGTGGTCTTGCCCACGCCCGGCGGCCCCCAGAAAATCATCGAATGCAGGGCGCCTTGCTCCAACGCTTCGCGTAGCGGCTTGCCACGTGCCAGCAGATGCTCCTGGCCGACGTACTCGTCCAGACTGGCGGCACGCAAGCGCGCCGCCAGCGGCTGTGCGATAGGAGCATTACGAAACAGATCCATGGCAGCGAGCTACGACCTCTTACTCTTGAATAACGTCCGCGCCTTCGGGAATCTCGAAGCTGAACGAGGCGTCGTCCACGGCTTCATTCATCTTGACGCTGAGGAACAGAATATTGGTGCGCTGGCCGATACTGTCGATCAGCTGCATGTCATTCAATACGCCGCCGCGAAACGACAGGCGCAGGCTATCAAACAGTGTGTCCTTGGACTTGGGCTTGAGGATGAAGTCGACCACGTTGCCGCCTTCCTGGTGGCTGATCGCGAAATTCTCACGAATGTCGGATACATCGCCGGACAGCAGCAAGGCCGGAGTATGAGTCAGGCGCTTGTCGAGGGTCTGAATGGTGACCTGCTCAAGGTCAGGGTCATACAGCCAAACCTTCTCGCCATTGGATACCAATAACTGCTCCATAGGGGCATCGGTGTGCCAGCGAAACAACCCCGGACGCTTCAGCACAAGCTGACCGGCGGTTTCCTGCAACTGCGTGCCGCTGCCATCCAGGGTCAGCTGCGAAAAACGCGCGCTAATCGTTTGCGCCTGACTGAGTAATACGGTCAGACGCTGGGCTGATGCTTCCTCGTCCGAGTACGCGGGAACGCTGGAAATACTTAAAGCTGCCAGCAACAGCATACGAATCAGGCGCATGGAACTCCTTATCACATTAATTTCGGGGCGTTAGTCACGAGTTGGACTTGGCGCGATCACTTCACGCGAGCCATTGGTACTCATCGATGTCACTACGCCAGCCACTTCCATCGCTTCAATCATTCGCGCAGCACGGTTGTAACCGATCTTCAGCTTACGCTGCACCGCAGAAATCGAGGCCCGGCGACTTTCGGTAACGAACCGTACGGCTTCGTCATACAGGGCGTCCTCTTCACTGCCCTCGCCTCCACCCTCGCTGCTGCCTTCAAAGCCGCTGCCTGACTCTTCGACACCGGCCAGAATGTCTTCGATATAGTCTGGGGTACCGCGTAGCTTCCAGGCCTCGACCACGCGGTGAACCTCTTCGTCGGAAACGAAGGCGCCATGCACGCGAATCGGCAAGCCCGTGCCGGGCGGCAGGTAAAGCATGTCGCCGTGGCCGAGTAACTGTTCGGCGCCGCCCTGGTCGAGGATGGTACGCGAGTCGATCTTGCTCGACACCTGGAAGGCCATACGGGTCGGGATATTGGCCTTGATCAAACCGGTAATCACATCCACTGACGGCCGCTGGGTGGCGAGAATCAGATGGATACCGGCGGCACGGGCCTTCTGTGCGATACGGGCGATCAACTCTTCAACCTTTTTGCCGACGATCATCATCATGTCGGCAAACTCGTCCACCACCACCACGATGGTCGGCAGGGTTTTCAGCAGCGGCGCCTCGTCATGCATATTTTCGCGTTTGTACAACGGATCGGCCAAAGGCTCGCCTGCTTCCTCGGCCTCCCTGACTTTGCGGTTGAAGCCGGCCAG
This sequence comes from Pseudomonas sp., assembly GCF_030683065.1. Lineage (GTDB taxonomy): Bacteria > Pseudomonadota > Gammaproteobacteria > Pseudomonadales > Pseudomonadaceae > Aquipseudomonas. The sequence continues at coordinate 22,865 of NZ_JAUXMX010000054.1, forward strand.
GTTGCGCACGCCCATCTTCGACATCAGCTTATAGCGCCGCTCCATTTCGGCGACGCTCCAGCGCAGGGCGTTGGCCGCCTCCTTCATGTCGGTGACCACGGGACAAAGCAGGTGCGGAATGCCTTCGTAGATCGACAGCTCGAGCATTTTCGGGTCGATCATGATCAAGCGCGCCTCTTCCGGCGTGGACTTGAACAGGATCGACAAAATCATCGCATTGACCCCCACCGACTTACCCGAACCGGTGGTGCCGGCGACCAGCAAATGAGGCATTTTCGCCAGGTCGGTAATCACCGGACGGCCGCCGATGTCGTGACCAAGAGCCAGAGTTACCGGGGACTTGGCGTCATCGTACTCGGGCGATGACAGCACCTCGGAAAAGCGCACGATCTGGCGGTCTTCGTTAGGTACCTCGATACCCACCGTGGTCTTACCGGGAATCACTTCAACCACACGCACGCTGATGATCGCCATCGAGCGGGCCAAGTCCTTGGCAAGCCCGGAAATGCGGCTGACCTTGACGCCCGCGGCAAGCTGGATCTCGAATCGCGTGATCACCGGCCCCGGGTGTACCGACTCGACCATGACCTCAACGCCAAATTCCTTGAGTTTGATCTCAAGCAGGCGCGACATGGCCTCCAGTGACTCCGGGGAGAACTTCTTCTGCTTCTTCTCGGCGACGTCGAGAATTGAAATCGGCGGCAAGGTACCTTCGACGGCACTGTCGACAAATAACGGCGCCTGCTTTTCTTTCTGCACGCGCTTACTCGGCTCGGCGGCCTTAGGCTCGGCAGGCGGGGTAATCACAGGCGCAGCTCTGCTTTCACGGGCGCTCATGTGTTTGGTTAACGCTTCTTCGCGCTGAAGCAAGCGCTCTTTGACTTTGGCCTGCTCACGGCGGTCATGCACCATCGGTGCAGCCACTTCGTTAACCCGCTCATCGACTTCACGCAGCTGGGCAACCAGTTGCTTGCGCTCGTTACGGGCGTTCCACCAGCGATTGACCAGGCTCTGAATCAATTCGAGAAGATCCAGAGTAATTTTGCCGGTGAGGTCCATGACCCTGAACCAGGATAAGTCGCTGAACACGGTCAAGCCAAACAAGAAAAGTGCGATAAACAGCAAGGTGCTGCCTTGCACGTTCAGTATATCTTCAGCGAGCTGACCCAGGCTCTCGCCCAATGCCCCTCCAGCCGAGGCTGGCATGCTGGAACTGGCGTCGAAATGAATATCGGCCAGCGTGGCGCCAGACAGCACCAGAAACACCAGGCCGATCAATCGCCATGAGAACAACCAGCCACTCCACTGCCATGGCAGGTGGCGGTTACGGAACACTTGCCAGGTCTTGACCCCCAACAGCAAGGGGAACACATAAGCGAAATAGCCCAAGGCCATGAACAAGATATCGGCGAACCAGGCGCCAGCTCGCCCGGCGGCATTCTGCACCTGCTCGATATTACTGGTATGCGTCCAGCCAGGGTCGGCAGGGTCATAGGTCAGCAACGCCATCCACAGATAAAGGCATAGCGCACCAAGCGCGATCAAGGCGCCCTCTTTCAACCTGCAAGGCAATTGCTGACGCCAGACTGGAGTCTGGGCGGTGGGGCTCGAATTCTTCAAAACGCATCTATTCCTGCGCCAGCGGCGCGCCGAATACTTGGTTAACGGCAAAAAACTTTGACTATTGTACGGGTTTACCCAGCTGATGCCACGCCAGGCAGCGCAGTGACAACCAGCACGAACGAAGCCCTCTGCCGGCGGCTCCCGTTCGCCCCCTGCTTCGGTGTAGCATAGCCAGCAAGATCATTACGTGCGGCTCAATTTGAGCACGCATTCTCTTTTGTGACAAAGACTTATGAGGTGTTTCTATGAGCGAAGTCAAGCATTCACGCCTGATCATTCTGGGTTCCGGGCCTGCCGGTTATGCAGCTGCGGTATACGCCGCCCGCGCCAACCTCAAGCCAGTGGTGATCACCGGCATCCAGCCCGGCGGCCAACTGACCACCACGACAGAAGTGGACAACTGGCCAGGTGACGTCGAAGGCTTGACCGGCCCTGCGCTCATGGAACGCATGCAAAAACATGCCGAACGCTTCGACACCGAGATCCTGTATGACCACATCCATACGGCCGAGTTGCAACAACGTCCGTTTATCCTCAAAGGCGACAGCGCCACCTACAGCTGCGATGCACTGATCATCGCAACCGGCGCTTCAGCCCAGTACCTCGGCCTGCCGTCAGAAGAAGCCTTTGCCGGCAAAGGGGTTTCGGCCTGCGCCACATGCGACGGATTCTTCTACCGCAACCAAGTGGTCGCAGTGATTGGTGGCGGTAACACCGCCGTCGAAGAAGCGCTGTACCTGTCCAATATCGCCAAAGAAGTCCATCTGGTTCACCGTCGCGACAAGCTGCGCTCGGAAAAAATCCTGCAAGATAAATTGTTCGACAAGGCCGCCAATGGCAACGTGTACCTGCACTGGAATCACACCCTGGAGGAGGTGCTTGGCGATGCTAGCGGTGTAACCGGCGTACACCTGAAAGACACCACTAACGGCCAATCCAAAGAGCTGCCTCTGACTGGGGTATTCATCGCCATTGGCCACAAGCCCAACACCGACCTGTTCCAAGGCCAGCTAGAAATGCGTGACGGCTACCTACTGATCAAGGGCGGCAGCGAAGGCAATGTTACTGCCACCAGCATCGAGGGCGTGTTCGCTGCCGGCGACGTGGCCGACCACGTATACCGTCAGGCAATCACCTCTGCAGGAGCCGGCTGCATGGCTGCGCTGGATGTCGAAAAATTCCTCGACGATAATTGATCTGCCTCGGGCGCACGCCCGGTAATCAGCTTAGCCAGGGCCTTGATCAGAAACGCTGCTCCAGACAGTCGTCTGGAGCAGTAACCCCCGCTTAAAGCCTGAGACCCGGAAATATGCCAACCACCCTGCCCTCCCCCACCTGCGGCTCCCTTAAATGCTGACCTGGTTGCAACGCGATTCCTTGTGCTTCCCACCACTGAACAAAGCCCTGCGCGAGCCCAACGGCCTGCTTGCGGCCGGCGGCGACTTGAGCGCCGAGCGTCTGGTGGCAGCCTATCGCCACGGCTGCTTCCCTTGGTATCAGGACAATCAGCCGATTCTCTGGTGGTCGCCGGATCCGCGCACGGTGCTCTTCCCGGATGAACTGCATGTCTCGCGCAGCCTGGCTAAAATTTTGCGGCAGGCACCTTTCCAAGTGACATTCGATCATGCCTTTGCCAAGGTGATTGAAGCCTGCGCCGCACCGCGCGACTATGCCGAAGGGACCTGGATCACTACCCCAATGCAGCGCGCCTACCTTGAATTGCATCGGCGCGGCATTGCCCATTCGGTCGAAGTCTGGCGCGACGGCGAGCTGGTCGGTGGGCTGTATGGGCTGGCGATGGGTCAGTTGTTTTTTGGCGAATCCATGTTCAGTCGTGCCGATAACGCCTCGAAAGTCGGCTTTGTTACCCTGGTCGAGCAACTGAGAGCCTGGGACTTCGCGCTCATCGACTGCCAGATGCCCACGCAACACCTGCAAAGCTTTGGCGCCAGGCCGATTTCCCGGGCAGATTTCGCTGACTACTTGACGCGCTATATCGACCTGCCCAGCAAGGCGTCCTGGAGCGCCTAGGCGAGTACCTCAGCGTGGCTTACACTTGCCTAAGGCATTACCCCGAGAGTCGATCATGACCGAGTTGGCCCGCCTGAAGTTTTACGCTACCCAGCCCCATCCGTGCAGCTACCTGTCCGAGGAGCAGGCCACCACCCTGTTCCTCGACCCCAGCCAGCCAATGGATGTGGATGTTTATGCTGAACTTTCGGAAATGGGTTTTCGCCGCAGCGGCGACCACCTCTACCGCCCTCACTGCCAGCGCTGTTCGGCCTGCGTGCCTGCGCGCATTCCTGTCGACCAGTTCAAGGCAAACCGTCAACAGCGGCGGATTCTAAAACGCAATCTCGATATACAGGTCCGCGCTGTACGCCCGGTTTTCACCGAGGAGTATTACAATCTCTATGTCCGTTATATTGAGCAACGCCATGCCGATGGCGACATGTACCCGCCTAACCGCGAGCAGTTCTCCACCTTCCTGGTGCGCGACTTACCATTTTCCCGCTTCTACGAGTTTCGCCAACACGGCCGCCTACTAGCGATTGCAGTGACTGACGTGCTGCCCAATGGGCTTTCAGCTGTGTATACCTTTTACGAGCCAAGCGAAGAGCGCCGCAGCCTTGGACGCCTCGCTATTCTTTGGCAAATCAGTGAGTCCGCGCGCCTGGGGCTGCACGCCCTGTACCTTGGCTACTGGATCAAAAACTGCCGAAAAATGAGCTACAAGACGCAATATCGACCAATTGAACTGTTCATTAATCAGCGCTGGGCCACTCTTACCTGAAGTCACTTGGCGCGCGCCCTGCTTTTCGGGCACAATGCACGCCGCTTTTGCCTGGAGCCAGTTGCACCGGGCCATGGCCATACTTTGGATACCGAGGGCTTTACTGAATGTCGAAAGAAGACAGCTTCGAAATGGAAGGCACTGTCGTCGACACCCTGCCTAACACCATGTTTCGTGTGGAGTTGGAAAACGGGCACGTCGTTACCGCGCACATCTCCGGAAAGATGCGCAAAAACTACATCCGCATTCTGACTGGCGACAAGGTTCGTGTAGAACTGACGCCTTACGACCTGAGCAAAGGTCGCATCACCTACCGCGCTCGCTAACAGATTATTGAAGAACACTGCTTGGCAGCTATACGACTATGAGCATCAGGCGTTAAAGCGCGGCATCAGCGCGCTTCAAGTTGGCTCCAGGAGCCTGCCGGACTTAAGACTGCTTTTCAGCTGAAGTCCGACAGCCTCCAGGGCTAAGCAAGCAAAGGGAATTGCACTTCTCGCTTAGCTGACTTGCCCACCAGCGCCTGTATTCCAGTCAAAGCTTTCTTGCATCTCTTCAAGACCTGAATAAATCAGGCGCTCATAAAAACGCCCGGCATTGCCGGGCGTTTTTATGAGCGCTATTTCAGTCGGAGCAAATCGGCGACCTCAAGCCATTTCCGCAGTGGTTTCGAACTCAAAGGTCAGTTCGTCGCCACTTAGATCGATATGAGCTACGCCGCCATGCTCGGCCAACTCGCCAAACAGGATCTGCTCCGCAAGAGGGCGCTTGATCTTCTCCTGAATCAGGCGCGCCATAGGCCTTGCCCCCATCTGCACATCGTAGCCTTTCTCTGCCAGCCAACCGCGCGCAGCATCGCTGACCTCAAGCATCACGTGCTTATCCTCAAGTTGCGCCTGCAGCTCGGTGAGGAACTTGTCGACGATGCTCTTGATCACTTCATGGCTTAGGCGGCCGAACTGGATAATGGTATCCAGACGGTTGCGGAACTCCGGTGTGAAGCTCTTCTTGATCACTTCCATGGCATCGGACGCATGGTCCTGATAAGTGAAGCCGATGGACGCCCGCGCAGCAGTCTCTGCCCCGGCGTTGGTAGTCATGACCAGAATCACATTACGAAAATCCGCCTTACGTCCATTGTTGTCAGTCAACGTGCCGTGATCCATCACCTGCAGCAATAGATTGAAAACCTCCGGATGAGCCTTCTCGATTTCATCGAGAAGCAATACGCAGTACGGCGTCTTGGTGACCGCCTCGGTCAGCAAGCCACCCTGATCAAAACCGACGTAGCCCGGGGGCGCACCAATCAGCCGAGAGACCGTGTGCCGCTCCATGTATTCCGACATATCAAAGCGCACCAGCTCAACGCCTAGCGCCTTGGACAATTGGCGAGCCGCCTCAGTTTTGCCGACACCGGTAGGCCCAGCAAAGAGGAACGAGCCAACGGGCTTGTCGGGCGCCTTGAGTCCGGCACGCGACAGCTTGATAGCGGTACACAGGGAGTCGATTGCAGCGTCCTGACCAAACACGGTGAGTTTGAGATCACGCTCCAGGTTACGCAGCAACTCCTTGTCCGAGCTACTGACGTGTTTAGGCGGAATTCGTGCAATTTTCGCAACGATATCCTCAACCTGCGCCACCTCAATGCGCTTGAGCCGTTTTTCAATAGGCTGCAAGCGTTGGTATGCGCCCGCCTCGTCAATTACGTCGATGGCCTTGTCCGGCATATGCCGATCGTTGATATAGCGTGCGGCAAGCTCGGCTGCAGCGCGCAACGCCTCATCGCTATATTCGATGCTATGGTGCTGCTCGAAACGGCCCTTGAGGCCCTTGAGGATGCCATAAGTGTCGTCTACCGAAGGCTCACTGACATCGACTTTCTGGAAGCGTCGTGCCAAGGCACGATCTTTCTCGAAAATACCGCGAAATTCTTGAAAAGTAGTCGAGCCAATGCAGCGGATCTCACCAGAAGAGAGCATGGGCTTAAGCAGATTCGAGGCGTCCATGACGCCACCGGATGCAGCCCCTGCACCGATTATGGTGTGTATCTCGTCGATAAAAAGAATCGCATGTGGACGCTTGCGCAGCTCGTTAAGCAGCGCCTTGAGACGCTTTTCGAAGTCGCCACGGTATTTGGTCCCGGCGAGCAAGGAACCGAGGTCCAGTGAGTAGACCACGCTGCTAGCGAGCAGATCGGGCACCTGATTATCGACGATACGCTTGGCCAATCCCTCAGCGATAGCAGTCTTGCCAACGCCAGCCTCACCGACCAGCAATGGATTATTCTTGCGCCGCCGCGCCAGGATCTGGGCGACCCGCTCAACTTCCATCTCCCGGCCGACCAGTGGATCAATACGACCTTGGCGGGCCAGCTCATTCAAGTTGCTGGTATAGGCATCCAGAGGATTGCTTGAGGCCGAAGACTCACCGCCCTCGTCATCCTGTGCTTCCTGCTCGCCCTCAGCATGCCCCCCATGCCCCGGTACCTTGGAAATTCCGTGGGCAATGAAGTTGACAACATCAATGCGCGCAACACTTTGCTGCTTAAGCAAAAATACTGCCTGGCTTTCCTGCTCGCTAAAAATCGCAACCAGCACGTTGGCGCCAGTCACCTCGCGCTTGCCGGAGCTTTGCACATGGAATACGGCGCGCTGCAATACTCGCTGAAAGCCTAGGGTAGGCTGAGTCTCACGCTCTTCGTCATGCGGTGGAATCAACGGGGTGGTGGAATCGATGAACTCCTGAAGGTCGCGACGCAATTTGTCGAGGTTGGCACCGCATGCGCGCAATACGCTGGCGGCGGCCTCATTATCCAATAGAGCCAAAAGGAGGTGCTCAACCGTCATGAATTCATGACGCTTGGTGCGGGCCTCCTTGAAGGCTAGATTGAGGGTGACTTCGAGCTCTCGATTTAACATGGCTTCACCTCGTGCCCAAGCGGCCGGCGTTAACCGTCCTTCTCTATTTCACAGAGTAGCGGATGCTGGCTTTCTCTAGCGTACTGATTAACCTGCATTGCCTTGGTTTCGGCGATGTCACGGGTAAACACTCCGCAAACTGCCCGGCCCTCTGTATGGACGGACAACATGATCTTGGTCGCAAGCTCTCGATTCAAGTTGAAAAACGCCTCGAGCACTTCGACTACGAAATCCATCGGCGTGTAGTCATCGTTGAATATAACCACCTTATACAGCGGTGGAGCCTGCAGCGCGGGCTTGGATTCCTCAACGGCAAGGCCGGTGGAATCATCCTCATGCGTTGCGGGGCGATCCTGATTGAATGTTAGTCGAATCTGGCTACGTGCATGCATGCTGGAATAAAGGTTCGTGGCTGGACGAATACGGATGGCAGATAGAGTTTGACCGGCTTCTCAGGCAGTTGCAGCGTCGCCTTGACTATCGGCAAAACGGTGTTACAAACAATGAATACCCACCTGTGTAGGTATGAGGGATTCCGCGCCTTCGTCCAAGCCAGTTGATGATTCGTGCGCGGGATCAGATGTCGATGATACTCCAGTCGCGGAGTTCTTTGCAGAGGGATATCAGCATGCTTAGTGGCAAGGTCAAGTGGTTCAATAACGCCAAGGGTTATGGATTTATTCTGGCTGACGGCCGGGATGAGGATCTGTTCGCCCACTACTCAGCTATCCAGATGGACGGCTATAAAACCCTGAAAGCGGGCCAACCTGTTCGCTTCGATATTATCCAGGGCCCCAAAGGACTCCACGCGGTGAACATCAGTGCCGCGTCGATCACCACCGATATACCGGCTGCGGCAAGCCTGCCCCACCGCAATACGATTGATGCCTGAATAGCGCCGTAACAAATGGGTGTAATCCTTACCCAAGGCGTCACATCCATCGATATAGGGGGTGGCATTCGCAGGCCGCCCCCTATATTGCACCGTCCGGCGCACTAACCTGCATCGACCGGCTTGAGGCGTCTATTTTTTGAGAATCGCGCCGACCTAGGTCATCGACGAGCCGCCCGCCCGCCTGCCCCCCCCCAGCGAACACAATTCTCGGAAAACAGAAGAGCTGCGCCGTCATTGCCCAAGCCGGGCTTCTCCAAGGCAGCGGCACCTCTAACCGCCCACCTTGCGCCAGACTGCCAGTGCTGGCGATGGCGATGGCGATGGCACCAAGCAGCCCAATAAAAAGCGCAATATCGATGCCCTACCGCAAGCTGCTGCGACATGATCAATCGCTTATCCAGCTGCATACGTTTTTGTACACATGCAAAAAACCCCTGACAAATTGCTCTGTCAGGGGTTTTGCGAAAGTGGCGGTGAAGGTGGGATTCGAACCCACGATACGATTTCTCGTATACACACTTTCCAGGCGTGCTCCTTCAACCGCTCGGACACTTCACCGGATCTCGACTAACACTAGGTGTCTGTCGAGGCCGGCTAATTTAGCCGAACAGTTCGCCAAAGGCAAAAGTTTTTTTCAGAATATTCATGCGCTTATGCAGAATGCTCGGTATCTGCCCGGCACACAGTGGGCGTTATCTCAAAACGCTGACGACCAAACAGCAGGAAGCCGAGGGAAATAAACAGACTTAAGAGAAATATAACGATCACCCCCTGCGGACTTTGGCTGTGCACACTGCCAGCCAGCAACATCAGCCCCAGCGGAACGACTGCCAGCAACCCGGCACGCACGCCCATGGCCCATTTGTGGTTTCTCATGTTCACCGCCTTACGTAGTACCCACCGTCACGCTAAAGCAGCGCCCGCACGTGCCGCCAATTACCTGTGTCGATCAGGTCGATAGCCTGTAGCCGCACGCCACAGCTGACTCACCAGTCAGCCACGGCGCTTTACCTGGACGATGCGGGTGGGTAACGTCTGCTCCACTTCAGCACAAGGAACCGGACCATGAGCGACCTGATCAGCTATCAACTCGACGATGGCATTGCCACCCTGACCCTGTGTAATGGCAAAGTGAATGCCATCTCCCCGGACGTGATCACTGCGTTCAACGCAGCCCTGGATCGTGCCGCGCAGGACAAGGCTATTGTCATCATCACCGGCCAACCGGGCATTCTCTCCGGCGGCTACGACCTCAAGGTGATGACCTCGGGCCCACAGAATGCCATCGACTTGGTGGCCTCCGGCTCGACCCTGGCGCGCCGCATGCTCGCCCACCCCTTCCCGATCATCGTCGCCTGCCCTGGTCATGCGGTGGCCAAGGGTGCTTTTATCCTGCTGTCGTCGGATTATCGCATCGGCGTTGAGGGTGCATTCAGCATCGGCCTGAATGAAGTGCAGATCGGCATGACCATGCACCATGCGGGCATCGAACTGGCCCGCGACCGCCTGCGCAAATCGGCCTTCCATCGCTCAGTGATCAACGGTGAGATGTTCGATCCGCAAGGTGCGGTGGACGCTGGCTTCCTCGATAAAGTCGTGCCTGCTGAACAGCTGCATGAAGCCGCGCTGGCCGTTGCCAAGCAGATGAAGAAAATCAACATGACCGCGCACAAGAACACCAAACTGAAAGTGCGCAAAGCGTTGCTCGAAGCCCTCGACCAGGCCATCGAACTGGACAAGCAGCACCTGGGCTAACAGTCGCCCTGGAGTACGATCCTGCGCTGCAATGCTGCTCACTAGACAAGTTCGGCAGAGAGCATCTCGGCGCATCCGCAGCGTTGCCCCAAGACCGGCATCTGGTGCGCAGCGCATTGCGCGTGTGCTTGCTGTTTAGTTGGTAAGCGCTCAGGGCGGCTTTATCCCTGGCGCTGTCAATCCATGCGCGATCAAGCGTGTCGCTGCAGATAGTCGGCAATTGCCGTAGATAGTGCGCGCCCGTACACTGCGCGCCTTTTCTTGTGGCGGACCAACTCAATGCTTTTTCTTCTGCGCATGCTGGCGATGGGCATACATTTTATAGCCGCAGGCATTCTCGGCTTGCTGCTCGGTATCTGCCGCCCGTTCAATCCGGATAACAGCCGTATCTGCGCCCGCCTCTACAGCATCCCGGCGCTATGGCTGCTGCGCTTGCAACTGAAGACCGATGTCCAGCCGCTGCTTGAGCATCAACGCTCGTGCGTGATCATCGCCAATCATCAATCCAACTACGACCTTTACGTGCTCGGCCGCGTGGTGCCCAAGCGCACAGTCAGCCTCGGCAAAAAAAGCCTTAAATGGGTGCCGTTCTTCGGCCAACTTTACTGGCTGTCGGGCAATGTGCTGCTCGACCGCGGCAATGCCATTCGCGCCAAGCAGGCCATGCTGACCACCACCGATACGCTTAAGCACAAAGACACATCGATCTGGGTCTTCGCCGAAGGCACCCGCAACCTCGGTAAGGGCTTGCTGCCGTTCAAGAAAGGAGCTTTCCAGATGGCGATTGCCGCCGGGGTGCCGATCATCCCGGTATGCGTCAGCACCTACGTCAACCATATCAAGCTCAACCGCTGGAACAGTGGCGAGATCATGATCCGCTCGCTGCCGGCCATCCCCACGGCAGGCCTGAGCCAGGATGATCTGCCGCAGCTGATCGAAACCTGCCGCACGCAGATGCTGCAATGCATCGCGGCGATGGATCAGCAACTCGCACCTGCATAGAACGCAAAAGCCCGTTCTGCATGGACGGGCGTTTTGCTCACTGGCAACTGCTATTCGGCGCCCCCCACATGGCTCGATCAGTCATTGAGACCGGCACGGCCATGGGCGACGAAGCGCATCATCCACTCGGCCACCGTATGGCCCTGGTGTTCGTGCTGCAAACTGTCGACGCCCTTGCGATAGGCTTCTTCGCCAATATGCTGCTGACGAATCTCCAACAGTTCCTTGGAGTAACCGTGAATAAACTCCGGGTGCCCCTGGAAGCACAACACCTGATCATCGATGCAGTAGGCTGCAATCGGGCAGAAATCACTGGACGCCAGCAGCGTGGCATTTTCCGGCAATTTGGTGACCTGATCCTGATGGCTGATCAGCAGCGTGAGTTCCTCCAGTACCGGGGTCATCCAGGCCGGTTGATGGGCCAGGCGATAGCGATGAGTACCAACCCCCCAGCCCTGCTCGGCACGCTCGGCCTTGCCGCCAAGCAGCAGTGCCAGTAGCTGGTGACCGAAGCAAATACCCAGCAACTTGTCGCCGTGTGCATAGCGTTCAAGCAGGTAAGTCTTGAGGGTGTCGATCCACGGATCGCTGCCGAACGAATCAGCCTTGCTGCCAGTGACCAGATAGGCATCGTAGTGCTCGCTGTCCGGCGGATAGTGGCCTTGCATCACGTTGTACACGGTGAACTCGGCGGCGATCGGCTGACGAGCGAAGAGCTGCTCGAACATCCGGCCATAGCCATGGTACTGCTCGACCAACTCGGGGCGAAGGATGTCAGTCTCCAGAATGCAAATCTGCAACGGCATGGGGCAAATACCTGAAACTTGAGTGATGGTTTATACGGAGCCCAAGCCTGCCTGCCGCCAGGCAGCAAGGCAAGAGGACGAGCCGTCCAGCCCCGCATAAAATCGACCGATTAGCCCGTATATAGCCCGCCCATACCGGTCAACCCGCGCACAGGTGAGCAGTTCGGCGGGCCGAGCGCAATTTCTCAGAGCCCAGATCACTGCTGGCACGGCCGGCGTGGCGTGCCGCGCAACCACCCGCCGAGGTGCCTGGTATGCGTTATGCAGTCTACTGACGAGCACGCAGCCTAGGCCGCAGACCTCCTGAGCCGGTCTGCGACGGTAAAGACTGGCGCGCCGGGAGCAGTCAGAAGCGTTCCTTTTTGGCAGCCTTATCCAGCAGCAGCGCAGGTGGCAGGAAGCGTTCGCCATACTGCTCAGCCAGGTACGTGGCGCGGGCGACAAAGTCTTGCACACCGTACTGGTTGATGAACTGCAGCGCACCACCGGTCCAGGCCGCAAAGCCGATGCCGAAGATTGAGCCGATGTTGGCGTCAGCCACGGATTTGAGCACGCCCTCCTCCATGCAACGCACGGTTTCGATGGCCTGAATAAACAGGATGCGGTCGCGTACGTCCTCCTGGGATATCTGCGCCTCGGCTTTTTCAAAGCGTGCCTTGAGCTCCGGCCACAGGTGCTTCTTGCCGGCCGCCGGAGCGCCGGCCGCCGGGGCGCCGGCCGCCGGGTAATCGTAGAAGCCCGCACCCGCCGCCTTGCCCGGCCGCTTGTACTCGCCCAGCATCATGTCTATCACCGCAAACGCCGGGTGCTCAGGGATGGACTTACCTTCGGCGGCCAGGTCCTTGATGGTCTGCTGACGGATATGGTTCATTAGGCTCATCGAAACTTCGTCGCTGATCGCCAGCGGGCCGACCGGCATACCGGCTTTGCGCGCTTCGTTCTCGATCATCGCCGCACTCACACCCTCACCGAGCATGGCCAGGCCTTCATTGGTGAAGGTGCCGAACACCCGCGAGGTGAAGAAGCCGCGGCTGTCATTGACCACAATCGGGGTCTTGTTGATCTGCATGACGTAGTCGAAACCGCGCGCCAGGGTCTCGTCGCTGGTCTGCTCGCCCTTGATAATTTCCACTAGCGGCATTTTGTCCACCGGGCTGAAGAAGTGCAGGCCAATAAACCTGTCTTGGTTCTGCACCGCCGCGGCCAATCCGGTGATTGGCAGAGTCGAGGTATTGGAGGCAATCACTGCATCCGCCAGCGCCGCACGCTCGGCAGCAGCGGTGACGTTGGCCTTGAGGTCACGATCCTCGAACACCGCCTCGATGATCAGGTCGCAGCCTGCGAAATCGGCATCTTTGGTAGTTGCCTTGATCCGCGCCAGGATGCCATCACGCTTCTCGGCGCTCATCTGGCCACGGCCGACTTTCTTCTCCAACAGCTTGGCGGAGTAGCTCTTGCCCTTCTCAGCGGCCTCGATGGAGATGTCTTTAAGCACCACCTCGATACCGGCCACCGCCGACACATAGGCAATGCCCGCGCCCATCATGCCTGCACCCAGCACGCCGACCTTCGTGGTCACGTAGGGCGCGAAGCCTTGCGGGCGCGAGCCACCCGCGTTGATTTCATTGAGCTGGAACCAGAAGGTGCCAATCATGTTCTTCGCCACCTGGCCGGTGGTCAGCTCGGTGAAGTAGCGCGCCTCGATGATCTGCGCCGTGTCAAAGTCGACCTGGGCACCCTCGACAGCCGCGCACATGATTTTCTCCGGCGCCGGGAAGCAGCCCTTGGTCTTGTCGCGCAATACGCTCGGGGCGATGGCCAGCATTTGCGCCACATTCGGGCTGGACGGCGTACCGCCCGGAATCTTGTAGCCTTTCACATCCCACGGCTGCACAGCGTTCGGGTTGGCGACAATCCAGGCGCGGGCCTTGGCCAGCAGGTTGTCCTTGTCGCAAGCCAGCTCGTGGATCAGGCCGGCTTTAAGTGCTGCATCGGGACGAACCTTCTTGCCTTCGGCCAGGTATGGCAGGGCCTTTTCCAGGCCGAGCAGGCGCACCATACGCACCACCCCGCCACCGCCCGGCAGCAGGCCGAGGGTTACTTCCGGCAGACCGAGCTGAATGCTGGAATGGTCCAGGGCGATACGGTGGTGACAGGCCAGGGCAATTTCCCAGCCGCCGCCCAGGGCCGCACCGTTGATCGCCGCAACCACCGGTTTACCCAGGCACTCCAGGCGGCGCAGTTGGCCCTTGATATTGAGGATCATCTGGTAGAAGGCCGGTGCATCGGCCTTGGTGACCTTGATCAGCTCATTCAGGTCGCCGCCGGCGAAGAAGGTCTTCTTCGCCGAGGTGATGATGACCCCGGCGATGGAATCCTTCTCAGCTTCCAGGCGCTCGACGATCTTACCCATGGCTTCGCGGTACACCGCGTTCATGGTGTTAGCGCTCTGGCCTGGCATGTCCATGGTCAGAACGACGATATTGTCCTGGCCTTTTTCGTAACGGATGGCGTCAGTCATATTCTTGGTCTCATCCCAAAGTGGGGGACGTAGGATGGGTCGGGGCGCGTAGCCTGGGCCCCGCGATACCCATCAACGGGGCGATGGGTATCGCGGTGCTCCACCCATCCTACGGTTCAGATTCGCTCAATAATGGTGGCGATACCCATGCCGCCGCCCACACACAGGGTGGCCAGGCCATAGCGCAACTGGCGCCTCTCCAGCTCATCAAGCAGGGTGCCGAGAATGGCGCAACCGGTCGCACCCAGCGGGTGGCCCATGGCAATGGAGCCGCCGTTGACGTTGACCTTGTCCTCGCTAACGCCCATGTCTTTCATAAACTTCATCACCACCGAAGCGAACGCCTCGTTGACCTCGAACAGGTCGATGTCATTGACGTTCAGCCCGGCCTTGGCCAGAGCCTTGCGCGTGGCCGGTGCCGGGCCGGTGAGCATGATGGTCGGGTCGGTGCTGGTCACGGCAGTGGCGACGATGCGCGCACGCGGTTTCAAACCGAGTTCTTTGCCTTTGGCCTCGGAGCCGATCAGCATCAGGGCCGAACCGTCGACGATGCCCGAACTGTTGCCTGGGGTATGTACGTGGTTGATCTGCTCAACATGGCTGTAGACGCGCAGCGCGGTGCTGTCGAAGCCCATCTGGCCCATCATCTCGAAGCTCGGTTTGAGCTTGCCCAAACCTTCGAGCGTGGATTCGCCACGGATAAATTCGTCGTGATCGAGCAGCACGATGCCGTTCTGATCGGCCACCGGAATCAGCGATTTGCTGAACGAGCCGTCTTTGCTCGCGCGGGCAGCTTTCTGCTGCGAGCGCAGGGCGAAACTGTCGACGTCGGTACGGCTGAAGCCCTCCAAGGTGGCGATCAGATCGGCGCCAATACCCTGCGGGGTGAAATGGGTGTGCATATTAGTCGCCGGGTCCATCACCCAGGCACCGCCGTCGGAGCCCATGGGAATGCGCGACATCGACTCGACGCCGCCGACCACCACCAGGTCTTCAAAACCGGAACGTACCTTCATCGCGCCGAGGTTTACCGCCTCCAGGCCCGAAGCGCAGAAACGGTTGAGCTGCACGCCCGACACGCTGACATCCCAATCAGCGACCATGGCCGCCGTTTTGGCAATGTCCGCGCCCTGATCACCCACCGGCGTCACGCAGCCGAGCACGATGTCATCGACCTGGCTGGTGTCGAGGTTATTGCGCGACTGCAGCGCCTTGAGCAGGCCGGCGATCAAGTCGACCGGTTTGACGCTGTACAGCGCACCGTCCTTCTTGCCCTTACCGCGGGGCGTGCGCACGGCATCGAAAATATATGCTTCGGTCATGGCGTCCTCAGACCTCCATTGGAGGGTATGGATGGCGGCGCACTGCCACCTGGCTGCGCCTGTTGTTGTCGGCTGCACTACCTTACCCCCAGATGAGGCAGGCTCAATGACCGAAGTGCTCAGGCATATTGACCGTGCCGCTCAGACGAATGGTCATCGACTGCGGTTATCCAGGCACGGGCGACTGCATGGCTCTGGCTCAAGGGATACTCACGCTATTTACAGCATAGGGCATAACTCAATGCTCCAACCCAGCAACGGTTAGCAACCAAGTCATCTAAGCCATAGGTGACATGTCCCCTAGAGTTAGGATTGCCACACGGGACAAGTAAGTAGGTGCCACTGCCGGGTTTTGCCGGAGTGGTTTTTCAGTCCGCGCTCAGGCGTGACGCTGCAGCCCGAGAGACCTTCAGAGCGGGCATTCAACGCCACACCAACAAAAACAAAAGGCAGATGGCCATGTTCAAACACTCGAAAATTCGTCAGGCGAGCCTGATTGTGTTCGCCACGACCTTGATCCTGATTCTTCCCAACCTGACGCGTTTGGTCGGTTGAGCTGCGTACTGCACTAAAAATGCGGCCACGCGGAAACCTGGTAGTCAGCGAGGTCACTCACACGGCTCCGCCGGCCTACGGCGACGCGTGCTTTAACGCATTTTCAATTATGCTAAGCCCTCGTTCGATATCTCCCGAGGAGTTCTGCATGCGTATCTTGACTGCCGTTGTGACGCTATTGCTCAGCCTGCCGCTTGCGGCAGATGAAGTCTCGCCACAGCAGGTTGTTAATGCCCTGCAAGCACCTGGTGCAGTGCTGATTGATGTGCGCACTGCCGAAGAATTTGCCGCAGGCGCCTTGGCTGGCGCCAGTCGTATCGGTCATGAGCAAATCGCTGAACAGATTGCCGCCTTGGTACCCGATAAAAACACCCCCATCGTGCTCTATTGCCGCAGTGGCAGGCGCTCGGCACTCGCCCAGGACAGCTTGGCGCAACTGGGGTATCGCAACCTGATCAACGCGGGTGGCTACGACCAGCTGAAACTGGCGCTGGTGCAGCAGCATTGAATCTGCGGGTAGCCTTGCTTGCCTTGTTAACCCTGAGTAGCGCCGCGCAAAGCGCCGAATTGCACCTGCAACTCGGCAGCGTCAAGCGGACTTGGAGCAGCGCTGAGTTGCTCGCCCATCCCCAGGCCAGGCACATCGAAATTGCCGAGGACGTCAGCTACAAGCGCCCCATGAGCTACCGCGCTGTACCGCTGGCGGTGCTACTTGACGGCGTGCTGCCTGGCGATCATCTGCAGGCACTGGCGCTCGATGGTTTTGCTGCCGAACTGCCGGCGGCCGCGGTGCTCAACCAAAGCGGCGCGCAAGCCTGGCTGGCGGTCGAAGACTCCGCTACGCCCTGGCCGCCCCTGGCGGCGGGCAAGCCCAGTGCCGGGCCGTTTTATCTGGTGTGGCAAAATCCGGCGGCCAGTCATATCGGCCCGGAGCAGTGGCCGTTTCAGATCACCCGCATCAGTAAGCTGGCGACAGTCGCCGAGCGCTTTCCGCAATTGCTGCCTGCCGCCGATGCGCCTGCACAGGTGCAGGCCGGCCTCATGCAATACCAGAAACACTGCATGGCTTGCCATCGCCTGAATACTGCCGGCGACTCGCAGTTCGGCCCAGATCTAAACGTGCCGCATAACCCGACCGAATATTTCGCGGCTGATTTTCTGCGGACTTACATCCGCAACCCGCAACAGCTGCGGCGCTGGCCGCAAGGCCGGATGCCGGGGTTCGCAGAAAGCGTATTGAGCGATGCAGAGCTGGTGCAGCTTCTCGACTACCTGCGACACATGGCCGGACGCAAGGTGCAGGACTGATGGTTACTCAGCAGGCCATCACCGCGGTGCGCACGGCTTGCCCTGCCCGAGTTAGTGAAGCGTTGCCCATGCAACAGGCTGATCCAGCCTGCGCCAAGCAAGCCATCGATTACGCCCAATAATCGTTCGGCGCCTCCGTCAGTTGGCCGAGCAATGCACTCAGGCCGCCGCTCCACTGCTGACGTATCCCGTCGAAATAGGCATCGCCTTCGTGAACGCGAAAACCACTCGGCACCTCAAAGCTATCGGTTTTATAGACCAGCAGGTCAAGCGGCATACCGACCGAGAGGTTGCTGCGAATGGTCGAGTCGAAGGAGATCAGGGCGCAGCGCAGCGCTAGATGCAAAGGCGACTGATAGCTCAGCGCGCGATCGAGGATCGGCTTGCCATATTTGCTTTCGCCGATCTGGAAATACGGCGTGTCTTCGCTGGACGCGATGAAATTACCCTGCGGATAGAGGTTGTAAAGTGCCGGGGGTTGGCCATGGATCTGCCCACCGAGCAGAAACGAACAACCCAGCTCTATGCCCTGATTCAGGGTCGCACTTTGCTCGTGGGCCAGCACTTCGCGCAGGGTGTCACCGACCAGAGTCGCCGCTGCGAAAAGACTCGGGGCCTTATGCAGATGCTCACCTTCACCGCCCAGGCGATGGCGTAACAGGCTGATCACCGACTGCGAGGTGGCCAGGTTGCCGGCGCTTTGCAGGACTATCAGACGCTCGCCAGGCACGCCAAACACATGCAGCTTGCGAAATACGGAAATGTGATCGACACCCGCGTTAGTACGCGAATCGGAAACGAACACCAGCCCTTCGGCCAGGCTCATGGCAACACAGTAAGTCATGCTTCACCTTGTAGAACCAATGCGCCCGGAGCAGTTTTAAAAGCTGCTCCGGGCGCGGTTGAATACTCATGTTGGGCAATTCTACTGGTGTTGCACCATCAGCAGCGGAGAAACTTCTACAAGGGCGTGCATTTGCTCGGTGCCACCGCCACGGCGCATGCCGCGCACCGGGCAGGCGTCCAGGTAATCGCGGCCCACCGCCAGCTTTAAATGGCGCTCCGGCTTGGCCAGGCAATTGGTCACATCAAAACTGTACCAGGCGCCATCCAGCCAGGCCTCGGCCCAGGCGTGACTGGCTAAATGATCGTCGCTGTTGGTAAGCAGGTAACCCGACACATAGCGCGCCGGGATGCCCAGGCTGCGCGCGCAGGCGAGAAAGGCATGGGCATGATCCTGGCAAACACCCTGACGGCCAGCGAAGGCTTCGGCCGCGCTGGTTTCCACCGCAGTACTGCCGGTCAGGTAACTGATGTGGCCATTCAGGCCATGCATCAGGTCGATCAAGGCGTTGCGGTCGCGACGTTGTTTGCAGTGCTGCAGGGCGAACTCGCGCAAGGCCGCATCCGCCTCGGTCAGGCGGGTGAAGCGCAGAAACGGCAACGCCGACTGGCTCTCGTGCTCGGATTCACGCTGCTCGTCAATCTCGACCAGGCCACGGGCGCCAATAACGATGGATTCGTGGGGTTCGTCCATCGTCAATACATGCAGGATATTGCCGTAGGGGTCGAGTTGGGCGCGCACCGGCCGCGGCAGGTTGAGCTGCCAGTTGAGGACGTGCTGACGCTCACTGTCGTGCGGAGTCAGGCGCAGATACTGAATACTCGCGCGCACCTGATTTTCGTAGTGGTAGGTGGTGTCGTGGCTGATGGACAGTCTCATGCGACCTCCAGATAGGAACTTTGAATGGCTTGGCCGAGGTCGCGCACCAGCAGAATGAAGTCGGTGAGCCAGGCATGCAGGCCCTCATCGAGCACTTCGTCGATGCTGGTATAGCGCAAACGGGCTTCCAGTTCGGCTGCCAGGCGCTGGGCCGGACGACCATTATCACCAGGCAGGCTGGCGAGCATCAGGTGCAGTTCATCCACGCAGGCGCGCAGGGAACGCGGAATGTCGGGGCGCAACAGCAACAGCTCGGAGACCTTGCGCGTGCCCGGCGAGCCACGATAGATCTCGGCAAAGGCCTCGAACGAGGACAATGCACGCAGCAGCGCGCTCCACTGGTAGTAGCTGCGTGCCGGGCGGCCGTCAACCTCGTCGATGTCCTCGCCAAGCATCTCGTAACGCGCATCGAGCAGGCGCAGGGTGTTGTCCGCCCGCTCGATAAAGGTGCCCAGGCGAATGAAACGATACGGATCGCCACGCATGATGGTGCCGAAGGTAGCGCCGCGAAACAGGTGCGAACGCTCCTTGACCCATTCGCAGAAGCGGCTGATGCCGTAGCGGCCCAGCCCCTGCTCGGCAATGCCGCGAATATCCAGCCAGCTGGCGTTGATGTTTTCCCACATCTCGGCAGTGATGCGCCCACGCACTGCGTGGGCATTGCTGCGTGCCGCGCCCAGGCAGCTGTAAATGCTTGCCGGGTTCTCGGCATCCAGGGCGAAAAAGTGCAGCATGCGCTCGCCATGCAACTGGCCATGGCGCGCCATGTATTCCTCAAGCGTGCCGGTGATGAGCAGCGGCATGGCCAGCTCTTCCAGGCCATCGCCACGGCCGTCTTGCGGCATCAGCGACAGCGAATAGCTGACATCGAGCATGCGCGCGAGGTTTTCCGCGCGCTCCAGATAACGCGACATCCAATACAGATCGGAGGCAGTTCTTGAAAGCATGATTAGTCCTCCACCACCCAGGTGTCTTTGGTTCCGCCGCCTTGCGACGAGTTGACCACCAGCGAGCCTTCGCGCAGCGCCACCCGAGTCAGGCCGCCCGGCACCAGGCGCACTTCGCGACCCGACAGGACGAACGGACGCAGGTCGATGTGTCGCGGCGCAATGCCATTCTCGACAAAGGTCGGGCAGGTCGACAGGCACAGGGTCGGCTGGGCGATATAGGCTTGCGGCCTGGCCAGCAGGCGGGCGCGAAAGTCTTCGATCTCGGCCTTGCTCGCGGCCGGGCCAACCAGC
>NZ_JAUXMX010000055.1 GCF_030683065.1 Pseudomonas sp.
GGTAACGTTGGGCCCGGGTCAGCTGCCGGTAATGCGTAGTCATCTGCGCTTGAATCCTTTGGTGTGAGAGCCTGGATTCTACCGGTGGCTGGCCCTCTGCCTATCGTTTCAAGCGTTGCACTTATTCTATGAATTCAGGCAGTCATTCGGCCCGGCCTCATCAAGCAAAATATAACTCATTGTTATATATATAAATTAAACAGGTGCGAAGTCTCGTAGGGGCCGGAACCGTAGGATGGCGTTGAGCGTAGCGATACCCATCGAGCGATTTATACCTGTATCCGGATGTCGTGGCTGAACTCCGCGATGGGTTACGGCGCGTTTGTTCTGCTGCTGCAGGTCAATTTGCGGGCGCCTAACCTAGGCGGCCCCACCCATCCTACGGTCCTGATCCTTGAGCACCCCGTTTGCTGCGCGACTGCGCGGCGTCGTAGACGGGGCGACCCCGCTTATCCGAAGAGACGCTAACCCTATGTCGCGCATGTTCTCGCTCCTGGCAATACTTGCCGCCTTCTACGTGGCGATCTGTGTGGCGGTGTGGGTGTTTCAGCGCAGCCTCATCTACTTCCCGCAACCGCTTGCCATCAGCCACCCCAGCACACTGCTCAGGCTGGTGGTGGATGATGGCGAGGTGCTGGTCTCGGTTCGGCCGCACGCCGGTCCGAATGCCTTGATCTACTTCGGCGGCAATGCTGAGGATGTTTCGCTCAACCTGCCTGAGTTCGCTGAGGTGTTTCCCGAGCATGCGCTCTATCTGATGCACTACCGAGGTTATGGTGGCAGCTCCGGGTCGCCTTCCGAGGAGGCGATCCAGCGCGATGCCCTGGCCTTGTTCGACTGGGTGCATGCCATGCACCCGCGGACCGTGGTGATGGGCCGTAGCCTGGGTGCTGCGGTCGCCATTCGTCTGGCCAGTCAACGCCCAGCTTCGCGCCTGGTAATGATTACGCCGTTTGACAGCCTGCTGGCTTTTGCGGCGCGTCAGTTTCCCTACCTGCCGATCAAGTGGCTGCTCAAGGACAAGTTCGAGTCTTCGACCTATGCCGCACGTATCCAGGTGCCGACCCTGCTGGTCGTGGCCGAGCAGGATGAAATCATCTCGCGTGCCAGTAGCGAGGCGCTCTACCGGCATTTCGCGCCCGGCGTGGCCGCGCTCAAGGTGATCCCGGGCAAGGGCCACAACTCGATCTCCGAGAGCCCGGTGTACCTGGAGCTGCTCCGCGCCGCGCTGTGACCCCGTTTTGTAGCCCGGATGCAATCGGGGCTGGGCGCCTACATGTTTTAACGGTCTGCTGGTGATGGGTGAATAAAGCCTCAGAACAGGCCGAGCTGGCCACCGACCAGTTGGGTGAAGTCGTCACCGACAAACGGCAGGATGGCGTCTGCCACCGGCTGCAGTTGGCGGGTGAGGTAGTGGTCGTAGTCGATGGTCGTGCGCCGGGTTTCCAGCGGTTCGGGGCCGGCGAGGGTGATCACGTAGCTGATCCAGCCGCCGTTCTGGTACTGGCGCGGGCGGCCCTGTTGGTCGTTGTACTCATCGGCCATGCGCGCCGCACGCACATGTGGCGGCACGTTGCGCTGGTAGTCGTCCAGGCGGCGACGCAGGCGCTTGCGGTAGATCAGCAGTTCATCCAGTTCGCCGGCCAGGGTGCGGCGCACGTAGTCGCGGATATAGTCCTGGTACGGTTGGCGGTTGAAGATCAACAGGTACAGCTCACGCTGGAACTGCCGGGCCAGCGGCGACCAGTCGCTGCGCACCGTTTCCAGGCCTTTGAAGACCATCTCGCTGCTGCCGTCCACCGCCACGACCAGGCCAGCGTAGCGCTTCTTGCTGCCCTCTTCGGCGCCGCGGATGGTTGGCATCAAAAAGCGGCTGTAATGGGTCTCGAATTGCAGTTCCAGCGCGCTTTCCAGGTCGTATTCCTGACGCAGATGCTCGCGCCACCACTGATTGACGCGCTGCACCAGGGCGCGGCCGATCTGCGCCGCCTCGTCCTCGCCATGGGCGCGCCTGAGCCAGACGAACGTGGAGTCGGTGTCACCGTAGATCACCGCATGGCCTTCGGCCTCGATCAGCTCGCGGGTCCGGCGCATGATCTCGTGGCCGCGCAGGGTGATCGAGGACGCCAGGCGCGGGTCGAAGAAGCGGCAGCCGCTGGAGCCGAGCACACCATAGAAGGCGTTCATGATGATCTTCAGCGCCTGCGACAGTGGCGCGTTGTGCTCGCGCTTGGCCGTCTCGCGCCCCTGCCAGACGCTCTCGACGATGGCCGGCAGGCAATGCTGGGTGCGTGAGAAACGGGCGCCGCGAAAGCCCGGCACCGACGCGGTGTCTTCGGGATGGCGCATGCCTTCGATCAGCCCCAGCGGATCGATCAGGAAGGTGCGGATGATCGACGGGTACAGGCTCTTGTAGTCGAGCACCAGCACCGACTCGTACAGGCCGGGTTGCGACTCCATGACGAAACCGCCGGGGCTGGCTTCCGGTGGCCGCTCGCCGAGGTTCGGCGCGACAAAACCCTGGCGGTGCATCAGCGGCATGTACAGGTGGCAGAAGGCCGCGACCGAGCCGCCGCTGCGGTCGGCGGGCAGGCCGGTTACGGTGGCGCGTTCGAGCAGAAAAGTGAGGATCTCGGTCTTGGCGAAGATCCGCGTGACCAGCTCGCAGTCCTTGAGGTTGTAGCGCGCCAGGGCGGGCTTGTCCTCGGCGAACATGCGGTCGATCTCGTCCATGCGCTGGTAGGGCGTGGCGATGTCCTTGCCTTCGCCGAGCAGGGTCTGCGCGACGTTTTCCAGGCTGAACGAGGCGAAGCTCCAGGTCGCCGAACGTAGCGCCTCGATGCCATCGATGATCAGTCGTCCAGCGGCTTCGGCGAAAAAGTGATTGTTGCGGCTACCGTGCTCGCGCCAGCCCATGGCATCGCCGCCGCGGCCGAGTATCAGCGGCACCTGCAGGCGCTGGGCATGCTCGTGCAGTACGCGCAGGTCGAACTGCACCAGGTTCCAGCCGATGATCGCATCGGGGTCATGGGCGGCCAGCCACTGGTTGAGACGCTCCAGCAGCTGCTTGCGGCTGGCGCAGTACTCGAGGGCAAAGTCGCGCGGCGTGTCCACGCCATTGGCCGGCCCGAGCATGTACACCTGGCGCTGGCCACAGCCTTCCAGGGCGATGGAGTACAAATCACCCTGGGCGTTGGTTTCGATGTCCAGGGACGCCAGCCGCAAGCGCGGGCGATAGGCCGGCGCGGGCTTCATCTGCGCATCGAGCAGCATGCCGCTGGCGTCCGGCTTGCCACTGACGCACACCGGCGCGGTGATGAAGCGCTCCATCAGGTAGCGCTCCGGCGGACGGATATCGGCCTCGAACACCTCGACCCCGGCCTTGCGCAGCAGTTTTTCGATATTCATCAACTGGCGATGCTGGCGGCAATACAGGCCGAGCACCGGTCGATGCTGGAAGTCGCATAGATCCAGTGGGCGCAGCTCGACGTCACGCTCGCCGCGCAGCAGCGCCTCGGCCAGCGCGCGCTGTTCGGCAGGAATAAAGGCCACCGACGGCTGGCAAGGCAGGCGGATATGCAGCGGCCCCGCGTCGGTCGCCAGCCAGAATTCGACCTGGGTGCCGGCGGGCGTATCGCGCCAATGTCGGGTCAGGACGAAGCCCTGCTGTAAATCCACCGCTGCAACCTCAAGTGCTTGTTTCACGGCGCGATGCTACGTGGCATGGGCCGCGATTGCGCGGCCAGGGCAGCTAGGCGGGTTTTCCGCTAGTAACGGAGCAGGGCAGGGTTAAAACCGTCCAGAAGATGCGTCCATGTTGAGGAATGGCCAGGGTCAACACATATGCCTCCGTGCGCTCAGCCACTGCTGCTTTGCCCAGCGGCCCGCTAACCCGGCTGTGCGTCCTGCGTCCTGAGTGATTTCTTCAGGTAGTGACGTTGGTGGCCGGGCGGGCAGTCTTCGAGTATCCCCATCAGCTGATAGCCCTGTTTGTGGTAGAAGCCCGGCGCCTGGAAGCTGTAAGTATAAAGAAACACGCCCTGACAGCCGCGGCGCTGCGCCTCGTCCTCTGCTGCATGCAACAGCTGTGTACCCAGGCCATGGCTGCGCTGGTTGTCATCCAGCCACAGGTAATCAATGTACAGCCAGCCCATGCCTGAGTGGCCGAACAGGCCGCCCACTACCTGGCCGGCACTGTCGCGGGCATACAGCTGGAAGTCCTCATAGGCATAAGCGCCAATCTGTTCGACATTGAAGCGTTCAAGGCCCTGGCGCACCACGGCCATGGCCTGTGGGTCGGCACCCAGACTCAAGCGGTAAAGTGTGTCTGTCATGTGCTTTCCTGTGTGGGCACTTGCGGGGAAATAGCGGAGGAGTGGCCGCGCGGGGAGGGTAGCAACTCAAAACCTGCGCTCGACAACAATCACCCAGGAGCGTGTAGTTGGGTACGTCGAACAGGTCGTTGTATGCCGTGGCGCCGCTAGCAGGGTGCGCTGGCGTGAGAGGAAGGCGGCAGTCAAACCGCCTCCTGCTCAATCGGTGAATCTACTCGTCCATCTGCGATTGCAGGTAGTTCTGCAAGCCAATGGCTTCGATCAGGCTGAGCTGGGTTTCCAGCCAGTCGATATGCTCTTCTTCCGAGCAGAGGATGTCTTCCAGCAACTCACGGCTGGCGTAGTCGCCGATGCTCTCGCAGTAGGCGATCGCTGCCTTCAGGTCGATATGGGCTTTGTGCTCGATCTTCAGGTCGCACTCAAGTATTTCCTTGGTGTTTTCACCGATAAGCAGTTTGCCGAGGTCTTGCACGTTCGGCAGCCCTTCGAGGAAGAGGATGCGCTTGATCAGCTTGTCCGCGTGCTTCATCTCGTCGATGGATTCGTGGTACTCGTGCTCGCCAAGTTTTTTCAGGCCCCAGTCTTCGTACATCCGCGCATGCAGGAAGTACTGATTGATGGCGACCAACTCGTTACCGAGGACCTTGTTCAGATGCTGGATGACTTTCTTGTCGCCTTTCATGGTCTGAGCTGCCTTGCTGGGGAATTTGATTGGAAATTCTGAGCCGGCTACTACGGTCTGTCAAATCTAAGCATTTGAAATTTAGGCAGAAATAAATACTAGCAAGAATGATTTTGCTCCGTATTCAGAGTCTAAACGCTTGAATTTAAGGCATAAAAAAACCGAACACAGGGTCCGGTTTTTTGCATCGGTTAATTCAGGCTGCGACAAAACTTCCTGGATAAGCCGAGGCTGCCTGACTGCTCTGTACTTCGCCCAAGGTTTCGCGCACTACCTGTTTGGCCAGGCAGGCACACTTGCCGCATTGGCTGGCCACGCCGAGAGCGGCACGTACATCACGGTAGCTGCAGCAACCTTCAAAGATTGCGTCGCGGATCTGGTTGTCGGTGACACCTTCGCAGAGGCAGACATACATAGCGTAAGACCCGTCGCATGGCAGTAGTTGGTTGCGATTGATACTAATGCTAATGAGAATGCTTGTCAAAGCTATATTCTGAGAAGGTCTTCGCCGCTGTGTGCAGCAGACAAACGGTCGAGGTGGCGCCGCGTTCTTAGGTTTTGCCGTCGGCGTTATAGGCGTCTAGCACCCCACAAAAAAACCGGCCTGGGCCGGTTTTTTGTGAGCTGCTGTGGCTTTAGTTGTCGAAGTCTTGCCAGCCGCCCATTTCCTTCCAGCGGTTGACGATGCCGCAGAACAATTCGGCAGTTTTTTCGGTGTCGTAACGGGCCGAGTGGGCTTCCTTGCCGTCGAAGTCGATATCAGCGGCCTGGCAGGCTTTGGCCAGTACGGTCTGGCCGTAGGCAAGGCCGGCGAGGGTGGCGGTGTCGAAGCTGGAGAAAGGGTGAAAGGGGTTACGCTTGAGGTCGCAGCGCAGGACGGCGGCATTCAGAAAGCCGAGGTCGAAGCTGCTGTTGTGCCCCACCAGGATCGCCCGCTTGCAGCCATTGGATTTCAGCGACTTGCGCAAGCTGCGGAAAATCTCGGTCAGCGCATGCTCTTCGCTGACGGCCATGCGCAACGGGTGATCGAGTTTGATCCCGGTGAAGTCCAGGGCTGCCTGTTCGATATTGGCGCCAGCGAAAGGCTCGACGCGGAAAAACAGGGTGTGCTCGGGGTAGAGAAAGCCACTTTCATCCATGCCGATAGTGGTGGCGGCGATTTCTAGCAGGGCATCGGTGGCGCAATTGAAGCCGCCGGTTTCCACATCTACCACCACTGGCAGGTAGCCGCGAAAGCGCTCCGCCATCGGGTGACGCGAACCGCTACCTGTGTTCGGGTGGTCCAATTCAGTATCGTAGTGTTCGCCGCTCACACGTTGTCCTCCAGCAGGCGCCAGCGCAGGGTTTCACCAGCGCGCAGCGGGATTACGGTTTGATCGCCCAGCGGTAATTCACCAGGTACGACCCAGTCCTGACGAACCAGGGTGATGGTTTCGCTGTTGCGCGGCAGGCCATAGAAGTCCGGGCCATGCTGGCTGGCGAAGGCCTCGAGTTTGTCCAGGGCATTGCGCTGCTCGAATGCCTCGGCATACAGCTCCAAGGCTGCATAGGCGCTGTAGCAACCGGCGCAGCCGCAGGCAGCTTCCTTGGCATGCCGGGCATGCGGCGCCGAGTCGGTGCCGAGAAAGAACTTGGGATTGCCGCTGGTGGCCGCGTCGAGCAGGGCTTCCTGGTGCACGTTGCGCTTGAGAATCGGCAGGCAATAGAAGTGCGGGCGGATGCCGCCGACCAGCATGTGGTTACGGTTGTACAGCAAGTGGTGGGCGGTAATGGTCGCGCCTACATTGGCTGATGCCGCATTGACGAACTCGACCGCGTCACGGGTGGTGATGTGCTCGAATACCACCTTGAGGGTCGGAAAACGCTCGACCACCCGGCTCAGTTGTTCATCGATAAAGTACTTTTCGCGGTCGAATACATCGACCTCACTGCGGGTCACTTCACCGTGCACCAATAGCGGTAGGCCGATTTCGGCCATTACCTCAAGGGTCGGGAAGATCTTGTCGATGCTGGTCACGCCGGAGTCGGAGTTAGTGGTGGCGCCGGCCGGATAGAGCTTGGCTGCATAGACAAAGCCCGAGGCCTTGGCTGCGCGTACATCGTCCGGGCTGCTCAGGTCGGTGAGATAAAGCACCATCAAGGGCTCGAAGCGACTGCCAGCCGGGCGTGCGGCGAGAATCCGCTGGCGGTAGGCATCGGCTTCGCCGGTATTGCGTACCGGCGGCACCAGGTTGGGCATGATGATGGCGCGGGCAAAGGTCCGCGCCGCGTCGGCGACGGTGTGCGGCAGCAGATCGCCATCGCGCAGGTGAATATGCCAGTCGTCGGGACGCAGCAAAGTAAGGCGGTCGGTCATGGGTGTTTCCAGGCGGGCAAAACGTGCCGGGAATGCTACCGGAAAAGCCCTGTCAGGGCACGCCGAAAGCGGCGTGAGTGCGATCAGCTGTTGCGGCGAAAAACCGGGTCGCACAACAGTTCAAACGGCAATCCCGGCGTGCGGTCCGGCTTTGCTGGGTCTGCTGGCTCAATCAGCGGCTCAAGTTTTGCCCGGCGGCACCGATAGTCAGGGGGTACGTGGTATTTTTTGGAGTCTTCCGTGCGTCCGCCCTCACTCGCCCTCTTGTGCCTGCTGGCCAGTCAGCCAGTGCTAGCCATCACCTTCCAGACCCGTCTGGAGAAGGTCGAGTGGGCGGTCGCGGGTGACCAGTTCGAGTGCCGTTTGAGCCAGCCAGTCACCGACTTCGGCGCAGGAATATTCGTGCGCAGGGCTGGCGAACAGGCGACCTTCAACTTGCAGGTGCCTGAGCGTTGGCTGGGCAGCGGTTCGGCAACATTGCTGGCTGCTGCGGCGCCCTGGCAGCCGGGGCGTGGCGACATCAACCTGGGGTCAGTCAGGGTGGGCGACGGTGAGATGCCTTTCAGTAGCACGCAAGAGCAGGCCAGTCGTCTGCTCACCGGTCTGCTCGAAGGTCGTAGCCCGTTGATCCGCCACCGCACCCAGCATGCCGGCGACAGCCTCGAAGTGCGTTTGCTGCCGGTCAGGTTTCGCAAGGCCTACAATGAATATTTGGCCTGTACGGCCAAACTACTGCCGGTCAATTTTGAACAGATTCGCCAGTCCCAAGTCGGTTTCCCGGGTGGTGGCGTGGATCTGGCGCCGTTGGCCCAGGCCAAGCTGGACATCATCCTGAATTATCTCAAGGCCGACCCCAGCGTTAATCGCATCGAACTCGACGGGCATGCTGATAACAGCGGCAATCGCCTGACCAATCGCGATTTGTCGCGGCGCCGCGCCATGGCCGTGATGGAGTATCTGAAAGCCAATGGCGTGGCGGCCGAGCAGATCACGATGCGCTTTCATGGCGAGCGTTATCCGCTGGTGCCGAACAACAGTGAGGCCAATCGGGCGAAAAATCGCCGGGTGGGTATGTTGCTGGCGCGTGTCGCGGAAGCCTCTGAAACGCCTTGAACCATGCTGCAGCAGTGGCTGGAGTGGCGATTCGGTGGGGCAGGGCGTTGCCGCTTTGTCGTCACGGACTGTCGCAGTGCTGTAAATCATCTTGCGCGACCAGTAGAATCACGGGTTTTCCCGAACAACCCCGTGGAGTTGATTGGCATGGCCGACGTAAATAAGGTAGTCCTGGCATATTCCGGTGGCCTGGACACCTCCGTGATCCTCAAGTGGCTGCAAGACACCTATAACTGCGAAGTGGTGACCTTCACCGCCGATCTCGGTCAGGGTGAAGAAGTTGAACCGGCTCGCGCCAAGGCCAAGGCCATGGGCGTCAAGGAAATCTACATTGACGACCTGCGTGAAGAATTCGTCCGCGACTTCGTCTACCCGATGTTCCGTGCCAATACCGTCTACGAAGGCGAGTATCTGCTGGGCACCTCCATTGCGCGTCCGCTGATCGCCAAGCGCCTGATCGAAATCGCCAACGAAACCGGCGCCGATGCCATCTCCCATGGCGCCACCGGCAAGGGTAACGACCAGGTGCGTTTCGAACTGGGCGCTTACGCCCTCAAGCCAGGCGTTAAAGTCATCGCCCCGTGGCGCGAGTGGGACTTGCTGTCGCGCGAGAAGCTGATGGATTACGCCGAGAAGCACGCCATTCCGATCGAGCGTCACGGCAAGAAGAAGTCGCCGTACTCCATGGACGCCAACCTGCTGCACATCTCCTATGAAGGCGGCGTGCTGGAAGACACCTGGACCGAGCACGAAGAAGACATGTGGAAATGGACTGTCTCTCCCGAGGCGGCGCCGGACACTGCAACTTATATCGAGCTGACCTACCGTGCCGGCGACATTGTCGCCATCGACGGCAAGGACATGAGCCCGGCCACCGTACTGGCTGAGCTGAACCGCATCGGCGGCGAGAACGGCATCGGCCGACTGGATATCGTCGAAAACCGCTATGTCGGCATGAAGTCCCGTGGCTGCTACGAGACGCCCGGCGGCACCATCATGCTCAAGGGCCACCGCGCCATTGAGTCGATCACCTTGGACCGCGAAGTCGCTCACCTGAAAGACGAGCTGATGCCCAAGTACGCCAGCCTGATCTACAACGGCTTCTGGTGGAGCCCTGAGCGTCTGATGCTGCAACAGATGATCGATGCTTCCCAGGCCAACGTAAACGGCGTGGTCCGCATGAAGCTGTACAAAGGCAACGTGATCATCACCGGGCGCAAGTCTGACGATTCGTTGTTCGACGCCAATATCGCCACTTTCGAGGACGATGCCGGCGCGTACAACCAGGCGGACGCCGGTGGCTTTATCAAGCTCAATGCGTTGCGCATGCGCATCGCTGCGGGCAAAGGCCGCAAGCTGATCTGATAAGCTGATCGCCTTGTGTCTGACGAACCCCGGCCATAAGCCGGGGTTTTGCTTTCTAGAAGAGGAAAACCCGATGAGACTGCTGCATACCATGCTGCGAGTTGGCGATCTGGATAACTCCATTGCCTTCTATACCGACGTACTGGGTATGACCCTGTTGCGCCGCAAGGACTACCCGGACGGCCAGTTCACTCTGGCCTTCGTCGGTTACGGTGACGAGGCGCATAACAGCGTGATCGAACTGACCCACAACTGGGGCGTCAACAGCTACGAACTGGGCACCGGCTACGGCCATATCGCCCTGGAAGTGGCGGATGTCTACAAGGCCTGCGATGACATACGTGCCCGTGGCGGCAAGATCACCCGCGAGCCGGGGCCGATGCAGCACGGCACCAGTATCCTGGCCTTCGTCGAAGACCCGGATGGCTACAAGATCGAATTGCTGTCGCCGTCGCGTAAGGACTGAGGGTACGGTTCGCTGACTGCATGGGGCCAGGCGTCACCGTTGGCCCACGCAAAAACCGAAACCCATAGCCCAGATTGCATCTGGCTATAAACGAAAAGCCCCCGCAGATCTGCGAGGGCTTTTTCGTATCGGCTTAGGTTTACAGGTCGAAATCATATTCGGCCAGTTGTTTGTTCAATCGCCGCTCTTCGAGAAGATTGTCGATAACACGCCGTTTAGCCAGGTTGGTTTTGGCAACCTCAACAGGGGTATCACTATCGTCGGCATCTTCTGCGACAAATTCTTCGTCGAGCTCGAGGTTTTCTTTACCAGTGCTCATGTTTTTCACTCCAGGCTACCAAGGCCATTGGCGCACCTTATAACGGCAAAACACGGGCGGGTAAAAAAGTTTTTTTCAATCGATCAGATATAAAACTATTGAAAGCTCAATCATCGGAGGTTTTGTGCTTGTATTCGCACAGGTCTTCTACGCGGCAACTGCCGCAGCGCGGCTTGCGCGCCTGACACACATAACGGCCATGCAGTATCAGCCAGTGGTGTGAGTCGAGGAGAAATTCCTTGGGCACGAACTTCAGCAGCTTCTTCTCCACCTCGAGCACGTTCTTGCCAGGGGCAATGCCGGTGCGGTTGCTGACCCGGAAAATATGCGTGTCCACCGCCATGGTCAGCTGCCGAAAAGCGGTGTTGAGGACCACGTTGGCAGTCTTGCGGCCAACCCCGGGCAGGGCTTCGAGCTCTTCGCGGGTCTGCGGCACCTGGCTGCTGTGCTTCTCCACCAGGATGCGACAGGTCTCGATGACGTTCTTCGCCTTGGCGTTGAACAAGCCGATGGTCTTGATGTATTCGGATAATCCCGCCACGCCCAGGGCATAGATCGCTTGTGGCGTATTGGCCACCGGGTAAAGCTTTGCGGTGGCTTTGTTGACGCTAACGTCGGTGGCTTGGGCCGAGAGGATGACCGCGATCAGCAGCTCGAAGGGCGAGTTGTAGGCCAGTTCGGTTTTTGGCTCGGGGTTGTCTTCGTGCAAGCGTCGAAATATCTCGTGACGCTTTGCCGCGTTCACTCGATCACCCCGGTGACCCTGACCCGGCGGCTTTGTACTGGGATATCTGCCTGACGGGCCTTGGCGCGTTCGATCAGGATCTGGTCGATGCGGTTCTTTCCGGCAATCAGCAGGCCGAGCATGATGAAGGCCCCCGGCGGCAGAATCGCCAGGAGAAAGCCTTTGTAGTCGGCGAAAAGGGTCAACTGCCAGTCGGCGGCTACCGGGCCAAACAGCAGGTGCATGTTGGCAAATACCGCGCCGGTGCCGAACAACTCACGCAGCGCACCAATCATCACCAGAACCACGCCGAAACCAATGCCCATCATCAGGCCATCGTAGGCGGCCCGGCCTGGATCGTTCTTCGCGGCAAAGCCGTCGGCGCGGCCGAGGATCACGCAGTTGGTGGTGATCAACGGGATGAAGATGCCGAGGATCTGGTACAGCTCGTAGGTGAAGGCCTGCATCAAGAGTTCGATGCAGGTGGTCAGGGCGGCGATGATCATCACGAAGGCCGGCAGGCGCACGGCGGTGTTGACCACGCCGCGCACCAGCGACACGGCGGTGTTGGAGCAGATCAGTACCACCGCACTGGCCAGCGCCAGGCCGAGGGCGTTGACCGTGGAGTTGCTGACCCCGAGCAGCGGGCAAAGGCCGAGTAGCTGGACCAGCGCCGGGTTGTTCTTCCACAGGCCGTTAAGGGTGATATCACGGTAGCTGGGGCTGCTCATGGCGCGGTTCCTTGATCGTCAGGGCCGCTGCTGTCGCCCTCGCTGGCCGGCAGGGCGGGTGTATTGCGGATTGCCGCGTCGAGCAAGGCGCTATCGCTGTCCGCTGTCGCATTGCCGGCGACCAGCAGTTCGGCACGATGCTGATCAAAATACAGCAGCGCGTTATGCACCGCTTTGACCACTGCGCGTGGGGTGATGGTGGCACCGGCGAATTGATCGAACTCACCGCGATCCTTTTTCACCGCCCAACCAGTTTCACTCGGGTTGTTCAGCGACTTGCCGATGAAACTCTGGATCCAGCTGCTTTTGCTCACTTCGATCTTGTCGCCCAGGCCGGGTGTTTCGCGGTGGTTGAGCACGCGCACGCCGGCCAGTCGGCCATCGGCTTGAATGCCGACCAGCAGGCGGATCGCGCCGCTGTAACCATCCGGCGCCGTGGCCTGGAGGATCACCGCGTTAGGCTGGCCATCCTTCATCGCGATGTACGCGGGTTGCGGGCTGCGGCTGCCAAGCAGGGCGTCATGCACCTGGATACTGTTATCCAGTAGATGGTTGTCATAGCTGCCGGGCGGCAGGATCTCGCCCAGCGCGCGTACCTGAGCATCGCGCGCGGAGGCCTCGATCCGCGTGGCGGTGGCTTGCTGGATCAGCGTCACCAGGCCGACCGTGACGATGGCAAAGAGGCCGAGTACCAGGCTGTTTTTCAGCATCGAACGGCTGATTTCCGGGAGCATGTTCATTCGCCCAACTTGAAGCCGCGAGTCGGCTTGCGATGACCGTAGGTGCGCGGTCTTGTGTAGTAATCGATGGTCGGAGCCGCCAGGTTCATCAGCAGCACGGCGAAGGCCACGGCATCCGGGTAGCCGCCCCAGGCGCGGATCACATAGACCAGCACGCCGACGCCGGCACCGAAAATCAGCCGGCCACGATTACTGGTGGCGCCGGATACCGGATCGGTAACGATGAAGAAAGCGCCAAGCATGGTCGCGCCGGTGAGCAGGTGAAACAGCGGCGAGCCGTTGGAATCCGAGCCCGAACCATTCCAGAACAGCAGGCTCATGATTGCCAGGGCGGCGAGCATGCCTACGGGTGCGTGCCAGGTGAACAGGCGCTTGTAGAGCAAATAGAGACCGCCGGCGAGGAAAGCCAGATTGACCGCCTCAACCGCATTGCCGCCGAAGCGGCCAAAGGCTGGGTTCTGTGCCCAGAGTTCGTCCATGGTCAGGCTTTTATTGATCTTGAGAGCATCCAGCGCAGTAGCCTGGGTCCAGCCATCGGGCAGGGCGGCCAAACCAAAAATATGCTGCAGACCGTCGAGTAGGCCGATCGTGTGCGGCGCTGGCCAGCTGGTCATTTCCACCGGGAAGGAGATCAGCACCACTACATAACCGAGCATCGCCGGGTTGAACGGGTTCTGCCCCAGGCCGCCGTACAGTTGCTTGCCGAACACGATGGCGAAGCCGGTGGCGATCAGGGTCAGCCACCAGGGCGAATAGGCTGGCAGGGCCAGGGCCAGCAGTACTGCAGTGACCAGGGCGCTGTAGTCATTGAGGAAGAAGCCCAGGGGGCGTTGGCGCAGGGCCAGGATCGCCGCTTCGAAGCCCAGGGCGCAGACGCTGGCCCAGAGCAGGTTGATCAGGGTGCCGGCACCGAACAGCCAGGTCAGCGCCAAGATGCCCGGCGCGGTGGCCAGCAGTACCTGCAGCATCACCTGCTGGGTGCGATTGCTGCCCTTGGCGTGGGGCGATGTGATACGGGGCAGGGCCATTGGCTCTCCGGTTGGTGACTTATGCAGGCTGCGCGGTGCGCGGCCTTGACTGCTGTTCAGAATCGTAGCCCGGAGCCACTATTGGGCATTTTTAGTGGGTAGTCTCAAGGCCACCCACCCTTGTTGCATCCGGGCTTCAGGGTGTTGGTGAGCCTGCGTGTTGCTGTAATTGTTGTTCGGCTTGCGCCAGGCGTTGACGGGCTGTAGCCAGGGCATCGGTGGCACTGCTCGGGTCACGCTCCAGCTTGCGCAGGTCTGCGCGGGCGAAGGCCACCTCGGTTTTCAGCGCGCGGGTGGCGTCGTCGATCGGCTGTTTGTCAGTGCGTACCAGCGTGGGCGCAGGCGTGCTGGTCGTCGCCTCGGCTGTGTGCAGCGCCTGTTCGGCCTGGCTCAACGCATCGCGCAGACGACCCAGTTCGGCGTCATCACTGCCGGCCTTTTCGGCTTTTTTCAACGCGGCGCGCTGCATTGCCAGTTCGATCTTGGCTTTCTTCAGGGCACTGTCGTCGACCGGCGGCGTTGCCGGTGGCGCGGCCTGGCTTTGCAGGCTGGTCAGGACCTTTTCGGCCTCTTCGAGCTGCTGGCGTAGGCGCGCCAGTTCGGCCTGTTGATCGTCGTCCGGGGTTTCGAGTTTCTCCAGCTTGCGCAACTGGGCGCGGAGCATGGCGGCGTCGATCTTGGCCTTCTTCAGGGCGCCGTCATCGGCCGGCTGCGTTGCCGGTGGCGTGGCCTGGCTTTGCAGGCTGGTCAGAACCTTTTCGGCCTCTTCGAGCTGTTGACGCAGGCGGGCTAATTCGGCCTGTTGATCGTCGTCCGGGGTTTCGAGCTTCTCCAGCTTGCGCAACTGGGCGCGGAGCATGGCGGCGTCGATCTTGGCCTTCTTCAGGACGCCGTCATCGAGCGCAGGCGCTGTTGCTGCTGCGACAGGCGGGCTGTGCACCATCGCGGCGCCCAGGGCCTGCTGTGCGGCTGTGGCGGCGCTGCGCAGCTGGTCTACTTGTGCCTGCAGTTCAGGCGTGGCGTGCGTCGCCAGTTGTTTCTCTGCCTTCTTCTGCGCGACCTGGGCCATGCTGGCTTCGATCTTGAGTTTTTTCAGTTCATCGCCGACGCCGGCTGGTGCGCCAGCATCAGTGCTCGCCGGTGCTTCGGCTTGAGCTGCCTTGACGCGGGCGGCTTTCTCGGCGCGGGCCTTGCGCTCGATTTCTTTCTGTTCTTCAGCGCGGCGCAGGCGTTCCTGGCGCAGCTCGAAGCGTTGCTTGGACTGTTCGGCCTTGAGCTGCTTCTGTTCCAGATCGCGAATTTCGCCTTTGGCCGCGCGGTAGTACTGCACCAGCGGGATGCTCGACGGGCAGACATAGGCGCAGGCGCCGCATTCGATGCAGTCGAACAGGTTGTGCGCCTTGAGTTGCTCGTGTTCCTGGCCGATGGCGAAGAAATGCAGTTGCTGCGGCAGCAGGCTGGCCGGGCAGACTTCGGCACACTCGCCGCAGCGGATGCACGGCATGGCCGGCGGCGGCGGTGGCAATTCGGCGCTGGTCGCGGCGAGCAGGCAGTTGGTGGTCTTGATCAGTGGCACGTCGAAGTCGGGCAGGGTAAAGCCCATCATCGGGCCGCCCATGATCAAACGGTTGAGCTTGCTGCGGTCGAGGCCGGCAAACTCAAGCAGTTCGCCCACTGGGGTGCCGAGCAGCACCTCGACGTTCATCGGCCGCGCCAGGGCTTCGCCGGTGAGGGTGGTGATGCGCGAGATCAGCGGTTTGCCGAGGACCACCGCATCATGGATGGCTTTGCAGGTGCCGACGTTTTGGCAGAGGATGCCGATATCCGCCGGCAGGCCACCGCTGGGGACTTCGACACCGGTGAGAATCTGGATCAGTTGTTTCTCGCCGCCCGAGGGGTATTTGGTCGGGAACACCCGCAGTTGATAGCTGCGGTCATGCAGGGCTGAGCGCAGCGCCGCTATGGCCTCGGGTTTGTTGTCTTCGACGCCGATCAGTACCTGGTCGGGCTGGATCAGCTGGGCGAGGATGTCGATGCCGGAGATCAGTTGCTCGGTCCGCTCGCGCATCAACAGGTCGTCGGCGGTGATGTAGGGCTCGCACTCGGTGCCGTTGATCACCAGCGTATGAATCTTCTGGGTTGGCCGGGCGTTGAGCTTGACCGCTGTAGGGAAGCCAGCGCCACCCATGCCGCTGATCCCGGCCTGGCGAATAATCGCCAGCAGGCTGTTGTTTTCCAAATGGCGGTAGTCAGGGCGGGGCGTCAGGGCGCACCACTGGTCCAGGCCGTCGCTGTCGATGACGATGGCCTGGGCGAGCATGCCGGATACATGCGGGTAGGGTTGCGGCCCGATGAAGCTGATGGTGCCTGATGTTGGCGCGTGCAGCGGTACGCTGACAAAGCCATTGGCCGTGGCGATCAGTTGGCCCTTGAGTACCCGTTGTCCCAGGCTAACCAGTGGCTCGGCTGGAGCGCCGATGTGCTGGTTGAGCGGCAGCACCAGGCGCTTGGGCAGTGGCGCCAGCTGGATCGAGGTGCGATTGGAGAGGTGCTTGCGTTCCGGCGGATGAATGCCGCCGGGGATCTCCCACGCCAGAGGTTGCATTGCGCTCATGCTGCCTGCTCCCGATCACTGGCGATCAATTGGCCCGGTGACAGGGGCTTGCTCCACTTCCAGCTTTGCACGCTGCTGCCCAGCGGGATCATGTCGATGCAGTCCACCGGGCAGGGTTCGACGCAGAGGTCGCAGCCGGTGCATTCGGAGACAATCACCGTGTGCATCTGCTTGGCCGCGCCGACAATGGCGTCCACTGGGCAGGCCTGAATGCATTTGGTGCAGCCGATGCACTCGGCTTCGCGGATGTAGGCGACCATTTGTGGTTTCTCGCCTTCCACCGCATCCAGCGGTTCGATTTCGACATCCAACAGGTCGGCCAATGCCTGGATGGTCGCTTCGCCGCCAGGCGGGCATTTGTTTATCTTGTCGCCGCCGGCAATCGCCTCGGCGTAAGGCTTGCAGCCGGGATAGCCGCACTGGCCGCACTGAGTCTGCGGCAGCAGGGCGTTGATCTGTTCGGCAATCGGGTTACCTTCGACCTTGAAGCGCACCGCGGCAAAACCGAGGATGGCGCCGGCCACCAGGCACAACCCGAGCAAGGCGAGAATCGCGCTGAGTACCAGGCTCATAGCTTGATCAGTCCGGTAAAGCCCATGAACGCCAGCGACATCAACCCGGCGGTGATCATGCCGATGGCGGCGCCCTGGAAGGATTTAGGCACGTCGGCGATGGCAATACGCTCACGCATGGCGGCGAATAGCACCAGCACCAGAGAAAAACCGAGGCCGGCGGCAAAGCCGTTGGCGGTAGCCGTGATAAAGGAGAACTCGGCCTTGTTGGCATTCAGCAGGGCCACGCCGAGAACGATGCAGTTGGTGGTGATCAGCGGCAGGAAAATGCCGAGCACGCGGTACAGCAGCGGGCTGGTCTTGTTCACCACCATTTCGGTGAACTGCACCACCACGGCGATCACCAGAATAAAACTGATCGTGCGCAGGAACTCGATATCCAGCGGCTTGAGCACGTACTGCTGAACCAGGTAGCTGCACATGGCCGCCAGGGTCAGAACGAAGGTGGTGGCCAGGGACAGGCCAATGGCCGTCTCGATTTTCTTCGACACACCCATGAACGGGCACAGGCCGAGGAATTGCACCAGCACGAAGTTATTGACCAGGATGGCGCTGACCATGATCAAGGCGAGTTCGGTCATTGCGGGTTCCGTTGGTGGACAGGCAAGGCCGTGGGGAAAGGGGCTTCTATTATCGGCAAGCCGGTCAGGCCACACAAGCCAGATAACTGTTCCTGAGTGGCCGGCATAAGGCTGGCGCAGCGTATTGGGGCACGCTGCGCCAATCCGCCGCAGTTGCTTACTTGACCCGCTGGCCCGGCTTGGCGCCGCTGTCCGGACTAAGCAGGTAGATTTCCTCACCGCCGGGGCCTGCAGCCAGGACCATGCCTTCGCTGATACCGAACTTCATCTTGCGTGCGGCCAGGTTGGCCACGTACAGGGTCAGGCGGCCTTCCAGCTTACTTGGGTCCGGATAGGCGCTCTTGATCCCGCTGAACACGTTGCGCTTGGCATCGCCAATATCCAGGGTCAGGCGCAGCAGCTTGTCGGCACCTTCGACGAATTCGCATTTCTCGATCAGGGCAATACGCAGGTCCACTGCGGCGAAGGCGTCGAAATTGATCTCTGCGGCCAGCGGATCTTTTGTCAGTTCGCCATTGCCGGCTGCTGCTGGGGCGGCACCGCTGGCGGCCAGGTCTTCTTTGGAGGCTTCGATCATGGCGTCGATTTTCGCAGGTTCGATTCGGGTCAGCAGGGCGCTGAACGGGTTCAGTTGATGGTTGGCCAGCAGGTTCTGGTGGTCGTCCCAAGTCAGCGGCGCGACATTGAGAAAGGCCTCGGCATCGGTAGCCAGTTTAGGCAGTACCGGCTTGAGGAAAATCAGCAGCTGGCGGAACAGGTTGATGCCCAGGGCGCAGATGGCCTGCACCTCGTCCTGCTTGCCGTCCTGTTTGGCCAGGGCCCAGGGCGCCTTGTCGGCGATCCAGGCGTTGGCGCGGTCGGCCAGGCCCATGATTTCGCGCATGGCGCGGGCAAAGTCACGGGCCTCGTAGGCCTCGGCGATGCTCGGGGCTGCGGCCTGGAAGGCGTCGGTCAGTTCGGGTGCGGCATTGCCGGCAACCAGCACGCCGGCATTACCCTTGTGGATAAAGCCCGCGCAACGACTAGCAATATTGACGACTTTGCCGACCAGATCCGAATTGACCTTCTGCACGAAGTCTTCGAGGTTGAGGTCGAGGTCTTCAATGCCGCGGCCCAGTTTGGCTGCGTAGTAATAACGCAGGTATTCCGGGTTGAGGTGATCCAGGTAGGTGCGCGCCTTGATGAAGGTGCCGCGCGACTTTGACATCTTCTGCCCGTTGACGGTCAGGTAGCCATGCACAGCGACCGCAGTCGGCTTGCGGAAACCTGCGCCTTCGAGCATGGCCGGCCAGAACAGGGCGTGGAAGTTGACGATGTCCTTGCCGATGAAGTGATACAGCTCGGCCGTCGAGTTCTTGCCCCAGAAGGCATCAAAATCCAGCTCGGGAGTGCGTGCGCAGAGGTTCTTGAAGCTGGCCATGTAGCCGACGGGTGCGTCTAGCCACACGTAGAAGTACTTGCCCGGCTCGTCAGGGATCTCGAAGCCGAAGTAGGGCGCATCGCGACTGATGTCCCATTCCTGCAGGCCGGAATCTAGCCATTCGGCGATCTTGTTGGCCACCGCGTCCTGCAAGGCGCCGCCTCGGGTCCAGCTTTTCAGCATGGCGTCGAAGTCTGGCAGTTTGAAGAAGAAGTGCTTGGAGTCGCGCAACTCCGGCACCGCACCGGAGATGGCAGAGCGCGGGTTCTTCAGTTCGGTGGGCTCATAGGTGGCGCCGCACTTCTCGCAGTTGTCGCCATACTGGTCTTCAGCGCCGCATTTCGGGCAGGTGCCCTTGATGAAGCGGTCGGCGAGGAACATGCCCTTTTCCGGGTCGAAGTACTGGGTTACCGAGCGCGTGGCGATATGCCCGGCGTCGCGCAGCTTCAGGTAGATCGCTGCGGATAACTCGCGGTTCTCTTCGGAGTGGGTCGAGTGGTAGTTGTCGAAGTCCACCATGAAGTCAGCGAAGTCAGCCGTGTGTTCAGCCTTGACGTTGGCGATCAACTGTTCCGGAGTAATGCCTTCTTTCTCGGCGCGCAGCATGATCGCCGAGCCGTGGGCGTCGTCGGCGCAGACGTAGATGGCCTGGTTGCCGCGCAGTTTCTGGAAGCGCACCCACATATCGGTCTGGATGTACTCGAGCATATGGCCGAGGTGGATCGAGCCGTTGGCATAGGGCAGGGCGCTGGTAACGAGAATTTTGCGGGCTTCGCTCATGGGGATCGGCTGCACTGGTAACTCAGGGAAGCCGGCAACTATATAGGTGCGGGGAATTTTTTTCATCCTCGCGCAGGCAAACCCTGTCGTCGATAGTGTCTCGGGATACCTGCCAACTGCTCGATTGTGAGTAGGCTTGCGCCTATAGCTGTTGCCCTGGGGTAATATGTCCGCCTGATTTACTCAGTCTTTCGGAGTCCTCCATGAGTGTTGTTACCCGCGCGGCGGTCGAAGCCGCATTGTCCCAATACATCGATCCCCATCTTAATCAGGATCCGGTCAGTGCTGGCTGTGTGCGTGAGGTAGACATCCAGGGTGGCAAGGTTGGTGTGCGGCTGCAGTTGGGTTACGCCGCCGGTTTGTTCAAAAGCGGCTGGGCGCAGATGCTGCAGATGGCCCTGGAAGGCCTCGATGGCGTCGACAGTGCGCAGGTCCAAGTCGATTGCGTGATCGAGGCGCACAAGGCGCAAACCCAGGTGCCGGCCTTGGCCAATGTGAAGAATGTGATCGCCGTGGCCTCAGGCAAGGGCGGTGTGGGCAAGTCCACCACCGCCGCCAACCTGGCGCTGGCGTTGATGCGTGAGGGCGCCAAGGTCGGCATTCTCGATGCGGACATTTACGGTCCGAGTCAGGGCATCATGTTCGGTATCGCCGAGGGTACGCGGCCTGAAATCAAGGATCAGAAATGGTTCGTGCCGCTCAAAGCCCATGGTATCGAAGTGATGTCGATGGCTTTTCTGACCGACGAAAATACCCCAGTGGTATGGCGCGGGCCGATGGTCTCTGGTGCGTTGATCCAGCTAATCACCCAGACCGCCTGGAATGACTTGGATTATCTGGTGGTCGACATGCCGCCAGGCACTGGCGACATCCAGTTGACTCTGGCGCAGAAGGTGCCGGTGTCCGGTGCGGTAATCGTCACCACGCCGCAGGACCTGGCATTGCTGGATGCGAAGAAGGGCGTAGAGATGTTCCGCAAGGTGAATATCCCGGTGCTCGGTGTGGTGGAAAATATGGCAGTGCATATTTGCTCGAACTGCGGGCATGCCGAGCATCTGTTCGGTGAGGGTGGTGGCGAGAAGCTGGCCGCGCAGTTCGATGTCGACCTGTTGGCGTCTTTGCCGTTGTCGATGGCCATTCGCATGCAATCCGACGGCGGCAAGCCGGCCACTATCGCCGACCCGGAAAGCCAGATCGCCATGATTTATCAGGAGATTGCCCGTAACGTTGGCGCGCGCATCGCCCAGGGTGATCGACAGCAGGCGATGCCAAGCATCATGGTCAGCGATGACTGAGAGTTTGTGAAAAACGCTCGCCTACTGCGACTGCCTGCTGGTGTCCGCAGCGGGCGTAGCCTCTACAAATTGGTGCGGCACCAATCCGGCGGGCTCGCAGCGTAGCGAAAACCCGCCAGCTTTGTGCCGTGCCGATGAACCATGGTGCACTGCCTGCTGCGAGTGTCGACGGTTTGCGCCAATTTGCGCCCACAAAAAAGCCCCGCACTAGGCGGGGCTTTTTAACAAGCGGGTTAGATCAGGTTATGCAACCTGAACTTCCTCAGCTTGCATGCCTTTCTGACCACGGGTGGCCACGAAAGTAACTGCTTGGCCTTCTTTCAGGCTCTTGAAGCCATCGCTCTGGATAGCTTTGAAGTGTACAAACAGGTCATCACCGGATTGCGGAGTGATAAAGCCGTAGCCTTTCTCATCGTTAAACCACTTGACGGTACCATTCTGACGATTCGACATGTTATGTCTCCTAACAATTTTGATAACAGCCCTGGAAAAGCCCAGGCCGGGACTGAGTGCAACGAGTACTAGGAGTCGGACGATGTTTGGATCGAAATCTAGGCATCAAGTAGCGATTCGCGGTGACACATGCAGCACAGTGGCGCTACTGTACGCGGTTTTAACGATAAGCGCGAACGCTCTGTGCGCCTTTCTGTTATTCGGCGATGGTTGAAGTATGGCCATAACTTATGGGCTGGCATGGGTCGACAGCCTTTGAACCCTGTCGCCGGCCCCGGTAAGATGCGTTCACTTCTTCATCACCCGCTTATTCAGGACACTCGCCATGAGCATCAAATCGGATAAATGGATTCGCCGCATGGCTCAAGAGCACGGCATGATCGAACCCTTCGTTGAGCGCCAGGTACGCGCAGAAGGCAGTCAGCCGCTGATCTCCTTCGGTGTTTCCAGCTATGGCTACGATGTGCGCTGTGCCGATGAATTCAAGGTGTTCACCAACATCAATTCGGCTACCGTTGATCCGAAGAACTTCGACGAAAAGAGCTTTGTCGACGTCAAAAGCGACGTGTGCATCATTCCGCCGAACTCCTTCGCCCTGGCGCGCACCGTTGAATACTTCCGTATCCCGCGCAATGTGCTGACCATCTGCCTGGGCAAGAGCACTTATGCGCGTTGCGGCATCATCGTCAACGTCACCCCGCTGGAGCCAGAATGGGAAGGCCATGTGACGCTGGAGTTTTCCAACACCACCACCTTGCCGGCGAAGATCTATGCCCATGAAGGTGTGGCGCAGATGCTCTTTCTCGAATCTGATGAGGAGTGTGAAGTGTCTTACAAGGATCGCGGCGGCAAATACCAGGGGCAACGTGGTGTGACCTTGCCGAAAGCCTGATCGATTTTCTGGATTAAAAAAGCCGGGTTCCACATTGTGTGGAACCCGGCTTTTTCTTGCCCGTGATTTCGTAATCAGGGTGCCAGCGGCAGTTCGCGCTTGTGCCGACTGTTGTCGTAGGTGCGGGTGATGATCGCATACGCCTCGTCGCGAACCGGCTGGCCATGCAGGAAGGCGTCGATCTCGGCGTAACTGACGCCATGTGCTTCTTCGTCCGGTTTACCGGGACGCAGTTCTTCCAGGTCGGCGGTGGGTACCTTGAATACCAGGTTTTCCGGTGCGCCAAGTTGCTTGGCAATAGCACGCACCTGCCCTTTGACCAGGCCGCTGAGCGGGGCCAGGTCGCAAGCGCCATCACCGAATTTGGTAAAAAAGCCCATCACCGCCTCGGCAGCGTGATCGGTGCCGATC
This sequence comes from Pseudomonas sp., assembly GCF_030683065.1. GTDB lineage: Bacteria > Pseudomonadota > Gammaproteobacteria > Pseudomonadales > Pseudomonadaceae > Aquipseudomonas. The sequence goes on from NZ_JAUXMX010000055.1 coordinate 22,877, forward strand.
ACCAGGCCATTATTGGCATTGGCGATGGCGAACTGGGCGACCATGCGCACGCGGGCCTTGATGTTGCCGACGACAAAGTCGCGGCGTGCTGCGGTGAGTTGCTGCAGGTGAGTGACCTGTTCGCCGAGTCCCGTCACGCTGCCTTCGATGTTTACCGTGTCTTCTTCGTCCGCGCCGATAAATTGCAGTGATGCCTGGGCATCGTGCTCGTCGTGCTGGGTGCCGTGAGGCAGGCGCACGGCAATGAAACGGTACGCAGCATCGTTGGTCTGGTTGCGCAGTTCTTCCACGCTTAGCTGCGCCAGACGCCCGGCGGTCAGTGAGTCGACCCCGCCGCTGATACCCAGCACCAGTACTTTTAGGCCGGCGTTACGCAGGCAATCCTTGATAAAGGTTTTGCGTCGCTCGATCTCAGCCAGCAGGGCGGCTTCGTCGGCGAAGGGGGGCACCACGTTCAGGGCAGTGGCGATTTCGGCTTGGCGGCTGCTCATGCTGGTTCCTTGGGGCAAGTCGGTACGCGGATGATGGTGGGCGGCAAGCGACGGCCTGCTCGTGGTGGCATGGCTTTCCATCGTGATGGTTTGCCACAAACGCTAAAGGATCATAAGCCAACTATGCCCTCGCGTTAATCTGCAAAGTTGTGTTCTGGGCTGAAATTCAAGCGAACAGCAGGCGCTTAGGCCCCGCGGAGTGCTGCTGCAGTGCCGAGCACATCAGCGATGTCGGTTGTTCCGTAGTTCCACCTTCAGTGCGGCTGGTCGGCGTTGGATTGCCCCGGATTTAATCCAGGCTACAAAAAACGGCGCATTTGGCTTAACTGAACAGTGCTGCGGTCTGGCGGAGCAGTGGCGCTGAAACATCTGGAAAGGCTGTGCTGCGAGGTACGGCCTGTACCGGTCGAGTTGCTTTGGTAGGGTGTGTCTGACGCAGAAGCGTGTCGCCTATTCAAGAGGCGTTCGAGTGTTTTAGTACTGGAGGAATCAGTTATGACGACCTGGAAGATTACATACAGCAAAGATGAGCGGACCGAGGTGTTCGAGCTGCAATCCAGCCGCAAGCCAGACATGGAGAAGGCGGTTCTGCAGTTGCTCAAAATGGCCGAAAAGGTTTACGAGTGCGAAGAGCCAAAAGATTTACCCAATGAAATCCAGACCCCGGCGGTGCGCCTGGATGAGTGTTATGGCATCACCATCACCGGGATCACCCGCGTCTGACCCTTGTCAGTTGCTGGGCCGCGAGCGCGGAGGTAAATCATGCGCAAAAGAAAGGGCGCCAGAAGGCGCCCTAAAGTGATGACCTATGGAGTAAGTCTGTTTCTTCAGAGCTGAGGCCTGGCACATTGGTTCAATCGCCGCCGACCAGTGGTGGCTATTTTCCGGGTGTCAGGATCAGGCGCTTGCTGCCATAGACCTTTTCGAGATTCTGGGGCTGAAACGGGAAACTCATGTACTGGCCCTTGAGCCAGGCATCAATGCCGTCGGCGTAATGCTTGCTCGCCGGGTTGCCGGATTGGCCGGAGCTGTTGAGGCCGATCAACGGCTCTTCGCGGCCGAAGTCGACGACGATGCGCATGGCCGGGATCAGCCAGGTGTCGAAGTCCTGCCCCCAGTTGTAGGCCGATACATTGAGTGTGCTGTGGTCGCCTCCGGCGGGGTAGGGGCCGCGGTCCAGGTAGCCCTTCAGTGAGTTGACCGCAGTGCGCTGGCTGGTGCTCATGTAAGGCGCCAGTTTGCTGGTCTCGCTGACCCAGTCGTAGCGGTGCAGCTTGCCCCACTGCCAGGCGCTGCGCTCGCTGCCGAGCTTGGCTTCGGCGAAGGTCACCGCGGCGGCCAGGCTGCGAGCGAGAATGGCAGGTTTGTCTTCTTGCTGGGCGCTGCCGATATCGTTCCAGAACGGGCTGTCGTCACGGCCTAGCAGGTGGTCGGCCTGGGCCGAATAGGATTTGTTAGCAGTCTCTACCAGAGCCAGCCATGCGGGGCTGGTTTCGGGGCCCAGTTCATCGAGGAAAATCTGCCGCGCGCTTTCGTGCAGGAAGGCGCCATAGAGTGCGGCATCTGACGAGCTCGCCTGGAGGTTGCCGTCGAATGCCATTAGTCGGCTGTAGGCTTCGCGCGCTTTGCTGCGTTCTAGCGCTGGCAGGGCCTCGATGGCTTTTTGCAGCGGCTCGGCCATGCCCGGTGCCTCGAACATGCTTTGCAGTTTGCCGACAAAGGGTGTGGTCTGATCGTACTGCATGGCAATCATGCTGCGAGTGTCGTGCTTGCCGTTGCCAGCCAGCTGCGCCAGGCGCTCGTAGCGCTCAGGGTAATACCAGGAGTTGGACAGCTGCATGCCGTAGCCGCGCGGCACGGTGCGGTGGTTGGCGGTGCCCAGCCAGCCCTGCGGTGGATCCTGATCGTAGGGATGCAGCATCGGATCGGCGAAACCATCCCAGTCGTAACGGCTGTCCCAGCCAGGTGAAGGTATCAGGCCAAGGCCTTCGCGCCGATTGGGAAAGCGTCCGGTAACCTGCCAGCCAATATGCTGGGCGTCGGCGAAGACGATATTCAATGGCATGGCGCGCACTTCGCGGGTGGCCTCAAAGGCTTGCTCGACTGACTGCGCGCGGGACAGGTCGAACAGTGCGTCTAGGGATTGATCCGCCTCGAACTGCGTGGTTTGCAAGGCCAGTCCGTAGCCACTGTTCAATTGCAGGGGCTGTAACGGATGTTTGCGCTCGCCCAATACCGAGTTGAGCAGCGGGCCGTGACGGGTCTCGAAGATGGTTTCGCGGATCGGCCGCTGACCCTTGATAAAGAAGGTTTCCTGGCGCTCCCGAGTAGCCAGCCATTTGCCGTCGGCCTGGTAGTAGAGCCGATCGCCTTCGCGCTTGATCTTCTCCAGGAACAGGTCCTGGTTGTCACCCATGACCATGGTCATGCCCCAGCCGAGTTTGCCGTTGAACCCGGCAACGATAGCGGGTACGCCGGCAATCGACACGCCGGCGGCCTGGAATTTCGGCGAGCGGATCTGCACGAAGTTCCACGCCGATGGCATCGACAATGGCAGGTGGGTATCGTTGGCCAGCAGACTCTTGCCGCTGCGGCTGTTCTGTGGGGCTATGGCCCAGTTGTTGGACGCGGCGACGCCAAGCATGTGGGTGCTGGCGAGCTGGCTGGCCGCATTGTTGACAGCGGCCAGGCCTGGAATCTGTCCGCTGAGGTTCAGACCCTTGAGTTTTGCGGCCTCATCGAATGGCAGCGGTTCGTCCGGGTAGGTGGGCAGCAACCAGGCGAGTTGCTCGCTGCCGACTTGCTGCGTGAGCACCAGGGCGGCGATTTCTTCCTGCAGGTTGACCGATAGGCCGAAGTTCAGCAGGCAGAACACCAGTACCGAGTCTTCGGCTTTCCAGTAGGGCGGGCGATAGCCGGATTGCGCCAGGTCCATCGGCAGCTTGTCGCGATAGCGGAACAGGTAGGCGTTGACGCCGCGGGCGTATACCTCGAAAAACTTTTTCAGGCGTGGCGAGGCGTTGGCATACAGCACTTCGGCACTTTTCTTCAAGTTGACCGCGCGCATCAGGCGATCAATTTCCAGTACCCCGGGGCCAGCCATCTCTGCTAATCGACCTTCGGCCATCAGGCGTAGCCCGACCATCTGACTGAGGCGGTCGCTGGCATGCACATAGCCCAAGGCGAATAGTGCGTCGTGGAACGTATTGGTCTCGATCAGCGGCATGCCCAAGGCATTGCGTCGAATCACCACGTTTTGTGCCAGGCCCTGCACGCGCACGGTGCCTTGATCCGGGTGCAGGCTATCGCTGTACCGGCTGTCGAGAAATGACTGGCAGCCGCTTAACGCCAAGCCGGCAGTGAGGCCGGCGGCAAGGCCCAGGTGGGCTAGGGGGCGGAATGCGCGCGTTAGCATACAGCTAGCTCCTTACAGACGCGGGGCTGGAAAATCGGTGGGTAAACGTACTATTTCACTAGGCTCAGGAAGGTTGTTTCAGGCCTTCTTCGAGCAGCCAGCGTGCAGCTGTGCGAGCGGCAGACTTGTGCTGCAGTTCCAGTTCATTGAAATGCTTTTCATGCTGGCGCCGCTCGGCCTGTTCCAGAGCTTTCCAGTGGGCGTGGGTAGGTACCTGGGCGGTGGCTTCGAACAAGAGGTGAAATACCTGGCAGCGGGAATCCTGGCTGAGCAGGGTGTCGTAATTATCCAGTAGCACCTTGATCCTGATCGCGCCCTCGATCAGTGGCAACTGGCCTTCGAGCAGGCTGCCGGCGAGCATTTGCAAATCACCGGCCAGGCGCTCACTCCGCAGTAGTTCAGCCTGCGCCAGGTTGCGCCGTTGCGCCCAGACGCGGCGCCACAGGAGCAGGGCGTACAGTGCAAGGGCCGTCACCACCAGGGCGCTGGCGAGTAGAAGCAGAAGATTAAACGTAGTCACAGGCACATCAAACGCCGTGACATTTTTTGAATTTCTTCTGGCTGCCGCATGGGCAAGGGTCGTTGCGACCAATGTCCTTCAGCGTGTTGCGCACCGGCTCTTGGTGAGCGTGGTTGCAGTCCGGGCCATGCACGTGGTCGTGATCATGCTCGGTGTGGTGGCCGTCGGAGCCGTTTGCGTGGGCGTGCTGGTTCATATGTATTTACTCAGGAATGAAATCGCCGGGGATTATCTCGCCATTACGCGACATGTGCACGCTACGGCCGAACAACAAACCAGTTTTTACCTGGCCTTCAAGGCGATAGCGGATAGGTTCTTCAGGCCGTTCCAGTAATTTGACGATTTGCCGTAGGTGTCGCCAAAGGTTGGTGCGCACGGGCACATCAAACACGTGATGGCCATAGGCTGGAACCGTGAACCAGGTGTCGGATTGGCCTTCTGCCAGCTTAACCTCATTAAGGTGTACGCGGTAATCCAGGCCGCGAACCGGCAGGCTCATGCTGTTGGGGTTGTCGATGCGAAAACGCAGGACGAACTGCTGCTCCAATAACTTGGCCCTGACGACTTCCACTTTGACCAGGCGGACATCGGGATCCTTGAATCCCCCGCTGGTCCATGTGGAACATCCGCCGAGCCCGCAAAGCAGGCCGAAAAAAATCAGTAGGCTGAGAGTTTTTATAGTTAGCGCCTGGGAAAACATTTCATACTCCAAAGGACGCGTCAGTGTAACAAGCACGTGCTTGGCTGCAACGTGTTGTGAGGGTAAAAAAACCTGCGCCATACTGAACGCTTAATAGGACAGGAGTGTGACCATGCCTCGTTACGAGATCGCCTTTGCCGGCCAGTTGGCGCCAGGGGCGCAGCTGGACGCAGTCAAAGCCAATCTGGCCAAGTTGTTTCAGGCTGATGCCACGCGGATTGCCTTGCTGTTCTCCGGGCGGCGAATGGTGATCAAGAACAACCTGGATGAAGCCGGGGCGGAAAAATATCGCAGCATCCTGTTGCGCGCCGGTGCTCTGGTCGAGGTGCGGAGCATCGTGGATGATATCGAGGAAATCGAACTGGCGCCGCCGCCTGCGGCCGAGCCCGAGTCTGATTTTGTGTCTGCGGCGAGTACGCCCGCGATGGGTGGCCGGCGGCTCAAGGTGCTGCCTCGGGATGAATACATGGCGGCGTTTTCTGACGTTGATGCACCGGACTTTGCCATTGCGCCACTAGGCGACGACCTGCAGGATGAACAGCCCGTAGCGCAAGCGCCGCCGCTCGATCTGTCGCAATTCAGTCTGGCACCTGCCGGCAGCGACATGGGTGAGATCAAGGCCGTGCCAGCTGCGCCGCCGCCGGATATATCCCATCTGAAATTACAGGAATAGCTCGGGTCTGGAGATTGTCCTTCTCGCGGCGGCAGTCGCGCAGACTGTTAGCTGTCGGTGGGTGAGCAGCTTTTTGTAGCCTGGATGAAATCCGCGGGAAAGCTGGTGGATTCTCCTCGCCCTGCGCACCCTGCGTGCAGCAAGCGAGGGCGCCGCGCAAAGGGATTTGGTGTTCGTCGTTTCAGACAAAGCCCGCGCAGCATTTCTTGAATTTCTGCCCGCTGGCACACGGGCATGGGTCATTGCGCCCGACCTGCAGCGCGACCGTAGGGTCGATGAAGAACCAATGGCCTTGGTGCTGGACGAAGGCGGAGCGTTCACGGTGAGCATGTTCGCCACCGTCATCATGCCAGCGGGCGGTAAAGGTCACGAACGCATGTTCCGGCTGGCCGCCGAACACTTCACTGCTTTCGACTTCCAGGCCAAGCCAGGTGCTCTGCAGGCTCCAGGCGCTGATGGCGGCGCGATCCAGACCTGTTTGTTGTGCCGCCAGGGTGGTCGCCAGCAAATAGTCGACCAGCCCCAGTACATAGGCGCTGTAGCGCGAACGCATCAGCCCCTCGGCGCTCGGTGCTGGCAGCCCGGCATGGTAGCGACCGCAGCACTCGTCGAGTGAGCTGCCACTGCCGCAAGGGCAGCTTGGCAGAGGATCGCCATTGGCTGTCGTCATGTGGCCTACCACCAGTATTTGCCGAAGTTTTCCGGGTTGGCCCAAAACTTGGCATTCAGCCAGTCGGGGACCTGTTTGTAGTCGAGCAAGTCGTAGGTGAACAGGCTCAGGGTCTGTTCGCCGCGCTGAAAACGCTCACTGGCCTGCAGCGCCAAGGCAAAGAAGTCGGTGTCCTGCCAGGCGCAGGCCTGCAGGTCGACCAGTACGGCCATGCGGCTGGCATTAAGGTTGCGGATGCCGCCGAGAAGCTCCAGAGCGGTGCGCTTGGGCAGATGCTCAAGGCAGTCGATGACTAGCGCCAGGTCAAATCGTTGCGCTGCCAGCTCGGCTGGCAGGGCGCCGGCAGCCGCGTGTGCAACCTGACAGTCGGGGTGCGCGGCCTGAAAAGCAGCCAGCGCAGGCAGTGCATTGGCACCTATTAATAGCAGGCGGCTTGGTGCGTAACGCTCCAGTAAAGCGGCCAGCGCTTGCTGTGGCGTACGTGAAGAAGTGCTCTCGGTCATCGATAATCCTCGATCAATTGTGAAAAGACTACCGTGTCGCCGGGTGAAGGCCTAGAACCTAATATTGTTGTTGCGTATGTAAATCATGCCTGGCGGATTCTAAAACGGGAGTCTTTACTCCATACGTATCGGTTTTGGTCCGATTCTTACTGGAGACAAGCACATGAGCATCATAAGGAAAGCCGTACCCCTGATTTTAACGACCAGCTTCTTGACGGGTTGCGCTGGCCTGCAGAAAACCGATTGGCCGACGTGCGCGGCAATCGGTGGTGTGGGCGGTGCGGCACTGGGCGCGATTGAGAGTTCGACGTGGGCAGGTGGTGGTGCCTTGGTCGGTGCCGGTATGGCCGCAGCCTATTGCTGGGTGCATGGTGCCGCAGGCGAAGAGCTGGTGATGGTCGAGGAGGTTATGGTCGAAGAGACGCCCATGCCTGAGCCAGTCGCTGAAGCTGTGCGTGTCGAGCTGGATGTGAAGTTTGATTTCGACAAGGCTCAAGTCAAGGAAGGCAGTTTTGCCGATATCAAAAACCTTGCTGACTTCATGGCGCAGTACCCGCAAACCACTACCGTGGTGGAAGGGCATACCGACTCCATCGGTACCGACACTTACAATCAGGGGCTTTCCGAGCGTCGTGCCAACGCTGTTCGCGATGTGCTGGTCAACCAGTATGGTGTGAATAGTAGTCGCGTCAACTCGGTAGGCTATGGCGAAACCCGCCCGGTTGCTGACAACGCGACTGACGCCGGGCGCGCAATCAACCGTCGAGTCGAGGCTGAAGTCGAGGCGCGGCCTTAACTATAATCACGCGCTCTCGCTGGGGGCGCGCTTGTACTCTCCAGAGGGTGCGACTTAACTCCTGTATTACTGGCAACACGCCGGTAATACAGGAGATTCGCCATGAGAATCAGACTCTTTAGAGTTGCTTGCCCCCTTCTCGTGGCCAGCAGTGTTCTATCCGGTTGCGTCACGACTTCCAGTACGGGAGATGCGGCGCTCAACCAGGGGAACTGGCCCTTATGCAGTGCGATTGGAGGCTTGGCCGGGGGTGGCCTGGGCGCAATCGAAAGTTCAGCTTGGGCAGCAGGTGGTGCCGTGGCCGGCGCGGTCATAGGCGGTATTCTGTGCTATGCCCAAGACGGTGACTTGGATGGCGATGGCGTGTTCGATCGTCGCGACCGTTGCCCGGATACACCGCCCAATACTCAGGTGCGCCACAATGGCTGTCCATTCCCCGAGTATGCGAGCCCATCGCAAGTGATGGCGCCCGATGAGCCTGCAGTGCCGGTTCGAGTTGAGCTGGACGTGAAGTTCGACTTCGACAAGTCGGTAGTCAAGGCGGGCAGTCATGCCGACATCAAAAGCCTCGCTGACTTCATGAAGCAGTACCCGCAGACCAGCACAGCTGTCGAGGGGCATACCGACTCCGTTGGCTCCGAGGCCTATAACCAAGGTTTGTCCGAACGGCGCGCCAGTGCCGTGCGTGACGTGCTGGTCGAACAACATGGGGTTGAGACCAGCCGGGTGACGGCTGTCGGTTACGGTGAATTACGCCCGGTTGCCGATAACGCTACGGAGTCTGGGCGCGCTATCAATCGAAGGGTCGAGGCTGCGGTTGAAACGCTGCCGTAGGCTGCCTCATCTGATGCGGGCCGGTCGTTGATCGGCCAGGTATCTGGCGGGGCGGGAGGTCTCTGCAGTTTTTGCTAGCCTGGCGCAAAGCGGTTAAGGTGCGGCGGAGCAAAAAAACTGCAGGGGCGGACATGAGACTTTTGTTGGGGCTGGGCAAAGTACTGACTGCGTTATTTTGGGGCGTGGTGTTGGCCAATCTGCTTGAGCCATTCGCGCAGCCTTTCGCAATGCTGCTGACTCTCGCGGGCGCTGCGCTGGTCATGATCCATGTGCTGGAGTTGTTGGTGTTCAATGATCGCCTGAGCGGGCACACGCAGCCTGGTTTGGCGCGCGTGCAAATTCTGCTGTTTGGCATTTTCCACCTGCAGGCACTGACGGCCGGGCAGTCGGTGGGCGACGCTGCAGTGCCGTTGGAGGTTGAGCATGCGTAACGTGTTGCTCTTGGCTGCACTGGTCAGCCCGATGGCGCTGGCGCAGAACCTGATCGATGTGCAGTCGCATGCCTTGCTGCGCTTGCCGGCGACCAGCAGCGTGTTGCGGGTGGAGCGTTTGCACGTGGCAGATCATGGCACGCTGCTGATTCCTGCCGGGCTTACCGAGATGCATGTCGCCGACTTGCGCCTGGGCCGTGATGCGCGCATCGCTGTCGCGCCTGGCCAGCAGGCTTTTCGTCTGGAGGTGCTGAGCGGCGAGATCGCTGCCGGTGCACAGATCAGCGTGCGCGGCAGCCCAGGTTCGTTTGTGCAACCCGCATTGCCAGGGCGTTCACTTACCATACGCCTGGTCGATGTGTTGGCTCCGGCGTTACTGGTCGATGCCCGTGGCGGCATGGGGACGCCAGGTTATGTTGGTCTGGATGGCGCGGATGGCAAGCCGGGTGGCTGCACCTGGGGCCAGGCCAGTCGCGGTCATGATGGGCTAAACGGAGGTGATGGCCAGGCTGGAGCCGTAGGTGGTCAGGTTCGCCTGGAAGTCCCGGGGGACTTTCCACTGGAGCGCTTGCAAGTGCTCCTTGACGGCGGTGCTGGTGGTGCCGCTGGCAACGGAGGTGGTGCAGGGGCTGGTGGCGCGAGCAAGGGCTGCTGGCTGTACAGCACGCAGCATGCTCGCGGTGGACGCCCCGGCCAGGCTGGTCAGGCCGGCGTTGCGGGGCCGGCCGGCAATCTGGACATAGTGCGGTTTTAGATAAGCGGTTATAGGCTCAGGGGTGCTGTGCGCACCTGAGCCTCGCTCAAAAGCCCGGGCGGGCTGCAGCGATGCTGGTCACTACCAGGCCCAGAATCAGGTTGAGGCCCACCAAGCGGCGAATACGTCCGAGTACTGCACCGCCGTTCGGCCAGTCTTCGCCCGCCACTGCGCGACGTAGTTCAGGCAGCTGCAGCGCCTGCACGCGGATAAACAGCGCAAGCATGACTAAATACAGACCAATCATGATGTGTACGTAACGTGGCGCCGTCTCGAAGCCGGAAAAACCCAGGTGGAGCATGCCCACGCCGGTAATCGGCAGCACTATCACGGCCGCCCAGACCCAGTAGAAGAAACGCTGAAAGACCTCGAGCCACAGTTTCAAGCGAGCAGGTGCCTCGAGGGTGCTGACCGCAGCGGGGCGCAGGATCATCCAGGCGAAGAACATACCGCCAACCCAGATCAGTGCGGCGAGCAGATGCAGTGCGTAGGTCACAGCGTAAGGTGTCATGTAAAACTCCGGTCCGGGTTCTGCGCATTATCGATTAGCGCGCTATGATAGCGGTCGTTGCCAGACACTGAAAATTTATCCAGCCTTTTCGCCCGTAGACCACGTCCAGATCCCATGCTCAGTACCGAACTCAAGTCCCAGATTCAGGGCGCGTACACGCGTTTCCTCGAAGCCAAATCGCTCAAGCCCCGCTATGGCCAACGGCTGATGATCGCCGATATCGCCAAGGTGCTGGGGGCGATCAAGGTCGACGGGGAAGGTCGGCGCGACGGTGAACCTGCCGTGGTAGCGGTCGAGGCTGGTACCGGAACCGGAAAAACGGTGGCCTACTGCATGGCGGCGATCCCGGTCGCCAAAGCGGCTGGCAAGCGCCTGGTCATTGCCACTGCGACAGTGGCGCTGCAGGAGCAGATCGTACACAAGGATCTGCCTGATCTGATGCGCAACAGTGGTCTCAGTTTCAGCTTCGCCCTGGCCAAGGGGCGAGGGCGCTACCTGTGTCTGTCCAAGCTCGACATGCTGTTGCAGGAGGGTCATGCGCAAAGCGCCACTGCGCAGTTGTTCGAGGATGAAGGCTTCAGGATCGACGTCGACGAGCAGAGTCAGAAGCTGTTCGTCGCCATGATGGAAAAACTCGCCGGTAACAAATGGGATGGCGATCGCGACAGCTGGCCCGAAGAGCTGGAGGACACGCGCTGGTCGCAATTGACCACCGACCACAGCCAGTGCACCAGCAGGCATTGCCCGAACTTTCAGCAGTGCGCCTTCTACAAGGCCCGCGAGGGCATGAGTAAGGTCGATGTGATTGTCACCAACCACGACATGGTGCTGGCTGACCTGGCGCTTGGCGGCGGCGCGGTGTTGCCTGACCCGCGCGAAACGCTCTACGTGTTTGACGAGGGGCACCACCTGCCGGACAAGGCCATCGGTCACTTTGCCCACTTCACCCGCTTGCGTTCGACCGCCGATTGGCTGGAGCAGACCGCCAAGAACCTCAGCAAACTACTCGCCCAGCATCCACTGCCCGGTGATCTTGGGCGCTTGATCGAGCAGGTTCCAGAGCTGGCGCGGGAGATCAAGACCCAGCAGCAATTTATGTTCGCCGCGTGCGAGCAGGTGGCCGAATTCAAGCCCGGCGAAGACATGCAGGGTCGCGAACGACCGCGCCACCGCTTTGTCGGTGGTCTGGTACCGCCTCACCTGATCGAGCTAGGCGTGGAGTTGAAGAAGGGCTTCTCCAAGCTCAACGACTTGTTCACCGGGGTTACCGAAAAACTCAAGGAGGCCATGGATGGCGAGGCCACTATCGGCATTGCCAGTCACCAGGCCGAGGAGTGGTACCCGCTGTTTGGCAGCCTGCTGGCGCGTGCCCATGGCAGCTGGGAACTGTGGCTGGCCTTCACCACCGAAGATCCCGAAGACAGCCCGCCCATGGCGCGCTGGCTGACCTTGGCTGACAGCGGCGCGTTGTTCGATATCGAGGTCAATGCCAGCCCGATCCTTGCCGCCGAAACCTTGCGCCGCAACTTGTGGAACGTGGCCTACGGCGCCCTGGTGACCTCGGCCACCCTGACCGCGCTTGGCACCTTCGACCGCTATCGAATGCGTGCGGGCTTGCCCAAGGTGGCAGTTACCTCGGTGGTGCCGAGTCCTTTTCATCATGCCGATGCCGGTGTTTTACGGGTGCCGAACCTGAATGCCGATCCGCGCGATGCGGTGGCACATACGGCGGCGATCATCCGCGATCTGCCTGCTCTGGTGGAAGGCTCCCGCGGTACGCTGGTGTTGTTCTCCTCGCGCAAGCAGATGCAGGACGTGTTCGAGGGGTTGGAGCGCGATTGGCGTAAGCGGGTGTTTATCCAGGGCAACTTGTCCAAGCAGGAAACCCTCAACAAGCACAAGGCGCGAGTCGATAGCGGTGAAGACAGCGTGCTGTTCGGCTTGGCCAGTTTCGCCGAAGGCGTCGACCTGCCGGGCGCCTATTGTGAGCATGTGGTGATCGCCAAGATTCCCTTTGCGGTGCCGGATGATCCGGTGGAGGCGGCGTTGGCCGAGTGGATCGAGGCGCGTGGTGGTAACCCGTTTATGGAAATCGCCGTGCCCGACGCGTCGTTGCGCCTGGTTCAGGCCTGCGGGCGTTTGCTGCGTACCGAAGAAGACCGCGGCACCATCACCTTGCTCGATCGTCGGGTGGTCACCCAGCGTTACGGCAAGGCGATTCTTAATGCGCTGCCACCCTTTCGCCGCGAGATCGACTAGCGATCCGTTGAAGATCGCCAGCAAGCTGGCTCCTACCTGTTTGCAAAAACTCAGTCCTTATCCCGATCCTGCTGCAGGGCATCGCCCAGGCTACCGCACTGCGGCTTGATGCCTGCCCGGTAGGCGGCTCGTGACAGCACATGGGCGGCCAGCGGAGCACTGGCCAGCAGCACCAGCACACCCAGCAGGACTTCCAGGGCGACCTCGGCATTACTCGCCGCAGCGACGCCTGCCAATATCAGTGTCGCGCCCAACAGCCCGGTTTTGCTCGCCGCATGCATGCGGCTGTAACTGTCCGGCAGGCGCACTACGCCTATGGCCCCGAGCAGGGAAACCAGCGCACCGGCGAGTACTAGAAACGAGGCCAGCCAGGCCAAAAGTGGGGAGGTCATTTGGGCTCCTTGTCATGGGGCTTCGTCTGAGGGGCCTCGCGAAACAGAAAGGCAAAAGCCGCGGTGCCGAGGAAGGACACCAGAGCCAGCAATATGGCGACATCGACCAAGGCCGCCTGGGCGCTGAATAGTGCACTGAGGGCCATGGCGGCGACAGCTAGCAGGGTCAGGGCATCAATGGCCACCGCGCGATCCGGACGGCTTGGGCCACGCAGCAGGCGGTAGAGGATCAACAGGCCGCTTAGCCCTAGCAGCGTGGCAGCCAGGGGCAGCACCCAGAAGGCGCCCGCCAGTTCGACAGTCATGTGCGTTCTCCGCTTGCAGTGGGTGCAAGCCATTGCAGCAGGCGGCTTTCCAGGTCGCGGACCATGCTTTCCACCTCCATCTGCTGGCGCGCATCGAGGGCGTGGATAAACAGGGTGCCATCGGCTGCTCGATAGTCCAAGGCCAGGGTGCCAGGGGTCAGGGTCAGCAAGCAGCCAATCAGGGTCACCATGTTCGCGTCTTGGTTGCGCAGGCGCACGGCAACTATCGCCGGTTCGACTGCGACGCGTCGCGCCAGCACCAGCCTGGCCACTTGCAGGCTGGCGAGCAATACCTGGCCGATAAACCAGGGGATGAAGCGACTACCCAGCTCTACCCGGCGAGCGTACTGGCGCAGTCTGACGCTGGGCCATGCCAGTTTGCACAGCAGGTAGAGCAGGGCGAAGGCGCCCAGCGCGCCCCAGCCATGCAGATGCCCGGCGAGTGCGGCCAGGGTCAGGCTGAGCAACAGGTGCAGTAGGAGCATTCAGTTGCCTCCTGGCGGGGCAAAGCCTTGGAAATAAGCCTGAGGGTCGGCCAGTTGCGCGGCGGCGGCGCTGGCGTAGTCGATCACCGGGCCGGCCGCCAAGCCGATGGCGACGGTGAGCAAGGCCAGGGCGCTGATGCTCCACCAGGCCGAACGCAGGCCGATGGCGCTCTGCAGGCTGTCGTCGCCCTGCGGATGGGTCTTGAGAAAGGCCTCGTTCCAGATCTTGTTCATCGACAGCAGGGTAAACACCCCGGTCAGCAGGGCGATGCCGGCGGCCCACCAGGCGGCGCTGTCCAGGCTGGCCTTGACCAGCAGGAACTTGGCCCAGAACCCTGACAGTGGCGGAATGCCGGCGAGGGACAGCGCCGGAATGGCGAATAGCAGGGCCAGCCAGGGCCAGCGCGCATACAGGCCACCCATGGCAGCCAGGCGTTCGGAGCCGCAGATGCGTGCGGCCAGACCGCCGATGAAGAACAGGTTGGCCTTCACCACAATATGGTGGATCAGGTAGAACACCGCCCCGGTCAGGGCCAGCGGGGTGGCCAGGGCCAGGCCGAGAATCATATAACCGACCTGACTGACGATATGAAACGAGAGGATTCGCCGTATCTCGGTTTGCGCCGCCGCACCGAGCACGCCCACCAGCATGGTGGCGCAGGCGACCCACAACAGCACCTCGTGAACCAGTCCGTAGTCGGGCCAGATCAGGGTCACCAGGCGGATCAGCGCATACACCCCGACCTTGGTCAGCAGCCCGGCAAACATCGCCGACACCGCAGTGAAGGCCACGTGGTAGGTGGCCGGCAACCAGCCAAACACCGGGAACAGCGCCGCCTTGATCGAGAACGACAGGAGCATCAGCAGCAAGGCCGGGGTGGTGCCTGGCGGCGCTTCGCCGGACCTTACCAGCAATGCCAGTTGGCCCATGTTGAGGGTGCCGCTGGAGCCATAGATCATCCCCGCCGCCAGGAGAAACAGCAGGGTGGCGAACAGGTTGAGGATCACATAGGTCATGCAGCCGGACAGTCGGCGTTTGCCGCCGCCCAGGGCCATCAGGGCGAAAGAGGCAATCAACAGCACTTCGAACCAGACATACAGGTTGAAGATATCGGCGGTGATAAAGGCCCCGCCGATGCCAGTCAGCAGGCCATGCACGAACAGGTGGAAGTCGCCACTCAAGTGTTGGTCGCTGTCGCGGCTGATGCCATAGACCAGGGTGGCCAGGCCGATCAGCGCGCTGATCGCAATCATCGCCGCGGACAGGCGGTCGATCACCAGGCTGATGCCGTATGGGGCTTGCCAGTCGCCCATTTGCCCGCTCAACACGGTATCGCCGGCGGCTAGCCAGACCAAGCCCATGCCCAAGACCAAGAGCAGCGTCGAACCGCTCAGGCTGACCAGTTTGAGCAAGCGCGGGTGCCTGCGCAGCAGCAGGCACAGCACCAGGGTAAACAGTGGCAGCAATACCGGCCCGACCAGCAGTGCACTCATGAACGGGGCTCCGCATGTTCGCTGGCGATTTTCGCGTTCTCGTGTTCACTGGCAGGCCAGTCCGGCGCCGGCTGTTCGGTGACCGAGCTGATCGAGTCGGTCGAGTTATCACCATGCAGTTCGCGGGTGCGCTTGAGCAGCGCGAGGGCGAAGATAAACAGGCTGAAGCCGATCACGATGGCGGTTAGCACCAGGGCTTGCGGCAAGGGGTTGGCCAGTTCGGCGGTTGTGCCGTCTGCGCTAACGAATGCCGCTTGCCCACCAAAGCGCCCAGCGGTGATGACGCCAAGGTTGATCGCATTGCCCAGCACCGCCACCCCCAGCACCACGCGCTTGAGGTTACGGTCGAGGAGCATCCACAGGCCGAAGCCAGCCATACCGCCAGTGGTCAGCGCGGCTATCCATTCCATCAGCGTTGTGCTCCTGTCAGTTGTTTGAGCATATGCATTGCAGCACCGAATACCGTCAGAAAGACCCCCACATCGAATAGCAATGGGCTGCCCAGGGGGAGCCCCGCGGGGAACCACCACAGCCCACTCAAAAACGCTTTGCCGGCGAGCAAGCCGAGTACCCCGGCTCCTGCTGCACAGCCCAGTCCCAGGCCGATCAGGCTGCTCGAGCTGATGGCGTATCGGTGTGCGCTGTTGCCGAAGGTCAGCAGCAGTAGCGTCATGCCACAGGCGGCGACCAGTCCGCCGATAAAACCACCGCCAGGCAGATTGTGGCCGCGCCACAGCAGTAACAGCGCGACGGCTAGCAGCAGAACCGCCAGCGGACGCATGCCTTGCTGGAGCAACAGTGAGGCGAACTCGGGTTCTCCTGCGGGTTTCTTGGCGCGGTTGTCGCTGGCCAGCAAGGTGGCTGCTGCCAGGGCCGACAAGGCCACCACCAGTATCTCGCCGAGGGTGTCGAAGGCGCGGAAGTCCACCAGGATTACGTTCACTACGTTGCGCCCATGGCCGCCGCTCAGGCTGTTGTCCAGGTACCAGTCGGCGATGTTGCCCGGCAGTGGCAGGCTCACGGCGAGGATCAGTGCACCGGCCACGCTGATACCGAAGAGGATCGCTACCGCAGCATGCAGGCGACGTTTCCAGGGCCTGCGTGCGCCGCTGCTAGGTATGCTCGGCATGCGCCGGAACACCAGGGCCAGGAAGATCACGCTGAGGGTTTCTACCATCAATTGGGTCATGGCCACGTCCGGTGCATTGACCGCGACGAAGAACAGCGCCAGCCCCAGGCCGCAAGCCCCCAGTGCCGCCACTAGAGTCAGACGACCGGGCAGCAGGGCCGCGGCAGCTGCGCCAGCCAGGGCCAGCAGGCAGCCGGCCACGCCGAGCGGGGAGATCGGCGAGAAGCGGGCGTCGCTCAATACCTGGCTGGCTGGCACCAGGCTGAACAACAACAGGCCGCCGATGGTCACCCCCAGTAGCAGCAGATGCTGGCGCAGGGAACCGTGCTGGAAGCGTGCGGCAAGCATCCCGGCAAACAGGAAGATACGTTTGAGCAGGCGATCCCAGAGCAAATCGCCGCTGAAGTTCCAGGCGCTGTTGATCCGTTCGATCAGTGCCCGCAACGGGTCGCGCAACCAGTAGAAGAGGATGCCCAGGCCGATGGTCAGCAGGCTGGCCAGTAGCGCCGGGGTAATGCCGCCCCAAAGGTACAGGTTGACGTCAACCGTGCCGCGCGCCACGGCCTGCACGGCGGTATTCACCAGCCAGGTTTCCGGCCAGGCATTCCAGGCTCCGAGCAGGAAGCCGCCGATGGCCAGGAGCATGGGGCCGATCCACATAGCCAGGGACACCTCGTGAGGCGTTTTAGGGTAGTTGCCCTGGCGGCCGAGAAAGGTGTGGATAAACACCAGGCAGGCGGCGGCGAACAGCAGGGCATTGGTGAGGATCATCACCAGGGTCACCGCCCAGCCGATCGAGCCCATTTCAATCAGGCCGGTGTACTTGAACTCCTTGGCAATAAAGCCGAAGAACGGCGGCAGACCGGCGTTAGAAAAGGCCGCCAGAGCCACCGCCGCACCGGTCAGGGGCATAAACCGGATCAAGCCGCCCAGGCGCGACAGCTCGCGGGT
This sequence comes from Pseudomonas sp., assembly GCF_030683065.1. Lineage (GTDB taxonomy): Bacteria > Pseudomonadota > Gammaproteobacteria > Pseudomonadales > Pseudomonadaceae > Aquipseudomonas. The sequence continues at coordinate 40,190 of NZ_JAUXMX010000055.1, forward strand.
GCCGGTGGCATGGTCAATGGCGCCGACCGCCATAAACAGTGCGCCCTTGTACAGTGAATGGGCCACCAGATAGAGCACGAAGGCCTGTAGGCCGTAGCTGGTGTTGGTGCCGATCAGCATCGTCAGCTGACCCAGTACGGTGACCGTGGTGTAGGCCAGCAGGCGTTTCAGGTCGGTCTGACGAAAGGCCAGGAAGGCGCCGAGTACCGCCGTGACCGCGCCGAAAGTGATCAGCAGGGTGCCCCAGCCGACAGAGCCGCCGAGCACCGGATTGAGGCGCGCCAGCAGGTAGATGCCGGCTTTGACCATGGTCGCGGAGTGCAGATAGGCGGACACCGGAGTCGGTGCGTTCATCGCATTGGGTAGCCAGATATGAAACGGCACCTGGGCCGATTTGGTAAAGCAGCCGAGCAGTACCAGCAGCATGATCGCCGGCAGCAGGGCGTGTTCTTCCACCTGGCTGGCATCGAGCTGGGAGAACTGCCAGGTCTCACTGACGCTGCCTAGCAGGATCAGCCCGGCGAGCAGGGCCAGGCCACCGCCACCGGTAATCAGCAAGGCCTGCAGGGCCGCGCGGCGCGATTCGCCCTTCTTGTGGTTGAAGCTGATCAGCAGGAAGGAGGTGATGCTGGTCAGCTCCCAGAACACAAACATGGCGATAAAGTCATCGGCCAGCACCAGGCCGAGCATTGCCAGCATGAATAGCAGCAGGTAGGCGTGAAAGCGCCCGAGCTGATGATGGTCGGCCAGGTAGGCGCCGGCATAGAGCACGATCAGTGCACCAATGCCGCTGATCAGCAGGGCGAACAGCAGCGACAGGCCATCCAGGCGCAGGCTCAGTTGAATGCCCAGGGCCGGCACCCAGTCGAGCGTCTCGAACAGGGCTTCGCCACCAGCAACCAGGGGGATCTGGCTGGCCAGCCAAGCGAAGGCCGCCAGTGGCGCGAGCATCAACACCCAACCGGCCCGCTGGGGCAGTTGGTGGGTCAGCCAGGGTGCCAGCAGGGCGGCCAGCGCAATGATGGCCAACAGATAAAGCACGGCAGTCTCCTGTTGCAGTTTTGGGTGGCGGCCTGTGTGCAGTGCCCGTAATGACACTCTCGGCAAGTGCCTGAGTGCTGAATTAAATTGAACCCTCCTGACGATGATTCTTTTTCAGCATAGAGAATTACGCAGGCATATCGCTATTTCTTGAGGTTTCAGAACGTTGCATGATTGGCCTACGTTGCTGCTGGCATCTTGCGCGATAGTCGTTCAAGGTCGCGGTATTTCAGGATTCAAGGAGCGCAGGTTGATGCAAGTTCAGGGTTATTTCGATCTCAGGTTCGAGGCGCTCAAAGAGGCGTTCACCGCGCTGTTCGACAACCCGCAGGAGCGCGGCATGGCGCTGTGCGTGCAGGTCGGTGGCGAGACCGTGCTGGATATCTGGGCCGGGGTAGCCGATAAGGATGGCCAGCAGGCCTGGCACAGCGACACCATCCTTAATCTATTTTCCTGCACCAAGCCCTTTACTGCCGTGACCGCGCTGCAATTGGTCGGCGAGGGCAAGCTGGAGCTCGATGCGCCGGTCGCCCGTTACTGGCCGGAGTTCGCGGCGGCCGGCAAGGACAAAATCACCTTGCGCCATCTGCTCAGCCATCAGGCGGGGCTGCCTGCACTGCATCAGATGCTGCCGGCCGAAGCCTTGTATGACTGGCCGGCGATGACCGCCGCGCTGGCGGCCGAACAGCCTTGGTGGCAAGTCGGCGAAGGCCATGGTTATGCGCCCATCACCTACGGCTGGCTGGTGGGCGAATTGCTGCGCCGCATCGAAGGCCGTGGCCCGGGTGAGTCGATAGCTGCGCGCGTTGCCAACCCCCTGGGGCTGGACTTTCATGTCGGTCTGGATGATGCAGAGTTCGACCGGGTGGCGCATATCTCCCGCGGCAAGGGCGGCGTTGGTGATGCGGCTGCCCAGCGCCTGCTCAAACTCATGATGAGCGACTCTGCGGCCATGAGTACTCGAGCGTTCACCAATCCGCCATCAATCATGACCAGCACCAACAAGCCAGAGTGGCGTCGAATGCAGCAACCGGCGGCTAACGGTCACGGCAATGCGCGCAGCCTGGCCGGTTTTTACAGTGGCTTGCTCGATGGCAGCCTGCTGGAAAGTGAGCTGCTCGATGAACTGACCCGTGAACACGCTGTCGGTAATGACAAGACCTTACTGACGCGTACCCGCTTCGGTTTGGGTTGCATGCTCGATCAGCCCGGGGAGGCAAACGCCACCTATGGCATGGGCCCGCGAGCATTTGGGCATCCTGGCGCGGGTGGTTCCTGCGGCTTCGCCGACCCGGATCGGGACGTGGCTTTTGGCTTCGTGGTGAACAATTTGGGGCCGTTCGTCTTGATGGACCCTCGTGCACAGCAACTTGCACGTGTTTTGGCAGATTGTTTGTAGGAAGCTCGGCTAAACTCCCGGTCTTAAAGGCTGTTTTAAATGCCCACACCGGTAATTACCGGTTTCTTTCGATTGTTCCGTATGTGGATGACCCATGCTCGCCAATAAATCTATCGCCTTCGTCCTGTGTCTATTCCTTGCCGGTTGCGCCGCTCCGGAGAAGAGTAAAGCGCCACTAGCGGTCGCCATGCCGGATCCGAAAATTACCCAGGCATGGCTGGATGATTACGAGCCGCGCCTGCGTGAAGCGATCAAGGGCAGTCACTTCGAATTGGAGCGGCGCGATAATTTGTTGGTGGTAACGGCCCCGGTGCAGGGCACTTTCAACCCTGACCGTCCATTCATGCTGATGCCGGTGACCCTTGGGCCAATCAGCCGGGTTGCCAAATTGCTGGAAAATGACCATGGCGTTGCCGTGCTGGTGATTGGGCATGCCGACACCAGTGGCGCCGCAGCGGCCAACCGCGAGCTAAGTCATGAGCGGGCCCGCGCCTTTACTGCGATTTTTCGGTTGAGTGGGCTGAAGCAGAATCGCCTGATGGTTAAAGGTATGGGCTCGGATATGCCGCGCGCCGCCAATGACAGCGTCGAGGGTCGTGCGCTCAATCGGCGGGTGGAAATTCTCCTGACCTCGCATGACACCATGCAGGCGCTGGTTGCCAAATACAGCCAGCCCGCGCCGGCTGCTGCACCGACGTTGGTCGCCGTCACTGGCAAACAGCAAGGCACTACCGATCCGGTGGCAGGCAAGTAGATCCTTGCCTTGGATCAAGCCAACTGAGTTGTGTCCGGGTAAGCTAGGCAGCCTCCGTTCTCGAGGGCTTTGCAATGACCCAGATCCTGGCTGATATGCGCCGCGACTACATCCGTGATGGCTTGAGTGAGGCGCTAGCGCCTGCCGAGCCATACAGCTTGTTCAGGCAATGGTTTGCTGATGCGGTAAAGACCGAGCAGCCTCCTGTTGAACCCAATGCAATGACCCTTGCTACTGTGGATGCAGAAGGCCGTCCGCACTGCAGGGTGTTGTTGCTGAAGGGGTTGGACGAGCGCGGTTTTACTTTCTTCAGCAACTACGACAGCGCCAAGGGTGAGCAATTGGCTGCCAGGCCTTTTGCTGCCATGACCTTTTTCTGGCCAAGTCTGGAGCGCCAAGTGCGCATCGAGGGCCGGGTAGAGCGTGTTACTGCCGCAGAATCCGATGCCTATTTTCAGGTGCGTCCGCTAGGCAGCCGTCTGGGCGCCTGGGCTTCACCGCAAAGCCAGGTGATCAAGGATCGTGAGGCGCTTGAAACGCTTCTGGCGCACGTAGAAGAGCGTTTTCTTGACCAGGCACCACATTGTCCGCCGCATTGGGGCGGTTATCGTCTTCTGGCCGAGCGTGTCGAGTTCTGGCAGGGGCGCACCAGTCGTCTGCATGACCGCCTCAACTACCGGTTGCACGATGATGCCTGGAGTCGCGAGCGCCTGGCGCCCTGATTGCGCCGAGGCGTCCTGCAAAAGCCCGGCCGCGCTGTCTCGTTGAGTAACTCGCGACTGATTGCGCTCGCCGCGGCTGGTTGGCGCGGCGCAACACCGGTCGGCTGTCGCTGCGCTCCGAGCGGATCGTTGTACGCTGCGGTATCTTCCTTCGGGCTTCGGGCGCCTGGCTTTCACGCCAGGCCGCGCGATTTTCTTGCAAGCTCTCAGGGCGCTTGGTAACCGGCAGCCGCCCGTTCCAGCCAGCCATGCAGCTCGCGACGTTTGACCTTGCCAGCCTTGGCTTCGGCCAGACGCTGGAGCATGAACGCTTTCTTTGTGGCGTCTGTGCCGGCTAGGGACAAAGCCAGGTCACGGTCAGCCCAGCGTTTGATGCGCACGAAAAGCCACCAGTGGAAGTAGAGTCCGGCACAGGTCAGGCTTGCGATGATGAAGTAGTCCATGGGTGTTTCCTCCTTCGGCAAAGGCTAACCGATAGCCTAACCTGACTAGAAGTAGACACGTTGTCGCGCGGGGGTTTTTCCGAGGACAGGATGACAGTTGCGCGGTTTGCCGGTCTAATGAGCAATATATTGGAAACGGAGGAGTTCTCATGCGTAAGCCATTTGCGTTGGTTACAATTTTTGCGGCATTAGCTCTAACTCTGGGCGGTTGTGCGTCAAGCCTGACGGGTGATACCTATTCCCGCGCTGAAGCCCGCGCCGTACAAACCGTGCGCATGGGCACCATCGAAGCCCTGCGTCCGGTGCAAATTGAAGGTACCAAGACGCCAATCGGAGCAGGTGCCGGTGCGGTAGTCGGCGGTGTGGCGGGCAGTGGGATTGGCGGTGGTCGTGGCAGTGCTGTCGCGGCGGTGATCGGTGCCGTGGCGGGTGGTTTGATCGGTGCAGCGACCGAAGAGGGCTTCACCCGCACTCAGGGTGTGGAAATCACCGTGCGTGAGGATGATGGCACTATGCGCGCCTACGTTCAGGCCGTTGAAGAAAACCAAGTCTTCCGGGTTGGTCAGCGTGTCCGCATCATGACCGTCAACGGCACCAGCCGCGTCGCCCCGTAACGCATGTCCAAGCCGGATCAGCACTAGCTGGTCCGGCTTTTTCGTGTGTGTCATTCAGTGATTCTTTCTGGTCGCCTTCACCCGCTGGCTGGCAGTTAAGTGACGGTATCGTGTCAGTTCATGTAGTGTTGCGCGCTTGGGTTTTCAACGGCCAGTCACAGTCTGACAATCCCTGTGGTCTGCGATTTTGGTAATACTTCTATTCATGACGGCGTATCCATAGATATGGATAATCGCCAAATTATCTTGTGCCGACAAAGACTTAGCTGGTTTTAGCCAGCTAAGGTGAGTGTCGGCAGAGCACTTCAGGGCATGCGTACTACCCGTAGCCCTGAAATTATCACTGGCCTTCTGGCCAGGCAGCAGGCGTAGATCTGCCATTACAAGAAGGTATGCACGGCGCATGACGGAGAATCGTCGGCATGCGTCGTGCATAGCAGTTTGGACGCTAAGCGTTGGCCATGACGTGGCCAGCGGACTTGCAAAAAAGGGGTTTTGTGTATGGCGCTTGCGCTAATTGTCGCCTTGCCATTTTTGGGGCTGTTCCTGCCACTGTTGGCAGAGCGACTGGGCCGTTCGGCGTGTGCAGCGGCTGCCGGGGTAGCACCCTTGGCCGCCCTGATCCTGCTGCTGTCGCAGCAGTCTTCGGTGTTTGCCGGTGAACTACTCAAGTTCAAGGTGGAGTGGCTGCCGGCTCTGGGTCTGAATCTGAGCTTTCGCCTCGATGGGCTGGGCTTTCTGTTCGCCCTGCTGATTCTCGGCATCGGTCTGCTGGTGATTCTCTACGCCCGCTACTACCTGGCGAAACAGGAGCCGATGGGCCGTTTCTTCGCCTTTCTGCTGCTGTTCATGGGAGCCATGCTCGGCGTGGTGCTCTCGGAAAACCTGCTGCTGATGCTGATGTTCTGGGAGCTGACCAGCCTGTCGTCGTTCCTGCTGATCGGCTTCTGGAGCGGTCGTTCGGATGCGCGCAAGGGTGCGCGCATGGCCCTGGTGGTGACGGGTGGTGGCGGCCTGGCGCTGCTCGCCGGGATTCTGCTGCTCGGCCATATTGCCGGCAGCTTCGAATTGTCCCAGGTGCTGGCCGCCGGCTACGCGATTCGCGCCCACGAACTCTACCCGCTGGCCCTGATCCTGGTGTTGCTCGGCGTATTCACCAAATCGGCGCAATTCCCCTTCCACTTCTGGTTGCCCCACGCGATGGCGGCGCCCACCCCGGTGTCGGCTTACCTGCACTCGGCGACCATGGTCAAGGCTGGGGTATTTCTGCTGGCACGACTGTACCCGGCGTTGGCTGGCTCGGATTGGTGGTTTTACCTGGTGAGCATCACCGGCCTGGTGACCCTGTTGTATGGGGCCTGTATGGCCCTGTTTCAGCACGACCTCAAGGGCCTGCTGGCCTATTCAACGATCAGCCATCTGGGCTTGATTACCTTGCTGTTCGGCCTCGATACACGCCTGGCGGCGGTGGCGGCGGTGTTCCATATCATCAACCACGCGACCTTCAAGGCGTCGCTGTTTATGGCAGCGGGGATCATCGACCACGAAACCGGCAGTCGCGATATGCGGCGCATCAACGGACTATGGAAGTACATGCCGCATACGGCGGTGCTGGCCATGGTGGCGGCCTCTGCCATGGCCGGTGTGCCGCTGCTCAATGGCTTCCTGAGCAAGGAAATGTTCTTTACCGAAACCCTCAACCAGCACTTGCTGGGCAGTTTCAGCTGGGTGATTCCGGCCGGCGCGACCCTGGCCGGGGTGTTCTCGGTGGCCTATTCGCTGCGCTTTATCCACGATGTATTCTTCAATGGCGAGCCGGTCAACCTGCCGCATTTCCCGCCCCATGAGCCGCCGCGCTATATGAAGGTGCCGGTGGAGGTTCTGGTATTCCTCTGCCTGCTGGTCGGCATCGTGCCGGCCTACACCGTCGCGCCGCTGCTGGCGGTGGCCGCCGCCTCGACCTTGGGCGGGCCGCTGCCCGAGTACAGCCTGTCGATCTGGCACGGCTTCAATCTGCCACTGCTGATGAGCTTTATCGCCCTGTTCGGCGGCATCCTGGTCTACACCTTTCGCCAGCCGCTATTCCGCTGGTATGCCGGGCTACCGCAGCCAGATGCCAAGCTGGTGTTCGAGAAGGCGGTACAGAAACTCGTCGCTGTGGCCGCAGTAATTACCGGGTTCCTCGAAAGCGGTTCCCTGCAGCGCTACCTGGCGCTAATTCTGCTGGCCTCGCTGGCGGTTGTGGCGGTAGCGCTGGGGCCGTTGTCGAGCCTGCAAGGGCCGCTGGCCATGAGTCCAGTGGATGCGGTGACGGGCCTGAGCATGGGTATGCTGTCGCTGTCAGCGCTGATCACCGTGGTGTTCCACCGCCGCCGCCTGGTGGCCTTGCTGATGCTCAGCGTGGTCGGCCTGCTGGTGGCCCTGGCTTTCGTGCGCTTCTCCGCACCGGATCTCGCACTGACCCAGTTGTCGGTGGAAATGGTCACCATGATTCTGCTGATGTTGGCGCTGTTCTTCTTGCCAGCCTACACCCCGAGCGAATCGAGCAGCCTGCGCGGGCTGCGCGACTTTGTCCTGGCCAGCGGCTTTGGCACCCTGGTGGCACTGCTGGTCTATGCGGTGCTGAGCCGACCTTATGAGTCGATCTCCCACTTCTTTATCGACAACAGCGTCTCCGGGGGCGGCGGAACCAACGTGGTCAACGTGATTCTGGTGGACTTCCGCGGTTTCGATACCCTGGGCGAGATCAGTGTGCTGGCTATCGCCGGGGTCGGCATCTATGCCTTGCTCGGTGGCCTGCATCTGTTCCAGCCCAAGCAGGACGCCGAAGGCCATGAGTGGGCGCGGGACCGTCATCCGCTGATTCTGGCCACCCTGTCGCGCCTGTTATTGCCTTTGGCGCTGCTGATTTCCGCCTTTATCTTCCTGCGCGGGCACAACCTGCCGGGCGGCGGCTTTATCGCCGGGCTGATCACCTCGGTCGCGCTGATCCTGCAGTACGTGGCCAACGGTGTGCAGTGGACCCGCTCGCGCCTGGCGCTCAATTACCACCAGATGGCTGGCGGCGGTGTGATGTTGGCCGGGGCTACCGGGCTGGCCAGCGGGTTGTTCGGTTACCCGTTCCTGACCACCACTTTCGGTCATTTCAATATTCCGCTGGTGGGTGAGGTCGAGCTGGCCAGCGCCATGCTCTTCGATTTGGGGGTCTACCTGACTGTGATAGGCGCAACCCTGCTGATTCTCGCCAACCTGGGCAAGCTGACCCAGGACGATGCAGCCACGGAGGTGCACTGATGGAAGCTTTATTTGCCGTAACCCTGGGCATTCTCACCGCCAGCGGCGTTTATTTACTGCTGCGCGCGCGCACCTTTCCGGTGGTGATGGGGCTGATCCTGTTGTCCTATGCGGTCAACCTGTTCCTGTTCGCCATGGGCCGCCTGCAGACCGGCATGCCGGCAGTGATCGGCCGCAGTGCCGAGTACGCCGACCCCTTGCCCCAGGCCCTGGTGCTCACGGCCATTGTGATCGGCTTCGCCATGACCGCGTTTATCCTGGTGCTGTCGCTGCGCGGGTTGGGTGAGCTGAAAACCGATCATGTCGATGGCGAGGAGCCGAAAGCATGAATCACGCTTTGATTCTGCCCGTACTGTTGCCGATGTTTGTCGGCAGTCTGCTGTTGTTTGCCGCACGCCTGCCTCTGGCCCAACAGCGCATGCTGTCAGTGCTGTCGACCGTAGGGTTGCTGCTGGTCAGCGTGTGGCTGCTGCGTCTGGCCGATGGCGGACAACTGCACAGCTATGCCCTGGGTAACTGGCAGGCTCCGTTCGGCATCATCCTGCTGCTCGATCGCCTCAGCGCGCTGATGCTGGCGGTTACCGCAGTGCTGGCGCTGTTTGCGGTGCTCTATGCGGTGCGCGGCGACGACACCCGCGGCAGCAACTTCCACGCCTTGTTCCAGTTCCAGTTGATGGGCATCAACGGGGCCTTTCTCACGGGAGATCTGTTCAACCTGTTCGTGTTCTTCGAAATCCTGCTGATCGCCTCCTATGCCCTGCTGCTGCATGGTGGCGGTGCCGATCGGGTACGTGCCGGGATTCATTACGTGGTGCTCAACCTGCTCGGTTCCTCGTTGTTCCTGATTGCCGTGGGCATGATGTACGGTATCGCCGGTACCCTGAACATGGCCGATCTGGCGGTCAAGGTGGCAGCGGCTTCAGACGATGATGCCGCACTGCTGGGCGCGGCCGGGTTATTGCTGCTGGTGGTATTCGGCCTCAAGGCGGCGTTCCTGCCGATGTACTTCTGGTTGCCGCGGGCCTATGCCGCAGCCAGCGCGCCGGTGGCGGCGCTGTTCGCGATCATGACCAAGGTCGGTCTGTACTCGATCATGCGCGTGTATATCCTGATCTACGGCGAACAGGCCGGCAGCATCGCCAATCTGGCATCCGACTGGTTGTGGCCGCTGGCCTTGCTGACGGTGGTCTGTGGTGTGTTTGGCGCGCTGGCGGCGGTCACTCTGCAAGGGCTTCTGGCTTACCTGGTGGTGGTTTCGGTGGGTACCTTGCTGGCGGGTATTGCCTTGGGCACCCCCGAGGCCTTGAGTGCAGCGCTGTTCTACCTGGTACACAGCACCTGGATTACCGGCGCGCTGTTTTTGATCGTCGACCTGATCGCCCGTCAACGCGGCGAGAAGGGCGGCAAGCTGGTGCAGGGTCCGGCCCTGCTGCAACCGCTGATGCTCAGTGCGTTGTTCTTTATCGGCGCTATTGCGATTGCCGGTCTGCCGCCGTTTTCCGGCTTCCTCGGTAAGCTGCTGCTGTTGCGGGCGGTGGAGCCCGGGCTGCAAGCGCTGCTGTTATGGCCGGTACTGCTGCTTGGCGGCTTGCTGACCCTGGTTGCCTTGAGCCGGGCTGGTAGTACGGTGCTCTGGCGCACCGGTCGGGACGTGCTGGGCTGTGCCGAGAGGGATATCGGTCGCACCTCGGCCGCCATTGGCTTACTGCTGATGGTCGTGCTGCTGCTGCCCTTTGCCGCGCCGCTGCTGAATTATATCGATGCCACGGCAGCGCAATTGTTCGACCTTGGCCCCTATATGCAGCTGGTATCCGCGGGAGCGCCATCATGATCACGGTATTTGCCAATCGCTGGTTGCCGCAGCCCCTGCTCAGCCTGTTTCTGATGTTTATCTGGCTGCTGCTGATGAACGACCTCGGTCTTGGTCACTGGTTGCTCGGTGCGCTGCTTGGCTGGGCGATCCCGCAACTGACCCAGGTGTTCTGGGTGCGTGCGCCGCGGTTGTACAAGCCGGTCAAGCTGTGCCTGTTCTTCCTGCGCATTCTTGGCGATATCATCTTCGCCAATCTGCAGGTAGCCAAGTTGATCCTCGGTTCCAGCGACAAGCTGCGTCCGGCTTTCGTTGAGGTCCCGCTGGAGCTGGACGACGACCTGGCGCTGACCATGCTCGCCAGCATCGTATCCCTGACGCCTGGTACTGTTTCCGCCGACCTCAGCGACGACCGCAAGACCCTGCTGGTGCATGGTCTGGATGTGGCCGACGAAGATGCCCTGATTGCTGAGATCAAACAGCGCTACGAGGCCCCACTGAAGGAGGTATTCACATGCTCTACTACGTGATTCCCCTGTGTTTGGCGATCATGACGGCAGCCCTGGTGCTGACCCTGCTGCGCCTGATCAAGGGCCCCGATTTGCCAGACCGGATCCTCGCCCTGGACACCCTGTACATCAATGCCATCGCCCTGATCGTCTTGTTCGGTATCTGGCTGGGTTCGGATCTGTATTTCGAAGCGGCGCTGCTGATTGCCGTCATGGGCTTTGTCGGCACCGTGGCGGTTGCCAAGTATCTGCTGCGCGGCGACATCATTGAGTGAGAACGAGTTTACGATCTGCTGCGCGTCGGCCCTGCTGCGTTAAAAACAGGCTCGGAATGCTCATTTACAGCTCGTAAACTCCGCTTCCTCGCCTGTTTTTGCCTTGCATGGCTCTAGCTCGCGAGATCGTAAAAACGTTCTACGGAGATTGCTTAATGAATATTTGGATTGAAGCACTGGTCTCGATCAGTCTGTTGATCGGTAGCCTGTTCGCCCTGATCGGCGCGCTGGGTCTGTACAAACTGCCCGACTTTTATATGCGCCTGCACGGCCCGACCAAGGCTACAACCCTCGGGGTGGGCGGCATGGTGGTGGCATCGATGATCTATTTCAGCAGTCAAGGCAATGGCTTCAGCCTGCATGAGCTGCTGATTACCTTGTTCCTGTTTATCACCGCCCCGGTAAGCGCCCACATGCTGGCCAAGGCCGCCTTGCAGCAAAAACTGCGCCTGAGCGACAAGACCCGCGGCCGCCCCTGGGAGCAGTAGGGCGGCGAGCAGTCCAAGCTTCTCGTGGGGTGGATGACGCTTCATCCATCCACCAACTGCGCTGGTGGATGATAAAGGCCTCAGCTACGCGCCCCGATCCACCCTGCACAGCTACCGTAGCCCGGATGCAATCCGGGAGCGGCTTGCGCGGAGTGCCCTCACCTGTCGCACAGTTCGCGCGCCTGACTGTATCTGTCTGCTCCGAGCAAGCCCCTCTACACTCCAGCTTTTAGACGGAGGTGGCTATGGACGGGCAGGGCAGGCGGGTGGCGGTTATCTGCCTGGTGGTGGCCATGGCGCTATGGGGCAGCTCCTTTATTGCCCTGAAAGTGGCCTTCGCCGAGTTGCCCGCGATGTGGGTGATCTTTGGCCGTATGGCGCTGGGCAGCCTGGTGTTTCTGCTGGCCTGGCGCTGGCGTGGGCGCATGCACTACCGTCAGGGTGACTGGAAATACCTGCTCGGCCTGGCGGCCTGCGAACCCTGCCTGTACTTCCTCTTCGAGGCCCTGGCGCTGCAGCATACCAGTGCGTCCCAGGCAGGCATGGTCACCGCGTTGCTGCCGCTGCTGGTCGCCGTCGGTGCCTTTATCTTTCTGCACGAGCGCATTGCCCGCACCACCCTGGCCGGTTTTCTCCTCGCCCTGTTCGGCGCTGTCTGGCTGAGTCTTGCCGGCAGCGCCGATGAGCACGCACCTAACCCCTTGCTGGGCAACTTCTTCGAGCTGCTCGCCATGCTCTGTGCCATGGGCTACACCCTGTTGCTCAAGCACCTGTCGGCGCGTTATTCACCCTTTCTGCTGACGGCCATGGTGGCCTTTGTCGGCACTTTGTTCTTTCTGCCATTGGCGTTGCTTGGCGAGCCGCTGCCAGCACAGGTCAGCCCGCTGGGTTTGGCGGCAGTGGCGTACTTGGGTGTGCTGGTGACCGTGGGCGCTTATGGGCTTTACAACTTCGGCGTCAGCCGTCTGCCGGCCAGCCAGGCCTCTGGTTTTACCAACCTGATACCGGTGTTCACCCTGGTGTTCGCCATGTTGTTGCTTGGTGAGCGTCTGAACAGCATGCAGCTGTTCGCCGTCCTGCTGGTATTTGCCGGGGTGGCGTTGAGCCAATGGCGCAGTGGCACGGCACAGCCTGCGGGCGTACTTGATTAAGGAACTGAGATGAGCGCAGCACGACAATGGGCCCGCGAGGCGATCCGGATTATCGAGGCGGATTTCCAGCGCAGCGCCGACACTCACCTGATCCCCCTTGAGCTGCCCGGCTTGCCCGGCATTGAGCTTTATTTCAAAGACGAGTCCAGTCACCCCACGGGCAGCCTCAAGCATCGACTGGCGCGTTCGCTATTTCTCTATGCCTTGTGCAATGGCTGGTTGAAGCCCGGCGCGCCGGTGATCGAGGCCTCCAGCGGCTCCACTGCGATCTCCGAAGCGTATTTTGCCCGCCTGCTGGGCATACCCTTTATCGCGGTGATGCCCGCCACCACGTCGAAGGAGAAGATCGCACAGATCGCTTTCTACGGTGGGCAGAGCCATCTGGTGGCCGATCCGACGCAGATCTATGCCGAATCCGAACGCCTGGCCCAGGAGAGCGGCGGGCACTTTATGGATCAGTTCACCTATGCCGAGCGCGCCACCGATTGGCGCGCCAACAACAATATTGCCGAATCGATTTTCCAGCAGCTGCGCTGCGAACGCTTTCCTGAGCCGAGCTGGCTGGTTTCCAGTCCGGGTACCGGCGGCACCCTGGCGACGCTGGGCCGCTATGTGCGCTACCGCCGCCACGCCACCCGGGTGCTGTGCGCCGATGCCGAGCGTTCGGTGTTCTTCGATTATTACCGTACTGGCGACGCCAGCCTGACGCTGGACTGCGGCTCGCGTATTGAAGGCATCGGCCGGCCGCGCGTCGAGGCCTCGTTCTTGCCGACGGTAATCGATGCCATGTGCAAGGTGCCGGATGCCCTGTCCCTGGCGGCCATGCATTACCTGGCCCAGCGCCTAGGTCGGCGCGTCGGTGGCTCCAGTGGTACCAATCTGGTGGGCGCGCTGCTGGTGGCGCAGCGGATGGTCGCAGCCGGCGAATCCGGCTCGGTGGTGACGATTCTCTGTGATGGCGGCGAGCGTTATGCCGGCAGCTACTATGACGATAGCTGGCTCAGTGCCCATGGCTTCGAGCTGGCCCCGCTGATCGCGGCGGTCGCCGCCTGCGCCGAGCGTGGCGAGCCTTTGCCGGGTGAATTGCCAACAGCCGGCCTCTAGCAGCCTGTCGGACTTAGGACTGGCCTACTGCGAAAGCCTGGATCAAATCCAGGGGCGATGTTCGGCGCACAACCGCTCCCGGATTGCATCCGGGCTACAAGAGCCTCGTAGATGGGTTATGGAACAGACCAAGCCCGGATGAAATTCGGGGGAGATTGCCGCCAACCCAACACCGCCGCAGATTGCGTTCGAGCGACCAGAACCGGGGGCTTTCTGAAAAAGGCAGGGTAAATGAGCGATTTCGACATACGCCAAACGCAGGCTTGGGATATCGATAACCTCTGCGCCTTGATCTTCGAGCACGGCCCCAACCCCCGGAATTACCTGCCCCGCGACCACCTGCAAGCTATCGCCGACGGCGCGGTGCAGGCGGTGTCGGCCGAGCGTGATGGCGAGTTGCTGGGCTTTGTCAGCTACCAGTTATCCAGGCACTTCGAGCGCTATCAAGCCGAGGCGCGCCGCCCCCGTGGTTCGCGCCGCACGGTCTGTCACGTGCAGGTGCATCGCCACAGGCTGGTGTGCGCGGCGCACCCTACGGGATCAGGTGTCGGCGATCCCCAGCATATCCCGCGCCAGGAATTCGGCGACGCGAATGCCGTCGACCCCGGCGGAGAGGATGCCGCCGGCATAGCCCGCGCCTTCGCCAGCCGGGTATAGGCCCTTGACGTTGAGGCTCTGCATAGTCGCGTTGCGAGTGATGCGCAGGGGCGAGGAAGTGCGCGTCTCGATGCCAGTGAGTACCGCGTCGTGCAGGGCGAAGCCTTTGATCTGCTTGTCGAAGGCTGGCAGCGCCTCGCGGATCGCCTCGATGGCAAAGTCAGGCAATGCCAGGGCCAGGTCGCCGAGTTTGACCCCCGGCTTGTAGGACGGCTCGACGCTACCCAGTTCGGTCGAGGGGCGTCCGGCGATAAAGTCGCCGACCAATTGCCCCGGTGCCTCATAGGTGCTGCCGCCGAGCAGGTAAGCCTGAGACTCCAGGCGCTCTTGCAGCTCGATGCCGGCCAGCGGGCCGCCGGGATAGTCCTGCTCAGGAGTAATACCGACGACAATACCGGCGTTGGCATTGTGCTCGTTGCGCGAGTACTGGCTCATGCCGTTGGTCACCACGCGGCCGACTTCCGAGGTGGCTGCGACCACGGTGCCGCCCGGGCACATGCAGAAGCTGTAGACCGAGCGGCCATTTTTGGCATGGTGCACCAGCTTGTAGTCGGCGGCGCCAAGCTTGGGGTGGCCGGCGTACTTGCCCAGCCGCGCGCGGTCGATCAGCGACTGTGGATGCTCGATGCGAAAGCCCACCGAAAACGGCTTGGCTTCCATGTACACACCGCGCTTGTGGAGCATGCGGAAGGTGTCGCGTGAACTGTGGCCCAGCGCCAGGATCACGTGACGGCTGCGGATCTGCTCGCCGTTGTCGAGCACCACGCCGAGCAACTGGTCTTCCTCGATCAGTACGTCGCTGACCCGCTGCTGGAAGCGCACTTCGCCGCCCAGCGCCTTGATCTCCTCGCGCATGGTGGCGACCACGCCGGTGAGGCGGAAGGTGCCGATATGCGGCTTGCTGACGTAGAGGATTTCTTCGGGTGCGCCGGCCTTGACGAACTCCTGCAGCACCTTGCGGCCCAGGTGCTTGGGGTCTTTGATCTGGCTGTACAGCTTGCCGTCGGAGAAAGTGCCTGCGCCGCCTTCACCGAACTGCACATTGGACTCGGGGTTGAGTACGTTCTTGCGCCACAACCCCCAGGTGTCCTTGGTCCGCTGGCGCACTTCGGTGCCGCGTTCGAGCACGATCGGCCTGAGTCCGGCCTGGGCCAGGATCAACGCAGCGAAGATCCCGCAAGGGCCGAAGCCGACCACCAGAGGCCGCTCTTCAAGGCTTTCTGCGGCGTGGCCCACCGGTTTATAGGCCGTGTCCGGCGACGGACCGATATGCCGGTCATCGACAAACCTGGCGAGCAGCGCCGCTTCGTCGCGCACGCTACAGTCGACGGTGTAGATGAACTGCAGCTCACTGGACTTCTTGCGCGCGTCATAGCTGCGCTTGAACAGGCTGAAGTCGAGGAGCTCACCGTCTTCAATTCCCAGGCGCTGGGCGATAGCCGGGCGCAGGGCCTCGATGGGATGGTCGAGGGACAGCTTGAGTTCGGTGATGCGCAGCATGTGACAATCCAGGATCAGGGCCGGAGGCAACCCGGCAACTTTTGAAGGCGGCGATTATAGGCGTTATTAGGCTGCGATGGGCACGTAGCAGTGCAGGTAACCGATGACTCACTCGTTACGCGCGCCACCGAAGTAGGCGCAGCCGCGCATCACCTCACCATTGAGGCGCAGTTCGGCAGACATGTGTTGCACGGCGCCGCTCATGCTGTCTACACAGCGCTGCGGCGCAACCCACAGCACCAGGCGTTGGCCATTGGCGTCACTGCTCAGGTTAAGGCGGCCTTCCGGGAGTTGCTCTTCCAGATAGGGCAAGGCCAGCGGCTCCTCGCCAACCCGGTTGAGAACCAGGCCCTGGCTGCTGACGGTTACGCTCCAGCCTGGCTCCTGGCCGCTGGCATGCACAATGATGCGCTTGAAGTTAGGGGCGTCGCAGCCCTGGCCTTCGCGTTGCAGGCGGTACACCTGGCTAAGCGTCAATTGACCCTCTACATCGGTACGCTGGCTGGCCGCCAACTGTCCGCGCAGGTCGGCAAACAGCGGGCCTGGGCCGTCGGCCAGCAATTCTGACGTGTCGCGCATGATGCCGGTCGTGCCGTCATTGGTGATTACAAACCGTCGCTGCTCCTGGCAGGGGCGAAACAGCAACTGCCCGGCCTCCAGGCTCAGCTCGCCTTGCAGGCGGGTATGCTGGGGCGAATCGGTCTTGGGTTTTTCGCTGAACACCTGGCAACTGGCAAATAGCGGCAACAGGGCAAACAATAAAATACGGCTGGCGTGCATCGAGGCTCTCCTGGCAAGAGCTGTCACGGTACGCAGGCACATGGACGATCACAAGGGCGGGCGCGCGCGGAAAACGCTCGCCTACCGAGTGCCTCGATGCGCTGTTGAGCCGCCGAGCTGGATAGCGCTCGGCGGTAGGCGAGGCAGGCAATGCTTCTGACGATTAGCCAGCCAGGCCGACATAGACGTTCTGCACATCATCGTGGCTGTCGATGGCCTCAAGAAAGGCTTCGACCTCTTCCATTTCGGCGTCCGACAGGCTGGTGACCGGGTTCTTCGGACGGTAGCCAAGAGTGGCCGAGTTGACTGTGAAACCCTGGTCGGGCAGGGCGCGGCACACTGCATCGAGATCGGTCAGTTCGGTGATGAACAGGGTGTTGCCCTCATCGGACGGCTCGAAATCCTGCGCGCCGGCTTCGATGGCAGCCAGTTCCGGGTCGGCGCCGCTGTCGCTGGAGGCTTCGATCAGGCCGACGTGGTCGAAGTCCCAGGTGACCGAGCCGGAAGCGCCCATCTGGCCCTTGCGGAACAGCACGCGGATCTCGGCCACGGTGCGGTTGATGTTGTCGGTCAGGCATTCGACGATCACCGGCACTTGGTGCGGCGCGAAGCCTTCATAGGTGGTGCGCTCGAAGTGGACGGTTTCCCCGGTCAGCCCCGCGCCTTTCTTGATTGCCCGCTCCAGAGTGTCCTTGGGCATCGAGGCTTTTTTCGCCTGATGCACGGCCAGGCGCAGCTTGGGATTCATGTCCGGGTCGGCGCCATTGCGCGCGGCGATCATGATTTCTTTCACCAGTCGGCCGAAAATCTTGCCTCTGGCGTTGGCGGCGGCTTCTCTAGGTTTGGCTTTCCATTGTGCGCCCATGCGGATTCTCTTGGTCTGTGCGGGTGGGGACGTAGCCGGCCGTGAGGCGTTGCCGGTGATGTCCGCCCAGACGAGCAGCGGCCAGCGACAAACCCGGCTACGGAGTTAGTCGGCGGATTTTAATCGCTCCGTCAGCGCCTGGCACCCTTTGATTGTCATGGCCGCTTAGCAGGCGCTAGCTTGTCCTGGCGCAACTGACGGCTCGATGCCCTGGTCTATGCTTGTCGTGGATCACTAGAGGAGACAGGTTATGCGCAAGATATTGGTTGCATTCGATGGTTCGGACAGCTCGAAGCGTGCGTTGCAGTACGTCATCGACTTCGCCCGTGATCACGCCGCGACGCTGGAGGTGCATCTGCTCAATGTGCAGCATGAGCCGGTGCTGTATGGCGAGTACGTGACTGGCGAGATCATCGACCAATTGCAGCAGTCACTGCTGACCAGCGCCGCTCAGACCCTTGAGTGGCCAGCCGATCAACTGAAGGCAGCCGGTATCAGCTACAAGGCGCACACCGCGCTCGGCAATGTCGCGGCGCAGGTGCGCGAGTTTGTCGGTCAACTGGGTTGCGACACCGTGGTGATGGGGACGCGCGGCATGGGCAGTTTCACCGGCATGCTGCTGGGCTCGGTGGCTGCGCGGGTGATACATGAAGTGTCGGTGCCGGTGCTATTAGTGAAGTAACCGCAAATCGCCGGGCGTTGCGTCAGGCGGCGCCGGCCTATGCTTGAAATGAATCAGCAAAGGAGACGTGTGATGCGCAAGATACTGCTTGCCTTCGATGGTTCGGACAGCTCGAAACGTGCCCTGCAGTACGTGATCGACTTCGTCCGTATGCATGCCGCAACGCTGGAGGTGCACCTGCTCAACGTGCAGCATGAACCCGCGATATATGGCGAATACATCAATCAAGAAATGCTCGGCAATATGCGTAATTCCCTGAAAGCGGCGGCCAATGAGGCGCTCGACTGGCCCGCAGGCCAATTGCAGGCGGCAGGTATTAACCATGAAAAGCACACGGCCTTTGGCAACGTGGCCGAGCAAGTAGGCATTGCCGCCAAGCATCTGCAGTGCGACACCGTAGTGATGGGCACGCGCGGCCTGGGCAGTTTCACCGGCATGCTGCTGGGCTCGGCGGCGACACGGGTCGTGCATGAAGTGTCGGTGCCGGTCTTGCTGGTGAAGTAGTCAGCCAGCCTCGCGCAACCTGAGGGCGCAGTCGCGGCGGCGCGCGGCGGACTGTGCGGCTGTTTTGCTGAGCGACTGTATGTGCAGGTGATTTGCCGGCGCTGTTCTAATGGCTGCTCACCCGGAAATAAAGATGAGGAAGCGCCATGTCGCCCAAGGATCTACTGTTGGCGCTGGTCGTGATCATCGTCTGGGGCATGAATTTCGTGGTGATCAAGATCGGCCTGGATGACATGCCGCCGATGTTATTGGGGGCGTTGCGGTTCATGCTCGCCGCCTTTCCGGCGATTCTGTTCATCAAGCGCCCGCAGATCCCGTTGCGCTGGCTGCTGCTCTACGGCGCGACCATCTCGCTCGGCCAGTTTGCCTTTCTGTTCTATGCCATGTCGGTGGGCATGCCGGCTGGTCTGGCTTCGCTGGTGCTGCAATCCCAGGCGTTCTTCACCCTGTTGTTCGCCGCACTGTTTCTCGGCGAACGCCTGCGCATGGCCAACCTGTTCGGGTTGTTGGTGGCGGCGGGAGGCTTGTTGCTGATCGGCCTGCAGGGTGACCGGTTGATGACCCTGGCCGGGTTTGCCCTGACCATTTGTGCCGCCTCGATGTGGGCACTGGGCAATATCGTCACGCGCAAGCTGGGCAAGGTGAACCTGGTTGGCCTGGTGGTCTGGGGAAGTCTGATCCCACCGCTGCCATTCTTGGCGCTGTCCTGGTTTTTGGAAGGCCCAGAAGTGATCGAGGCTGCATTGCGCGGCATCAACCTGAATTCGATCCTGGTGCTGATCTACCTGGCCTTCGGGGCGACCATTCTCGGCTACGGCCTGTGGAGTCGCCTGCTGTCGCGCTACCCGGTCAGCCAGGTGGCGCCCTTCTCGCTGCTGGTGCCGGTGGTGGGGCTTACGTCTTCGGCGCTGCTGCTCGACGAACGCCTCGGCCCGCTGCAAGTGCTCGGCGCGCTTCTGGTCATGCTCGGTTTGCTGATCAATGTGTGCGGCGGCTGGCTGTACGGGCGCCTGCGCCTGGCCTGAGAGCCCGCTAGTGCGCGCGGGCCCAGCCCTGCTGTGAATAGCGTGGGGCGTTTTGCGGGGGCCAGCTGGTTAGCGCTTACCCATGGAGCGACGGGTGCCATTCGGTGCCGGGCCGATCTTCTTTTCATGGGCGGACTTGTTGCCCTTCAGGTGCCAGGCCTGACCATCATTCTTGCCCGAAGCGACGGCAGCCGCTGAAAACAGCGAGGCAAAGCCTGGCAAACCGGCTTTTTTAGCTGGGGCAGACTCGTTGGTTGCGGCGCTGCCTGCTTCAACTTCGGCAGTCTGGGCGGCAAGCGTTGGGTCAGGCGAGTGAGTATTGGTCATGAAAGGTCCGCGGCTGCCGAGAGAAAAGTGGGGCGCGAGTATACCTGTCTATTCGCCGCGACCCCATTCCGTTGATCGCACCCAGGTGCGCTGCGCGCACGAGCGGCGCGGCGACTTCAGGGTTTACCGGGCAGCGCGTTTGCGCCATACCCCGTTATCTAGCGCGTGGGGAATCTAGACTGCGGGCAATCTGTAGGGCGGTTCGGGGGGGGGCTGCTGGGCGGGAAACACGGGGTGTACGCTGCGGCGTTGCGCTCGTCAGGCGGGGCAGGGTGAGCGTACCTGTGCCTGGCACAGGTACGCCTCAGGCAATCAGTCCTGGCGGCTGGTCACTTCCAGCAGGTGGTAACCGAACTGGGTTTTCACCGGGCCTTGCACGACATTGATCGGGGCGCTGAATACCACGGTGTCGAATTCCTTGACCATCTGGCCCGGGCCAAACGAACCGAGATCGCCGCCGCTACGGCTGGACGGGCAGGTGGAGTTGTCTTTGGCAACCTGGGCGAAGTCGGCGCCGCCTTCGATAGCGGTTTTCAGTTCGATGCACTTGTCTTCGGATGCAACCAGGATGTGGCGGGCAGTGGCTTTGGCCATGGGGAATTACTCCTTTTCAAATAAGCCGCAAAGATTACCGTAATCAGGGCGCCATTAAAACGGTGGGGCATGCTGGCGCAGCTGTTCAAGCACCTCGCGGCGGATAGTGCGCGGCTGAAGCCATTCGCGGGCATGTGCAGGGGCTTGATCTTGTAGGGTGCGCCGTGCGCACCAAGGCCAGTTGCAGATTGGTGCACTCTACCCATTGCAGCCTCATGCCGCCCCAGGCGTGCATGCACCGCGCCCGCGCCCAACCGCTGGGTCACAGGGATGCAGGTAATTTCTGCTCCGCGCTGGCTACGTGGATTGCTTGATTGATCTGCTCAGCTGTAGCGCCGGCATTGCCGAGCATGCGCCGAGTCCGCATCATGGGCACCATCAGTTTGAAGGAGGTTTGCATGGGCGTCAGATCGTGTGTGCCGGGTTTCGCGGCGTTGTCGCTGGGGGTGTTGTTCAGTGTTGCTGGCTACGCGGCCGAAGAGGGGCAACTGATCGAGGCGATCAATACCTACCGCAGCGAGGTGCAACGCTGCGCGGGGCGAGCGTCCGAGGAGCTGCCTCCACTGGCGTTTGATTCACGTCTGGTGCTGCCGGTCGCGGGTGGTGGTGATCTGCAGCAGATGTTGAGCGCGGCGGCCTACCCTATTGTTAACGTGCGAGCGATTAGCCTCTCCGGGCCGCGTGATGCGTTGGCGGCGATGAAGGTGCTGCAAGAGAGCTTCTGCCAGGTTTTGCTGGATCCGCAGTTTGTCGATATCGGCGTGAACCGGATGGATCGCGACTGGCGCATCGTAGTGGCGCGGCCGCTGCTGGTCGGGCGTCTGGGCGATTGGCAGGCGGAAGGGCAGAAGCTACTCGCCCAGGTCAATGCCAAGCGTGCGCAAGCGCGCCAATGCGGCGCCCAGTCCTTTGCTGCGACAACGCCACTGGTATGGAATGCCACGCTGGGCATGGCCGCTGAAACGCACAGTCGGGCCATGGCCAACGGCAACTTCTTCGCCCATACCGGCAGTGACGGCCGCACCCCAGGTGACCGCGCCGAACTGGCGGGTTACAGCGCTCAGCAGGTTGGCGAGAACATCGCCGCCGGCCTGGACGCTTCGAGCAAGGTCGTCGACGGCTGGCTGGCCAGCCCTGGTCATTGCGCCAACCTGATGAACGCGCAATTCAGCGAGCTTGGCGCAGCCTATGCGGTCGACCCGAAAAGCGATGCGGGCATCTACTGGACAGCGCTGTTTGGCACTCCGCTTTAGCCTCAATCAAAGACCTGCATAAGCGCTGCATCGCCAACCAGAGCCGCCTCGGCAGCGCTGGCTAGCCGTGCAGCCAGGCTTCGGCCTGCTCCTCATCAGCCCACTCGAATGCCTTGATCTGCAGGCCTGGGATCAATGCACCCTCGACCTCGCTGGCGGTTCTCACCCACGCCTTGTCAGCAACCACTGCCATGCGCTCGAAACGTCGAACAAAGCGCAATAGTTGCGGGATACGTGACAACTCGACGGCCACCGCGCCCAGAGTAGGCAGCGCAAAATCGCCAATTCGATAGAGCATCAGGCCATGCTCAATGCCTTCCGATTGCCGGCTCAGCTCATCCAGTGCGACGCGCATTTGTGCGCTGTCGAGCTTGCCGGAGAACTCAACATCAATGCGGTTCTTGCCGTTGCGCAGTACTTTGAACATAGCGACGTCTCCACAGGATTGATATTTCAACCATACGCCTCGCGCCTGCACGGTTTAAAGAACAGGTTATCCGCAACGTTCGGGTCGCGGCGCCAGTCGCCTATGCGCGTTAGCTTACAGACGCTCTTAATGATCGCGTGTACGGTCTTTTTTTACTGCGCGTGAGAAAAACGCGCGCGAAAAAATTCGATCAGGTTGTTAACTGGAGTACTTCATATGAAGCTTTTCAAGCTTGTTTCCGCCGGCGTTCTGTTCACTGCCCTGGGTTTGAGCGGTTGCTCAGGCATGACTCATCAAGAGAAGAACACCGCGGTCGGCGCTGCAGTTGGCGGCGTGGCGGGCAATGTGCTCTGCGGTGGCGTGCTCTGCACCGGCGCCGGTGCCGTGGTGGGTGGCGTGATTGGTCATGAGGTCAGCAAAGACAAAGATAAGAAGTAAGTCAAACCGCCCCAAAATGCCTGATCTGCCTGCCACACGCGCACCGTATTGATCGAGGGAGCAGGCGGCAAACAGGTAATGCCACCTCTCGTTGCAATGCTGTTCACTTAAGCCAAGTGAGCAGCATTTTTTTGTAGCCCGGATGAAATCCGGGGGAAGTCTGGCGCTTGATAATCGCTCCCGGATTGCATCCGGGCTACGGGTGGGTGCATGGCTACGGCAGGCGCCCAGAGA
>NZ_JAUXMX010000056.1 GCF_030683065.1 Pseudomonas sp.
GGTAACGTTGGGCCCGGGTCAGCTGCCGGTAATGCGTAGTCATCTGCGCTTGAATCCTTTGGTGTGAGAGCCTGGATTCTACCGGTGGCTGGCCCTCTGCCTATCGTTTCAAGCGTTGCACTTATTCTATGAATTCAGGCACGCATTGTTCAAAACGTATACAGAGTCGTCTCTGATACTCCGCATCACCATTGCATTGATACTGGGTATCGTCGTAGGGCTATTTGCCGGGCAATCGGTCGTTGACTGGCTTGCTCCCTTTGGTGAGCTTCTACTGAGGCTGCTGAAATTCCTGATCGTACCCATTGTGCTGTTTACCTTGATTGTGGGTATCAACCAGGGGAATGCCGGTGGGGTGGGACGCCTGGGCAGGAAAACCATTGCCTGGTATTTGCTGACGACTGCCATTGCCATGATTGTGGGCATTGCCGTAGCGTCGGTGCTGTCTCCGGGCACCGGTATGCAGATTGCTAGCGGCGCCATGGTCGATGTCAAGAATCAGGCAAGTATCGTTCAGGTAGCTCTCAGTATCGTTCCGGACAATCTGTTTACAGCCTTTATCCAGATGAACATGCTTGGCATCATATTTACGGCCATGACCTTTGGCCTTGCACTACTAAAGCTGCGCGAATCCCCGGTTTATGGAGATGCCGCCAGACAGGTGCTCACGGTTGTCGAGGGGCTCAACGAAGCTACCATGATGATCATGCGCGGCGTGCTGCACTACTTGCCTATCGGTATATTTGCCATCGTGGCAGGTACTGTTTCAGAGCAGGGAACCGCGACCATTACATCGTTGGCAGGCATGATACTGGTGCTGTATGTCGCCTTGTTCGTGCACGCGGGGCTCTATTGCCTGGCCATGCTTTTATACGGTGTCAAAGTCGGCAATTTCATTCGGTACGCGAGGACACCCGTCGTTACAGCCTTCGCCACTCAGAGTAGTTCCGGTACATTGCCGATTACCATGAATGCTGCCAGCAACATGGGACTCTCCCACCGGGCGTATAGCTTCATTCTGCCTCTGGGGGCTACGATCAACATGGACGGGGCGGCAATCAGGATAGCGATATCGGCTGTCTTTGCAGCCAACGTGATCGGTGTACCGCTGGATCTGATGCAGATGCTACAAATCGTAATCGTTGGAACTCTGGCAACTATAGGTACGGCAGGTGTGCCAGGGGCCGGGATCATCATGATTGCCACCGTATTCGCGCAAGTGGGTTTGCCGATCGAAACGGTTGCCCTGCTTGCAGCGATTGACTCACTGGTTGGTATGGGGGCGACTGCCTTGAATGTAACCGGTGACTTGGTGGGAGCCGCGATCATCAGTCGCAGTGAAAGAGACGAAGCCATTGAATAAGTAGTTGGCGTGATAGTAGAGACCTTACTGCCAGGGCTTCAGGCTACTGGACAACCCGGATGCAATCCGTGGTCAGCACAAATACAACTGACGGATCAGATGGTTGCAACCGTGCAGCTCGACTTTTTGCCAAACTGTCCCCGCGTCCGGCCAGGTAAGGAGCGTCGCTGATCTCGTCGCCGAGGTGGATGATGGTGCTCTCGAAGCACACAATTCGAGGCCGACTCATGAGTGTGCAGGACTAACTTCATAATAAGACGCCGGCGGGCATTGTGCCCACCGGCGTGAAGATATCTAAAAAAACCCCACGTTCAATAAAACCGTGGGGTTTTTTAGTTAGAACGGAGCGTCGATATCCACAATATTGATCAGCTTGTGGTTTACGAACTCTTTGATGCCAAGGCCAATCAACTCCCGGCCATACCCAGAGCGCTTGACACCACCAAACGGCAAGTCAGGCTTGCAAGACGTCGGGTGATTCACGAACACCATCCCGGCGCTGATGCGCTTAGCAACTTCAGCTCCATGCTGGGCGTCTGCGGTAAACACTGAGCCGCCCAGGCCGAATGGCGAGTCGTTCGCGATGCGTACAGCATCGTCCTCATCCTTGGCACAAAAAATCATCGAAACCGGCCCGAAAAACTCCCCGTAGTACGCAGGGTTGTCCGGTGTGACATTGGTGAGGATGGTGGGTTGCACGAATGCACCTTGGACAGGGACTTTCGGACCCACTTCAGTGGCCTTGGCACCATGCTTGACTGCTTCCTGGATCTTTTCCAGGAGTTCATCTGCAGCCGCTTGCGAAGATAAAGGTGCAAGATTTGTCTGAGGATCCATTGGATCACCCGCTTTGAGCTGGGCAACGCCTGCCGCATAAAGGGCCAGGAAGTCGTTATAGACCTCCTCCACAACGATCATGCGCTTGGAAGAAATGCACACCTGCCCGGCATTCCAGTGACGGCCAATCACAGCCCATTTGACGGTTTTCTCCAGCTCGGCATCTTTCAGCACGACGAGCGCGTCAGCCCCGCCCAACTCCAGCGTGGACTTCTTCAAAGCCTTACCCGCTTGTGCGGCGACGGCTGCCCCCGCCCCTTCGGAACCGGTCAGTGCTACTCCTTGCACGCGCGGGTCATTGAGAATGGTCTCAACCTGCTGGTGTGTCGCATTAAGGTTCTGGAAGGCACCTGATGGGAGGCCCGCATCAAGCATCAATTGCTCAAATGCCGCCGCGCACTGAGGCACATTGGATGCGTGTTTGAGCAACAGCGTGTTGCCTGCTGCTAATTGCGGTGCCAGGATCCGAGCTACTTGATAGAAGGGGAAGTTCCAGGGCTCGATTGCCAGAATGATCCCGAGCGGCTCATGAACCAGTGTCGCATCGCCTTCCGCCGGATCGGCCACCACCAGTTTCTCAGGCGCCAGAAGCGACTCGGCGTGCTTCACGTAGTATTCCAGAATGCCGGCCGAAAGCTCGACCTCGCCAAGTCCCTCAGACGTGATCTTGCCCATCTCGATAGTCATCAGGCGCGCATAGTCATTGGCGCGCTCCCGGAGCAGATCGGCTGCGCGCTGAAGGATCTGACCCCGGGCGGCGTGAGAGCACTCTTTCCAGCTCATGAATGCGTGGTGTGCGTCATCAAGTGCCTGAGCAACCTGCTCGTCGGTGGCGTCCGGGAAACATTTGAGTGTTTCACCGGTGTATGGGTTGATCGTTGCGTATGCCATTTAAATCTCCAGAGCTTTGATAGGTAGTTTATCGGCCGATTCGCATTCAAAGACGGAGGGAGGTCGATAACCCAGTTTTGAATGCAGCCGGGGGGCGCTGTAAAAGCCCACGATTTAGTCGGCGATATCCCGAGTCGCTTCTCCTGCGTTGGCGTAGCCGCGCAGCCAGTCTCATTCCATCTTCAAGCTCAGAAAGAAACGCCCCATCACTGCGTTGTCTCAGCAATTACCTTTCCGATAGGCTCAGGCGAAAAGAGGCAGTAGGTGGTCGCCAAGTTCCTGGATGGTGTCCTTCACATGCGCATGTTCAGCGCAACGTGCGAAACGCCTTGGCCTTACTGGCGGCGCCATGGATCAATGGGCGTATTGCGTCCTCCTCGAACGCCTCGCCCCTGTTCAGTGGGCATTTGGATTGCTGTCTAGTTCAAAAAATGTTCCATAACCGTACGGTTTTAATGTGTCTGGGCCGCATGTCGGGCACCACATTTCCATTACCTTCGGTACGTACTCGAGACTGCTTTGGTGCCAGATCTGCGCTGGAGCTCTCGTGAGTTCAGAAGACCGTCAGCGATCCTCAGTCCTTTTTCAGGTTTAATACCGACAGTCACTTTGATTTGCTCAAGCTGAGCCTCATTCTTCTTAGCGAAAGCCTTTGCACGTTTCTCTGTCGAAAATGTTTCGTTGATCGCCTTGTGGCCCTTTCAGCAAATGTGGACGCGCCAAGAACTACGAGGAAGCTCAGTAATCGAGGCCATCTGGTGCACACTCCCTGCTCGTTTTTAGATACCCAGCTGCTGCCCTTCTTGTGCCCTCGTGCACACGAAGTTAGAAAAATCGGCATTTATGTACAGTTCCACTAGAACATCAGAAAGATAAATACCCATATGAATCAAATATTTACAGATGTAATCCAGCAGAAGTTTTCCAGGAAATTCAGCGTCGCGCCGATGATGGACTGGACAGATCCTTTATCTTTTTCTTTTATTTTCAGATAGTTGAAAATTTAGCTGCCGATATTTAGCCAATTATTAGCATCAAAAGCGCCACCCCTTCTTCGGTGCCGGCGAAGGTCATCGAACTCGGCGGGTGGAGTCCGGGTGATTCACTGCGCAAGCTACAGCTTTAGCCTGCCCAGCGAGCTTTCACACAGCCTGGCCAAAGCTTTCCGTCGTTTCAGACAAGATTGCAAAGCCAATGTTTCAGCGCGAAACCTTTGGCACGATTCCGACCTGCATCCCGAATGGATTAAATACGCTGTTCAACGTCTGAACGGTGGGGTTACTTGCGTCATGCTCCAGCTGCCGTAGGGCGCGCAGCGACAGCTTACACATCTGGGCGAACCTGGCCTGCTGCAACCCAGTCACGTCCTTGCGTAATCGCCGAACTGCCGCGCCGATCGTAATTTCTCCAGAAGCCAACTGCTCCTGCAACTCGACGAGAATCCGATTGCGCTCAAGGATGTCCATTAGATGAGCCCCCATTTATTGAGCCGCTGAGGGAGATCACGCAGCACTACGCGAGGGTGGTTCATTGTCGTAGCGGGCAGTCCATCTGCACTCAGCAAATCAGGCAAGGCCAGGAAAGTTTGAGCCGCAGCCCTGAGCCGCTGGAATAACTCATCAGGGTTTACCCACTGCGCAGCCTCATCGCAGGCGGTCCTCCAGCCGACCTCCCCCGCCAGCTCAATATGCTTCGGCCACTTGGTTGTACGCGTTACGCCTTCATCATCCATTACCATGGGAGCCAGATCATAGATCGGAGCCAGCCTCACGCCCTGCTCAGTCCTTAGGATGGAGGTGTTTCGGCCATGATTATCTGAGTTGCCAAGAATCTGATTCAGCAGATCTCGCTGCATGTACTCGAACACCAGATCGCCAACCTGCTCAGCCTGCCCAACGCCTTGCCACAACGCGACCAGATTGCGTAACACCTCAGAATGCGACATATAGCTGCCAGCCTCAGTAACACCAGACAGGGAGTACATCGACTCAACGGCAACTCGGACCACGCCTGCGGCGCTGACTTCGCGATCAAAGCGATGCATCCACAGGCTGGGCTTATTACCCTCTTCCAAAGCCAATCCTTCTGCCGCAATTGTGTCGAGTCCCAACTGCCGAACCGCTCGATAGAAGCAATACTCGCTGCGGAGAATGTCCTGGTCCGTCCGGCCTGCCTTGTTACGTGCAAACTTTACAAACCAGTGCTGTGCAGCATCTGCATCCGGCAATACAGCATCAGGGTGCAGGGCACCATGACGGTCTTCCGTTAACAGCAGCTTGGGAGCCTCACCGCCCGCCCCAGTGGCACCACCAATGGCAGCCCCCTGCTCATAAGCATATTCAAGGAAGCGCGAGTCGCGGCTGACCACTTCCTCTCGCGTAAATCCCAACACAGGGCTGCCCGCAATAGCGTCTGCTGATTCCTTGATGCGCAGATTACCAATGGGTGCAGGTGTACAGCGCCCCAACAGGAACAAATCTAGACTCAGCCCCTGCGGTCGCTCCCCACTCAAGCGTTTCAGTAAAAAGCGTCTGGCCGCCCCTGCGGGCAGAATATCGTAAAGAAAAGCAGGGGCCTGCTTACTCCGCCAAGAGTCCCAGCCCAGAGGTACGGCAGCACTGACCGCGCCCTCCAGACGACTGCCTATAGCGTCGAGGGCGCTCACCAGATAGCTCTGCTCGTATCCATATGTACAAGGCCCATCCAGCCCGAGATCAGACTGCTCGAAGCCAATCCCCATGGCATCCTGCCATCTTCCACCTGCATAGATTTGTAGAGTGAGCTTGTGCATAGCGATTACCGGCAACTTAATGCCTAAAACCTTAGCCAAACTGCAATTAAAAGGCAATTAAATGCCGGTAAATGTTCTATGGCGTACATTAATAGGTATTTTAATACTCATTACGACCTATGTTGGTGGTGCCGCCAACACCTCGTTCTTCCCTTAAAGATGGCGAAAGCGTCAGCCTCGTGGGTTTGGGCACCTTAACAGTGACGGCTCGCGCTGCACCCGATGGTCGGGCGCCACGACCAAGATTGCAGCGCCCAAGCGGCCCAGATTGAAAGCGGTAAGACGCTTCCTGCTCCTTTGGTTGAGCCATCAAATTATTTGATCCACAGACACACAAGTGATATTTTTTTGTCTGTAGATTGACTTGAGGTGCATGCAATGGCAGCAGCAATCCCATCGCAAGATTTTTCGAAAAGCCAATGTGCAGCCGGCCTGCGTGCGGCGCTGAACATCCTGGATAAGTGGAAGGCTTCCTGCGAGCAGGCCTGCCAAATCTTGCGTATTTCGCGCAGCACCTATACCCGAGCCAAGCAGCGTGACTCTGAGTGGGCGGTTGGCCTGGACTTTGACCAAATGCAGCGCATCAGCCTCGTGCTGAATATCCACGCGGCACTGCGCCTGGTGTTCGATAACCCCGAAAACGTCTACGGCTTCCCCACAATGGAGAACCGCAACGAATTCTTCAACGGACGCACGCCGCTCGAGATCATGGCGCAGGGCGACATGATCTCGCTGTATGAGACATTCCGGCGGATCGACGCGCTGCGGGGGGCTCAGTGGTAATGCTAAGCAGCCTTCCTCTTTTGGAAGGCGAGAATTTGCAGGCCTACCGCCTGGTCAACTCCAAGTTCCCGCCCATTGCCTTGTTCGATGACGTCGCCGACGCAGCGGACTTCGAAGCTCTCTATGAGCTTCAAGCAATAACGAATCCAAGATTGCAGAACGAGCTTGGCCGACTAGAGCTGATCCCCCGCGACCAGATCCCATTCGGTATTCCTGGATGCTCCTACGCCACAGCGCCCTTTACCCATGTAAACCCGGCCGGCTCGCGCTTTAGCAATGGCAGCTTTGGCGTACTCTACCTGGCCGACAAAATGGACACAGCGATTGCAGAAGTGCGTCACCACCAGGGGCTCTGCTGGTCGAACGTGCCTGACCTCAATTACGAGCGTTTTGTCTTCAGAGGGCTAGCCTGTAGTTTCACTGATGCAGGTATGAGAGACGCTGCAGTAGTGCCGCTGTCCGCCCCCATATATGCACCTGACGATTACACGCATTCTCATCAATTAGGAGGCGAAGCAAAGCGTAAAGCTTGCCCAGGAATGCGTTACAACTCGGTTCGTTCTCCAGGCAGCATCTGCTGGGCGCTCATGACACCGCGGCCCGTTACCTCAATCATCCAAGCCGCTCATTTCGAAATGATCTGGTGCGGGCAAATTATCAGCGTCAACCGGATTACCACGCTGACAACTGAATAACAGTCATTGCGAGGGATGAGCGCGGCCAGCAGGAAGCGGCTATTGACTGCGGACAGCCGATCACGATCTCAACAGGCACAAACCGGCCAAAAGCGGACTCTCAGTAGAACCCCCACCAAACTAATGATATTCCTACATTATTGTTATTCTTGATCAGTTTGAACGTAGCGCGGGCCGTGTGAGCGCTCGCATGATGTTGTCATCGAGACAGGTCTTGAACGCAGCCGCCGTCTCGATTACGGAGACGGAGACGGAGACGGAGACGGA